>NZ_JBVISL010000001.1:0-1111557 GCF_055575555.1 Streptomyces sp. NPDC034085 | reverse complement strand
CAGATGTGGAAGCCCGGTAACGGGTGGAGCTGACTGGTACTAATAGGCCGAGGGCTTGTCCTCAGTTGCTCGCGTCCACTGTGTTAGTTCTGAAGTAACGACCGTGTTGTCATCCGGTTGGTTAACTTCATAGTGTTTCGGTGGTCATAGCGTTAGGGAAACGCCCGGTTACATTCCGAACCCGGAAGCTAAGCCTTTCAGCGCCGATGGTACTGCAGGGGGGACCCTGTGGGAGAGTAGGACGCCGCCGAACAATCATTGTGGGAAAGCCCCGCACCTTCTGGTGCGGGGCTTTTCTGCGTTTGCGGCCCTTTATGCGTGAGCACCGACGCCTTCCTGTTCCTTCACCAGTCGGCGGGGTAGCTCTTCAGGCTGCTGGTGTCGAGCGTCCAGCGGCCGGCGGTGACGGTGTCCCCGAAAGCGTGGGGGACCTTCTTGCGGTAGCGGATGCCGTCGGGCCCTTCCGAGGGTTCGCTGTGCACCGTCACGGTCTTCTTGTCCCTGCGGGGGTCCACGACGACGTACAGCGGGACCCCCATCCTCGGGTAGTCGTACAGCTTGTCGCGGATGTCGGTCAGCGAGTTCGTACGGGAGACGACCTCCACCACCAGCAGGACGTCGCGGGAGTTCACGACCTTCGCGGTGTCGTCGGTGTCCTCCTCGGCGATGACGCGGCTACAGGCGGCCCGCGGCTTTCAGGGCGAGGTAGGTGTCGGCCAGGGCGGGGGCCAGGTCGTCCGGGGTGGCGTCGACGACGTGGACGCCGTGGCGGCTGAGCTGCTCCGCCGTGCGGCGGCGCTGGGACTGGGTCTGGGTGGCGGCCGCGGCCTCGTAGACGGCGTCCAGGGAGCCGCGGGACGCGGCCATGGCGGCGATGTGGGGGTCGGCCACGGAGGCCAGGACGACCGTGTGGCGCTGCGTCAGCTGGGGGAGGAGCGGCAGGAGGCCCTCTTCCACGGGGGCGGCGTCCAGGCTCGTCAGGAGGACCACCAGGGAGCGGCGCGGGGCGCTGCGCAGGATGGTGGAGACCAGGGTCCGGGAGTCCGTCTCGACCAGTTCGGGTTCGAGGCCGGCCATGGCGTTCACGAAGGCGGGGAGGGTGTCGGCGGCCGATCGGCCCTGGACCTGGGCGCGGAGGCGGCGGTCGTGGGCCAGGAGGTCCACGCGGTCGCCGGCGCGGGTCGCCAGGGCGGCCAGCAGCAGGGCCGCGTCCATGGCGGAGTCGAGGCGGGGCGCGTCGCCGACGCGTCCGGCGGAGGTGCGGCCGGTGTCCAGGCAGATCAGGATGTGGCGGTCGCGTTCGGGGCGCCAGGTGCGGACGGCGACCTTGTGCTGGCGGGCGGTGGCCCGCCAGTCGATGGAACGGGTGTCGTCGCCGGGTACGTAGTCGCGCAGGCTGTCGAACTCGGTGCCCTCGCCGCGGGTCAGCAGGCTGGTGCGGCCGTCCAGTTCGCGCAGGCGTGCGAGGCGGGAGGGGAGGTGCTTGCGGCTGGTGAAGGGCGGCAGGACGCGGACCGTCCAGGGGGCGCTGTGGGAGCCCTGGCGGGCCCACAGGCCGAGGGGCCCGTACGAGCGGACGGTGACGGCCGCGGCCTTGCGGTCGCCGCGCCGGGTGGGGCGCAGGCGGGTCGTCAGGCGGCGTCGTTCACCGGCGGGGACGGTCAGCTCGTGGCGGGAGGCGGCCGTTTCGGTGCCGGGGGGCCAGCTGCTGGGGGGCCAGGCGTCGCGGATGCGGGCGCGGAGCGTGCGGGTGCCGGGGTTGGTGAGGGTGAGGTGGACGTCGGCGGTCTCGCCGAGGCGGACGGCGGTGGTGCCCGTCCGGGTGAGCCGCAGGCTCCGTACGGGCACCGCGAGGGCGCAGTCGACCGCGCAGGCCAGGGCGAGGGAGCCGTTGACCGCGAGGATGCCCGTCCAGCCCGGTTCGAGGATGCCGACGGGGAGGCTGCCGAGGGCCGCGAGCAGGGCGGCGCGTCCGGTGGGGGCCATCAGCGGGGGACGGGGACGTGGGTGAGGATCGCCGAGATGACGGAGTCGGCGGTGACGCCCTCCATCTCGGCTTCCGGGCGCAGCTGGACGCGGTGGCGCAGGGTCGGCAGGGCGAGGGCCTTCACGTCGTCGGGGGTGACGTAGTCGCGGCCGGTGAGCCAGGCCCAGGCGCGGGCGGTGGCGAGGAGGGCGGTCGCGCCGCGGGGGGAGACGCCGAGGGTGAGGGACGGCGATTCGCGGGTGGCGCGGCAGATGTCGACGACGTAGGCGGCGATTTCGGGGGAGACGGTGGTCTCCTCGACGGCCTTGCGGGCGGCTTCGAGTTCCCGGGCGCCGGCGACCGGGCGGATGCCGGCGGAGTGCAGGTCGCGCGGGTCGAAGCCGGCGGCGTGCCGGGTCAGGACGCCGATCTCGTCCTCGCGGGAGGGCAGGGCGACGGTGAGCTTGAGGAGGAAGCGGTCCAGCTGGGCTTCGGGGAGGGGGTAGGTGCCCTCGTACTCGACCGGGTTCATGGTGGCGGCGACGAGGAAGGGGTCGGGGAGCGGGCGCGCGGTGCCGTCGACGGTGACCTGGCGCTCTTCCATGGCTTCGAGGAGCGAGGACTGGGTCTTGGGGGGCGTGCGGTTGATCTCGTCCGCGAGGAGGAGGTTGGTGAAGACGGGGCCGTCCTGGAAGGAGAACTCGGCGGTGCGGGCGTCGTAGACGAGGGAGCCGGTGACGTCGCTGGGCATCAGGTCGGGGGTGAACTGGACGCGCTTGGTGTCGAGTGCGAGGGAGGCCGCGAGGGCGCGGACGAGGAGAGTCTTGGCGACGCCAGGGACGCCTTCGAGGAGGACGTGGCCGCGGCACAGGAGTGCGACGACGAGACCGGTGACGGTGGAGTCCTGTCCGACGACGGCCTTGGCGATTTCGGTGCGGAGCGCTTCCAGGGAGGAGCGGGCGCTGTCCGTGGTGGCCGTCATGAGGTGCGGACCTCTCTTTCGAGGGCGTCGAGGTGGTCGGTGAGCGCGACGAGTGCCGCGTCGTCGGCGGGGGTGGCGCCGAAGAGGGTGGTGGCCGGGTCGGGTCCGGCCGCGTGGGGCAGGCGGGCGGAGACGGCGGGGACGAGGGCCTCGGGGTCGTGGGCCCGGGCGGGCGGTACGCCGACCAGGGGGGCGAGGCGTTCGCGGGCGGCGGCGCGCAGCACGGTGGCGGCGCGGTCGCGGGCGGAGGCCTTGCGGTAGAGGCGGGCGCGGCCCTCGGTGGTCTCGGAGGCGCGGATGGCGACGGGCAGGTTCTCGGTGACGAGCGGGCCGAGGCGGCGGGCGCGCCAGAGGGCGGCGAGGACGGCGGCCACGGCCAGCTGGAGGAGGGCCCACAGCCAGCCGGCGGGGACGAGTTCGAGGAGGCTCTTGTCGTCGGCGGGGCCGTCGGGGGGCATGTCCGCGAGGGTGGGCAGGTACCAGACGAGGTGGGGGCGGGAGCCGAGGAGCTGGAGGGCGAGGGAGGCGTTGCCCTGTTCGGCGAGGTGCTGGTTGAGCAGGATCCGTTCGGAGCCGAGGAGGACGGTGTCGCCGCCCTTGGTGGTGCCGGGGAGTACGAGGACCGTGGGGTCGCCGTCGCTGGGGTAGCAGGCGGTGGCTGCGGGGAGGGCGGTGGTGTAGCGGAGGCCGTCGCCGGTGCCGGCGCGGCCGGCGGTGGTGGCGGGCAGGGCGCAGCCGGGGTCGAGGTCGTCGCTGTCGGTGGAGGACTTCGCGTGGGCGGCGGGTGCCAGGTCGGGGAGGCTGAGGCCGGTGGGGGCGATGAGGACGGTGCGGCCGCCGGAGAGGTCGATGGCGGAGCGGATGGCGCGCCGCTGGGGTTCGCCGAGCAGGTCGGGGGCGGTGACGAGGAGGGTGGTGCGGGGTCCGGCCGCGGCGGCGGCCTCGTCGGCGTTGGTGACGACGCGGGTGGTGACGCCGCGTTCCTTCAGGAGCTGGGCGAGGGCGCGGCTGCCGTCCCGGTCGGCGGAGCGGGGGTCGAGGAGGCCGTGGTGGTCGCCCGCCTGGAGGCCGGCGAGGGCGAGGGCCGCGGCGAGGAGGATGCCGAGGGCGAGGAGCAGGCCGCGGGCGCGGGCCCAGAGCTGGGCGCCGGTGAGGGCGGTGGAGGTAGCCGCGCGCCGGTCCGTGCCCTGGCGGGGCGCCGGGGTGGTCCGGGTGGTGTCCGGGCCGGCGGGGGGCGGGGTGGGGCCGGTCATGCGGTGGGTCCCGTCAGGAGCGGCTTGGCGCGTTCCAGGGTGAGGTCGAGGGTGCGCAGGCGGGCGTAGGCGTCGGCGTCGGCGGTGCGGCCGCCGTAGGTGACGTCGTCGAAGGCGCGGGCGGCGGTGCGGAGGTCGTCCGCGTGGGCGGGGAGGGAGACGGCGGCTTCGGCAGCGGCCTCGTCGGCGGTGCGGCCGGGCCGGGGGTCGAGGAGGGTGCGTTCCTCGAGCGAGCGGACGAGGGCGCGCATGCGTTCCTGGACGGCTTCGTTCCAGCGGCCGGCCGCGGCGTGGGCGTCGGCGGCGGCGCGGTGGTCGGCGGCGCTGCGGGGGCCCTCGGCGAAGAGGGTGCCGCCGGCGGCCGGGGTGCGGCGGGGGGTGCCGAGCCGCCACCACAGGGCGGCGAGGACCAGGAGGACCAGTACGGCGATGGCGAGGAGTCCGGCCCAGCCGCCGGGGGTGGCTCCGGAGGCGCGGTCGAAGAAGTCGCCGAGCCACTCCCAGAAGCGGTCCAGGGCACGCTGGAGCAGCCCCGGCTCGTCCTGGTGGTAGGCGGGCTTGGCCAGCTCGCGTTCGGCCGCCTCGCGGGCGGCGTCGCGCGGGGTGGTCAGCGGTGGTGTCTCGGCGGCGGGCAGCAGGGCCGTGGCGCCGGTGGTGATGAGTCCCCCCGTGCTCATCGGTGCGTCAGCCTCCGGGCCGTTCGGCGGCGGTGGGGGTGCCGTAGCCGTCGAGTCCGGCGGCTCGGGCGAGCTCCAGGTCGAGGGCCTCGCGGCGGATGCGCTGGTCGATGTAGAGGAGGGTGGTGACGCCCGTCTGCATGGGCACGGTGACGGTGGCGCCGACGACCCCGCCGATCGCGCTGATGATCAGGAAGGTCCAGCTCGTGGTGGCGGAGCCGTTGAACAGGCTGCTGATGCCTCCGGGGGCCGCGAACAGGGCGATGCCCGCGAAGGGCGTCACGATCACCATGCTGGTGATGGCGCGGATCAGCCAGGTCAGCAGGCTGATGCCGCAGATCCGCCACCAGGAGCCCTTGACCAGTTTGGCGGAGCGCTTGAGGGCGGCGACGGCCGTGCCGCGCTCCAGCATGAGCGCGGGCGGGGCCAGCACGAAGGTGACGTAGAACCAGGCCAGGAGCAGGAAGCCGACGGGGATGCCGAGGGCGGTGAGGGCGGCGCTGCCGGCGAGGATGCCGGGGAGCGTCGGGAGCCCGACGGCGGCGACGGCGCCCAGGAGCAGCAGGGCGATCAGGGCCAGCATGCGCGGTGCGAGGGGGCGTACGGCCTTCAGGGTGCCGGAGACGGTGGAGGCCTGGCCGAGGACCGCGCGGCTGACGACGGGCGCGAGGAGGGCGGTCACCAGGATCAGCCCGAGGATCTCCAGGTAGTACTGGAAGGCGTAGACGAGGGCGGTGTTGCCCATGACGCCGAGGGCCTGGGAGCGGGTGAGGTCCTCGTCGGCGACCGGGAGGCCGTCCAGCCAGGCGCGCTCGACGAGGAGCAGGGCGAGCTGGGAGAGGGCGGCGACGACCAGGCTGACGGAGAGCACGGAGCGCCAGTGGCCGCGCAGGGTGCCGACCGCGCCGTCGAGGATCTCGCCGAGGCCCAGGGGGCGCAGGGGGATCACACCGGGCTTGGCGGCGGGCGGGGGGCCGCCCCAGCCGCCGGGGTACTGGTACGGGGCTCCGGGGGCGGGGTGGGTTCCCCAGCCGGGGGCCTGCGGCTGCGCGGGCGGGGCCGGCTGCGGTGTCCGGGCGGGCGCGGGGCTCGACCACTGGCCGGCCGGCGGCTGGGCCGCGGACCACTTGCCGCCGGGGGTGCCGGCGCCGGGGTCGGCAGCGGAGCCCGGGCCGGATCCCGTACCGTCAGCGGAGCCGGGGTCGGCAGCGGAGCCGGACGGCTGAGCGGCCGGCCGGGCGTCGTCGGGGCCCTGGCCGTCGGACGGGGATCCGGGCGCGGCCCAGCCCGGAGAGTCGTTCATCGTCGCTCCTTCACGTGCACCTGCCGTGGCGGGCGCGCTGGTCGGCTGCCATCGTGCCATGGGGGAGCTCTGCTCGGACCGGCCGTCCCCCCGGATCCCGGGCCGCTCGCCCTTCAATTGTCGCGCGGATCCGGGGCAGACTGGTCGTCCTGATCTCCACGCAGGTCCGAGGGGCGATTTCCAGCCCTTTTGGCTGTGGGACAGCTCACCGCCTGGTAACGATTAGCTAATGGGATGATGTCAACCATGAAGGGACGCGTCCTTGTCGTCGACGACGACACCGCGCTGGCCGAGATGCTCGGCATTGTGCTGCGTGGAGAAGGTTTTGAGCCGTCGTTCGTAGCGGACGGTGACAAGGCACTGGCTGCCTTCCGGGAGGCGAAGCCGGACCTCGTGCTGCTCGACCTCATGCTGCCCGGTCGGGACGGCATAGAGGTGTGCAGGCTGATCCGTGCCGAGTCGGGCGTGCCTATTGTCATGCTCACCGCCAAGAGCGACACGGTGGACGTGGTCGTCGGCCTGGAGTCCGGTGCCGACGACTACATCGTCAAGCCGTTCAAGCCCAAGGAGCTGGTGGCCCGCATCCGGGCGCGCCTGCGCCGGTCGGAGGAGCCCGCGCCCGAGCAGCTGGTCATCGGTGACCTGGTCATCGACGTGGCCGGACACTCGGTCAAGCGCGACGGCGCCTCCATCGCGCTGACCCCGCTCGAGTTCGACCTGCTGGTCGCCCTCGCCCGCAAGCCCTGGCAGGTCTTCACCCGCGAGGTGCTGCTGGAGCAGGTCTGGGGCTACCGGCACGCGGCGGACACCCGCCTGGTCAACGTCCACGTACAGCGCCTGCGCTCCAAGGTCGAGAAGGACCCGGAGCGCCCCGAGATCGTCGTGACGGTGCGCGGTGTCGGCTACAAGGCCGGACCCAGCTGACGTGCAGCCCGGCAAGGCCCGGAGCGGCTCCCGCCGGGGAGCGCTGCGGGGCGGCCGGCAGCTCCGTCAGATCGCCGACGGAGCACCCGGCGGCCCCCTCCTGCGGCTGTTCGTACGCCTCGTACGCCGGCCGCTGCTCCCGGCTGTCCGGATCTGGCGGCGCAACATCCAGCTGCGGGTGGTCGCGGCGACCCTGCTGATGTCGCTCGCCGTGGTCCTCGCCCTCGGTTTCGTCGTCATCGCCCAGGTCTCCAGGGGGCTCCTCGAAGCCAAGGAGGAGGCCGCCCAGAGCCAGGCCGCGGGAGGCTTCGCGGTCGCACAGGAGAAGGCCAACACGCCCTTCGCCGCCGACGGGCCCGACGCCACCGACAACAAGGTCGGCCGGGACGCCAGCACCTGGATGAACTCGCTCGTCAAACAGCTCGCCAGCGGCGGCCAGACCGCCTTCGAGGTGGTCGCGCTCGGCGCCGGCACCGGTGAGCAGGCCGCCCCGGGCGCCCAGGGCGTCAAGGGCGCCCGCGCCTCCGGGAACGTCGACCCGACCGCCAGCGTCCCGCCGGCGCTGCGCCGCTCCGTCAACCACGCCACCGGCACTTTCAAGACGTTCTGGCAGATCCGGTACACCGCCGGGGCCGGGGAGAAGCCGCCGGCGCCCGCGCTGGTGATCGGCAAGCGGCTCACCGACATCAACGGCGACCCGTACGACCTGTACTACCTCTTCCCGCTGACCCAGGAGGAGGAGTCCCTCAACCTGGTCAAGGTCACCATCGCCACGGCCGGCGTGTTCGTGGTCGTGCTGCTCGGCGCCATCGCCTGGCTCGTGGTGCGCCAGGTCGTCACTCCGGTCCGGATGGCCGCCGGGATCGCCGAGCGGCTCTCGGCCGGGCGGCTCAAGGAGCGGATGAAGGTCACCGGCGAGGACGACATCGCCCGCCTGGGCGAGGCGTTCAACAAGATGGCCCAGAACCTCCAGAACAAGATCCAGCAGCTGGAGGACCTGTCCCGGCTGCAGCGCCGGTTCGTCTCGGACGTCTCGCACGAGCTGCGCACCCCGCTGACGACCGTCCGCATGGCCGCCGACGTCATCCACGACGCCCGGGTCGACTTCGACCCGGTCACCGCGCGCTCCGCGGAGCTGCTCGCCGGACAGCTCGACCGGTTCGAGTCGCTGCTCTCCGACCTGCTGGAGATCAGCCGCTTCGACGCCGGCGCCGCCGACCTCCAGGCCGAGCCCATCGACCTGCGGGACGTCGTACGCCGTGTCATCGACGGGGCCGAGCCGCTCGCGGAGCACAAGGGCAGCCGCATCCGGGTCCTCGGCGACACCCAGCCCGTCATAGCCGAGGCCGACGCCCGGCGCGTGGAGCGGGTGCTGCGCAACCTCGTCGTCAACGCCGTGGAGCACGGCGAGGGCCGTGACGTGGTGGTCCGGCTCGCCTCGGCCGGCGGGGCCGTCGCCGTCGCCGTCCGCGACTACGGCGTCGGACTCAAGCCCGGCGAGGCCACCCGCGTCTTCAACCGCTTCTGGCGGGCCGACCCCGCCCGGGCGCGCACCACCGGCGGCACGGGCCTCGGCCTGTCCATCGCCGTCGAGGACGCCCGCCTGCACGGCGGCTGGCTCCAGGCCTGGGGCGAGCCCGGCGGTGGGTCCCAGTTCCGCCTCACCCTGCCCCGCACCGCCGACGAGCCCCTGCGCGGATCGCCGATCCCGCTGGAGCCCGAGGACTCCCGGGCCAACCGCGCCCGCGCCGCCGCAGAGGCACCCCGGCCCGGCGGCGCCGCCGGGCCGGGCACGCGCCCCGGAGGCGGTGCCGAGCGCGCCGACCGCTCCCCGATACCGCCCAGGCCGGCGGTCACCACCGCCCTGCCGGTGCCCGCCGACCCCACGGCGCTGCCCGGCAACGGCTCCCGGGTCGTCGCCAGGCCCGCCGATCAGCCCGCAGCACAGGAGGATGGACCCGGTGGAGGACGCTGAGCGCGCGTCGGCAGGAGTACGGGGCGGACGGGACGCCGGGGGCGGGCGCGGTCAGCGGGCCCGCACGGGCCGACGGCACCGCGGCACCCGGGTGGCGCTGGCCCTGGGAGCCGTCGGTCTGCTGATCGGCGGCTGCGCCTCCATGCCCGACCGCGGCGAGATCCGCCGGGTGGAGGCCTCGCAGGGCGTCGACTCGCAGGTCCGCGTCTTCGGGGTGCCGCCGGCCGACAAGGCCAGCCCGGCCGACATCGTCGACGGCTTCCTCGAGGCCATGACCAGCGACGACCCGAAACTGGCCACCGCCCGCAAGTACCTCACCGAGGACGCCGCGAAGAACTGGCGGCCCGGCTCCGCCGTCACCGTCCTCTCCGCCGGCCTCGACCGGGTCCCCGTCCAGGGCGACAGGGAACCCGAAGAGCCCCGCTGGAAGATCTACGGCAAGAAGCTCGCGACCGTGGACGAGCGCAGCGCGTACCAGCCGGAGACCGGCGGCGGGCGCTACGAGGAGTACCTCCAGCTCGTCCAGGTCGACAAGCAGTGGCGGATCTCGACCCCGCCCAGCAACCTCGTCCTCAGCGAGTCCGACTTCCAGCGCATCTACAAGCCGGTCAACAAGTACTACTTCGCGGGCAGCACCCTCGTCGCCGACCCGGTGTACGTGCGCCAGCGCACCGACCCCGACACCCGCATGGACCCGACCACGCAGACCGTGCAGTCCCTGCTGGCCGGCCCCTCCAAGTGGCTCGGCCCGGTCGTCTCCACCGCCTTCCCCACGGGCAGCGAACTGCGCACGGGCACCAAGTCCCTCTCGTACGACGGCCAGAACACCCTGCGCGTCCCGCTCAACGGCAGCGCCGCCAACGTCGCCCAGCCGCAGTGCCAGAAGATGGCCACCCAACTCCTCTACACCGTCCGCGACCTGACGACCTCCAAGCTGGACCGGGTCGAACTGCTGCGCCCCGACGGCACGTCCTCGCTGTGCTGGGTCACCGGCTCGGCCGCCGCGGCCATCGCCAACCGGCCGCCGTCGCCGGAACACCAGTACTACGTGGACAAGGACTACAAGCTCGTCCGGATGACCCTCGACGCCAACACCGAGGAGCAGCAGCCCTACAAGCCGGAGCCCGCGCCCGGCCCGCTGGCCACCGCCGCGGGCTTCAAGGTGGGGTCGGCGGCCGTGACGTACGACGAGAAGCGCGCCGCGGTCGTCTCCGACGACGGGCACGGCCTGTACGTGGTGACGCTGACGACGGCGGGGCAGATGCCGCAGGCCCTGCTGACCAGCAAGTCGGGCAAGTTCACCGCGCCCAGCTGGGACGCGCAGGGCGACCTGTGGGTCGCGGACCTCGACCCGCAGGGCCAGGGCCTGTGGCGGGTGCCCGGCGGGACCGGCACCCCGCAGAAGGTGGACGTCGCCGGGCTCGACGGAGGGCGGATCAGCGGGCTGCGGGCCTCCTCGGACGGGGTGCGCATCGCGTTGCTCGTCGAGAAGGAGGGCGGCCGCAGGAACCTCTTCATCGGGCGGATCGAGCGGCCCGAGGGCAAGGGGGACGCCTCCCGGGTGTCGGTGCGCGAGCTGCGCCCGGCGGCCCCGCAGATGGCGGAGGTGACGGCGATGAGCTGGGCGCCGCGCGGCCGGCTGCTGGTGGTGGGCCGGGAGAGCGGCGGGGTGGACCAGGCCCGCTACATGCTGGCCGACGGGTCGCTGGTCGCCGCGAGCCTGCCGGGCGCGACGGGGCTCAACGGGATCGCGGCCGCCGAGGACGAGGCGAAGCCCGTGGTGGCCTCCTCCGGTGAGGACGGCATCGTGTGGCTGCCGCCGGGCGCGCAGTGGCGCACGGTGGCGGCGGGCGGCCGGGCCCCGGTGTACCCGGGCTGACGGGCGGGCGCCGTCCACAGGGGTCGCGGGGCCGGGTGCGGCGCGGCAGGGTGGACGCATGCGGGATTGGTGGCGTGAGGTGGCCGGGCTAGTCCTGCCGGCCGACTGCGCCGGCTGCGGGGCGGCGCGCGTCGTGCTGTGCGGGGCGTGCCGGGGAGCCCTGAGCGGAGCCGGGGCGGGGCGGGTGCGCCCGGTGGCACGGCGGGCGGGGCCGGCGGGGCTGCCGGAGGTGTACGCGGGAGCGCGGTACGAGACGGCCGTACGGGCGGTGGTGCTGGCGCACAAGGAGCGCGGGGCGCTGCCCCTGGCGGCCCCCCTGGGAGCTGCCCTGGCGGCGGCGGTGGCGCTGACGGGGGCGGGCGCGGCTGCGGCCGGGTCCCGGGGCGGGTCCGGCGAGCTCGCCCTGGTGCCGGTGCCGTCCGCGCGGCGGACGCTGCGGGCGCGCGGGCACGACCCGGCGCGCAGGATCGCCCTGGCCGCGTCCCGGCGGCTGCGCGGGGCCGGTGGGGCCGCGCGCGTGGCGCCCGTACTGCGGCTGCGGCGGGCCGTCGCGGACCAGGCGGGTCTGGGGGCGCGGGAGCGGCAGGAGAACCTGGCGGGGGCCCTGGAGGTGCACCCGGGCGGGGCCGCGCTGACGGCGGGCGCTCGGATCGTGCTGGTGGACGACGTGATCACGACGGGGGCCACGCTCGCGGAGGCGGCCCGGGCACTGCGGGCGGCGGGGCTGCGGGCGGACGCGGCGGCCGTGGTGGCGGCTCCGGCGCGGTCGTTCGCGCCGGCCCGGGGACCGGCGGCAACCCGGACAGAGCAAAAATCTTGTGAATAGATTTGGAACCCCTGGGGAATGCGCATCGTTGCAGGTAGTAAGAGGGAACACCCACCTGATCGGAGGTACGTTTCGGTAGCGGGTGCCGACAACCGGCTATGAGAGATATGTTCGGTTGTGAGGAACTGGCGATCCTTCGGCCCCAGGCATCGGAGCACCAGTCCGTCTCTTTATTGGAATCTTCGTCAGTGCCTGCAGGGGGGCTCTCTCACTCCGAAGTCGGTGGGATGTGGATCTTGCCGATGGGGGAGGAGGAGGTGAAAGTCGCCAAGTCCGAGGCTCCGGTGTTCACCGGAGCCTGGTGCGAAAGGGAGACGCTTCGCCGTTGGTGGCGGAGGTCTCCGGGAACGGAGTTCTGCGTGGACATCGTCGTCAAGGGCCGCAAGACCGAAGTACCCGAGCGGTTCCGCAAGCACGTGGCCGAGAAGCTGAATCCCGAGCGGATCCAGAAGCTCGACGCCAAGGTGATCAGCTTGGATGTCGAGGTGTCCAAGGAGCACAACCCGCGCCAGGCCGACCGTTGCGACCGCGTGGAGATCACCCTGCACTCGCGGGGCCCGGTGATCCGGGCCGAGGCCGCCGCCGCAGACCCCTACGCGGCGCTCGACCTGGCACAGGACAAGCTGGAGGCCCGGCTGCGCAAGCAGCACGACAAGCGCTTCACCCGCCGTGGCACCGGGCGTATCCCGGCGGCCGAGGTCGCCGACCGCGTGCCGGGCGTCGCCACCCTCAACAGCAACGGCGAGCCGGTCTACGAGGACACGGAGGAGGGGATTCCGGTCAAGCGGATCGGATCCCTCGAAGTGCAGGGCGAAGGCCCGCTCATCGTCCGCGAGAAGACCCACTCGGCCCGGCCGATGTCGCTCGACCAGGCTCTGTACGAAATGGAACTGGTCGGCCACGACTTCTATCTGTTCGTCGACTCCGAGACCAAGATGCCCAGCGTCGTCTACCGGCGCCACGCGTACGACTACGGCGTCATCCACGTGGACCCCGACGGCGCGTCCAGCTCGGAGCCCTCGGGATCGGGCGCGGGCGGCGCGCTCGGAGGCTGAAATTCACCCCCTGCCCCTGCGGATCGCACGGCGTTCCGCAGGGGCACCTGTATGACTCGTATGAGCCAGATGGATTCCGCCGGATCCCCGCCCGGCAGGGCGGGCATGGAATCATGTCGGACAGTCAACCGGCGGCCGACCCCGCCGGATTGGCCCAGCAGCTCAGCACATGCAGGGGGAGGAACGATGGCGGACAGCTTCGGGCCGGCGCGCGGTGACGACGGCGGAGCCGGCTGTCGCGAGGCGGGGGACCCGGCCGGCGAGCCCATCCGGGTACTCGTGGTCGACGACCACGCCCTCTTCCGGCGCGGACTGGAGATCGTCCTCGCCCAGGAGGAGGACATCCAGGTCGTCGGCGAGGCCGGGGACGGGGCGGAGGCCGTCGACAAGGCCGCCGACCTGCTTCCGGACATCGTGCTGATGGACGTGCGGATGCCCCGGCGCGGCGGGATCGAGGCGTGCACCTCGATCAAGGAGGTCGCCCCCTCCGCGAAGATCATCATGCTGACGATCAGCGACGAGGAGGCCGACCTCTACGACGCGATCAAGGCGGGCGCCACCGGCTACCTGCTCAAGGAAATCTCCACGGACGAGGTCGCGACGGCCATCCGCGCCGTCGCCGACGGGCAGTCGCAGATCAGCCCGTCGATGGCGTCGAAGCTGCTCACCGAGTTCAAGTCGATGATCCAGCGCACCGACGAGCGCCGGCTGGTCCCGGCGCCCCGGCTGACCGACCGGGAGCTGGAGGTCCTCAAGCTGGTGGCCACCGGGATGAACAACCGGGACATCGCCAAGCAGCTGTTCATCTCCGAGAACACCGTGAAGAACCACGTCCGCAACATCCTGGAGAAGCTTCAGCTGCACTCCCGGATGGAAGCCGTCGTGTACGCGATGCGGGAGAAGATCCTGGAGATCCGCTAGCCGTTCCCCGGGAGGGGCGGGCCCGGCCGGCTACGGCCGCCGGGCGGCCAGCTCCGCCGAGACGGCAGCCGCCTCCCGGGCGTCCTGGGCGCGCTCCACCCGCACCTCCTCGCACCCCACCCACCGGGCGGCCTCCCACAGGGCCTCGGCCATCGCGCCCGCCGCCCCCGGCGTGGCCAGCGAGAGCTGGCGGGCCACCAGCGTGCGGCCCTCGCGGCCCGGGTCGACGCGCCCCTGGAGCCGGCCGCCGGCCAGCAGCGGCATCGCGAAGTACCCGTGTATCCGCTTCGGCTTGGGGACGTACGCCTCCAGGCGGTGCGTGAACCCGAAGATCCGCTCGGTGCGGGGCCGGTCCCAGACCAGCGAGTCGAAGGGCGACAGCAGCGTCGTACGGTGGCGGCCGCGCGGGACGGTGGCCAGCGCGCCGGGATCGGCCCAGGCCGGCCTGCCCCAGCCCTCCACCGTCACCGGCACCAGACCGGAGTCCGCGATCACCGCGTCGACCTGCTCCCCCTTGAGCCGGTGGTAGTCCGCGAGGTCGGCGCGGGTGCCCACCCCCAGGGACTGCCCGGCCAGCGCGACCAGCCGGCGCAGGCACTCGCGGTCGTCCAGGTCGTCGTGGAGGAGGGCGTCCGGCACGGCCCGCTCGGGCAGGTCGTAGACCCGCTTCCAGCCCCGCCGCTCGCAGCAGACCACCTCACCGGTGTCGAGCAGCCACTCCACCGCGATCTTGGTCTCGGACCACTCGAACCACTCGCCGCCGTTCTTCGCGCCGCCGAGCTCGGTGGAGGTCAGCGGGCCGTCGGCCTTCAGCCGGTCCAGGACCGCCCGCGTCGAGCGCTCCTTGTCCTGGAGGACGTGCCAGCGGTGGCCGCGCGCCCGGTTGGCCCGGCGGCGGAACGCGAAGTGCGGCCACTCCTCGATCGGCAGGACGCACGCCGCGTGCGACCAGTACTCGAAGGCGTGGCTGTCGCTCCAGTACGCCTTCTCCACCGCCTCCCGGCCCACCGCGCCCAGGCGCGCGTACGGGATCAGCTCGTGCGAGCGGGCCAGGACCGAGATGGTGTCCAGCTGCACTGCGCCCAGGTGGCGCAGCACCCCCCGGACGCCGCCCCGGCGGTCGGGCGCCCCGAGGAACCCCTGCGCACGCAGGGCGATCCGGCGGGCCTCGTCGGCGGACAGCGAGAGCATCGTCATGCCGCGAGCCTAGGAGGTGGCACTGACAGCGGGCAGGTACGGAAGGCGGGAGGGCAGGCCGAGGTCGCCGGGGAGCAGGGCGGCGACCCAGCAGTCGCGCAGGGTGCCGCGCACGTCGAGCGCGGCGCGCAGGGTGCCCTCGACCCGGAAGCCGGCCTTCTCCGCGACGGCCCGCGAGGCGGCGTTGCCGACGGCGGCGCGCCACTCCAGCCGGCCGGCGCCGACCTCGGTGAACAGCCAGCGGGCGACCCCGCCGACGGCCTCGGTCACGTAACCGCGGCCGCGGTGCTCCTCGACGGCCCAGAAGCCGACCTCGTACGCCTGGGGGCCGCGCACGTGCACGCCCACCGCGGCGACCAGCGGGCCACCGGCCCCGAGCCGCACCGCGAACCCGTACTCGCGGTCCTCGCGCCAGCCGCCCGGGGAGAGCTCGGTGACCCAGGCGCGCGCGTGCGCGCGCTCGTACGGGGAGGGCACGACCGTCCAGCGCTGGATCTCGGGGTCCTGGCAGGCGGCGTACACCTCCTCCGCGTCGTCGGGGGCGAAGGGCCTCAACAGGAGGCGTTCGGTGGTCAGCGTGACGGGTTCCATGCAAGGGAGTGTGGCCGCCCCGGGTAACCCGGGCGAGGGGTTTTCGCTCCCACCGGCACCCAAAGCGTCCCCCGTACGTTCTCATTCCGGGCGCCCGTGCCCTGCGGACACGGCGGACCTCCCGACGCGACCACGTCCTCGCTTACGATGGCCGTTGCGGTGGGGCCCACCTGCCGTGCCCGGCTACGTAAAGTGCCCAGGCCCGACCGGCAAGGAGACAAACCTCGGTGTCCGTCTTCAACAAGCTCATGCGTGCAGGCGAAGGCAAGATCCTGCGCAAACTGCACCGCATCGCGGACCAGGTCAACTCCATCGAAGAGGACTTCGTCAACCTCTCCGACGCCGAGTTGCGCGCACTCACGGACGAGTACAAGCAGCGCTACCAGGACGGCGAGAGCCTCGACGACCTGCTGCCGGAGGCCTTCGCGACCGTCCGCGAGGCCGCCAAGCGCGTCCTCGGCCAGCGGCACTACGACGTGCAGATCATGGGCGGCGCGGCGCTGCACCTCGGCTACGTCGCCGAGATGAAGACCGGTGAGGGCAAGACCCTCGTCGGCACGCTGCCCGCGTACCTGAACGCCCTGTCGGGCCTGGGCGTCCACCTGATCACGGTGAACGACTACCTCGCCGAGCGCGACTCCGAGATGATGGGCCGCGTCCACAAGTTCCTCGGCCTGGACGTCGGCTGCATCCTGGCGAACATGTCGCCGGCCCAGCGCCGCGAACAGTACAACTGCGACATCACGTACGGAACGAACAACGAGTTCGGCTTCGACTACCTGCGCGACAACATGGCGTGGTCGAAGGACGAGCTGGTGCAGCGCGGCCACAACTTCGCCGTGGTCGACGAGGTCGACTCGATCCTCGTCGACGAGGCCCGCACCCCGCTGATCATCTCCGGCCCGGCCGACCAGGCCACGAAGTGGTACGCCGACTTCGCGAAGCTGGTCACCCGCCTCACCAAGGGCGAGGCCGGCAACCCGCTCAAGGGCATCGAGGAGACCGGCGACTACGAGGTCGACGAGAAGAAGCGCACCGTCGCCATCCACGAGGCCGGTGTCGCCAAGGTCGAGGACTGGCTCGGCATCGACAACCTCTACGAGTCGGTGAACACCCCGCTCGTCGGCTACCTCAACAACGCGATCAAGGCCAAGGAACTGTTCAAGGCCGACAAGGACTACGTCGTGATCGACGGCGAGGTCATGATCGTCGACGAGCACACC
Organism: Streptomyces sp. NPDC034085; assembly: GCF_055575555.1. Taxonomy (NCBI): domain Bacteria; kingdom Bacillati; phylum Actinomycetota; class Actinomycetes; order Kitasatosporales; family Streptomycetaceae; genus Streptomyces; species Streptomyces sp. NPDC034085. Next base: position 1,094,785 of record NZ_JBVISL010000001.1, on the reverse strand, counting down.
GGCCGCATCCTCGCCGGCCGCCGCTACAACGAGGGCATGCACCAGGCGATCGAGGCGAAGGAAGGGGTGGACATCAAGGACGAGAACCAGACCCTCGCCACGATCACCCTGCAGAACTTCTTCCGCCTCTACACGAAGCTGTCCGGCATGACCGGTACGGCCATGACCGAGGCCGCCGAGTTCCACCAGATCTACAAGCTCGGCGTCGTCCCGATCCCCACCAACCGGGACATGCAGCGCAAGGACCAGCCCGACCTCATCTACCGGACCGAGGTCGCCAAGTTCGCCGCCGTCGTCGACGACATCGCCGAGAAGCACGAGAAGGGCCAGCCGATCCTCGTCGGCACCACCTCGGTCGAGAAGTCCGAGTACCTCTCGCAGCAGCTCTCCAAGCGCGGCATCCCGCACGAGGTCCTCAACGCCAAGCAGCACGAGCGCGAGGCCGCGATCGTCGCCCAGGCCGGCCGCCGCGGCGCGGTCACCGTCGCCACGAACATGGCCGGCCGCGGTACCGACATCAAGCTCGGCGGCAACCCGGACGACCTCGCCGAGGCGGAGCTGCGCCAGCGCGGCCTCGACCCGGAGGAGCACATCGAGGAGTGGGCGCACGCCCTGCCCGAGGCGCTCCACCGCGCGGAGGCGGCGGTCAAGGCCGAGTTCGAAGAGGTCAAGGAGCTCGGCGGGCTGTACGTGCTGGGCACCGAGCGGCACGAGTCGCGCCGCATCGACAACCAGCTACGCGGCCGCTCCGGCCGACAGGGCGACCCGGGCGAGTCCCGCTTCTACCTGTCGCTGGGCGACGACCTGATGCGCCTGTTCAAGGCGCAGATGGTCGAGCGGGTCATGTCCATGGCGAACGTGCCGGACGACGTCCCGATCGAGAACAAGATGGTGACGCGCGCGATCGCGTCCGCCCAGTCGCAGGTCGAGACGCAGAACTTCGAGACCCGCAAGAACGTCCTGAAGTACGACGAGGTCCTCAACAGCCAGCGTGAGGTCATCTACGGCGAGCGCCGCCGCGTCCTGGAGGGCGAGGACCTGCACGAGCAGGTGCGCTTCTTCATGGACGACACCATCGACGCCTACATCGCCGCCGAGACGGTCGAGGGCTTCGCCGAGGAGTGGGACCTCGACCGGCTGTGGGGCGCCTTCAAGCAGCTCTACCCGATCAAGGTGACGGTGGAGGAGCTGGAGGAGGCCGCCGGCGACCGGGCCGGCATCACCGCCGAGTTCATCGCCGAGTCCGTCAAGGACGACATCCACCAGCAGTACGAGGCACGCGAGAAGGCGCTCGGCTCCGAGGTCATGCGCGAGCTGGAGCGGCGCGTGGTGCTGTCGGTGCTGGACCGCAAGTGGCGTGAACACCTGTACGAGATGGACTACCTGCAGGAAGGCATCGGCCTGCGGGCGATGGCCCAGAAGGACCCGCTGGTCGAGTACCAGCGGGAGGGCTTCGACATGTTCAACGCCATGATGGAAGGCATCAAGGAGGAGTCCGTCGGCTACCTGTTCAACCTGGAGGTCCAGGTCGAGCAGCAGGTCGAGGAGCTCCCGGTGCAGGACGTGGCCCCGTCCATGGTGAAGGAGCCGGTGCCCGCGGCGCGCCCGGAGATCCGCGCCAAGGGCCTGGACACCCCGCAGCGCCCGGACCGGCTGCACTTCTCGGCTCCGAGCGTCGACGGTGAGGGCGGTGTCGTCGAGGGCGACTTCGACGCCGACGGCGGGGGCGACGGCCTGACGCGCGCGGAGCGCCGCAAGGCCCAGAAGGCCTCGGGCGGCCGGCGCCGCAAGAAGTAACCGCGCTGACCCGCTGACCCGCTGGGGGCAGCACGCACACGGCCGGGGCCGGACACCATGGGGTGTCCGGCCCCGGCCGCTGTAGGGGCGGGTGCCTTCTGGGGGGGGGCTGGGGGCGGGGGGCTGGGGGCCGGGGATGGGCGGTGGTCCCTGGGGCGGTGTCAGGGCTGGTTCGGGGGTTTCCCGTCAGTCCCATCGTCGTTCCGTGTCGGGCCGGCCTGTCAAGGGCGCTCGCTGCGCTCGCGTCACTGCGTGATCGCCTTCGGCGACCCTTGACAGCCCGTCCCGCCCCGGAAAGCCGAAAGACTGCCGGGAAGCCCCCGAAAGAACGGTCACAGGGGCACGAATGACAGGGGCGGCCCCGTCAGGGATGAGACGAGGGGCCGGGCGTCGCCTTGCCGGGCATCCGGGCCCCCTCACAGTGATCGGCGCCGGGGCCCGCACCAGATCGCTACGCGCTTCTCTCGATTTGGCGTCCGGCGGCCGCCGTGGGCTGATACCTGCACGAAACGTTGATCAGGGGCACGTTCGGACGTCTGACGGTCCGGGATGGGCTTCTCATCAACGTTTGGTGCGGGTAGCGGCCCCAGACGGTCGTCGGTCGCCAAACCAAGAGGAGCACGTAGCGATCTGGCGCGCCTGGGCGCTTCCCGCGCTGCCCTGGTCGCTGGTTGGTGGGGGGTGTGGCCCCCAACCCCTCGCCTCGTCCCTGAGGGACCCGCTCCTGCCTGTCCTCCCTGGTGACCGTTCTTTTGGGGGGTTCCCGGCAGTCTTTCGGCTTTCCGGGGCGGGACGGGCTGTCAAGGGTCGCCGAAGGCGATCACGCAGTGACGCGAGCGCAGCGAGCGCCCTTGACAGGCCGGCACGACACGGAACGACGATGGGACTGACGGGAAACCCCCGAACCGGCTGTGAGGCGGCTCCGCGAGAACCCGCCCCCTGGGCCCCTCGGGTGGGGCCGGGAGGGTGACGGGGGCGTACCCCATCGAGCACATCGTGGCGGGGCTCAGGGCGTCCACCTGAGGGCCGGACGGAGGGTTCCCGGGGGCTTGGGGGAGGGGCGCCGCCACTCGGATAGGTGAACCTGGACGGTGTCGTGAGCAGCGCCCGTCGGCGGTTGCGGAGCGTGTTCGGCGGTCGTAGAAATCCCGCATCAAGTTACCGCCTGGTACCCGCCGGGCCCGGTTTGATCGGGGGAAACGCCATGGACACCACCACGCGCGGCACCATCGGCGGCGAGGGCAGCCGCAGCAGGCCCGGAGGGGCCGACCGGACCCGGCCCGCCGGGCGGCGGGACCAGCGGCGCCCGGCCGGGGCGCCGCGGACGGTGCGCCGGCCGGCGCCGCACGACTGGTTCGCGGAGCGCCTGCTGGCCGTGCTGAGCGGTCAGCGTCCCGTCCACTCGCTGCTCGGCCTCACGGTCGGCGAGGCGTACGAGCAGCTGGTCACCCTGGCCCCCGCCGGACCCCGGCGCGACCGCCTCCGGCCGGTGCTGCGCCACTGCGGCCGTTTCCACCCCGGCCCCGGGGTGATCGAGGCCTTCGCCCGCATCGCGACGGGGGACCGCGTCTCGGCGATGGCCTTCCGCCTGGAGCAGGGCCCCGACCGCCGCTGGCGCTGCGCCGCCGTGGAGATCGGCGGTCCGAGGCCGTAGGCGTGCCTCCCGCCGGGCGCCCGCCCCTCACCCCCGGACCGGACCCCGCCCCGCGGTCCCGCAGTCGTATCCTGGGGGCGTTTTCCGACTACCGAAAGCAGCCGGCCATGCGCGTGTACGTCCCCCTGACCCTCCCCGGGCTCGCCGAGGCGCACAAGGCGGGCGAGTTGGGGCCCGCTCCGCTGCGGGCGTACGCCGTGACCCCCGCGCTGCGGGAGTGGTACGTGTCGGACGACCTCGAGGAGCTGGAGTACGCCGCCCTGAGCCGGGCCGCCCTCGCCTCGCTGCGGATGCTGGCCGCCGACGCGGCCGCCCCGCGCAGGCGGGTCGTCGTGGCGCTCGACGTCGACGACAAGGCGGCCACCGCCGCGTCCGGCCTCGACGGGGCGACGCTCGGGCAGGTCACCCTGGCCGCCGCCGTGCGGCTGGCCGTGGCGGCCGCCGTGCACGTCGACGCCGACGACGCCGAGGCCGACGTGGCCGCCGCCGCGTCCGCGCTGGAGGCGGCGGACGCGGGGGACGACGACGCGCAGTTCACCGTGGACGGCGCCGAGGACCACGAGCTGCTCTGGTTCGGGGTCCAGGAGATTCCGGGGCTGCTCTCGTGAGACCGCACATCGTCTGGGACTGGAACGGCACCCTGCTGCACGACATCGACGCCGTCATGGTCGCCACCAACGCCTCCTTCGCCGAGCTCGGCCTCGACCCGATCACCCTGGAGCGGTACCGCGAGCTGTACGTCGTGCCCGTGCCGAAGTTCTACGAGCGGCTGATGGGCCGGCTCCCCACGGACGCCGAATGGGTGGTGATGGACGAGGCGTTCCACCGGCACTACTGGGTCGCCGCCGAGGAGGCGGGGCTCGCCGACGGGGCGCGGGAGCTGCTGCGGGACTGGCAGGCGGACGGGCTCACGCAGTCCCTGCTGTCCCTCGCGCCCCACGACAAGCTCGTGCCGCTGGTCCGCGGCTACGGCATCGACGGGCACTTCCTGCGCGTCGACGGGCGTACCGGTCCCTCGCACACGTCCAAGGCGGGGCACCTCGTACGCCATATGGCGGCATTGGAGGCATCCGGTGTGACCGCCGCCCGTACGGTCCTCGTGGGAGACGCCGTGGACGATGCGACGGCGGCGCAGCACGTCGGAGCGCGCGCGGTGCTGTACACCGGGGGCTCCCACAGCCGGGCCAGCCTGCAGACCGCCGGCGTCCCGGTCGTGGACAGCCTCGCCGAGGCCGTGGCCCTGGCCCGTGAGCTGGCCGGATAGCGGTCGGCACCACCCGATCCGGCCACGTCGCTGGCCAGACTGTCCAGGTTTTCCCCCCGGTTTTGTACAGATGCAGTGAATGACGACCGGGGGGTGGGGCGAGATAGCCTTGTACCCGTGATCAGCGCGATAGTCCTCGGGGGCACTGACGCCCCCGGCCCGCGCCCGGCGCACATCCGTGGCCGGGCCTTCGCTGATCCCAGCCGCCGGGACCTGCCGATCATCGAAGCCTTCCCGGGCGGCCCTTCCGACGCCACGGCGTCGGCCACTCATCCGGACGGACATCCCGCCTCATCGCGGCGCTTTGTCATTCCTTCCTTCACCACCTACGTCACGCAATGGCGCGCGACAGGAGCCAGAGGACATGCAGACCAAGCTGGACGAAGCAAAGGCCGAGCTGCTCGCGCGGGCGGCACGGGTAGCTGAGAACAGCCCGGCCGGGGGGCTACTTCCGACTGGGTCCGAGCAGGGGGAGCGGCCCGACCGGGACACGACGCTCTCCTACCTCCAGCGCTACTACCTGCACACCGCCCCCGAGGACCTCGCGGACCGGGACCCGGTCGACGTCTTCGGTGCGGCGCTCTCGCACTACCGGCTCGCCGAGAACCGGCCGCAGGGCACCGCGAGCGTGCGCGTGCACACCCCCACGGTCGAGGAGAACGGCTGGACCTCCAGCCACTCGGTGGTCGAGGTGGTCACCGACGACATGCCGTTCCTCGTGGACTCCGTGACGAACGAGCTGTCCCGCCAGGGCCGGGGCATCCACGTCGTGATCCACCCGCAGGTCGTCGTACGCCGTGACGTCACCGGCACGCTGATCGAGATCCTCGGGCCCGACTGCGACGCCCACGGCCCCAAGACCGCGCGCCCGCACGACTCCCTCGTGGAGTCGTGGATCCACGTCGAGATCGACCGCGAGACCGACAAGGCCGACCTGAAGCAGATCACCGGCGACCTGCTGCGCGTCCTGTCCGACGTCCGCGAGGCCGTCGAGGACTGGGAGAAGATGCGCGACGCCGCCCTGCGCATCGCCGACGACCTCCCGAACGAGCCCTGCGCCCCCGACCTGTACGAGTACGAGCAGGAAGAGGCCCGGGAGCTGCTGCGCTGGCTCGCCGACGACCACTTCACCTTCCTCGGCTACCGCGAGTACAACCTGGTCGACGGCGACGCCCTGACCGCCGTGCCCGGCACCGGCCTCGGCATCCTGCGCTCCGACCCGGTCCACCACGGCCAGGAGGACGCGCACCCCGTCTCGCCGTCCTTCAACCGGCTGCCCGCCGACGCCCGCGCCAAGGCCCGCGAGCACCGCCTGCTGGTGCTGACCAAGGCCAACAGCCGCGCCACCGTGCACCGCCCCTCGTACCTCGACTACGTGGGCGTGAAGAAGTTCGACGCCGACGGCAACGTGGTCGGCGAGCGCCGCTTCCTCGGCCTGTTCTCCTCCGCCGCGTACACCGAGTCCGTACGCCGCGTCCCGGTGATCCGCCGCAAGGTCTCCGAGGTCCTCGAGGGCGCCGGCTTCTCGCCCGCCAGCCACGACGGCCGCGACCTGCTCCAGATCCTGGAGACCTACCCGCGCGACGAGCTGTTCCAGACCCCGGTCGACAAGCTCCGCGAGATCGCCACCTCCGTGCTGTACCTCCAGGAGCGTCGCCGGCTGCGGCTGTACCTGCGCCAGGACGAGTACGGCCGCTACTACTCGGCGCTCGTCTACCTGCCGCGCGACCGCTTCACCACCGGTGTGCGGCTGCGCCTGATGGACATCCTGCGGGAGGAGCTCGGCGGCACCAGCGTCGACTTCACCGCCTGGAACACCGAGTCGATCCTCTCCCGCATCCACTTCGTCGTCCGCGTCCCGCAGGGCACCGAGCTGCCCGCGCTGACCGACGCCGACGTCGAGCGCGTCGAGGCGCGCCTGGTCGAGGCCGCCCGTTCCTGGGCCGACGGCTTCGGCGAGGCGCTGACCGCCGAGCTGGGCGAGGAGCGCGCCGCCGAGCTGATGCGCAAGTACGGGACGTCCTTCCCCGAGGGCTACAAGGCCGACCACTCGCCGCGCGCGGCCGTGGCCGACCTGTGCCACCTGGAGCGGCTGTCCGCCAGCGACCAGGAGTTCGCGCTCTCCCTCTACGAGCCCGTCGGCGCGGGCCCCGGCGAGCGCCGCTTCAAGATCTACCGCACCGGTGAGCAGGTCTCCCTCTCCGCGGTCCTGCCGGTCCTCCAGCGCCTGGGCGTCGAGGTCACCGACGAGCGGCCGTACGAGCTGCGCCGCACCGACCGGGTCAGCGCCTGGATCTACGACTTCGGCCTGCGGATGCCGCTGCCCACGACGGGCGGCGACGCCGCGGCCACGTCGGGCTACCTCGGCGACGACGCGCGCGAGCGGTTCCAGGAGGCCTTCGCGGCCGTGTGGACCGGCGAGGCGGAGAACGACAACTTCAACGCCCTCGTCCTGGGCGCCGGCCTCACCTGGCGCCAGGCCGTCGTGCTGCGCGCGTACGCCAAGTACATGCGCCAGGCCGGCGCCCCCTTCAGCCAGGACTACATGGAGGACACCCTCCGCAACAACGTCCACACCACCCGGCTGCTGGTCTCGCTCTTCGAGGCGCGGCTGTCGCCCGGCCGCCAGTCCGCCGGCACCGAGCTGATCGACGCCATGCTGGAGGAGCTGGACGGGGCCCTGGACCAGGTCGCCTCGCTCGACGAGGACCGCATCCTGCGTTCCTTCCTCACGCTGATCAAGGCGACGCTGCGGACCAACTTCTTCCAGCTCAACAGCGCGGGCGAGCAGCACTCGTACGTGTCGATGAAGTTCGACCCGCAGGCCATCCCGGAGCTGCCGGCCCCGCGCCCCGCCTTCGAGATCTGGGTGTACTCCCCGCGCGTCGAGGGCGTCCACCTGCGCTTCGGCAAGGTCGCCCGCGGTGGCCTGCGCTGGTCGGACCGCCGCGAGGACTTCCGTACGGAGGTGCTCGGCCTGGTCAAGGCGCAGATGGTCAAGAACACGGTGATCGTGCCGGTCGGCGCCAAGGGCGGCTTCGTCGCCAAGAACCTGCCGGACCCGTCGGTGGACCGCGACGCCTGGCTCGCCGAGGGCATCGCCTCCTACAAGATCTTCATCTCGGCGCTGCTCGACATCACCGACAACATGGTCGGCGGCGAGGTCGTACCGCCCAAGGGCGTGGTCCGCCACGACGAGGACGACACCTACCTGGTCGTCGCGGCGGACAAGGGCACCGCGACCTTCTCCGACATCGCCAACGGCGTCGCGGAGTCGTACGGCTTCTGGCTGGGCGACGCCTTCGCCTCCGGCGGCAGCGCCGGCTACGACCACAAGGGCATGGGCATCACCGCCCGCGGCGCGTGGGAGTCCGTCAAGCGGCACTTCCGCGAGCTCGGCCACGACACCCAGACGCAGGACTTCACCGTCGTCGGCGTCGGTGACATGTCCGGTGACGTCTTCGGCAACGGCATGCTGCTCTCCGAGCACATCCGCCTGGTCGCCGCCTTCGACCACCGGCACATCTTCATCGACCCGACGCCGGACGCGGCCACCTCCTACGCCGAGCGCCGCCGCCTGTTCGAGCTGCCGCGCTCCTCGTGGGCGGACTACGACACCGCTCTGCTGTCGGCGGGCGGCGGGATCCACCCGCGCAGCGCCAAGGCCATCCCGGTCAACGCGCAGATGCGCGCGGCCCTCGGCATCGAGGCGGGCGTCACCAAGATGACCCCGGCCGAGCTGATGCAGGCCATCCTCAAGTCCCCCGTGGACCTGCTGTGGAACGGCGGCATCGGCACGTACGTCAAGGCGACCGCCGAGACGCACGCCGACGTCGGCGACAAGGCCAACGACGCCATCCGCGTCAACGGCTCCGACGTCCGCGCCAAGGTCATCGGCGAGGGCGGCAACCTGGGCCTGACCCAGCTGGGCCGCATCGAGTTCGCCCGCACCGGCGCCGGCGGCGAGGGCGGCAAGGTCAACACCGACGCCATCGACAACAGCGCGGGCGTGGACACCTCCGACCACGAGGTGAACATCAAGATCCTGCTCAACGCGGTGGTCGCGGACGGCGACATGACCGTCAAGCAGCGCAACAAGCTGCTCGCCGAGATGACCGACGAGGTCGGCACCCTGGTGCTGCGCAACAACTACGCGCAGAACACGGCCCTGGCCAACGGCGCCGCCCAGGCCCCCAGCCTGCTCCACGCCCAGCAGCGCTTCATGCGCCGCCTGGGCCGGGACGGCCTGCTGGACCGCCAGCTGGAGTTCCTGCCCAACGACCGGCAGATCCGCGAGCTGCTCAACACCGGCAAGGGCCTGACCCAGCCGGAGCTGGCCGTGCTGTTCGCCTACACCAAGATCACGGTGGCGGACGAGCTGATCCACACCGAGCTGCCGGACGACCCGTACCTGCGCCGCCTGCTGCACGCGTACTTCCCCGCCGCCCTGCGGGCGAAGTTCCCCGAGCAGATCGACGGGCACGCGCTGCGCCGCGAGATCATCACGACCCTGCTGGTCAACGACACCGTCAACACCGGCGGTTCGACCTTCCTGCACCGCCTGCGGGAGGAGACCGGAGCCTCCACCGAGGAGATCGTGCGGGCGCAGCTCTCGGCCCGCGAGATCTTCGGCCTGGCCGAGGTGTGGGACGCGGTCGAGGCGCTGGACAACAAGGTCGCGGCCGACGTCCAGACCCGGGTGCGGCTCCACTCGCGGCGTCTGGTGGAGCGCGGCACGCGCTGGCTGCTGAACAACCGGCCGCAGCCGCTGCAGATCACCGAGACCATCGAGGTGTTCGGTGCCCGCGTGGCGGAGGTCTGGTCGGAGCTGCCGAAACTGGTGCGCGGCGCCGACCTGGAGTGGTACCAGTCGATCATGGACGAGCTGACCGGCGAGGGCGTGCCGGAGGAGCTCGCGGCGAAGGTGGCCGGCTTCTCGTCCGCCTTCCCGACGCTGGACATCGTCGCCATCGCGGACCGGACGGGCGTGGACCCGCTGTCCGTCGCCGAGGTGTACTACGACCTCGCCGACCGGCTGGACATCACGCAGCTGATGGACCGCATCATCGAGCTGCCGCGCTCCGACCGCTGGCAGTCGATGGCCCGCGCGTCCATCCGCGAGGACCTGTTCGCGGCGCACGCGGCGCTGACCGCCGACGTGCTGTCCGTGGGCAACGGCTCCTCCACTCCCGAGGAGCGCTTCAAGGCGTGGGAGGAGAAGAACGCGGCGATCCTGGGGCGGGCCCGGACGACCCTGGACGAGATCCGGGGCTCGGACGACTTCGACCTGGCGAACCTGTCGGTGGCGATGCGGACGATGCGCTCGCTGCTGCGCGTGCACGCGTAGCCGCCGGCGCCGGCCGGCGCCGGGGCGTACGGACACGGGCCGGGCCCGGGACCCTCGCGGTCCCGGGCCCGGCCCGTCCGGTTCACCGGTGGTGTTCCGGCCTCTCGAAGCCGGGCAGCTCGTGGCCGGACGGGCGGCCGCGGCCCGGGGGGTCGTGCTGCGCGGAGGTTCCGGGGCCCCGGTGGCGTTCGTCCTGGCGGGCGGTCAGCAGGTTCGGGTCCTGCCGGGTGACGACGGCGGCGCTGGGCACGTACACCTTGTGGCCGCGCACGGCGACGGAGGTCGGGTTGGACAGCCCGTCCCTCGCGGTCAGCACGACGGTGTGGGTGCCGTCGGGGCGGACGAGGGCCAGCTCGCTGGTGCCGCTCAGGGCCGCGAGCACCGTGTCGCCCGGCCCGTTGAACGCGAAGTCGTCGACGGTCGTGAGGCCGCGGGCCCGGATGGCGGCCGGCCCCGCGCCGCCGTCCCGGGTGACGGGGATCCGGAGCAGGGTCCCCCGGTCGTAGTTCGACACCCAGACGGCGCCGCGGTGCACCTTGATGCCGTTGGCGCCGATGAAGGCGGTCCGGTCCAGTTCGGGGCCGGTGGCCCAGCGGGTGACCTCCGCGCCGTCCAGGGTGACGCGCCACACCGCGCCGAGCACCGAGTCGGCCGCGTACAGGACCCCGTGCTCCTCGTCGATGGCGAGGCCGTTGGCGAACCCCTGCGGGGGCAGCGCGGCGAAGTGGGAGAGGCGGCCGTCGGGGGTCAGGCGCCAGATGCCGTTCTCCGCCTCGGTGCCGGTGACGTAGACGACGTAGAGGGTTCCGTCGCCGGTGCGCACGAGCCCGGTGGTGACGGCCGCGCCGACCGGGGTCGAGGGGTGCTCGACGGCGGGCAGGGTGGCGAGGACCTCGGTGCGGCCCTTGGGGGAGACGCGGGCCACCTGGCGGGCGAACGCGAAGGTGAGGTCGGCGGCGCCGTCGGGCTCCAGGGCGATGTTCTCGGGCGTCTGACCGGCGGCGAAGTCGAAGTGGGTCACGATCCGGGGCCGGGACAGCGGGGGAGCGGCCGGGGGTCCGGCCGCGGTCGACGCGGGCGCGGCCGCGGCCAGGGCGAGCACGACGGCACCGATGCCGATGCCGATGCCGATGCCGACGCCTGCGGCGCGGGTCCGGCGGACCGTACGGGGCACGGGGGTCTCCTTTTCCCGCCGCGCGGGCGGACGCGGCGCATGCGGGCCCAGGGGACCACGGCCGGGTGCCGCCGGTTGCGCGTCACGCGGCGCGGGACCCCGGAGGTCGCCCGTGCGGGTGCGTCCCGGTGCTGCACCCGGGTCGCGGCGGGAGCGGGCGAGCCGCCGGGAGGTCAGCGGCGGGTGAAGGCCTCGTACGCGTCGCAGACCTCCTCGGAGGGGCCGTCCATGCGCAGGACGCCCGACTCCAGCCAGATCGCCCGGTCGCAGGTCTCGCGGACGGTGCCGATGCCGTGGCTGACGAGGAAGACGGTGCCGGCGCGGGCGCGGAGCTCCTCGATGCGGGCCTGGCTGCGGCGCTGGAAGGCGGCGTCGCCGGTGGCGAGGGCCTCGTCGATCATCAGGACGTCGTGGTCCTTGGCGGCGGCGATGGAGAACCGCAGCCGGGCGCCCATGCCGGAGGAGTAGGTCCGCATGGGCAGGGAGATGAAGTCGCCCTTCTCGTTGATCCCGGAGAAGTCGACGATGTCCTGGTAGCGCTCGCGGACCTGCCGGCGGGACATGCCCATCGCCAGACCGCCGAGGACCACGTTGCGCTCGCCGGTGAGGTCGTTCATCAGGGCGGCGTTGACGCCCAGCAGGGACGGCTGGCCGTGTGAGTACACCGCCCCGCGCGCCACCGGCTGGAGGCCGGCGATGGCCTTGAGGAGGGTGGACTTGCCCGAGCCGTTCGAACCGATCAGGCCGATCGCCTCGCCCTTGTACGCGGTGAAGCTGACGCCCTTGACGGCGTGGACCTCGCGGACGCCGGGGGCGGCCCGGCGCGTCAGGAGCCGGCTGAGGGCGGCGGTGGCGCCGCCCTTGCGGGCGCCGGCGCCGTGCACCGTGTAGACGACGTGGACCTCGTCCGCGATGACGGTCGGGATGCGGGTGCGGGTGTCAGCCACGGCCGTATTCCTCCTCTGCCTTCCAGAAGTAGACGAAGCCGCCGACGCCGGCGAGCAGCGCCCAGCCGATGGCGATCGGCCACACGTGGTGCGGGAGCGAGCCCGCCGGGAAGCTGTCGATCAGGGCGAAGCGCATCAGGTCGATGTAGACGGCCGCCGGGTTGGTCTTGAGCATCAGCGAGACCCAGTGCGGCAGGTCGTCGGTCCTGAGGACGGAGTCGATGGACCACATGACTCCCGAGGAGTACATCCAGGTGCGCAGGACGAACGGCATCAGCTGGCTGACGTCGGGGTTCTTGCTGCCGATGCGGGCCATCGCCATGGCGCAGCCCGCGCAGAAGACGGCCATCAGCAGCAGCGCGGGGACGGCGATCAGCCAGGACGCGGAGGGGGTCTGGCCGAAGGCCAGCAGCAGGACGACCAGCGCCGCCATGGTGACCAGCAGCTGCTGGAAGAGCTGGGCGACGGAGGCGAGGGGAAGGCTGGCGCGGGGGAAGTGCAGGGCCCGGACCAGGCCGAGGTTGCTGTGGACGGCGCGCGTGCCGGCGTTGACGGAGCTGCCGATGAAGTCCCAGACGAAGACGCCGGTGATCAGGAACGGCACGTAGTCGGGGACGGCGTTGCCGGCGCGCATCACGACGCCGAAGACGAAGTAGTAGACGGCCGCGTTGAGCAGCGGCGTCATCAGGTGCCAGACCTGGCCGAGCCTGGCCGTGCTGTACGTGGCGTGCATGCGGGCGGTGGCGTACGCCGTCACGAAGTGGCGGCGGTTCCACAGCTGCGCGACGTAGCGGGGGAGGGAGGGGCGGGCGCCGCTGAGGGTCAGGCCGTGGGCGGCCGCCAGCTCCGCCGGGGAGGGCGGCGCGGGGTGCGCGGTGGTCACGGTGGTCACGGGATCGCTTTCGACGGGGGCGTCACATGACGACGGGACGGGTCCGTATCGTCGCTACGGCGACGGTAGGGCGTGGGTCGTCGGAACGCAACCGTATCGTCGTCACGGGTGGGTGCCGTCCTGCGCCGCTATGCTCTGTGCATGACCAACGAGCCCGCCGCCGCCCCCTCAGCCCGCCGCGCCCCCGCCGGCGCCGCCGTCCTGCGCGAGGACGTGACCGAGGCGATCCGCGCCGCGGTGGTGGAAGAGCTGGCCGCGGTGGGCTTCGCCCGGATGTCGATCGAGGGCATCGCGCGGCGCGCCGGCGTCGGCAAGACCGCCGTGTACCGGCGCTGGAAGTCCAAGCTCCACCTGGTCCTGGACCTGGTCGGGATGTTCGCCGCCGACGGCATCCCGGTCCCCGCCACCGGGTCCCTCTACGGCGACGTACGGGCCCTGCTGGAGGTGATGTCACACGTGCTGCGGCACCCGGTGGCGTCGGCGGTCATCCCCGACCTGCTGGTCGAGGCCGCCCGGAACCCGGAGATCGCCGACGCGGTGCGCGGGGCGCTGCTCGACGGGCAGCGCAGGCTCGCCGAGGGCATCGTCGCCGACGCCGTCGGCCGGGGCGAGCTGCCGCAGTCCGCGTGCCCCGACCGCGCCCTCGACCTGGCGATCGGGCCGCTGTACTGGCGGCAGGTGGTGGTACGCGACGCCGTGCCGGCGGGCTACCTCGACGAGCTCGCCCGCTCGGTGGTCGCGGGGCTGCGCGCCGGCTGAGACCGCCGCGCCGCACAGGTCAGGGCCACAGCCCCGCCGTGAGCGGGGTGAGGTCCGGGGCCGAGGCGGCGGGCGCGGGCCGGCGCTCCTCCAGCGGGATGACGGCCGGTACCGGCGCGCTCTGCCCCAGGAAGACCCGGCGCACCACGCGCTCGGCCGCGTGGCCGTCGTCGTACGAGCAGAAGCGCGAGCGGAACGCGGCGCGCAGCTGCGCCGAGCGGGAGCCCTGCCAGTGGCCGGTGGCGAAGATGTCCACCAGCTCGTCCTCGGTGCGGGCGATCGCGCCCGGCGGACAGGAGCGCAGGTCGAAGTAGGTCCCGCGGGCGGCCTCGTACGCCTCCCAGTCGTCCGCGTGGATCACGATCGGCCGGTCCAGCGCCGCGTAGTCGAACATCAGGGACGAGTAGTCGGTGACCAGCGCGTCCGACGCCAGGCACAGCTCCTCCACCGACGGGTGGCCCGAGACGTCCAGCAGGCGCGGGTGCGGCTCCCAGGTGCCGGGGCTGTCCGCGTAGGTCAGGTGGGTGCGGACGAGCAGGGTGAAGCGCGGGCCCAGGTCCCGCAGGACCCGCTCGAAGTCCAGGTGATCGGGCCTGCTGCGCCGGTAGTCGCGGTGGGTGGGGGCGTACAGGACCGCGGTGGTGCCCGGCGGGACGCCGAGGCGCTCGCGCAGGGCGAGGACGTCCGCCTGGGTGGCCCGGTGGAAGGCGTCGTTGCGGGGGTAGCCGTACTCCAGGGTGGTGTACGAGGCGGGCACGGCCCGCTCCCACACCAGGGTGGAGTGGCGGTTGGAGGACAGCAGGTAGTCCCACTGGTCGGCGCCGCGCAGCAGGTTGGCGAAGTCCGAGGTCGGGGTGGCCGCCGGGCGGTCCTGGAGGTCGAGGCCGACCCGCTTGAGGGGGGTGCCGTGCTGCGTCTGGAGCAGGACCTGGCCCCGGCGCTTGACCAGGGCGCGGTCGAAGCTGACGTTGCTGGTCAGGTACCCGGCCCGGGCCAGTGCGCTCCAGTACGCGGCCGAGCCGGGCCGCAGCGCGGTCGTCCCGGGCGGCAGGGTGGCGTTGTGCCGGGGGTCGCAGATCCACGCCGTCCGCATGCGCGGGGCCAGTTCCCGCAGCTTCGCCTCGATCGCCGCCGGGTTGCAGGCGTAGCCGCCGTGCCAGTACGCGGAGAACACCGCCAGTTCGGGGCGCAGCGGGAGCAGCCGCTGCACGCGGTAGTGCAGGCGCAGCGCGCTCTCGCGCAGCCCCCGCCCGAGGGCCGAGCCCGCGCGGCCCGCGGCCAGGGCCGCCGCGCGGACCGCGGAGCCGAGCCGGTAGGCGCGCCGCAGTCCGAGCCGCATCAGGGTGTGCCGCAGCCGGTCGGTGCGGGTCAGGGACAGCGGCGGGGATCCGGCGCGGCCCGGGACGCGGTGGCGGCGCAGCAGGGCCGAGGCCCGGGCGAAGAACTCGGCGCGGGCGGCACGCGGCAGGCGGCGCGGGTCGGCGTACACGGCGCAGAAGTGCTCGGCCATCCGCCGGTGCACCGCGGGGCGCCAGCGCTCCAGTTCGGGGCGGGCGGCGAGCTGGGCGAAGACCCGCTCGTACTGGTCGAAGACGTCGAGGTGGCGCCGGCTGGTGGTGGTCAGGATCGAACCGGTGCGCCGCTGGCGGTAGTGGACGCAGACCCGGTCGAGGACGGCCACGGACTCGGCGGCCAGCAGCGCCGGGTAGGTCCAGGGGGTGTCCTCGTAGAGGCCGGGCGGGAAGGTGAGCTGCTCGCGCTCCACGTACTCGCGGCGGTAGGCCTTGTTCCACACCACCATCAGCATGCCGAGCAGGCCCGGGCGGTCGGCGAGCCGGAAGCTCGCGGGGCCCTCCTCGGACAGCCGGCCGGAGAGGCGGTTGCGGACGACCTCGCCGGTCCAGAAGACGCGGGCGTAGTCGTAGACGAGGACGTCGGGGGAGCCGGTGGCCTTGAGCCGGTCGGTGATGGCCTGGAGGGCGCCCGGGGCGAGGGTGTCGTCGCCGTCGAGGAAGAGGACGTAGTCGCCGGTCGCCCGGGCCAGGCCCGCGTTGCGGGCCGGGCCCAGCCCGAGGTTGTGCGCCAGGTGCACCGCGGTGACGCGGGGGTCGCGGGCCGCGTACTCGTCGATGATCGAGCCGCAGGCGTCCGGGGAGGCGTCGTCGACCGCGATCAGTTCCAGATCCGGGTACGACTGGGACAGGACCGACTCCAGACCCTCCTGGAGGTATGCCTGAACCTTGTACGCGGGCACGATGACGCTGAACCGGGGCACGGCACATCCAGGGGTCGGCGCGGGCATATGGCCCAGGAACCGCGCCCCCGGCGATCGGGTTACGCAGGGTGTGGCATTCGGGTTACGCAGCGTCAACACCCCATGTCGGAGCCGGTCGCCGCGCTGCCCGTGGGCTACTTGACCGCTCCGGCCATCACCCCCGTGACGAACTGCCGCTGGAACGCGAAGAACACCAGCAGCGGCACCACCATCGACAGGAAGGCGCCGGGCGCCAGGACGTCGATGTTGTTCCCGAACTGCCGCACCTGCTGCTGGAGCGCCACCGTGACGGGCGGGTGCGCGGAGTCGGCGAAGACCAGCGCCACCAGCATGTCGTTCCACACCCACAGGAACTGGAAGATGCCGAGCGAGGCGATCGCCGGGCCGCCCAGCGGCAGCACCACCCGTGCGAACAGCCGCAGTTCGCCCGCCCCGTCGAGACGGGCCGCCTCCAGCAGCTCGCGCGGGATCTCCGCGAAGAAGTTCCGCAGCAGGAACACCGCGAAGGGCAGCCCGAACGCGGTGTGGAACAGCACCACGCCCGCCGTCGTCTCGAACAGGCCGATGGAGCCGAAGAGTTCGGACACCGGGATGAGCGCCACCTGCACGGGGACCACCAGCAGCCCCACCACCACCAGGAACAGCCCGTCCCGGCCCGGGAACTCCAGCCAGGCGAAGGCGTACCCGGCCAGCGAGCCCAGGACGAGGACGAGCAGCGTCGCCGGCACGGCGATAGCGGCCGTGTTCAGCAACGAGCCGGTGATGGTGTCGTTGGCCAGCAGGTTCGCGTAGTTGGACGCGGTCAGCCGCGACGGGGCGGTCAGCGCCCGCCACCAGCCGCCCCGGTTCAGGTCGCCCGGGGACAGGAACGAGGACACCAGCAGGCCCAGCGTGGGCAGCAGCCAGAACAGGGCGGCCAGGACCAGGAAGACGCGCAGCACCACGCTCCCCGCCAGGCGCCGCAGCGCGCTCACCGGGAGGCCTCCTTCCGGATCCGGCGGACGTTGATCAGCATCACCGGCACCACCAGCACCAGCAGCAGCACCGCGATGGCGCTGCCCAGCCCCGGATCGGCGTCCGTCCCGAAGGAGGTGCGGTACAGCTGGAGCGCGAGCACGTTCGCGTCGTCCTGCACCGCGCCCGGCGCGATCACGAAGACCAGGTCGAAGATCTTCATCACGTTGATGACCAGCGTCACCAGGACCACCACCAGCACCGGCGCCAGCAGCGGCACCGTGATCCTGCGGAACACCTGCCACTCGCCCGCCCCGTCCACCCGCGCCGCCTCCAGCAGCTCGCGCGGCACGGCCGCCAGCCCGGCCCCGATCAGCACCATCGCGAACCCGGCCCACATCCACACGTACGCCCCGATCACCGCCGGGGTCACCAGCACCGGGCCCAGCCACTCCACCCCCGCGTACGCGGCCCGGAAGTTCGACGCCGGCATCCGCAGCAGCGCGCCGTCCGCCTCGGCGGGCAGCGTGAACGTGCCGTCGGCCCCCGCCGTCGCCGAAGCCACCACCCGGCCGTCCCGCACCGCCTCCACACGCATCCCCGACAGGCCCGACTCCGTCGGGTCGACCGCGTTCACCGTGCCGCCCCCGCCCCGGGTGAAGTCCTGCCAGACGGTGCCGGTCACCTTCCCCGCCGCGGCCGCGGCCCTCCCCGCCGTACGGGTCCCCCCGGGCAGGGCCTCCGGCGCCATCCCGACCAGCGGCAGCAGCACCGGCACGCCCGCCCGTACCGGCGTACGCGTCACCAGGGCGCCGCCCGCGGCGGGCTCCAGCGGCGAGTCCCGGCCCGGACGGGCCCCCGGGAAGGCCGAGGACTGCGCGAACGTGTCGTGCACCCCCACCCACACCGCGTTGGCCACGCCCCGGTGCGGGTCGTGGTCGTACACGAGCCGGAAGATGATGCCCGCCGCCAGCATCGAGATCGCCATCGGCATGAACACCAGCAGCTTGAACGCCGTCCCCCAGCGCACCCGTTCGGTCAGCACCGCGAAGACCAGGCCCAGGGCGGTCACCGTGGCCGGGGCCAGCACCACCCACACCGCCGTGTTCCGCAGGGCCGTACGGATCACCGGGTCGCTCAGTATCCGCCGGTAGTTGCCCGCCCCCACGAAGCCGTCCCCGGAGCGGTCGAAGAGGCTGCGGTAGAGGGAATAGCCGATGGGCTGCACCACCAGCGCCCCCAACAGCACCAGGGCCGGCAGCAGGAACGCCAACGCGACCAGCCGCCGGCGCCCGCCGCCCTGCGCACGGGCCCGCGTCCGGCGCCGCTCCGGCGCACCGGAGCGGCCCCCCGTCGTCGCCGTCACGGCCTCAGCCCCCGTAGGCCTTGGCCGCTTCCGCCTCCAGCCTCGCCTGGGTCCCCGCCACGTCCGACGGGTTCGCCAGGAAGTCCTGCAGCGCCTTCCACTCACCGGCGCCCGGCGTCCCGCCGAACGCCGCCGGAGCCCGGTCCGACATGTCGAAGCGGAAGTCGTCGCCCGCCGCGATCAGCGCCTTCGCGATGCCGCGCTGGATGTCGTTCGGGTACGCGGAGAAGTCCACCGCCTTGTTCGGGGAGATGAAACCGCCCTCCCGGGCCTGGATCTGCGCCGCGTCCGCCGAGGCCAGGAAGGTCAGCAGCGCCTGCGCGCCCTTCGAGGGCTTCAGCGCCACCGCCACGTCACCGCCCGACACCACCGGCGCCTTCGCGCCCACCGCCGGGAAGGGGAAGACCAGGGCGTCCTCGCCCACCTTCGCCTCGGTCTGCGCGATGTTCACCGCCACGAAGTCGCCCTCGAAGACCATCGCCGCCGCCGGCCGGTCCCCGCCCGTGAAAGTCTGCGTCACCGACTTCGGGAACTCCGTCGACAGCGCCCCGCTCGGGCCGCCCGCCAGGAAGTCCTTGCGGCCGAACAGCTGGCCGAGGGTGGTCAGCGCCTGCGTGACGCTGTCGTCCGTCCACTTGATCCTGTGCTGGGCGAGCTGGTCGTACTTCTCGGGCCCCGCCTGCGAGAGGTAGACGTTCTCGAACCAGTCCGTGAGCGTCCAGCCGTCCGCACCGGCCACCGACACCGGCGCCGTGCCGGAGGCGGACAGCGTGTCGGCCGCCGCGAGGAACTCCTTCCAGGTCGCGGGGGGCTTCACGCCCGCCGCCTCGAAGGCCTTCGCGTTGTACCAGACCAGCGACTTGTTGGCCGCCTTGTAGTAGACGCCGTACTGGGTGCCGTCGACCGCCCCGAGCGTGCGCCAGCCCGGCGAGTAGTTCGCCTCCAGCTGCGCCTTGGCCTCCGGACCCACCGGCTGCGCCCACTTGTTGCGCACCGCCGAGGCCAGCGCCCCGACCTGGGGGAGCAGCGCCACGTCCGGGGGCTGACCGCCCGCGATCTTGCTGCCGAGGAAGGTGACGATGGGGTCCTGGGCCGGGACGAAGGTGACGCTCGCACCCGTCCGCTTCTCGAACTCCTTCAGCACCTTGGTGAAGTTCGCCTGTTCGGGTCCCGTCCAGACGGCCGCGACCTCCAGCTTCTCGCCGGGCAGCTTCGGTAAGTCGACGGTGGGCGGCTTCTGCTGCCCGGCCGGCGGGGTCTCCCCCGTGCCGCCGCCGTCCGCGCCCCCGCCGCAGGCGGTGAGCGCGAGCGCGCCCGCCGCGGCCAGCGCCGCCCAGGCTCTGGCCGCCGTACGTTTCGTGTGGCCGGTTCCGTGCTGTACGCGCATGGTCTCGCCCCCGATGCCGTCGTGCTCGTGGTGTGTTGCGTGCCACAAGGTCTACGCCGACCCGCGCACCCCCGCAATAGCGCGTCGCGGGGGAGCAGCGCCGCTCAGGGGGCGGCCGGGAACGGCACCGGAGTCGCCGAGACCAGGTGGGAGGCCCGTTCGAGGGCGCTGGCCAGGAGCGCGAGGTCGGTCGGCCCGTTGCCCAGCTCGCGCAGCGGCCGGCGGGCCGGCGGGTCGCCCATCCGCTCCCACTCCACCGGGACCACGGTCGGCCTCAGGGTCGCCGTGCGCGGGATCCGGCCGGTGACCCGGCCCGCCTGGAAGGGCACCGCCCGGCCGTCGGCGTACAGCAGCCGCCCCCGGCCCGGCCCCGGCTGATCGGGCGCGTCCAGCTCCACCCGCAGCGTCGCCAGCCGGGCCGGCTCGGTCTCGGCGGTCCGCTCGGGGCGGGCGCTGGCGACCACCAGGTGCACCCCCAGCCGGGTGCCCTCCCGGGCCACCGCCTCCAGCACCCGCACCACCGAACCGGCCGCCGGCCGGCCCGGACTGCCCAGCGCCGGAGCCACCAGCGCGTCGAAGTCGTCCACCAGCACCACCAGCCGCGGCAGCGGGCTCGGACCGGCGGCCGTCTCCGTGCGGGGGGCGGCCGCACGCAGCCGCAGGGTGCCGGTGCGCTGGGATTTGAGGTCCCCCCGCAGCTCACCGGGGCTGGGCCGGCGGGGCGAGACCATCCGGCCGGACACCTCCCGCCGGGCGTGCCACTCGGCGAACGGCACGCCGTCCAGCAGCTCGTGGCGGCGCTTGAGCTCGGCCCCGAGGGCCTGCGCGAACTCCCGCATGCGCACCGGGTCCGAGGCCACCAGGTGGGCCGACACGTGCGGGAGTTCCGTGCACGGCAGGAGGCCGTCGCCGCGCTCGCCGCCGGCGCCGTCGAGGAGGAGGAGGCCGAGGCGGTCGGGGCGGGCCGCCGCGGCCAGGGAGGCGGCGACGGAGCGCAGCAGCTCCGTGCGGCCGCTCCCGGCGGGACCCTGCACGAGCAGGTGCGGGCCGTCGTGGACCAGCTCCGCGCCGACCGCCCCGCGCCGGCCGGCGCCGAGCACGATCTCGGCGAGGCCGCCGACGCCCTGGCCCTGCTCGGTGGCCTCCGCCCAGCGGGCCATCAGGGAGGCCGGGGTGGCGCGGGCCAGCCCCAGCTCGTCCAGCAGCCGTGCGGCCGCCGGGAGGCTGGCGGCCGCCGGACGGCACGCGCCGCCCTCCGGCGCGGCGCCGTCCGCGCGCAGCGGGGCCAGCGCCCGGGCGAAGCGCTCCGCCCAGGCTGCCGAGACGCCGTCGGCGACGGCCGTACGGCCCGCCGCGACCGGCCGGCCGCCGCTCACCGCGAAGCTCCGTACGGCCGTCGCCACGTCACCGCTGAGCAGCGCGACGCGGCCGCAGGAGCGGAACGCCGGGGTGGCCGCGCAGGCCGTCTCGTACGTCGCCGCCACCGGGGAGGCGGGGGTGGCCGCCGGGGCCTCCGCGAGCACCAGCAGGTGGATCCCGGCCGCGGCCCCGTGCGAGGCCAGCCGTCCGGTCAGGTCGCGCAGCGCCGCCGTGCCCGGGTCGCCGTCCAGGACCACGAGCGTGCGCGGCCCCTCGTACGCGGCGGCCGCCTGCCGCAGCGCCGCCGGGTCGGCGGTGCCCCAGCCGGGGCCCAGGGGGCTGTCGTCCAGGCGCCGGGTCAGCTCCCCGGTGCGGGCCGCCGCCTGGTCGCGGTCGTACGCCAGCAGCAGCCGGCAGTCCTGGCCGTGCGCCGGGCGTACGTGGGGCAGCCAGCCGAGCCAGCCCCAGTCCCGGCGGCGTTCCGCCACCGGGCGGGCGCGGTCGGCCGCCAGCAGGACGACCTCCAGCCGGGCCGGCGCGTGCAGCGCCACGAGCTGGGCGACCACCGACCGGGCCACCCCCGTGAGCCGCGCGCGGGGTCCGGCGACGCCGAGCGAGCCGCACTCGGGCAGCGTGACCCGGCTGCCCGCGCCGAGCCCCGCCTCCAGGAACCGGGGGTGCCCGGCCCCGCGCGACCACAGCCGCTCCGTCGGCCCGAGCGCCGCCAGGAGCAGCGCCGCCGGGTCGTCCTCGTCCGGCGCGGCGGCCGCCACCGCCTCCGGCTCCGCCGGCTGCTCCGGGGCGTCCTCCTCGCCGCGCACCCACTTGCGGGCCCAGGCCCCGAGGCCGCCGCGCCGGCGTCTGGCCGCGCCGGGGACGCCGTCGGGGTGGGCGGTGGCGGTGCCGCTCCCGCTGCCGGGGATGCCGGCGCGGGGGGTGCCGGGGCGCAGGCCCAGGGCGGGATCGGGTCTCCGGGCGGAGCCGGGGCCGCTTGCGCCGGCTCCCGCGTCACCGCCGGAGCCGGCCGGGCGACCACCCACCCGGCCCGCACCGCCGCCGACCGACTCTGTACCGCCGACGCCGCCGACGTGGCCGCCCGCGCCGCCGGAGACCCCGGCGTGGCCGCCCGCGCCGCCGGAGACCCCGGCGTGGCCGCCCGCGCCGCCGGAGGCCCCCGCGTGGGCGCCCGTGCCGACGCCGGAGGCGCCCGTGCCGGCTGCTTCCTCGCCCGAGGCGCCCGGCAGGCAGAGGTGGCCCTCCAGGTCGGGGGCCACCGCCAGCGGCGGCTCGCCGCCCCCGGGGGCCAGTCGCAGCGTGGACTCGCCGATCCGCAGCAGCGCGCCGGGGGCCAGCGGGACCGCCGCGGCCCCCACCTCGGCGCCGTCCAGCGCCGTGCCGTTCGTCGACCCGAGGTCGGCCACCGTCACCCGGCCGTCCGGCAGCACCGTCACCGCGCAGTGCAGCCGCGACACGTCGGGGTCGTCCAGCGGTACGTCGGCGTCCGCCGAGCGCCCGATCCGCACGGCCCCGGGGTGCAGCAGGTGCACCCCGCCGGCGTCGGGACCGGCCACCACGTGCAGCTGCGGGGTGCCGGGGCCGTCCCCGGCCGGGACGGCGGCGGCGTCCGGTCCCGGCGTGTGCAGGGCCAGTACCGCCCCGTCGACCAGCGGCGGCTCGCCGAGGACGGCCCGCTGGGGGTCGAGCCGGCGCGAGCCGGCGTACAGCACCACCGTGCCTCCGGTGTCGGGCCCGCCCGCGGCCGCCGCGAGTCCGGAGGCCACCGCGGCCAGCGCGGTGCCGGCGGGCGCGGTGACGAGCACGTCACAGCCGGCGGGCGCGGTGGCGGTCTGGTGGCCGCTGCGCGACCCGAGGACGGTCAGCCGGATCTGCATCGCCGTCAGCGGTCCCTTCTGCGCGGAGCGCAGTGCGCGGTGCGTGCGTGCGCCCGGCAGGGAAACGGCGGGACCTGCCCCACCCGATCGACCCCCCGCCCGGCACGGACGCCTCGTCCGTTCAGGTCTGCCGGAAGGCAGGGCTCCCGTCCCGGCCGTTCCGTACGGGTGCATCCTCGCACCTGTCGCCCGCAACACGCCCGGCGCCCGACTACAAATGATCTTGGAGTTCGGTGGCGCACTTCACCCGCCGTGCGGCCGGGGCCACCCCGGCGCGGGAAATCCGGGGGAAATGCGCCCCCGGCATACCCCGCAAAACTCACCCTTCGCACATATGTGCGGCAACCAACCTTCGCCGACCCGCGTCTTCCACCGGGACACCCCCTAGAGTTGGGCCGGAAACCCACTCGGCGGAATCAGCCGGAAAGACGACAGCAGGGAGCGCGAGACGTGCGGCCAGTCGGCAGCAAGTACCTGCTCGAGGAGCCGCTCGGCCGCGGCGCCACGGGCACCGTCTGGCGTGCCCGCCAGCGGGAGACCGCCGGCGCGGAGGCCGCCGTCGCCGGCCAGCCCGGCGAGACCGTGGCCATCAAGGTCCTCAAGGAGGAACTGGCCCAGGACGCGGACATCGTCATGCGCTTCCTGCGCGAGCGCTCGGTCCTGCTGCGCCTGACGCACCCCAACATCGTGCGCACCCGCGACCTCGTCGTCGAGGGCGACCTGCTGGCCCTGGTCATGGACCTCGTCGACGGCCCGGACCTGCACAAGTACATCCGCCAGAACGGCCCCTTCAGCGCCGTCGCCGCGAGCCTGCTGACCGCCCAGATCGCGGACGCGCTCGCCGCCAGCCACGCCGACGGCGTGGTCCACCGCGACCTGAAGCCCGCCAACGTGCTGCTCGACGAGAGCCACGGCCAGATGAAGCCGATGCTCACCGACTTCGGCATCGCGCGCCTGGCCGACTCCCCGGGCCTGACCCGCACCCACGAGTTCGTCGGCACCCCCGCCTACGTGGCACCCGAGTCCGCCGAGGGCCGTCCGCAGACCTCCGCCGTCGACATCTACGGCGCCGGCATCCTCCTCTACGAGCTGGTCACCGGCCGGCCGCCCTTCGCCGGCGGCACCGCGCTCGAAGTGCTCCACCGCCACCTCAGCGAGGAGCCGCAGCGGCCCCCGGCCGTGCCCGAGGCGCTGTGGATCGTCATCGAGCACTGCCTGCGCAAGGAGCCGGACGAGCGGCCCAGCGCCGAGAGCCTCGCGCGCGGCCTGCGCGTGGTCGCCGCCGGCATCCGCGTGCACTCCTCGCCCGACGAGGTCGAGGCCGCCCTCGGCGTCGCCGCCCTGCTCGCGCCCGACCCCTCGCCGGCCCCGGTCCCGGCCGCCCCCGGCGCCACCGGCAACGCCGACCCGACGCAGGTGCTGCCCGGCCGCGCCGGCGCCGCGCCGGCGGACGCGTACGACCCGAACGCCATGACGAGCGTGCTCCCGCCGGTCGGCGGGGCCGACGCCACCACCGTGCTGCCGGCCACCGGCGCACCGGGTGCGCCGGACCCGACCTCCGTCATGCCCCCGGTGCAGCAGCCCGACGCCGCGCACCCGTGGCAGTCGCAGATGCGGGCCGCGCGCGACCGCAACGAGCAGACGCAGATGCACTACCTCGACCCGGCCGAGGACCCGCTGCGCCGGCGCCCGCAGCGCCAGGCGCCGCCCGTGCCGCCGCATCCCCAGCAGCCGCCCCGCCAGCACCGCCAGGGCCCGCCGCAGCAGCAGTACCAGCAGCAGCCGTACCCGCAGCAGCAGTACCAGCCGCAGCCTCCGCCGCAGCAGTACGCGCAGCAGCCGCCGCAGCACTACCAGCCGCAGCCGTACCAGCAGCCGCAGCCGCCCCAGCAGCCGCAGTACCGCCAGCCGCAGCCGCCGCCCCAGCAGCAGCCGCAGCCGCGCCGGCAGCCCCCGCCGCAGCAGCCCCCGCGCGAGCCCCGCCCGCCGCGCGAGCCGCGCCGCCGCAGCGCCAACCCGATCCGCATCCCGGGCCTCGGCTGCCTCAAGGGCTGCCTGGTCCTCGTCCTGATGCTCTTCGTCGGCGGCTGGCTCTTCTGGGAGCTCGCGCTCCAGGAGTGGGTGGGCACCGGCAGGGGCTGGTGGGACCAGGTGTGGAGCTGGGGCACCGACGTCGTCGACTTCATCGGGTCCATCGGCGATGCGACGGGCGGCAGCGGGACCTCTTGAGGGCCCGCCGGGCCGCCCCGTAGCGCCGACTTCGTGGATTTGTCGACATCCGGGACGTGATTTCGCCCGCAGAAGTGAAGGTCGCCGCGATCCGGCGGCCTCAACCCCCATTCGGCCGCGTAGCTTTGGTCCGTTACGCCAGCCGCTGAGGGAGCAGTCGTGGCACGGAAGATCGGCAGCCGGTACACCGCGCACCAGATCCTGGGGCGCGGCAGCGCGGGCACGGTGTGGCTCGGCGAAGGCCCGGACGGGCCCGTCGCCGTCAAACTGCTGCGCGAGGACCTCGCCTCCGACCAGGAACTGGTCGGCCGCTTCGTCCAGGAGCGCAGCGCGCTCCTGGGACTGGAGCACCCGCACGTGGTCTCCGTACGCGACCTGGTCGTCGACGGCAACGACCTCGCCCTCGTCATGGACCTCGTACGCGGAACGGACCTGCGCACGCGCCTCGACCGCGAGCGGCGGCTCGCCCCCGAGGCGGCCGTGGCCATCGTCGCGGACGTCGCGGACGCTCTGGCCGCCGCCCACGCGGCGGGCGTCGTCCACCGGGACGTCAAGCCGGAGAACGTCCTGCTCGACATGCAGGGACCCCTCGGCCCCGGCGGCGCCCACCCTGCGCTGCTGACCGACTTCGGCGTGGCCAAGCTCATCGACTCGCCGCGCCGGGCCACGGGGGGCCGCAGCGCCGCCCCCACCACCCGGATCATCGGGACGCCCGACTACCTGGCCCCGGAGATAGTCGAGGGCCTGCCGCCGAGGGCGGCCGTCGACATATACGCCCTGGCCACGGTGCTGTACGAGCTGCTGGCCGGCTTCACCCCCTTCGGCGGCGGCCACCCGGGCGCGGTGCTGCGCCGGCACGTGACGGAGACCGTGGTCCCGCTGCCGGGCATCCCCGACGAGCTGTGGCAGCTCATGGTCCAGTGCCTGGCCAAGGCCCCCGCCTCGCGGCTGCGCGCCTCGGAGCTGTCGGTCCGGCTGCGGGACCTGCTGCCGCTGCTCGCCGGGATGCCGCCGCTGGACGTGGACGAGCCGGACGACGCCGACCCGGAGCCCGAGCCCGCGCAAGAGCCCGACGCGGCCGCCGACCCGGTGCGCAGGCGGGGCGTCGTCCCCCTGGTGCCCGGCTCCGCCACCGACTCCAACCGGGACACCCACACCTCGATGCGGGTGCCGGGCCCCGAGGAGCTGGCCGGCGGGGCGCTGGGCACCGCCCGCGTCCCGCGCCCGGCCGGCGGGCACCGCCCCGGCTCCGCCCGGCACCGCGCCGAGGCCGCCCGCAAGCGGCGCCTGCTGCTCTCCGCGTCGGCGCTGGCGCTGGCCACCGCGGTCGGCGTGGGCAGCTGGCTGGCCGCCTCCGAGGACGACCCCGCCCCCCGCCCGCCGGGCACCGGGCACTCCGCCCCCTCCCGGCCGTAGCCCCGGCGTGGCTACGGCCCGATCCGGACCCGCCCGCGGAGGCGGCTACGCCGAGACCAGCTCCGGGTGCCAGCGCCGGGCCACGGCCGGGTGCGCCCGTACCCACCCCTTCAGCTCGTTGCGCCCGTACTCGGCGTGCAGCGGGTTCGACGCGTCGTGCGCCACCCCCGGCGCCGACCGCAGGTAGTCCCCGGGGACGGTCTCCACCACCGCGTCCAGCCGCGGGTTGTAGAAGAACGGCACGGAGAACCGCTCCACCGACCCCGGCGGGCTCACCACCCGGTGGTCGGTGGCCCGCAGATACCCCTCGGTGGCGATCTCCAGCAGCTCGCCCAGGTTGACGACGAACGCCCCCGGCCGCGGCTCGATGTCGACGTAGCCGCCGTCCCGGACGACCTGGAGCCCGCCCACCGAGTCCTGCAGGAGCAGCGTCAGGAAGCCGTAGTCCTTGTGCGCGCCTACGCCCTGGTCGGCGCCCGACGGGGCGGACCCGGGGTAGCGGATCAGCTTCGTGTGCAGGTGGGGGCGGTCCGCGAAGGCCGCGTCGAAGAAGTCCGAGGGGGCGCCGATCGAGGCCAGCAGCTCCTGGAGCAGCCGGTGCGCCACCCCCGCCAGGCGCTCCTGCCAGCCCAGGACCGCCTCCCGCAGCTCCGGCAGCGCCGCCGGCCACTGGTTGGGCCCCTCCAGCCACAGGTACGCCGGGTCCTGCGGCCCCAGCACCCGCGCCGGCCGCTCCGCGCCGACGTCCAGCTGGTCGCGCCAGTCGGAGGCCCCGCCGGTCAGCTCGTGCCCGATGCGGGTGTAGCCCCGGAAGTGCGGGGAGTTCAGATTGCTCACCGCCAGCCGGTCGGCCTCGGGGAGCGCGAAGAAGGCCCTGGTCAGCTCCAGGATCCGGGTGGTCTCCGCCTCGGTTATGCCGTGCCCGGTCAGGTACAGGAAGCCGGTGTCCCGGGCCGCGGCGTGCAGCTGCTTCAGGAAGTCGGCCCGGTCGGCGGGGTCGTCCGCCCGCGACAGGTCGATCACGGCGAGGGCGGGCGCGGACGGGGCGGCGGTGGAGGAGGCGGAAGAAGAGGGGTGCGCGGACGGCATGACGGCTCCGTTTCGGATGTCACAGGGTCCTGTGCCCCGGAGATGGCGGGGCAGGCGGGTGTGGCGCGCCGCCGGCAGGGATGGCGCCGGGGCGGTGGCCGCGTACAGGACCGAAGTCGGATCGGGGTGGATCAGGCTTGTGCGGGGTCCGGCGGCAGACAGCTCGTCGTGGTCACACGCATGTGGTCCACATGGCGTCGCTTCACGAGGGGAACGGTCATACGAGGAGCGTACGCCCGTCCCCTCGCTCCTCTGTACGGCCCGATCCGGCCTGGCCGGACAGCGCCGCCCGAGGACCGGCTAGGCTTGACCCGTGGCAGTCGTCGATGTTTCCGAAGAGCTGAAGTCCCTCTCCTCGACCATGGGGTCGATCGAGGCCGTCCTGGACCTCGACAAGCTGAGGGCAGAAATCGCCGTGCTCGAGGAGCAGGCCGCCGCGCCGTCCCTCTGGGACGACCCGGAAGCCGCCCAGAAGATCACGAGCAAGCTTTCGCACCTCCAGGCGGAGGTCCGCAAGACCGAGACCCTGCGCGGCCGTATCGACGACCTCGCGGTCCTCTTCGACCTCGCGCAGGAGATGGACGACGCGGAAACCCTGGCCGAGGCCGAGGTCGAGCTGATCGCCGTCCGCAAGGCGCTGGACGAGATGGAGGTCCGGACCCTGCTCTCCGGCGAGTACGCCGAGCGCGAGGCCCTGGTCAACATCCGCGCCGAGGCCGGCGGCGTCGACGCCTCCGACTTCGCCGAGCGCCTCCAGCGCATGTACCTGCGCTGGGCGGAGCGCCACGGCTACCCGACGGAGATCTACGAGACCTCGTACGCGGAAGAGGCCGGCATCAAGTCGACCACCTTCGTCGTCAAGGCCCCGTACGCCTACGGCACCCTCTCCGTCGAGCAGGGCACGCACCGCCTCGTGCGCATCTCCCCCTTCGACAACCAGGGCCGGCGCCAGACCTCCTTCGCGGGCGTCGAGGTGCTGCCGGTCGTCGAGTCCAGCGACCACGTCGAGATCGACGAGGGCGAGCTGCGCATCGACGTGTACCGCGCTTCCGGCCCCGGCGGCCAGGGCGTCAACACGACCGACTCGGCGGTGCGCATCACGCACCTGCCGACCGGCATCGTGGTCTCCTGCCAGAACGAGCGCTCGCAGATCCAGAACAAGGCCAGCGCGATGAACGTCCTCCAGGCCAAGCTGCTGGAGCGGCGCCGCCAGGAGGAGCAGGCCAGGATGGACGCCCTCAAGGACGGCGGCAGCTCCTGGGGCAACCAGATGCGGTCCTATGTCCTGCACCCGTACCAGATGGTCAAGGACCTGCGGACGGAGTTCGAGGTGGGCAACCCGCAGGCGGTCCTCGACGGCGAGATCGACGGCTTCCTGGAGGCCGGGATCCGCTGGCGCAAGCAGCAGGAGCAGAGCGCGTAGCACTGCCTGCCCCGACAGCACGGAAGGGCCCGGACACCAGCTGGTGTCCGGGCCCTTCCGCATGACGTGTGATCCGCTGATCCGTGATCGCCGTGATTGCCGTGATCGCCTTGATCGGGACGCGACGCGGCCTACGCGGTCCGTGCCACCAGCGCCAGCGCGGCCACCAGCACCACCAGAAGCGCGATGAGCGCTGCCGGGTTCAGCCCGGCGAAGGGGCCCTCCTGCTGGAGGCGCTCCCGGTTCGCCCGGCACACCGGACAGCGGCCCTGGCTGACGGGTGCGGCGCAGTTCGCGCACACGAGCCGGTCATATGTCATGCGCTCCTCCTCTCGTCCCCTCGTCATGCCCAACGGCCCGGGGACGGAGTCCGTTCCCCCTACCACTGTGCCAGCTCCTGCGGCATTCGGCGCGGCCCGTCCGTGCAATCACGGTCCGGCTCCCCCCGCACGCTGGATAAAACGGGCAACTCCGGTTGCCGGGTCCCCACCCACCGTCCGGTCGCGTATGGTCACGCACACCTACTCCCGGCGACCGTGGTGCACCCGTGATCCGATTCGACAACGTCTCCAAGTCCTACCCGAAGCAGAACCGGCCCGCACTCAGAGATGTCTCCCTCGACATCGCCAAGGGCGAGTTCGTCTTCCTGGTCGGCTCCTCCGGCTCCGGCAAGTCCACCTTCCTGCGGCTGGTCCTGCGTGAGGAACGGGCGACCCACGGCCAGGTGCACGTCCTGGGCAAAGACCTCGCGAAGCTCTCCAACTGGAAGGTCCCGCACATGCGGCGCCAGCTGGGGACCGTCTTCCAGGACTTCCGCCTCCTGCCCAACAAGACGGTCGCCGAGAACGTCGCCTTCGCCCAGGAGGTCATCGGCAAGCCGCGCGGCGAGATCCGCAAGGCCGTCCCGCAGGTCCTGGACCTGGTGGGACTGGGCGGCAAGGAGGGCCGGATGCCGGGCGAGCTGTCCGGCGGCGAGCAGCAGCGCGTGGCCATCGCCCGCGCCTTCGTCAACCGCCCCGCCCTGCTGATCGCCGACGAGCCGACGGGCAACCTCGACCCGCAGACCTCCGTCGGCATCATGAAGCTCCTGGACCGGATCAACCGGACCGGCACCACCGTCATCATGGCGACGCACGACCAGCAGATCGTGGACCAGATGCGCAAGCGCGTCATCGAACTAGAACAGGGCCGGCTCGTGCGCGACCAGTCGCGCGGCGTCTACGGCTACCAGCACTGAAAGGCCCCTGAGACGTCATGCGCGCCCAGTTCGTCATGTCGGAGATCGGCGTCGGCCTCCGCCGCAATCTCACCATGACCTTCGCGGTCATCATCTCCGTGGCCCTCTCCCTGGCCCTGTTCGGCGGTTCCCTCCTCATGCGCGACCAGGTGAGCGCCATGAAGGGCTACTGGTACGACAAGGTCAACGTCACCGTCTACCTCTGCACCAAGAACGACGCCCTCGACGCCGCCGGCGGCGCCGCCCCGGGCGCGGCCGCCGGGGCGCCGAACACCGCCGCCGCGGCCGGCAGCGGCCGCCCCTGCTCCAAGGGGGCGGTCACCCCCGAGCAGAAACAGGGCATCGAGACCGAGCTCAAGAAGATGGACCTCGTCCAGAACGTCATGTACGAGTCCTCGGACGAGGCCTACAAGCACTACAAGGAGCGCTTCGGCCACACCGCCCTGGCCTCCGTCGTCACCCCCGACCAGATGCCCGACTCCTTCCGGGTCAAGCTGAAGAACCCGGAGAAGTACGAGGTCATCACCTCCGCCTTCGCCGGGCGCGACGGCGTCCAGTCGGTCGCCGACCAGAGCACCGAGCTGGACAACCTCTTCGCCCTCCTCGGCACCCTGAACTGGGCGGCCCTCGGCATCATGCTCGTCATGCTGATCGTGGCGCTGCTGCTGATCGTCAACACGGTGCGCGTCTCGGCGTTCAGCCGTCGGCGGGAGACCGGCATCATGCGGCTGGTGGGCGCCTCCGGCTTCTACATCCAGGTGCCGTTCATCATGGAGGCGGCCGTGGCCGGCCTCATCGGTGCCGTCTTCGCCTGCGTGATGCTCGGCACGGGGCAGTACTTCGTGATCGACCACGGCATCGCGCTCCGCGAGAAGCTCCAGCTGATCAACTTCATCGGCTGGGACGCCGTTCTCACCAAGCTGCCGCTGGTGCTGGTCATCGGCCTGCTGATGCCCTCGCTGGCCGCCTTCGTCGCACTGCGCAAGTACCTGAAGGTATGACGAGCGCCTCCTGAGCTATGCCGCCAACGCGGCCTGCCGCAGCGGGGCTTGTCCTAGACTCGGCGGCATGCCGGGTCTGCCCGTCCCCTGTCTCCGGCCCCGCGACCGGCGTCGCGGGGCCGCCCTGACGCTGGTCTTCCTCGTGTCCGTCGCCGCCGCCGGGGCCACGGGGTGCTGGGGCCCGGGCGAGGGGGACGACACGCCCGCGGCCGCCGCCCTCGCGGCCACCGCCGGCCCGGACCCCGCTCCCGGCACGGAGTCCGGCACCGGGCCGGGCACCGGGTCCGGCACCGCCGACCGGGAGGCCGTCGCCCGCGCCGCCGCCGAGGCCGTCGCCGAGGGCAAGTCGGGCAAGAAGGCCGCCGAGGAAGTGGTCAGCCGCAGCGGCGACCGCTGGGGCACCGTCTACGACCGGGGCGAATACGCCGAGTTCGCCGAGGCCCTCGACGGCCGCTGGACCGGCGTCGGGCTGTGGGTGGGCCGCCGCCGCGACGGCCGCATCGAGGTGGACCGCGTCCAGCCCGACAGCCCCGCCGACCGGGCCGGCCTGCGCGCCGGGGACCGGCTGCTGAGCGTGGACGGGCGGAGCGTGACGGGCCTGGCCGTGCCCGACGCGGTGGCGCTGCTGCGCGGGGAGGCCGGCACTCCGGTGGTGCTCGGCCTCAGCCGGGACGGAGCCGGCCTCACCGTGACCGTCCGGCGCGCGCAGCTGCGTACGGAGCCGGTCACCGTACGCCGCCTCGCGGGCGGCATCACCGTGATCAAGGTGGCCTCCTTCACCCGGGGTTCGGGGGAGCGGGTCAGGGCGGCCGTCCGCGAGGCCCCGCCCGGCGGCGGGGTGATGCTGGACCTGCGCGGCAACCCGGGCGGGCTGGTGACCGAGGCGGTGACCGCGGCCTCCGCGTTCCTGGACGGCGGCCTCGTGGCGACGTACGACGTACGGGGCTCCGAGCACGCCCTGTACGCCGCCCCGGGCGGGGACACCGCCCGGCCCCTGGTGGCCCTGGTGGACGGCGGCACGATGAGCGCGGCCGAGCTGGTGACGGGCGCCCTCCAGGACCGCGGCCGCGCGGTGACGGTGGGCACCCGCACCTTCGGCAAGGCCTCGGTGCAGATGCCGACCGAGCTGCCGGGCGGCGCGGTGGCGGAGCTGACGGTGGGCACGTACCGCACTCCGGCGGGCCGCAGCCTCGACGGGGGCGGGATCACCCCGGACCTGGCGGCCGGTGACGGGGCGGAGGAGCGGGCGCGCAGGGTATTGGGTGGCCTCGGGGTGGGTCCGTAGTGCGAAAATGACCGCACTATGGCTAAGGAAAAAGGGCGCAAGCTGATCGCCCAGAACAAGAAGGCGCGGCACGACTACGCGATCATCGACACCTACGAGTGCGGGATCGTGCTGACCGGCACCGAGGTCAAGTCCCTGCGCCAGGGGCGGGCCTCGCTGGTGGACGGCTTCGTGTCGGTGGAGGGCCGCGAGGTCTGGATGTACAACGTGCACGTGCCGGAGTACAGCCAGGGCACCTGGACCAACCACAGCGCCCGCCGCAAGCGCAAGCTCCTCCTGCACCGGGAGGAGATCGACAAGCTGGCGCGGAAGGCGGACGAGTCGGGGCACACGGTGGTGCCGCTGTCCCTGTACTTCAAGGACGGCCGCGCGAAGGTGGAGATCGCGCTGGCGCGGGGCAAGAAGGAGTACGACAAGCGGCAGACCCTGCGGGAGAAGCAGGACACGCGCGAGACGCAGCGGGCGATCTCGGCGGTCCGCCGCAAGCAGCGGGGTACGGTCTAATCTCCTGGCACGCGGTGGTCGACTTCGCGTACCATGGCGTCAGCACCACCCCCTCGGGGGCGGCGCTGCCTGAGCAGGACCAACTCAATAGCGGTTTACATGGGGATGATCGGTTTCGACAGCGGCTGTCGATGCAGGGGAAGCGAGCCGAGGAAGCGGCAATGATCTCGCTAACCACATGTCGCAAAAAATAATCGCCAACTCCAAGAGCGATAACTCCCGCTTCACCCTCGCTGCCTAATAACAGTGAGCTGAAGCCTCTGTGAGGAGCGTCAGCCCGGAAGTGGTCCCGGTCCGGATCCTGGCGTCAACTAGGGATCTAAACCTCTAGCCCCGGTCACGGGGGTTGGAGGGAAACCAAACAGTGACTGAGCCCGTCGGAGACTCGTCCGTGTGATCTCCGGGGCCGAGAAAAGCGCAGCGGACTGCGCTCGGAGAAGCCCTGCTTCTGCACCGTTGGACGCGGGTTCGATTCCCGCCATCTCCACTCATCCCATGTGGGCGAAGGCCCCGCAGCCTCCAGGCTGCGGGGCCTTCGTCATGTCCGCGGGCGGTGGGACCGTCAGCAGTACGGGATCTTGTTGAGGTTCAGCGCGTAGCGGGCGGGAATCCAGCCGCGGCCGTCGGCGAGCTTGTACCAGACCGCGTTGTCGCCGACGGTTTCGCCGTTGACCTTGCACTGGAGCTGGACCACCGCGCCGGCCGGCAGCGTGCCGGTCTTCTGGTGGCCCGTGCCCGGGCCGGAGCGGATGCCGAGGCCCTTGACGGAGCCGACGACGCGGGCCTTCGGGCCGTGGCCGCCCTGGTCGCCCTTGCCGTGGTGGTCGTCCTTGCCGTGGTGGTCCGGCTTGCCGTGGTGGCCGCCGCACTTCTTGCAGGTGCCGGGCTTGCCGGTGTCGCCCTTGGGGCCCTGGGGACCGGCCGGTCCCTGCGGACCCTGCGGTCCCTGCGGTCCCTGGGGTCCGGGCGGGCCGCCCGCCGGGCCGGTGTCGCCCTGCGGACCCTGGGGTCCCTGCGGGCCGGGCTGGCCCTGGGGGCCGGCGGGGCCGCGGTCGCCCTGGGGACCCTGGGGGCCCCGGGGGCCCGGGCCGCCGGTGTCACCGGGGTTGCCCTGGGGGCCGCGTTCGCCGGTGTCGCCGCGGTCGCCCTTGGGGCCGCGGTCGCCCTGGGGGCCCTGCGGTCCCTGCGGTCCCGGCGGGCCGCCGGCCGGACCGGTGTCACCGCGGGGGCCCTGGGGTCCGCGTTCGCCGGTGTCGCCGCGGTCGCCCTTCGGGCCGCGCTCGCCGGTGTCGCCCTTGTCGCCCTTGTCACCCTTCTCGCCCTTCGGCCCCGGGCGGCCCGGCTTGCCGTGGTGGCCGGGCCGTCCGTCGTGGCCGTCATGGCCGTCGTAGCCGGGCCGTCCGTCGTGCCCGGGGCGGCCGTCGTCGCCCTTCGGGCCCCGCACCGCGGTGGCGACGGCGAAGAGGGCGGGCGCGTCGGTGCCGTTGCCCCACTCGCCGCCGTCCAGCGTCGTGCCCTCCGGGGCCTTCGGGTCCACCCGCAGGGTCACCGCCAGCCGCGTCTGCGTGTTCGCCGGGAAGGCGAAGCCCGCACGGGTGGCGGCGTTGCAGGTCAGCAGGCGCGCGTCGGTCGAGCGGGTGCACGAGCCGCCCGCCCGCTGGCCGTTCCAGTAGAAGCGGGCCTCCGGGAAGGTGGTCCGTTCCGGGGCGGTGATCCGGAAGGTGCTGCTGTGCGCCGGGGCCTGGCCGTTCAGGGCCGCGATGACGACGCGGCCCGTCTGGCCCGGGGCGATGGAGGGGACGTACGGCTGGGAGAACCGGATGTGTGACGAGTCGTCGGCCAGGGCCGGTACGGCCGGCACCAGAAAGGACGCGGTGGCGGCCGCGACGACGAGGGCCGAGGAAACGGAGCGTGAAGCAGGCAAGGGGAGTTCCTCCGCGAAGGGAAGGGCGCTGGGGAAAGCACCCCCAGTTATGCGCGATCACGCCCCGGGAGGGGTGCTTACCACGCGGACGCGTCACTCGCCCGCCGGAACAATACGGATAAATCGGGTCGTTGCACCGGAGAGGGCCAGGGCGAGCAGGGCGGCGGTGGCCGGGAGGGCGTAGGCCGCCGTGGAGCCCAGGCGGTCGACGGCCAGCCCCGCCGTGGCCGAGCCCGCCGCGATGCCCGCGAGGATCGCGGTGACGGCGAGGCTCATGCCCTCGTTGAGGCGCCCGCCCGGGGTGGCCCGCTGGACCAGCGCCATGGCGGTCACCATCACCGGCGCGGTGGCCATGCCGGCCAGCAGCAGGGCCAGGGCCAGCAGCGGGAGCGAGCCGGTGGCGGCCGCCGCCCAGGGCAGTGCCATCGCCGC
Organism: Streptomyces sp. NPDC034085; assembly: GCF_055575555.1. Lineage (NCBI taxonomy): Bacteria > Bacillati > Actinomycetota > Actinomycetes > Kitasatosporales > Streptomycetaceae > Streptomyces > Streptomyces sp. NPDC034085. The sequence continues at coordinate 1,059,178 of NZ_JBVISL010000001.1, read as the reverse complement.
GGCCAGCGCGACCAGGCAGGTCCCGAGGCTCCGCGGGCGGCGGGTGCCGTAGAGCAGGCCGGCGGCGCAGGAGCCCGCCGCTTGCAGGGCCAGGACCGGGCCGGAGGTGCCGCCGAGGCCCAGGGCGGCGAGGTGGGCGATGGAGGTGACCTCCATCGAGCCGAACACCGCCCCGGTGGCGAGGAACAGACCGAGCAGCGGGAGCAGCGCGCGCAGCGGCGACGGCCCGTGGGCGGCGGCCGGCGCCCCGGTGGCGGGGGGCTCGGTGGCCCGGTGCGCGGTGAACACCAGCATGCCCGCGAGCAGCAGGACCGCCCCGGTCAGGGTGCCCGCCTCCGGGAAGGCGGCGGTGCACAGGAAGGCGGCGAGGACCGGGCCGAGCATGTAGCACAGTTCGTCGGCGGCCTGTTCGAAGGACATCGCGGTGTGGTGCTCGGCCGGGGGCAGCAGGCGGGTCCAGCGGGCCCGGGACATGCCGCCGATGTTGGGGGTCGTGGCGGTGGCCGCGTACGAGGCGAAGAGGGTCCAGGCGGGGGCCTGCGTACGGACGCACAGGATCAGGGAGAGCGAGCCGAGGACGGCGATCACGGTGGCGGGCAGGGCGATCCGGGCCTGGCCGTACCGGTCGACCAGCCGGGCCGTCCAGGGCGCGACGAGGGCGGTGGCGGCCAGCCCGGTGGCGGTGACCGCGCCGGCGAGGGCGTACGAGCCGCGCTGTCCGGCGATCATCATGACCGCGCTGACCCCGAACATGCCCATGGGGAGCCGGGCCAGCAGGTTCCCGGCGGTGAAGCCGCGCGTCCCGGGGAGGGCGAAGAGGCGGGCGTACGGGCCCGGGGCGCGGGTCCGGACGCGGGCGCGGGCGGGGGCGGCGGAGGTGGAGGCGGAGGCCAGGACCAGGGTGCTGCCGGTCACGGACATCAGCGGGGTCGTCGGGCGGGTCGCTCGGAACATGCGACGAGCTTGCGGGCCGGGGCCCGCGACGGTCCAACACCTGTTCCGGGGCCATTGACGCCCTCCTGTTGTTAATCTCCGGGGATGACCGCCCGTGACGTCGACCCCCGGCTGCTGCGCGGCTTCCTCGCGGTGGCCGAGGAGCTGCACTTCTCCCGCGCCGCCGCCCGCCTCTACGTCGCCCAGCAGGCCCTCAGCCGGGACGTGCGCCGCCTCGAACAGGCCCTCGGCACGCCGCTGTTCCTGCGCACCACCCGCGCCGTCGAGCTGACCGCCGACGGGGAGCGGCTGCTGCCCCACGCCCGCGACGTCCTGCGCGCCCACGAGGAACTCGCCGCCGCCTTCGCCGGACCGCCCCGCGCGCTGCTCGTCGACACGAACACCGACGGCCCCAGCACGGGCCGGCAGGTGCTGGAACGGGCCCGCGAACTCGCCCCCGGCTGCGAGCTGATGGCCCGTTTCGAGAGCGGGCTCACCCATGCCGCCGCCGAGATCGCCGCCGGGCGCCTCGACGTCTCCTTCGGGTACGCGGCCGGCCTCGCCCCCGCGCTGCGCGCCCGGCTCGCCCACCGCCCGGTGCGCTACGAGCCCCTCGCCGTGCTGCTGCCCGAGGACCATGCGCTGGCCGCGCGGGAGACCGTACCGCTGGCCGCGCTGGCCGGGGAGCACGTGTACGCCGGCGCCGGGAACCCGCGGACCCTGGAGTGGACCGGGCTGGCCCGCGAGCTGTTCGCCGGGCGGGGCATCGCGCTCGCGCCGCCCGCCCCGGTGGCGGTGGGCAAGGAGGAGTTCCACCGGGTCATGGCCAAGACCCGCAACCCGGTCCTCGCGACCGTCGGCTTCCTGGAGATGCCCGGCTGCGTCAAGCGGCCGCTCGTGGACCCCGTACCGCTGTCCCCGCTGTCGATGGTGTGGCGCAAGGACCTGCGCCACCCCGGCCTGGACGCCCTCGACCGGGCGGCCGGCGAACTGCAGAGCGCCGGCGGCTGGCTGGACGTGCCCGCGGGCAGCTGGCTCCCGGCAGCGCTCACACCGGGTGCGGGCGGCGGGTGAGTGCAAGGTTTCGCGCCGGTCATCCGGCGGGGACCGGGGCCGAAACGCGCCGTTCCTAGCCTCCGTTCCACGGACGCGACAGCTGTGGAGGCGTGTGATGACCGGTACGAACGCACCGCGCAGGGGAGGCCGCTGGATCGAGCGGTGGGAGCCCGAGGACGAGACGTTCTGGCGGGAGACGGGGGAGCGGACCGCCCGCCGCAACCTCCTCTACTCCGTCCTCTGCGAGCACATCGGCTTCTCGATCTGGTCGCTGTGGTCCGTGATGGTGCTCTTCATGGGCCCCGAGTACGGGATCGACCCGGCCGGCAAGTTCTTCCTCATCGGCACCGCCACCTTCGTCGGAGCCCTCGTCCGCATCCCCTACACCTTCGCCGTCGCCCGCTTCGGCGGCCGCAACTGGACCGTCGTCAGCGCCCTGCTGCTGCTCGCGCCGACCGTCGCCGCGCTCGTCGTCATGGAGCCCGGCACCTCCTACGCCACCTTCGTGGCCGTGGCCGCCCTCACCGGCGTCGGCGGCGGCAACTTCGCCTCCTCCATGACGAACATCAACGCCTTCTTCCCGCTGCGCAAGAAGGGCTGGGCGCTCGGGATCAACGCGGGCGGCGGCAACATCGGCGTCCCGGTGGTCCAGCTCGTCGCCCTGCTGGTCATCTCCACCGCCGGCGCCGGACACCCCCGGCTGTTGCTCGGGACCTACCTCCCGCTGATCGTCGTCGCCGCCGCGCTGGCCCTCGTACGCATGGACAACCTGGCTCCCGTCCGGGGCGACGGCGGCGCCGTCCGCGAGGCCGCCCGCGACGCCCACACCTGGATCATGGCCTTCCTCTACGTCGGCACCTTCGGCTCCTTCATCGGCTACAGCTTCGCCTTCGGACTGGTGCTCCAGACCCAGTTCGGCCGCACCCCGCTCCAGGCGGCGTCCCTCACCTTCATGGGCCCGCTCCTCGGATCGCTCGTCAGGCCCGTGGGCGGCGCCCTCGCCGACCGGTTCGGCGGCGCCCGCATCACGCTCGCCACCTTCGTGGCGATGGCCGCCGCGACCGGAGTGGTCGTCCTGGCCTCCGTACGGGAGTCCCTGCCGGTGTTCCTCGTCGGCTTCGTGGCGCTGTTCGCGCTCAGCGGCCTCGGCAACGGCTCCACCTACAAGATGATCCCCGGCATCTTCCAGGCCAAGGCCCTCGCCCGCGGCCTCGGCGGCGAGGAGGCCGCCGCGCACGGACGGCGGCTGTCCGGCGCCTCCATGGGCCTGATCGGAGCCGTCGGCGCGCTCGGCGGGCTCGCCATCAACCTGGTGTTCCGCGAGGCCTTCACCACCTCCGGCGCCGGCACGGCCGCCTTCGTCACCTTCCTCGGCTTCTACGCCGTGTGCTGCGCGGTCACCTGGGCGGTATACCTTCGCCGGCCCGCCGCCGCGCAGGCTCCCGCCACCGCCGGGGACGAGGAGAGGGCGCAGCTCACCTCGGTGTGAGCCGTGCCCGCAGGAACGGCCGACCGGCCGGCGCCAGGCGCACCCGCCGGCCGGTCAGCCGGGCGGTGCAGGGCCGGTCGACCGGCCGGTTAACTGGCGCGAAATACGGTGGAACCGAGCCTGACACGACGCCTTGGCAGGCTCGGAGCACCGCCGGACCCTTGGCAGGGCCGGTGCATCCCCGGCGCAGTACACCCTCAGGGCAAGGCAGGACACCACGATGGACGACGCTACGCACGGCCCCCTGGCCGGATTCACCGTCGGAGTCACCGCCGCCCGGCGGGCGGACGAACTGATCGCCCTGCTGCGCCGGCGCGGAGCGGCCGTCATCCACGCCCCCGCCCTGCGGATCGTGCCGCTCGCCGACGACACGGAGCTGATGGCCGCCACCAAGGAACTCGTCGCCGACCCGCCGGACGCGGTCGTCGCCACCACCGCCATCGGCTTCCGCGGCTGGATCGAGGCCGCCGACGGCTGGGGCGTCGGGGAGGCGCTGCTGGAACGGCTGCGCGCCACCGAGCTGCTGGCGCGCGGACCCAAGGTCAAGGGCGCCGTCCGGGCCGCCGGACTGGTGGAGGCCTGGTCCCCGCAGTCCGAATCGCTCGCCGAGGTGCTGGACCGGCTGCTGTCCGGCGGGGTGCGCGGCCGACGGATCGCGCTCCAGCTGCACGGGGAGCCGCTGCCCGGATTCGTGGAGGCGCTGCGCGACGGCGGGGCCGACGTGGTGCCGGTGCCGGTGTACCGGTGGATGCCGCCCGAGGACCCCGCACCGCTGGACCGGCTGCTCGACGCGGTGGCCGTGGGGACGGTGGACGCCGTCAGCTTCACCTCGGCGCCCGCCGCCGCCTCCCTGCTGTCCCGGGCCGCGGAACGCGGGCTGCGCGAAGCCGTGCTGGAGGCGCTGCGCGGGCCCGTGCTCGCCGCGTGCGTCGGGCCCGTCACCGCGCTGCCGCTCCAGGCCGAGGGGGTGGAGACCGTACAGCCCGAGCGGTTCCGGCTCGGGCCGCTGGTGCAGCTGCTGTGCCGGGAACTCCCGGGCCGGGCGCGGGTCCTGCCCGTCGCCGGGCACCGGCTGGAGGTCCGGGGGCACGCGGTGCTCGTGGACGACCGGCTGCGCCCGGTGCCGCCCGCCGGGATGGCGCTGCTGGAGGCGCTCGCCCGGCGGCCCGGCTGGGTGGTGTCCCGGGCGGACCTGCTGCGGGCGCTGCCGGGGGCGGGGAGCGACGAGCACGCCGTGGAGACGGCGATGGCCCGGCTGCGGGCGGCCCTGGGCGTGCCGCGGCTGATCCAGACGGTGGTCAAGCGCGGGTACCGGCTGTCGGTGGACGCGGGGGCGGGCGAGGGCTGGAGCGCGGGGGGCGGCGTCCGCTAGCGTGCCCGGGTGATCGTCAACGGGGTGGAGATGAGGGGCCTGGCGGTCGGGGACGCCGCCGGGCTGGCCGACGTACTGCTGCGCAGCCGGGCTTCCATGGCCCCGTACGAGCCCCTGCGGCCCGAGGCGTACTACACCGAGGCCGGGCAGCGGGCCCGCATCGAGGGCATGCTCGACGAGCGCGACGGGGGCCGGCTGGTCCCGTACGTGCTCGTGGAGACGGCGAGCGGTGCCGTCGTCGGCGCGATGAACCTCGGCGGGATCGCGCGGGGACCCCTGTGCAGCGGCGGCGTCGGCTACTGGGTCGACCCCGCCTGGCACGGCAAGGGGCTGGCCACCGCCGCGCTGGAGGAGCTCTGCCGCACGGCGCGCGACGAGCTCGGGCTGCACCGGATCGAAGCCCAGACGCTGGTCGACAACACCGCCTCCATGCGGGTTCTGGCCAAGGCGGGCTTCACCGAGTACGGACTCGCCCCCGGCTTCCTCCACGTCAACGGCGCCTGGCGCGACCACCGCCTCTTCCAGCGGCTGCTGCACGACGACCCGCCACCTGCGTAACGCCCGCGTGCAGCCCCCCGCACGGGGGCTTCCGCTTCGAAGCCGCCGACGGCACTCTGGGGAGGCGACCCACGGCGACCGAGGTGACCGAGGCGGTGACGGGCATGTGGTTCGACTCCGGGCGGGTCTGTCTGGACCTGCTGGCCACGCATGCGTGCGGCGGGGCCGGTTCCGGATCCCGGGAGGGCATCCGTGACGGCGACGAGCTGCGGCTGTGGCTGGTCGGCGCCGGCCTGGTCCCCGACCGGACCCCGCTCGCGCGGCTCGGGCCCGACTGGGTGGAGGCCTTCCGCGCGCTGCGCCGCGACGTGGGCACCCTCGTACGGGCCGAACTGGCCGGCACTGCACTGGAGAAGGGCGCCCTGGCCCGGGTCAACGCCGCCGCCGCCGGACCGCCCCCGGGCGTATGCGCCGTACCGGACCGGGAAGGCCACCTCGTACGGGAACTGTGCGGCGGGGTGGAGTGCGCGGGGATGCTGGCCACGGTGGCCCGGGACGCGGTGGAACTCCTCACCGACCCGGGGGACCTGGCCCTGCTGCGCCCCTGCGAGGGCGACGGCTGCGCCCGCCTCTACCTGGACACCTCCCGCGGCCACCGCCGCCGGTGGTGCTCGAGCGAACAGTGCGGCAACCGCGAACGCGTGGCCCGCCACCGCAGGCGGGTACGGGTGGTGGGGGCGGTGGAGGGGTAGGGGGCGGGGGAGCGGGGTTCCGGCGGGGCGGTCTCAGGACCCGGCGCATGGCCCCCGGGCATCCGGGCACTCAGAGGACGTCCCTTGCCCGACGCCTAGGATTCGGCCGTGAACGACACGACACACGGCATACGGATCCGACCCGGCGGCCTGGCGGATGCGCCGGCCGTGCTCGACATGCTCGACGGTGCGGTGGCCTGGATGAACGCCCGGGGCAACGCCGAGCAGTGGGGCACCACGCCGTACTCGCAGAAGCCGGGCGGAGTCGAGCGGGTCGAGCGGTACCTGACCGAGAACATGCCCTACATCGCCGAGGTGGACGGAAAGCCCGTCGGGGCCATGGTGCTGGACTCCGGACCCAGCCCGCAGATGCCGATCCCCCCGGCCGGCGAACCCGAGCGGTACGTCCGCCTGCTCGTCTCCGACCGGCAGAGCGTCGGCCGGGGCATCGGAGCAGCCCTGCTGGCGCACGCCGTCGAGGAGACCCGCCGGGCCGGCCTGCACCTCCTGCGCGTCGACTGCTGGGCGGGCGGCGGGGGCGAACTGGTCGCCTTCTACGAGCGCAACGGCTTCACGCCCACCGACAGCTTCCTGTCCGACGCCTGGCCGGGCCAGGTCCTGGCCCGCCGCGTGTGAGACGAGACTCTGAGTGTGCCTATCAGCCCCAGACGGCCGCCGGACGCCAAGCCATGGTCATCACGTGACGACCTGTCGCGCCCAACGCTGCCGTGTGCGCTCCTGATCAACGCCTGGTGCAGGTATCAGCCCCAGACGGCCGCCGGACGCCAAGCAATCGGGAGCACGTAGCGATCTGACGCGCTCGGGTGCTCCGCAGGGGGCTCTGGTCACCCTTTCGTGCGGGTAGCCGGGCCCCCCGGCCCGGGATCACGGCCGCCGGATGCCCGGCAGGCCATGGCCCCCGCCCCCTCGCCTCGTCCCTGAGGGACCCGCTCCTGCCTGTCCTCCCTGGTGACCGTTCTTTTGGGGGCTTCCCGGCAGTCTTTCGGCTTTCCGGGGCGGGACGGGCTGTCAAGGGTCGCCGAAGGCGATCACGCAGTGACGCGAGCGCAGCGAGCGCCCTTGACAGGCCGGCCCGACACGGAACGACGATGGGACTGCCGGGAACCCCCCAAACCCTCCCTGATACGGCCCAAGGGCATACCGCCCCCACCCCCGTCCCACCCCCTACCCCACCCCGCCCCCGCCCGCCTCCCCGGACCGGCGTGCGGACAGGGGGCGGATTCGCGTACGGTTGACGGTCGCCCATGCACGTCAGAAGGGGGCCTTGGTGGCCGCGCAGAATGCCGCTGTCGACAGCACGGCGGATTCCGTCCGCGATCGGGAGATCGCGGTCGAGCAGACGCATCTCGATCAGGTGTACCGACGCCTTGAGGAGAAGATCCACGAGGCCGAGTTCCTCATGAACGACGCCGCCCAGCGCGGCCAGGTCGGCACGCCCGGCGCGCTCGCCGAGCGCGACGCGCAGGTGTTCCGTGCCGGGATCCACCTCAACCGGCTCAACAACGAGTTCGAGGACTTCCTCTTCGGCCGCATCGACCTCGTCCTCGGCAAGGACGGGGAGCGCGGCCCGGACGGCGCGTACACCTCCGTCGCGCCCGCCGACGACGCGATCCGCGACGATCTCACCGCCGACATCGCCGAGACCCTGCACATCGGGCGCATCGGCGTACTCGACTCCGACTACTCGCCCCTCGTCATCGACTGGCGCGCCCCCGCGGCCGCGCCGTTCTACCGCTCGACCCCCAAGGACCCCGGCCGCGTCATCCGCCGCCGCGTGATCCGCTCCAAGGGCCGCAAGGTGCTCGGCGTCGAGGACGACCTGATGCGCCCCGAGGTCACCGCCTTCCTCGACGGCCGGGAGCTGCCCGCCATCGGCGACGGCGCGCTCATGGCCTCCCTCGGCAGGGCCCGTACGCACTCCATGCGGGACATCGTCTCCTCCATCCAGGCCGAACAGGACCTGGTCATCCGCGCCCCCGCCGCCTCCGTCGCGGAGGTGGCCGGCGGGCCGGGCACCGGGAAGACGGCCGTCGCGCTCCACCGTGCCGCGTACCTCCTCTACCAGGACCGCCGCCGCTACTCCGGCGGCATCCTGATCGTCTCGCCGACCCCGCTCCTCGTCGCCTACACCGAGGGCGTGCTGCCCTCGCTCGGCGAGGAGGGCCAGGTCGCCATCCGGGCGCTCGGCTCGCTCGTCGACGGGGCCGAGGCGACGACGTACGACGAGCCGGCCGTGGCCCGGATCAAGGGTTCCTCCCGGATGCTGAAGGTGCTCCGCAAGGCCGTCCGGGGCGCCCTGGAGCTGGGCGACGCGCCCGAGCGGCTGCGCGTGGTGGCCTTCGGCCGGCGCGTCGAGCTGGAGGCCCCCGAGCTGAACCGGATCCGGCAGAACGTGCTCGGCGGCACCGCCCCCGTGAACCTGCTGCGCCCGCGCGCCCGCAAGCTGCTCCTCGACGCCCTGTACGCGAAGACGGGCGCGGCGGGCCGACACAGCGACCCGGAGCTGGCCGCCGAGCTGCGCGGCGCCTTCGACGAGGACATCTCCACCGAGGACGACTTCCTCGGCTTCCTGGACGCCTGGTGGCCGGAGCTGACCCCGCGCCGGGTGCTGGCCGCCATGGCCGACGAGCGGCGCCTGGGCCGCTGGTCGCGCCGGGACCTGAACCCGCGCGAGGCCCGCCAGCTGGCGCGGTCGCTGCGCCGGGTCGGGCCGGATGGCAAGGGGCCGCTGTCGGTGCACGACGTCGCGCTGCTGGACGAGCTCCAGCAGCTGCTGGGCGCGCCCGCGCGTCCCCGGCGCAAGCGGGAGATGGACCCGTTGGACCAGCTCAGCGGGCTGGAGGAGCTGATGCCCACCCGCGAGGAGACCACCTGGGAGCGGGCCGAGCGGCTCGCGGCCGAGCGGACCGAGTACGCGCACGTGATCGTGGACGAGGCCCAGGACCTGACGCCGATGCAGTGGCGGATGGTGGGCCGGCGGGGCCGGACGGGCACCTGGACGGTGGTCGGCGACCCCGCGCAGTCCTCGTGGACGGACCCGGAGGAGGCGGCCGCCGCCCGTGACGAGGCGCTGGGGAGGCGGCCGCGCAGGCGGTTCACGCTGACCGTGAACTACCGCAACCCGGCCGAGGTCGCCGAGGTGGCCTCCCGGGTGCTGGAGCTGGCGATGCCGGGGATGGAGCCGCCGACGGCGGTGCGTTCCACGGGCCTGGAGCCCCGGTTCACGGCGGCCGGCCAGGACCTGGGCGAGACGGTGCGGGAGGAGACCCGGCGGCTGCTCGCGCAGGTCGACGGGACCGTCGGCGTGGTCGTGGCGATGGAGCGGCGTGCGCAGGCCGCGCAGTGGCTGGCGGAGCTGGGCGACCGGGCGGTGGCGCTGGGCAGCCTGGAGGCCAAGGGGCTGGAGTACGACGCCACCGTGGTCGTCTCGCCGGCGGAGATCGCGGAGGAGTCCCCGGCGGGCCTGAGGGTGCTGTACGTGGCGCTGACGCGCGCGACGCAGCAGCTGACGGTGGTCTCGGCGGCGGGCGACAAGCCGGGCGCGGACGGGGTGCCGGAGCTGCTCCGCCCCTGAGGCGCCCCGTACGGCCCGCGGCCAGGAGCGTGATCCGGCCTGGTCCGGGGCGCCGAACTCGCGCGAGGGGGATCGCTTCCGGCGATCCTTTGTTAGCCTGGTTACGACACCGGCTCGATCCAAGCCCCCGGGCCCAACCTTCGTCGCTTAGAGCGACCACTTGCCGCGAGGCGAGCATGGCGGGTCGGTGTCTTAGCTTCTTTTCGGTCGTCACACCAGGTCCGGGCCCTCCACGCGTGGAGGGCCCGGACCTGTTTTGTATCAACCCACCATTCCGGGCACCCATAATCTCTCGTATGGTGGAAGAGTCTTTCCGAAATTTGTAGCTGGTTACCTTGTACCGGCTGGTAGGTGGGACGATCGGACAACAGGTCCTGCCGCACCCGCCCCGTCGGGCGGTGCCGCGCCGGACCCTGTGTACAGAAGAACCAGGGACAGAAGAGGAAACACGGCCATGGCAACGGCGCCCAGCGTCTCGTATTCGATGACGGTCCGCCTGGAAGTGCCCGCGAGCGGAACCGCGGTCTCCCAGCTCACCACCGCCGTGGAGTCTTCCGGAGGATCGGTCACCGGCCTCGACGTCACCGCCTCGGGGCACGAGAAGCTCCGGATCGACGTCACGATCGCCGCCACCTCCACCGCGCACGCCGACGAGATCGTCGAGAAGCTCCGCGGCATCGAGGGCGTCAGCCTCGGCAAGGTCTCCGACAGAACCTTCCTGATGCACCTCGGCGGCAAGATCGAGATGTCGTCCAAGCACCCCATCCGCAACCGTGACGACCTCTCGATGATCTACACCCCGGGCGTCGCCCGCGTGTGCATGGCCATCGCCGAGAACCCCGAGGACGCCCGCCGCCTCACCATCAAGCGCAACTCCGTCGCAGTCGTGACCGACGGCTCCGCCGTCCTGGGCCTCGGCAACATCGGCCCGATGGCCGCGCTGCCCGTCATGGAGGGCAAGGCGGCCCTCTTCAAGCGCTTCGCCGGCATCGACGCCTGGCCGATCTGCCTCGACACCCAGGACGCCGACGAGATCGTCGCCATCGTCAAGGCCATCGCCCCGGGCTTCGCCGGCATCAACCTCGAGGACATCTCCGCGCCGCGCTGCTTCGAGATCGAGGCCCGGCTGCGCGAGGCCCTCGACATCCCCGTCTTCCACGACGACCAGCACGGCACCGCCATCGTCGTCCTCGCCGCCCTGACCAACGCACTTCGCGTGGTGGGCAAGGCAGTTGGCGACGTCAAGGTCGTCATGTCGGGCGCCGGCGCGGCCGGTACGGCCATCCTCAAGCTGCTCCTCGCGGCGGGCGTCAAGAACGCCGTCAGCGCCGACATCCACGGCGTCGTGCACGCCGGCCGCCCCGACCTGGTGGACGCCGCGCCCGACTCCCCGCTGCGCTGGATCGCCGACAACACCAACCCCGAGGGCTACACCGGCACCCTCAAGGAGGCCGTGGTCGGCGCCGACGTCTTCATCGGCGTCTCCGCCCCGAACGTGCTCTCCGGCGAGGACGTGGCGGCGATGGCGGAGGGCGCCATCGTGTTCGCGCTCGCGAACCCGGACCCGGAGGTGGACCCGGCCGTCGCACGCCAGACCGCCGCCGTCGTGGCCACCGGCCGCTCGGACTTCCCGAACCAGATCAACAACGTGCTGGTCTTCCCGGGCGTCTTCCGCGGCCTGCTGGACGCCCAGTCGCGGACCGTGAACACCGAGATGATGCTGGCCGCCGCGACCGCCCTCGCCGACGTCGTCGGCCAGGACGAGCTGAACGCCAACTACATCATCCCGTCCGTCTTCAACGACAAGGTCGCCGGAGCCGTCGCGGGCGCCGTCCGCAAGGCCGCCCAGGCCGCCGCTGTGACGGGGCCCACGGCCTGATCCCGGCGCGTCGCGGGATGCGGGCCCGCCGGGGCGCCTCTAGGGTTGCGGGGGTGCCCGCGTGGCCCGCGGTCCGCATCCGCCGGCGCCCCTGGTCGCGGACGGAGCGTCACCGAGGCGTGACTGTGGCGCTTTTCGTGTGACCCTGGCGGGTGCCGGATTGGCTTTCCCGCCGCTGGTGGGGGCAGGATGCGTAACCGGGCGAGAGGGTCTGACGTTCAGACCCGGGTCCGGGGACTGTCCTAGGGCCCTGGCAGCATCGGCTTCGATCTCACGCCTCTAAGGCAAGTTGAACACGGGAGTACAACATGAACCGCAGTGAGCTGGTGGCCGCTCTGTCCGAGCGCGCCGAGGTGACCCGCAAGGACGCCGACGCCGTTCTGGCCGCGCTCGCCGAGACCGTCGGCGAGATCGTCGCCAAGGGCGACGAGAAGGTCACCATCCCCGGCTTCCTGACCTTCGAGCGCACCCACCGTGCCGCTCGCACCGCGCGCAACCCGCAGACCGGCGACCCCATCCAGATCCCGGCCGGCTACAGCGTGAAGGTCTCCGCGGGCTCCAAGCTCAAGGAAGCCGCCAAGGGCAAGTAGTACCGCCCTTGTGCCGAGGGCCGCACAGGCCCTCGGGACGGCAGTGGTACGTAGAACGGCCGAGGGCGGCCACCCCGTACGGGGTGGCCGCCCTCAGGCCTTTCCAGGGCCCCTCAGGGGCCCTGGACGGTGATCGTCAGACCAGGTCGCCGTTCGGCAGCTCGACCTTGGCGCCGAGCTCCACGAGCTTCTCCATGAAGTTCTCGTAGCCGCGGTTGATCAGGTCGATGCCGTGCACGCGCGAGGTGCCCTCGGCCGCCAGCGCCGCGATCAGGTACGAGAAGCCGCCGCGCAGGTCGGGGATGACCAGGTCGGCGCCCTGCAGCTTGGTCGGGCCGGAGACGACGGCCGAGTGCAGGAAGTTGCGCTGGCCGAAGCGGCAGGCGCTGCCGCCCAGGCACTCCCGGTACAGCTGGATGTGCGCACCCATCTGGTTGAGCGCAGAGGTGAAGCCCAGCCGGGACTCGTACACCGTCTCGTGCACGATCGACAGGCCCGTGGCCTGCGTCAGGGCGACGACCAGCGGCTGCTGCCAGTCGGTCTGGAAGCCGGGGTGCACGTCCGTCTCCAGCGCGATCGCCTTCAGCGGGCCGCCCGGGTGCCAGAAGCGGATGCCCTCGTCGTCGATCTCGAAGGCGCCGCCGACCTTCCGGTACGTGTTCAGGAAGGTCATCATCGAGCGCTGCTGCGCCCCGCGGACGTAGATGTTGCCGCCGGTCGCCAGGGCCGCGGAAGCCCACGAGGCGGCCTCGAGGCGGTCCGGGAGCGCCTGGTGGTTGTAGCCGCTCAGACGGTCGACACCGGTGATCCGGATGGTCCGGTCGGTGTCCATGGAGATGATCGCGCCCATCTTCTGCAGTACGCAGATGAGGTCCTCGATCTCCGGTTCGACGGCGGCGTTGCTCAGCTCGGTCACGCCCTCGGCCAGTACGGCCGTCAGCAGGACCTGCTCGGTCGAGCCGACCGAGGGGTAGGGCAGGCGGATCTTGCACCCGCGCAGGCGCTGGGGGGCCTCCAGGTACTGGCCGCCCTCGCGCTTCTCGATGGTCGCGCCGAACTGGCGGAGCACGTCGAAGTGGAAGTCGATCGGCCGGCCGCCGATGTCGCAGCCGCCCAGGCCCGGGATGAAGGCGTGGCCGAGGCGGTGCAGCAGCGGGCCGCAGAAGAGGATCGGGATCCGGGAGGAGCCCGCGTGCGCGTCGATGTCGGCGACGTTCGCACTCTCGACGTAGGTCGGGTCGAGGAGCAGCTCGCCCGGCTCCTCGCCGGGGCGCACGGTCACGCCGTGCAGCTGGAGCAGACCGCGAACGACCCGCACGTCACGGATGTCGGGAACATTGCGCAGCCGGCTCGGCTCGCTGCCGAGCAGGGCGGCCACCATGGCCTTCGGCACGAGGTTCTTCGCACCGCGGACACGGATCTCGCCCTCGAGCGGGGTTCCGCCGTGGACAAGCAGGACATCGTTGCCGGTCATGGATCTCGCGTTCCGGAGTGGATGGGCAGGGGACCAGACGTAAGAGTAAGGGCCACCACCCCCTTGTTTGTATGGGTGACGGGGCCGTAAAACTGTCATGAATGCGGCACAACACCCAGGGTGTCCGCCAGGTAGCGGAGTGTGGCGTTCCGGCATGTGGGACGGTGCGCGCTCCTCTCTGCCGCAGTGCGCCCTGAGCTGCGCGTGATCCGTTTCGACCGCCCGCTCCCCCCGAAGGGCGAATGTGCGAGATCATGTGCCCATGACCGAGGTGTCCTCCCTCACAGGGCGGCTGCTCGTGGCCACCCCCGCCCTCGCGGACCCGAACTTCGACCGCGCGGTGGTGCTGCTGCTCGACCACGACGAGCAGGGCTCCCTCGGCGTGGTCCTCAACCGGCCCACGCCCGTGGACGTCCGCGACATCCTGCTGCCGTGGGCCCCGCTGGCCGGCGACCCCGGGGTGGTGTTCCAGGGCGGGCCCGTCGCGCTGGACTCGGCCCTGGGCGTGGCGGTGATCCCCGGCGAGGAGGGGCCGCTCGGCTGGCGCCGGGTACACGGCGCCATCGGCCTCGTCGACCTGGAGGCCCCGCCCGAACTGCTCGCCGCGGCCCTGGGCTCCCTGCGCATCTTCGCCGGCTACTCCGGATGGGGCCCCGGCCAGCTGGAGGACGAGCTCGGCGGCGGCGCCTGGTACGTCGTCGACTCCGAACCGGGCGACGTCTTCCACCCCGACCCCGAGCGGCTGTGGCGGGCGGTGCTGCGCCGCCAGCGCAGCGACCTCGCCATGGTCGCCACCTATCTGGACGACCCGTCGCTGAACTGACCCCGGCACCGTTCAGTACCCTGGTTTTTATGAGCACTCTTGAGCCCGAGCGCGGGACTGGTACGGGGACCCTCGTAGAGCCGACGCCGCAGGTGTCCCACGGCGACGGCGACCACGAGCGCTTCGCCCACTACGTCCAGAAGGACAAGATCATGGCGAGCGCGCTCGACGGCACCCCCGTCGTCGCGCTCTGCGGCAAGGTGTGGGTCCCGGGCCGCGACCCGAAGAAGTACCCCGTCTGCCCCATGTGCAAGGAGATCTACGAGTCCATGGGCGCCGGCGGCGACAAGGACAAGGGCGGCAAGGACAGCTAGCAGGTCCCGGCTCCGCCGGACGAAGGCCCCCGGGCGCACGCGTGCGCCCGGGGGCCTTCGCCGTCCCCGGCGGGCGGGTTAGGGTCGGCGCGACGACCCGGCACCCCGCGGAACGGGCGTTGCGAGGGGTGCCCCAGGCTGGCTGCCGCGGAGGGCTGACGCATGGACCTGATCCCGCAACCCCGGAGCGCCGTTCCCGACCCGGAGGGACGCCGCTACACCTTCGGCCCCGAGCCCGTGCTCGACGCCGGGCCCGGCGCCGGGGGCGTCGCGCGCTGGCTGCGCCGGGAGGTGGGCGCCGCCACGGGGTGGGAGCTGCCGCCGCCCGGCGCGGGAGCGCGGGACGACGTACGCGGTGGTGCGCGGGGCGGCGTACGCGGCGACGTACGGCTGCGCGTCGCGCCCGGGGGAGCGGACGGGCTCGGGCCGGAGGCGTACCGCCTCCGCATCGGCGCCGACGGCGTGGACCTGGCCGGCGGCGACGCGGCCGGGCTGTTCTGGGGCGCCCAGACGCTGCGTCAGCTGCTCGGCCCCGAGGCGTACCGCAGGGCACCGCTGCGCCCCGGCCGCCCATGGAGCCTGCCGTACGCGGACATCACCGACGCCCCCCGCTTCGGATGGCGCGGCATGATGCTCGACGTCGCCCGGCACTTCATGCCCAAGGACGGGGTGCTGCGCTACATCGACCTGCTCACCGCCCACAAGCTGAACGTGCTGCACCTGCACCTGACGGACGACCAGGGCTGGCGCGTCGAGATCGAGCGCCACCCCGGGCTCACCGGGACCGGCGCCTGGCGGCCGCGCAGCCGGTGGGGCCACCGGGCCTCCCCGCGGTGGAACGAGACCCCGCACGGCGGCTACTACACCCAGGACGACATCCGCGAGATCGTCGCCTACGCGGCGGAGCGGCACGTACGGATCGTCCCGGAGATCGACCTCCCCGGGCACTCGCAGGCCGCGATCGCCGCCTATCCCGGACTCGGCAACACCGACGTCGTGGACACCGCCGCGCTCGGCGTGTGGGACGACTGGGGCATCAGCGAGAACGTCCTCGCGCCCACCGAGGACGTACTGCGCTTCTACGAAGGGGTCTTCGAGGAGGTCCTCGGCCTCTTCCCGCCGGAGGTCTCGCCGTTCGTGCACGTCGGCGGGGACGAGTGCCCCAAGGAGCAGTGGCGGGCGTCGCCGGCCGCCCAGGCGCGCATCCGTGAACTGGGCGTTGACGGCGAGGAGGGGCTCCAGGCCTGGTTCATCCGGCACTTCGACGGCTGGCTGGCGGAGCGCGGCCGCCGGCTCATCGGCTGGGACGAGATCCTGGAGGGCGGCCTCGCCGACGGCGCGGCCGTGTCCTCCTGGCGCGGGTACGCCGGCGGCATCGCCGCCGCCGAGGCCGGGCACGACGTGGTGATGTGCCCCGAGCAGCAGGTGTACCTGGACCACCGTCAGGCGGACGGCCCCGACGAGCCGATGCCCATCGGGTACGTGCGCACGCTCGAGGACGTCTACCGCTTCGAGCCGGTGCCGCCGAAGCTGTCGCCGGAGGCCGCCGCGCGCGTCCTGGGCGCCCAGGCCAACGTGTGGACCGAGGTGATGGAGAACCAGGCCCGCGTCGACTACCAGGTGTTCCCGAGGCTGGCCGCATTCGCGGAGACGGTGTGGTCGCGGCTGCCGGAACCGGAATCCCGTGACTGGGCGGGCTTCGAGGCGCGGACGGCCGCCCACCGCGCCCGCCTGGACGCCCTCGGGGTCGACTACCGGCCACCGTCCGGACCGCTGCCCTGGCAGCGGCGGCCGGGGGTGCCGGGACGCCCGATCGAGGGCGCGCCCCCGATCGTGTGACCCGGGTGCGCGGGGGGCGCTCCGGCGCCACCCGTCCTGAAGCGGAACTCTTCGGAAACCTGCGGAACTCTCCCCCGAATAAGGCCTATACGGACGAAAACGGACGTTCGGCTCATGGTGTGCGGGCGGTGCCCGGCCCCGCACGCACGCCGCGCCCCGGCTGCGTCCGGGCGGCACCGGTGCGCGGGCCGGCGCCCGGTGCGCGGGCGACCCTCGCGCCGGGCGGTCCCGAAGATGTGCCAGAGTTGCCACGTCCCGGCGGTGAGCACGTACCGTACGGCGGACAGGCGTGAGCGCCGGGACCGGGACATCGGGAAGGGGCAGCCGGGTTGACCACGCACGCACCGCACACACCGCATTCGGCTCAGGAGCCGCACGCACTGCATTCGGCTCGGGGGCCGCAGGCGGACCGGGCGGCGCAGTCCGTGACGCTGCCGGCCTCGCTCGACGAGGCCGTCGCGGCACTCGCCGCCATGCCCGCGGCCGTGCCCGTGGCGGGCGGCACCGACCTGATGGCCGCCGTCAACGCCGGACTGCTGCGCCCCGCCGCCCTGGTCGGCCTCGGCCGGATCAACGAGATCCGCGGCTGGCAGTACCAGGACGGGCACGCGCTGCTCGGCGCCGGTCTGACGCACGCCCGGATGGGTCGGCCGGATTTCGCCGCTCTGATCCCGGCGCTGGCGGCGGCCGCCCGGGCCGCGGGCCCGCCCCAGATCCGCAACGCCGGCACCCTCGGCGGCAACATCGCCTCGGCCGCGCCGACCGGTGACTCCCTGCCGGTGCTGGCCGCGCTGGAGGCGGAGCTGGTGATCGTCGGCCCCGGCGGCCTCGGCGACTCCGGTGTCGCGCAGCGCGAGATCCCCGTCTCCCATCTGCTGGCCGGGCGCGACATGCTGCGGCCGGGCGAGCTGATCGGCTTCGTGCGGGTGCCGCTGCTGCACGCGCCGCAGGTGTTCCTGAAGGCCACGGGGCGTACCGGGCCGGGGCGCGCGGTGGCGTCCGTGGGGCTCGTACTGGACCCCGCGCGCCGCGGCGTGCGGTGCGCGATCGGCGCGGTGGCCCCGATGCCGCTGCGGCCGCTGGAGGCCGAGCAGTGGGTGGCCTCGCTGATCGACTGGGACGGGGACCGCAGCCTGGCTCCCGAGGCGCTGGAGGCCTTCGGCGAGTACGTCGCGGCCGCATGTGTGCCCGACCAGGGGGAACCGGTCTCCTCCGGTGTACTGCATCTGCGGCGGACGGTGGCCGTGCTGGCGCGCAGGGCCCTGGGGAGGGCGCTGACCTCATGAGCGAGAACGAGAACATGAGCGGAACGACGGGGAACACGGGGCACGACGGCAACACGGGGCACGGCGCCGGCGCGGGGAACGGCTGGGGCTGGGAGCCGGTGCCGCAGGGCGGCGAGTACGACAACGAGGCCACGGCCTTCGTGCAGCTGCCGCAGGAGATGCTGGACGCGCTCGACAGCGGGGAGCCGCTGGCGGCGCCCGGGCACGGCTTCGTGCCGCCGCCGATGATCGTGCCGCTGGGGTCGGCGAGTACGGACCCCTCCGCCACCGGGACGTGGACGATGCCGGTGCAGTGGCCGGAGGCCGGCTCGGGGGCCGGTACGGGTGCGGGGGCGGGCCCGGGGGCCGGCACCGGGCCCGGTGCCGGGGCCGCCGCGCAGGCGGCCGGCCGGACGCCGATCCCGGCGTCGATCCCGCTCCCGGCGTCGGTGGCGGCCGCCTTCGCGGCGGCGTCGGCGGGGGCGCGGGACGCGGAGGCCGAGCCGCGCGGCGGGCTGCACGGGGACCCGCAGGGCGGGCTGGGCGGCGGGCTGCCGCAGGGCGGGGCGCACGGCGATCCGCAGGCCGGCCCCTACGCCGGGCCGCACTCCGACCGGGATTCCGGCTCGACCGCCGAGTGGCACTTCCCCGAGGCGGTGCACCACTCCGAGGACGCGATGGCCACGGGGCAGTGGACGCTGCCCGGCGGCGCGGGCGACCCCGCCCTGGACGGCGGGTGGGGCCAGGCCGCCCCGGCGACGCTGCCGGGCGGGGCCGCCGCGCCCTGGGCCGCCCCGTCGGACGCTCCTTCGGCGGCTCCTTCGGCCGCTCCCGAACAGCCGGAAGCGGGTGAGGCGCGGGACGCCGGCGCCGGGGTGCTGCTGAGCTCCGGCGTGCTCCCGGGCGAGGTCGCCGGCGCTCCTGGGGGCCCGGGTGCCGCCGGACGCGGTCCGAGGGTGCTGGGCGGGCCCGGGGTCGGCACCCCGCTGCCCGAGACCTACCTCCAGGCCGGGCCGGAGCCGGAGGCCGTGCCTCCCGCCGCCCCCGACATCGACGCCGCCCACGGCCCGGCCGGGATGCCGGACGAGGGCCAGCGGCCGCGTCCGGTGGAGGGCGCCGGCGCGGAGGGTGCCGAGGGCACCGGACGCGGCTTCGAGCAGACCCCGGCAGCCGCCCCGGCCGAAGCGGAGGCCGCGCCCGTGCCGGGTGACGGCGGTGCCGACATCGGTGTGACACCTCCGGGCGAGGGCGACACCGGGAGTTTCCCGGCCCAGGGGGCGGCGTACGAAGAAGAGGGCACCCCCGCCGTCGCCCAGCACGAGCATCCGGCGGCTTCCTACGTCCTGCGCGTCAACGGCGCCGACCGGCCCGTCACCGGCGCCTGGATCGGTGAGTCCCTGCTGTACGTGCTGCGCGAGCGCCTCGGCCTGGCCGGCGCCAAGGACGGCTGCTCCCAGGGCGAGTGCGGGGCCTGCGCGGTGCAGGTCGACGGGCGGCTCGTCGCCTCCTGCCTCGTCCCGGCGGCGACGGCGGCCGGCAGCGAGGTCCGGACCGTGGAGGGCCTCGCGAGCGGCGGGGAACTCTCGGACGTGCAGCAGGCGTTGTGCAGGTCGGGCGGGGTGCAGTGCGGCTTCTGCGTGCCCGGCATGGCCATGACCATCCACGACCTGCTGGAGGGCAACCACGCCCCCAGCGACCTGGAGACCCGCCAGGCGCTGTGCGGCAACCTCTGCCGCTGCTCGGGCTACAAGGGCGTCATCGAGGCGGTTCGCGAGGTCGTCGCGGAGCGCGAGGCGAGCGCGGCGCAGGCGGCGGGCGCCGAGGCGCTCATCCCGCACCAGGCACAGCCGGGCGAGGGCGGCATCCACGGGACGGCCCACGGGACGGACGCCTTCCAGGCCTTCGGCGCGGACCCGGGCCCGGGCGGGTTCGAGGGACTGAACGGACTGAACGGACACGGCGGATCGACCGGACCGGACGGACACGGCGGATCGGCCGGACCGGACGGATACGGCGGACTGACCGGCCCCGGCGAACACGGCGGATACGGCGAACACGGCGGAACCGACGGGCACGGCGTACCGAACGGACTCGGCGAACACGGCGGATACGGCGAACACGGCGGACCCGACGGGCACGGCGGACTGACCGGACCCGGCGGACCGGACGGACACGGCGCGGACCAGCACAACGGAGGCATGGCGTGAGCGGGCAGGACGCGGCCACGGCGACGGCCGGCACCACCACGACCACCACCATGGCGACGGTCGGCCTCGGCACCGACGGCGACCCCGAACAGCCGCGCCCCGTGCGCGGAATCGGCGTCTCCGTCCCCTCGGCGGACACCCGCGCCAAGGCCGAGGGCACCTTCCCCTACGCCGCGGACCTGTGGGCCGAGGGCCTGCTGTGGGCCGCCGTGCTGCGCTCCCCGCACGCCCACGCCCGCATCCGCTCCATCGACACCTCGGCCGCCGCCGAAATGCCCGGCGTGCGCGCCGTCATCACCCACGCCGACGTACCCGGCGCCACCACGCACGGCCGCCGCATCGCCGACCGGCCGGTGTTCGCCCACGACGTCGTACGCCACCACGGCGAGCCCATCGCCGCCGTCGCCGCCGACCACCCGGACACCGCACGCCTCGCGGCCGCCGCCATCACCGTCGAGTACGAGCTCCTCGACGCCGTCACCGACCCCGAGCAGTCCTTCGGCGCCCCCCCGCTGCACCCGGACGGCAACCTGATCCGCCACATCCCGCTGCGCTACGGCGACCCCGAGGCGACGGGCGAGGTGGTCGTCGAGGGCCTCTACCGGATCGGCCGCCAGGACCCCGCCCCCATCGGCGCGGAGGCCGGCCTCGCCGTGCCCCGCCCCGACGGCGGCGTCGAGATCTACACCGCCTCCACCGACCCGCACACCGACCGCGACCTCGCCGCCGCCTGCTTCGGCCTGGAGCCGGACCGGGTCCGGGTCGTCGTCACCGGCGTCCCCGGCGCCACCGCCGACCGCGAGGACGCCGCGTTCCAGCTGCCGCTCGGCCTGCTCGCCCTGCGTACGGGCTGCCCGGTGAAGCTGGCCGCCACCCGCGAGGAGTCCTTCCTCGGCCACGCCCACCGCCACCCGACCCTGCTGCGCTACCGCCACCACGCGGACGCCGAGGGCCGCCTCGTCAAGGTCGAGGCGCAGATCCTGATGGACGCCGGCGCCTACGCCGACGCCTCCGCCGAGTCCCTCGCGGCGGCGGTCGCGTTCGCGTGCGGCCCGTACGTCGTCCCGCACGCCTTCGTCGAAGGCTGGGCGGTCCGTACGAACAACCCGCCCTCCGGCCACGTGCGGGGCGAGGGCGCCATGCAGGTCTGCGCCGCCTACGAGGGCCAGATGGACAAACTCGCGGCCGCCCTCGGCATCGACGGCGCGGAGCTGCGCCTGCGCAACGTGCTGGCCACCGGCGACCTCCTGCCCACCGGCCAGACCGTCACCTGCCCGGCACCGGTCGCCGAACTCCTGCGCGCCGTCCGCGACTTCCCCCTCCCGTCGCTTCCGAAGGACACCCCGGAGGACGAGTGGCTGCTGCCCGGCGGCCCCGAGGGCGCGGGCGAGCCGGGCGCGGTGCGGCGCGGGGTCGGCTACGGGGTGGGCATGGTCCACATGCTCGGCGCCGAGGGCGCGGACGAGGTCTCGACCGCCACCGTGAAGGTGGTCGGCGGCGCCGCCACCGTCATCTGCGCGGCGGTCGACACGGGCCAGGGCTTCGCCACCCTCGCCCGCCAGATCGTCCAGGAGGTCCTCGGCATCGACGAGGTGTCGACGGCCCCCGTCGACACCGACCAGCCGCCGGCGGGCCCCTCGGCCCACGGCCGCCACACCTGGGTCTCCGGCGGGGCCGTCGAACGGGCCGCGAAGATGGTCCGTACGCAGCTCCTCCAGCCCATGGCGCACAAACTCGGCATGTCCACGGAACTCCTGCACATCGCGGACGGCCGGATCACGTCGTACGACGGCGCCTTCTCCATGACGGTCGCGGAGGCGATAGAGGGCAAGGAGCTCTGGGCGACCGCCCAGTGCCGCCCCCATCCCACCGAACCGCTGGACGCGGACGGGCAGGGCGACGCCTTCGTCGGCCTCGCCTTCTGCGCGATCCGCGCGGTGGTCGACGTGGACATCGAGCTCGGCTCGGTACGGGTCGTGGAACTGGCCGTGGCCCAGGACGTCGGCCGCATCCTCAACCCCCGCCAGCTGGAGGCCCGTATCGAAGCGGGCGTCACCCAGGGCGTGGGCGCGGCCCTGACCGAGAACCTCCGCTCGGTCGCGGGCCTCGTCCGCCACCCCGACCTGACGGGCTACGCCCTGCCGACGTCCCTGGACGCCCCGGCGGTGCGCATCGTCCGGCTGGTCGAGGAACGCGACGTGGTGGCCCCGTTCGGGGCGAAGGCGGCGAGCGCGGTCCCGGTGGTGACGACCCCGGCGGCGGTGGCCTCGGCGGTCCGCGCGGCGACGGGACGCCCCGTCAACAGGATCCCGATCCGGCCATCGGCGGCGGTGGCCGCGGCGCCCAACTCGTAACGTCTTGGGGCCTGTCGGCGCCGATCGTTAGAGTGGGGCGGACGGGGTCGGGGAGTCGGGGGAGGCATCATGGCGGTGGACAACGGTCCGGGGCTGCTGGGGGTGAACGTCGCCGGCGGCCTGGCGGCGGCGGTGGCGGCCCAGGCGAAGGCGCTCGAGGTCGAGTACGAGTCGCTGACCGACTACAAGAACCGGGTCGACGCCCTGCTGAAGACCCTGGACGGATCCGAGGCCGACGCCGGGAAACTGGCCCACGGCACCCTCCCGGCCGGCACCCTCGGCCAGGGCTTCGCGGAGGCGGACGCGCTGTTCAAGGCGTACGGCACGGTCCACAGCGAGCTCCAGAAGCTCTCCGAGGGCCTCGCGGTCCAGATCGAGGCACTGGGCATCGCCATCCTGACGGCGGGCAAGGGCTACGGCGGCGTGGACGAGGAGACGCAGGCCCGGATGCGGGCGCTGATCAAGCGCTCGAAGGACGACTACGTCAGGGACCGCGACCCGCTGGAGAAGGCCGGCGCGGCGAAGGGCACGATCTGATGGCGACGACGAACTTCGAGGGCTACTCGCACGAACAGCTGCTCGCGATGATCGCGTCCCTCGACCCGGAGACGGTCAAGGCGCGCGGCACGCAGCTGACGCAGGCGGCGGCCGCCATCAAGGACATCGGCGAGAGCCTCAAGAAACACCAGGTCAAGGGCTGGGAGGGCGAGGCCGCCCGCGCCTTCCAGGAGTGGGTGAGCCGCGCGGGCAGCGCGACGCTGCTGCTGAGCCAGTACAGCGAGGCGGGCGGCAAGTGGATGACGGAGGCCGCCCAGACGATGGTGGAGGTGAAGGCCAACACCCCGAAGTACGACACGGCGGCGGCGCAGAACCTGGAATCGGCCCGCAAGTACCACAACGACCCGGACGCACAGCAACTGGGCCAGACGGCCCACACAAAACTGACGACGGACCACGCCCACGCGGTACAACAACTGACGAAGCTGGCCCAGTCGTACGAACAGTCGACGACCCAAATGACCACAACCCCGGCCCCGACGTTTCCCCCACCGCCGGGATATTTTGCTCCGCCGGCAGCGATCCGGCACGGTAGCTACCTTGCTCGATCTGGCGGCGGTGCCACAGGTGCTGGCTCGAGCGGCTCTTCCTTCGAGGCTGCTGCGCCCACATACAGTGGCCACCCGAGCGAGGGCAGCCATGTGACAGCCCGTCCGCTGCTGCCGGACAACACCACTGCCCTCACACCAGGGACGACGGTGACGCCGGTCAATCTGGACCGCGGTGTGAACGTGGACCTTGACCACGTTTCTGCCTATCCGGACAAGACGCTGCCGTCGGCCAATGGTCTCCCTGGCGGTCCCGGACCGAGCGGACCTGGCGGCAACCCTCCCATCGGGCCGGTCCCGCCTGTGGCCTTTCCGCCGCATGTCGGTCCGCCGGGCCTGGGTGGCGGCCCATTGCCGGGCACGCGTCCGCCCGTTGCCATCGGAGGCAAGATCGGCGGTGTTCCTGTCGTACCCCCGCGCGACTCCGGAATCGTAGGCGGCCGACCAATTTCTAGCGGTGTACCGAACGCTGGGATCCCACGAGGCACCGTCATCGGCGCTGACGGTCCCCATGCCGGAGGTCGCCCCGGGCCCGGAATGATGGGTGGGGGTTTCGGCGGCCCGCACGGCACTGCGGGTGGCCCGGCTGTTGGTCGGCGAATGGCGATGGAGCCTGGCGGTGTTGTCGGTGGTCGCCAGGCTGCGTCTGGTGGTCAGCCGTTCACGCAGGGCGGTTCCGGCCTCGTCCGTGGAGCGGGCGTTGGAGCAGTAGGACATGGCGGTGCTTCCCAAGCCCCGAGCACGCGGCGCACAGACCATGGCGGCGGCCGCCCCGACTACTTGGCCGAGGACGAAGAGACCTGGCAGGGCAACCGTCGTGTTGTGCCGCCGGTGATCGACTGAGCGGAACGGACGTTGCACGAATGCGTATGCGGAAAGCCACTTCGGCCCTAGTGGGTCTGCTGCTGGTTGGGGTTGCCACCACCCCAGCCCACGCCGAAACGGTGCGCTCCAAGCAATGGCACCTCGACGCCATGAAGGCCGACGATATGTGGAAGATCAGCACGGGGAAGGGTGTCACCGTGGCAGTGATCGACACAGGCGTCGCTCGCATCCCCGAACTCGAAGGGCAGGTCCTGCCCGGCGTGGACTTCGCTCCGGACACGATCGAGGGTGATGAGCGGACTGACTACGAGGGCCATGGCACAACCATGGCTGCGGTCATCGCCGGCAATGGCACAGGGCCTGGGGGGGTGGACAGCGCCTTCGGCCTCGCTCCGCACGCAAAGATCCTGCCGCTGCGTGTCGATCTCCACGGCAATGGCATCTCCCGGGACACGACTTTGAGGGACGCCATCCGCTACGCGGCAGATTCGAATGCCAAGATCTTGAATATCTCAATGATCGGCTGGCCTGATTCTGAGGAGCTGGCCAGTGCCGTCAAGTACGCGCTGGAAAAGGGAAAGCTGATCTTTGCGGGTGTCGGCAACGAAGGTCATGACGAGATCTACTTTCCCGCCGGGACTCCGGGAGTGGTAGGCGTCGCGGCCGTTGATGCCAGTGGCGCGGCGACCAAGGAGTCGCAGCACAACACCGCGGTGGACATCTCCGCGCCCGGGAGCGAGATCGTCTCCGCATGCAGCGGCGGTACGGGCCTCTGCACAGGCCACGGCACCAGTGACGCCACCGCCCTGACATCGGCCTCCGCCGCGCTGCTCTGGTCCGCTCATCCCACCTGGACCAACAACCAGATCCTCCGCGTCCTCCTCAACACCGCCGGCAAGCCCGTCGACGGGGTCGAGCGCAACGACTACATCGGCTACGGCGTCGTCCGCCCCCGCATCGCCCTCCCCACCCCCGGTGACCCCGGTCCGGCGGACGTGTTCCCCTTGCCCGACCTCGCCGCCGCCCCGGCGACCACGGGGGCCGGTCCCTCGACCGGGGGAAAGATCACGCCGTCCCCTGCGCCGCAGGCCGACGCTGCGGTAGACAAGGGCAACGGCAACGGCAGCGCGCTGCCCTGGATCGCCCTGGGTCTGGGGGCCTGCGTGCTGATCGGCGGGGCCGTAGCCGCAGTCGTCGTACGCCGGAAGAACAGCCGCTGACCTGATCAGACCGACACCGTCACGGGAGTGGAGCGCACCGGATGTCCTTCGAAGAGGAATGGTCCGCGGCTCGCGCCACCGCCGCGGCCAACATCTCCATGCGCCTCGACCAGGCCGCCCCGGCGGCCCCCGGCGGCGGGGCCGACCTCGCGCTCAACCAGGACCACATCGGCGCCGTCGGCACCGAGGCCCACACGCTGCACTCCCGCCTCCAGGCCGACGGGCGGCACGCCGCCACCGCCTCCGCCGACGCCGCCGGCGCACTGGCGAAGGAGGGCTTCGCCAGCGGGGGCGCCCTCGCCAGGGCCAACACCCGGTGGGAAAGCCAGGTCAAAACCCTCGTCGCCGCCTGCGCCCAGATCTCCAACGGGCTGAACTACTCGCTCTCCTCCCACGCCAAGGAAGAGCAACGGCTCTACGCCGAGTTCACGACCTCCAAGATCGACGAATACCTCAAGTAGGTGCCCGTGCTGACGTACGAGAACGTCATGAACGCCCCGGTCGACAAGCTCGCCACCGCGATCCGCGACTGGCAGGCAATGGTCACCAAGCTGGAAGAGCTGGCCGAGGCGGCCCGGGGCGGCCTGAAGGCCAAGTCCGACAAGGCCGAGTGGAGCGGGGTCACCGCAGGGGTGGCGCGGCCGTTCGTGGACAAGACGGCCAAGGAGTTCGAGGACGCCGCCAAGGCGGCCAAGGGCATCCACCGGGCGCTGGCCCAGGGGCACGACACCTTCAGGTCCTCCCGCGACCGGCTGAGGAAGATCACCGAGGAGGAGGCGCCCGCAGCGGGCTTCCGGGTGGACGCGAAGGGGAAGGTCGAGCCGTTACCCCTGGCCACGGAAGCCGACCGCCACGCGGCCCGGCACGACCCGGACTACCAGGAGTCCCTCCGCGTCAACCGCCCCCTCTGGCAGGCGAAGATCGACGCCGCCGTCGACGCCTGCGACGACGTGGACCAGTCCCTCGCCCGTCTGCTCAACGCCAACGTCGCCGATGACCACGACTTCAGCGCCCCGAAGTACGCCGGCCTCACGGCGGAACAGGCAGGCCGCGCGACCGCCCTCGCGAGGAAGGGCCGGGACCTCTCCCACACCGAGCTGGCGGAACTGAACGAGCTGCTGGCCGACAACGCGAAGAAGCCGGAGTTCTCCACCACCTTCTACGGCAACCTCGGCCCCAAGGGCGCGCTCCAGTTCTTCGGCTCCATGGCGACCGACACCGGCGCTCGCGGCTTCGACGAGCAGCGCCTCAAGGACATCCAGGACCTCCAGAAGAACCTGGGCCTCAACCTCGCCACCGCCACCGACCCGGACAACCCGCAGCACCTGCCGGACCGGTTCGCGCAGGACCTGCGGCGCCTGGGAACGGAGCGGATCCCGCTCTCCACGCACGACGGCAACCCGCCCTTCGGGTACCAGCTGCTCGGCGGAATCATGCGCTACGGGAATTACGACCGGCGCTTCCTGGTGCCCATCGCGGACCATGCGGTCCAGGTCCAGGAGAAGGACAAGAACTTCTTCTTCCAGAACAAGCCGATCAACGGCTGGACCCAGACCCAGTTCAATCCCTCCGGCGGGAGCGGCGCGGGCTTCGACCCCGTGAACAGCTTCCTGGAGGCGCTCGGACACAGCCCGGAGGCCGCGACGGAGTTCTTCAAGCGCGACAGTTCGGATCTGGTCGCCTACAACCAGGACGGCACGGTCAAGGCGGGCGCGCCGAACCTCGGCAAGGACGTCACGAACTACCTGGACTACTTCGCCCGCGAGAAGTACGCGAGCCCGACCGACTCCAACGACCTGGACGCGAAGGGCGTGGCCGCCGCGAAGCAGTACATGCCCGACGCTCTGGGGCACGCGCTGGAAGCGGCGACGCTCGGCCACGCCTGGGACGACGCGGCACCGGGGCTGAAACGGAGCGGGGACACGGCGGAGGTCATGGAGGCGGTCGTCGCGAAGTACGGCGGCGACGCAGGGCTGCTCAAGCATCACGAGGCTCTCGCGGACAGCCTGGGCCGGATGACGGCCGGCTACATCGACGACGTCAACTGGGCCCTCAGCGGGGACGGCAAGGACGGGGTGTTCGCCCCTCCCGAGCACGCAAGGGACGGCCACATGGAGCTGGACCGCGAGAGCGCGCGCGACCTGATCAGCGCTCTCGGGCAGCACGCGGATCCGTACGCCACGCTGACCACCGCGGAACGCGTCTACGGCGCCACCGTCCTGGAATCACAGGGCTTCCACGACGGTCAGGTCGACCAAGGGCGCGCCTTGGCCACGCTCTCAGTCACGGCGGAGTTCCAGGGGGTGCTCGACGACTCCCGTGCCAGGCAGCTCGGTGCGGAGGCGGAGAAGCAGAACGAGGCGTTCGAAAAGGCCGTCGAGCAACGCAGCGCGTGGATCGAGTTCGGCACTTCGGCGGCGATCGGCGGCGCTGTCGCGCTGCTGCCGGCGACGATCGCCGGGGCCGGAGTGGCGGCGGTGGTAGTGCCGATCGCCATCGACACGGGGAGCGGTGCGGTGGAACAGGCTGCCTCGTCGGCGATCACCGAGTGGTCGGACAAGGCAGTGGAGAAGAAGAAGGACGAAGTAGACGATGCCACGCACGCCGCCACGAAGGCGATGTACCAAAGCGGGGAACGCAGCGCCGAGACGCCGCTCAAGCAGTTCCAGGAGCGGCACGGAATCAGTGATACGAGTGTGCTGGGCAACGACCTTAGGGAAACGGTGAGTAACGGGTACTCGACCGGCACGTCCCGGTCCGCTCAACAGGGACACGCAGCGCAAACTGAGGCTCCGTGAGGTCCGTACGGGTGCTCGTGGGACTGACGGCGTTCGTGCTGGGTGCAGCGGGGTGCGTCGCGCTGCCCAGAACGAGCGAACCTGAACGGAAACCGGAGCGGGCGGAGCCGAGGGCCGTGCCCAGCGCCCAGATCTGCGGCGGGACTCTTTTCTCTGCCGATGCAGGGAGGGCGCTGGAGAGGATCATGAACGCGACGACGTTCCTGATCCCCGGGCCGGCACACGAACGGGGAGCGGCGGACATCGCGAGGACCCTAGAGGACGTCTACCGGCCGGGGGCCGCGACCGACGACATGCCCGTCGGGCTGTGCCTCATCGACGCCGGCGCGGCGGGAGGCGCGAAGGGTCGCGAGGCCACCATGTCCTTCCTCGCCCGCCACAAGCAGGGGGGTCCGGCGGATTCCGAGGGCGCGAGTAAGTCCGGAGTGACCGTCTCCCGCTGGGGCACGGACCATTCGCTCAAGTTCGACTGCGTCAATCCCCGGCGCGGGTCCCCGCTGCGGATCACGGCCATGTTCCACGGGGGGCGGTCCCGTGACCGTGACCTGCGGGAGGATCAGAGCCGGGCCGACGACTACCTGGCCCTCGTCCACTCCGCAGCCCGCTCGGTCGCCGGCGCGCTCGGCTGCGAGGGCGGTGGCGGACTGCCCGAGCATTTCACGGAGCTGCAGCCGTACGTGCAGGACCGATAAGGCCGAAGGCTTGTCTCAGCAGGTCAGAGCGGAATGCGTGGAGGTTTACGGCCGTTCATTCGCATACGCGTCATCCCGTGGTAACTGCGAAGACAACAGTCTTTGTGATCGTTCCACAGCGAGAGGTGCTTTCGATAGCGGTGAATTGGTAGCTTCCTCGAGGTGTGGCGCTACCCACTTTGACTACGGTCTGCCATCCACCGTGCGTGCCCACGCTCGGGCTGGCTGACGTGGTGTTGAAGATGCCCTTCGATCCGTAGGGAAGAGAGATGCGTACGGTTCCTCCGGGTGCCCAACGACTTCCCTGAATGACGAAGCTCTTGCCGGGAGGCCCTACGTCAGGCTTTATTCCGATAGACGGGCTAACTGGGCACCCGTCCTGCCGTCCTGTAGTCCCATCAGTCACAGTGAACTGTGCGGATGCGGCTCCCCCGTTTCCGATGATCGCGGAAACTTCGACTGATCCAGAAGCGGACGCCGGAATCTTGATGGTGAGCCGGAATGTGCCTGCCGCGTTGGGGTGTGCAACAGCGACTGGGGAGCCCGCTACCGTGATGGGGACGTCGATGCCGCTGGATCCGTGCTCCTCCCATCCGGTGCCGATCACGCGAACTGCGGATCCGGCGGGCCCAGATGACGGGCGCAAGCTGATATTGCCTCCTGCGGCTGCTGCCGTTGGAGGATAGAGCGAAAGGGCAAGTCCCAGGGTCGTCGCGACGAGAATTGCGAGTAGACACCTTCTCATAACGTCCCTCCGCAGCCTCGTTTTTTCGTTGGCGGCGCGTGGAATGAACGGCTTTTGAAAGGCGCTTTGGGTGCGCCCGGCTGAATATCTGCTGAGAAGGGAACTTTGCGGCGCGTTCTGGCCCCCAGGCGTAGCCTGATCCCGTCAATCAGGCTACGACCAGGCCCCGAGGTGTGCCACTAGAGGGTTTCATCTTTCACCTCTCGCGCGGGTGCTCGCTTTCGGCGACGATTGCCTGGGGGCGGTATGGCCGCTGTGCGACGGGGAGATGAGCCCCGGGAAGCTGCAACTGAGACGGGAACTGAGAGGGCAAACTGTAGGGCGGCACCCCCTGTGCGGGGTACCGCCCTACGTTTTGCCTGGTCAGGCACGTGGAAGCCGTGACCGGAATCGAACCGGCGTAACTCGCTTTGCAGGCGAGTCCCTCAACCACTCGGGCACACGGCTGGGTGTGCGGTGACGAGTACGAACGTACGGGGGCCGGTCGTGGCGGGGAAGGGGGGAGGTCCGGCTGCAATGTGACTGCCATGCGGCGTTCACAGACCTAGGTCCCCGGGAGGAGGGCGGATCGGTCCAAAAGACAGGGGCGATACGGGTCTGTGGACCTTACTCTGGGGCGATGAGCGCCCTTGAACCCGGGATGACCGAGACCGCTGCCGCCCCGCCACCGCAGGGCGGCATTCTGGGTCCGGCGTACCGGACGCTCAGCGTCGGGGTCATCTCCGTGATCTTCCTCATCGCCTTCGAGGCCACCGCCGTCGGCACGGCCATGCCCGTCGCCGCGCGGGAGCTGCACGGCATCGGGCTCTACGCCTTCGCGTTCTCCGCCTACTTCACGACCAGCCTGTTCGGGATGGTGCTCTCCGGCCAGTGGGCCGACCGGCAGGGGCCGTTGCGGCCGCTGACCGTGGGGATCGGGGCCTTCGCCGCCGGGTTGGTGTGTTCCGGGACCGCCCAGCTGATGGAGGTGTTCGTCCTCGGGCGGGCCGTGCAGGGGTTCGGGGGCGGGCTGGTGATCGTCGCCCTGTACGTGGTGGTCAGCCGGGCCTACGAGGAGCGGCTGCGGCCCGCCATCATGGCCGCCTTCGCCGCGAGCTGGGTGGTGCCGTCGATCGTCGGGCCGCTGGCCGCCGGGACGGTCACCGAGCAGCTGGGCTGGCGGTGGGTGTTCCTCGGGATCCCGGCGCTGGTCGTCGTACCGCTGATGCTGGCCCTGCCCGCGATCCGGCGCACCGCCTCCGGCCCGGTGGATCCCGCGTCGCCCGCCGCCTTCGACCGGCGGCGCATCCGGCTGGCCCTCGGGATCTCCCTGGGCGCCGGGCTGCTCCAGTACGCCGCCCAGGACCTGCGGTGGCTGTCGCTGCTGCCGGGCGCCCTGGGGGCGGGCCTGCTGGTGCCGGCGGTGCGGGGTCTGCTGCCGCGCGGGACCTACCGGGCCCGGCGCGGGCTGCCGTCCGTGGTGCTGCTGCGCGGGGTGGCGGCGGGGGCGTTCATCGGGGCCGAGAGCTTCGTGCCGCTGATGCTGGTCACCCAGCGCGGCCTGAGCCCGACCCTGGCCGGCTTCTCGCTCGCGCTCGGCGGCGTGACGTGGGCGGGCGGCTCGTGGGTGCAGTCCAAGGGGCGGATGGCGCCCTACCGGGAGCGGCTGATGGTCGCCGGGATGGTGATGGTGGCCGTGGCCATCGTCGCGGCCCCGGCGGTGCTCATCGAGGCGGTGCCGGTGTGGACGCTGGCCCTCGCCTGGGCCCTGGGCTCCCTCGGGATGGGCCTGGTGATCGGCTCGACCAGTGTGCTGCTGCTGAAGCTGTCCGCGCCGGAGGAGGTGGGCGCGAACTCCGCCGCGCTGCAGATCTCGGACGCGCTCGCGAACGTGGTGCTGCTCGCGGCCGGGGGAGCGGCGTTCGCCGCGCTGGGCGGGGGAGCGGTGGGTGCGGGGCACGAGGTGGCCGCGTCGGGCGGGGTCTCCCACCCGGCGGCGTTCCTGGTGGTGTTCCTGCCGATGGCGTGCGTGGCCCTGGTGGGGGCCTGGGTCGCCACCCGGCTGGACCCGCCGGTGGCGGCGGGGGTGGGAGCGGGGTCCGGTCCGGAGACCGGGGGCGCAGCCTGAGGGTGGGGGCGGGGTTCCGGTGGGACCGGATCAGAGCCGGTTCGGGGTTTCCCGTCAGTCCCATCGTCCTTCCGGTTCGTGCCGGCCCGTCAAGGGCGCTCACTGCGTTCGCGTCACTGCGTGATCGCCTTCGGCGACCCTTGACAGGCCGCCCCGCCCCGGAAAGACAAGGACTGCCGGGAAGCCCCGAAGGAACGGCACGGTCGGAGGGGGAGGGCGTCGGCCGTCTCAGGGATGCGACGGGGACGGGGGAGGGACGCCGACCCCGCCGGGGGCCGAGCCGTGGAGCGGGGCGGGGCCAGTCGGCGGGGACGGGCCGGCCGCTACCTGCACCAAACGTTGATCAGGACCCCATACGGCAGCGGCAGGCGCGGCAGATCGCTACGCGCTCCTCGTTTCTCAGCGACTGGCGGCCGTCTGGGGCCGCTACCTGCACCAGACGTTGGTCAGGAGCCCTTCCCGGACCGTCAGACGCATCAGATCGCCCCACGCTCGTCACATTGGGGCCTCAGACGGCCGTCAGTCGCCGAGAGATGGGCAGCGCGTAGCGATCTGGTGCGCTTGATGGTCCCGGATGGGAGGGCCGGGCCCCGGCGCCGGGCATGGGACGTGGGACCGGGTCTGGGAGGGGGTCGTGGCCCCTGGCCCCTCGTCTCATCGCTGAGGGAGCCGCTCCTGATGGTTGTCCCTGGTGACCGTTCTTTTGGGGGCTTCCCGGCAGTCTTTCGGCTTTCCGGGGCGGGTCGGTCTGTCAAGGGTGGCCGAAGGCCATCGTGAAGCGACGCGACGAAGGAGCGCCCTTGACAGGCCGGCACGACACGGAACGACGATGGGACTGACGGGAACCCCCCAAACCAGCTGTGAGACCGCCCAAGGAGGCGATTGAGGGGCCGGGCGGCGGGCATCGGGCTTTGCCGTGGGCGTGCCCGTGGGTTGTGCTGTGGGCCGGACGGGAGCCTTGCCGCCGCCGGGCCGGGCCGTGGTGCCGTGTCGGGGTGTCAGGTAGTCGGCCGGGCGGGCGTCCCGCCGGTGGGCTGGGCCGTGGAGCCGGGCGGTGGTACGGCCAGTGGCCCTGCCGTGGAGCCCGGCATCGGCTGAGGGCGAGGGTCCGAGCCGTGGAGCCGGGCAGTCGGCCCGGGGGCGAAATGGGGGTGTGGGTGCGGGGTGGCGGGGGTTAGCCTCCCCGCGTGACCTCCGACGTGAACGCCCTCGTCCTCCCGATGCCCGACGCCGAGCGGGCCGAGCTGGCCGACCTCGCCGACGCCACCGGCTCCACCCCCGAGGCGCTCGCGCTGGAAGCCGTACGGGCGCACCTGCGGCGGGAGCGGGAGCGGGTCGGGGCGGAGGCCGCGCGGCTCGCGGGGCGGCATGCCGGGCTGCTGAAGCGGCTCGGGCAGTGAGCGCCGCCGTTCCGGTCCGCCACCTGACCCTCGCCGAGGTCCTCGATCTCGCCCGCCACGCCTGCCTGGCCCACGACCAGCCCGTGGAGCTGCGGGCGCCCGGGCTGCTGGAGTCGGCCGTGCACCGGCCGCGCGCCCGCATGTTCGGGACGCCGGCCTACGAGGACCCGTACGAGCAGGCCGCCGCACTGCTGCACGGCATCGCCACGAACCACCCCCTGGTCGACGGGAACAAGCGGACCGCCTGGCTCGCGGCCGCGACCTTCCTCGCCGTGAACGGGGTCGACCTCGCCGGAGCCGACCAGGACGCCGCGTACCGGCTGGTCATCGCCGTGGCCTCCGGGGCCGAGACCGACGTGGCGGTGATCGCCGCCGGGCTGCGGGAGTTGCCCGCGGTGTGACGCTCGCCGCACCCGCCGAGGTCACGGGCCTGTCCCTCCGCGAGGGGCGGGCCCGCGCCGGTAAGGTGGCCCGGTTGTCCTACGTACGACGACAGTGACGCGTACGCACACGACAGCCAGCCACGACTGCCGCCGAGAGCAACGAACCGGAGACCGTGACTACTACCGCCTCCCACCACCTCTCACCCGCCTTCCCCGGCCGTGCCCCGTGGGGCACCGCCAGCAAGCTGCGAGCCTGGCAGCAGGGGGCGCTCGACAAGTACATCCAGACCCAGCCGCGGGACTTCCTCGCGGTCGCCACCCCCGGCGCCGGCAAGACCACCTTCGCCCTCACCCTGGCCTCCTGGCTGCTGCACCACCACGTGGTCCAGCAGGTGACCGTGGTCGCGCCGACCGAGCACCTGAAGAAGCAGTGGGCCGAAGCCGCCGCCCGGATAGGCATCCGGCTCGACCCGGACTACTCGGCCGGACCGCTGAGCAAGGACTACCACGGGGTCGCCGTCACCTACGCGGGCGTCGGCGTGCGGCCGATGCTGCACCGCAACCGCTGCGAGCAGCGCAAGACCCTGGTGATCCTGGACGAGATCCACCACGCCGGCGACTCCAAGTCCTGGGGCGAGGCCTGCCTGGAGGCCTTCGACCCGGCGACCCGGCGGCTCGCGCTGACCGGCACGCCCTTCCGGTCCGACACCAACCCCATCCCCTTCGTCACGTACGAGGAGGGGAACGACGGGATCCGGCGGTCCTCCGCCGACTACACCTACGGCTACGGCAACGCCCTCGGCGACGGCGTCGTCCGGCCGGTGATCTTCCTGTCCTACAGCGGCAACATGCGCTGGCGCACCAAGGCCGGTGACGAGATCGAAGCCCGCCTCGGCGAGCCGATGACCAAGGACGCCATCTCGCAGGCCTGGCGCACGGCGCTGGACCCGCGCGGCGACTGGATGCCGAACGTGCTGCGCGCCGCCGACCAGCGGCTGACGGAGGTCAGGAAGGGCATCCCGGACGCCGGCGGCCTCGTCATCGCCGCCGACCAGGACGCGGCGCGCGCGTACGCCAAGCTGCTCCGGGAGATCACCGGGACCAAGCCGACCGTCGTGCTCTCCGACGACACCGGCGCCTCGAAGAACATCGACACGTTCAGCGCGAACGACGACCGCTGGATGGTCGCGGTCCGGATGGTGTCCGAGGGCGTCGACGTACCGCGCCTCGCGGTGGGCGTGTACGCGACGACGATCTCGACCCCGCTGTTCTTCGCGCAGGCGGTCGGGCGCTTCGTACGATCGCGCAGGCGCGGCGAGACGGCCTCCGTGTTCCTTCCGACCATTCCCTACCTGCTGGGCTTCGCGAGCGAGATGGAGGTCGAGCGCGACCACGTGCTCGACCGGCCGAAGAAGGCGGGCGAGGACGAGGACCCGTACGCGCAGTCCGAGAAGGAGATGGAGGAGGCGAACCGGCAGGAGGACGAGGACACCGGCGAGGACGAGCAGATGTCCTTCGAGGCGCTGGAGTCCGACGCCGTCTTCGACCGGGTGCTGTACGACGGCGCCGAGTTCGGCATGCAGGCGCACCCGGGGAGCGAGGAGGAGCAGGACTACCTCGGCATCCCGGGCCTGCTGGAGCCGGACCAGGTGCAGCTGCTGCTGCAGAAGCGGCAGTCGCGGCAGATCGCGCACAGCCGGCGCAGGCCCGACTCCGAGGCGGACCTGCTGGAGCTCCCGGCGGAGCGCCGGCCGGTGGTTTCGCACAAGGAGCTGCTGGAGCTGCGCAAGTCGCTGAACACGATGGTCGGCGCGTACGTCCACCAGAGCGGGAAGCCGCACGGGGTGATCCACACCGAGCTGCGCCGGGTGTGCGGCGGGCCGCCGAGCGCGGAGGCGACGGCGGGGCAGCTGAAGGAGCGGATCAAGAAGGTGCAGGAGTGGGCGACCCGGATGCGGTGAGGCACTGCTGAGAACGCGGAACGGGGTCCGTGCGCTGCTGCGCACGGACCCCGTTCCGGTGGAGCGTGGATCAGTTGGTGACGCGGCGACGACGGCCGGTGCCGGCGACCAGGGCCGCACCCATGGCGAGGGCCACACCGCCGGCGCCGAGCGCCCAGCTGGTGGCGGCGTCGGTGCCGGTCTCGGCGAGCTCGCCGCCGGTGTTCGTGCCGCCGGTGTTGCCACCGCCGTGGTTGTCGACGATCGGCGTGGTGGTGCCGCCGCCGTTCGGCTTGGTGTCGTTGCCGCCGGTGTTGCCACCGTTGTTGTGGCCGCTGTTGCCGCCGGTGTTGCCACCGTTGGAGGAGCCCTTGACGATCTTCGACTCGACCACGGCCGTGTCGGAGAAGACGTCCTCGTCCACGTTGCTGCCGCCGGCGGCGGCAACGGCGATCTCGCCGGTCGGGGCGCCCGCACCGAACTTGACGCGGACCTGGAGGCTGAGCTTCTTCGCCGGGATCTCGATGTCGTCGGTCAGCAGGGCGACGGCGGAGCCGCCCTCGCCCATGACCTCGACGTCGTGCCAGGCGCCCTGGTAGAAGACCTGGACGCGGACGTCCGAGGCCTCGAGCTCGGCGGCCTCGTCGGCGACGGCCAGGACGAGCACGTAGCTCTCCTGCGCCTTGCCCTTCGAGTTGTCGACGGAGACGGTCAGGTTGGTCCAGTCGCCGCCCGCCTTGAAGGCGCTCGGGACACCGCCGAGGCCGAGGACCGGGCCGGTGGCGGCCAGGTCGTCCTCGTCCTCCACGACGGGGGCCGGGGCCGGAGCCGGCTTCTCGGCGGCGGGCTTGGCCGGGGCCGGAGCCGGGGTCTCCTTGGCCGGGGTCTCCGCGGCGGGCTTGGCGGCCGGGGTCTCGACGGCCGGCTTCGCGTCGGCGGCCGGGGCGACCGGAGCGGCGGCGTCGTCCTTCGGGGCCGCGTCCGGAGTCGTGACGGCCGGGGTCTGTGCCTCGTCAGCCATCGCGGGCGTGGCCATGAGGACCGTCGGGCCCACCACGGCGGCAGCGGCGACGACGGCCATGCGCTTCAGGTTCACTTGTTGCTTCTCTCCCCTAGTTGCGTTCGAGGCATGCGTCAGCCCCGCCCACCCCCAACATCATTTTTGAACACGATCAGAGTAATGGCCGTGTAAACGGATTTCGGTCCCCGAACATTACGAATCGATACAGTCCGGAGAAGAAAAGGGCCGAAACCGGCAGTAGGCGCCCGGATTCTGGACGAGGCCTTTCGCTCAGCGGACTCGCTCGCTACTGTCCCCGC
Organism: Streptomyces sp. NPDC034085; assembly: GCF_055575555.1. Lineage (NCBI taxonomy): Bacteria > Bacillati > Actinomycetota > Actinomycetes > Kitasatosporales > Streptomycetaceae > Streptomyces > Streptomyces sp. NPDC034085. The sequence goes on along the minus strand of NZ_JBVISL010000001.1, from coordinate 1,022,202 downwards.
ATCGAACGCCCCGTGGCAGCGCCGCCGCGGGAGCGCAGCCGGTGCCATGGCCGCTACCGGCGGCCTCTCCGTGCGTCGCCGAGGGACCGGCAGCGCTCCACCCCGCGAGAGTCACCGCCGCCCACCGAAACAGAGGGAGAGGCGTCGTGACCGCGGAAACCTCCCAGACTCTCGACCGAGGGCTCAGGGTCCTCAAGCTGCTCGCCGACACCGACCACGGTCTGACCGTCACCGAGCTGTCCAACCGACTCGGTGTCAACCGCACCGTGGTCTACCGCCTCCTGGCCACCCTCGAGCAGCACGCCCTGGTCCGACGCGACCTCGGCGGCCGGGCCCGGGTCGGCCTCGGCGTGCTCCGCCTGGGCCGGCAGGTCCACCCGCTGGTGCGCGAGGCGGCCCTGCCCGCGCTGCGCTCGCTCGCCGAGGACATCGGAGCCACCGCGCACCTGACCCTCGTCGACGGCACGGAGGCGCTCGCCGTGGCCGTCGTGGAGCCCACCTGGACCGACTACCACGTCGCCTACCGGGCCGGCTTCCGCCACCCGCTGGACCGCGGCGCGGCCGGGCGGGCCATCCTGGCCGCCCGTCAGGGCTCGCTCACCGAGCCCGGCTACACCCTGACCCACGGCGAACTGGAGGCGGGCGCCAGCGGCGCCGCCGCGCCGCTGGTCGGCATCACCGGACTGGAGGGCAGCGTCGGCGTCGTGATGCTGGCCGACGCCGTGCCGGAGCGGGTCGGACCCCGCGTGGTCGACGCCGCCCGCGAGGTCGCCGACGCCCTGCGCTGACGGACGCGGCCGCGTGGAGTGAGGGCCGGGCGGTCCGGGCCGGGCGGCCCGGGTCGGTAGATTGGCCGGGTGCTCTCTCGCCTCACACGTCTGCCGCGCCCCGCCGCCCTGGCCGTATGCGCCGCGCCCGTCCTCGCGCTGTTCGCCGTGGCGGCCCTCGCACCGCTGCCGTTCGTGGTGGCCGTGCCTGGCCCCACGGCCGACGTGCTGGGCTCCGACCAGGGCAAGCCGGTGATCACGGTGACCGGCGCCCCGGTCCGTGACACCAAGGGCCAGCTCCGGATGACCACCATCCGCGCCACCGGCCCCTCCTCGACGATGACGCTGCACGAGCTCGTCGACCACTGGTTCAGGAGCGACCAGGCGGTCATGCCCAGGGAGTCCGTCTATCCCTCGGGCGGAAGCGACCAGCAGATCGAGGAGCACAACCTGGAGGAAATGGTCCAGTCGCAGTCGGCCGCCGCGGCCGCCGCCCTCGGCTATCTCAAGAAGGACCCCAAGGACGTCAAGGTCCAGCTCAACCTCGCCGACGTGGGCGGCCCGAGCGCCGGACTCCTCTTCTCCCTCGGCATCGTCGACAAGCTCGACGGCGACGGCAGCGGCGGCGACCTCACCGGCGGCCGCAGCATCGCCGGTACGGGAACCATCAGCGCCGACGGCACGGTCGGCGCGGTCGGCGGCGTGGGCCTGAAGACCCAGGCCGCGCGCCGTGACGGCGCGGAGGTGTTCCTCGTACCGAAGGCCGAGTGCTCGGACGCGAAGTCCGAACTGCCCCGGGGGCTGCGGCTGATCCCCGTCACTTCGCTGACGGACGCGGTGGGCTCCCTGCGGGCACTGGGCCGGGACGAGGCCGCGGTGCCGTCCTGCTGACCGGCGGTGTGCGGTCCAGGCCGCGCCAGGCGGGGAACAGCAGCGGGGTGAGGGTGGTCAGGAAGTAGACGGCGGCGAACAGCAGGAGGGCCGCGGTCACTCCGAAGCCGTCGACCAGCAGGCCGGCCGCGAGGCCGCCCATCGGCATGGCCAACTCGCTGCCCGCGGTGCTCACACTGGAGACCCGGCTGCGGAGTTCCTCCGGTACGAGCTCGTAGACGACGGTGGTCAGGATGGGGTTGAGCACGCCCGCGCCCAGGCCGGCCAGGGCCATGGTCACCGCGAGGGGCAGCGGGGTGTCCGTGACGGCGGCGACGGCGTAGCGGGTGGGCCCGGAGAGCAGGAAGGCCCCCGCGAACACCGCCCGGCGGGGGAAGCGCTCGCCCCACGCCCCGTAGAGCAGGGCCCCCAGCAGGGCGAAGCCGCCGAAGAGGGAGATCATCAGGCCCAGGGTGGCGGCGCCGCCGAGGTCCTCGCGGCCGTGGACCGGGAGGAGGACGGAGGACCAGCCCTGGTCCAGGCCGTTGGTCGTCATCACCATGAGGGTGATGCCCATGAGGAGCCGTGAGCGGGTCAGGAACCGCCGGCCCTCGGCGAGTTCGGCACGGTACGCGGCGAACGACGGCTTGCCGGTGCCGCGCTGCGGTTCGGCGGCGGGGACGCCGCGCAGGAAGGCGGAGACCAGGAGCGCCGACGCCGCGAAGGTGGCCGCGTCCAGCAGCAGCACGGTCTCGGCGCCGAAGACGGTGACCAGTACGCCGGCCACGGCGGCCCCGATCATCCGGGCTCCGCGCGAGACGGCGTCGTAGAGGCTCGCCGCCCGCGCGACGGTGGTGCCGGCGTGCTCGGCGAGGCTGGGCAGCAGGACGTAGCGGGCGGTCAGGCCCGGGGTGTGCACCAGGCCGCCGGCGGCCATCAGCGCGCACAGCATCCAGAAGTCCAGTACGCCCGCGTAGTGGAGGAGGGGGATCGCGCCGACCGCCAGCCCGCAGATCAGGTCCGAGGCGGCGGAGACCCGGCGGCGGCCGATCCGGTCGATGACCGGGCCGCCGACGAGGGCCGCGACGACGACGGGCACAGTGGCGCAGAAGGCGACGACGCCGGCCCGGCCGGCGCTTCCCGTGGTCTGGAGCACGAACCACGGGACGCCGATCAGGGTGAGGGAACTCCCCGCTATGGAGACGGTGTTGGCGGCCAGGACGGCGGTGAAGGGGCGCCTGCTCATGCGGCGGGCTGCCGGATGCGGGCCTGGAGGTGGGCCGGCTGCATCAGGCGGATTCCGGCGGCTATCAGCACCTCGCCGACCTGGTTGCGCAGGGCGGGCAGGGCGGCGGTGGCGGGTGCCGCCTCCCGGGCGAGGCGCCAGGCAGCGGCCTCGGCGGCCAGTTCGGCGGTGCGGGCGGCGTGGATCCGGGCATGGCTGAAGGCGTGCATGGCGGAACTCCTTCGGGGAGAAGCCGGGACGAGGGAGGCGAGAGGAGGGAGGCGGGAGGAGGGAGGAGGCTCACGCCCCGCTGCGGCGCGGGAAGGCGTGGGTGTGGATGCGGACCGTCTCCACGTCGTCAGGGTTCTCCGCGGGCGGCAGGTCGCGGTAGCTGTTGATCAACTCGTGGAGCCGGTGGACCAGTTCATGGGTCTGTTCGGCGGTCAGGCGGAGGCTGAAGTCACTGAGGTCGCTGGAACGGCGCCAGGCGGGCGACCAGTCGACCGACTCGCCGAGCCACGAGGTCAGCTCCTGGGCGTGGATCTTCATGATCTCCGCCAGGAACACCTCGGCCGCCCCGCGCGTCTCCGGGTTGTCGTCGAGGGTCAGCGAGTCGTCGAGCCGCGTGCCGTCGTGGGCGGCCTTCCACCAGCGCTCGCGGCCCTTGCCGCGCTCGGGTGCTTCCTCGATGAACCCGTGCGCGGCGAGTTGCCGCAGGTGGTAGCTGGTGGCCCCGCTGGACTCGCCGAGCCGCTCCGCCAGCTGCGAGGCGGTGGCCGGGCCGCTCATGCGCAGGGCGCGGAGCAGTTGTATGCGCAAGGGGTGGGCGAGGCCCCGCAGGGAGCGAGAGTCCAGCGTCCGGACCTTGGGTTCCGGGGTTTCGGCGGCTTCGTGGTCGGCGTTCTTCTCGGGCATGGCTCAAGCGTAGGCATGCAAAGGTTTCTCTGCAAGCATTTCTTTGCAAGCAGTTCTTTGGAACTCCGGGCCGGGGCGGATCAGCCGTCCGCGGCCGCCTGTTCCACCAGCGGGATGAACCGCAGCGGCACCGGGTTCTCCATCACGATCGCCGTCGACGCCCGCACGATCCCCTCGAAGCCCACCACCCGGTCGATCACCCGCTGGAGGTCGGCGTTCGACCGGGCCACCAGCCGGCACAGCATGTCCCCGTGCCCGGTCGTCGTGTGCAGCTCCAGCACCTCCGGCACCCCCGACAGGTGGGCCCGTACGTCCGCCCCCTGCCCCTGCTTGATCTCCAGCGTCGCGAAGGCCGTCACCGGATACCCGAGGGCCGTCGGGTCGACCTGGGGGCCGAAGCCCCGGATGACCCCGCTCGACTGGAGCCGGTCCAGGCGCGCCTGCACCGTGCCGCGCGCCACCCCGAGCCGGCGCGAGGCCTCCAGGACCCCGATCCGCGGCTCGCGCGCCAGCAGGACGATGAGGCGGCCGTCGAGTTCGTCGATGCCCATGGAAGCCTTCCCCTGATCGGCTGGTCATACTGCACAGATCTTTCAGTCATCCTCAGGCTCCGCTGGTCATTCTGTACAGCAGAAAGGGAAACTATTGCGCAGCTTGTGGAAGAGCGGGACTCTGCGCTCATGACTGAGACCCTGGACACCACCCCGCAGACCGCGCGTGAGGCAGACCCCTTCCCGGTGAAGGGCATGGACGCGGTCGTCTTCGCCGTCGGCAACGCCAAGCAGTCCGCGCACTACTACTCGACCGCCTTCGGCATGAAGCTCGTGGCCTACTCCGGACCGGAGAACGGCAGCCGCGAGACCGCCAGCTACGTCCTGACGAACGGCTCCGCGCGCTTCGTCCTGACCTCCGTCATCAAGGCGACCACCGACCACGGCCGTTTCATCGCAGAGCACGTCGCCGAGCACGGCGACGGCGTCATCGACCTCGCCATCGAGGTCCCGGACGTCCGCGCCGCGTACGAGTACGCCGTGGGCCAGGGCGCCCGCGGCCTGGACGAGCCGCACGAGGTCAAGGACGAGCACGGCACCGTCGTGCTCGCCTCGATCGCCACCTACGGCCAGACCCGCCACACGCTCGTCGAGCGCGTCGACTACACCGGCCCCTACCTGCCGGGCTACGTGGCCGCCGAGCCGATCGTCGCCCCGCCGGCGAAGCGGACCTTCCAGGCCATCGACCACTGCGTCGGCAACGTCGAGCTGGGCCGCATGAACGAGTGGGTCTCGTTCTACAACAAGGTCATGGGCTTCACGAACATGAAGGAGTTCGTGGGCGACGACATCGCCACCGAGTACTCGGCGCTGATGTCGAAGGTCGTCGCGGACGGCACCAAGAAGGTGAAGTTCCCGATCAACGAGCCGGCGATCGCGAAGAAGAAGTCGCAGATCGACGAGTACCTGGAGTTCTACGGCGGCCCCGGCGTCCAGCACATCGCGCTCGCCTCGAACGACATCGTGGCGACCGTACGCACCATGCGGGCGGCCGGCGTCCAGTTCCTGTCCGTCCCGGACACCTACTACGACACCCTCGGCGAGTGGGTCGGCGACACCCGCGTGCCGATCGACGAGCTGCGCGAGCTGAAGATCCTGGCCGACCGCGACGAGGACGGCTACCTGCTGCAGATCTTCACCAAGCCGGTCCAGGACAAGCCGACCGTCTTCTTCGAGATCATCGAGCGCCACGGGTCGATGGGCTTCGGCAAGGGCAACTTCAAGGCGCTGTTCGAGGCGATCGAGCGGGAGCAGGACAAGCGGGGCAACCTGTAGTCCTCGCGGTCCTGTTGGGGTGCGGCCCCGCCGGTGGCCTGGCCGGCCGTGGGGCGGGGCCGGGGGTGCCGCTGCGCGGGGCGAGGTCCCCTACCCGCCCTTCGCCCGTTCCCCGGGGCTGCGCCCCGGACCCCGTCCCCGGGGGCTCCGCCCCCGGACCCCCGCGCCTCAAACGCCGGCGGGGCTGGATGGTGCCTCAAGCGCCGGCGGGGCTGGATGGTGCCTCAAGCGCCGGCGGGGCTGGGAGGGCGTGCAGGGTCAGGTGCCCGCCTGGGTGGGTTTCGGGTGGGGCTTCGGGGACGGTTTCGGCTTCGGGGGGTTGGGCTTCGGGAGTTCCGGGGCCACCCACGGAGTGGCCGGCTGCATGTTCTCCGGGCCGCCCGCCGGGGGCTGGCCGACGGCGGCCAGGGCCTCCTTCGCCAGCGGGCCCCGCAGCGGGGAGAAGACCGGGTTCGTGCGCAGCGCCTCCTGGAGGTGCCTGCGGGCCGCCGCCTCGTCGCCCAGGCCGCGCTCGATCACCGCCCGGTGGTAGGCGAACTCCGCGCTGCGCAGCCCCAGGTCCGTCGCCTTCTTCGCGTACTCCAGCGCCTGCGCGTCCTCACCGCTCCTGTGCAGGGCCCAGCCCAGGGCGTCGGCGACCTGCACGCTCCTGTGCCGGGACCACTCCGCCGACAGGCGGCGTACCGCCTGCGCCGGATCGCCGTGGTCCGCCTCGTACAGGCCGAGCACGACCTCCTCGTTCACCCCGTTCGCCCCGCCCGCCGCCGCCAGGGCCGCCAGCGACCGGTACTGCGCCCGCGCCTCCTCCGGCCGCTCCAGCGACTCCAGCAGCTCGCCCAGCTCCAGCGCCAGCCGCGGCACCGGGGTGCGCCCCAGCGCCAGCCGGTAGTCGCGTACGGCCTCCCCGCCCCGCCCCAGCGCGGCCAGCGCCCTCGCCCGGCCGCCCAGCGCCTCCCCCTGCGCGGGGTCCGTGCGCAGCGCGGCCTCGTACTGGCGCAGCGCCTCGCCCGGATCGCCGCGTTCCCACGCCAGCTCCCCGAGCCGGAAGAGGACGTACCCCTTCTCCGCCGGGGACTTCGCCGCCCCGCCCGCGTGCTCCAGGGCCACCACCGCGTCCTCGCGCCAGCCCCGGTCCCGGTACACCTGCGCGGCCCTCAGGTGGGCCGCCAGGCCCGGCCGCAGCTCCATCAGCCGGTCCATCGCCCGCTGCGCGGCCTTGTAGTCGCCCAGGCCCGCGTACGCGTCCACCAGGACCGGGTACGCCGTCCAGCGGCGCGGCGCCTGCGCCCGGACCAGTTCGCCCCATTTCTTAGCCGTCCCGAAGTCCCGCCGGGCGCCGGCCAGCGCGCCCATGCCCGTCATCGCGTCGAAGTTGCCCTTCTCGGCGGGGCGGACCTCCAGGGACCGCTTGAGCGCCTTCTCCGCCTTCGGGAACCAGGCGGAATCGGCCGTCCGCCGGGCCTGTTCCAGGTACGCCGAACCGAGCACCGCCCACGAAGCGTCGTCGTCCGCGTGCGCGGCGACCCATTTCTCCCGGTCCGCCACCAGCGCCGTCAGGTCCACCGCCGAGGCCGGGGAGCCCATGGTCACCGCCGACGCGGCCCGTTCGCTCGGCCCGGGCGGGCGGGCGTCGTCACCGGTACGGGCCGGGCGGATCAGCAGGGCCCCGGCGATCAGGACCACCGCGACCGCGGCCGCCACGACCGTCTTGCGGCCGGTGAAGGTCACGGGCGGCGCGGGCTGCTGCGAGTGCTCGTCGAAACCGTGCATGCGCTCACTGTGCGTCAATATGAAGAGCTCGCCGAGATGTCCGAAGCCGGTCGCGGCCGTGTTCACACCGATGGCCCCGGCTGCCACTGTGGCCCCATGGACGACGATCTCATCGCGCGGCTCCGCGCAGGACTCCCGCCCGAGGCACTGCTCACCGACCCCCAGGTGACCGCCTCCTACGCCACCGACATGGCCGGCTTCTGCGCCGCCGGCACCCCGGCCGCCGTCGTCCTGCCGCGGACGGTGGACCAGGTCCGGCACGTCATGCGCACCGCCACCGCCCTACGCGTCCCCGTGGTCCCGCAGGGCGCCCGCACGGGCCTGTCCGGCGCCGCCAACGCCTGCGACGGCTGCATCGTGCTGTCCCTGGTGAAGATGGACCGGATCCTGGAGATCTCCGCCGTCGACCGGGTGGCCGTCGTCGAGCCGGGCGTGGTCAACGCCGTCCTGTCCCGGGCCGTCGCCGAACAGGGCCTGTACTACCCGCCCGACCCCTCCAGCTGGGAGCAGTGCACCATCGGCGGCAACATCGGCACCGCCTCCGGCGGGCTGTGCTGCGTCAAGTACGGGGTCACCGCCGAGTACGTGCTCGGGCTCGACGTGGTCCTGGCCCACGGGCGGCTGCTGCGCACGGGGCGGCGTACCGCCAAGGGCGTCGCCGGGTACGACCTGACCCGGCTCTTCGTCGGCTCCGAGGGCACGCTCGGCGTGGTGGTCGGGGCCGTCCTCGCGCTGCGGCCGGCGCCGCCGCGGCAGCTGGCGCTCGCCGCCGAGTTCCCCTCCGTCGCGGCCGCCTGCGAGGCCGTCTGCGCCGTCATGGAGGCGGGCCTGACGCCGTCGCTGCTGGAGCTGATGGACCGGACGACCGTCCGCGCCGTCAACGCCCTCGGCAGGATGGGCCTGCCCGAGAGCACGGAGGCGCTGCTGCTCGCCGCCTTCGACACCCCGGACGCGCCGGCCGGCCTGGAGGCCGTCGGCAGGCTGTGCGCCGCCGCCGGGGCGAGCGCCGTCGTACCCGCCGAGGACGCGGCGGAGTCCGAACTGCTGCTCCAGGCCCGCCGGATGTCCCTCACCGCCCTGGAGGCGCTGCGGCCGGCCACGATGATCGACGACGTGTGCGTGCCGCGGTCGCGGCTCGCCGAGATGCTGGACGGGACGGCCGCCATCGCCGCGGCGCACGACCTGCTCATCGGGGTCTGCGCGCACGCGGGAGACGGCAACACGCACCCGGTGGTCTGCTTCGACCCCGCCGACGAGGACGAGACGCGGCGGGCCCGGGAGTCCTTCGACGCCATCATGGCCCTGGGGCTGTCCCTGGGCGGGACGATCACCGGGGAACACGGGGTCGGGGTGCTGAAGAAGGAGTGGCTGGCCCGGGAACTCGGGCCGGTCGGGCTGGAGATGCAGCGCAGCGTCAAGCAGGCCTTCGACCCGCTCGGGCTGCTGAACCCCGGCAAGCTCTTCTGAGGCCCGGCCGGGCGGGGCCTCCCGCGCTCAGGCGGGGCCTCGCGCGGGCGGGTGCGCTCGCGCGGGGTGCGCGTCACAGATCGCCGTCCGCGGACTCGTCCGAGGGCCACGGGTCGCGCAGCCACAGCTCGTCGGCCGGGGTGGGGGTGAGCAGCGCGGCCAGGGCGTCGTCCAGGCCGAGCCGCTCCGCCTCCGTCCCGGGCGGGACCACGTGCAGGGTGTGCTCCAGCCAGGCCGACACCGCTCCGGCCGGGGCCTCCAGGAGGGCGTCGCCGTCGGGGGAGTTCAGCGCCATGCACAGGACGGACTCGTCGCCGATCTTCGTGGGCCAGATCCGGACGTCCCCGTGTCCGGACGGGCGGAACACCCCCTCGACGAGCAGTTCCCGGGCGAAGGTCCAGTGGACGGGGGCGCTGGAGCCGATGTGGAAGGTGACGTGCACGGCGTAGGGGTCGTCGGTGAGGTAGAGCAGCTTGGCGGGCACGGGGATGCTGCGCTCGGGGGACAGGACCAGCTTCAGTTCCAGTTCGCGCTCGATGAGGGGGTGGTGCACGGCGGCCTCGCTTCGGTGCGTTCGCTTGCGGACGCGGGGGCGGTGCGCGCCCCGCACGGGGAGAGAGCTCCCTCGTGCCCGGGTATGACGCGACTTTCGGCGCCGGAGGGCAGGTTGGCCGAAACCTGTCGGCTGACCGGAATCGGTTGGTGGGGGCCGGGGCGGGGCCCGGGTGGGGCCCGGGCGGGGCGAGGTTCGCCCGAAGGCTTGGAATCTCCCGTTACCGGACCTGCCGGACGGGTGTTCTTGGCTATGGTCCTCCTTTTGGGTCCTCCCCTGCACACGCCTCAAGCCACGATCGGAGTTGGGGACATTGACGGCCTCCCCCGGTGACGGAGAGCACGCGGCCCGCGAGGGCTACTACCCCGACCCGTCCATCCCCGGATACGTCAGGTATTGGAACGGCGCGTCCTGGGTTCCCGGTACGAGCCGTCCTGCCGCATCCGCTCCCGCACGGGTGGAGGAGACGGGGCCGGTGTTCCTGGACGAGACCTCGATGACGGAGGCCCTGCCGGACCCCGCCGCACCCGCCTGGCGGGCCGCGGAAGAGCCGGACCGCGCCGCGGCCGGGGGCTGGGGCCGGGAGGCCGGTGGCGGGGGCGGGGGCGACGATCCCGCGCGGGGGCACGACCGGGGTTGGCCGGGCGGCGGCTGGGCCGCCGAGCGGGGGGACGTCCGGGAAGCCGGTCCCGTACGGGGCCGCGAGCGGGCCGCAGAGCCGGGCTCCGGGGGCGCGGGCCGGCCGGGCGGCGAGGGGGCCGGGGCGGGCGCGGGCCCGGCCGGGCAGGCCGGCTGGCAGGTCGATCCGGTGCACCAGGCCGGCTTCGGCGGCCCCCGTGACGTACGGGTCTCCTGGGGCGACCCGGTCGAGTCCGAGCCCGCCCGGCCCGCCGGGATCTCCCTGGCCCGGCCCGCGGCCGCCGCCACCGCCCAGCGGCTCCCGGCACAAGCCGCCGCCGAGAGCGTGGGCATCCTCTCGGCCCGCGCCCCGGCCTGGCCCGACGCCCCCGGCGCCGGTTCCTCGGGCCTCACCTCCAGCTGGCCGGAGGCCGCGCCGCACCGGCAGGCGCCGGCCCCCGCCGCGGAACCCTCCCGCCCGTACGAGGCCCCCGCGCCCGCCCCCCGGGCCCCGGCGGCTCCCACGCCCGAGGCCGCCCGGGCGTACGAAGCAGAGGCCCCGGCCGCCCGGGCGTACGAAGCAGAGGCCCCGGCCCCCCGGGCGTACGAAGCAGAGGCCCCGGCCCCCCGGGCGTACGAAGCAGAGGCCCCCGCCGCCCGGGCCTACGAGGCCCCCGCCCCCGAGCGCCGCGCCCCCGCGGCCGCCCCCGTGCCGCCGGAGGCGCCCGCCCCGGCGCGCCCGCGCCCCGAGGCGGCCGCGCCCGTCCGTCCGGCCCGCACCGCCGCCCCCGTACCGCCCGCCGAGGAGGCCGGCCCCGCCGTCCGGGAGGACAGCCGGGCCGTCTTCGAGCGGATGGCGGAGCGGGCCGTGCGGCCCGCCGGGCTGGTGCGGCGGTGGCTGGCCCGGGTGCTGGATTCCGTCGCCTACGCCGCGGTCGCCGCGGCCGTCGCGCGGCCCCTCCTCCCGCGCATGACGGCCCATCTGGAGGCGAAGGTGGACGCGGCCCGGGCGAGCGGGCGCACCACCACCGTGTGGCTGCTCGACGCCACCACCGCCGGCCACCTGGGCCTCGTCCTCGGTGCCGTCCTGCTCTTCGGGGTGTTCTACGAGGTGCTGCCCACCGTCCGCTGGGGCCGCACCCCGGGCAAGAAGCTGCTGGGCGTCCGCGTCCTGGCCGCCGCCACGCTCCGCCCGCCCTCCTTCGGCGCGGCCCTGCGCCGCTGGCTGGTGTACGCCTTCGTCGGGCTGCCGGGCAGCCTCGGGTGCCTGGTGGACCGCCCGCGCCGGCGGGCCTGGCACGACCGGGCGGCCGGGACGTACGTGGCGCGCTGAGCGGCGCCGGGCGGCGGCCCGGGGGCCCGTGCCCCGGACGGACGCGGCCGCGTTGCGGGGCGGGCGGACCCGGGTTCGACTCGGGCCATGAGTACCGATCAGCCGCCGCCGGGCCCGCCGCCCGAGGACGACCCGTTCCTCAAGAAGCCCCAGGATCCGACGCCTCCGTCGGGCGGTTCGCCGTACGGATCACCGCCTCCCGGGGGCGGCGGCTACCCCCCGCCCCCGGGCGGAGGCACCGGGGGCCAGCCCCCGCCGCCGCCCCCGCCTCCGTACGGCGGCGGCGGCCCGGGGGACCCGTACGGCGGCGGAGGCGGCGGCTACGGCATGCCCGACCCGCTCGCCGGGATGCCCCCGCTCGCGGACTTCGGCAAGCGGCTCGCCGCCCGCGTCATCGACGTGCTGATCGTCGGCATCCCGCTGTTCCTCATCCAACTGCCGTTCGGCACCAAGCGGTACGTGGTGGACACGAGCAAGGGGGAGGACGTCACCGAGGTCATCACGAAGTCGTACGGCGGTACGGGCCTGCTGTGGACGCTGATCACGATCGTCGCGTACATCGGCTACGACTGGTGGTTCACGCACAAGAGCGGCCGGACGCCGGGCAAGAAGGCCATGGGCCTGCGCGTGGCGATGCTCAACGACGGCAGCGTGCCCCCCTCCGGCGCGGCCCTCGGCCGTGCCGTCGTGCTCTGGCTGCCCACGCTGGTGTGCTGCTTCTGCCTGTGGCCGCTCGCGCTGATCGTGTCGATGCTCGTCGACAAGCCGTACCGGCAGGCGCTCCACGACAAGGCCGCCAAGACGGTGGTGGTCAGCTCCGCCTGACGCCCGTACGAGGACCCGCGCGGGCGGCCGCCCCGGCCAGGGGCGGCCGCCCGCGCCCGTGTCCGGTCAGTGGTGGACGGGATGGTCCGCGGAGGCCGTGCGGTGCCCCGGTACGCGGGAGGCGTCCCCACCTGCCGCCGGCTCGCCCTGCGCGGCGCCCCGCACCGCGCCCCGCACCGCCCCGCGCGCCGCCGCGTGGCGCCCGCGGCGGCGCGGGATCGGCACGGTGAGGGCGACCAGCAGCCCGAGGGCGAGCGCGGCGGCGGCGATGACCGCGACCCCGATGCCCGTGCTCGTCTGCGAGAGCAGCAGCATGGCTATCGTCGACACGACGACGGTGGCGGAACCGTAGGCGAGCTGTGCGGCAGTCGGACGCGGCATGGCGGTTTCCGTCCTCGAGGCGTGGAGGGGGGAGTCGCCTCAACCCATCGCTCGCGTCAAGTGACTCCCGTAGGGCTTGCCCGGACGGAGCGACAGGTAAGCGTGACCTTACCCACGGTGCCGGTGCACGGAGGGGCGCACGGCGTCGCACGGCCGGTCGCAACGGCTGGGGGACGGGCCGACGAAGACCCCGAAATCGGGGCGCCGCCGGAGGGCTTCGCCCCGGATGAGCCCGTATGGCGAGGGAACGTCCGAATAGCGGAACTCGCTGACCGCATAGTGCAGTTGTAAGGAAGAAGTCAAGGTCTGTCTTTTCTTTAGACTCTCCGGTCAAATGTCGTCACTTGAGACGCGCGCCGCGCGGAACCCCCCGCTCCTATGGAGACGTTCCGACCTACGTTGCGGCCGCGGGAGGGGAACGACATCAAGTGACCGCACACTCCACCAGGCGTCGCGCGCTGCGCGCCGCCGCCGTCGGCGTGACCATGGCCGCGACCGCGGCCTCGGGCGCCTTCTTCACCACGGCCCAGGCCACCACCGCCTGGGGCAACGCCCCGGCCGCGGACAAGCAGGACCCCAGCTCCCCCGCGAAGGAGCAGGTCCAGCACAACCTCGAGACGCCGTTCAGCAAGCAGCAGGCGCAGGCCCGCGAGGCGGCCCTCGACCAGGTGCTGGCGGGCAAGAAGAACGTCGAGCAGCGCGGCGCCTCGAAGGTCGTCAAGCTCGACGACAAGAAGTACGTCGAGCTGGGCCGCGAGAAGACCGACAAGATCTTCACGATCCTCGTCGAGTTCGGCGACCAGGTCGACAGCTCGACCATGTTCGATCCGGACGGCCCCGACGGCCCGAAGCCCGCCGAGCCGAAGTACGGCGGCACCCCCGGTCCGCTGCACAACACGATCGAGCAGCCCGACCGCGCGGTGAACAACAGCACCGCCTGGCGCAAGGACTTCAGCCGCGACTACTTCCAGGACCTGTACTTCGGTACGGGCCAGGGCAAGGACTCGCTGAAGACCTACTACGAGAAGACCTCCTCGGGTCGCTACTCGGTCGACGGCGAGGTCGCCGACTGGGTCAAGGTTCCGTACAACGAGGCCCGTTACGGCTCGAACTACTGCGGCCAGACCAACTGCTCCAACGTGTGGGACACCGTCCGCGACGGCGTCACCGCGTGGACGGAGGCCCAGAAGAAGGCCGGCAAGACCGACGCCCAGATCAAGGCCCAGCTGGCGCAGTACGACCAGTGGGACCGCAACGACTTCGACGGCGACGGCAACTTCAACGAGCCCGACGGCTACATCGACCACTTCCAGATCGTCCACGCGGGCGAGGACGAGTCGGCCGGCGGCGGCGTGCAGGGCAAGACCGCCCTGTGGGCGCACCGTTGGTACGCCTACGGCACCGACGTCGGCAAGACCGGCCCGGCGAACAACAAGGCCGGCGGCACCCAGATCGGCGACACGGGCATCTGGGTCGGCGACTACACGATGCAGCCGGAGAACGGCGGCCTCGGCGTCTTCGCGCACGAGTACGGCCACGACCTCGGCCTGCCGGACCTCTACGACACCTCCGGTGGCGGCGAGAACTCGGTCGGCTTCTGGTCCCTGATGTCGGCGGGTTCCTGGCTCGGCCAGGGCAAGGACTCCATAGGCGACATGCCGGGCGACATGACCGCCTGGGACAAGCTCCAGCTGGGCTGGCTGAACTACGACCAGGCCAAGGCCGCGACGAAGTCCACCCACAAGCTGGGCGTGTCGGAGTACAACACCAAGGACAAGCAGGCGCTGGTCGTCGAGCTGCCGAAGAAGCAGGTCAAGACCGACATCGTCGCTCCCGCCGAGGGTTCCTCGCAGTGGTGGAGCCAGATGGGTGACGACCTCAAGAACACCCTGACCCGCTCCGTCGACCTGACGGGCAAGAAGTCCGCCGCCCTCTCGCTCAAGGGCTGGTGGGACATCGAGGCCGACTACGACTTCCTCTACACCGAGGTGTCCACGGACGGCGGCGCCACCTGGACCGCCCTGGCCGGCACCGCCGACGGTGCGGCGATCCCCGCCGACGCCTCCGGCAGCCCGTCGCTGACCGGTACCTCCGGCGCCTGGAAGTCCCTGAACTTCCCGCTGGACGCCTACGCGGGCAAGAAGGTCGACCTCCGCTTCCGCTACCAGACGGACGGCGGCGCGGGCGGCAAGGGCTTCACGGCCGACGCCGTCACCCTCACCGCAGACGGCGCCGCGCTGTTCACCGACGGCGCCGAGAACGGCGACAACGGCTGGACCGGCAAGGGCTTCGAGCGGATCGGCGCGGGCTTCACCAAGGAGTACGCGCAGTACTACATCGCGGAGAACCGCCGCTACGTCTCGTACGACTCCACCCTCAAGGTGGGTCCGTACAACTTCGGCTGGTCCACCACCAAGCCGGGCTGGGTGGAGCACTACCCGTACCAGGACGGCCTGCTGATCTGGCTGTGGGACAAGTCCCAGAAGGACAACAACACCAGCCAGCACCCCGGCCAGGGCCTGATCCTGCCGATCGACGCCAACGCCAAGCCGATGAAGTGGTCGGACGGCAGCCTGCTGCGGAACAAGATCCAGCCGTACGACGCCACCTTCAGCGCGTACTCGACGGACGCGTTCACCCTGCACAACAAGGGCGAGTCGCTCTTCGTCAAGCCGAAGCCCGCGAACCTGGTCTTCGACGACCACAAGGGCAAGTACTACTACGACGAGAACCCGACCGGTTCGGTGAAGGTCGCTGACACCAACACCAAGATCAAGATCGCGAAGGAGACCTACGACGGCCTCCAGATGACGATCGAGGTCGGCCCCGCCGTCAAGTAGTCCGGTAAAACCGCAGGTCAAAGCATGATCGGCCGTCGCCCTCTAGCGGGCGGCGGCCGATCGCGTTTAGATGCACGGGCGACTGTTCTTATTGACGGGGGAGCTGAAGATCATGCCAGGTGGAGGTTTCGTCAGACTGCCGGGCGGCAGCGTGGTGGTCGCGCTGACGCTGCCGCGGCCGCCGTCCGGCGAGGGCGGCACCGACGGAAACGTCCGCGTGCTGGTACACGCCGCGAACCGGGCCCGCGCCCTGACCAGGCTGCGGAACCTCGGCATGCGGGCCGTGTACCTGCGCGGCAACGCGCAGCCCCCCACCCCGGACGAGGTCACCGCCGTCCTCCACCACCCGGACGGCCTGCTGTGGCGCTGCGCCCCGGACCGCGCGGAGGAACTCTGGCACCCGATCCGCGCCCTCCTGGGGCGCTGAAGATCTAACCGCCGACGAGGGTGACGCCGGCCGTCCGGAGCTCCTCCAGCGCCTTCTCGGTGGTGTGGGGGGCCACGGCGGCCGTCAGGTCGAGCAGGACGCGGGTGGTGAAGCCGGCGTGGGCGGCGTCGAGGGCGGTGGCCCGCACGCAGTGGTCGGTGGCGATGCCGACCACGTCCACCTCGCTCACGTGCCGCTCGCGCAGCCACTCGGCCAGGCCCCGGCCGTTCTCGTCGGCGCCCTCGAAGCCGCTGTACGCGGCCTCGTAGGCGCCCTTGTCGAAGACGGCGGCGACGGCCCCGGAGGCGACGGCGGGGGCGAAGTTCGGGTGGAACCCGACGCCCTCGGTCCCGGCGACGCAGTGCACGGGCCAGGACGTCTCGTAGTCCGGCTCGGCCGGGGGCCGGGCGAAGTGGGGCCCGGGGTCGACGTGGTGGTCGCGGGTCGCCACGACGTGCCGGTAGCCGGCCGTGGTCTGCCCGATCAGCTCGGTGATCGCGGCGGCGACGTCGGCCCCGCCGGCGACCGCGAGGCTGCCGCCTTCGCAGAAGTCGTTCTGTACGTCGACGACGATCAGTGCGCGGTGCATGTCGCGTGTCCTTCGGCTTGGTGTGGATGGTCGTGCGCTTCGGCGGGCCCTGCGGGGGCTCTTCCCCCACCCCGCCCCTTCCCGAAACGGCTCCCCGCACCCCCACCCGCACGCGGCCGGCGCGGGCAGCGCGGGCAGCGCGGGTCCGGGCGGAGTCCGGGGAACGGTGGAAGGGCGGGGAGGGGACAGCCGCGCGCAACGGCACCCCACCCGCGGACGACCACCGGCCCCGGCCCCGGCCCGGCGGACGGAGTCCGGCGCAGCGGCGCGAAGCCCGGGAGGCCCCCGGGGCCGAGCGGTGTGAGCGGCGCGTCGGGAAGGCGGCCGCGCGTCAGGAAGGCTCCGGCGCGCCGGGAAGGCGGCCGCGCGTCAGGAAGGGGTCTCCGTCGGGATCACGGCCTCGCCCCGCGACAGCTGCGTCGCCGACAGGGGGAGCCCGGCGCGCGCCGAGCGGTGGCGGTCGCGGGCCGCCTCCAGCGGCTCGCGGGCCACCACCTCGCCCGCCTTCACCAGCTGCACCAGCAGCTGCGCGTCCGCCAGCGCCGCCGGCACCGGCCCGGTCCCGACGACCTCCGCCTCCGCGACGCCCTCGGCGTCCACCCGCCGCGCCGCCCACTTGCGCCCGCCGACGGACGTCTTGCCGCCCGAGGACTTCTTCGCCACCGGCACCAGGGGAGCCTTCGGGTCGTCCGACGCCGCCCGCGCGACCAGCTTGTAGACCATCGAGCACGTCGGGTGCCCGCTGCCGGTCACCAGCTGGGTGCCCACCCCGTACGCGTCCACCGGCGCCGCCGCCAGCGAGGCGATGGCGTACTCGTCCAGGTCGGAGGTGACCACGATCCGCGTGCCCGTCGCGCCCAGCTCGTCCAGCTGCTGCCGCACCCGGTGCGCCACCAGCAGCAGGTCACCGGAGTCGATGCGCACCGCGCCCAGCCCGGTCCCGGCGACCTCCACCGCCGTGCGCACCGCCTCCGCGACGTCGTACGTGTCCACCAGCAGGGTGGTCCCGCTGCCCAGCGAGGCCACCTGCGCGGTGAAGGCGTCCCGTTCGCTGTCGTGGACGAGGGTGAAGGCGTGGGCGCTCGTGCCGACGGTGGGGATCCCGTACCGGAAGCCGGCCGCGAGGTCCGAGGTGGAGGTGAAGCCGCCCACGTACGCGGCCCGCGCGGCCGCGACCGCCGCCAGCTCGTGCGTGCGGCGCGCCCCCATCTCGATCAGCGGCCGGTCGCCCGCGGCCGAGGCCATGCGGGAGGCGGCCGCGGCGATGGCGGAGTCGTGGTTGAGGATCGACAGGATCACCGTCTCCAGCAGCACGCACTCGGCGAAGCTGCCCTCGACCCGCAGGATCGGCGAGCCGGGGAAGTAGACCTCCCCCTCGGGGTATCCCCAGATGTCACCCGAGAAGCGGTACGACGCCAGCCAGTCCAGCGTCCGCATGTCGATGACGGCCCGCTCGCGCAGGAACTCCAGGACGGCGCCGTCGAACCGGAAGTTCTCCACGGCGTCCAGGACGCGGCCGGTGCCGGCGACCACGCCGTAGCGCCGTCCTTCGGGCAGCCGCCGGGTGAAGACCTCGAAGACCGAGCGGCGGTCGGCGGTGCCGTTCGCCAGGGCGGCCTGCAGCATCGTGAGCTCGTAGTGATCCGTGAAGAGCGCTGTCGACGGCACGTCCACCGGCAGGCCCAGGTCCGCAGGGTTCATGACACGGATGCTAGCGCACATTTCGTCAAAGTGACGAGATGTAGGGGCCCGTTTGTGCGACCGGCCCGTCACAGTGGCAGCATGGGACAAGTGAGTGTTGCTCCCATTGAGATCGAACGCACCGAATCCGCCGAGGAGACCTACGCGGTCCCCGAACCCGACGTCCCGTGGGTGACCCTGGTGCACAACGACCCGGTCAACCTCATGAGCTACGTGACGTACGTGTTCCAGGCGTACTTCGGCTACCCCAAGGACAAGGCGACCAGGCTGATGCTCGACGTCCACCACAAGGGCAGGGCGGTCGTCTCCAGCGGCACCCGCGAGGAGATGGAGCGCGACGTGCAGGCGATGCACGGCTACGGGCTGTGGGCGACCCTCTCCCAGGACCGCGGCTGATGGGCGGCGTGTTCGAGCCCGTGAAGGGCGGCGGGGCCGCCGTGGCCCTGGACGAAATCGAGATCTCGATCCTGCGCTCGCTGGCCGTGCAGCTGCTGGAGCTGATCGGCCCGGGCGAGCCGGAACCCGCCGCCGACGCCGACCCGCTGGCCGTGCTCTTCGCCCCTGACGGCCCCACCGAGCCGCCGTCCGACCCTGCGCTGGCCCGGCTCTTCCCCGACGCCTACGGCGACCCCGGCGCGGACCCCGCCCAGGGCTCGGGCAAGGACGTCGAGGAGCTGCGGGCGCGCTCGGCGGAGTTCCGCCGCTTCACCGAGAACGACTTGCGCACCCGCAAGCGGGAGGACGCGCTGGCCGTCGTGCGCAGCCTGGACTCCCTCACCCCGGCCGGGGACGGGGCGGCGGTGCTGGAGCTGACCGGGGAGCTGCCGCTGCGCTGGCTCGGCGCGCTCAACGACCTGCGGCTGACCATCGCGGCCCGGCTCGACATCACCGAGGACGACGAGAGCGCCGTGCTCTTCCGGCTTCCGGACGACGACCCGCGCAAGCCGATGGTGATGGCGTACCTGTGGCTGGGCGGTCTCCAGGAGACGCTCATCGAGACCCTCTGAACGGCCGCCGGCCGCCGGTGGCGAACGTCAAGCGAAGGTGTTGTTCGCTCAGCGGACGCTCAAATCCGGATAACGATCAGATCACCGCCATGCGGTGATCTGATCCATTTCTCTCGCCTATGTCCTGATATTGGCGCGCGGTGCGCCACATGTGCGCTCTTCTCCCACCCGTAAGCACGTGATAAATCTTCACGACCGCCGACGGGACGCCACCCATGTCCCCCGGCCTGCTTGAACCGGCTGACCGCCGGCGTGCAACTCCATCCGTATCCGGGGGGATCGAGGACCCGATCCGCAGCCGTTCCAGGCGCGGGTCGGCGTGGAGAAAGGCGCACCAAGACATGACCTCTGTGCAGGTCGATCAGCACGGCAGGACGCCCGGCGAGGGCACCCAGGGCGAGGGCGACGGGGAGGGCTACCACCGGGCGCTCGGCGCCCGCCAGATCCAGATGATCGCCATCGGCGGGGCCATCGGCACCGGCCTGTTCCTGGGCGCGGGCAAGGCCATCTCGAAGGCCGGACCGAGTCTTATCCTGGCCTACGCCATCGCCGGACTGGTCATCTTCTTCATCATGCGGGCCCTGGGCGAGCTGCTCATGTACCGCCCCGTCTCCGGTTCCTTCTCGGACTACGCCCGCGAGTTCCTGGGCCCGTTCTGGGGGTACGCGACCGGCTGGACGTACTGGCTGTTCTGGGTGGTCACCGGCATCACCGAGGTCACCGCCGCCGCGAAGTACATGTCGTACTGGACGAACGACAGCTTCCCGCAGTGGGCCTACGCGCTGATCTTCACCGTGATCCTCTACGCCGCCAACCTGATCTCCGTGAAGCTCTTCGGCGAGCTGGAGTTCTGGTTCTCCATGGTCAAGGTCACCGCCATCGTCGGCATGATCCTGATCTGCGCCGGCATCCTCACCATCGGCTTCTCCGACGCGGCCGCCACCGCCTCCGTCTCCAACCTGTGGAGCGACCGCGGCTTCTTCCCCAACGGCATCGGCGAGACGCTGATGACCCTGCAGATCGTGATGTTCGCCTTCCTCGCGGTCGAGCTGGTCGGCGTCACCGCCGGCGAGTCCAAGGACCCCGCGAAGACCCTGCCCAAGGCCATCAACACCGTGCCGTGGCGCATCGCCGTCTTCTACGTCGGCGCGCTCATCATGATCATGTCGGTCATCCCGTGGTCGAACTTCAAGGCCGGCGAGAGCCCCTTCGTGCTCGCCTTCGAGAAGATGGGCCTCGGCATCGGCGCCGCGATCGTCAACTTCGTCGTCCTGACCGCGGCCCTGTCCTCCTGCAACTCGGGCATGTACTCCACCGGCCGCATGCTGCGCGACCTCGCGCTCAACGGCCAGGGCCCCAGGTTCTTCACCAAGCTGACGAAGAACGGCACCCCGCTGGTCGGCACCACGTTCTCCGCCGCGCTGATGCTGGTGGGCGTCTGGATCAACTACGTCGCCCCGGGCAAGGCCTTCGACTACGTCGTCTCCTTCGCCACCATCTCCGGCATGTGGGCCTGGGTCATGATCCTGGTCTGCCAGATCCGCTACCGCGCCAAGGCCGACCGCGGCGAGCTGCCCCAGTCCTCCTTCCGCGCCCCCGGCGCCCCCTGGAGCAGCTGGTTCGCCCTGCTGTTCATCGGCATGGTCATCGTGATGATGGGCGTCGACAAGGACTCCCGCGTCTCGCTGTACTGCGCCCCGCTGTGGGGTCTGATCCTCGGCGTGTCCTACCTGGTCCTCAAGGCCCGCAACCCGAGCGGCGCCGCCTTCAACAAGGTCACCAGCGGCTGACACCCTGGGCCGTGTCCACCATTCGGGCCCTCCCGTACCACTCCTCGGTACGAGAGGGCCCGTCTGCTTATCCTGTCGCTCATGCTGACCCTCACCCAGGCCCTGTACGACCAGATCGTCGAGCACGCCCGCAAGGACCACCCGGACGAGGCGTGCGGCGTCGTGGCCGGCCCGGCGGGCACCGGCCGACCCGAGCGGTTCATCCCGATGCTCAACGCGGCCCGCTCGCCCACGTTCTACGAGTTCGACTCGAAGGATCTGCTCAAGCTCTACCGCGAGCTCGACGACCGGGACGAGGAGCCCGTGATCGTCTACCACTCGCACACCGCCACCGAGGCCTACCCCTCGCGCACGGACGTCACGTACGCGAACGAGCCCGGCGCGCACTACGTGCTGGTCTCCACGGCCGACGAGGACGGACTGGGCGAGTTCCAGTTCCGCTCGTACCGGATCGTCGACGGTGTGATCACGGAGGAAGAAGTGCAGGTCGTGGCAGCCTACTGACCACCATGTGAGCCGAGAGCGTCCACGATGCGGGATCACACTCCAAACGGGGGACCGGGAATCGTTAACATGACCGCATGGTTTCCCACGACGTGAGCATCGAGACGCCCGGCAGGCTGCTGCTCGTGGCGCGGCTGCACGTCGACCTGTGCCGCCTCGCCAGCGCCATCTGTCCTGCCGCCTGAGCACCACAGACCCCCCGGCGCGGGGGCGCCCGACCGCGCGCCCTCCCTCCTCTTCACCCCTTCACGACACTGGAGCCTGCTGCCATGGCCATCGAGGTCCGCATCCCGACCATCCTCCGCACCTACACCGACGGCGAGAAGGCCGTGAACGGCGAGGGGGCGACCCTCTCCGAGCTGTTCGCGGACCTGGAGACCCGCCACAAGGGCATTGAGGAGCGCATCGTCGACGGCGGCCAGCTGCGCCGCTTCGTGAACGTCTACCTCAACGACGAGGACGTCCGCTTCCTCGACGGCATCTCCACCGCCCTCAAGGACGGCGACAGCGTCACCATCCTCCCGGCCGTGGCCGGCGGCTCGAAGTAATGCGCTACGACTCCCCCCTCGCGGCGGTCGGCAACACCCCGCTGGTGCGCCTGCCGCGGCTGTCCCCCTCGGCGGACGTCCGGATCTGGGCCAAGCTGGAGGACCGCAACCCGACCGGCTCGATCAAGGACCGCCCCGCGCTCCACATGGTCGAGCAGGCGGAGAAGGACGGCCGCCTGTACCCCGGCTGCACCATCCTGGAACCGACTTCCGGCAACACGGGCATCTCGCTCGCCATGGCCGCGAAGCTCAAGGGCTACCGGATCGTGTGCGTGATGCCGGAGAACACCTCGCAGGAGCGCCGCGACCTTCTCGCGATGTGGGGAGCCGAGATCATCTCGTCGCCGGCCGCGGGCGGTTCGAACACCGCGGTGCGGGTGGCGAAGGAGCTGGCGGAGCAGAACCCCTCCTGGGTGATGCTCTACCAGTACGGCAACCCGGACAACGCGGGCGCCCACTACGCCACCACGGGCCCCGAGATCCTGGCCGACCTCCCCTCGATCACCCACTTCGTGGCGGGCCTCGGCACGACCGGCACCCTGATGGGCGTCGGCCGCTACCTGCGCGAGCACGTGCCCGGCGTGAAGATCGTGGCCGCGGAGCCCCGGTACGACGACCTCGTCTACGGCCTGCGCAACCTCGACGAGGGCTTCGTCCCGGAGCTGTACGACGCCTCCGTGCTCACCACCCGCTTCTCGGTGGGCTCCGCCGACGCGGTCACCCGCACCCGCGAACTCCTCCAGCAGGAGGGCATCTTCGCGGGCGTCTCCACCGGAGCCGCACTGCACGCGGCGATCGGCGTGGGCCGCAAGGCGGCCGCCGCGAGCGAGAGCGCCGACATCGTCTTCGTCGTCGCCGACGGCGGCTGGAAGTACCTGTCGACCGGCGTCTACACGGCCGCGACGACGGAAGAGGCCATCGAGGTCCTCCAGGGCCAGCTCTGGGCCTGAGGCCCGGCCCACGGCCCGAACGCACACCCGGAACGGCTCCACGGACGCCGCCGGCACCCGCGGCCACGCGGGGCCGGCGGCGTCCGCCGTACCGGCCGCTCAACGCCCCGGTCACCCGTTCGGCCCTTCGGGGTCGCCCGCCCCGCCCTGCGCGCGCAGGCTCGGAACCGACCGGTTCCCCGCAGCAGGAAGGTGGCGACATGACCACCACCCCGGGCAGTACCTCCCCCAGGCCGCCCGCCCACGGGCCTGGCCACTCCAGCGCATGGGCCACCGGAGGTGCGACCTTCGCCGGCGTGCTGATGGCCGTCAACGGCGTCTTCAGCGTCTTCGAGGGCATCGCCGCCCTCGCCAAGGACGACGTCTACCTGCCCGTCGGCGACTACACCTTCAGGTTCGACCTCACGGCATGGGGCTGGATCCACCTGATCCTCGGCGTCATCGTCTTCGTCGTCGGCGTCGGGATCCTCAAGGGCGCCCAGTGGGGCCGCGTCGCCGGCATCGCCCTGGCCGCCCTGTCGGTGCTCTTCCACTTCCTGTGGCTGCCCTACCAGCCCCTGTGGGCGCTCATCGCGATCGCCATCGGGGTGTTCGTCATCTGGGCGCTGTGCACCGAAAGGCCCCTCGACCACACCACCTGAGCCGCACCGAGCTGGTCCCCGGCTCCCCGCCGCCCTGGCCGCACCCCGCGGCCGGGGCGGCGCCGCCCGCTCACGGCCCGTCACCGGCCAGCAGCCCGGCCAGCACCGAGGCGTGGCTGCGCTCCGGGTCCTTCACCGCCGTCAGCAGCGTCAGCGGCCCCCGGGCCGCGAGGCCCCGCAGCCGCTCCAGCTCCGCCTGCGCCTGCTCCCCGCCGGCCGCCAGCTCCGCCTCGTACCGCTCCCGGAACTCCTCCCACGACCCGGCCCCGGAGTGGTACCACGAGCGCAGCTCCCCGGACGGGGTCACCGCCTTCGGCCACTCGTCCACGCGCGCCGCCTCCTTCGACAGCCCCCGCGGCCACAGCCGGTCCACGAGGACCCGCACGCCGTCCGCCCCCGGCTCGGGGGGATCGTAGACCCGCCGCAGCCTGATCACCGCGCACCGCCTCCCAGCCCCTTGGCCTCGTCCCACCACACCGGGTCCAGTGTCCCCAGCAGCGTGCGGAACTCCCACAGCGACACCTCCTCCGGCCGGTCCGCCTCCAGAAAGGCGCCCCGTCCGTGCGCGGCGACCACCCCCGGCGGCAGCGGGATCACCCCCGCCCGCCGGTCGTCGTACTTCCCGGTGATCCACGCGACCCGCGCCCGCTCCCGGTGCGCCCGTACCGCCAGCACCAGGCAGGTCCGGCCGTCCGCCAGGCACCACAGCTCGCCGGGCCGCACCCGCGGGGGCGGCCCCAGCCCGTGCGGCGGGGGCGCCGCGGCCACCGCCGTGCCCCGCCGGGGGAGCAGCACCACCACCGCCACGGCGACCGCCGCCAGCACGGCGGGCCACCACGACGTGTCCATGTATCCGACCGTAGCGGCGGCCGGGCCCCCCGGCGCGGCAGCGGCGCGGCCACGGCGGCGGCAACGCCTGTGCCCCTCGTCGCTCCCCTGGGTGACACCACAGGTGATTCCCCCCACAACGGCCTGCCGCGGAGGAGCGACCGGAGGTTTCGCGCCTTACGCTCGACCCACGCACGGCCCGCATTCCGTCCACGGACCGTCCCCGGAGGTTCACGCCCCATGAAGCTCACCGTCGTCGGCTGTTCGGGGTCCTTCCCGGCCGCGGATTCGGCATGTTCGAGCTATCTCGTCGAGGCCGACGGCTTCCGGCTGCTCCTCGACATGGGCAACGGCTCCCTCGGCGCGCTCCAGCGGCACTGCGGTCTCTACGACCTCGACGCGATCTTCCTGAGCCATCTGCACGCCGACCACTGCATCGACATGTGCGCGTACTTCGTGGCCCGCTACTACCGCCACGAGGGCGGCCGCTGCGGGACCATCCCCGTCTACGGCCCCGAGGGCACCGAGCAGCGTCTGACGACGGCGTACGAGGACGTCCCCGACGAGCGCTCGATGAGCGAGGTCTTCGACTTCCGCACCCTGAAGTCGGGCAGCTTCGAGATCGGCCCGTTCACCGTCCGCACGGAGAAGGTCTGCCACCCCGTCGAGTCGTACGGCATCCGCGTCGAGCACGGCGGTCGGGTGCTGGCGTACTCCGGGGACACCGGGGTCTGCCCCGAGCTGGGCCTCCTGGCGGAGGACGCCGACCTGTTCCTGTGCGAGGCCTCCTTCACGCACGGCAAGGAGGACATCCCGGGCCTGCACCTCAACGGCCGCGAGGCCGGCGAGTACGCGCGCGGCGGCCGGGTCGGGCGGCTCGTGCTGACGCACGTCCCGCCGTGGACGGACGCCGCGCAGAACCTGGCGGACGCCCGCGCGGTGTTCGACGGGCGGGTCGACCTCGCGTACGCGGGCGCGGTGTACGAGGTCTGACGCGGCGCGGCCACGCAGAAGCCCCCGCCCTCCCGGAACGCGCCGGGAGGGCGGGGGCTTTCGTACCGCAGCGGGCCGGTCAGGCCCGGTCGGCCGGGGCTACTTGGCCTCGGCCTTGGCCAGCTCGGCGAGCTCCTCGTCGGACTCGCGGCCCGGCGTCGGGAGGTTCCACTTGGTGATCGCGAAGCGGAAGATCACGTAGTAGAGCACCGCGAAGCAGAGGCCGACCAGCGCCAGGCCGGCCGGGTTGGTGGCCTTGCCGAGGTTCAGCAGGTAGTCGATGGCGCCGGCGGAGAAGCCGAAGCCGTCCTTCATGCCGAGCGCCCACGTCAGGGCCATCGAGACACCGGTCAGGACCGCGTGGACGGCGTAGAGCACCGGCGCGATGAACATGAAGGTGAACTCGATCGGCTCGGTCACACCGGTGACGAACGACGTGAGCGCGAGGGACAGCATCATGCCGCCGACGACCTTGCGGCGCTCGGGGCGGGCGCAGTGGACGATCGCGAGGCAAGCGGCCGGCAGGGCGAACATCATGATCGGGAAGAAGCCGGTCATGAACTGGCCGGCGCTCGGGTCGCCGGCGAGGAAGCGGGCGATGTCGCCGCTCTTGCCGTCGTACTCGCCCGCCTGGAACCAGGGGAAGGAGTTCAGCAGGTGGTGCATGCCGACGGCGATCAGACCGCGGTTGGCGACGCCGAAGATGCCCGCGCCGACGGCGCCGGAGCCGACCAGCCACTCACCGAGGTTGTGCAGACCGGTGCCGAGGACCGGCCAGATCAGACCGAAGACGATGCCGATCAGCAGGCCGGCGAAGGCCGAGAGGATCGGGACCAGGCGGCGGCCGCCGAAGAAGCCCGCCCACTCGGGCAGCTTGGTGCGGAAGAACTTCTGGTAGATCAGGGCGACCACGAGGCCCATCACGACACCGCCGAGCACCTTGGCGTCCACGGGCGCCTCGAGCATGGCGACCTTGCCGTCGACCACCTTGGCGACCTTCGGCAGGTTCGGGTCGGTGAACGTGGCGAGCACGTTCTTGAAGACCAGGTAGCCGGTGACCGCGGCCAGGGCCGTGGAGCCGTCCGACTTCTTCGCGTAGCCGATCGCGATGCCCACGGCGAACAGCAGCGCCATGTTGTCCAGGATCGCGCCGCCGCCCGCGGCCATGTAACCGGCGATCTTGTTGATGAACTCCGGCAGCGAGGCGGAGCCCAGCATGTCCTTGTCGCCGAGACGGACCAGCAGTGCGGCGGCCGGCAGCACGGCGACCGGGAGCATCAGGCTCCGGCCGATGCGCTGCATGACGGCCATCACGCCAGCGCCCTTCTTCTTCTCCGCAGCGGTCGCTGTGGACATGGGTTCCTCCAGAGGACAAGGCGCTGCCTGGGGACATGGAAAAATGGGGGTGGCGGCGTCTCGGAAAAGGGGGACCACGAGCTGCTCGGCAGGCGCATGGTCTACACCATTCGGTGGTGTAGACCAGTTGTAGCACGGTCGGGGTTAGATAAGGAACCTTCGTTTTCCTGTGGCCTGGACCACATGACGACGGGCCCCCGGATCGAAGGATCCGAAGGCCCGCCGACCCCGGGGCGCAAGGCCCCGGGCCCCCTACGCCTTGGTGTTCTCCGCCTGCATCGCAGCGATCTCCTCGTCCGATTCCCGCCCGGGCGTCGGGATGTCGAACGCCGTGATCGCGAACCGGAAGACCGCGTAGTAGACGACGGCGAAACACAGCCCGATCGGGATGATCAGCCACGGTTTGGTCGCCAGGCCCCAGTTGATGACGTAGTCGATCAGGCCCGCGGAGAAACTGAACCCGTCGTGGACCCCCAGCCCCCAGGTCACCGCCATCGACACCCCCGTCAGCACGGCGTGGACCGCGTACAGCGCCGGCGCCACGAACAGGAAGGAGTACTCCAACGGCTCGGTGATCCCCGTGACGAAGGACGTCAGGCCCACCGACAGCATCAGCCCGCCGACCTCCTTGCGCCGCAGCGGCTTCGCGCAGTGCGTGATCGCCAGCGCCGCCGCCGGCAGGGCGAACATCATGATCGGGAAGAACCCGCTCAGGAACAGCCCCGCCTCCGGGTCACCCGCCAGGAACATGTTGATGTCGCCGTGCTTGACCTCCCCCGCGGGCGTGGTGAACGTACCGAACTGGAACCACAGCGGCACGTTCAGGAACTGGTGCAGGCCGATCACCAGCAGCGCGCGGTTCGCCACGCCGAACACACCCGCACCCCACGCGCCCAGCCCCTTCAGCCAGTCGGAGAAGCTCTCCAGCGCGTCACCGACCGGCGGCCACACCCACAGGCACAGCGCGGCGAAGGCGATCGCCACGAACGACATGATGATCGGGACCAGCCGCCGGCCGTTGAAGAAGCCGAGCCAGTCCACCAGTCTCACCCGGTGGTAGCGCTGCCAGAACCAGGCCGTGAGCAGCCCCATGACGATCCCGCCGAAGACCCCCGGGTTCTGGTACGTGTACCCCGCGAAGGTGTCCGCCGGGGTCAGGCAACCGCCCCCGACGTCCTTCGTCCCCGGCGGACAGGCCTTCGGGAAGGCGTGCATCACCCCCCGGTAGACGAGGAACCCCGCCACCGCCGCCAGCGCGGTCGAACCGTCCGCCTTCTTCGCCATGCCGATCGCGACGCCCACGCAGAAGAGGAGCGGCAGACCGAGGTCGGGATCCAGCAGGGCCCTGCCCGCGCCGTCCATCACCCGGGCGACCACCGTCCAGTCCAGGCCGTCCTTGCCGAACACGTCCGGCTGCCCGAGCCGGTTCAGGATCCCCGCGGCCGGCAGTACGGCGATCGGGAGCTGGAGGCTGCGCCCCATCTTCTGCAGCGCCTGGAACAGGCCGTTCCACCCCTGCTTGCGCGGTGCTGCCGCAGCACTGCTCGCGCTCATGCGCGTCCTCCCTCGGCCGGCCCGTTTTTGGCAGTCGCAGTACGTGCGGCACACTGGTGTAGACCAGTCGTGGGCAGGGTGCTGCTGATCGTCATCCTTCGGCAGGAGCCCGGCGTGCGCTCGCACAGATAGGCCAACCGTGCGCTACGCCAAGCTCCGTGAGCTACCGTGACAAAGCGGACGCAGTCCGCAGCCGGCCGCACACGGCCGCCGAGACCCCTTCTTCGAAACACTCAGGGAGAAACACATGGCCACCAAGGCTGAGAAGATCGTCGCCGGGCTCGGCGGCATCGACAACATCGAAGAGGTCGAAGGCTGCATCACCCGCCTGCGCACCGAGGTCGCCGACCCCGAGCTCGTCGACGAAGCCGCCCTCAAGGCCGCCGGCGCCCACGGCGTCGTCAAGATGGGCACCGCCATCCAGGTCGTCATCGGCACCGACGCCGACCCCATCGCCGGCGAGATCGAAGACATGATGTGAGCTGAGCCCACCGGCCCACCCCACCACGCCCCCCGCCGGGGCAGTACGCGGCCCCGTCCCGGGCACACCGGACGGGGCCCACGCGTACCCGCACACCGACTAGGCTCACAGCCATGTCTCGCATCGACGGCCGCACGCCCGAACAGCTCCGCCCGGTCACCATCGAACGCGGATGGAGCAAGCACGCCGAGGGCTCCGTCCTCATCTCCTTCGGAGACACCAAGGTCTTCTGCACCGCCTCCTTCACCGAAGGCGTCCCGCGCTGGCGCAAGGGCAGCGGCGAAGGCTGGGTCACCTCCGAGTACTCGATGCTGCCCCGCTCCACCAACACCCGCGGCGACCGCGAATCCGTCCGCGGCAAGATCGGCGGCCGCACCCACGAGATCTCCCGCCTCATCGGCCGCTCGCTGCGCGCCGTCATCGACTACAAGGCCCTCGGCGAGAACACCATCGTCCTGGACTGCGACGTCCTCCAGGCCGACGGAGGCACCCGCACCGCCGCCATCACCGGCGCCTACGTCGCCCTCGCCGACGCCGTCGCCTGGGGCCAGAAGAAGAAGCTGATCAAGGCCGGCCGCAAGCCGCTCACCGGCACCGTCGCCGCCGTCAGCGTCGGCATCGTCGACGGCGTCCCGCTCCTCGACCTCTGCTACGAGGAGGACGTGCGCGCCGAGACCGACATGAACGTCGTCTGCACCGGCGACGGCCGCTTCGTCGAAGTCCAGGGCACCGCCGAGGGCGAACCCTTCGACCGCAAGGAACTCAACGCCCTCCTCGACCTCGCGGCCGGCGGCTGCGCCGACCTGGAAGCCCTCCAGCTCGGCGCCCTGGACCTCCAGGTCCCGTAGGTCGTGCCGTAGCCGCGGCAACCGCAGGACGCGGGCCCGCGTCCCACCAGGTACGGGCGCACGGTGTCACCACCGCGCGCCCGTCCACGCATCCGAGCCCTCGGGGGGACCCATGAAGCCGAACACGCCGAACACGCCGCGGAAGCCGAAACTGCGCATCGCCGCCGTCGCCCTGGCCGCAGCCCTCGCCGTCCCGGCCCTCACCTCCTGCGACACGATCGCCACCGCCATGGACTGCGCCAACACGGCCGTCGCGATAGCGGACAGCGTGGGCGACCTCCAGCAGGCCGTCTCCAACGCCGGCAACAGCATCCAGGACACCCAGAACGCGCTCGACCAGATCGACGCCAACATGAAGAAGATCAAGGACACGACGGGCAACGCCGACCTCGGCAAGGCCGTCGACTCCCTGAGCACGGCGGTCAAGAACGTCCGCACCGCTGTCGACAACGGCGACGCCACCCCCGACGTCAAGCCCGTCGCGGACGCCGCCGCCGAGATCTCCAAGGTCTGCACCCCGGGATAATGGACGCATGACCCGCCTGATCCTCGCGACCCGCAACGCGGGCAAAGTCACCGAGCTCCGCGCCATCCTGTCCGACGCCGGCCTGCCCCACGAGCTGGTCGGTGCGGACGCGTACCCCGAGATCCCCGACGTCCGGGAAACCGGCGTCACCTTCGCCGAGAACGCCCTCCTCAAGGCCCACGCCCTGGCCCGGGCCACCGGCCTGCCGGCGGTCGCGGACGACTCGGGCCTCTGCGTCGACGTCCTGAACGGCGCCCCCGGCATCTTCTCCGCCCGCTGGGCCGGCGCCCACGGCGACGACAAGGCCAACCTCGACCTCCTGCTGGCCCAGCTGGGCGACATCCCCTCCGAACACCGCGGCGCCCACTTCTTCTGCGCGGCCGCCCTGGCCCTGCCGGACGGCACCGAACGCGTCGTCGAGGGCCGCCTCCCCGGCAGCCTGCGCCACGCCCCGGCGGGCGGCGGCGGCTTCGGCTACGACCCGATCCTCCAGCCCCTCGGCGAAACCCGCACCTGCGCGGAACTGACGGCGGACGAGAAGAACGCGATCTCCCACCGCGGCCAGGCCTTCCGCGCCCTGGTCCCGGTAATCCGCGACCTGCTGGGCTGAGACCCGGATACGCCGAAGGCCCCGTACGCGATGCGCGTACGGGGCCTTCGTACCAGTGCGGTTGGGGGGACTCGAACCCCCACGGGTTTTACCCCACTGGGACCTAAACCCAGCGTGACTGCCAATTCCACCACAACCGCGACAGTTCGACCAATTCGGACGTTGGGTCCTGGTGGCCTCGCTCAGTCTACGACCGGGGAGGCCCCGAGGGCCACGAAGCCGTGTCGCCGCCTGCCGCATTAGGTGTCGGTGAGGGCGTGGCAATTGGGGCGCAGGTAACCGAGGTTGTCGAGCCAGTCAGCGTTCACCCGGCGACGGTTGACCTCGGGCCGGGTCAGATACCCAGGTCCTTGATGATCTTGGCGACGTGGCCGGTGGCCTTGACGTTGTAGAAGGCGTGTTCGACCTTGCCCTCCTCGTCCACGACCACCGTGGAGCGGATGACCCCGGTGACCGTCTTGCCGTACAGCTTCTTCTCGCCGAACGCGCCGTACGCCGTCAGGGTCTCCTTCTCCGGGTCCCCGACCAGGGTGACCTTCAGGTGCTCCTGCTCGCGGAACTTCGCGAGCTTCTCCGGCTTGTCCGGGGACACGCCGATGACGTCGTAGCCGGCCGTGGCCAGCGCGTCCAGGTTGTCCGTGAAGTCGCAGGCCTGCTTGGTGCAGCCCGGCGTCAGGGCCGCCGGGTAGAAGTACACGATCACCTTGCGCCCCTTGTGGTCGGCCAGCGAGACCTCGTTGCCGTCCGCGTCGGGCAGGGTGAAGGCGGGGGCGATGTCGCCCGGCTGGAGTCGCTCGCTCATGTCAGTGCTCTCCTCGGGAGGGGATCCGTACGGCATGAGCCTAAGCTGACTGAGCTGACAGACTGTCCATGACGGATCAAGCCCACACACGACGACGGAGGCAGCGCGGTGCCGGAAGCCAGGACCCCCGCACAGATCGAGGCGGACATCGTCCGCCGCCGTGAGCAGCTCGCCGAGACGCTCGACGAGATCGGCGTGCGCATGCACCCCAAGACGATCGTCGGGGACGCGAAGGCCAAGGTCGCCTCGACGGTGGACCACACGGCCGGACGGGCCGTCGTCGCGGTGAACCGGCTCGTCACCGACGTGAAGGACGGCCTGCGCCACGAGGACGGGGCGCCGCGCTTCGAGCGGATCGTGCCGGTCGCGCTGCTCGCGGCCGGGCTGGTCGGGCTGCTCGTGGTCTCCGCCCGCCGCAAGCGGTGAGCACCCTCCGGCTCACGGGGCGGGCCGGGGCAGGTAGGTTCGGGGCGTGAGCGAGAACACCACCCACGACAAGCTGCCCATCCGCATGCTCCACGACCGCGTGCTCGTGAAGTCCGACACGCCCGAGGGCGAGCGGCGCTCGGGCGGCGGCATCCTGATCCCGGCGACGGCCGCGGTGGGCAAGCGGCTCGCCTGGGCCGAGGTCGTCGCGGTCGGGCAGAACGTACGGAGCGTGGAGCCGGGCGACCGCGTGCTGTACGACCCCGAGGACCGTGCGGAGGTCGAGGTGGGCGGGGCGATGTACGTGCTGATGCGCGAGCGGGACCTGCACGCCGTGGCCGCGGAGCGGCTGGAGGGGTCGAAGGACTCCACCGGGCTGTACCTCTGAGACGTCCTGCGGAGACGGGCCGGTGACCGGGGTCACCGGCCCTTTTGCATGCCCCTTGCTACGGTGGAGGGGAACCCCCGACGAGACGCGCCGTACCGGGTAGCAGGACGCAAAGACGACGCACCCCGTTCCGCTCTCGTCCCGGAGGTGCCGTCATGGCCTGGGTTCTGCTCGTCTTCGCCGGTCTGCTGGAGGTCGGCTGGTCCGTCGGCATGAAGTTCACCGAGGGCTTCACCCGGCTGTGGCCGTCCCTGTTCACCGGCGCCGGAATCGTCGCCAGCATGGTGCTGCTGTCGTACGCGGCCAAGTCGCTGCCCATCGGTACGGCGTACGGCGTCTGGGTGGGCATCGGCGCCGCCGGGGCGGCCGTGCTCGGGATGGCGGTGCTGGGGGAGCCCGTCACCGCCGCCCGGATCTTCTTCATCTGCCTGCTGCTGGTCGCGGTGGTGGGGCTGAAGGCCACGTCCGGGCACTGACCCCGCTGCTTGACCCCGCTCATTCGAGGAAGCGGGCGGGCGGGCGGCGCCCCTGGGTGGTGCCGCCCTGGGTCTGGTCGCCGGTGGTCTGGCCGCCCGTGGGCCGGCCGCCGGTGGTTTCGCCGCCGGTGGTCTGGCCCCCGTTCGTCTGACCCCCGGTGGTCTGGCCGCCCTGGGTCTGGCCCCCGTCGGTCTGGCCTGCGTTCGTGTCGCCGCCGTTGGTCCGGCCGCCGTTGTCCTGGCCGCCCTGCGTCTGGCCGCCGTTGTCCTGCCCGCCCTGGGTCTGGCCGCCGTTCGGCGGGGCCGGCGGGGTGGGCGGGCCCGGCGGGGTCGGCCGGTCGGGGCGCTGCCAGGGCGGGCGGCTGCCCTCGGGCTGCTCGGGGGTGCTGGGCTGGACGGGCGGTGGCGGTGGCGGCGGGGGCTGGGCCGCGCCCGGCTGGAGTTCCAGGTCGAAGTCCTCGGGGTCGGTGGCCTCCAGGGCGGTCTTCGTGTAGGCGGCCCAGATCCGGGCCGGGTAGCCGCCGCCGCCGATGCGGGCCTCGCCCAGCGCTCCGTACAGGGACTGGAGCGTGCCGGTGTCGGGGTCCTGGCCCATGACCGAGACGACCGTGACCAGGTCCGGGGTGTACGCCGCGAACCAGGCCGCGCGGTCCAGCTCGGCGGTGCCCGTCTTGCCGGCCGCGGGGTGGCCGGCCGCGAGGGCCTGCGTGCCGGTGCCGTTGTCCACGACGCTGACCAGCATGGACGTGGTGGTGTCGGCGGCCTCCCGGCTGATGGCCTGGCGCGGGTCGCGGTTCGGGAGGGGGATGGTTTCGTCGTCCTTGGAGATCTTCTCCAGGAAGGTGTAGGGGGTGTACCGGCCGTGGTCGGCCAGTGTGGCGTAGGCCTGGGTCATGTCGAGGACGCTGGCCTGCAGGGTGCCGAGGGCCATGGCGGGGCCGACGACGAAGTTCGGGGTGTTCTCGGGGATGCCGAGGTCGATGGCGGTCCGCTTGACCTTCTCGGTGCCGACGTCGACGACCATCTGGGCGAAGACGGCGTTGACGGAGAGGTCGGTGGCGGTGGTGACGGTGATGTCCCCGTACGACTGCTGCCCCTCGTTCTCGGGGGCGTAGGGGATCCGGGTGCCGGTGACGCGGCGCCTGTTGTCGCCGTTGTAGACCGTGTTCGGGGTGATCCGGCGGCCGTCCTGGGTGCGGGAGTCGTTCTGGACGGCCGAGGCGAAGACGAACGGCTTGAAGGTGGAGGCGACCTGGTAGTCGTGCCGGGTCGCGTTGTTGACGTACTGCTTGGTGTAATCGATGCCGCCGTAGAGGGCGACGACCTTGCCGGTGGCCGGGTCGATGGAGGCGCCGCCGGCGCGCACCAGGCGGTCCGCGGGGCGTGCGGCCGGGTCGAGTTCGTCGACCAGCTGCTTCTGGACGGCGTCGGTGAAGGCGTTCTGGCGGCGCTTGTCGATGGTGGTGGTGATCCGGTAGCCGCCTTCGGCGAGGGTCTTGTCGTCGAGGATCTTGTATTCGCCGATGTAGTCCTTGACGGCTTCGACGAGGTAGCCGCGCTGCCCGGAGAGGCCGGCGGCCGGGCGGACCTTGCCCGGTTCGGGGAAGCGCACGGCGGTGCGTTCGCCGGCCGTCATCCACTTCTTCTTGACCATGCCGTCGAGCACGTAGTTCCAGCGGGCGAGGGCGCGGTCGCGGCTGCGGGGGTGGGAGACGACGTCGAAGGCGCTGGGGGAGTTGAGGAGGGTGGCGAGGTAGGCGCCTTCGGCGGTGGTGAGGTTGCTGACGTCCTTGCCGTAGTAGGCCTGGGCGGCGGCCTGGATGCCGTAGGCGTTGCGGCCGAAGTAGCTGGTGTTCAGGTATCCCTCGAGGATGTAGTCCTTCGACTTCTCGCGGCCGAGTTTGATCGCGATGAAGAACTCCTTGACCTTCCGGTTGATCGTCTGTTCCTGGCCCAGGTAGTAGTTCTTGACGTACTGCTGGGTGATGGTCGACCCGGACTGGGTGCCCTTGCCGGTCGCCGTGTTCCAGGCGGCGCGGACCATCGCCTTGGGGTCGACCGCCCGTTCGGAGTAGAAGTCCCGGTCCTCCGCGGCCAGTACGGCTTCCTGGACGCTCCGGGGGATCTGCGACAGGGGGACGTTGACGCGGTTGACCTCGCCGTCGCGGGCGAGCGGGGAGCCGTCGGCGTAGAGGTAGACGTTGGACTGGGCGGTGGCGGCCGCGTTGGCCGGGGGGATGTCGACCAGCAGGTAGCCGGCGACGAGCGCGCCGCCGACCAGCAGTGCGAGCAGCAGCAGGGTGCCCAGGACCGTGCGCCAGGGGGGCAGGAAGCGGCGCCATCCGGTGCGGCGGGGCCTGGCGGGCGATCCGGGGCGGGGCGCGTGCGCGCCCGGGGGGTGGTGGCGCGGGGTGTCCGGGTCGCGAGGGGGCCAGCCCGGTGGTGGTGACTGGTCGCTCATCGCCGGGGCTCCTCGTGGGCGTGCGAAATATCCACATCCGTACCTCATGGTGTCTACCCGACGGCCGGTGATTCCGCTCCGGACGGGCATAAAACGGTCGCGTGGCTCGCCCCTCCGCACTAAGCTCGCGCGCTTTGGCCGACGTAGGAACGACGTGGGGTTCGGAGGGATACGGTGCGTCAGAGAGGTGACCCGGGGGCGGTATCGGGGGAGGGGCCGGGCGGGGTCCCGGGGGAGGCGTCGCGCGGGGGGCCGGCGTCCGGCAGGTGCCCGCACCGGCACGGCGGCGGCGGACCGCGGCTCTACCTGGCGGTCGCGGCCGGCGGGTTCCGCCGCTACGCCACCTACGGGACGGCGACCGCGGCCGGGGTGTTCACCAACACCGTCTTCGGCTTCATCGTCGCGTACACCTACATCGCGCTGTGGGACGAGCGGCCGGGCCTCGGTGGCTACGACCAGGCCCAGGCGGTCACCTTCGTGTGGGTCAGCCAGTCCCTCCTCGCGGCCGGCGCCCTCCTCGGCGGCGGCTTCCAGGACGAGCTCCAGGAACGCGTCCGTACGGGTGACATCGCGGTCGACCTGTACCGCCCGGCGGACCTCCAGCTGTGGTGGCTCGCGGCCGACCTGGGCCGGTCGGGATTCCAGCTCCTCGGGCGCGGAGTGGTGCCGCTGGCCGCCGGGGCGCTGGCGTTCCGGCTGGCGCTGCCGGCGGATCCGCTGCGCTGGCTGCTGTTCCTGGCGTCGGTGGTGCTCGGGCTGGTGGTCAGCTTCGCGATGCGCTACCTGCTGGGGCTCGCGGCCTTCTGGCTGATGGACGGGGCCGGGATCAACATGGTGGCCCACGTCGTCACCATCTTCTTCTCGGGGATGCTGCTGCCGCTGACGGTGTTCCCCGGCGGCTTCGGCGACGCGGTGCGGGTGCTGCCGTGGGCGGCGATGCTCCAGGTGCCGATGGACGTCCTGCTCGGCACGCACGCGGGGGCCGGGAACGCCGCCCGGGCGCTGGGGTTCCAGATCTGCTGGGCGCTGGTCCTGCTGGGGGCCGGGCGGCTGGTGCAGTCGGCGGCGACGCGGAAGGTGGTGGTCCAGGGTGGCTGAGGCGGCTGTCACGCGGCCGGAGGCGGGGAACCCGGGGGCGGGGAGTGCCGCTGCCCGGCGGGCGGACGCGGCGGACGCGGCGGACGCGGCGGAGGTGCGGCGGGGCGGCCGGGTCCGGGAGGGGCTGCGCGGGTACGGGCTGATCGTGATGATGTGGGTCCGGTCGACGATGACCTACCGGACCTCGTTCCTGCTGGCCACCGTCGCGAACGCAGCCATCGCGCTGCTCGACTTCGTCGCCGTCGCCATCATGTTCTCGCACGTGGACGCCCTGGGCGGGTTCACCCTGCCCGAGATCGCCCTGCTGTACGGATCCTGCTCGGCGTCCCTGGCCCTGGCCGACCTGTTCCTCGGCAACACCGACCGGATCGGCGCGCGGATCCGCGACGGCTCGCTCGACACCATGCTGGTGCGCCCCGTCCCGGTGCTCGCCCAGGTCGCGGCGGACCGGTTCGCGCTGCGCCGGCTGGGCCGGATCGTGCAGGCGCTGGGGGTGCTGTGCTGGGCGCTCTCGGTGCTGGACGTGGACTGGACGGCCGGGAAGGTGCTGCTGGTGCCGGTGATGGTCCTGGCTGGGGCGGGGATCTTCGGGGCGGTGCTGGTGGCCGGCGCGGCCTTCCAGTTCGTGGCCGGGGACGCGGCGGAGGTGCAGAACTCCTTCACGTACGGGGGCTGCGCCATGCTCCAGTACCCGCCGACGGTGTTCGCGCGGGACCTGCTGCGCGGGGTGACCTTCGTCGTCCCGCTGGCCTTCGTCAACTGGCTGCCCGCGCTGTACGTGCTGGGGCGGCCCGATCCGCTGGGGCTGCCGGGGTGGGCCGCGTTCCTGGTGGCCTTCGCTGTGTTCCTGCCCGCGTCGCTGGCGTGGCGCGCGGGAGTCCGTTCGTACCGAAGCACGGGGAGCTAGTCGTGGCCGATGCACTCATCTCTTTGGACGGGGTCGAGAAGGTCTTCGCCGTACGCCGCCGGGTGGGGCTGATGCGCAGGGAGAAACGCGAGGTCAGGGCGGTGGACGGGATCAGCTTCGAGGTCGCACGGGGTGAGGTGGTCGGCTACATCGGGCCCAACGGGGCGGGCAAGTCCACCACCATCAAGATGCTGACCGGGATCCTCACCCCGAGCGGCGGCCGGCTGCGCGTCGCGGGCATCGACCCGTCGCGGGAGCGGATGCGGCTCGCGCACCGGATCGGCGTGGTGTTCGGGCAGCGCACGACGCTGTGGTGGGACCTGCCGCTGAAGGACTCGTACGGGCTGATGCGCCGGATGTACCGGATCCCGGCGGCGCGCTTCGCGGAGAACCTGGAGCGCTGCGTGGACCGCCTCGACCTGGCCGAGCTGCTCGACGTACCGGTACGGCAGTTGTCGTTGGGGCAGCGGATGCGCGGGGACATCGCGGCGGCGCTGCTGCACGATCCGGAGGTGCTGTACCTGGACGAGCCGACGATCGGGCTGGACGTGGTCAGCAAGGCGAAGGTACGGGGTTTCCTGCGGCAGTTGAACGAGGAGCTCGGCACCACGGTGCTGCTGACCACCCACGACCTCCAGGACATCGAGCAGTTGTGCGAGCGGGTGATGGTGATCGACCACGGGCGGCTGGTGTACGACGGGGCGCTGGGCGGGCTGCACTCCCTGGGCGAGGGGGAGCGGACGCTGGTGGTGGACTTGGAACGCGAGCTCGCGCCGCTCGAGGTGGAGGGGGCGCGGGTGGTGAAGGTGGAGGGGCCGCGGCAGTGGCTGGCGTTCCCGGCGGGGGAGTCGGCGGCGCCGCTGGTGGCGGCGGTGGCGGCCCGGTACCCGCTGCTGGACCTGTCGGTGCGGGATCCGGACATCGAGGACGTGATCGCCCGGATGTACGCGGGGCGGGGGTGAGGGCCGGGAGGGTAGGGGGAAATCAGGGTCGGGGCCGGGGTGGCGGATGCCGTCTCTGCATAGGGTGGTCCGCATGAGTGACGAGCGGCCGGAGATGCCGTTGCCGGGGAAGTCGTTGCCGGAGGATTCGTTGCCGGAGGAGAAGGCGCTGTCGGGGGAGGTGGCGTCGCAGGAGGTGGCGTCGCAGGAGCCCCCGCGGGCGCCCGCGTTGAGGGCGTCGGACGCCGACCGCGAGGCGGTGGTGGACCGGTTGCGGGACGCCGTGGCCGAGGGCCGGCTCGACATGGAGGAGTTCGAGGAGCGGCTGGAGGCGGTGTACGCGTCCCGTACGTACGCGGAGCTGGAACCGCTGACCCGCGACCTGCCGGCGCCGCCCCCTTCCGCCGCCCCGGTTCCTTCTTCGTCCGCTTCTTCCGGTCCTTCGGCTGCGGCCGCCGCCTCGGCCTGGCGCGGCAGGATCGGCGGTACGGGGACCTCGGCGACGGGCGTCGCCGTCATGTCGCGCTTCCAGCGCAAGGGCCGTTGGACGGTGCCCGCCCGCTTCAACGCGGTGGCCGTCTGGGGAGGGGGTGAGCTGGACCTGCGGGAGGCGGACTTCGCGGAGGGTGAGGTCGTCATCACCTGCGTGGCCGTCATGGGCGGCATCGAGATCACGGTCCCGCCGGGCGTGGAGGTCGACGTACGGGGCATCGGCGTCATGGGCGCCTTCGACCCGGGCGACTCCCCGGGGAGCCGGCCGGAGCCGGGGGCCCCGCGGGTCGTCGTGAACGGCCTCGCGCTGTGGGGCGGGGTCGCGGTGAAGGTGAAGCCGCCGAAGGGGTCGAAGGAGCTGAAGGGGCTGAAGGCCCCGGAGGGGCCGGAGCGGCTGGACGGAGGGACGGCCCGCAAGGAGCTGTAAGAGAGCTGTGGCGGGACCGGCGGCGCGCCGGGAACTCCTCGGACCTCCCGGGAGTCGGATGCTATGCAGACAAAACCGGCCATCGGGGGAAGGGCAGGAGCAGCACGTGAACAGCCAAGACGGGGTGCGGGTCGCCCCACCACCCGCCCGGGGCGCGTTCGTCTTCAGCGCGGCGGACGAGGAGCGCCGCCGCGGGGTCCGCCGGATGAAGACCACTGCGACGGGGTTGCTGATCCTGGTCGCGCTGGTCTACGTACTGGCCACGATCGCGCAGAAGGCATGGGGGGCCGGTGCATGGGCCGGCTACGTCGCCGCCGCGGCCGAGGCCGGCATGGTCGGCGCGCTCGCGGACTGGTTCGCCGTCACCGCCCTCTTCAAGCGGCCGCTGGGCCTGCCCATTCCGCACACGGCGATCATCCCGACCAAGAAGGACCAGCTCGGCGTCTCCCTCGGGGAGTTCGTCGGGGAGAACTTCCTCTCCGCGGACGTGGTGCGCGCCCGGCTGCACGCGCTCGGCATCGGCGGGCGGCTCGGCGCCTGGCTGGCCGAGCCCGCACACGCCGACCGGGTCACGGCGGAGCTGGCCACGGCGCTGCGCGGGGCCCTGACCGTGCTGCGCGACGCCGATGTGCAGGCCGTGGTGGGCGAGGCGATCACGCGGCGGGCGGAGGCGGTGGAGATCGCCCCGGGCATCGGCAAGACCCTGGAACGGGTCGTCGCCGACGGGGGCCACCACCGTGCCGTCGACCTCGTCTGTGCGAAGGCCCACGACTGGCTGGTCACCCACGGGGACTCGGTGATGGACGCGGTCCAGGGCGGCGCGCCCGGCTGGACGCCGCGCTTCGTGGACCGCAAGGTCGGCGAGCGGGTGTACAAGGAGCTGCTGCGCTTCGTCACGGAGATGCGGGACATGCCCGGTCACCCGGCGCGCTCGGCGGTGGACCGCTTCCTGCGCGACTTCGCGGCCGACCTCCAGTCGGACACGGAGACGCGGGCGCGGGTGGAGCGGCTGAAGTCGGAGATACTGGCGCGCGACGAGATCCAGGACGTGATCGCCTCGGCGTGGTCCGCGATCCGTACGATGATCATCGCGACGGCGGAGGACGAGCAGAGCGAGCTGCGGCTGCGCGTACGCGCTTCTCTGATCTCCCTGGGCTCGCGGCTGGCGACGGACGGCCGGCTCCAGGCGAAGGTGGAGGGCTGGATCGAGGGGGCGGTGGTGTACGTGGTCACCACCTACCGGACGGAGATCACCTCGCTGATCACGGACACGGTGGCGGCCTGGGACGCGGAGCACACCTCGCGCAAGATCGAGGCCCACATCGGCCGCGACCTCCAGTTCATCCGCATCAACGGCACGGTGGTGGGCGCGCTGGCGGGCCTGCTGATCTACTCGGTCTCGCGGGTGCTGGGGGGGTAGGGGGCGCCATGCGCTCCACTGCGCGGGGGCGCTGCCTCCCCGCGAGGTGCGGGGCCGGGGCGGTGGTTGACCGGCTGCCTTGCCTGGTGTGGGTGGGTGGGTGGGGGCTGGGTGCGTGGCGTGGTGGTTGCCGGCCCGCGCCTGGGCCCGGATGGTGCCCGGGGCAACGGGAGGCCCTGGGAGCTGCCCGCGCTGTGGGGCGGGATGCCGGGTGGGCGGAGTACCGGCGGGCCTGCCTCACAGCTGGTTTGGGGGTTTCCCGGCAGTCCCATCGTCATTCCGTGTCGGGCCGGCCCGTCAAGGGCGCTCCCTTCGGTCGCGTCGCTTCGCGATGGCCTTCGGCCACCCTTGACCGGCCGTCCCGCCCCGGAAAGCCGAAAGACTGCCGGGAAGCCCCCGAAAGAACGGTCACGGGGGAGGAGAGGCAGGAGCGGGTGTCTCAGGGACGAGGCGAGGGGCCAGGGGTCATGACCCCCTCCCGGTTCCCGGGGCGATGTCCGGCGCCCAGGACCGGGGGCCGGGCCCAACCCGCACCGAACAGCGACCACAGCAGCCCAGCAAGCACCCAAGCGCGACAGATCGCCACGCGCTCCTCGCATCTCAGCGACTGACGGCCGCCTGGGGCCGCGACCTGCACCAAATGACGACATGGAGCCCGTCCGGCAGCAACGGACGCGGCAGATCGCTACGCGCTTCTCCCCGAGGGCGTCCGGCGGCAGGCTGGGGCTGGTACCTGCACCAAACGGTGATCAGGGGCCCATCCGGGATCGACAGGCGCATGAGATCGCTACCCGCTCCTCATGTCGCGGCGTGCGACGCCAGTCTGGGGCCGGTCTGGGGGTTCAGGCCGCTGGCGAAGACGCATTCCGGGCTGCGCCCGAGGGACCTCCGGCCCCGCGGCCTGCCGCGCGGTTCCGGCTGAGGGCCGGGTCTGCGCGCAGCCGGCTTCAGCGGAACCGGCGTCTGACGGGGGGATCCGGGGGCGGGCCTCCGGGTACGGCCCGCAGGCGCACGACCGCGCCGCCACTTCCAGCCTCGCCGGCGTTTGAGGCGTGGGGTCTGGGGCGGAGCCCCAGGGCTCTTCAGCCCCGCTGGCGTTTGAGGCGCGGGTCCGGGGCGTCGGGTCGTGTTTTGAGCCTCGCCGGCGTTTGAGGCGCGGGTCCGGGCAGCGCCCGGGGAACGGTGGAAGGGCGGGTAGGGGACCGCTCCGCGCAGCGGCACATCCGCAACCCCCGAACCGCACCCGGCAGCGGTCGGCGCACCCGCAGCGGCCGGTGCGCCACCCCCCCCGGAGGACCGGTCAGGTCCGGTCCGACACCGCCCATGCCGCGGCCGCCACGACCCCCGCGGCCCCGACCACGGCCGGCCAGGCGCCGACCTTCTTCGCCAGCGGGTGCGCCCCCGCGAAGCCGGCGAGGTACAGCGCGCCCAGCCCGGCCGCCGCGGGCACACCGCCCCGCTTGTGCCACTCCCGCCCGGCCACCAGCCCGGCGGCGCCGAGCACGACACCGCCCAGCGGCCGCTTCTTGGTCCAGCGGGCGACGGCGTAACCGCCGACCAGCCCTGCCGCCGCCACCGCGGAACTCGGTACCCGAGCCATCTCGAACTCCCTCGTACGTCGTGTTTTCCGATGATCCGACCCCCACAAACCTAACGCGGGCCCCTCGACGCCCGCCGGACCCCCACCGCCCCGAGCACGAGCACCGCGCCGCCGACCACGGCGTCCGGCACCGCCTCCCGCACCGCCCGCGGCAACAGGGCGACGACCCCGAGGACGAGGAGGAAGGCGAGCACGCACCGTCCCGTGGCCCGCAGCAATATGTCCGTGTTCACGGGTTGCTCAACGCCCCACTCCGGCCCACGACACGGACGATGCGGAGGCGATTTGTCGCACACTCTCCGTTTCTGTGCACCGCCGCTCCGTGGAACCCCTTGGGCGTAGATTCGGTCTTCCAGGGGGAAACCCGCCCAACTCACCGCCACCGGGAGCCGACGCCGTGATCTCCTACGGACGAACCGTCCTGGACCTTGCGCACGAACTGGTCGACGCCTACGCCGACGTCTTCTCCGCCCCGCCGTGGAGCGAAGGTGAAGAAACCATTCGCCAGTTCTCGACGCGGCTGCAGACGGACGTCCGGCGCCCGGGGTTCCGTATGGCCTTCGCCCAGTCCGCGACCGGCGTCGACGGCTTCGCCACCGCCTGGCTGACCCCGTCCCCCTTCCCGCAGCACCGCGCGTACCCCCAGGTCGCCGCCCAGCTCGGCTCCGACCGGGTACGGGAGCTGCTCGTCGGGGCGCTGGAGATCGACGAGCTCGCCGTACGGGCCTACGCGCGCGGCCGCGGCACCGGCCGGGCCCTGCTCGCGGAGATCACCGAGGACGCTCCACAGGGGCGGGCCTGGCTGCTGACCTCGCGGCTGGCCCGGGACACGGTGGCCACGTACCGGCGCCTGGGCTGGCACGAGGTACCGGCGCTCCCCGGCACCCAGACGGGCGTGGTCGTCTTCCTGTCCCCGGACCACCCGGGCCGCCCCAACTAG
Source organism: Streptomyces sp. NPDC034085 (assembly GCF_055575555.1). Taxonomy (NCBI): domain Bacteria; kingdom Bacillati; phylum Actinomycetota; class Actinomycetes; order Kitasatosporales; family Streptomycetaceae; genus Streptomyces; species Streptomyces sp. NPDC034085. The sequence goes on along the minus strand of NZ_JBVISL010000001.1, from coordinate 979,081 downwards.
ACGGGACGCGGAACGGGCATACCCGGGCCATGATCACGCCCGGAACCGCCAAAGTGGCCCGCCGCCAGCTCGGCCTCGCCACCCGCCACCAGCTCATCACCGCCGCCGGTGTCCCCGACGCCACCGTCACCTCCCGCACCCGCCCCGGCGGGCCGTGGCAGCGCCTGCTGCCCCGGGTCTACCTCCTGCAGACCGGCCCGCCGGACCAGCGCCAGCGGGCCCTTGCCGCCGTCCTCTACGCCGCCGAACCCTCCGCCGACCCGCTCTCCGGCGAGACCGCCGCCCTCACCGGCGCCGCCGCCCTCTCCCTCCTCGGCATCCGCGACACCCCGCCCACCCCGGCCGACGTGCTGGTCCGCGCCCCGCGCCGGCTCACCGGCACCCCGGAGGTGCGGCCCCTGACGACCTCCCGCTGGCCGCGCACCATCACCGTCGCGGGCGTCCCCAGCGCCCGCCCGGTCCGGGCCGCCGCCGACTTCGCCGCCCGCCCGGGGGCCGACGCGCACCCCGACCGGATCCGCTCCGTGCTGGCCCAGGTGGTGCAGGCCGGCTGGTGCCACCCGCACGACCTCCACGCCGAACTCCGCGCCTCCCGCCTGCTGGCCCGCCCCGCCGTCCGCGCCGCGGCGGCGGAACTCCTTGCCGGGGTCCGCTCGGTGGCCGAGGCCCGGGCCCGCGACGCCCTCACCGGCACCGGCCTCCCGACCCCGCTGTGGAACGCCCGCCTCTACACCCCGGACGGCACCTTCCTGGCCAGCCCGGACGCCTACTGGCCCGACGAGGGCGTGGCCCTGGAGATCGACTCGGCGGAGTACCACTACACCCGGGACGCCTGGCACGCCACCCTCCGCCGCCGGCTCCGCCTGGAGGCCCACGGCATCCTGGTGGTCAGCGCGACCCCGTCGATGATCCGCGACACCCCGACCGAAGTCATCGCAGCCCTCCGCACCCTCCTGACCCTCACCACCCCCCGCCCCACCCCACCCACAGCCCAAGCCCGCGGCCACCAACAGCTCGTGCTACCTATGGAGTTGTAACGGGGAATGCCGCCAGAACCCACCCCGGAGTGCTAACGGATCGCCTCACGTTGAATGGTTTTCCCAGTCGCCTCTTCCACGAGCTGGATGACGATCTCAAGACGCTCGTCGAGGAACAGCGTGTAGTTGTCCGTCAGGAGACCGCCTGCTGCACGACTCGCGATGGCATGGGACGCCAGGACATCGGCTAGCCGCTGTTCGCCGTAAGCTGTTTTCATCTTCTCGATGTAGGCGCTTGGGGCGTGGCTCGCGATTATGCGATTCGTCTCTGCGTCGATGAGTGAGCGATTGAGCATCAACTCGGAGCTCTCCGCTGCTGCTTGCCTGGCCAGGTAGGCTTTCGGGAAGATGTGGTGAGACTCTGCCTCGAGTGCACGCGTCGCTGTCATGCTCTGCCCGGTATGGAAATCGGCGGCCCTATTCTTGACGAGCAGGCAGATGAGCCCCGAGTACAACGCCTTCCGGCGCACGGTCGCCGTGCGCAAGGTTGCTGCGGTGATGGGTAGATCATTGATGACTTCAGGCGCCTCTGCATCGGCTGCTGTGATCCATCTGGAGAGACGGGAATAGTCAGCCCCCATCTGGCTGTTGGCGCCTTGATCGTAGTTGGTGGTGAAAATGCTTGCCCAGAAGAACTGCTGAAGTCGGCGCAGTGCCTGGGACCGCTCCAGTGGCTTCAGTTCCTTCTGTTTGTCCCACACGGCCGCCATGGGGGTAAGGAGCATTCCATACGGAAGCCATTTGTGGGACACGACGCCACAGTCCGATTGGATCATGTCGATCACGCCCGCGAAGCCGGCAGTCGCGCTTTCCCAGTGCGTTTTGATGTCTTCGCCGGTCAGCTTCTTGAGTACATCCGACCGCTGCGCACTCCCTCGAACACGTAGGCAGATTGCCTGGAGTACGTTGTATGGGTCGATCCGGAACTCTTTCAGTGCCCTGTGATTTGCCTCGGCCTCGTCCCAAAGGTCTCGGAGATTGACCCCCTGGGGGAAGAAACGCGCGGTCAACAGCTCGAAGGGGCCGAGCGGCTTTCCCGTTCGGTTCAGCGTCTCGAAGATGGTGCAGACGGCGTCCATCGAGGTCGAACTGGGAAGCGTGAGAACAGGAAGGCCGTAAGTCTTCAGCGGACTGATGTACTTGTCGCGCATTTCCCTGTAGAGGCTCTTGGCCTCCCTTGCGGTGAGAGGGAGGCTCGGATCATCGCCTATGGCGTCCGCGTAGTCGTCCAGCCAGTCATCGAACTGGTGAACTTCGGCGATGGGAAGGTGAGAGCGGGTCAGTGTCTGACTGCGGCGGCCTGCCTTTACGATGGCAGGCATGGAGAAGATCGCCTTCTCGAAATCGATATCCGGTACCTCGCGCACAGTACGCGACGGAATGTCTACGAACTCGTCGACCTTGACGTAGTAGCGCTCGTCGCCTGACCCCGTCAGCGCCTGATAGAGGGAGGTGAGCCGCTGCTGCCCGTCAAGAACGAGCGTGGACGGAGGGTTGTTGGATGAGGACGGGGCGCCGTCGAAACTGCGGCTGGCGAAGGCCTGCCCTTCACCCTGCTCCCAAAAAAGAAGCGTACCTACCGGATAGCGGGACATGATGGACCCCAGAAGCTCCGCCGTGCGTGTGGAATCCCATACGAAGTCGCGCTGAAAATCAGGGAGGGCGATCTCCCGGCTTTGGATTCGGGTCACAATATTCAGAACCTGAAGTGGGTTGGTCTGAAAAATCGGGTCCGACTCGTATGTGCTGGTCATGGTTCCTTCACGACAGGGACGATGTGCTGGCTGGGCCGGAGGCCAGTGCTACTCGCTGTTTCCGTGGCATTCCGTGTACGGCTTGTCCGAGGTGCACCAGCAGGGGGAGGTGGGGGTGGGGGGCCAGGGGGTGGCTTTGCCTCGGGCCGCCAGGGTGGTGGCGTATTCCGGGAGGAGGGCCGGGGAGGCCGGGGAGGTCTTCTCCGAGGCCGCGAAGGCCTCGTACGAGGGGACGCTGCCCGTGACGATGCCGAGGTTGGTGGTGCCCGAGGCGGCCAGGGCGCGGAGGGAGGATTCCACGCGGGCGAGATGGGCCTCGTGGGAGGGGTACTCCGCCGCGAGGGTGGGGTAGCTCGTCAGGAGCTCGGCCAGTTCGCGCTGGGGCCAGTGGAGGATCGCCACCGGGAAGGGGCGGGAGAGCGCGGCTCGGCGGTCGCCCAGTTCGGCGCGCAGGCGGGCGATCTCGGCGCGGAGTTCGGCCGGGTCGTCGGAGCCCAGGGCCCAGATGCGCTTGGGGTCGTGGAGCTCGTCCAGCGGGATCGGGCCGATGTGGCGGGTGTCGGCGACCATGTCCCAGTCGTCGTGGGGGAGGGCGAGGAGCCGGCGTACCCGGTGGCGGCCCGTCAGGAGGGCGGTGGTGGCCCGGGTGAGGGGGGCGGACTCCGGGATCAGGAGGGTGGCCGCCTCCGTGAAGCACTCGTGCGCGGCCTCCAGCTCGTCGTGCGCCTCCAGGGCCTCGGCGATGACCTCCCAGGGCGCCGGGTCCTCGGGAGCGGCCGCGCGGATGCCGGAGATCAGGGCGCGGGCCTCGGCCTCGTGGCCGTACTCCCACAGGTTCGCGGCCTGGAGGGCCTTGATCAGGTGGGGGTTGGCGGGGGCGGAGGCCAGGAGCCGGTCGTACAGGGCGCTCGCGCGGTCCCGGGCGTCGGCCAGTTCGAGGTGGGCCGCGGCCTGGAGGAGCAGGGGCTCCTGGTCCTCGGGGTAGCGGGACGCCGTGCGGATGAGGCGCTCGGCTTCGGCGATGTGCTCGGCAGGCGTGTCGGGGCGCATGGTTCACACCGTACTGCTGCTGGTCAGTTGAGGGGGGAGGTCTTAGGGTGCGGCCCGTGCGGGAGCGCGTGCGGGTGGTGGTGCAGGGGGGCGGCCGGCGGGGGCGTCGGGCCGGTCTCGCGGGGCTGCTGTGGGTGGGTGCCGAGGCGATCACCACGCTGGGGGTGGTGGTGGCGTTGCTGGTGGTGCACCAGGTGTGGTGGACGAACCGGCAGGCCGTGGCAGCCGCGCAGGAGCGGGTCCGGGCGCTGGAGGAGGGGTGGGGCGGGCCGGCGGGTGGGGCTCCGGTCGTCGTCGAGGGGGATTCGAGCGGGGGTGGCCCCTCCGGTGATCCGGTGCCGGGGGAATCGCGGGCCGCTCCGCCGGGCGGGCCTTCCGCGGGCCCCTCGGGCGGGCCTTCCGCCCTGCCTCCTGCCGGGGCCCCGGCGAGGTCCGCGCCGCCGAGGTCCCCGGCACGGGCGGCTCCGGCGCGCGACGAGGCGTACGCGGTGCTGCGCATTCCGCGGCTCGGGCTCGCCGTGCCGGTCGCGGAGGGGGTCGACAAGCGGGCGGTGCTGGACAAGGGGTACGCCGGCCACTACCCCGGCACCGGGCAGCCCGGCACGCAGGGGAACTTCGCGCTGGCCGGGCACCGCAACACCCACGGGGAGCCGTTCCGGTACCTGAACCGGCTGCGGGAGGGGGACGAGCTGTACGTCGACGTGCGGGGACGGCGGTACGTGTACGCGGTGGGGAAGGTGCTGGGGGAGACGAGCGCGGGGGACGTGGGGGTCATCGCGCCGGTGCCGCGCAGTGCGGTCAAACCCGGGTACGGGTACGGCGCGGCCGGCTCGTACATCACGCTGACGACGTGCACGCCCGAGTACACCTCCCGGTACCGGCTGGTGGTGTGGGGGACCCTCAAGACCGTTGTCGGTGGCGCCCGTTAGTATCGGTCGTGAGTTCCCGTACGGGTGAGGAAGGGGGTGGGGCGGATGTCGGCTCGGCGCGTCGGTGCCGGTGTGCGGTCCTCCTCCGTGCTGTCCTTCCTCGGTTCCTCGCGGGCCGCCCGGCTGCTCGTCGCGCTGCTGCTGCTCGGCGGGTTCCTCGGGATGGTGTCGGGGGAGGCGGGGCTGGCCGCCGGTGTGGTCGTCCTGGCCGCCGCCGTCGCCATGGGGGCCGCCGCGCTGGCCGCGTGCCTCGTACGGCCCGTGCCGCCCCACCGAATACGCACCGCGATCCGTGATCGCGAGCAGCGCACGGCGTTCCTGCCGCAGCGCGATCCCGACGCCTCGGGCCGGTCGCGGCCCAGGGCGCCCGGCCGTCTCGTCCTGACGGCCGCGTAGGGGCGCGCAGTACCTGCTGCCTTCTGCTGAACGATCACTGTTGTCGCCCCTCGCGGGTCGTCACGCCGAAACGCACCTTTTTCGACGTGTGACGAGACCCCTCGGAGGGCCCGCGTGTCCGTTTTCACTGATCTTGTCGTCGAGCTGGGCCGGCTCCTGGAGCCGGTGCTGGCCGAGTCCGCGACCGCTGCCGCGATCGTGCTGTTCACCGTCCTCGTACGGCTCGCCCTGTACCCGCTGGGCCGGGCCGCGTTCCGGGCGGCGACGCCGACGGCCGGCTGCCTGCCCATGCTGTTGCAACTGCCGGTGTTCTTCCTGATGTACCGGTCCTTCTCCTCGGGCGGCGAGCTGATGGAGCACCGGCTCCTCGCCGCGCCGCTCGGTGCCCACTGGACGGGGGCGCTGGAGGAGGGCGGCCCGTTCGGGGCGCAGGGCCTGGTGTTCCTCGGCCTGTTCGCGGCGATCGCGGCGGTGGCCGCCTGGAGCGCGGTACGGGGGCGGCGCGCCGCCGCGGCCGCACCGGCCGTGCCCGTCGGCCTGCCCGCGAGCGCGCAGCGCGGGCGCGCCGCCGCGGCCGCGCCGAGCCCCGAGCAGCTGGCGGCGATGCGCAAGCTGGGCGGCGTACTGCCCCTGCTGTCGTTCGGGACGCTGATCACGGCGGCCGTGGTCCCGCTGGCCGCGGGGCTGTACCTGCTGACCACCACCGCCTGGTCGGTCGCGGAGCGCGCCTGGCTCCAGCACCGCAGGGACAGGGGCGCAGCCGGGAGCGGAGTGGGGGACGGAGCCGGGCGTTCCAGTCTGTGAACAGGGTCTTGCGGATTGGTCGGACTTCTTGGAGGATCAGCCAATCCTCCGATGGCCGCAACCCATCGGCCGGCTCGTGCCGCCATGCCCGCCCCTTCGGCATGCCCACGGGCCGACCACCCACGACCACGGGAGAATGCCCATGAAGCTGCTGCGTGTCGGACCCGTCGGGTCGGAGCGCCCCGCGCTCCTCGGCCAGGACGGGACCCTGCGGGACCTGTCCGGCGTGATCACGGATGTGGACGGCGCCCTGCTGTCCGACGAGTCCGTGCTGTCCCGGGTGCGGGAGGCCGCGGCGGGCGGCGAGCTGCCGGTCCTGGACGCGGAAGGGCTGCGGATCGGGCCCCCGGTCGGCCGCATCGGCAAGGTCGTGGGCATCGGGCTGAACTACTTCGGGCACGCGGCCGAGATCGGCGCGGAGCCGCCGGCCGAACCGATCCTCTTCCTGAAGGCCGCGGACACCGTGGTCGGCCCCGACGACACCGTGCTCATCCCGCGCGGCAGCGTGAAGACCGACTGGGAGGCCGAGCTCGGCGTCGTCATCGGCAGCACCGCCCGCTACCTGTCCTCCGCCGAGGAGGGCCTCGCGCACGTCGCCGGCTACACGCTGGTCAACGACGTCTCGGAGCGCGAGTTCCAGATCGAGCGCGGCGGCACCTGGGACAAGGGCAAGAACTGCGAGACCTTCACCCCGCTCGGCCCCTGGCTGGTCACGACCGACGAGGTCCCGGACCCGCAGGTCCTGGACGTGAAACTGTGGGTCAACGGCGAGCTGAAGCAGGACGGCAACACCTCGGACCAGATCTTCCCGGTGGGTGAGGTCGTCCGGTACCTGAGCCAGTTCATGACCCTGTATCCGGGCGATGTCATCGTCACCGGCACCCCGGCGGGCGTGGCCATGGGCCAGCCGGAGCCGAAGCCGTACCTGCGGGCGGGCGACGTCGTGGAGCTGGAGATCGAGAAGCTCGGGCGGCAGCGCCAGGAGTTCAAGAGCGCGTAGTCGTAGAGCGAGAGGAGGGGCGGGCCGCCCGTGCGGCCCGCCCCTCCTCCTGTGCGCGGTGCGGTGCCGGTCAGCCCTCGGCCGAGGCGCGGCGACGGCGGTTGGCGGCCACCAGGCCGGCGCCCGCGGCGAGCGCGGCCGCTCCCGTGCCGGCGATCCACGCGTTCTCGGGGCCGGCGCCGGTGCTGGCGAGCGGGGCGGAGCCGGAGCCGCCGGCCGGGGTCACGTTCCCGTTCCCGGTGGTGCCCTTGGCGCCGGCCGGCTGAACGGTGCCGGTGCTGCCCGAACCGCCGGTGCCCGTGCCGGTGGTGCTGCCGGTGGTGCCGGTGCCCGTGCCGCCCGATCCTTCCTTCCACCCCGCGGCCACGTCCTTGGCCCGTGCCACGTGCTGTCCGCTCTTCAAGAACGCGGCCCGGTCCTCCCGCGAGCCCTTGAGCGCGGCGAGGGCGGCCTTCTTCAGCTCCGGGCCGGCCTTGGACACCATCGACGAGATCAGGACCGCGTTGTCGTCGTCGCGCAGCACGTGCTGCTCGTTCTTCACGAACTCGCGCAGCTGCTGCGGGGTGGGGTTGCCCTCGAGGAGCTTGATGATCCCCTCCTTCAGGCCCGGCCCCGCGTCCTTGAGCATCCCGAGCAGGGCGACCCGGTCGTCCTCGGCGCGGACCTTGTGCTGGCCGGTGGCGACGAACGCGCGGATCTGCTCGCGCGTGCCGTGGTCCATCAGCTCGTTGACGGCCTTGGTGATGCCCTTGCCGGCGCCGTTGAGCATGCGCATCATCTCGACGCGGTCGTCCTCGAGGCGGGCGGCGTGCTGCCCTTCGTTCAGGAAAGCGGTGAAGGCAGCCTGGGTGTTCTTGAGCAGGGCCTCCTTGGCGGCCGCCTTCACGGCCTTGCCGCCCGCGTAGTGGATCTGCGAGATCCGGACGTAGTCGTCGTCGAGCTGCTCCAAGGCCCATTCGACCGCCAGGAACTTCTGCATGTCGGCGGCCGTGCCCTTGAGGGCCTTCTCCGCGGCGGCCCGCACGCCGGGACCCGACGCCGGGTCCTTCAGGATCTTCTCGATCCGGGCCCGGTCCTTGGCCGCCTGGTCCTCGGCGGGGGTCTTCGCGGGGGTCTGGGCCGGCTTCGCGACGCCGCCCTGCGGGTCCTGGTCGGGCGCCGTCGGCGACGACGGGGTGGCCGGCGCCGCCCCCGACGAGGCGTCAGCGGCGAAGGCGGGCGAGGCGAGCAGGACGGCCGGCGCCATCGCGGCGGTGGCCACGACGGACGCGATCCGGGGCAGCTTCACAGGCGGGGTTTCCATTCTTCACATGTGTGATGATCGGCAGCCTGTGAAGGATAGGTGCCCTTCCCGCTCCCTAAGCGTCGATTTTGCGACAAATGCGGATCGCGGTGGCCGGGGGTCGGTGAGGCGCCGGAAGGGCTCGCGGCTCGCCGCTCAGGGCTCTGGGCTCGCGCCTCAGGTCTCAGGGCTCGGGGTTCTCACAGCTCTACGGCGACCCCCTCGCGGGACGACCGGCGGGCCGCCTCCAGGACCTCAAGGCAGCGCGCCGCCTCGCCGGCCGTGACCGGAGCCGGGCCGCCCGTGCGCAGGGCCGCCGCGACCGCCGCGTAGTACGCGGGGTAGTCGCCCGCCGCCGTCGGCACCGGCAGGCCGCCGCCCGTGAGCGGGGACTCGCCGGAGCCCAGCCGGCCCCACAGGTGCTCCGGCTCCTCGCCCCACGGCTGCCCCTCGGCGCCCGGCCGCAGGCCCTCGCGCAGGGCGGCCTCCTGGGGGTCCAGGCCGTACTTGACGTAGCCGGCGCGCGAGCCGAGGACGCGGAACCGCGGGCCGAGCTGGGCGGCGGTCGCGCTGACGTAGAGGTGCGAGCGGACTCCGTTCGCGTGCGTGAGCGCGATGAAGGTGTCGTCGTCGGCCTCGGCGCCCGGGCGGCGCACGTCGGTCTCCGCGTAGACGCGTACCGCCGGGCCGAACAGCACCAGCGCCTGGTCCACGACGTGGCTGCCGAGGTCGTACAGCAGGCCGCCGATCTCCTCGGGGGCTCCGGACTCGCGCCAGCCGCCCTTGAGCTGGGGGCGCCAGCGCTCGTAGCGGGACTCGAAGCGCAGGACGTCGCCGAGTTCGCCCTGAGCGAGGAGCCGGCGCAGGGTGAGGAAGTCGTTGTCCCAGCGGCGGTTCTGGAAGACGGACAGGAAGGTGCCGGTGCGCTCCGCCAGGGCGGCCAGCTCGCGGGCCTCGGCGGCGGTGGCGGCGAGCGGCTTGTCCACGACCACCGGGATGCCGGCGGTGAGGGCGGCCGTGGCGAGCGGGACGTGGGTCTTGTTGGGGGAGGCGACGACGACCAGGTCCGGAGTGTCGGGGCCGTCCCACAGCTCGTCGGCGGAAGCACGGACGCGGACGTCCGGGTGGGCCTCGCGGGCCTGGGCCTGCCGGCCGGGGTCGGAGGTGACGACCGTGTCGAGGAGGAGGCCCTCGGTCGCGGACACGAGCGGCGCGTGGAAGACGGATCCGGCGAGTCCGTAGCCGATGAGCGCGACGCGCAGGGGGGTGGGGGAGGTGGTCATGGCACCACTTTGGCAACACTGTTGCGTAAGTGCAAGGAGGGTGGACAATGGGCGGGTGAACAGGGGCAAGGGGGACGAGGTCGGCGAGGCCGGAGAGCGCATCGGGGGCGGGGGCCGCGGCGGGGCGAACCTGCCGGCGCTGCGCGGGCACAACGAGGCGCTGCTGCTGGACCTGCTGCGCGCCGCCGGAGCGCCGGGGCTGGGCCGTGCCGAGCTCGCCGGCCGGACGGGACTCACCCCGCAGGCCGTCAGCAAGATCACCGCCCGGCTGGCCGCGGAGGGCCTGGTGGCCGAGGCCGGGCGCGGCGCCTCCACGGGCGGCAAGCCGCGCACCCTGCTGCGGCTGGTGCCCGGGGCCCGGCACGCGGTCGGGGTGCACCTGGACCGCGACGAGCTGAGTGCCGTCCGGGTCGACCTGGCGGGCGGCGTCGTCGCGCGGTGGAGCGGACCGCTCGACTTCGGGGCCGGTCCCGAACTGGTGGTGGACGCGGTTGTACGCGCGCTCGCGCGGGTTTCCGCGGAGCCGGGAGCGGGGCCGCCGCTGCTCGGGGTGGGCGCCGCAGCGCCGGGCCCGCTGGACTGGCGCAGCGGGGTGCTCGGGAGGGTGACGGGACACCCGGACTGGGCGGGGTACCCGTTGCGGGAGGTACTGGCGGGGCGCCTGGGGTTGCCCGTGGTGCTGGACAAGGACACCAACGCCGGGGTCGTGGCGGGGGCCCCGGGCGGGCCCGGGTCGGGCACCTCCGTGTACCTGCACGTCGGGACCGGGCTCGGGGCGGGGCTGCGGCTGGACGGGGCGGTCCACCGGGGCGGGCGCTCGGCGGCGGGGGAGTTCGGCCACCAGGTGCTGCGGCTGGACGGACCGGCGTGCCGGTGCGGGGGGCGGGGCTGCCTGGAGGTGCTGTGCCTGGGGGCGGTGGCCCGGGGCGACCTGGCGGAGGCGGCGCGGATCCTGGGGGAGGGGGCGGCGAACCTGGCCGCCCTGCTCGACGTGGACCGGGTGCTGCTGGGGGGCCGGGTGGTGGACGCGGCCCCGGAGGTCTTCGTGGCCGGGGTCCGCGGGGCGCTGGAGGCCCGCGTCCTGCTGGAGCGCCCCCCGACGGTCGCGCGGGCCCCGGCGGGGGTGGCGGAGGGCGCGGCGGCGCTGGTCCGGGGGCGGGTGTTCGGCTGGACGTGACGCCCGCCTGGCCGGCGGAAGCGGGGGGCTCCACAACGGAGCCCGCTGGCTGCGCACGGGTGGGCGGGGCCGGCCCCGGGCCCACCCCGGGCCGCCGTTCGGGGGTAAAGGGGTGGGGGTTGGGCGTGGGGGGTGGGGACGGGGTTCGGGGGCGTGGGAGGTTGGGGGAGGGCCGGGGTGATTGTCGCCTCGTCCGATCATCATTGAAGTTCCCGTTCCGTCCGGCGAGCAGCGAAGGTCTTCCATGCGACTGCGCAACGCCCTTGCCCTCACCGCCCTCCTTCTCGCCCTCACCGCACCCACCGCCTCCGCCGACATCGGCACCGGCGGCGGCGCCCGCCCCGCCCCCGCGCTGCCCTCCCGCGCGCACGCCACTTGCGGCGACGGCAAGGCCGGCGCGTTCCCCATCGGGGCCAGGATCCGGGGAGGGCCGGCGGTCTACCGGGCGGGCGGGGGCCCGCAGACCTGGCTGCTGGACCTGACGAACACCACGAGCGGCCCCTGCACCGCCATCCACCCCGTCGTCGTCTTCACCGACGCCGCCCGGGCCCTGCGCCCCGCCCACCTGCGCATGGACTTCGAGGCCCCCGGCGGCCCCTACCCCGTCACCCTCGAGCGCTCCGACCGCGACGAGATCATCGCCGTGTTCGACGGCGGGAACCAGTTCTCCGGCTTCGCCGTGCCGGCCGGCGGTTCCGCCACCGTCAAGGTGCAGCTGGCCTTCGCCCCCGACGCCCCCCTCGGCGAGGTCGTCGCCGACGCGGCACTGGTGCAGCGCCAGCCGGACGACGGCGAGTGGGTCGGCGAGGCCGGCGCGTACCGCTTCTCCGTGGAGGGGCCGCAGGAGCCGGCCGAGGCGGGCTCGCTCGCGCACACCGGCCCCCGCGAGTGGGCCTACGGCGCCGGAGCCGTCGCCGCCCTCACCGCCGGCGGCGGGCTGCTGATCGGCGCCCGCCGGCTGAGGGACCGCTCCGCGTGACAGCCGCCCCCGGCGGAGCCCCCCCGACTTCCTGACTGACCCGCATCGAGAACGCTCGGCCGGCCCTCCACACGTACGCGGCCGCCGACTGGGAACCCCTCACCTCCACCGACGCGGGCGGCCCCGGTCTTCTCCGCGAAGGTCGACCAGCGCCTCTCCCTCAAGGGCGACCGCGCGGCTACGGCAACGAGAATCCGAGTACCCGAGGACCGCCGCCGCGGCCGCCGCCGAACTGCGCGACCGGAACCCGGACGCCGCCTTCGTCCACCTCGGCCAGGCCGACTCCGCCGGGCACTCCCACGGCGCCGCCGGCCGGCAGTACCCCGACGCCATCGGCCGCGTCGACGCGCTGGTCGGCCAGGTCCTCACCGCCGTCGAGAACCGGCCCGCGTACGCGTCACCACCGCCCACGGCCACACCGACGCCGGCGGCCCCGGCGGCTCCGCCTTCCAGCTCGCCCAGGCCGGCGTCCCCACCACCGCGCTGGACGGCGTACCGCTCGACGCACTCGGCAGCGACCCCTTCGACACCCTGCGCCCGGCCCTCCGGTCCCGCGGCGACGAGAACGGGTCCCGGCCGGTGCCACCGACGTCCAGGTCCGCTTCCGCCTCCGCCACAGCGGCAGCAACGACCGGTACTGCGCCGTGGACGACGTCACCGTCCGCCGATCCGTCCCCCGCGGTCCGGGCTGTGGACGCCCAACCCGTCCGCGGCCCGGCCCCGATAGGGTGGTACAGACCAGCGTCACGGGTCAGAGGTGACGGCCACCGAGAGCGGAGAACAGTCCAGTGGCAGAGCGCAAGCCGATCGAATCCTGGCTCACCGACATGGACGGGGTCCTCATCCACGAGGGCACCCCGATCCCCGGTGCGGATGCCTTCATCAAGCGGCTGCGCGATTCCGGCAAGCCCTTCCTGGTGCTGACCAACAACTCCATCTACACCCCGCGCGACCTCCAGGCCCGGCTCAGCCGGATGGGCCTGGACGTGCCCGTCGAGAACATCTGGACCTCGGCGCTCGCCACCGCGAAGTTCCTCGACGACCAGCGCCCGGGCGGCACCGCCTACGTCATCGGCGAGGCGGGCCTGACCACCGCCCTGCACGACATCGGGTACGTCCTGACCGACCACGAGCCCGACTACGTGGTCCTGGGCGAGACCCGCACCTACAGCTTCGAGGCCATGACCAAGGCCGTCCGGCTGATCAACGCCGGCGCCCGCTTCATCTGCACCAACCCCGACGAGACCGGCCCCTCCACCGAGGGCCCGCTGCCGGCGACGGGCGCGGTCGCCGCGCTGATCACCAAGGCCACCGGCAAGCAGCCGTACTTCGCCGGCAAGCCCAACCCGCTGATGATGCGTACGGGCCTCAACGCCATCGGCGCGCACTCCGAGACCAGCGCGATGATCGGCGACCGCATGGACACCGACGTGCTGGCCGGGCTGGAGGCGGGCATGCAGACCTTCCTCGTGCTGACCGGCCTGACCACGGCCCAGGACACCGAGAGGTTCCCGTACCGCCCGACGAAGACGGTGGACTCCATCGCCGATCTGGTCGACCTGGTGTAGCGGCTGGGGCCGCGCGGGTGCGCGTACGGCTGAACGTACCGCTGACACGTACGGGCCAAGAGAGCGCCGCTGCGGATGCGGAGCGGCGCGCCGCGGGTGAATCTCCTTGATGAGGAGGTTCACCATGCGCAGTTCTCTGATCGCTCTCCGTGTCGCGGGGGCCGCCGTCGCCCTGACGGCCCTCACCGCCGTGACCGCCCCCGCCGCCCTCGCGAACGAGTGGGACCGCGGCGGCGTCTCGGCGGAACCGAACCCGGCCGAACCGGGAGCGCGCGTCAAGATCCGCGTCCGGGGCTGCCACGGCGACCACGGGGTGGCCCATTCCCCCGTGTTCGAGTCGGAGGCGCGCCTGTCCGCGGGCCACGGCGACGGCCGCACCCTCTGGGGCGAGGCCACGGTCCGCCCGCACACCGAGCCCGGCTGGCACGAGATCCACGTCAAGTGCGAGGGCGCCCAGGGGCTGCGCGGCTCGATCGAGGTCCGCCACCGCGACCACCACCACCGCCCCGCCCCCCACCACTCGCCGGTCTGGCCGGTCCACGCGGGCGGCGGAGCGATGTCCGCCGAGGTCGCCGAGACCACCCGGCTGGCGGCGGCCGCGAAGAAGAGCCACGGCGGTGACGGCCCCGGGCTGCCGCAGACCGTGATCGGCGCCGTCCTCGCGGCCGCGGCCACCCTGGCGGTCGCCGGCCGGGCCCTCACCCTGCGCCGCCGCCGCAACGGCGGATGAACGAGGCCAAGGCCTCCGCCGGCGGCCGGCTGCTGACCTTCGCCGCCTGGACGGTGCTGGTGCTCGGCCTGTGGCTGTGGGGCAAGGAGATCACCGGGGTCCCGCCCGGTCCGCCCGCCGCGCAGGGCGGCGGCCGGCCGGGGACGTCCCTCCCGGCCGCGCGGCCGCCGCTGTCCGGGGCGATGCCGGCGCGGGTCCACGTACCGGCGCTGGGCGTCCGGGCGCCGGTGATCGCGCGCGGCCTGGACGCGCAGGGGGCGATCGAGCCGCCGCCGTACGAGCTCCCCGGCACGGTGGGCTGGTGGGGCGCGGGCCCGGCGCCGGGCGCGGCGGGGGCGGCGCTGCTGGTGGGGCACGTGGACACGAAGTCCAAGCCGGCCGTGTTCTACGGGCTCAGCTCGCTCAAGCCGGGGCAGAAGATCCGCGTGGTGCGGGCGGACGGGACGGTCGCCGAGTTCACCGTCGAGGACGTACGCGTCTACGAGCGCGCGGGCTTCGACCCCCACCGGGCGTACGGGCCCCGGGTCGCGGGCCGCGCCGAACTGCGGCTGGTCACCTGCGGTGGGACGTACGACAAGGCGGCCGGCCAGTACTCGGCGAACGTGGTGGTCTCCGCGTACCTGACGGGCGCCGGTGCCGAGTCCGGCGCGGCGGCGGCGTAGGCCGTCCGGGGGAGGCGGGTGGTCCTCCCGATGGACAAGGAAGAAAAGAAGAAGGCCCCCGCAGCTTTCGCTGCGGGGGCCTTCCTCGTGTCTGTGCGCCGCCAGGGACTCGAACCCCGGACCCGCTGATTAAGAGTCAGCTGCTCTAACCAACTGAGCTAGCGGCGCTTGCTGACAGGGAAAACTCTACCCCACCTGGGGAGGTGCTCGTGACAAGCCGCGCCCACGTTGTCCGATTAACCCATGTTTAGGAGGTTTGTCGTGCACGATATGTCTGGTCGAGCCGAAACTGACGCCCCGACAGATGCGTGCCCGGCGGCCGACCAGTGGACGAGCAGGGGAGTGGACGGAACCGCATGACGATGCAGCCTCCGGTGCATGTGCAGATGCCGGCGCCGATGACGATGCCGGTCTTCCAGGAGTACGAGCCCGCCGGCGACTGCGTGTGCCCCGGGTGCGCGCAGCGGCGCCGCGCCCTCGCGCGCGGGCGGGCCATGGCGCTGCGCGACGGGGGCCACCCGGCCGCGCGCGGGGCCCGCCGGGCGCTGGTGCTGGCGACCGCCGCAGGGGTGGTCCTGGGCGGCGGCGGATCGGCAGCGGCGCTGGCTGCGGCCGATCCGGGGCCGGGAGCGGGGTCGGTGGCCCTGGACGGGAGGGACGGCCCGGCCGGACCGCCCCGGCCGGACGGCGCGCCGGGCCCGGACGATCCGGGCACCCCGCAGGGCGGCCGGGCCCCGCTGCACGGACGCCCCGCGCCGGGCCCGCGTCCGACGTCCCCGTCGACGGGCCGGCCGGGCGCGCCGCCCGCCATGCGGGCCATCGACCGGGCCACGATCATCAACCGGGCGAAGCTCTGGCTGGACGCCAAGGTGCCGTACAGCATGACCGAGTACTGGTCGGACGGCTACCGGCAGGACTGCTCGGGGTACGTCTCCATGGTCTGGAACCTCGGTTCGAACGAGTGGACCGGCAGCCTCGACACCTTCGCCACGAAGATCACCAAGGAGGAGCTGCTGCCGGGGGACATCCTGCTGTTCCACAACCCGGCGGACCCCAGCAACGGCTCGCACGTCGTCGTCTTCGGCGGCTGGGTCGACGAGACGCGCACGCATTACATCGCGTACGAGCAGACCCGCCCGTATACGCGGAGGCAGGCCACGCCGTACGGCTACTGGAAGAACTCGGACAAGTACCTCCCGTACCGGTACAACGGCGTCACCAGCGGCGTCCTGCCGCAGGCCCCGGTGCCCGGCGCCCCGGCGGCGGGCACGGCCGCCTTCCCCGGCGCGGCGAAGTTCGGGCCGGGCGCCGACAACGCGTACGTCACCGAGCTCGCCAAGATGCTGATCGGGCGCGGGGGCCTGCGGTTCTACCCGAAGGGGCCGCACTCGAAGTGGAGCGAGGCCGACCGGCAGGCCACGCAGGCCTTCCAGCTGGCGCAGGGCTGGACGGGTGCGGACGCCGACGGCATCCCCGGCGAGCACACCTGGCGGCTGCTGGTCCAGCGCCAGGGCAAGGACATCCCCCCGACGGGCCGCACCACCCCCGCGAAGCCGCCGGGCGCGGTGAGGCCGCCGGGTCCGCCGACCGGTGCGGCGCCGGGCTCGGCGAAGCCGCCGGGCAGGGCGCCGGGTACGGCGCAACCGCCGGGCCGGGCGGGGGCCGGCGGGGTACCCGCCTACCCGGGGCTGCGGGTCTTCCGCCCGGGGCAGTCCCATCCGGCCGTCACCGCCCTCGCCCGCCGACTGGCGGAGAAGGGCTTCGGCACGTACTACACGTCCGGCCCGGGCCCCTGGTGGAGCGAGGAGGACCGCCGCAACGTCGAGGCCTTCCAGCGCGCCCAGGGCTGGCGCGGCGCCTCGGCCGACGGCTACCCGGGCCCGGAAACCTGGCGCCGGCTGTTCGCATGACGGAGGCAACGATGTACCCCACGCGCACCACGACCACGACGGGCACCTTCCGGATCCCCGCCCTGCGCCCGGCCCCCGCCCATCCGGCCGGAGCCACCGCCTACGCCTCGGGCCCCGCCTCCCCGCCGGTGCGGGCCGCCCACCGGGCCGGCCCCGAGCCGGTCGCGGCGTCCCGGGTGCCCGCGCCGGAGTCCCTCGCCCCGGCCCCGGCCCGGCCGGAGACCCCCGAGGTGCACCCGGCCGAGCCGCGCGTGGCCCCGGCCCGGCCGGCCGGAGCCACGCGGTCCGGCTCCGGGGCCGTCGCCGCCCACCCCGCCGGCCCGCAGCCGGGCGGGGCTCTTGCGGAGGCGGGCCACACCCCCGCTCCGCGCGCCGCCGAACCCCCCGGGCCGCCGTCCCACCGGGCGCACCCGGCCGCGCCCGCATCCGGGCCCGCGCACCCGACCACTCCGTCCCCGGCCGCGCCCGCATCCGGGCCCGCGCACCCGGCGGCTCCGCAGCCGGCGCCGGTTGCGGTGTCCGCGTACGCGGGCCGGTCCGCGGCCTTCGACCCGGCTCCGTACCGGTCCGGGCACCCGGCTCTCCCCGAACCGGCTTCCGGCCCTGCCCCCGCCCACCCCGCCCAGACCGGGACCCCGCAGCCGCCCCCGGTGTCCACCCACCCGGCCGACGCGGGCGCGGCCCGGGCGGCCGTGCCCCACCCGGCCCCGTCCCGTTCCGCACCCCCGGCCACCCCGGAGCCGGCCGGGGCGGCCGTACCCCCGCACCCCGCCGACGCCGACGCCGATGCCGTCGCCGCCCCCGCCCGGGCCGACGTGCACGACCCCGCCCCCGCTCCCGCCGCGCACCCGCCCGCCCCGGAGCCGGTCCGGGCCGGACACCCCGCTCCCTCCGACCCCGCCCGGCCAGGGCCCCCGCACCCCGCCGCCCCCGTCCCGCCGGGGCGCCCCCGGGGGGACGTGCCCGCGGCTCGGGGAGGGGCGGCCGGCGGGATCCCGCACCCCACCCCCGAGCCGGCGCACGGCGTGCCCGGGCCCGGCCCGGCCGAGATCGCCGCGCAGGCCGTCGCGCGCGGGATGCGCGCCGAGGCACCCCCGGCCACCCCGCGGCCGCCGCGCGGCACGGCCGTCACGGAGCTCCCGCTCCACCTGCCGTTCCGCCCCCGGCCGCAGCCCCCCGCGTCCCCGGCCGCCCCTCCCGCCGCCCGCCCGGCGCCGAAGCCCCCGGCCGGCCGCCGCGTCCCCCGCGGCGACGACCGGCTCCGCGAGCACCGGGGCCCCGTGCTGCCCGGCTGGATCGCGGTGGCCGTCGGGGGCCTCGCCCTCGCCGGCTGCGCGGCCGTGCTGTGGCGGGCCGGGGTCGTCCCCGCCACCGTGGCGGCCGCCTTCGGGGCCTCCCCCCGCGCCTACCGGGGGCTGCGCGCCACGCACTGGCCCCCGCTCGCCTTCCTCGGCGTCGTCACCCTCCTCGCGCTCGGCGGCCTCGGCCGGGCCAAGGCGGGCCACGCCTGGGTGCTCACCCTCTTCGGGCGCTACCGCGGCACGGTCCGCCGTACCGGGCTGACCTGGATCAGTCCGCTCCTGCTGCGCCGGCGGGTCGACGTACGGCTGCGGCACTGGCGCAGCGAGCCGATGCCGGCCGTGGACTCGGGCGGTCTCGCCCTCCAGGTGGTGGTGCAGGTCGTCTGGCAGGTCAAGGACACCGCCCGGGCCACCCTCGCCGTCGAGGACCACACCGGCTACCTCGCCGAGCAGGTCGAGTCGGCCATGGCGCGGGTGTTGTCCCAGCTGCCCGCCGACGCCTTCCACGAGGACGCCCCGACCCTGCGCGACGCCGAGGCCGTCGGCGACGCGCTGACGCGGATGCTGGCGGCCGAAACGGAGGCGGTGGGGATCGAGGTGTTCTCCGCCCAGCCGATCCGGATCGAGTACGCCCCGGAGGTCGCGGAGGCCATGCGCCGCCGCCGGGTCGCCGCGATCGACGCCAAGCACCGGGATGCGGTGCTGACCTCGGTGGTCGACGCCGTGGACGACACCGTCCACCGGCTGACCTCGCGGGGGATCGTGGAGCTCGACGACTACGAGCGCAAGGCCCTGGTGAAGGACCTCACCGTCGCCTTCTACACCGGGAGGTCCGACCAGTAGCAGCCGTCACGGGGATTCCACGGGCGAACGGGTGGCCGGTATGGACCGGACCACCCGTTTTCTCGTTGGTATGGACACGGCCAACTCCCGTCAATACTGTGGGACTTGGTCTAGACCTACATCGGCAGCCTCGGTTCCGCCGGTCCGCCAGGACCGATCCCCGCGTGCGCACGTCTCCGCCAGATCCCCCCACGTCCAAGGAGCACCATGCGTTCCTTCCGCATGCCCTCACGGCCCTCGCAGGTCCCCCGGCCCTCCCGCCCCGCCCGGGCCGGCGCCGCCGTGACGCTCGGTCTCGGCCTCCTCGCCGGTGCCACCCTGCTCGGCGCCCCCACCGCCAGCGGCCACGGCTACACCGACACCCCCATCAGCCGCCAGAAGCTCTGCGCCAACAGGACGGTCTCCGACTGCGGCCCCGTCCAGTGGGAGCCGCAGAGCGTCGAGGGCTACAAGGGCTTCCCGGCCGCCGGCCCCGCCGACGGGAAGATATGCGCCGGCGGGCACAGCGAGTTCGCCCAGCTCGACGACCCGCGCGGCGGCACCTGGCCCGCGACCCGGGTGACCTCCGGCCAGGCCTTCGACTTCCGCTGGCAGTTCACCGCCAACCACTCCACCACCGACTTCAGGTACTACGTCACCAGGAACGGCTGGGACCCGTCCAAGCCCCTCACCCGGGCCTCCCTCGACCCCCAGCCCTTCCTCGTCGTCCCCTACAACGGCGGCCGCCCGGACATGACCACCATCCACCGCGGCTCCATGCCGGCGGGGAAGACCGGGCGGCACGTGATCCTGGCCGTCTGGACCGTCAACGACACCCCGATGGCCTTCTACGCCTGCTCCGACGTTCAGTTCTGACGTAACGTCAGCTAACCTCCGGCGGCATGCGGACCCCGACAGCACCCCGCGCCCGCGGCGCCGGCGGTACCGGCCCCGCCGGCGAGACCGTCGCGGAACTCATCGCGTGCCAGTGGGGCGACCACCGGCCCGGGCTGATGTACGGGGCCGGCGCGCCCGACGGCGCCCGGCCCACCGTCCTCAGCCGCCACCGGACCGCCCAGGAGGCCGCCGTCCGCGCCGCGCTCCTCGCCGACCTGCTCCCGCCGGGGGCGGAGCCGCACCTGGGGGTGCTGCTCGACAACACCCCCGAGTTCCCCTTCTGGCTCGGCGCGGCGGCCCTCGCGGGGGCCGCCGTCGCCGGCATCAACCCCACCCGGCGCGGGCCCGAGCTGGCCCGCGACATCCTGCACACCGACTGCCGGATCCTGGTCACCGAGCCCGCCCACCTCCCGCTGCTGCGCGGCCTCGACCTGCCCGGCGTACGGCTGCTGGTGACCGGGAGCGAGGAGTACGAGGCGCTGCTCGCCCCGTACGCCGCCGCCGTGCCCGGTGAGGCGGTGGTGCGCGCGGGGGCACCCGGCCCCGGCACCCGGCTCCTGCTGTACTTCACCTCCGGCTCCACCGGCGCTCCCAAGGCGGCCGTCTGCAGCCAGGGCCGCCTCGCCGCCGCCGGCGCCTCCCTCGCCCGGCACTTCTCCGTCACCCCGGAGGACGTGCACTACGTCTGCATGCCGCTCTTCCACGGCAACGCCGTGATCGCCGACTGGCTGCCCGCCCTCGCCGCGGGCGCCCCGGTGGCGCTGCGCCGCCGCTTCTCCGCCTCCGCGTTCCTGGATGACGTACGGGCCTACGGCGCGACGTACTTCACCTACGTCGGCCGGGCCGTCCAGTACCTGCTGGCCACCGAGCCCCGCCCCGACGACCGCGAGCACCCCCTGCGCCTCGGTTTCGGCACCGAGGCGGGGGCGGTCGACGCGGCCCGCTTCGCCGACC
This sequence comes from Streptomyces sp. NPDC034085, assembly GCF_055575555.1. Taxonomy (NCBI): domain Bacteria; kingdom Bacillati; phylum Actinomycetota; class Actinomycetes; order Kitasatosporales; family Streptomycetaceae; genus Streptomyces; species Streptomyces sp. NPDC034085. The sequence continues at coordinate 958,546 of NZ_JBVISL010000001.1, read as the reverse complement.
GGTTCGGGGTCCGGCTGGTCGAGGGGTACGGGGCCACGGAGGGCGGCGCCTCGGTGCAGCGCGGCCCCGGCACCCCGCCGGGCGCCCTCGGCCGGGCGGCCCCGGGCGACGACCTGGCCGTCGTCGACCCGGAGACGGGCCGGGAGTGCCCGCCGGCGGTCCTGGACGGGCGGGGCCGGCTGCTGAACGGGGACGAGGCCATCGGCGAGCTCGTCAACCGGGGCCGCAGCCTCTTCGAGGGCTACTGGCGCAACCCCGCTGCCGAGGCGGCCCGCACCCGCGACGGCTGGTACTGGACCGGGGACCTCTTCTTCCGGGACCCGCAGGGCTTCCTCTACTTCGCGGGCCGCACCGACGACCGGCTCAGGGTCGACAGCGAGAACCTGGCCGCCGCGGTGATCGAGAACGTCCTGGCCCGCTGGGAGGCGGCGGCCGCGGTCGCCGTGTACGCGGTCCCGGACGAGGTGGCGGGGGACCAGGTGATGGCCGCCCTGGCCCTGCGCGGGGGCGCCGCCTTCGACCCGGAGGCCTTCGCCGCCTTCCTGGCCGCGCAGCCGGACCTCGGCACGAAGATGGCCCCGCGCTACGTCCGGGTCCTCGACGCCCTGCCCGTCACCGCCACGAACAAGATCCACCGGGTCGCCCTGCGCCGGGCCGGCTTCCTCGGGCCGGGCCCGGTCTGGCACCGGTCCGGCGGCTCCTACCGGCCGCTCGACGGCAAGGACCTGGCCGCGCTGCTGTCGGCGTACGAGGCCCAGGGCCGCCGGGAGCTCCTGGACCGCTGAGCCGGACCCCCGGGGCGCACCCCCGTGCGGGCCCCGCCCACTGGTTTGGAGCACCCCCGGGGACCAGGTAGTATTTTCTCTGTCAGCAGGCGCCGCTAGCTCAGTTGGTTAGAGCAGCTGACTCTTAATCAGCGGGTCCGGGGTTCGAGTCCCTGGCGGCGCACCTGATCTTCGGGCGGTTCCCGGTTCAACGGGAACCGCCCGAAGTGTTTTCCGGGCCGGTCCGCGCGTTCCGGCACGCCGCGTCCGCGTATCCCGCCCGCTCTCAGAGCGTGAGCGACAGCAGCAGCGGCGCGGCCTTGCGGTTCAGGGTGTCGGCCGCGGCGCGCAGCCGGTGGGCGTGCTCGACCGGCATGGACAGGGCCAGGCAGCCCACCGCGGCGCCGGCCGTGATGGGGACCGCCGCGCAGACCGTGCCCACCGCGTACTCCTGGAGGTCCAGGACGGGGACGGTGGCGGGCTGGGAGTCCAGCTTGGAGAACAGGATCCGCTCGTTGACGATCGTCTTCGAGGTGAGCCGGGCGATCTTGTGCCGGGACAGGTGGTCGCGGCGCCCGTTCTGGTCGAGCTGCGTCAGCAGGCACTTGCCGACCGCGCTGGCGTGTGCCGCCGAGCGGAAGTCGACCCACTCGTGGACCTTGGGGGTGCGCGGACTGTCCGCGAACTGGGTGATCCGGACCTCGCCGTCGACGTAGCGGCTGATGTACACGGCCGCGCCGACGGAGTCGCGCAGCTTGTCGAGGGTGTCCTGGAGCTTCTCCTGGAGGGCCTGCTGCCGGTCGGTGCCGGATCCGAGCAGGACGAGGGAGTCCCCTATGGCGTAGGCGCCGTCGGAGACCTGGAGGACGTATCCCTCGCGCCGCAGCATGAGGAGCATGGGGGCGAGGTGGACCGCGGGCAGGCCGGTCTCACGCGCGATCTGCACGTCGGTCACACCGCCGGTGTGCCGCGAGATCGTTTCGAGTACGCGCAGGGCGTACTGCACCGAGTGGAACGGCGCGGTCGGCTCGGGCTTCAGCGCCACGGTTTCCCCCTACCAGGTTGTTACCGCTTGCTCTACCACGATAGCCACCAAGAGGCCCACGTGGAGGGTGTGTTGATGAGATTGATGGCTTAATCAAGTCGCCCCGCCTGGGCCTACTCGCCGGGCATATGCCAACGGCATGGGCATGCCCCGGTCTGCCGGGAATGCCCGGCGAGCACTTCCCGTTCGAGTTCTTCGTACGAACGCCGTACGAGACGTACGTGGTGTACGGGGCGCCGCGGGGCGCACGAGCGGGACGGGACGGGAGCGACGATGAGCAACACCGGGGACGCGGGCCGGCGCACGGACGGGCGGACGGAGGGCACCCCCGCGGAGGGGGGCCGCGAGGCGGCCGCGGATCCGGTGCGCGGGGTGGTCCGGGGCGCGGCGCCGGTGCCGCTGTCGGTGCTCGACCTGGTCACGGTCGGCAGCGGCTCCACCGCCCGCGAGTCCCTGCGCACCAGCGTGCGGATCGCCCGGCAGGCCGAGTCCCGCGGCTACCACCGCCACTGGGTCGCCGAGCACCACTCCATGCCCGGGGTCGCCAGCTCCTCCCCGGCCGTGATCCTGGCCCACCTCGCGGCGCACACCTCCCGGATCCGCCTCGGCTCGGGCGGGGTCATGCTGCCCAACCACGCCCCGCTGGCCGTGGCCGAGCAGTTCGGCACCTTGGAGGCGCTTGCCCCCGGCCGGGTCGACCTCGGGCTCGGCCGGGCCCCGGGCACCGACCCGCGGACGGCGGCCGCGCTGCGCGGGCCCGGGCGGCTGGACGAGGCGGCGGACGAGTTCCCCCGGCGGCTCGCGGAGCTGATCCGGTTCCTCGACGACGACTTCCCCGACGGACACCCGTACGCCCGGGTGCACGCGGTGCCCGGTCCGGTGCAGGGGCCCGCCGGGCGCCCGCCGGTCTGGCTGCTGGGCTCCTCCGGCTTCAGCGCCCGGCTCGCGGGGGAGCTGGGCCTGCCCTTCGCGTACGCCCACCACTTCTCCGCGGCGGGCACCCTGCCCGCCCTGGAGCTGTACCGCGAGAGCTTCCGCCCCTCGGCGGTGCTGGACGCCCCGTACGCCCTGATCGGCGTCTCGGCGCTCGCCGCCGACACGGCGGCGCAGGCCCGCGCGCAGGTGCTCACCGGCGCGCTGTCGATGCTGCGGCTGCGCAGCGGCCGGCCCGGGTTGGTCCCGACGCCCGAGGAGGCGGCCGCGTACGACTTCTCGCCCCTGGAGCGGGAGTTCGTGGACGGCTGGCTCTCCCACGTGGTCCACGGCACCCCCGACGAGGTGCGGGCCGGGCTCGACGCACTGGTGGCGCGGACGGGTGCGGACGAGCTGATGCTGACCGCCAACGCGCATGGCGGAGCCGCCCGGTTGCGCTCGTACGGGCTCGTCGCAGATGCGTACGGGATGCCCGTCGAGCCCTTGACGGCGGGCTGAGCGCGGCCGGACCGGGGGAGAACGGGGTTCGGCTGGTTTGTTGCCGAAACCTTGCCGGAGCATGGCGTAAGGCAGCCTTAAACCGCTCGTCACCCGGGGTGGCGGGCGGTTTTCCTTGTGCGCTCAGGTCTCTGACGAGGGAGTTTTACCGTTCAGTGGTCTAGTCCTTCTTTGGTCCAAACCATTGACTGGGATGTCGGCGGATCGCTATCACTTCTCTCACCTACCGCTGATGTTCTTCCCTCCCACCCCCACGGAGGCAGTACATGCACATCCGTAAACCCCTCGTCGCGGCCGCCGCCACGGCCGCGCTGGCCGCCGGCGCACTGGCAGCCTTCGCGGGACTCGGCACCGCCCAGGCCGCCGACGCCTCCACCACGGCCGCGGCCGGCGGCGTGAGGATCGCCTATTACGACCAGTGGAGCGTCTACGGCAACGCCTTCTACCCCAAGCACCTCGACACCCGGGGCATAGCGGGCAAGCTGGACGTCATCAACTACTCGTTCGGCAACATCCACCCCACCAACCTCACGTGCTTCGAGGCCAACAAGGCGGCGGGCGACGACAACAACCCCAACGCCGGTGACGGCGCGGGCGACTCGTACGCGGACTACCAGAAGTCCTTCGGCGCGGCCGACAGCGTCAGCGGCACCGCCGACAAGTGGGACCAGCCGATCGTGGGCGTCTTCAACCAGTTCAAGCAGCTGAAGGCCAAGTACCCCCACCTGAAGATCAACATTTCGATCGGCGGCTGGACGTACTCGAAGTACTTCAGCGACGCGGCGAAGACCGACGCCTCCCGCAAGAAGCTGGTCTCCTCCTGCATCGACCAGTACATCAAGGGCAACCTGCCGGTCGAGGGCGGCTTCGGCGGACCCGGCTCCGCGGCCGGGATCTTCGACGGCATCGACATCGACTGGGAGTACCCGGGCTCGTCCGGCGGCCACCTCGGCAACCACTACGCCCCCGAGGACAAGCAGAACTTCACGCTCCTGCTCAAGGAGTTCCGCACCCAGCTCGACGCCTACGGCCAGGCCAACGGCGGCAGGAAGTACCTGCTGACCGCGGCCCTCCCGGCCGGCCAGGACAAGATCAAGTACATCGAGACGGACAAGATCGGCGCGTACCTCGACTACGCGAACATCATGACGTACGACATGCACGGCGCCTGGGACGGCGACGGGCCGACGTACCACCAGTCCCCGCTGTACTCCGGAGCGAACGACCCGACCGACCCGATCGCCCCGGGCACCCAGAAGTACAGCGTCGACAACGCCATCGACTCCTGGATCGACGGCAACCCGGCCTACGGCATCACCGGCGGGTTCCCCGCCAACAAGCTGACCCTGGGCTACGAGTTCTACTACCGCGGCTGGAAGGGCGTCCCCGCCGGGACGGCGGGCGGCCTCGCACAGCCCGCCACCGGCGCCTCCGGCGCCCGGCCCACCAGCCAGCAGGCCGGCATCGCCAACTACAAGGAGCTCGGCGGGATCGTCGACAACCCGGCGGCCACCTACTGGGACGACCAGGCCAAGGCCTCCTACTTCTACAAGGACGGCGAGTTCTTCACCGGCCTGAACCAGAAGTCGATCCAGGCCCGGGTCGACTACGGCAAGCAGCGCGGCCTGGCCGGCGCGATGATGTACTCCCTGCTCGGCCTGGACGACAGGACCACGCTGCTGAACCAGATCTCGGACGCCCTCGGCGGTGCCACGGTCCCGCCGACCACCCCGCCGACGACGCCTCCCACCACCCCGCCCACCACGCCGCCGACGACACCGCCGACGACGCCCCCGACCACCGGCTGCGGCAGCGTCCCGGCCTACGTCCCGGGCACCGTCTACACCGCCGGCAACGAGGTGTCGCACAACGGCCGCAGGTACCGGGCCCAGTGGTGGACGCAGAACGAGGTGCCCGGCACCACCGGTGAATGGGGTGTCTGGAAGGACCTCGGCGCCTGCTGATCTCCCCCCACCCCGCGCCGAGTGCCGGCCCGCCCCGCCCCTCCTCCCGGGGCGGGGCGGGGCGGTTCCGGTTCCCCGGGCCGTGCCGTCAGGCGTCCGGCGTCCCGGAGGCGAACCGGGCGCCCGGCGCCGGCGCGATCATCTCCGCGATCCGCTCCGGCGCCACCGCGCGGGAGTACAGCCAGCCCTGCCCGGTGTCGCAGCCGACGCGGCGCAGCCGGGCCGCCTGCCCGGCGGTCTCCACGCACTCGGCGGTGACGGTCAGGCCGAGCCGGTGCGCGAGCTGGACCAGGGCCTCCACGATGGTCTCGTCGGCCGGGTTCGGGTGGGTGCCCTCCTCGTAGCGGAAGCCGCGGACGAAGGAGCCGTCCAGCTTCAGCACAGAGACCGGCAGCCGGCTCAGGTAGGCGAGGTTCGAGTAGCCCGTCCCGAAGTCGTCGATGGCGATCCGCACGCCCATGTCGCTGAGCGCCTGGAGGGCCTGCAGGGGCCGGCCGGCCGACCCCATCACCGCGGACTCCGTCAGCTCCAGCTGGAGCAGCTGCGGGGCCAGTCCGGTCTCGGCGAGGATCTCCGCGACGTCGCCCACCAGGTCCGAGTCCCACACCTGGCGCACCGCCACGTTCACGGAGACGAACACCGGTGAGTCGCTGGGCTGTTCGATCTGCCAGCGCCGCGCCTGCCGGCACGCCGTACGCAGCACCCACTGGCCCAGCTGCACGATCGAGCCGTCCTCCTCGGCGATGCCGATGAACCGATTCGGCGTCAGGACGCCGAACTGCGGGTGCCTCCAGCGGACCAGCGCCTCCACCCCGCGCACCACCCCGCTCTCCAGGTCGACCAGCGGCTGGTACTCCAGCTCGAACTCGCCCCGCTCCACCGCCGGGCGCAGGCTGGAGGACAGTGCCTGGCGGGTCATCCGGTGCGCGTTGCGCTCGGGGTCGAAGAGGGTCCAGCGGGCCTTGCCGTCCGCCTTGGCCCAGTACAGGGTGGTGTCCGCCGCCTGCATCAGCCCCGTCGCCGAGGTGCCGGCGGCGTCCCGCTCCACCACGCCGATCGACGCGGACACCGACAGCCGCTGCCCCGCCAGGTCGAAGGGCTCCTGTACGGCGGCCAGCACGCTGCGGGCGAGGTCGGCGAGCTGCTCGGTGCCGGTGGAGTCCTCGACCAGCAGCGCGAACTCGTCGCCGCCGAGCCGGGCGACGAGGTGCCCGCCCGAGCGGCCGTAGCCGGACTGGTCGGCGCACTGGGTCAGCCGGGCGGCGACCGCGGTCAGCAGCCGGTCCCCGACGCGGTGGCCCAGGGTGTCGTTGACGGCCTTGAACCCGTCGAGGTCCAGGTAGCACAGGCCGATCCGGCCGGTGCCGCCCGTTCCGTACGCGGAGGCCTCCAGGGCGGCCGAGAGCCGCTCGAAGAACAGCGCCCGGTTGGGCAGCCGGGTGACCGGGTCGTGCATCTGGAGGTGGCGCAGCCGCGCCTGGAGGTCGCGCCGGTCGCTGATGTCGGCGACGGACAGCAGGACGTCCCGGGTGCCGGGTACGGGCCCCAGGGTGACCTCGGTCCACAGCGAGTGCCCGTCGGGGTGCTTGAGGCGCCGCGTGCACCGCAGCCGGGCCTGCCGTCCGCGCAGCACCTCCTGGTAGGCCTGCCAGGTACGGGCCTCCGCCGCGAGGTCCACCAGGTCGGCGGCGCTCCGCCCGGCGAGGCTCCCGGGCTCGGCGCCCAGGAGGGCGGCCAGGGCCCGGTTGGCGGCGATCACCTCGCCGCCCCGGCCGACGACGGCCATGGCGAGGTGGGCCGCGTCGAAGGCGGCGCGGTAGTCGCGCGGCTCGGGCACCGCCGGCACTGCCGGGTGACGCTCCGTAAGGGCCGGTCGGATGCTGTCGGCCGCCGAACCGGTTTCCTCTGAGGTTCCGCTCACCGTTGGCTCCCGCAGTGTTCGTGAGTGTCCGCGCAGGAAAGTGTGCCGATCATAGAGGCTGCCGGAGGCCCTATCCAGCGGCGTCGCCGTGCGGGGCCGGGGCCTTCGCCGTGCTGACGCCTTCCGGGAGGGCTGCTGACGGCGTGTCGGACGACGGTCGGAGGACGGTCGGACGACCGTTCGCGCGCGCTTGTGAGCACCTGGTGACGTCGGCCGATCTCATGTGACCGATCATGACGGTGAGTAGTCATGAGCATGGCATCAGGGGTCACCGGCTTGCCGCACCGCTCACTCATGTGGGGCAGCGGAACAGGACATTAGTAAGACAATCGCCTCAAGGTGGATGGGACGGGACGAATCCACCAGCGGCGGAGGTCGACGTGCGGCTCGAGCAGACACCCGGGGGAGTGGACCGCTCCCGCATGCGAAGTACGGCCGCCGCCCTCACCTCCCTGACGGCACTCGCCGCCATGTCGCTCGTCGCGGGGCCGGCGGTGGCCGACACCGCCACCGCGGGGCCCTGCGCGCTGACCCGTACGGCCGCCCACCACTCCCTCGGCGTGGACACCTGGAACGGCGCCTACCCCAAGCCGGAGCGCACCCTCCACGCGGTCATGGTCTTCCTCTCCTTCCCCGGCCACCGCGCCGCCGTGACGCCCGAGGAGCTCACCGCCGACTACTTCCCGGCGACCTCCGAGTTCTTCGAGCGGGCCTCCTACGGGCGGTTCCGGCTCGTCCCGCACCCGCAGAAGCAGTGGATCCGGATGCCCCGGCCCGCGACCGCGTACGGGATACAGCGCGACTGGGCCCCCGAGGACCGGGCGGCCTACCTGCGCGACGCGGTCGCCGCCGCCGATCCGCAGGTGGACTTCGGCGCGTACGACGTCGTGTACTTCGTCGCCGACCCGGGTGCGCCGGGCGTCGACTCCGACGCCACCAAGGTCGTCAACTTCGACCGCCCGATCGTGGCGGACGGGGTGGAGCTGCGGCGGATCGTCACCGTCTTCGAACGGCATCCGCCCGACCGCAACGTCCTGGCCCACGAGACCGGGCACGTCTTCGACCTGCCCGACCTCTACCACCGGCCGACGGACGGCAAGGGCGACTGGGACACGTACGTCGGCGACTGGGACGTCATGGGCAGCCAGTTCGGAATGGCTCCCGACCTGTTCGCCTGGCACAAGTGGAAGCTGGGCTGGCTGGACCCCGCGCAGGTGGACTGCGTACGGTCCGGCACCTCGCTGCACACGCTCCAGCCGCTGTCGGAGGTCCCTCCCACGGGCGGTACGGGCGGCACCCGCCTCGCGGTGGTGCGCACCGGCCCCGGCAGCGCGATCGCGGTCGAGGCGCGGGGCTCCGCCGGGAACGACGGGGACACCTGCACGGAAGGGGTGCTGGTCTACCGGGTCCGCAACGAGGCCGCCTCGGGCGGCGGGCCGATCGAGGTGGTGGACGGGCATCCGCGGACGGAGGCGTGCTGGGACCGCTCGGTGTACCCGCCGCTGGCGGACGCGCCGCTGGAGGTCGGGGAGACCTTCACCGTGCCGGGGGAGCGGATCACCATCGAGGTGGCGGACCGGACCCAGTCGGGCGCGTACACGGTCAAGATCACGACCTGACGGGGGCGGTTTCGGACACGAAGAAGGCCCCCGCTCCGAAGAGCGGGGGCCTTCTCCCGTCTGTGCGCCGCCAGGGACTCGAACCCCGGACCCGCTGATTAAGAGTCAGCTGCTCTAACCAACTGAGCTAGCGGCGCCTGCTGACGTCGTAGACATTAGCAGGCGTACCGGCCGAACCGAAAATCGATACCGGACCCCGGGCGGCGTGCAGGAACGCCCAGAGCAGGGGGTCCGGCCCGGGGAGCCAGGGCCGCCGGGTGTCCGGGGCCACCAGCCACCGCGACGGCCCCGGACCGGCGGCCAGCGGGGGCACGGTGACGGCGTCGCCGTGGCCGTGGCAGAGCGGAGCCGGGGCGGCCGGGCCCCACTCCTCCCACGCGAGCAGGGCCGGAAGCCGATGGGCCGTACCGGGGGTGGCGAAGAGCAGCATCCGGCCGCGGTGGACGGCGGCCGGACCCGAGCCGGGCCCCTGCTCCCACAGCAGGTCGAGCATCCGGCGGCCCAGCACGAGCGGAACGTTGACGACGTCGAACGCGGTCCCGCAGGGCAGTACGGCGGTCGCCCCGGGGCGCGCCTGCCAGACGGCGAGCGTGTCGTGCGGCCGGGCACAGGCCGAGGCCAGCCAGAGGGCGCCCTGCGGGGTGACCTGGGTCGCGGGCGCGGTGCGTGCGTCGGGGCCGTCGAGGGCGGGGCAGCCGGCGGCCGTCGTCAGGGTCGTCATATGCCAGGTGTACCGGGCGTAGCGCTCCCGTTCCGCGGAGTTACCGAAAACCGGGACGGGGCGGGTGGTCCTGGGGTATGTTGCGCCGCGCATATGCCACTGCGCGCCGCGCGTCGCCCAGGGGCCCCCGCCCCGCGCCGCGCGGGCCGGAGGCGGGTCAGGCCGGGTCGGGGCTGGTGCCGCGCTGGAGGTCCTCGCCGAACTCGATCATCTTGCGGGCGTAGTCCTCGGTCCATTCCGCGATCGCCGCGATGGCCTGCGGCGGGAGCCGGTCGAAGCGCCGGGGGTCCGCCAGCTGGGCCGCCGCCAGGGCCTGGAACTCCACCGCCCGGTCCTGCGCCGCCCGGAAGGCCAGCGTCAGTTCGGTGGCCCGGGTCAGCAGCTCGCGCGGGTCCTCGATCGACTCCAGGTCGAAGAAGTGCTCCGGGTCCGTGGCGGCCGCCGAGGGCTCGAACAGCAGGGGCGCAGGCCGCTGCCTGCGCCGGGTCCGCTCGGGCTCTGCCATGCCTGTCCTCCTGCTGCGCTGCGAATCCTGGGCCACCCTCCATTCTCCAGCGTCGCGCAAGGGTGCCGCGTCAGGCCGCGGCGGGCTCCTTCGCCAGGGCCGCGACGTCGTCCAGCCCGCCCGCGAGCCCGTCGTCCAGGCCCTCGCGCCGGAGGCGTACTCCGGCTCGTCCAGGAAGGGCAGGGCGACCTCGGCGAGGCCGGCGAGACCCTCCGCCGGCACTTCGACATCAGCCGCAAGGACCACACCGGGTTGCGCCCGCGGCCGCCCGTAGGATCAGCCCGTGCCCCCGCGCCCCGCCCCCCTGCGACCGCCGCTGACCGAGGCCGAGGTGGCCGACGCCGAACGCGAACTCGGCGTCCGCTTCCCCGCCGAGTACCGCGCGTACCTGCGCGACACCGAAAACGACGCAGGCGGGTACCGCGTGGTGCGCACCGACGCCGGCTGGCGGTGGCCGGGGGACGACCGGCTGCGGCGCGACCTGCTGACCGAGCCGTTCCCGCACCCCGACTCGTACGCGCGGGCCGACGCGGAGCTGTGCGCGCGCGAGCCCGACGAGGCGGACTTCCCCGACCTGGCCTCCTACCTCGCCGCCTGGGCCGCCTGGGACGCCGAGTGCGAGGAGTTCGAGGACCGCCGGACGGCGGGTGCGCTGTGCCTCCAGGAGCACGGCTGCGGCTTCTCCACCCTGCTGGCGGTGTCCGGACCGCTCGCCGGCACGATGTGGTGGGACGGCCGCGCCAGTTGCGACCTCATCGTCCCCCTCTCCCTCGACCACGCGGGCGCCGGCCGGCCGGCCACCTTCGGCGAGTGGCTCGGCCGCGACTCCTGGGACCTGCTGCCCGACCGGGCCCGCCCCCGCACCGCGGGCCGCCCTCCGGCGCCCTGACCGGGCGGCGACCGGCCCGCCCCGCCCCGTCGATATCCGCTGGCCGGGCCCCGGCAGCCGCTGCTTGGATGGCCCGATGGACGGCTACGAGATCTCCACCGACCCCGACCGGCTCGACGCCGCGCTGGTCCACCGCTGGCTGTCGCAGGACGCCTACTGGGCCCTCGGACGCAGCCGCGAGAAGCAGGACGCGGCCATTTCGGCCTCGCTGAACTTCGGCGCCTACGACAGCGCTTCGGGCGCCCAGCTCGGCTACGCGCGGGTCGTCACCGACCGGGCGACCTTCGCCTGGCTCTGCGACGTGTACGTGGACCCCGGCGCGCGCGGCAAGGGCCTGGGCAGCGCCCTCGTGGACGCCGTCAAGGCCCGGCTTGCCCCCTACGGGCTCCGCCGCATCCTGCTGGCCACCGCCGACGCGCACGAGGTCTACGCCCGCGCGGGCTTCGAATCGCTGGCCACCCCCGCCAAGTGGATGGCGTACGGAGAGCAGTAGCGCGCCGGCCGGTCCTCGACCCGGCCGGGCCCCCACGAGGTCGCGGTACCCCGCGAAGCGGGGTCCGGGCACCGCCTCGTCCACCGGCCGGCCGGCCGGTTCCCACCCCCCTCACAGCGCACGGCCGCACCCCGCCCGGCGGGCGGGATCCCCGGCTACGGCCTCCAGGGGACGCGGTGTTCGGCGAGGTGGGCCAGGACCGAGTGGTTCGCCTCCCAGCCGTCCGGGAACTTGACCGTCACGCCCAGCTGGACCGGTTCCGTCGACGGGTGGTCGTCCAGCAGCTCCGCTATCCCCGCCCGGGCCACCACCACGCAGGCGTGCCGGTGCCGGGAGGCCAGCACGCACAGGCGGCCCGTCTCCAGGTGGAACGCCGTCGCGTCGGGGCGGCCCGACAGGGGGTGCAGGACCACGGTGAGGTCGTACTCGCGGCCCTGGAGCCGGTTCGCGGTGTCCACGGTGACCCCGCCCACGCCCAGCGCGGCCAGCGCCGAACGGACGGCGGCCGCCTGGTCGCGGTGGGCGGTGCCGACGGCGATCCGGTCCGGTGTCAGCGGCGAGGGCCCCCCGGACCGCTCGTCGGAGGTCACCGCACCCCGGTCCAGCGCCCGGCGCACCACCAGCGCCACCGCCCGCACCGCCTCCGGGTCCGTGCGCGGGGTGTGCCGCGCCGGCAGCTCCAGCAGCCCCCAGCCCGACTCGGCGGCCTCGTCCAGGACCCGGTCCGGGCCCGAGCCGTCCGACGGGACCCCGTACGCGAGACGCCGCTCGCCGGGGCCGGTGCCGCTGCGGAACTGCGAGTACGGGTAGAAGGCGCGCGAGACCAGCGGTGCGGCCGTCGCCGGGAGCCGCCACGACACCGGCAGCCGGTGCTGCGGCAGCTGCGGGTTGTGCGCCAGCAGGGTGGAGACCGCCGAGGCGGAGGGGTCGTACGACAGGCCCGCCCACTGCTCCGCGCCGACCATGCTGAACGGGTCCAGCTGCCCCGGGTCGCCCACGAACAGCGCCCGCTCGAACAGCCCGGCCACCGCCAGCAGCGCGTCCGAGCGCATCTGGTACGCCTCGTCCACGATGGCGTGCTCCCACGGCTCCGCGTCCCTGACGTACGCCCACTTCGCGGCGGTGGAGATGGTCACCGGCAGCTCCGCCAGGTCCGCCGGCTTCGCCGACAGGGTGACGGACGCCAGCTCGCGCAGCGCCGGGTCGTAGGCGTCCCCGTCGCTGCTGTGCAGCCGGCCCACCTTCAGCCCCGGATCCGCGTCGGCGAGGCGCAGCACCAGGTCGTCCACCTGCGCGTTGGTCTGCGCGACCACCATCAGCCGGCGCCCGGCGGCGGCCAGCTCCCGGGCCGCGCGCACCACGAGCGTGGACTTGCCGGCCCCCGGCGGGGAGTCCACCACGACGCCCCGCTCGGTGCCGTGCAGGGTGTCGTGGAGGATGGCGGCGGTGGCCCGGCCGGCGGCCGCGCCGGGGTCGAAGGCGGGGGTCACAGGAGGTCCTCGTCGGTCACGGCGTCCAGGGCGGGGGCGGTCGCGGAGCCCGGAGGGCCGCCGTGCGTCCACGGGGTGTTCTCCGGGTCGGGCAGCTTCGGGCCGCCGCGCGCGTCGTGCTCGAAGAGGGTCCAGCAGTCCCGGTCGCCCTTCTCCGGCACCGAGCCGGCCACCGGCTCCCGGCCCGCGCCCATCTTGTCGAGGACGCGCAGCACCAGCTGCCCGTCCTCCTCGTACCGTACGAACGCGAAGGCCTGCGGGCGCCCGTCCAGCGAGCGGTACACCTTCCCGCCGCCCTCCTCCGCCAGCTGCGGCCGGTCCTCGGTGGCCACCGTCACCAGCGGGCGCGGGCGGGGGCGCTTGCCGTCCGTCCACTCCATCACCACCTCGGTGACCTCCCCGGCGAACGCCTCGCCCGCGAACCGCCGGCCCGCCATGACCAGCGGGTCGTCCAGGGCCTCCTGCGCGTCGAGGCGCACCTGCTCGGTCTCCCGCGTGGCCAGCTTCTGCGCGGCCGTCACCGCGTCGTCGCGGCGCGGCTGCGGCGGCTCGCCCGCGCGGACCCGGTCGCGGTGGCCGGTGAAGGACCAGCGGTCGCGGGTCCAGCGCTCCTCGGTGCGCTCGCCGGGGGGCAGGGCGCGCAGCAGGGCGATCGCCTCCCAGGTCTGCCGCCAGGTGTTCCGCATCTGCCCCTCGACCAGCTGCCGCACGGCCTCCTCGGCGCGCCGCACGGGCTCCGCGTCGCGGGATCCGCCCGCCGCCGTGCGGGCCGCGTCGAACCGCGTGATCGCCGGGGCCAGCAGCTTGTTGTCGAAGGCCGGGTCGGTGGCCGGGCCGGCCGGCGGGAACAGCAGCAGGCCCTCCCCGTCCCGGGCGAGTTCCACGTGCAGCGCCCGCTCGGCCCCGGACGTGCCCTCGGGTGGGTCGATCCAGCCGAGCAGGGCCCCCAGGTGCTGGTCCTCCAGGCTGCTCTGGCCGGTCGCCCAGTGCCGGCCGAGCAGTTCGGTGGCGGCCATCAGCATCGAGGAGCCGGGGACGCGGGAGCGTTCGGCGAGGTGCGTGAACCAGCGGCCCAGCAGCGGCACCTGGGTGGGGGCCGGGTACGGGTTCTCCGGGTCCTCCTCGGCGGTGCGGCGGAAGCGCATGGAGCGGCCCAGCAGGCGCACGTACTCGATGCCGGCCCGGCTCGGCACGATGATCTGCGGCGCGTCCACGCACAGCTCGGCCTCCACCTTGACCTTCTTGCCGGTCTCCGGGTCGGTCTCGGTGCGCTCGGCCGGCTCCACGACGTCCGCGTACGCGTCGACGTACGCCATCACCTGCGCGGCCAGGGCGGCCAGGAACTCCCAGCGCAGGTCCCGGTCGCGCGGCTGCGGTATGACGAAGACGGACGGGTCGTCCGGGTCGGTGCCCAGCATCGCGCCGAGCGGCGCCCCGGCCTCGCCGGCGGTGGTCAGCGGGACGAAGACCAGCGGCCGCTCGCCCAGGTGGCGGTGGCGCACGGTCGCGAGCGGCCGGGCGCGGCCCGCGCGGACCGCCTCCAGCCGGGCCAGGGTGCTCAGCAGGGGCATTCGGGGCTCTCCGGTGCGTACGGGGGTCGGGCGGCGGCCGCCTCCAGCGCCTCGGCGCGCAGCCGGGCCGCCCGGCGCAGCGCCGCCGCGGTGGGATCGTCGGCGGGGGCGTCGCCGGAGCGGGCCCCGGCGGCCGCCGCGAGGGCCGCCTCGACGGTGGTCAGGCCGCCCAGCTCGCCCCGTACGGAACGGCCGAGCGCGGCCGGCTCCCCGGCGGCGCGGGACCGCTCGCGGCAGTGGAAGGCCAGCTCGCAGGCGGCGAGGCACTCGGGGGCGTAGGCGGCGGAGACCGCGGAGACGGCGGCGGTCAGCTCGGCGGCGGGCCGCGCGGGGTCGAAGCAGAGTCCCTCCGGCAGCCCGTCGGCCAGCTCCTCGACCCGGGTCAGCCGCTCCAGCTGGCGGCGGGTCACCGACCGCTCGCGGCGCACGTCCACGAGCGCGGCGGTGGGCACGTTGGAGAAGTCCTTCGGGCAGACGAGCAGCACCCGGTGGCTCACCTCGGCTCCCGCGAGCTTCCGGGCGGTCTGCTCCAGGGCGAGCACGTACACGGCGGCCTGCCGCGCGGCGGCCCCCACCTTCGCGGCGTCGGCGGCCCCGTCGATCAGCGGGAACGACTTGATCTCCACGACGGTCCAGCGGCCGTCGGGGTGCACCACGACGGCGTCCGGCTCCAGGTAGGCGGGGGTGCCCGCGACCTCCAGGGCCAGCATGGGGTGGTCCAGCAGCGTCCACGCCCCGGCGGCGGTGGCCTCCCGCAGGGCCAGCGCCGTCCGCGCGGCACGCCCCTCGGGCCCGGCGGCGGTCAGGTCGGGCACCCGCGCGTCCCGCCCGGGCGGCTCGGCCGCGCCGCCCAGGCGGGCGTGCGTCAGCCGCAGCAGCTCGGCGCCGCCGTCGCCCTTGACCTTGGCCTCGAAGGAGTTGCCGCGGACGATCGCGAACTGCGACTGCCCGAAGGCGGCGGGGGAGCCCAGGGCGGCCGCGAGCGCGGTCTTGTCCACTCCGGCGCCGTCGAGCAGGGCCCGTCTGCCGCAGCCGGGGTTGGCGGCGAGAGCGGCGAGCGCCCGGGCGTCGAGCGGGCGGGGCGGCACGGCGGGGCCGCGCAGGTCGGCGAGCCGCTGCCGCAGTGTCGTCGTCTGGGGCGGGCCGCTGGGCGGGTAGGAGCTCACGGGCGGAAGTGTCCCATCCGCCACTGACAATCGTGGTCATACGGCGGAAACGGTCCAGCCCGCCTTGCCCCCAGGGGGGCGGGCCCGCGGGCGGCCGGAACGCCGGCCGCCCGCGTCGGCGATGATGGACGGACGCCCTGACCGCATCCCCCGTCCCGGTCGCGCCCGCCGTGCGTCCCGGGGTGAGCACCTCTGACCAGGAGAAACACAGATGGCCCCGCGCATCCTGCTGGCCCGGCACGGCCAGACGGCATGGTCCCGGCTCGGCAAGCACACCGGCCGCACGGACGTGCCGCTGCTGGAGGAGGGCCGGCTGGGCGCGAAGCGGCTGGGCGAGCGCCTGGCCCGCGAGCCCTGGGCGGACCTGCGCGGCCTGGAGGTGCGCACCAGCCCGCTGGTCCGCGCCAGCGAGAGCTGCGACCTGGCGGGCTTCGGCGCGCAGGCCGACGCCTGGGACACCCTCATGGAGTGGGACTACGGCGACTACGAGGGCATGACCCCGGCCGAGATCCAGGCGGTCCGGCCGGGCTGGCTGATCTGGCGCGACGGGGTCCCCGGCGGCGAGTCCGTCGCCGACATCGCGGCGCGCGCCGACGAGGTCGTGTCCTGGGCCCGCTCGGCGGAGCGCGACGTCCTCGTCTTCGCCCACGGCCACATCCTGCGCACCCTCGCCGCCCGCTGGCTCGGCTTCGAGGCCTCCTTCGGCGCCCGCATCCGGCTCGACCCCACCTCCCTGTCCGTCCTCGGCTGGGCCTACGGGGCCCCCGCGCTGGAGCGCTGGAACGACACCGGCCACCTCGAAGGCTGACCCCGGCTCCGGTGTGCGGCATCCGGGCCGGGTGACGCGCGGTCGCCTCCGGGGTGCCGAGGCGGCGGTTCAGGCCTCGGCGTGCCGGGTGAGGAAGGCGCCCACGCGCGGGGAGCGCTGGTGCGGGACCAGGGTGCGGGCCGTGCCCGCGAGCATGGACCGGATCCGGGTCGAGCGGATGTCGGCCAGCAGGTCCAGCACCCGGCCGCCCGCCCAGGCCGCCTCGTCGGGCGCCCCGGCGCGGGCCAGGTTCTCGGCGAGCTCCGCCGTGTAGAGGGCGACGTTCCGCGAGAAGTGCGGGTCCTGGAGGTCCGCCGCGCGCCGGGCGTGCCGGGCCGCGCGGACGTGCTCCCCGAGCGCGGCCCAGCAGCGGGACTCCAGGGATTCCAGCTCCGCCTCGCCGAAGAACGACATCCACTCCGGGTCGGTGCCGCACTCGCCCCGCGCGAACTCCGCGTGCGCCCGGGCCAGGGACTCCTCGCAGGCCCTGCGGTCCCCGAGCCCCGCCCAGCCGCCGGCCTCCCGCAGCGCCAGCAGCGCCAGCAGCCGGGGCGAGCCGAGCGGGCGGGCCGCGCGCAGGCCCGCCTGGGCCGCCCGTACCGACTCGCGGTGGCGTCCGCGGTCCCGGGCCAGGAAGGCCATGTTGCTGAAGGCGTGCGCCTCCAGGGCCGCGTTCCCCGAGACCCGGGCGGTGGCCAGGGCCTCCGCGTAGTGCGAGCGGGCGTCCTCGAAGCGGCCCGAGTCGTGCGCCAGCCAGCCCACCGAGACGGCCAGTTCCCCGGCCCCCGCGTGCAGCCGGTCCTCGGTGGACTGCCGGGCGGCCCCCGCGTCGAGCAGCGCGTAGGCGGTCTGCAGGGGCTGCGCCGCCCGCCGGTAGAGGGCGTCGGCGCCGTGCCGGTCGTCCAGCAGCCGGATCTGGCGTACCGCGTCCTCGACCGCGGCGGCCTCGGCCTCCCCGGCGCGGGCGGGGATCCGGCGGCTGTCGCCGAGCAGGGTGAGGCTGAGGGTCGCGGCCGCCACGGTCGCGGAGCCGCCCGTCATGAACGCGCGACGCAGCACGTCGCTCTCCTTGGAACGCTGGATGAGGTGGGGGAAGACCGGGGGAGCGGGCCGGGCGCGCTGCGCGGACCGGCCGCGGACCGTCTCGCGGGGGGAGAACCCGAAGTCGGCGAGGGTACGGCCCGGGAACATGTGGAGGAAGACCCGCTCGTAGGCGTAGTTGGGGCAGCGGATCTCGCCCGACTCGACGCGGCCGATGTAGCGGGCGTCGCAGGAAACCGTTTCGCCGATCTCGCGGGCCGCGCGGCGGACCATGGCCGCGAACTCGGCCGGGGAGTGCTGACCGCGCAGCCGGCGGAAGGAGGAGTTGGGTGAGTGGGGGGACGCCGCCATGGACGTGTGCCTCTCTGGACAATCCCAGGTGTCCCGCAGGACCCTGTCGATCCCGGTCGATCTCGCCCCGGAGTCAGGGCTCCGGCGCGCATGAACGTACCGCCGGCGAGGGGTGCTTCATGCGGTGTTTGGCTACAAAACGGATATCTCACCCGTCATCCGCCATGAACTGCCATCCTTTGCGGCGTCTTGCCGCCGCACCCGTTGACGCTTCCGCGCGTTGAACCCATGCGGATACGGATCGAGGAGGGGTTCCCCTTGGTGGAGGCCGGCATGGACAGCATCGGAACGAACACCGCGCCCGGGCCCGGCGCGACCTCCCCGGCCGCGAGCCCGGCCGCGACCCCGGGCGCGGCCCCCTCGGCGGTCCTGTCACCGGCCCCTGCGCCCCTCCCGTCACCGGCTGCGACGACCGCCGTCGAGCCCGTCCCGTCACCGGCCGCCGTGTCCGCCCCTTCGTACGTCGTTCCTTACGCGGCGCCGGACCTGGTGACCGTGCCCGCCCGCCAGGGCCTGGAGGCGGTGGACATCATCCGCCGCGGCGCCGGGCAGGCCGCCCCCGGCGTCGGCCCGGTGCTGCACGACGGCTCCGGCGGGACCCTCGGGTTCCTCGTCCCGCCCGGCACCGCGGACGCCTGGGACCTGCCGGGGAGCGCCTGTACGCAGACCAACGGGCGCGGCATGCGCTTCGGCGACGCCGCCTCGCCCACCGCGGGCGGCACGGGCTGGCTGCTGCCGCCCGAGGCGGTGGGCCCGGTCACCGACCCCGAGGTGCTGCGTGCCGCGCTCGGCGAGGCGGCCCGGCTGATCGAGGCGGCCGACAACTGCCGCTGAGGCGCTGACCAGCCATAATGGGGGCGTGGCAGGCAAGAGCAAGGGCAGCAGGGGTAACCGGGGCGGCGCGGAACCGGTCGTCGGGCAGGTGGGCGGCGGCCTCGCCGAGCTGGTCCCGGACCGCGAACGCCCCCGCGCCTGGACCCTGCTCATCGACGGGGCCCCGCAGTCGCACGTGGACCTGGCGGACCCCGAGCACCTGGACTTCGCGTACCAGCGCCGGATCGGGCACCTCATCGACCTGATCGCCCCGGCCCGCCGGCCCCTGAACGTGGTGCACCTGGGCGGCGGCGCCTTCACCCTGGCCCGCTACACGGCCGCCGTGCGCCCCCGCTCCACACAGCAGGTGGTGGAGATCGACGGGGCCCTGGTGGCCTTCGTGCGGGAGCACCTGCCGCTGGACCCCCAGGCGCGGATCCGCGTACGGGCCGTGGACGCCCGGGCGGGGCTCGCGAAGGTGCCGGACGGCTGGGCGGACCTGGTCGTCGCGGACGTGTTCAGCGGGGCGCGCACCCCGGCCCACCTGACCAGCGCGGAGTTCCTGGACGACGTACGCCGGGCCCTGGCGCCCGCCGGATGGTACGTGGCCAACCTGGCGGACGGCCCGCCGCTGGCGCACCTGCGGGGCCAGATCGCCACGGCCGCCTCCCGGTTCGCGGAGCTGGCGCTGGCGGCGGATCCGGTCGTCTGGCGGGGGAAACGTTTCGGCAACGCGGTGCTCGTGGCCTCCGACCGGGAGCTGCCCGTCGCGGAGTTCACGCGCCGCGTGGCGAGCGACCCGCACCCCGGCCGGGTCGAACACGGCCGCGCGCTCGCGGACTTCACCGGCGGCGCCGCCCCGGTCGCGGACGCCTCGGCGGTGGCCTCCCCCCAGCCGCCGCCCTCGGTCTTCCGCTGACACGGCCCACGGGCGGCGCGGCCCGCGGGTCGACACCGCCTACGGGTCGACGATCTCCACCGCCGGCGGGTGGTCGTGCCAGGTGCAGAACACCGACACCTCGCGGCCGCCCTGGGTGAAGGTGACCCGGATCCAGAAGTCCTGCTTCCATACCTGCATCCGCCAGCCCGCCTCCGGTGTGGCCGAGACCAGCCCCGCCGAGGTGGTCCCGAGGTCGAAGACGACCCGCCCGCCCGACACCGCGTAGCTCCTCACCGTGCCGGATCCGCCGCCCTGCCCGTCCTCCGGGTACGGGCTCCGGCCGGGCGGCGGCGCCGCCTGCCTCGGCTTCGCGGACAGGGAGGCCGAAGGGCCGCTCGCAGCGGGCGCCGACGCGGACGCGGAGGCGGACGCCGCCGGGGACGGGGACGGGGAGCCCGGCGACGGCTCCGGGCCCAGCGTGGCGGAGGACGGCGGCGGGACGGACGGTGCCCGCGCCGTCAACGGCACCGCGAGCGGAGGATCGTAGGCCGTTCCGGACATGACCGTGTGCACGCCCCACCACGTCAGGGTCACGGCGGCCGCGGTCGCCAGCACCCAGGCCACGCCATGTACAGGTCCTCGTCGCATCGGGGCCCATCCTGCCCCACCCGTCACAGACCCGGCCCGGCACCTCCCCGGGTCCCCCGGATGGACTACCGTGCGCCCATGGCTAGTGTGCTCGTGGTCGAGGACGACCAGTTCGTACGTTCCGCCCTCATCCGGCACCTGACCGAGGCCTCCCACACCGTGCGGAGCGTCGGCACGGCCCTGGAGGCCCTGCGCGAAGTCGCCCACCACCGTTTCGACGTGGTCATCCTCGACCTCGGGCTGCCCGACCTCGACGGCTCCGAGGCCCTGAAGATGCTGCGCGGCATCACCGACGTACCGGTCATCATCGCCACCGCCCGCGACGACGAGGCCGAGATCGTCCGGCTGCTCAACGACGGCGCCGACGACTACCTGACGAAGCCCTTCTCCGTCGAGCACCTCTCCGCCCGGATGGCCGCCGTGCTGCGCCGCGCCCGCGCCGCCGCGGGGGCCGAACCCCCCTCCCGCGTGCTGCACGTCGGCGGGCTCGCCATCGACCCGCTGCGCCGCCAGGCCGAGCTCGACGGCTGCGTGCTCGACCTCACCCGGCGCGAGTTCGACCTGCTGGCCTTCCTCGCCGGACGGCCCGGGGTGGTCGTGGCCCGGCGCGAGCTGCTCGCCGAGGTGTGGCAGCAGTCGTACGGGGACGACCAGACCATCGACGTGCACCTGTCCTGGCTGCGCCGCAAGCTCGGCGAGACCGCCGCCCGCCCCCGCTACCTCCACACCCTGCGCGGCGTGGGCGTCAAACTGGAGCCACCGCAGTGAGGCGGACGCCGTGAGATGGGCGCTGGTCAAGGTGTGCCTCGCGGTCACGGCCATGGTGGTCCTGGCCTTCGCGGTGCCCCTGGCGATGGTGGTGCGGGAGATGGCCAGCGACCGCGCCTTCTCCAACGCCGAGCGGCAGGCCGCCACCATGGGGCCGACCCTGTCCATCACCACCGACCCGGCGCAGCTGCGCCGGGCCGTGGAGTCCACCGAGATGGGCGCCGCCGGGCGGATGGCCGTCCACGTGCCCGCGGTCGGCGGCGCCGCCGCGGTGGACCTCGGCGACGGCCGGGCCGCGGCGCAGGCGGTGGCCGAGACCCGCTCCCTCGGGCGGGCGACGACCACCGGCGTCCCCGGCGGGGGGTCCGCGCTGCTCCAGCCCGTCGCCCTCGGCTCCGGGGACATCGCCGTGATCGAGATCTACGTGCCGGAGAGCGAGGTCAGCAACGGCGTCACCACGGCCTGGCTCGTCCTCGGCGGGGTCGGCCTCGCGCTCGTCATCGGCTCGGTGGCGGTCGCGGACCGGCTCGGCGCCCGCCTGGTGCGCCCCGCCGAACGGCTCGCGGACGCCGCACACCAGCTGGGGGAGGGCAGGCTCGGGGCGCGCGTGCCGGAGGACGGCCCCAAGGAGCTCCGCTCGGCGGCCGTCGCGTTCAACTCGATGGCGGACCAGGTCGTGGAACTCCTCGCCAACGAGCGGGAGCTCGCCGCCGACCTCTCGCACCGGCTGCGCACGCCCTTGACCGTGCTGCGGCTCAACGCCGCCTCCCTCGGCGACGGCCCGGCCGCCGAGCACACCCGGGCGGCGGTGGAGCAGCTGGAACGGGAGGTCGACACGATCATCCGTACCGCCCGCGAGCAGCGCCCGCCCACCGCGGCCGCCACGGCCGGCTGCGACGCCTCCGAGGTGATCCGCGACCGGATGGCCTTCTGGTCGGCGCTGGCGGAGGACGAGGGCCGCGAGGTCCGGCTCGCGGGCGTCGACCGGACCGTGCGCATCCCGGTGGCCCGCCCGGAGCTGGCGGCCGCCCTGGACGCGATGCTCGGCAACGTCTTCCGGCACACCCCGGAGGCCACCCCCTTCGCGGTGGACGTGCACGACGCGGGGGACGCCGTCATCGTCCTGGTCTCGGACGCCGGCCCCGGCATCGCCGACCCGGACGCCGCCCTGCGCCGCGGCAACGACGGCGCGCGGGACGGTTCCACGGGGCTCGGCCTGGACATCGTCCGGCGGGTCGCGGAGTCCACGGGCGGCGACGTACGGCTGGGGCGCTCGGTGCTCGGGGGGACCGAGGTACGGGTGTGGATCGCGCTCGACGACCGGGCCCGGGGCGGCGACCGCGGGGCGCGCGGGCGGCGGGCCCGCCGCAGGCGCCGGGGCGACTGACCCCGGCCGGGGCAACCGGCGTACCCCCGGGGGCGCGCCTCGCGGGGCGGAAGTCCGCAGGTCGGTACGGTCCGCCTCATGGACACCCTCATCTTCGGCGGGCTCCTCGCCACCCTCGTCGCGATGCACCGGGACACGTCCCGGACCGTGATGCTCGGCGCCTGGTGGGTCATGCTCGTCGCCGTGCTCCTGCTGATGGCCCACCACATCACCAGCGGCCTCGCCCTCCACCTGAGCTACTGACCCGTGGCCACGATGAACAGCCTCCTGTCGGAGGCGCCGCCGGAGAGCGGCCTGCTGGGGCGGGTCCAGTACTGGTTCGCCTGCTTCTTCGCCGCCGGCTGGACGGCGGTCGTCTGCGGCGGCCTCTTCTACCAGTTCGGGCTGGGGGAGTACCCCTGCCCCCTGTGCGTCGTGCAGCGGATGTTCATGCTGCTGGCCGCGGCCGGCGCCGGGTACATCGTCCGCACCGCGCTGACGGCCGGCGTGGTGACGGGCCGGGACTACATGACGGGCTGGGGCATGGCCCTGGTCGCGGTGATGTGCGGCTCCTTCGCCGCGTGGCGGCAGACGATGCTGCACGTCCTCCCCGGCGACAAGGGATACGGCAGCGAGGCGTTCGGCCTGCACCTGTACGTGTGGGCGTGGATCCTCTTCTCCGCCTCGGCCGTCGCGATCGGCGTCGTCCTCGCCCTCGCCCACGCCACGGCCGCCCGGACCGTCCCGACGGCCGCCCCCGGCCCGTACCGGACGGCGGGGATGCTCGTCCTGGGCTTCCTGGGGCTGGTCATCGCCGTCAACCTGGTGGCGGTCTTCCTGGAGGAGGGCTTCCACTGGTTCCTGCCGGACGACCCCTCGCGCTACCGGTTCTTCCGCGACGTCGGAATCCTGGACTGAGGGGTTCCGCCGCGCGGGGAACACCGTACGGCTCCCGCCGCCCGGCGCCGGTACGGACGGCCCGCCCGGACGGGGGCGCAAATGTTGCCGCGGCCCCGTGCCGCGCGGAGGGTGGCCCTGACGGAAGGAGCCGCGCATGAGAGTCATGCTCAGGGCCCACATGGACACGGCCGCCACCAACGAGGGCATCTCGACCGGCGGCCTGCCCCAGGCGATGAAGAAGCTGATGGACAGGGTGAAGCCGGAGGCTGCCTACTTCGGCCTCCACGAGGGAGTGCGCTCCTGCTGGATGGTCTTCGACCTCCAGGACAGCGCGGACATGCCCTCGCTGACCTGGGACCTCTTCCACGAGTTCAACGCCGAGATCGAGGTCGCCCCCGTCATGACCGCGGCAGAACTGGCGAAGTCGCTGGGGGCGCTGCACTCGGCCTGAGCCCCGGCGACCGCAGCCGTACGCCGGCCCCCGGGCCCGCGGCTGCGCCGGCCCGGGCGCGCCCGGCGGGTGTACGGACATGCAGAAGGCCCCGGTCCGCTCTCGCGAACCGGGGCCTTCCCGCAGGGTGAGTGACGGGACTTGAACCCGCGGCCACCTGGACCACAACCAGGTGCTCTACCAACTGAGCTACACCCACCATGTCCGGTCGCAGAACGACCGGCCGAAGAAAAGGGTACAGGGTCCGTGAGGGTGCTCGCTCCACCCTTCCCCCGCGCCCCCCTCCGGGGGTGCTACTCGCCCGCCACCACGTGCTTGGCGGCGATCGACCGGGCGGTGTCCGAGTCGGGTCCGGGCTGCGGCACGAAGACCGCCTCGCGGTAGTAGCGCAGCTCGGCGATGGACTCCCTGATGTCCGCCAGCGCCCGGTGGTTGCCGCTCTTCGGCGGGCTGTTGAAGTACGCCCGCGGGTACCAGCGGCGCGCCAGCTCCTTGACCGAGGACACGTCCACGATCCGGTAGTGCAGGTGGCTCTCCAGCGCGGGCATGTCACGGAAGAGGAACCCGCGGTCGGTGCCGACCGAGTTCCCGCACAGCGGGGCCTTGCGGGGCTCCTTCACGTGCTCCCGCACGTACGCCAGGACCTGCGCCTCGGCGTCGGCCAGGGTCGTGCCGCCGGCCAGCTCGTCGAGCAGCCCGGAGGCGGTGTGCATCTCGCGCACCACGTCCGGCATGGTCTCCAGGGCCGCGTCCGGCGGGCGGATCACGATGTCCACGCCTTCGCCGAGCACGTTGAGTTCCGAGTCGGTGACCAGCGCGGCCACCTCGATAAGTGCGTCGTCCGTCAACGAGAGCCCGGTCATCTCGCAGTCGATCCACACCATGCGATCGTTCATGCGCCCCACCTTATGCCGAAGGTCCCCTTATGCCGAAGGTCCCCCGCACCGGTGCCCGACCGGTGCGGGGGACCTCCTCGCTTCGACGCGACCGCTACGCGTGCTCGCGCAGCACCCGGCTCGGGGCGTACAGCTCCGTCACGCTCGGACCGGAGGCGGCCAGGGCCGCCGCCGCCCGCTGGGGCTGCGGGGTGCGCTGGTGCGGCACCGGGGCGCCCTGCATCTCCGACACCGGGGACACGTCGGCCTGCGGCCGGCGCGCGCGGTAGGCGGAGCGGTAGGCGGCCGGGGAGGACCCGAGCTGCCGGCGGAAGTGGCCGCGCAGGGCGACCGGCGAGCGGAAGCCGCAGCGGCCGGCCACCTCGTCGACCGAGTAGTCCGAGGTCTCCAGCAGCCGCTGCGCCTGGAGCACCCGCTGGGTGATCAGCCACTGGAGCGGCGCGCTGCCGGTGAGCGAGCGGAACCGCCGGTCGAAGGTGCGCCTGCTCATGTAGGCGCGGGCGGCCAGCGTCTCCACGTCGAACTGCTCGTGGAGGTGTTCCAGCGCCCAGGCGACGACCTCGGCGAGCGGGTCGGCGCCGATCTCCTCGGGCAGCGACCGGTCGAGGTAGCGCTCCTGGCCGCCCGTGCGGCGCGGCGGGACGACGAGCCGTCGGGCCAGGGCCCCGGCCGCCTCGCTGCCGTGGTCGGTGCGCACGATGTGCAGGCACAGGTCGATCCCGGCCGCGGTGCCCGCAGACGTCAGCACGTCGCCGTCGTCCACGAAGAGCTCGCGGGGGTCGACGTGGACGGACGGGTAGCGCTTGGCCAGCGTCGGCGCGTACATCCAGTGCGTCGTCGCGGGCCGGCCGTCCAGCAGCCCGGCGGCGGCGAGCACGAAGGCTCCCGTGCACAGGCCGACGATCCGGGCCCCCTCCTCGTGCGCCAGGCGCAGCGCGTCGAGCGCCTCCGGCGGCGGCGGAGAAGTGATGGAGCGCCAGGCCGGCACGACGACGGTGCCCGCCCGGGCGATCGCCTCCAGCCCGTACGGCGCGGTCAGTTCGAGTCCGCCGGTGGTCCGCAGCGGACCGTCCTCACCGGCGCACACGAGCAGTCGGTAGCGTGGAACTCCCGCGTCCTGCCGGTCGATGCCGAACACGGACAGCGGAATGGAACTCTCGAAGATCGGTCCGCCGCTGAACAGCAGCACCGCGACGATCTCCCTGCGGCGACGCCCCGCGAGCTTCCGGCCCGCGTCCGCGACGACGGCGGTGGAATCCTGGCTCATGGCGCTAAGCCCCCCTTGGGTGTCGCGACTCCTTGGTCTGGTCGCACCTGCACGTTTCCCCTCGGCCTTGCACGTGGATCCCCCGCCGTAAATACATGATCGAATCTACTGCGTCCCGTGGTGTCGGCGTGACAAGTTCAGCACGCAGCGCTATGTCGACTTGGCAACTTGGCGAAAAGCATTCGATCAGGAAGCGTTCCACTCCGCTACCCGGCGAGGAAGCCCGCGATCCGGCCGTGGCCAGTACCCATGGGGTGGATACGTCCCCCGGAGTCCGTAGTCGCTGGTGGTGGGGGGATCGGGGGGACATTCCGGCAAGGGAAGCACTGGGTCCGGAAGTTGGCTGAAAACAACCGGGTGTGTACGTGCGAACCGGTCAGTCCTGCGGGGACGGGCCACCGGAGCCGTGGCAGCCGCGGTGCGAACCGGCCCCGGTGCGCGAGTGCCGGCCGCGGTGGCCGGACGGAAGCGGATCCTCCGTCAGCACCCGCGCCGCGGCCCGCTGCGTCTTCTCCGAGTACCGCAGCAGCACCCGGCAGGCGGCCGTCACGGCGGCCAGCCCCAGGGTCGCCACGGCGGCCCCGCCGTACGAGGTCCCGTAGACCACCAGGACCACCGGGACGAGCAGGCAGCTGAAGGCGGCCCAGCGCACCACGTCACCCGCCGGGTCGTCATGGGGCCGTCCGGCGGACTGCCCGGACGGGTGAAGCGGGGCGCGCCCCGAGGACGGCACGGAGCGGGCGGACCTGGCGGACCGGGCGGACCGCGTCATCGGAGCGGGCTGGACGGGCTGGACGGGGTGAACCGGATGACCGGGCACGGCGTACTCCCTGCGGGCTCTTCCTGGACGGTCGGACCCTTGTCCAACGTCGCGCGGCGCGCCTCGGTCACTGCGCGCACGGGTGGCGCGGGCACCGCCCGTCACTGGCTGTAGGGGACAGCTGCCATTGCAAAGGCGCCCGCGCTCCGGCATGCTCCCTGGGACGCTCTCCAAGGGCGGCACGCCCTGTGCAGGACAGGAGTGTCGCCGTACCCTGGTGGGTAAGGGCTGGGAAGATGCTTCCCGGACAGAGTTCCGTCACGCAGCGTCGTCAAAAGCGCTCGTGGGCCCAGTCCGCGTCGTCAGAAAGTCCGAGTCGCCGAAACCGCCCCTGTCGCTTCCCCCGAGGACTCTTCGCCGAGACACCCATGGCCGGTCACGAATTCTCCGAACCCGCGGACCGCAAGCGCAAACACCTCGCCGATTCCGTATCGAGCGACCTGCGCGCGGTGGAACAGACACGTCACCCCTGTGACCCGGCCTTCCGTCACGGCGTGGTGGTGGGCTTCGACGGCTCCACGTCCAGTGAGCGCGCCCTGGCCTACGCGATCGGCATGGCCCGGCGTTCCGGATCCGGCCTGATCATCGTGCACGTGGCCAACCGGCTGCCCACGACGGTGTGGGCCGGCTGTGAGCCGCCGGTCTTCGTGGACGTGCCCGACCACCGCACCGAGGTCCTCGGCCTGGAGCTGGCCTGCGCGGACTATCTGGCCGAGGTCCCGTGGATCCTGGTCGAGCGCGGCGGTGACATCTGTCACGAGCTGGAGGAGGTCGGCCGGGAGTACTCGGCGGACGCCATCGTGGTGGGTTCCACCCACGGACTCGTGGGCCGGATCTTCGGCTCCGTGGCGGGCCGGCTGGCGAAGCGGGCGCAGCGACCGGTTGTTGTCATTCCGTAACCCGCTGTATCTCGGTTGTGCGGTTGTGAACCCCCTTGTAAAGGGTAGATAAATGCTGCTGGGACGCAGCAAACAACTGCAGATCGAAGGGAGCCCGCCGTGGACAATGGTGTCTCTGCGGGAAGCACGGCCTCGACTTCGACCCTGGGGACCATCGCCCTGGGTCTCACCCTTCTCGCGTTCGGTATCGGCCACACGGGCGTCCTCGCCGGTGTGACCGCCGCCAACTCCGTTTCGCTCGCGATGTACGTCGGCGGAGCGGCGCTCTTCCTCCTCGGCCTCCTCGAGTACCGCGGCGGCGACGGCTTCAACGGCACGGCCTTCGCGGGCCTCGGCGTCTTCTGGTTCACCTGGGCCAAGGGCGCGGGCGCCGCGGTCTCGGACGAGGCGGCCGGAGCGTTCCTCGTCCTCTTCGCGATGCTCGCGCTGAGCCTGACGCTCGCCGCGGCGAGCGGAGTGTTCGGCCAGGGCGTCTACGGGCTGCTGACCCTCTCCCTCCTCCTGCTGGCCGTCGCCTCCTTCGCGGACAGCTCCGCACTGGCCAAGGCGGGCGGCTGGGTCGCGGCCGTGGCGGGGCTGCTGGCCTGGTACGGGGCCACCGCCGCGCTGGCGCACTGGCCGATGGCGCTCGGCAGGGCCCGGGGCAGGGCGGTCGCCGCGGGCTGAGCGGACCTGACGCCAGGTCACGGCACGGCGGCGCCGCCGCAGTTGCGACGGCTCCGGAACGCGGACGGCCCCCGGGGGAGATCCCCCGGGGGCCGTCCGCGTTCGCGGCGGTGACTACTCGACCGTGACCGACTTCGCCAGGTTGCGCGGCTTGTCGATGTCCCGGCCCAGGGCCAGGGCGGTGTGGTACGCCAGCAGCTGGAGCGGGATGCCCATCAGGATCGGGTCCAGCTCGTCCTCGTTCTTGGGCACGAGGATGGTGTGGTCGGCCTTCTCCTGCTCGCGGTGGGCGACGGCCAGGATCCGGCCGCTGCGGGCCTTGATCTCCTCCAGCGCCGCGCGGTTCTTCTCCAGCAGGTCGTCGTCCGGGACGATCGCGACCGTCGGCATGGCCGGCTCGATGAGCGCGAGCGGGCCGTGCTTCAGCTCGGAGGCCGGGTAGGCCTCGGCGTGGATGTAGGAGATCTCCTTCAGCTTCAGCGAGGCCTCCAGGGCCACCGGGTAGCCGCGGACCCGGCCGATGAACATCATCGACTTGGCGTCGGCGTACTCGGCCGCCAGCCGCTTGATGTCCTCCTCGCCCTTGAGGATCTCCTCGATCTGCGCGGGCAGCTTGCGCAGGCCCTCGATGATCCGCTTGCCGTCGGTGACCGACAGGTCCCGGATCCGGCCCAGGTGCACGGCGAGCAGCGCGAAGGCCACCACCGTGTTGGTGAAGCACTTGGTGGAGACGACGCACACCTCGGGGCCGGCGTGCACGTACACGCCGCCGTCGGCCTCGCGGGCGATCGCCGAGCCGACCACGTTGACCACGCCGAGGACGCGGGCGCCCTTGCGCTTGAGCTCCTGGACGGCCGCGAGCACGTCGTACGTCTCACCGGACTGGGAGACGGCGATGTAGAGGGTGTCCGGGTCCACGACCGGGTTGCGGTAGCGGAACTCGGAGGCCGGCTCGGCGTCGGCGGGGATGCGGGCCATGCTCTCGATCAGCCCGGCGCCGATGAGGCCCGCGTGGTAGGACGTGCCGCAGCCCAGGATCTTGACGCGGCGGATGCCGCGGGCCTCGCGCGGGTCCAGGTTCAGGCCGCCCAGGTGGACGGTGTTGAAGCGGTCGTCGATCCGGCCGCGCAGCACGCGGTCGACCGCGTCGGGCTGCTCGGAGATCTCCTTGTGCATGTAGGTGTCGTGGCCGCCCATGTCGTAGGAGGCGGCCTCCCACTCCACGGTCTCCGGGGTGGCGGTGGTCGTCGTACCGCTCGTGGTGTAGGTGCGGAAGTCATCGGCCTTGAGGGTGGCCATCTCGCCGTCGTTGAGGGTCACGACCTGGCGGGTGTGGGCGATCAGCGCGGCGACGTCGGAGGCGACGAGCATCTCCTTCTCGCCGATGCCGAGGATGACGGGCGAGCCGTTGCGGGCGACGACGATGCGGTCGGCGAAGTCGGCGTGCATCACGGCGATGCCGTAGGTGCCCTCGATGACCTTCAGCGCCTCGCGGACCTTCTCCTCCAGGCTGTCGGCCCGGGAGCGGGCGATCAGGTGGGTGATCACCTCGGTGTCGGTCTCGGAGGCGAAGACGACGCCCTCGGCCTCGAGCTTGGCGCGCAGCTCGGCGGCGTTGTCGACGATGCCGTTGTGGACGACGGCGACCTTGTTCTCGGGGTCCAGGTGCGGGTGCGAGTTGGTGTCGCTCGGGGCGCCGTGGGTGGCCCAGCGGGTGTGGGCGATGCCCGTGGTGCCGGCGAAGCGCTTGGGGACGCGGGCCTCCAGGTCGCGGACGCGGCCCTTCGCCTTGACCATCTTCAGCGCGGCGGCCTTCGGGCTGTTGACGACGATGCCCGCGGAGTCGTAGCCGCGGTACTCCAGTCGTGCCAGGCCCTCCAGCAGCAGCGGTGCCACGTCACGCTTGCCGATGTAACCGACGATTCCGCACATACGGTGTTGCCCCTCCTGAAGTTCGGTGTCCTGCTCGTCCGCGCGCGGCCACGGGGCCGCCCCGGCCCCGTCAGCCGTAGACGATGCGGCGCAGCTGCCGGAGCGAGAGCTCCGGGGGCGCCACGGCGCGGTGCGGCAGCTCGGCCGCGATCCGCTCGAAGATCTCCGCGTTGACCGCGCCGCCCGACTGCAGCTCGCGGTGGCGTCGGCGGACGAACTCCTCGGTCGTCTCGTTGAAGTACGCGAGCACGTCGAGCACCACCCGGGCGGCCTCGCCGCGCTGCAGCGCGGTGCTGCGCACCAGGTGGTCGACGAGGTCGTCATGGGACGGGCGGCGGTCGAGCACCAGTAGATATTGACTGTCCACGGGATGAAACGCAAAGATCCTGCCCGGAATCGGGCAGGATCCCGCTGGTCTGGACCAGGGAAGGGGAGATTCCGGTCCTGGGTGGTCAGAAACGACCCAAAATCGCCGCCTTCGCCGCCGCGAACTCGTCGGCGGTGAGGACGCCCGCCTGGTGCAGGTCGCCCGCCTCGCGCAGCCGCCGCAGCAGGGTGTCGTGGTCCACGGGCTCGCCCGCCAGGGCCGCCGACGACTCCGTGAGCGGGAGCGCCCCGGCCGGCCCGGGCGCGGCGGCCGCGGGATGGGGCATCCGTACGGCCACGGCCGCCGCGACCAGCGCCATCAGCGGGTCCTTCTTGAAGCCGAACAGCTCGACCGTGCACGGGTCGTACTTGGGTGCGGGGGTGCCCGTGGCGCCCGCCAGGGTGAACCGGAGCCAGCCGTTGTCCAGCCCCTTGGACGGGGACCACTCCACCGCCCGCACGTCCGCGAGCCGGAACTCGCGCGGCCCGCCCGAGCGCTTGGCCTCCTCGGTGGTCCAGTTCCAGTCCAGGACCACCCGGTCACCGTCGAAGGAGGCCGTCCCGTCACCCGCGCCGAAGGCGATCGGCACCGGCGGCCCCGGCAGCAGGTACGCGTCACACGGTCCGGGATCCACCTGGTCCAGCAGCAGGGCGTTGCGCACCTCGTCCACGAAGTACTCCGCCACCCCGCCGCGGTCCGGCTCCACGGACAGCCGGTACGGGTCCGAAGCCTCCGGCAGCCGCCCGCCCGTCACCTGGAGCAGCGGGTCCGCCCCGTCGCGCAGCCGCAGCCGCAGGCGGCCCGCCTTGCGCCCCGGCTCATGGCTGATCCCCGCGATCGCCCGCAGCGGCACCAGCACCTCGCCGAGATGCTGCCGCAGCAGCCCCACCCCCTTGTCGCGGCCCGGCACGATGCGCACCGCGTCCCCGTCGAAGGTCCACGTACCGTCCTTCTGGATGATTTCCGCCATCCGGTGATTGTCCCACCGGCCCACCCCTCCACGCCGGAGCCCCTGTTGGCCTATACCTGGCCCATGAGAGTCCTGCGACGCGCGCTCGGCACCCTCCTCGTCCTCGGCGGCCTCGGCTCCGCCGTCTCCTGTACCGCGGCCCACGGCGACGACGCCAGACCCGGCGCCGGGCGGCGCGCCGCCCTCGCCCCCTACGAACGGCTCCTGCCGGCGCCCGTCTCCGCGCGGGCCGGAGGCGCCGGGTACGCCTTCGACTCCGGCACGGTGATCCGTACCGGGCCGGACGCGCCGCGGGAGGTCCGGCAGGTCGGCGAACTCCTCGCGGAGCAGCTGCGCGGGCCGAGCGGGCTGCCGCTGCCGGTGGCACAGGGGCAGGAGGGGGACGGGATCCGGCTGCGGCTGGACGACGCGGCCCGGGAGCTGGGCGCGGAGGGCTACCGGCTGCGGACCACCGCCTCCGGGGTCACCCTGACCGCGCGCACCCCGGCGGGCCTCTTCCACGCCGGGCAGACGCTGCGGCAGCTGCTGCCGGTGCGGGGCGCGGGCGTGGTGCCGGGCGGCGAGGTCACGGACACGCCGCGCTTCGCGTACCGGGGGGCGATGGTGGACGTCGCCCGCCACCACTTCCCGGTGGAGCAGGTCAAGCGGTACGTCGACCAGCTCGCCCAGTACAAGATCAACACGCTGCACCTGCACCTCACCGACGACCAGGGCTGGCGCATCGCCATCGACTCCTGGCCGCGCCTCGCGACGTACGGCGGCGCGAGCGAGGTCGGCGGCGGCCCGGGCGGCTACTGGACCAAGGCCGCGTACCGGGACCTGGTCGCCTACGCGGCGCAGCGCTACGTCGACGTCGTCCCGGAGATCGACATGCCGGGCCACGTCAACGCCGCCCTGGCCTCCTACGCGGAGCTGAACTGCGACGGCAGGGCCCCCGAGCGCTACACCGGGACCAAGGTCGGCTTCAGCTCGCTGTGCGTGGGCAAGGAGCGCACGTACGAGTTCGTCGACGAGGTGCTCGGCGAGATCGCCGCCCTCACCCCCGGCCGCTACCTCCACATCGGCGGCGACGAGGCGCACTCCACCCCGGCGGCGGACTACGCGGCCTTCATGGACCGCGCCCAGGCGGTGGTGGCGGAGCACGGCAAGACGGTGGTGGCCTGGCACCAGCTGGCCGGCGCCCGCCCGGCGCGGGGGGCGGTGCTCCAGTACTGGGGCCACGACAAGACGCCCGCGGCGGACCGGTCGGCGGTCGCCGCGGCGGCCAGGGCGGGCCACCCCCTGATCCTCTCCCCGGCGGACCGCGCCTACCTGGACATGAAGTACGACAAGGCGACGAAGCCGGGCCTGTCCTGGGCCGGCTACGTCCCGGTCCAGCGCTCCTACTCCTGGAACCCGGGCTCCTACCTCCCGGACGTCCCCGAATCCTCGGTCCTCGGGGTCGAGGCCGCCCTCTGGACGGAGAACATCGCGACCCGGTCCGAGTGGGAACTGATGGCCTTCCCCCGCCTCCAGGGCCTCGCGGAACTCGGCTGGTCCCCGGCGGCCGCCCTGGACTGGCCCGCGTACCGCCTCCGCCTGGCCGCCCAGGCCCCCCGCCTGGAGGCCCAGGGCATCACCTACCACCGCGCCCCGGAGGTCCCGTGGGAGTAGCCCCGGCCCGGCGTCGCCGGGTGGCGTGAAGGGGACCGTCAGCTGTGGGCGCCCTCCTGCGCCGTCGCAGGTCCGTGCAACGATCTGTCGAACCGGGGGAGGCGGCAGGCTTGCGCCAAGGGGGCTAGAGGGAATGGGTTTTGACGAGGAGTGGGCTCAGCTGCGGGCGGCTGCCGCCGAGCGGCCGGCTTCGAGGAGCGGCGTAACACCGGTCCCGGCGACGGCGGTCTCCGCGGTCGCGGCAGAGCCGGTCGACGAGGCTCGGGAGGCGGCCGGGACACGGCTGGAGGAGTTCCGGCGGCAGGTGGTTCTGGTGCCGCTGGACGCCGGGGGCGGGTTGTGGACCGCCCCTCTCGGGGGCCTGGACTGGATCTGCGCGTTCTCGGGGGAGGAGGCCTTGGCCCGGTTCGCCGAGGCGCGCGGTGAGGCCGGACTGGAGTGGACGTTCCGGAAGGTGGCCGGTGCGCGGCTGCTGGACGAGGTCATCCCGGAGCTGGGCTTCCCGTGCGGCGTGGCCCTGGACGCCGCCGGCCCCGGCGGAGCGGTGTTCCCGCCGGTGCGGGGGATCGTGCCGGATGCGGCGGCGCTGGACGGGGAGGTGGCGGCGTGAACGGGGACGGGGCCGATCTGGACGTGTCGAAGCAGGCACTGGGCCAGATCGCGGACGGGATCACCAAGACGCTGGCCGAGCTGAGGGAGCTCGGCATGGCGGGTACGGCCGGCATGGGCCGGGGCTTCTCGGACCTGTCGCTGTCGGGGATGGAGACGGGCCACGACGGGCTGACGTCTTCCTTCAACGCGTTCTGCGAGCGCTGGGAGTGGGGTGTGCGCTCCCTGGTCCGGCAGGGCAACGACTTCGCCTTCAAGGTCGGCCTGTCGGCCGGCCTGGTGCACGAGCAGGACCAGTACATCCAGGGCGGCTTCAAGGTGCTGGCCAACTCGGCCATGGGGAATCCGTGATCTCACCCTGTCGAGCCCATCGACTGGTCGCATCTGGCGAAGCCCACGGAAAAGGTCACCGAGAAGGCGATTCATGCGGACTCGGTGTCGGCTGCCGATGCGGAGAAATATATCGATGACCGCTTCCCGTGGCTCAGGGACATAAACAACACGGACAATGCGGGCTACACCCTGAACTGTTCTCACAATGTGGTGTCAGTCGAGCATCGGTTGCAGGGGGTCGAGGTTTCTGCGGCACCCCGGGCGCAAGGTGAACATGTTCCCCCTGAGGCGCTAGGGGTGACGGACAGGGCGGCTGGTGAATATGACTTCGTCCACGGTTATGACGACATTATCCGTGACATCGAGGCTCGCGGACCTGAAGCTCGCAGCGTCGTATATATTCATCGCAGCGATGGTACTGCGCACGTCTTCAATGCCGTGAACACGGAGCACGGGGTAGTGTTCCTTGACGGTCAGAGTGGGACTTTGGCTGTTCTGGAAGACGTGCCCAATATTGGTCACATTCCTTACGGAGGGACATGATGCCGCTATCCGGCGCGGAAGCCCATGAGAGTGCCAGAAAGTTTCTACGTGAAGCGTTCTCCGAAAGTGGGAACGAATTCACGATCGTGATGCAGCCTGAGCTGTCCTTCGAGCACGACTTCGCATGGTGTGTTCGATTTGATTCACAGGAGCATCTCGAAACCGGAAATGTGGCCCTGGCCCCGTTCATCCGGGTGGTGGTCGTACCCAAGAACGGCGATGCACCCCATTTCCCGCCCACCCGCCTCCCTGTTGCCGCGTACCTCGACCAGCTCGCAGCGGGTAACTGGCCCCCCACCCAGGATTGAATGCGACTGATGACCGAACCGCAGCACATCGCGGCGCAGTGGCTTCTCGCCACGTACCGAGGGCTGGTGGAGCTGGCTGAGCCCAACCCCGTAGCCGAGGACTCCGGGACGTGGTTGTTCGCGTGCCGGACCACCGAGCAGCCGGGATATCCACGGACACCGATGCTGACCGCCTCCGTGGTGGTGCCCAAAGACGGTGGAGCCCCCTTCCATCCGGCTGCCGACGACCCCTGGGGAGACGCTGCCGAGTACAGCCGTACGCATGAAGAGCGAGAACCGGCGGCGCAGGCGCGGCGGTTGAATGCCCGGGGCTGCGTCGTGACGGTGGCCGCAGCCATCGCCGGGGCGCCGTCGACCCCCCTGCCCTGGCAGCCGGCGCATGAGGCGCCCGGATGGTGGGAACTGCTGATACGCCGCTACTTTCCCGGCGCGGAGCAGCTGCGGTGCGGAAGCTGGGACGAGGTGATCCGGCGAGCCGAGGAGACCGGGCCGGATACCCAGGGCGTGGTCTGGGTGCGCCGGGTGATCGGCGCCGTGGACGCGAGCGGGCACCTGCTGTACGTGCACAACCACAGCGGCGGAGTCGTTTTCCTCGACGGGATGACGGGCGGCCTGGCCCGGCTGGACACCGCGGGCGTGCTGGAGCTGGTGTTCGCGCGGTTCCGTCCCGGCGCGCCGCAGGGCGCCGAGGACTTCGGGACGGCCCGGATCAAGGCCGAGGAGTGGCTGCGGCGGACGTACGAGGAGCCCGTCGAGCTGGTGGCACCGGACCCGGCGGACGAGACGGCCCGCGGTTGGCTGTTCTCGTGCCAGACCACGGCCGCGCTGCGGACGGGGGACTGGCGGCACTCGATGCTGGACGCCGCCCTGGTGGTGCCGAAGGGACCCGGGACACCGTTCCTCCTGCCCAACTCCGATCCGTGGGGGTTCTTCGCCCGCTGGGACCGGGGTGAGTCGGCGGGCCCCACGCCGGAGCCGGGGAAGGCCGACTGGTTCGCGTCGACGATGGGACAGTTGGGGCCCGTCATGCAGGTGTCCGAGTTCCCGACCGTCGCGGCCTCTGTCCAGGCGGTCAAAGCCCTGCCGGCCGGCGGCCGGGCCCTGCTGTGGGTACGCCGCCTGGACGGGCGAGGCCGGGAGTCCACCGGGCTGCTGCTCACCGGTGTGCACTCCGAGGCCGGCTTCGTGGGACTCGTGGACGGCTCTGCGGAGGAGTTCAAGAGCCTGGACGGACTGGGGGAGTGCGGGGTCCGGGTCATCCGCTACCGGTGACGGCTCGGGTGAAGCGTTCGTACTCCGAGTCGCCCGGGGGGGAGGAGGCCGGCGCGGGTCATGGCGGTGCCCAGTTCCCGCTCGCGCTGCGGGTCCTCGCATTCCAGGCCGCACTGGATAATCTGCGCGACCATCTCCGTGGTGCCGGCCCGGAAGATCGAGCCGCTGTCCGACTGGTAGAACCACGCCTCGTACAGGGGCGTTCCGTCGGCCGCCACCACGTCCCAGAGTTCGCACGCGTACAGCACGGCCTCGTCGTCGGGGGTGTCCTGGTTCAGGCGGCGCTCCGCCGGGAGGTCCTCGTCGTCGTACGCGGTTCCGCACAGCCTGACCTGTTCGAGCTGCACGGAACCGAGCTGCGTGACCGAGGTGATGTGCCGCCTGTGGGTGAATTCCGCCATGGGCGCGGACGCTATCAGGCGGGCGGCGGGCGGGGGCCCGCCCGCCGGGGGCGTCAGCGTTGGGCGAAGGGGGCGAGGGGGTTTTTGAGGGTGCCGATCAGTTGGAGGGCCGCCGACGGGTCGGCCAGGTCGACCATCTGCCGGTTGTCGCGCAGTTGCAGGCGGTTCAGGCAGGACAGCTGGAACTCCGGTGTGAAGAGGTCGTAGCGCGCGAAGCGGTCCGCCAGGGCGGGGAGGGAGTCCTGGTAGTCGTGGGCGCAGTCCGCCACCGCCCGCCAGAACACTTCCTCCGTGCAGATGCCCTCCTCCACCAGGATCGCGTTCAGGAAGCGGAAGAAGCAGTCGAAGACGTCCGTGAAGACGGACAGGAGCCTCATGTCCTCCGGGACGTCGGCCTTGATCCGCTCCACCGCCGGCGGGAGGACCGCGTCCGGGTCCATGACCACGATCTCCTCGGCGATGTCCTTGAAGACCGCCCGCTGAACGACCCCGTCCTTGATGACCAGGATGGTGTTCTCGCCGTGCGGCATGTACGCGAGGTCGTACCGGTAGAAGCAGTGCAGGAGGGGGAGGAGGTACGCGCGGAGGTACGGCTTGAGCCACTGCGCCGGGGTGAGGCCCGATTCCGCGATGAGGGCGCCGACGAAGGACCTGCCGTCCGCGTCCACGTGCAGCAGCGAGGCCATGGTCGCGAGGCGTTCGCCCTCCTGGAGGGAGTTCACCGGGGACTCGCGCCACAGGGCCGCCAGCATCTTGCGGTACGGCGAGTAGCGGTCCGTCGCGCGCTCGTACTGGCGGTGGTGGTAGCCGATCGCCGCGCGCTCGCGGATGATCGAGAAGTCGACGGACCGGAGGACCTCGTCCGACTCGATCAGCTGGTGGAGCCAGTCATTGATGGCCGGGGTGGCCTCCATGTAGGCGGCGGAGAGGCCGCGCATGAAGCCCATGTTGAGGACCGAGATGGCCGTCTTGACGTAGTGCTTCGTCGGGGTGGTGGTGTTGAAGAAGGTGCGGATCGACTGCTGGGGGAGGTAGGCGTCCTCGCCCTCGCCCAGCAGGACCAGGCGGCGGTTGGCGATCTCGGCGGCGAAGGTGACCGTGGTCTTGTTCCACCACTGCCAGGGGTGGACGGGGAGGAAGTGGTAGTCCGCCGGGTCGAGGCCCAGGGCGGTCAGCCTCGCGCGGAAGCCCGCCGTCGCGGCCTCGCCCAGCTCCTCGCGCAGGAACGTGTCGTGGTCCAGGCCCGCGCCCGCCGTGAAGGTGGAGACGTCCTTGTGGGCCGCCACCCACACCAGGTGGACCGGGCTCGCCGCCTCCGGGGCGTACGCGAGGTACTCGTGCACGCCGAAACCAAGGCGGCCGTTGTTGGCGACGAAGCAGGGGTGGCCCTCCGTCATGCCCGTCTCGATGTCCTGGAACGACGACTTGGCCAGCACCGGGGAGGGGGTCTGCGGCTTGGTGTACTTGAAGGCCGTGCCGGCCAGGGTGGAGGAGATCTCCTCCAGGTAGACGGGCAGGACCTCCGCGCTCAGGCCCAGGGTCTGCCGGAACTCCGTGTGGAAGTCCAGGGCGTCCGGCTCCAGCTGCTCCCCGTCCCGGTGGCGGGTGATCGACTGCTCGTCCACCGCCCAGTGGTCCAGGGCGTGCAGGGCCGCACGGAAGCGGTACTCGACCGTCCCGTCGTCGCTGAGGACGCGGTAGAGGCCGGACTCCAGCTCCTTCGGGGTCAGCAGGCGCTCGTGGGAGAACTCCGCGAGGGCCTTGCGCACCAGGGCGCGGTTCGCGCGGGCCCACGGCTCGGGGGAGAGGTGGGAGACGGCGTCTGCCAGGCTCATGCCGTGACTCCCGTCGTGCGGGCGGTGGCCGCCTCGAACTGCTCGCGGGTGCAGAAGCTGAGCAGGGCGACCTTCTCGGGCTTGCGGACCTCGCGCTCGGGGACGAAGCCGACGGCCTCGTTGAGGGCGTGGACCGCCGTGTTGCGGACGTCCGGTTCGACCACGACGCGCCGGTTGGCGGGGTCGGCGAAGAGGGCGGCCATCACGGTCGTGATCACGGCGCGGGTGAAGCCGGCGAGGGGGGTGTCCGTCGGGGCCACCAGGAAGTGCATGCCGACGTCGCCGGGGCTCGCCTCGTACAGGCCGACGAGCTCCAGGCGGGAGGGGTCGTAGCTCTCCATCAGGAAGGCAGGGCGGCCCTCGTGGAGGCCGAGGAAGGCGTGGTGGTGGTCGTGCGCGGTGATGCGGACGTACTCGCGCTCGACCTCGGTGAGGGAGGCGTCCTGCATCATCCAGAACGACGCCTTGGGGTGCGTGACCCAGCCGTGCAGGAGTTCCGCGTCCGAGAAGGGGTCCAGGGGCC
Organism: Streptomyces sp. NPDC034085; assembly: GCF_055575555.1. Classification (NCBI taxonomy): domain Bacteria; kingdom Bacillati; phylum Actinomycetota; class Actinomycetes; order Kitasatosporales; family Streptomycetaceae; genus Streptomyces; species Streptomyces sp. NPDC034085. The sequence continues at coordinate 919,647 of NZ_JBVISL010000001.1, read as the reverse complement.
GGACGGAGAAGGTGCCCAGGGCCGGGTCGGTGCGGGAGAACAGGGGGGCGGGGGTGGTGCTCATGCGGGGACGCCTTCCGGGGCCGCGAACTGCTGGAACGCGATGGACTTCTCGACCTTGTAGTGCTCGCGGCCGAGCAGCTCGCCGACGAGGTACGCGTTGCGGTACGCGCCCATGCCCAGGTCGGGCGAGGTGAGGGAGTGGTTGTGGGTGGTGCCGTTCTGCAGGTACACCCCGCGGCCGGTCACGTCGATGCTGTAGTTGCGGGCCGCGTCGAGGCGGCCGCGGCCGTCGAAGTTCAGCCGGTCGCGGACCGGGTCCAGGAACTCCGGTATCCGGTACCGGTAGCCGGTGGCCAGGACCAGGCCCTGCGTGGTGAGGGTGAAGTCCCGCTCCTGCTCCTCCTGGCGCAGGCCCAGGGTGTACGTGCCCGTGGTGGTGTCGTACGCCGTGCTGTTGAGGGAGGTGTTGGTGAGGAGGGTGGTGGGGACCGCGCCCGGCATGGTGACCTTCTTCTGGTAGAGCAGGTCGAAGATGGCGTTCACCAGGTCGCCGTCGATGCCCTTGAAGAGGTTCTTCTGCTGGGTCTCCAGCCGGTAGCGGGTCTCCTCGGGGAGGGCGTGGAAGTAGTCCACGTACTCCGGTGAGGTCATCTCCAGGGTGAGCTTGGTGTATTCGAGCGGGAAGAAGCGCGGGGAGCGGGTCACCCAGTTGAGCTGGTAGCCGTGTACGTCGATCTCGGCGAGGAGGTCGTAGTAGATCTCGGCCGCGCTCTGGCCGGAGCCGACCAGGGTGATCGACTCCTTCGCCTGGAGGGCCTCCTTGTGCCGCATGTACGAGGAGTTGTGCAGGAAGTCGCCGCCCAGGCCCTCGCAGGACGGGGGGACGTACGGCGGGGTGCCGGTGCCCAGGACCAGACGGCGGGCGCGGAACGTCTCCCCGCCGTCCGTGTGGACCTCGTACAGCCCGGTGGCCTCGTCGTGGGTGACCTCGGTGACGGTGGTGGAGTAGAGGACGTTGTCGAGCCGGTCGGCGGCCCAGCGGCAGTAGTCGTCGTACTCGGCGCGCAGCGGGTAGAAGTTCTCCCGGATGTAGAAGGAGTACAGCCGGTCCTTGTCCTTCAGGTAGTTCAGGAAGGAGAAGGGCGAGGTCGGGTCGGCGAGGGTGACCAGGTCCGACATGAACGGCGTCTGGAGGTGCGCGCCGTCCAGGAACATTCCGGCGTGCCATTCGAAGTGCGGCTTCGACTCGATGAAGAGCCCGTCGAGCTCGTCGAGCGGTGCGGTCAGGCAGGCGAGTCCCAGGTTGAAGGGGCCCAGGCCGATGCCGATGAAGTCGTGGGGCTTAGCGGTGGACGGCAAGGGATTCTCCCAGGAACTGCTCGGCGTGGGCGGCGAGGAGGTCGAGGACGGCCGTGATGTCGGACGTCGTGGTCTGCGGGTTGAGGAGGGTGAACTTCAGGTACTGCCTCCCGTCGACCTTGGTTCCGGCGACGACGGCCTCACCGGAGGCGAACAGGGCCTTGCGGGCGTGCAGCTGGGCCTCGTCCACGAGGTCGGGGCGCAGGTCGCCGCCGGGGAGGTAGCGGAAGACGAGGGTGGAGAGCTGCGGCTCCACGACGACCTCGAAGCGCGGGTCGGCCGCGATGAGGCCGTGGCCGGCGGCGGCCAGGTCGACGACCTGGTCGAAGAGGGAGCCGACCCCGTCGGCGCCCATCACGCGCAGGGTCATCCACAGCTTGAGCGCGTCGAAGCGGCGCGTGGTCTGGATCGACTTGTCGACCTGGTTCGGGATCCGCTCCTCGGCCATGCGGCGCGGGTTGAGGTAGTCGGCGTGGTACGTGGCGTGCCCCAGCGTGGCGCGGTCGCGCACCAGCATTGCGCTGGAACTCACGGGCTGGAAGAACGACTTGTGGTAGTCGACGGTGACCGAGTCGGCCTTCTCGATGCCGTCGAGGAGGTGCCGGCGGGTGGGGGAGACCAGCAGGCCGCAGCCGTAGGCGGCGTCCACGTGCATCCACGCGGAGTGTTCCGCGGCCAGCCGGGCGATCTCGGGGAGCGGGTCGATGGACCCGAAGTCGGTGGTGCCGGCGGTGGCGACGACGGCCATGGGGACGAGGCCTTCGCCGGCGCAGCTCTCCAGCTCCAGGGCCAGCACCGCGGTGTCCATGCGGCGGTGGCGGTCGACGGGCACGCGGATGACGGCCTCGTAGCCCAGGCCCAGCATGGCGGCCGACTTCTGCACGCTGAAGTGGCTCGCCTCCGAGGCGAAGATGCGGAGTTTCGGGAGCAGTTCGGCCTTGGTGCGCTCGGCGCCCTCGTCACGGGCGCGGCGCATGGCGGTCCGGCAGGCCTCGTCGCGGGCGAGGAGCAGCGCATGGAAGTTGGACTGGCTGCCGCCGGAGGTGAAGACGCCGTCGGCGTCCTCGCCGAGGCCGATGCGGCGGGCGGTCCAGTCGATCAGCCGGCGCTCGATGAGGGTGCCGCCGATGGACTGGTCCCAGGTGTCGAGGGAGGAGTTGACGGCCGACAGGACCGCCTCGCCGACGACGGCCGGGATGACCACCGGGCAGTTGAGGTGCCCCAGGTAGCGCGGGTGGTGGAAGTACACGGCGTCGCGGAGGTAGACGTCCTCGAGCTCGTCGAGGGCGGCGGCGGTGTCGGCCAGCGGCTCGTCGAGGTCGATGCGGTCGATGACCGGCGCGAGTTCGCCGACGGATATGCCGGTGTGGGGCCGCTGCGTGGCGGCGAGCCGGGCGGCGACGCGGTCGACGCCGGCGGTGACGGAGCGCCGGTAGAGGTCCGCGGTCGTCTCGTTCAGCAGATGCGAGCGCATCAACTTTCCTCCGGGCGGGGGGAGCGGGGGGTGGGGTGTGTCAGTTAGGTTAGCCTAACCTAACTTCGATCACAAACAGAGGAGGGCCCCGGCAGCCGCCGGGGCCCTCCTCGTGAACTTCCCTGCCTGGCGCAGGCGGTGCTACAGCTCGGACGCGGGGTCCTCGCTCGGGGCCCGCCCCGCGTACGCCTCGGCGAGCAGCTGCTCCTCGCTCGCGCCGAGCCGCCAGTAGCCCGTGAAACGCACCGCGCGGCGGTCGAGGGAACGTTCCCCCACCAGGTGGCGGCGTACGGCGCGGACCGTGCCGGCCTCGCCCGCGAGCCAGGCGTAGGGGGCCTGCGCGGCGGGCAGTTCCGCCGCCCGCACCGCCTCCACCACGCGGCTGGTGCGCTCGGGGCGGGCCGCGCCCTTCTCGCGCACGATCCAGGTGACGTCCGCGTCGGCGGGGGTGCGCAGGGCGAGCCGGTCGTCCGCGTGCGGGACCTCGAACCAGGCCTTCACCCTGGTCCCGGGCGGGAGCCCTTCGAGGATGGCGGCCGCGGCGGGCAGGGCCGTCTCGTCCGCGTACATCAGGACGGCGTCGGTGGCGGCCGGGGGCTGGAAGCGGACGGACTTGTTCTGCGCGACGGCCGGACCGATGGCCATGATCCGCCGGCCGGTGACGGCCTTGCCCGCCCAGCGCGACGCCGGGGAGGCGTCCCCGTGCAGGACGAAGTCGATGTCGACCTCGTCCACGCCCCCGTCCGTACGCCGCTGCTCGCGCACCGTGTAGGAGCGCATCACCGGGCGGTCCTCGTCCGGCATCGCGCGCCACGCCTCGAACCAGGTGTCCTCGTCGGTGGAGGGGAGTTCGGTGTGCTCGGCGTGCGCCGGCGGCAGGAAGAGCGAGAGGCTCTGGTCGCGGCCCCCGGAGCGGAACTCCGCGAGGGACTCCCCGCCGAAGGTGACGCGCAGGAAGGAGCGGCCGAGGCGGCGCGTGCGCAGGACCTCCATCGTGAAGAAGCGGAAGTGCGCCGCGGCCTGTTCGGCCCCGGAATCGATGGCGGTCATGCGCGAGTCCCCCAGGGAGAAGACGGGCGGCACCGGCGGGTGCGGTACCGGACGGGCAGTGCCGGAAGCCGGGCCCCCGGCGGTGGCCGGGGGCCCGGCGGTCAGGCCCGGCGGGCGAGGGTCAGGAGACCTTCTTGGCGTTCTGGATGGTCTTGGCGAGGTCCTCAAGGATCTGGGCGCACTTCTCGTACGAGTAGATCGGCTCGGTCACGCGCGGAGCGACCTGGCCGGCCTTGACGGCGGGCAGCTCGTTCCAGGTCGGCTTGGTCTTCAGCGCCTCGGCCTGGAGGGCCTGCGTGCGGTTGTCGAGGAGGACGACGTCGGCCTTGTACTTGCCGGCGTTCTCCCAGCTGAGGCTCTCGTAGAAGCCCTGCGGGTCCAGCTTGTCCTGCTCCGGGGCGACGAACTCGACCCCGAGGGACTCGAAGTACTTCAGGTCGGCCGAGGTCTTCGGGGTGGAGACGTAGAAGAGCTGGTCCGCGCCGGAGGCGACGAGCACCTTGATGCCCGGGTTCGCCTTGACGGCCTCGCGGACCTTGGCGGAGGCGGCGTCGAAGCGGGCCTTGGCGTCGGCGGCCTTCTTGGAGCCGAGGTCGGCGCCGAGGGACTTGGCGAGGTCCGCCGTCCGCTCCAGCGCCTTGTCCATGGAGGCCTTGTCGCCCACGCCGATCGCGGCGGCCGGGGCCAGCTTCAGGATCTTGTCCTTGGAGGCCTCCGGGACGTACCAGTACGTGCCGTCCCAGGTGTTGGTGGCGAGGAGCTCCGGCTTCAGGGCGGCGTACTTCTCGACGTTGAACTCGTCGTAGACGTTGCCGAGGACCTCGACCTTGGAGATGTCCATCGACCCGGCCATCGGGTCGGGCTTGCCGTCCGCCAGCCTGGTCGGGCCGAACACGCCCTTGACCTGCACGCCGTAGTCGTACAGGGCGGCCGCGGTGCCCGTGTAGGCGACGATGTTCTTCGGAGTGGACGGGGCGGTGGCCTTCTTGCCGAGGTCGTCCTGGAAGCTCCAGGCGCCCGCGGCCGCCGCGCCCCCCTTCTCGCCCCCCGCGTCCTTCGCCCCGTCGGTGCCGCCGCACGCGGTGAGTGCCGCGACGAGGCCGAGGGCGCCGCCGGCCGCGACGAGACCGCGGCGGGAGAGGAAGGTCGTACGGGGCTGGGGCATGGCGAAGTCCGCTTTCGTGCGTGCAGGGAGGCGGCCGGGGAACCCGGAGCCGTTCGCAGGGAAGGTTAGCCTAACCTTGGCTGAAAACGGTAAGGGGATCCTCATCCCAGGGTCCCCTCGTCGCTTGCCGCGCGCCGCGCGGGCGTTCGTCAGCCGGTGAAGCCCAGCTCACGGGCGATCAGCATGCGCTGCACCTCGCTCGTGCCCTCGCCGATCTCCAGGATCTTGGAGTCCCGCCACATGCGGGCCACGGGGTACTCGTTCATGAACCCGTAGCCGCCGTGGATCTGCGTCGCGTCCCGGGCGTTGTCGACCGCGACCGTCGAGGAGTACAGCTTCGCGATCGCCGCCTCCTTCTTGAACGGCTCCCCGTGCACCAGCCGGGAGGCCGCGTCCCGCCAGCCGATGCGGGCCATGTGGGCGCGCGTCTCCATGTCGGCCAGCTTGAACTGGATGGCCTGGTTGTCGCCGATCGGCTTGCCGAAGGCCTGCCGCTCCTTGGCGTACTTCACCGACTCGTCCACGCAGCCCTGCGCGAGGCCCGTCGCCAGGGCCGCGATGGCGATGCGGCCCTCGTCGAGGATCCGCAGGAACTGGGCGTAGCCGCGGCCCTCCTCGCCCACCAGGTTGGCGAGCGGCACCCGGACCCCGTCGAAGGACAGCTCGCGGGTGTCCGAGGAGTTCCAGCCGACCTTGGAGTACGGCGCGGCCACCGTGAAGCCGGGGGTGCCGGACGGGACGATGATCGAGGAGATCTCCGGACGGCCGTCCGCCTTGCGGCCGGTGACGGCGGTGACGGTGACCAGACCGGTGATGTCCGTACCGGAGTTGGTGATGAAGCACTTGGAGCCGTTGATCACCCACTCGTCGCCCTCGCGCACGGCGGTGGTGCGGGTGCCGCCCGCGTCACTGCCCGCGCCGGGCTCGGTCAGGCCGAAGGCGCCGAGCACCTCGCCCGAGCACAGCTTCGGCAGCCACTCCCGCTTCTGCTCCTCCGAGCCGAACAGGTACAGGGGCATGGCGCCCAGGGAGACGCCCGCCTCCAGGGTGATCGCGACCGAGGAGTCGACACGGGCCAGCTCCTCCAGGGCGATGCCGAGCGCGAGGTAGTCGCCGCCCATGCCGCCGTACTCCTCCGGGAAGGGCAGGCCGAACAGGCCCATGCGGCCCATCTCGCGGACGATCTCGTACGGGAACTCGTGGCGCTCGTACAGGTCGCCGATCTTCGGCGCGACCACGTCGTGCGCGAACGCCTCGACGGTGCGGCGGAGTTCCTCGTGCTCGGGGGTGAGCCGGTGGTCGAGGGACATGGTGTGACTACTCCTTGTGGGAGAGGGCGCGGACGGTACGGGAGGGGCTGGGACGGCCCAGCCGTTCGGCCATCCACACGCTCGTGGCGGTGAGGGCGGCCAGGTCGACCCCGGTTTCGATGCCGAGGCCGTCGAGCATCCACACCAGGTCCTCGGTGGCCAGGTTGCCGGTGGCGCTCTTCGCGTACGGACAGCCGCCGAGGCCGCCGGCGGAGGAGTCGACGGTGGTGACGCCGTGCTGGAGCGCGGCGAGGGTGTTGGCGAGGGCCTGGCCGTAGGTGTCGTGGAAGTGCACGCCGATCCGGTCGGTCCCCACACCCGCCCCGTTCAGCTCCGCGAGCAGGGCCTGGACGTGGCCGGGCGTGGCGACGCCGATGGTGTCGCCCAGGCTCAGCTCGTCACAGCCCAGGTCCAGCAGGGCCTTCGCGACGCGGACCACCTGGTGGACCGGGACCGGCCCCTCCCACGGATCCCCGAAGCACATCGACAGGTACCCGCGCACGTGCGCCCCGCCCGCCTTCGCGCGGGCCACGACGGGCTCGAACATGGCGAGGGACTCGGCGATGGTGCGGTTCAGGTTGCGGGCGGCGAAGGTCTCGGTGGCCGAGCCGAACACCGCGATGCGGGTGGCCCCCAGGGCGAGGGCGCGGTCCAGGCCGCGCTCGTTGGGTACCAGGACCGGGAGCTGCGCCCCGACGTCCGCGAGCAGGGGGAACAGCTGCTCGGCGTCCGCCAGTTGGGGCACCCACTTGGGGTGGACGAAGCTGGTGGCCTCGATTGTGGTGAGGCCGGCGGCGGCGAGCCGGTGGATGAACTCGGCCTTGACCTCCGTGGAGACGGCCGACTTCTCGTTCTGCAGCCCGTCGCGCGCGCCGACCTCGTGGATGCGCACGCGCGCCGGGAGCCCGGCGGCGGCCGGGACGGTCATGGGCAGCCCGTTCACGCGGCCACCTCCTCCTCGTCGGGGGTCACCACGGCCAGGACCTGGTCCATGGCCACGGTGGTGCCCGGGGTGACGTCGAGTTCGGTGACGGTGCCGGCGTGCGGGGCGGAGATGACGTGTTCCATCTTCATCGCCTCGACGACGAGCAGGCTCTGGCCGGCCGTCACCGTGTCGCCGACGGCCACCTTGACGACGGTGACGGTGCCGGGCATGGGGGCGGCGAGGGTGTCCGCACCGCCTCCGGCCGCGCCCTTGGCGGTGACGGGGTCGTGGTGCTGGACGTGCCAGGAGTCGCCGTCGCGGCCGAGCCAGGTCCCCTCCGGGGAGGCGGCGTGGCCGAAGCGGTGGGTGACGCCGTCGAGCTCGACGGTGACGGTGTCGGGGGTGCGGGTCACGATGCGGGCCCGCGCCGTTGCGCCGGAGCTCCGCCCCAGATCCCGCGCCCCGGGCGCCGGCTGGGCGGGATGTGCTGTCGCGCCGTCTTCGGCCGCGAGCCGGTTGCCGGACTCCGCGTCCAGCAGGATCTCCGTGGCGGAGCCGGCTCCTGCGGGGCCCGGAGCCGGGCGGGTGCGGACCTCGACCGGGTCCTGACCGGGCAGGCGGAAGTGGTGGACGGTCCAGGCGGGGGTGCCGCCCAGGCGCCAGCCGCTGGGCACCCCGAAGGGGTCGACCCACGCGCCGGAGGCGCTGCCCGCCGCGTCCCCGGGCAGGGACAGCAGTGCCGCCGCCGCGTACACCTCGGCCGGGACGCCCTCCGGGAGGAGGGACGGCAGGTCCCGCTCCACCAGGCCCGTGTCCATCTCGCCGGAGACGACGTCGGGGTGCGCGAGCAGGCGCCGCAGGAAGCCCGCGTTCGTCTGGACGCCCAGGATCACCGTGTCCGCGAGGGCCCCGCGCAGCACCCGCAGGGCGGTCGCCCGGTCGGGCCCGTACGCGATGACCTTCGACAGCATCGGGTCGTACGTGGAGCCGACGGGCACGCCCGCCGTCAGGCCGGAGTCGGTGCGCACCGGCCCGCCCTCCGGCTCCGAGAGCGCCAGGACCGTACCGCCTGACGGCAGGAACCCGCGTGCCGGGTCCTCCGCGCAGACGCGGGCCTCGATCGCGTGGCCGGTCAGCCGGACGTCGTCCTGGGTGAAGGGCAGGGCCTCGCCGGAGGCGACCCGCAGCTGCTGCTCGACCAGGTCCAGCCCGGTGATCAGCTCGGTGACGGGGTGCTCGACCTGGAGCCGGGTGTTCATCTCCATGAAGTAGTACGAGGACGGGTCCCCGCCCGGGACGATGAACTCCACTGTGCCCGCGCCGACGTACCCGCAGGAGCGGGCCGCCTCCACGGCCGCCGCGCCCATCGCGGCGCGGGTCTTCTCGTCCAGCAGGACCGAGGGGGCCTCCTCGATCACCTTCTGGTGGCGGCGCTGGAGGGAGCACTCGCGCTCGCCCAGGTGCACCACGTTGCCGTGGGCGTCCGCCAGCACCTGGATCTCGATGTGCCGGGGCCGGTCGATCCACCGCTCCACGAGCAGGGTGTCGTCACCGAACGAGGACTTCGCCTCGCGGCGCGCCGCCGCGATCTCCTCGCCCAGCACGGCCGCGTCCCGCACCAGCCGCATGCCCTTGCCGCCGCCGCCCGCCGAGGGTTTGAGCAGCACCGGCATGCCGATCTCGGAGGCGGCCGCGGCCAGTTCGGCGTCGGTCAGGCCGCTGCCGGAGGAGCCCGGCACCACCGGCACGCCGGCCGCCCGGACCGTCTCCTTGGCCGTGATCTTGTCGCCCATCAGGGAGATGGCGGAGGCGGGCGGCCCGATGAAGGCCAGTCCGGCGTCCGCGCAGGCCTGGGCGAAGGCCGCGTTCTCGGCGAGGAAGCCGTAGCCCGGGTGGACGGCCTCCGCGCCCGTGCGCTTCGCGGCGTCCAGGAGCCGGTCCACCGACAGGTAGCTCTCGGCGGCGGCCGCCGGGCCGATCCGGACGGCCGTGTCGGCCTCCCGCACGTGACGCGCGTCGGCGTCGGCGTCGCTGAAGACGGCCACGGACCGGATCCCGAGCTCCCGCAGCGTACGGATGACCCGGACCGCGATCTCGCCCCGGTTGGCGACCAGAACAGTGCTGAACATCGAAGAGGTCCTCACGTCACACGTCACATACGGAAGATGCCGAAAGCGGAGTCGCCCAGGGGGGCGTTCGCGCACGCGGTCAGGGCCAGTCCCAGCACCTGCCGGGTCTCCATCGGGTCGATGACCCCGTCGTCCCACAGCCGCGCGGTGGCGTAGTAGGCGTTGCCCTGCTCCTCGTACTGCGCGCGGACCGGGGCCTTGAAGGCCTCCTCGTCCTCGGCCGGCCACTCCTGGCCCGCACCCTCGATCTGGTCCCGCTTGACGGTCGCCAGCACGGAGGCGGCCTGCTCGCCGCCCATCACCGAGATCTTGGCGTTGGGCCACATCCACAGGAAGCGCGGCGAGTACGCCCGCCCGCACATCGAGTAGTTGCCCGCGCCGTACGAGCCGCCGACGACCACCGTCAGCTTCGGGACGCGGGCGCAGGCCACGGCCGTGACCATCTTCGCGCCGTGCTTGGCGATGCCACCCGCCTCGTAGTCGCGCCCGACCATGAAGCCGGAGATGTTCTGGAGGAAGAGCAGCGGGATGCCGCGCTGGTCGCACAGCTCGATGAAGTGGGCGCCCTTCTGCGCGGACTCGGAGAAGAGGATGCCGTTGTTCGCGATGATCCCGACCGGGTGGCCGTGGATCCGGGCGAAGCCGGTGACCAGGGTCTGCCCGAACTCCGCCTTGAACTCCTGGAAGCGGGACCCGTCCACGACCCGGGCGATGATCTCGCGGGCGTCGTAGGGGGTGCGGGAGTCGACGGGGACCGCGCCGTACAGGCCGTACGGGTCGACCTTGGGCTCCTCGGGAGCCTCGACCGACCACGGCAGGGCCCCGCGCCCGGGCAGGGTCGCCACGATGTTCCGTACGATCCGCAGCGCGTGCGCGTCGTCCTCCGCGAGGTGGTCGGTGACCCCGGAGGTGCGGGAGTGGACCTCGCCGCCGCCCAGCTCCTCGGCCGTGACCACCTCGCCGGTGGCGGCCTTCACCAGCGGCGGACCGCCGAGGAAGATCGTGCCCTGGCCGCGCACGATGACGGCCTCGTCGCTCATCGCCGGCACGTACGCGCCGCCCGCCGTGCAGGAGCCGAGGACGGCGGCGATCTGCGGGATGCCGGCCCCCGACATGCGGGCCTGGTTGTAGAAGATCCGGCCGAAGTGCTCCCGGTCGGGGAAGACCTCGTCCTGCATGGGCAGGAAGGCGCCGCCGGAGTCCACCAGGTAGAGGCAGGGGAGACGGTTCTCCAGGGCCACTTCCTGGGCGCGGAGGTGCTTCTTGACGGTCATCGGGTAGTACGTGCCGCCCTTGACGGTGGCGTCGTTCGCGACGATCACGCACTCGCGGCCGCTGACCCGGCCGATGCCCGCGATCACCCCGGCGGCGGGGGCGGCGCCCCCGTACATCCCCTCGGCGGCCAGCGGGGCCAGCTCCAGGAAGGGCGAGCCGGGGTCGAGGAGGGCGTCCACGCGGTCGCGGGGGAGCAGCTTCCCGCGGGCGGTGTGGCGGGCGCGGGCCTTCTCGCCGCCTCCGAGGCGGGCCGCTTCCAGCCGGGCGCGCAGGCCTTCGGCGAGTTCGCGGTGGGCGGCCTCATTGGTCCGCCAGGCCTCGGACGCCGGGTCCGCGGCGCTCGTCAGCACTGGTGCCTGCTGCATCGGTCGAGCTCCCTTGCTCGTGCACGCTTTGTTAATGACCGTTAACGCGTTCGGGTCTCAGGTTAACGACCGCTAACCGCCCTGTCTAGAATGGATTTCCATGAGCACCAGAGCGGCCACCCCGACCCGTCGCGAGCAGATCCTCAGTGAGGCCGCTCGTCTTTTCGCGGAGCGCGGCTTCCACGGCGTCGGCGTGGACGAGATAGGGGCGGCGGTCGGCATCAGCGGCCCCGGCCTGTACCGGCACTTCGCCGGCAAGGACGCCATGCTCGCCGAGCTGCTGGTCGGCATCAGCGAGCGGCTGCTGACGGGCGGCCGGCGGCGTGTCGAGGAGGCGGCCGGGGACCCGGAGGCGATCCTCGCCTCCCTCGTCGAGGGGCACATCGACTTCGCCCTGGACGACCGGGCGCTGATCACCCTGCACGACCGGGAGCTGGACCGGCTGCGGGAGGCCGACCGCAAGCTGGTGCGCCAGCTCCAGCGGCAGTACGTGGAGCTGTGGGTGGAGGTCGTACGGGAGCTGCACCCCGAGGTGGGGGAGGCGGAGGTACGGGTGGCCGTGCACGCCGTCTTCGGGCTGCTGAACTCCACCCCGCACCTGGGCGCGCCGGGCCGCGAGGCGACCGAGTCGCTGCTGCGCAGGCTGGCGAACGGGGCCTTCGGCTCGCTGTCGGGGTGAGGGCCGGCTCGAGCCGCACTCGGCGGAACGGACACCTCCGCGCGGGCGGCGGCAGAATGACCGTATGCCGAAGCCGATAGAGACGCCCGTACCCAGCCGCGCCGAGCTCGTCGACCACCTGGTGCGCACGCGCATCGCGGGGCAGGTGGCCACCCCGCGCGAGAACAACCTCTCCCACTACCGCAAGCTCGCCAACGGCGACCGGCACTACTGGCTCGGCCTCGAACTCGGCGACCGCTGGGCCGACGAGCAGGACGTACTGGCCGTGATGGCCGAGCGGGCGGGCGTCATCGACGACCCGGCGCACCGGGCCGGCCAGGACACCATCGACCCGGAGCTGACCGTCGCCGGCCTCGACCGGATGGCGGCCCGCCTCCACAAGGCCGCCCTGGACCGGCAGAGCGTGCTGCTGGCCACCGGCCACCCGGGCGGCCTGCTGGACGTCCACCGCGCCACCGCCGACGCGCTGCGCGCGGCGGGCTGCGAGATCGTCCGGATCCCGGCCGGCCTGATCGCCGACGAGGGCTCGGTGTGGCAGCTCGCCGACGTGGCCGTACTGGAGCGGGGCGCGACCCTGTGGCACACCCACTCCCCGGCGCCGATGGCCGCGATCCTGGACGGCCTCGCGGCGGAGGGCCGCCCGCAGCCGGACCTGGTCGTCGCCGACCACGGCTGGGCGGGCTGCGCGGCCCAGCGCGGGCTGGACGCCGTGGGGTACGCGGACTGCAACGACCCGGCGCTGTTCCTCGGCGAGGCGGAGGGCACCCTCCAGGTGGCGGTCCCCCTGGACGACCACGTCCGCGACCCGCGCTTCTACGACCCGCTGGTGGCGTACCTGCTCTCGGCGGCGGGCCTGCTCTAGGCGGCCCTGCCCCGGCGGGCCTGCTGTCGGAGCGCTAGAGGGCCGGGCGCGGGCCCGGGCCGGCCCCCGCGTTCCTGACCGGCCGGGAGTGGATCTTCGCGACGCAGGCGGGCAGGGCCGCGTCCTCCTCGTGGGCGCGGGCCCGGTACGCGCTCGGGGTCTCGCCCACCAGCTCGGTGAACCGCGAGCTGAACGACCCCAGCGAGGTACAGCCGACCGCGAAGCAGACCTCCGTCACCGACTGGTCGCCCCGCCGCAGCAGCGCCTTGGCCCGCTCGATCCGGCGCGTCATCAGGTAGCCGTACGGGGTCTCCCCGTAGGCGGCGCGGAAGCTGCGCGAGAAGTGCCCCTCCGACATGAGCGCGACCCGCGCCAGCGCGGCGACGTCGAGCGGCTCCGCGTACGCGCGGTCCATCAGGTCGCGGGCCCGGCGCAGCCGGGCGAGGTCCTCCAGGTTCACCCGTTCAGCCTTGCACAGCCCCGGGCGGTACCGAAGCTTCCGCGGGCGGCGGGGAGGGCGTGGGGTCCAGGTAGACGCGGCGGACCGCGGGCCACCGCTGCCGCAGCTGGTCCTCCGCGTCCTCGCAGGCCGCCTCCACCTGCCGGGCCGACGCCAGGTCGTGGAAGTCGACCTTCGCCGCGATCAGCACCTCGTCCGGCCCCTGAACGAGGGTGGTCAGCTCCAGCACCCCCTCGATGTGCGGCACCGACAGCAGCTCCTCGCGGACCTCCGCCCGCAGGGGCGCGGGCAGCGGCCGCCCGATCAGGTACTGCGCGTTGGAACGCCCGAGTTCCCAGGCCACCGCCACCAGCAGCAGCCCGATCAGCAGCGACGCGACCCCGTCGCAGACGGCCGAGCCCGTCAGCTGCGCCCCCAGCAGACCGCCCGCCGCCAGCACCAGGCCGACCAGCGCGGCGGCGTTCTCCAGGAGCACCGCCTTCACGGCCGTGTCCGGGGTGTGCTTGACGTACAGCCCCAGCGGCGCCCGCAGGCGCGCCGCCTCGCCCGTCACCTGCCGCCAGGCCACCAGCAGCGAGTACCCCTCCAGCAGGAAGGCGACCGTGAGGATGGCGTACGACAGCGCCGGGTCGCCCGGTTCCTCGCCGTGGACCAGGGTGTGGATCCCGTCGTAGACGGCGAAGACCGCGCCGCCCGCGAACGTGGCAATCGAGGCGAGCAGCGCCCAGACGTAGCGCTCGGGCCCGTACCCCAGCGGATGCGCCTCGTCGGCGGGCCGGGCGCTGCGCTTGAGGGAGGCCAGCAGCAGCACCTCGGTCACGGTGTCGGCCACCGAGTGCGCGGCCTCGGACAGCATCGCGCTCGACCCGCTGACGATCCCGCCGACGGCCTTCGCGGCGGCGAGGACCAGGTTGGTGGCCACGGCGACGACCACCGTGGCGAGGCTTTCGGATTCCGCGCCTTCGGCTTCGAGCGGCATGGGGCGACGGTATGTCCGCTCAGCCGCGCGGAACGCGTACGACACCCTCCTGGATGACGGTGACCGCCAGGCGGCCGTCCTGGGTCCAGATGCGGGCCTGTCCCAGCCCCCGGCCGGCGGACGCGGAGGGGGACTCCTGGTCGTACAGGAGCCATTCGTCGGCGCGGAAGGGCCGGTGGAACCACATGGCGTGGTCCAGGGAGGCGCCGACCACGTCGCCGACCGCCCAGCCGCCGCGGCCGTGGGCCAGCAGCACCGAGTCCAGCAGGGTCATGTCGGACACGTAGGTGGCCAGGCAGATGTGGAGCAGCGGGTCGTCCGCGAGCTTGCCCTGGGTCCGGAACCAGACCTGGGAGCGCGGCTCCAGCGGCTCGCCGACCGTGCCCCACGGCGGGGTGGTCGCGTACCGCAGGTCCACCGCGCCGCGCGCCTCCAGCAGCCGCTCCACCGTGCCCGGGTCGCGGAAGATCTCCCGGTACGCGGGCAGCGCCTCGGCGGCGGTCGGCAGGGTCGCGGGGTCCGGCGCGGCCGGCATCGGGGCCTGGTGCTCCAGGCCGTCCTCGTACGTCTGGAAGGACGCGGAGAGGTGGAAGATCGGCTGTCCGTGCTGGACGGCGACCACGCGCCGGGTGGTGAAGGACCGCCCGTCGCGGATCCGGTCCACGGAGTACACGATCGGCGCGCCGGAGTCACCGGTCCGCAGGAAGTACGAGTGGAGCGAGTGCGGCAGCCGGTCCGCGGGCACCGTGCGGCCGGCCGCGACCAGGGCCTGGGCCGCGACCTGGCCGCCGAACACGCGCGGCACCAGGGAGGTGCGGCTCGTGCCGCGGAAGATGTCCTCCTCGATCTGCTCCAGGTCGAGCAGATCGAGGAGGTCCGCCAGTGCGTCGTTCAAGTGGGTTACAGGCCCATCGACTTGGCGATGATCGACTTCATGATCTCGCTGGTGCCGCCGTAGATGCGGTTGACGCGGTTGTCGGCGTACAGGCGGGCGATCGGGTACTCGTTCATGTAGCCGTAGCCGCCGTGCAGCTGGAGGCAGCGGTCGATGACGCGGTGTGCGACCTCGGTGCAGAACAGCTTCGCGGAGGCGGCCTCGGCCGGGGTCAGCTCGCCCTCGTCCAGGGCCTCCAGGGCGCGGTCGGCGACGGCCTGGGCGGCGTCCACCTCGGCCTGGCAGGCGGCCAGCTCGAACTTGGTGTTCTGGAAGTGCGCGACCGGCTTGCCGAAGACGGTGCGGTCCGTGACGTACTGCTGGGCGAACCGGACGGCGGCGGCGGCCTGGGCGTACGCGCCGAAGGCGATGCCCCAGCGCTCGGACGCCAGGTTGTGGCCGAGGTAGTAGAAGCCCTTGCCCTCCTCGCCGAGCAGGTCCTCGACCGGGACCTTGACGTCGACGAACGCCAGCTCGGCGGTGTCGGACGTCTTCAGGCCCAGCTTGTCGAGCTTGCGGCCGATCGAGTAGCCCTCGGACTTGGTGTCCACGGCGAAGAGGGAGATGCCGAAGCGGCGGTCCTGCTCGCTGGGGGCGGAGGTGCGGGCGCAGACGATCACGCGGTCGGCGTGGACGCCGCCGGTGATGAAGGTCTTGGAGCCGTTGAGGACGTAGTGCGTGCCGTCCTCGGAGAGCTTGGCGGTGGTCTTCATGCCCGCGACGTCGGAGCCGGTGCCCGGCTCGGTCATCGCCAGCGCCCACATCTCCTCGCCGGAGACGAACTTCGGCAGGAAGCGCTTCTTCTGCTCGTCGGTGGCGAGCATCTTGATGTAGGGCAGGGCGAGCAGGACGTGCACGCCGGAGCCGCCGAAGTTGACGCCCGCGCGGGAGGTCTCCTCGTAGAGGACGGCCTCGAACTTGTGGGTGTCGAGGCCGGCGCCGCCGAACTCCTCGGGCACGTTGATGCCGAAGACGCCCAGCTCGCCGAGCTTGTAGTAGAAGTCGCGCGGCGCCTGGCCGGCCTGGAACCACTCGTCGTAGACGGGGACGACCTCGGCCTCGATGAAGGCGCGGAGGGTCTCGCGGAACGCCTCGTGGTCCTCGTTGAATACGGTACGGCGCACGAGCCGCCTCCTCGATCCCTAGTTCGGCCAGACTGTGTCTAAGCGCTTGCTCATACTTAAGTTACCCGGCAGTCACTCCGGCTGTCCAGGGAGTGTGACCCGGTCGGAAACCTTTCTGCCGCCCGGGCTCACGACGGCAGGCGCAGGGCGAACCAGAGCTCCATGCGGGTGTCCGGGTCGTCGAGGTCCCGGTCCAGGAGCGCCGCGCAGCGGGCGACGCGCTGGCGGACCGTGTTGCGGTGGACGCCGAGCGCGGCCGCGCTGCGGTCCCAGCTGCCGTGGTGGGCCAGCCAGCCGCGCAGGGTGTCGCGCAGCGCGGGTGCCAGGGGCGCCAGCAGCGCCTCGGCGTGGGCCCGCGCCTCCGCCTCCCCGAACAGGCCCGCGAAACCGGGGTCCGTGTGCCGGGCCAGCGGGGTACGGGCCGCCTCGGCGCGCTCCAGCGCCCGGCCGGCCTGTGCGTCGGCGGCCGGCAGGTCCCCCGGCGAGGCCGCGGCGCTCACCCCGAGCCGCCAGCCCGGCTGCGGCCCGGGCTCGCGGTCGGTGAGCAGCCGTACGGCGGGCCCGCGCGGGTCCAGCAGTACGGTGCCCAGCGCGGCGGCCAGGGCCCGCGGGTCGCCGGAGCCCCGGGCGTGGACCGCGTACCAGGGCCCGGGGGCGAGCGCCCGGGCCGGATCCCCGTCCAGCAGCAGCCGGGTCAGGGCCGCCGCCTCCGACCCGGCGGGGCGCTCCGCGGTGAGCAGGGTCAGCAGGACGGCGGCGATGGAGGCGATGGTGTGGTCGCCCGGGGTCCGGCCCGGGCCGGCCAGGGCCAGCACGCGCCCGCCGCCCACGGCGTACGCGGCCAGGCTCGTGGCGCCGAGGGCGTCGGTGGCGGTGGCCGCGGCTCCCTGGGCCACGCGGCGGGCCAGCGCGTCCACGGCGTCGAGGACGTCCGCACCGGGAACGGCCCCGGCGGCCGCGACGGCGCCCAGGCCGGTTCCGGGGGCTCCGGCCGCCCCGGCGCCGGGGATCGCGGCGCCCGGGGTCCCCGCCGCCTCCGCGGTCCGGGGCCGGCCCCCGGCGGTACCGCCGGCCCCCGGCCCGCCGGCCGTACCGCCGGGCCCCGCGCCGCCGGGCCCCGTACCGTCGGCCCCTGGCCCGGCGGCCCCCGTACCGGTGCCGCCCGGGCCGAGCAGCGCCGCCCAGCCGCCCAGGTTCACCGCCAGCCTGGACAGCACCGCCGGGACCGGGTCCGGGCGGGCCGCGGCTGCCGCCAGGGCCTGCTGCGCCTCGGCCACCCGGCGCAGCTCCCGGGTGCGCGCCTCCGCCATCAGCCGCCCGACGGCGCGGGCGACCGCCGTGAACGGGGTTCCCGGCGGGACCTCCACGAGCGGGAGCCCGTACCGCTCGCACGCCTCGGCCAGACCGGGCGGGACCACCTCGTGGACCGGGGTCACGCCGAAGCCGAGCGCGGCCGCCCCGGCGCGGGCGAGCCGGCCGACGTAGGCGCCGGCCCCGGCCTCCGTCAGCGTGGCCCCGGCCGTCAGCAGGAGCTCGCCGCCCAGCAGGTACGGGGACGGGTCCGCCATCTCGGAGGCGTGCACCCCGTGCACCTCCGCCGCCGCCGGCCCCGCGAGGTGCCGCAGCCCGAGCCCCCGCTCGCCGAGCAGCCCCGCGAGCCCGACGGGCGGCGTCATCGGCTCCCCGGCGGGCGCCGCCCGCGGCCCGTTGCCGGGGTTCGGGGGGACCGGGAGGTCGGCCATGGATGCTCCGTACATTTCGGCGCTGCCAGATGGATGAAACGTACCCTCCCCACCCTCTCGCGGCACGCTTACGCTCGAAGGACCGCACCCGCAGGACCACCAGAAGGGCACCCCCCATGAGCACGCAGCCGCGCGGCCCCGTCGACTCCTCCCGCATCCCGCGCTACGCGGGCCCGGCGACCTTCGCCCGGCTGCCGCGCCTCGACGAGGTCGGCTCCGCCGACGTGGCCGTCGTCGGCGTGCCCTTCGACTCCGGCGTCTCCTACCGCCCCGGCGCCCGCTTCGGCGGCAACGCCATCCGCGAGGCCTCCCGCCTGCTGCGCCCGTACAACCCGGCCCAGGACGCCTCCCCCTTCGCCCTCGCGCAGGTCGCGGACGCCGGTGACATCGCGGTGAACCCCTTCAACATCAACGAGGCCGTCGAGACGGTCGAGGCCGCCGCCGACGAGCTCCTCTCCTCCGGCTCCCGCCTGATGACCCTCGGCGGCGACCACACCATCGCCCTGCCGCTGCTGCGCTCCGTCGCCAAGAAGCACGGCCCGGTCGCCCTGCTGCACTTCGACGCGCACCTGGACACCTGGGACACCTACTTCGGCGCCGAGTACACCCACGGCACGCCGTTCCGCCGCGCCGTCGAGGAGGGCATCCTCGACACCGAGGCGCTCTCCCACGTCGGCACCCGCGGCCCGCTGTACGGCAAGCAGGACCTGGACGACGACGCCAAGATGGGCTTCGGCATCGTCACCTCCGCGGACGTCTACCGCCGCGGCGCCGACGAGGTCGCCGACCAGCTGCGCCAGCGCATCGGCGACCGCCCGCTGTACATCTCCATCGACATCGACGTGCTCGACCCGGCCCACGCGCCCGGCACCGGCACCCCCGAGGCGGGCGGCATGACCTCCCGCGAGCTGCTGGAGATCATCCGGGGCCTGTCCTCCTGCAACCTGGTTTCGGCCGATGTCGTCGAGGTCGCCCCGGCGTACGATCACGCGGAGATCACCTCGGTCGCGGCCTCGCACACCGCGTACGAGCTGACCACGATCATGAGCCGTCAGATCGCCGCCTCCCGCCAGGGCTGACCAGCCCGGCCGGCGGCGCGGACGGGACGACCGCAGCACGAAGGGCACGTACGCGCGTGACGCACGACCACGACCTGGTACTCCGTCCCACCGAGGCCCAGACGGCGGCCGCCCTGGCGCCGCCGCCGGGCCGCACGGGCGGGGACCTGGTCGTGGAGACGCTGCGCGGCCTCGGCGCGACCACCGTCTTCGGCCTGCCGGGCCAGCACGCGCTGGGCCTCTTCGACGCGGTCGGCCGCTCCGACCTGCGCCTGGTCGCCCTGCGTACGGAGAACAACGCGGGCTTCGCCGCCGACGCCTACGGCCGGCTCACGGGCGAGGCCGTCCCGCTGCTGCTCTCCACCGGCCCCGGGGCGCTGATGTCGCTGCCCGCCCTGGCGGAGGCGGCCGCCGCCTCGGCGCCGGTCCTCGCCCTCTCCTCCCAGGTCCCCACGGCGGGCCTGGGCGGGGGCCGCCGGGGCCACCTGCACGAGCTGCGGGACCAGTCGGCCTCCTTCCGCGACGTGGTGAAGTCGGTCCACACCGCCCGCACCCCGTCCCAGATCCCCTCCGTGATCGCCGAGGCCTGGGAGTCGGCGCTGACCGCCCCGCACGGCCCGGTCTGGGTGGAGATCCCCGAGGACGTGCTGCGCGCGGAGACGCTGATCCCGCAGGTGACCGGCATGGACGCAGCCCCGCACGAACTGGCCCCGCGCCCGGAGCTGACGGCGCTGGCCGCGCACTGGCTGTCCCGGGCCGCCCGACCGGTGATCATCGCCGGGGGCGGCGTGATCCGCGCCGACGCCGCCGGAAAGCTCAGGCAGCTCGCGGAACGCCTGAACGCGCCCGTCGTCACCACCTTCGGCGGCAAGGGCGCCTTCCCCTGGACCCACCCGCTCTCCCTCCAGTCCTGGCTGGAGGACCGCCACATGACGGACTTCCTGGAGGACGCGGACGTCCTGCTGGTGGTCGGCTCCGGCCTCGGCGAACTGTCCTCCAACTACCACACGTTCTTCCCCACGGGCCGGGTCGTCCAGATCGAGGCTGACCTCGGCAAGCTGGAGTCCAACCACCCCGCCCTGGGCATCCACGCCGACGCCCGCCTCGCCCTCCAGGCCCTCCTGGAGACGGTGGAACCCCGCCCGGACGAGGACGCCCCCGAACGGGTCCGCGCGCTGCTCGCCGCCATCGAGGACCGCCTCGCTCCCCAGGACGTCGCCCTCGAGCGCGGCCTCCTGACCGCCATCAGGCAGGCCCTGCCGCCCCGCTCGCCGTCCTTCTGGGACATGACGATCCTGTCCTACTGGGCCTGGTCCGCCTTCGACGCGAAGCACCCCAACACCATGCACTCGGCGCAGGGCGCGGGCGGCCTCGGCTACGCCTTCCCGGCGGCCCTGGGCGCGGCGGTCGCCGAGCCCGGCACCCCGGTCCTGGCGGTCTCCGGCGACGGCGGCGCCATGTACTCCCTCTCGGAGCTGGCCACCGCGAAGGAACACGACCTGGACGTCACCTGGCTGATCGTGGACGACGGCGGCTACGGGATCCTGCGCGAGTACATGACGGCCGCCTTCGACGGCCGCACCACGGCCACGGAACTGGCCCGCCCGGACTTCGCCGCCCTGGCGGCCTCCTTCGGCGTCCCGGCCTCCACCACCACCCCGGACACCCTCCGCGAAGACCTCGCCCGCGCCCTGAAGACCCCCGGCCCCTCGGTCCTGGTCCTCCCCGCCACCCTCAAGATGTTCGCCCCGACGCACGTCTGAACCGCGTTGCCGCGCCCCGCCCCCTCTCCTATGCTTTATATGAGACAGGGATAGGAGGCATATATGTCCAACCTCTACATGGAAGTGGACGACGAGGCCCTCGCGGAGGCGGCGGCCATACTCGGCACGAGGTCGAAGAAGGACACCGTCAACGCGGCCCTCCACGAGGTCGCCCGCCGGCGCAAGCGCCTCGAAGCGCTCGAGCGGCTCGTGGAGATGGGTGAGCGGGGCGACTTCGACGTCCTCCTCGACAAGGCCGACTATCGTCCATGAGCCCCGTCACGTATCTGATCGACACCTCCGCGGTGGTACGGGTCCTGACGAACGAGGACGTGCGGAAGGCCTGGCGCGACCATCTCGCCGAGGGTGTGATCGGCCTCTGCGAGGTGACGGAGCTGGAGATCCTCTTCTCCGCACGCTCGCTCGCGGACCGTTTGGAGAAGGAAGCACTGCTGGGCGAGCTCTTCAACTGGACGCCCATGCCCGACAGCGTCTACATCCGTGCCCGCTCGGTTCAGCGGCTGCTCACCGACCGGGGCGAGCACCGCAGCGCCGGCGCGGTGGATCTGCTCGTCGCGGCGACCGCCGAACTCACCGGTCTCACCCTGCTGCACTACGACGAGGACTTCGACACGATCGCGCGGGCAACGGGCCAGCCCGCCCGCTGGGTCACCCGCCCGGACACCCCCTAGGAACCGCTCGGCCTTCAGGCGTGCGGCGGCCCCGCAAGGCGCCGCCCCGGCACCGGTGCGATCGTTGCGGTGGGATGAAATCCGCCGGTGGGGGCGTTGGGGGAGGCGGCAGGGACAGGACCGACGGGGAGGCACCACGTGACGGCGGCGCAGGCTGGGGAGAAACAGGGCTGGGGCAGGCGGCTGGCCGCCTACACCTGGCGGTACAAGGCCAACGTTCTGCTCGCGCTCGGGTCCTCGCTGGCCGGCATGGCCGTCATGGCGCTCGTGCCCCTCGTCACCCGGGTCATCATCGACGACGTCATCGGCGACGAGAGCAAGCCCATGGGGCCCTGGGCCGCCCTGCTCATAGGCGCCGCCCTGCTGGTCTACGTCCTGACCTACATACGCAGGTACTACGGCGGGCGCCTCGCCCTCGACGTGCAGCACGACCTGCGCACCGACATGTACGACACCATCGCCCGGCTCGACGGGCGCCGGCAGGACGAGCTGTCCACCGGGCAGGTCGTCGGCCGGGCCACCAGCGACCTCCAGCTGATCCAGGGCCTGCTCTTCATGCTGCCCATGACGATCGGGAACTTCCTCCTCTTCGGGATATCCCTCGGGATCATGCTGTGGCTGTCCCCGCTGCTGACCCTCGTCGCGCTGCTGATGGCCCCCGCCCTCTGGTTCATCGCCAAGCGCAGCCGCAAGAAGCTCTTCCCCGCCACCTGGTACGCCCAGAGCCAGGCCGCCGCCGTCGCCTCCGTCGTCGACGGCGCGGTGACCGGCGTACGGGTCGTCAAGGGCTTCGGGCAGGAGGAGCAGGAGACCGGCAAGCTCCGCGCGGCCGGCCGCCGGCTCTTCGGCGGCCGGATGCGCGCCATCCGGCTCAACTCCCGCTACACCCCGGCCCTCCAGGCCGTACCCGCCCTCGCCCAGGTGGCCATGCTGGCCCTCGGCGGCTGGATGGCCACCCGCGGCCAGGTCACCCTCGGCACCTTCGTCGCCTTCTCCACCTACCTCGCCCAGCTCGTCGGCCCCGTGCGCATGCTCGCCATGGTGCTCACCGTCGGCCAGCAGGCCCGCGCCGGCGTGGAGCGGGTCTTCGAGCTCATCGACACCGAACCCGAGATCGCCGAAGGCACGCGGGAGCTGCCCGCCGACGCCCCCGCGACCGTCGAGTTCGAGGACGTCCGCTTCGGGTACGAGCCCGGGCGCCCCGTCCTCGACGGGTTCTCCCTCGCCCTGGCCGAGGGCGAGACCGTCGCCCTCGTGGGAGCCTCCGGCAGCGGCAAGTCCACCGTCTCGCTGCTCCTGCCCCGCTTCTACGACGCCGACCACGGCACCGTGCGGATCGGCGGCCACGACGTCCGCGAGCTGACGTACGACTCCCTGCGCGGCGCCATCGGCCTGGTGCCCGAGGACTCGTTCCTGTTCTCCGACACCATCGGCGCGAACATCGCCTTCGGCCGCCCCGGGGCCGGTGAGGAGGAGATCCGCGCCGCCGCCCGCGCCGCCCAGGCGGAGGGGTTCATCGAGGCCCTCCCCGCCGGCTACGACACCAAGGTCGGCGAGCAGGGCCTGACCCTCTCCGGCGGCCAGCGCCAGCGCATCGCGCTCGCCCGCGCCCTTCTCACCGACCCCCGCCTGCTGCTCCTGGACGACGCCACCTCCGCCGTCGACGCCCGCGTCGAGCACGAGATCCACGAGGCGCTGCGGGCCGTGATGGCGGGCCGCACCACCCTGCTGATCGCCCACCGCCGCTCCACCCTCGCGCTCGCCGACCGGATCGCCGTACTCGAGCACGGGCGGCTCGCCGACATCGGCACGCACGACGAGCTGGAGCACCGCTCCGCGCTGTACCGGCGGCTGCTCACCGACCCCGACGTCCTCGGCGCGCACTCGCCGCGCACCCCCGACGCCCCGTCCATGGCGGAGTTCGAGCGGGACCTCGAGAAGGACATCGAGCTCGAGGCCGAGATCGACTCCGAGCCGGTGAGCGCCAAGCGGCGCGCCGTCGACGGGATCACGCCCGAGCTGTGGCGGCGCCGGGACGAGTCCGAGGCCGCCCCGGCGCCCGGCGCCACCCCCGAACTGCTCGCGCAGGTCGCCGCGCTGCCGCCCGCCGACGACGAACCCGCGGTGGACGAGCACCGGGCCGCGGCCGCCGAGGAGAGCTACGGCCTGCGCCGGCTGCTGGGCGGCTTCTGGACGCCGCTCGCCGTCAGCCTCGCCCTGGTCGCCCTCGACGCGGGCGCCGGGCTGCTGCTGCCCGTCCTGATCCGGCACGGCATCGACCAGGGCGTCGAGAAGGCCGCCCTGGGCGCGGTGTGGGCCGCGGCCCTGCTGGCCCTCGCCGTGGTCGGCGGGCAGTGGGCCGCGCAGTTCGCGGAGACCCGGATGACCGGGCGCACCGGCGAGCGCGTGCTCTACGCCCTGCGCGTCAAGATCTTCGCGCAGCTCCAGCGGCTCGGCCTGGACTACTACGAGCGGGAGCTCACCGGGAAGATCATGACCCGGATGACCACCGACGTGGACTCCCTGTCCAGCTTCCTGCAGACCGGGCTCGTCACCGCCGTCGTCTCCGTCCTGACCTTCTTCGGCATCCTGATCGCCCTGCTCGTCCTCGACGTGGAACTCGCGCTGATCGTCTTCGCCACCCTGCCCGTGCTGGTCCTCGGCACGATCGTGTTCCGCCGCAAGTCGGTGGCCGCGTACGAGCTGGCGCGCGACCGGGTCAGCCTGGTCAACGCCGACCTCCAGGAGTCGGTGGCCGGGCTCCGCCTGGTGCAGGCCTTCCGCCGCCAGGACGCCGGCCGGGCCCGGTTCGCGGAGCGCAGCGACGCGTACCGCGAGGCACGGGTGCGGGGCCAGTGGCTGATATCCGTCTACTTCCCCTTCGTGCAGCTGCTGTCCTCCGGCGCGGCGGCGGCCGTGCTCATCGTCGGCGCGGGCCGGGTCGAGGCGGCCACGCTCACCACCGGCGCGCTGGTGGCGTACTTGCTCTACATCGACCTGTTCTTCGCCCCGGTGCAGCAGCTCTCGCAGGTCTTCGACGGCTACCAGCAGGCCACCGTCTCCCTCGGCCGGATCCAGGACCTGCTGCGCGAGCCCACCACCACCCCGCGTCCGGCCGAGCCGCGCGAGGTCACCGCGCTGCGCGGTGAGATCGCCTTCGAGGGCGTGCGCTTCCAGTACGGCACGGCCGGGGAGCGCGGCGAGACGGGGGAGGCGCTGGCCGGGATCAGCCTGCGGATACCCGCCGGGCAGACCGTCGCCTTCGTCGGCGAGACCGGGGCGGGCAAGTCGACGCTGGTCAAGATGGTGGCCCGGTTCTACGACCCGACCACCGGCCGGGTCACGGCCGACGGCACCGACCTGCGGGAGCTGGACCTGACGGCGTACCGCCACCGGCTGGGGGTCGTCCCCCAGGAGCCGTACCTCTTCCCGGGGACGGTGCGCGACGCCATCGCCTACGGCCGGCCCGGTGCGAGCGACGCCGAGGTGGAGGCGGCCGCCCGCGCGGTCGGCGCCCACGACATGATCGCCACCCTGGACGGCGGCTACCTGCACGCCGTCGCCGAGCGCGGCCGCAACCTCTCGGCCGGCCAGCGCCAGCTGATCGCGCTGGCCCGGGCCGAGCTGGTCGACCCGGACGTGCTGCTGCTGGACGAGGCCACCGCGGCCCTGGACCTGGCCACCGAGGCGCAGGTCAACCAGGCCACCGAGCGGCTCGCGGGCAAGCGCACCACCCTCGTGGTGGCCCACCGGCTGACCACGGCGGCCCGGGCCGACCGGGTGGTGGTCATGGACCGGGGCCGGGTGGTCGAGGACGGCAGCCACGCCGAGCTGCTGGCCCGCGGCGGCCGCTACGCGCAGCTGTGGCGCACCTTCGCCGGCGAGGACGAGGCGGCGGCGGCCGCGTAGCCGCCGCGCGGGGGCGCCCCGGGGATCAGAGCTCGCCGAAGAGCAGGTTCCCCGGGGCGTCCTCGTCGTCACCGGTGTAGTACTCGCGTACGGCGTCGAGGAGTTCGTCCACCGACAGGTAGCCGTCGTGGTTCTTGTCGATCCGCGCGAACAGGGCGTCCGCGTCGGCGGGCTCCAGCTTGGTGTCGAAGGCGAGCTGGGCCTGGTGGAACTCCTCGGGGCTGATGTGCCCGTCGCCGTTGGTGTCGACGACCGTGAGGATCGCCTTCATCATCGGCCGGAAGGACTTCTCGTACGCCGGGCCGCCGTCCTTGTACAGGCGCGTCATGCCGTCGCGGTACTGCCCGGGGGTCAGCTTCTGGTCCTGGCCGACGCCGAGCTCGCCGAAGAGGTCCACCCAGAAGTCGGTGAGCCCGCGGAACACCTCGGCGGCCTTGGGGGAGTCGGCGGGCTCCGACAGCGCCGACAGCAGCCGCGACCCGAGCGCGATCATGTCCTTCTCGTCGATCACGCCGTTGGAGTCGGCGTCCAGGTGCGCGAACGCGCGTTCCAGCTTGCGGTCGAGCAGATCGGTCGTCATGTCGGCTGCCTTTCACGGCTACGTTGGGCGTTCGGTCGATCGCCCAGAGTAGTGCAACCTTCCGGGAGGTCTGCGCGTCGTACGTGCGTACGTGTTACGTACGACCGAGCGGGGGGTCAGCATGCGGCAAGGCCGTGCGGGGCGGGGGCGGGTCGTGTCCCTGGGGGTGTTCGGGGCCGCGCTGTGGCTCGCGGCGGGCGGGGTGCTGGCGGCGGCGCCGCAGGCGCGGGCCGCGACCGGCGGGTGTCCGGGGCAGCTGGTCAAGGTGCTGCCGCTGCCCGGCGCCGAGGTGCGCGTGTACAAGAGCCGGACCCAGGTCTGCGCGGTGAACGTCGCCCTGGACCCCGGGGAGCGCCGCCACATGGAGGTGAGCGTTCAGCCGCGCGGCGGCGTCCCGCTGGGCGATGCGGGGCAATTCACCCGGTACGCGGGCCCCGTCACCGTCGGCGCCATCAACCGGTGTGTGTACGTAAGGGGTGGTGTGGCGGCCGGATCCGTCGACTCCGGCTGGATCCTGTGCTGAGGGAGCGGCCCAACGGGGACTGTTCACGGGCGTGTTGGCCCCGCTAGGTTCACGGGCGACCACAGTGAACTCAAGGGGAGGGTGAATGCGCAAGACGCTTGGCCGGCTGCTGCCCGTCGCGGTGCTGATCGGCACCATGGGCACGGCCGGCTTCACGGCTCAGACGGCCACCGCCGCAGAGCCGGCCGCCGCCGCGCAGGCCGTCGCGGGGGACAGCTCCGCGGCCGACATCTTGGACCAGCTCCTCGCGATACCGGGCATGAGCCTGATCGAGGAGAAGCCGTACCCCGGCTACCGGTTCTTCGTCATGAACTACGAGCAGCCGGTCGACCACCGGCAGCCCTCGAAGGGCACGTTCAAGCAGCGCATCACCCTGCTGCACAAGGACGTCTCCCGGCCCACGGTGTTCTACACCTCCGGCTACAACGTCAACACCAGCCCGCGGCGCGCGGAGCCCACGACCATCGTCGACGGCAACCAGCTGTCGATGGAGTATCGATTCTTCAACCCGTCCCGCCCCGACCCGGCGGACTGGTCGAAGCT
Organism: Streptomyces sp. NPDC034085; assembly: GCF_055575555.1. Taxonomy (NCBI): domain Bacteria; kingdom Bacillati; phylum Actinomycetota; class Actinomycetes; order Kitasatosporales; family Streptomycetaceae; genus Streptomyces; species Streptomyces sp. NPDC034085. The sequence continues at coordinate 892,744 of NZ_JBVISL010000001.1, read as the reverse complement.
GGACATCTGGCAGGCCGCCAGCGACCAGCACCGCCTCTTCACCGCCCTGAAGAAGATCTACACCAAGAACTGGCTCGCCACCGGCGCCAGCAAGGGCGGTATGACGGCGACGTACTTCGAGCGCTTCTACCCGCGCGACATGGACGGGGTCGTCGCCTACGTGGCGCCGAACGACGTCGTCAACAAGGAGGACTCGGCCTACGACCGGTTCTTCACCAAGGTCGGCACCAAGGAGTGCCGCGACAAGCTGAACGCGGTGCAGCGCGAGGCGCTCGTGCGCCGCGAGCCGCTGGAGGCCAAGTACACGGCCGCCGCCGCCGAGAACGGCTGGACCTTCCACACCGTCGGCAGCCTCGACAAGGCCTTCGAGGCCGTCGTGCTCGACTACACCTGGGCGTTCTGGCAGTACAGCCTGCTCTCCGACTGCGCCGCGATCCCGGACGCCAAGACCGCCACCGACCAGCAGATCTGGGACACGGTCGACGCGATCTCCGGCTTCTCGGCCTACGCCGACCAGGGCCTGGAGACGTACACGCCGTACTACTACCAGGCCGGTACGCAGCTCGGCTCGCCCGACATCAAGCAGCCGCACCTGGCGGGCCTGAGCCGCTACGGCTACCAGCCGCCGCGCAACTTCGTCCCGCGCGACATCCCGATGACCTTCAAGCCGGCGGCCATGGCGGACGTGGACACCTGGGTCCGCAACAACGCCGACCGGATGCTGTTCGTGTACGGGCAGAACGACCCGTGGGGCGCCGAGCCCTTCCACCTCGGGTACGGGGTCCGCGACAGCTACGTGATGATCGCACCGGGTGCCAACCACGGGGCCAACGTCTCCAAGCTCCAGGACGGCGAGAAGGCCCTCGCGACCTCGCGCATCCTCCAGTGGGCCGGAGTGGCCCCCGCCGCGAACGTCTTCAGCACCGGACGAACCGCCCCGCAGGCGGCGCCGCTCGCCGCGCCCGACCCGCAGCTCGACCAGACCGACCTGCGCCGCGAGTCGCTGCGCCGGTAGGGCCGGGGCCTACTGGGCCGCGGGCGGGTACGACAGCCCGTGGCCCAGCGGGTAGCGGCCCGGGACCGGCACCGGGAGGCGGCCCGCCGGCCGGCTCGCGCCCGTCAGCACCCGGGCCGCCGCCCGCACCTCCACGTCCGTCCAGGTGTACGTGGCCACCTCGGCCGCGCACTGCGGCAGCCGGGCGGGGTCGTACGGATTGCGCAGCGCCACCAGCACCACCGGGACGCCCGTCGCCACCAGGTCCGCCACCAGCGTGCGCTGCGGACTCTCGCCCTCCGGGACGTTGTACGTGCACACCAGCACCGCCGCGTGCCCCGGCGCGGCCGCCACCGCCCGCTCGGGCGGGAGCGCCCGCGCCCGGCAGCCCAGCGCGGCCAGCTCCCGCGCCAGGACCGCCGTCGGGGGGCCGGTGGTGCCCGTGGGGGAGACCGGGTCGGTGCCGGTCACCAGCAGCCGCGGGCCGGCCGAGGCGTCCAGGGGCAGCAGCCCGCGCGGGTTGGCCAGCAGGGTGGTCGTACCGGCCGCGACGGCTTCGGCGGCCGCCAGGTGCTCCGGGGTCCCCACCGCCGCGTCCACCTCCGCGTCCGAGGTGTACGGGTCCTCGAACAGGCCCCGGCGGGCCTTCAGCTCCAGGATCCGCAGCACCGACTCCTCGACCCGCGCCCGCGTCAGCTCGCCCGACTCCACCGCCGCCAGCACGCTGCGGTACGCCAGCCCCAGGTCGGGCGCGTTCAGCAGCTGGTCGCAGCCCGCCTTCAGGGCCAGCACCGGCACCCGGTCGTCCCCGTACTTCTGCCGGACGCCCGCCATGTCCAGGGCGTCGGTGACCACCACCCCGCGAAAGCCCAGGCGTTCGCGCAGGATGCCCGTCACGATGGGGCGGGAGAGGGTCGCCGGGTCCCCCGACGGGTCGAGGGCGGGGAAGACGATGTGCGCCGTCATGACCACGTCCACCCCCGCCCGCACCGCCGCCCGGAAGGGCGGCTCGTCCAGCTCCTCCCACTGGGCGCGGGTGTGCCGCATCACCGGCAGTCCGACGTGGCTGTCGGTCTCGGTGTCCCCGTGCCCCGGGAAGTGCTTCGCCGCGGCAGCCACCCCCGCCCCCTGGTAGCCGCGCACCTGGGCGGCGGCCAGTTCCGCGGCCCGGGCCGGGTCGGAGCCGAAGGACCGTACGCCGATCACCGGGTTGGCGGGGTTGACGTTCACGTCGGCCACCGGCGCGTAGTCCTGCCGGATGCCCATCGCGGCCAGCTCGGTACCCGCGATCCGGGCGGCCCGGCGGGCGTTGGCGGGGGAGCCGGCCGCGCCGAGTGCCATCGCCCCGGGCAGCAGGGTCGCCGGCCGGCCGATCCGGGCGACGGCCCCGTGCTCCTGGTCCACGGACAGCAGCAGCGGGATCCCCGCCCCCGAGTCCGCCGCGGCCCGCTGGAGCCCGTTGGACAGGGCGGCGATCTGGTGCGGGGTGCGGGTGTTGTGGGCCCACGCGAAGTAGACGACGCCGCCCAGGTGGTACCGGGCCACCAGCTCGGCGGCGGTGCGCACCCCGAAGGCGCTCCGGTTCAGCTCGGCGTCCGCCGGGTCGGGGTCGGTCGCCGAATGCCCGTAGGCCCGGGACACGAACAGCTGCCCCACCAGCTCGGGCAGCCCCATCCCGGACACCAGCGCCCGCAGCCGGGCCGGATCCGGGCGGCGCCCCGGCGGCCGGGCGGGGGAGCGGGGGTCGTCGGGGGTCTGCGGGGCGGCGGTGGGAGAGGCCCCGGCGGCCGTGGCGGCGGCCATGGCGACGGCGGCGAGCAGGGCCCGGCGGGAGGCGTGGTACGGCACCCACGGGACCCTACTGCGGGGCCCGGCCCGTTGCCTGACGGACACTCGGAAACGGCCCGAAGCCGTCGCCCGGGCAGTGTCGTCACAGTGGCTCCGGCCGCCCACCGGCCAGGAGGGACTCCGACGGCACCACCCGGCCCGCCCAGTGCTCCTGGAGGGTCCGCACGGCCTCGGTGATCGCGGGCCGGCGGGCCGCCCCCGTCCGCCACAGGGCGTACAGCCTGCGGACGGGTCCGGGCTCCAGCGGTACGGCCACCGCGCCCGGCGGCAGCGCGCCTGTGCCGAGCCGGGGCACCACCGCGATCCCGAGGCCCGCAGCGACCAGGGCGACGATGGTGTGGTTCTCCTCGGCGGTGTGCGCGATGTCCGGCTCGAACCCGGCGGTGCGCATGGTCCGCACCAGCCAGTCGTGGCAGACCCGCCCGGGCGGCTGGCACACCCACCGCTGGCCGCCGAGGTCCGCCCGCCGCACCACCCGCCGGGCGGTGAAGGGATGCCCGGCCGGGACCACCAGATCGCAGCGGTCGTCCCCGATCACCGCCTGCTGCACGCCCTCGGGTGCCGGCAGCGGGGCGATGTCCCAGTCGTGCGCCACCGCCAGGTCGGTGACGCCCCGGGCCACCAGGTCCACCGAGAGGTGGGGGTCCACCTCCGTCAGGCGTACGTCCAGCGCCGGGTGACGATGCGCCAGCTCCGCCAGCACCCCCGGCAGCAGCCCGCGCGCCGCCGAGGCGAAGGCCGCCACCGCCAGCAGCCCGCTCGGCTGCCCGCGCCGCTCCTCCAGGGTGGTCTCGGCCCGCTCCACGATCGCCAGCAGCTCCCGGGCGGTGTCGGCCAGGTGCCGGGCCTCCTCGGTGAGCGCGACCCCGCGTCCGCGCCGCTCCAGCAGCGTCGTGCGGGTCTCCCGCTCCAGCTTGGCGATCTGCTGCGAGACCGCGGAGGGGGTGTAGCCGAGGGCGGCCGCCGCGCCCGCGACCGAACCGTGGACGGAGACGGCGTGCAGGGCGCGCAGCCGGGAGAGATCGAGCACGGCCCAATCGTAAGCACTGCTTCATCCGTCCCGGTAGGGATCGGCGCTGGTGCTACATGGTCCGGGCGCCGATGCTCGGAGCATGCGTCCCGTACACACCGCACTCGCCGTACTCGTCGCCGCCGTCTGGGGGTTCAACTTCGTCGTCATCGAGATCGGCCTCGGGCACTTCCCGCCGCTGCTGCTGTCCGCCCTGCGCTTTCTCGTCGCCGCGCTGCCCGCCGTGTTCTTCGTGGGGCGGCCCAAGGTCGCCTGGAAGTGGGTCCTCGGCGTCGGGGCCGCCCTCGGCATCGCCAAGTTCGGCCTGCTGTTCACCGGCATGGCCGCCGGGATGCCGGCCGGGCTGTCCTCCCTCGTGCTCCAGGCCCAGGCCGTCTTCACCGCCGTCCTGGCCGCCGTCGTGCTGCGCGAGCGGCCCGGGCGGGTGCGGCTGCTGGGCATGGCCGTGGCGCTGGCCGGGATCGCGGTGGCCGCCTGGGACCGGGGTGCCTCCGGGCCCGTGACCGGCTTCGTGCTGGTCGTCGCGGCCGCCGCCTGCTGGGGCGTGTCCAACGTGCTCACCCGCAGGGCCGCCCCGCCCGACGCGCTCAACTTCATGGTGTGGGTGTGCACCGTCCCGGTGGTCCCGCTGTTCGCGCTCTCGCTGCTGATCGAGGGGCCCGAGCGGGACGTGGCCGCGCTGCGCGCCCTCGACTGGTCCGCGGCGGCCGTCATCGGCTACGTCGCCTGGGTGTCCACGGTGTTCGGCTTCGGCGCCTGGGGGTACCTGCTGCGCCGGTACCCGGCCTCCGCCGTGGCGCCGTTCTCGCTGCTGGTGCCGGTGTTCGGGATGTCCTCGGCCGCCCTGGTGCTCGGGGAGGGCGTGTCCGGGCCGCGCTGGCTGGCGGCGGTGCTGCTGGTCGGCGGGGTGGGCCTGACCTCGCTCGCCCCGGCGGGCACGGGGTCCCGTACGGCGGGCGTCAGCGCGGGGGGTCCTCGCGCAGCGGCAGCCGCCAGTCCTGCCCCGTGAGGCGGGCCCCGTACGAACGGTGCGGCCGCTCGGCGACCAGGGTGAAGCCGGCCCGCTCGTACAGGGAGCGGGCCGCGGCCAGGACGTCGTTGGTCCACAGCACCAGCTCGCGGTAGCCCGCCGAACGGGCGAAGGCGACGACGGTGTCCACGAGCAGGGTCCCCACCCCGAGCCCGCGCCCGGCCGGCTCCACGAGCAGCAGCCGCAGCCGGGCGGTGCCGGGCGCGCCGTCCTCGCGCACGCACATCACCGAGCCGACGGGCTCGCCCCGGTACTCGGCGATCCACACCCGCTCCAGATGCGGGTCGTGGTCCTCGGCGAAGTCCGCGACGATCCGGGCCACCAGGCCCTCGAACTCCTGGTTCCAGCCATACTCCGCGGCGTAGAGCGCGCCGTGGCGCTGCACGATCCAGCCCAGCTCGCCGGGCCCGGGATCCCGCAGTCGCACGGGTGCGCGGGAGGTCTCCATGGGTGCCGAGGATAGCGCGGGGGAGGGTCGCGGGGCCCGGCCCCCGCGTGCTCCGCGACCCCGCCGGCTACTTCTTCCCGCCGCCCAGGATCTGGCCCAGGAGGTCGCCGAGGCCGCCGCCCTGCGGTCCGGAGGCGCCGGCGCCGGGGGCCGGGGCCGCGGGGCCCTTGCCTGCGGCCGCGCGCTTGGCGAACACGGCCATCACGACCGGGATCAGCATCTCGACGACCCGCTGGACCGTCGGGGCGGGGATGCCGGTCTTCTTCGCGACGGCCTGGGCCACCGGCTTGCTCACCTTGGCGAGGACCCCGGCCATCATCCCGCCGCCGAGCAGGCCTCCGAGGCCGCCGCCGAGGCCGCCGCCGAGGGTGGCGACGCCCTGGAGCGGGGCCTCGCCGGCGCCGGGCGCCCCGGACGCGCCGGGCGCCCCGGCCGCCTCCGCGACGGCCTGGCGGACCTCGTCGTCATCGGCGTCGGCCTTCTCCTGGAGACCGCCGGTCATGGCTCCGACGGTGTGCGCGACCGTCTCGCGGGCGCCCTCGGTGTCGGTGCCGAGCAGGCCGGCGATCTCGCCCAGCCTGTCGTCGCCGAGTTCCCGCATGACGTCGTCCTGGAAAGAGGATTCGCTCATGCCGGAAACGCTACGGGTGCGGTGGCGGGGCAGCACCTCGGAGTAGCTCCTACGTGGCGGTAGGTAACGGAAAGGTAAAGCTCTGGTTCCGGATGCAACCCTCCGGCCGAGTGGCGGGTCGTATGGTGCGTCGGGACTTCCGGGTGGGGATCCGGGGGGATCGGGAAGTCCGACGAGGGAGGGGTAACCGTGAGGGGGTCCGGCCGCGAGGCCGGACCCCCTTTCGTTCGTCCCGGCGGGCGTTCGTCCACAGGCCCCGGCGCCCTGTCGGCGGCGGACGGTAGCTTCGTGCCATGACGAGCAACGGGGCACCGCAACTGGCGGTGGTCGAGGGCGTGCTGGAGCGCATCACCTACGCCAACGAGGAGAGCGGGTACACGGTCGCCCGGGTCGACACCGGCCGCGGCGCCGGCGACCTGCTGACCGTCGTCGGCTCGCTCCTCGGCGCCCAGCCCGGCGAGTCCCTGCGCATGGAGGGCCGCTGGGGCTCCCACCCGCAGTACGGAAGGCAGTTCAGCGTCGAGAACTACTCGACGATCCTGCCCGCCACCATCCAGGGCATCCGGCGCTACCTCGGCTCCGGCCTGATCAAGGGCATCGGCCCCAGGATCGCCGACCGCATCGTCGAGCACTTCGGCCTCGACACCCTCGACGTCATCGAGGCCGAGCCGAAGCGGCTGGTCGAGGTCCCCGGCCTCGGCCCCAAGCGGACGAAGCTGATCGGTGCCGCCTGGGAGGAGCAGAAGGCCATCAAGGAGGTCATGGTCTTCCTCCAGGGCGTCGGTGTCTCCACCTCCATCGCGGTGCGCATCTACAAGAAGTACGGCGACGCCTCCGTCTCGGTGGTGAAGAACCAGCCCTACCGGCTCGCCGCCGACGTGTGGGGCATCGGCTTCCTCACCGCCGACCGCATCGCCCAGGCCGTCGGCATACCGCACGACAGCCCCGAGCGGGTCAGGGCCGGGCTCCAGTACGCCCTGTCCCAGTCCACCGACCAGGGGCACTGCTTCCTCCCCGAGGAGCGGCTCATCGCCGACGGGGTCAAGCTGCTCCAGGTGGACACCGGGCTGGTCATCGAGTGCCTGGCCGAACTCGCCGCCGATCCGGAGGGAGTCGTACGGGAACCCGTGCCGGACCCCCAGGGCGGCCCGGACCCCCTCACCGCCGTGTACCTCGTCCCCTTCCACCGGGCCGAGCTGTCGCTGGCCGGCCAGGTCCGCCGCCTGCTGAACGCCGAGGAGGACCGGATGCCCGGCTTCCAGGACGTGGACTGGGACAAGGCCCTCGGCTGGCTCGCCGGGCGCACCGGGGCCGCCCTCGCCCCGGAGCAGCGCGACGCGGTCCGGCTCGCCCTCACCCGCAGGGTGGCCGTGCTCACCGGCGGGCCCGGCTGCGGAAAGTCCTTCACGGTGCGCTCCATCGTGGAGCTGGCCCGGGCGAAGAAGGCCAAGGTGGTGCTCGCCGCCCCCACCGGCCGCGCGGCGAAGCGGCTGTCCGAGCTGACGGGGGCCGAGGCCTCCACCGTGCACCGGCTGCTGGAGCTCAAGCCGGGCGGGGACGCGGCGTACGACCGGGACCGGCCGCTGGACGCGGACCTGGTCGTCGTCGACGAGGCCTCGATGCTGGACCTCCTGCTCGCCAACAAGCTGGTCAAGGCCGTGGCGCCGGGAGCGCACCTGCTGCTGGTCGGCGATGTGGACCAGCTCCCGTCGGTCGGCGCCGGCGAGGTGCTGCGGGACCTGCTGGCCGAGGGCGGGCCGGTGCCCACCGTCCGGCTGACCCGGATCTTCCGCCAGGCCCAGCAGTCGGGCGTGGTCACCAACGCCCACCGCATCAACACCGGGGTCCCGCCCATCACCGACGGGCTGCCGGACTTCTTCCTCTTCCCGGAGGAGGACACCGAGGCCGCCGGGATCCTCGCCGTGGACGTGGCCGCCCGGCGGATCCCGGCGAGGTTCGGCCTCGACCCGCGCCGGGACGTCCAGGTCCTCGCCCCGATGCACCGGGGCCCGGCCGGCGCCGCGAACCTCAACGGGCTGCTCCAGCAGGCCATCACCCCCGCCCGCCCCGGCCTGCCCGAGAAGCGGTTCGGCGGTCGCGTCTTCCGGGTCGGCGACAAGGTGACCCAGATCCGCAACAACTACGAGAAGGGGGCCAACGGCGTCTTCAACGGCACGGTCGGCGTGGTCACCGGCCTGGATCCGGACGAGCAGCGCTTGACGGTGCGTACAGAGGAGGACGAGGAAGTGGGGTACGAGTTCGCCGAGCTCGACGAGCTGGCGCACGCGTACGCCGTCACCATCCACCGTTCCCAGGGGAGTGAATATCCGGCGGTCGTGATCCCCGTCACCACCGGTGCTTGGATGATGCTCCAGCGGAATCTGCTCTACACGGCCGTGACCAGGGCGAAGAAACTGGTCGTCCTGGTCGGGTCCCGCAAGGCCCTCGGCCAGGCTGTGCGTACCGTTTCCGCAGGCAGGAGGTACACCGCGGTCGCTTCCCGGCTCGCCGGCCGGCTCTCGGTGGGAAACATCACCTAGATGATCGATCATTCGGGGTTCCGACAACCGGCGCTGAGGGGGCAGGATGAGCAGGTTGAAGGCACTCAGTGCCGTCATCGAGACCAAAGGCCGACCCCGAGTGCACTCTCCTGCGCCAAATGGGGGAAGGTAGAGGCAGTCAGGGCACCTCGAAGAAGAGGCACTACGTCGGTGAGGGATGACGTGAGCGACAACTCTGTAGTACTCCGGTACGCGGACGGTGAATACACCTACCCGGTGGTCGAAAGCACCGTCGGTGACCAGGGCTTCGACATCTCGAAGCTGAGGGCCCAGACCGGGCTCGTCACCTTGGACAGCGGCTACGGCAACACCGCCGCGTACAAGTCCGCGATCACCTACCTCGACGGTGAGCAGGGCATCCTGCGCTACCGCGGCTACCCGATCGAGCAGCTGGCGGAGCGCTCGACCTTCATCGAGGTCGCCTACCTGCTGATCAACGGGGAGCTGCCGACCGTCGACCAGCTCGCGTCGTTCCGCAACGAGATCACCCAGCACACGCTGCTGCACGAGGACGTCAAGCGGTTCTACGACGGCTTCCCCCGTGACGCCCACCCGATGGCCATGCTGTCGTCCGTGGTCAGCGCGCTGTCGACGTTCTACCAGGACAGCCACAACCCGTTCGACGAGAAGCAGCGCCACCTCTCGACGATCCGTCTGCTGGCCAAGCTGCCGACGATCGCGGCGTACGCGTACAAGAAGTCGGTCGGCCACCCGGTGGTCTACCCGCGCAACGACCTCGGCTACGTCGAGAACTTCCTGCGCATGACGTTCTCCGTGCCGGCCCAGGAGTACGACCTGGACCCGGTCGTGGTCTCGGCGCTCGACAAGCTGCTGATCCTGCACGCGGACCACGAGCAGAACTGTTCGACCTCGACCGTGCGCCTGGTCGGCTCCTCGCAGGCGAACATGTTCGCCTCGATCTCCGCCGGCATCTCGGCCCTGTGGGGTCCGCTGCACGGCGGCGCCAACCAGTCCGTCCTCGAGATGCTGGAAGGCATCAAGAACGACGGCGGTGACGTCGACGCCTTCATCCGCAAGGTGAAGAACAAGGAGGACGGCGTCCGCCTGATGGGCTTCGGGCACCGCGTCTACAAGAGCTTCGACCCCCGGGCGAAGATCATCAAGGCGGCGGCGCACGACGTCCTCTCGGCGCTCGGCAAGAGCGACGAGCTGCTGGACATCGCGCTCAAGCTGGAGGAGCACGCGCTGGCCGACGAGTACTTCGTCGCGCGCAACCTCTACCCGAACGTGGACTTCTACACCGGTCTGATCTACCGGGCCATGGGCTTCCCGACCGAGATGTTCACCGTGCTCTTCGCGCTCGGCCGCCTTCCCGGCTGGATCGCCCAGTGGCACGAGATGATCAAGGAGCCTGGCTCCCGCATCGGCCGCCCGCGCCAGATCTACACCGGCGAGGTCCTGCGCGACTTCGTCCCCGTCGAGGCCCGCTAGCCGCCCTGGCCTTCGCGGCGCCCTCGCCGCGGCGGTCCGGCCGTCTCCGGTCATACGGAAAGCGCCCCGCCGTCGATCCCCCCACGGGTCGACGGTCGGGGCGCTTCCCTTTTCCCCGGCAGCGGATTCCCCCCACGGGACCCGCGCCGGGGCGTCGGTGTTGCCGGGACCCGTTCGGGTCGGGAGGGCCGCTCAAAGCTTCCCGAGGGCACGCGCCCCGGCCGGCGGATGCCCGGACGTCCCCAGGACCTCCGCGAAACGTCCCCCAAGACGTTTCGGCATCGCCCCATTAGACCCGTGCCGACCCCGGATGGTTACGTTGTCATCACTGTGATCTGCGTCTCCAGTGAAGGATGTGTGGAGAGAACGGGGAGGGGCTCCCCTACCGGAACGAGCGCAGGCGCAGGCTGTTGGTCACCACGAAGACGGACGAGAAGGCCATGGCGGCCCCCGCGATCATGGGGTTGAGCAGTCCCGCGGCGGCCAGCGGCAGGGCCGCCACGTTGTAGCCGAAGGCCCAGAACAGGTTGCCCTTGATGACGGCCAGCGTCCGCCGGGAGAGCCGGATGGCGTCCGCCGCCACCCGCAGGTCGCCGCGTACGAGGGTCAGGTCGCCGGCCTCGATGGCCGCGTCGGTGCCGGTGCCCATGGCCAGGCCCAGGTCGGCCTGGGCGAGCGCGGCCGCGTCGTTGACCCCGTCGCCCACCATGGCGACCGTACGGCCCTCGGCCTGGAGCCGGCGGACCACGTCGGCCTTGTCCTGCGGGAGCACCTCGGCGATCACCTCGCCGATGCCCACCTCGCGGGCCACCGTCTCGGCCACCGCCCTGTGGTCGCCGGTCAGCAGGACCGGAGTGAGGCCGAGCGCCCGCAGCCGGGACACGGCCTCGGCGCTGGTCTCCTTGACGGCGTCGGCCACGGTCAGGACGCCGCGCGCCGCGCCGTCCCAGGCGACCAGGACCGCGGTGGCGCCCGCGGCCTCGGCGTCGGCCCGGGCCGCGGCGAGCGGGCCGGGCAGGGTGATCGCGTGGTCGGCGAGCAGCCGCTCGCGCCCCACGAGGACCTCCCGCCCGTCCACCACGCCGCGCACCCCGAGGCCGGGGACGTTTTCGAAGGACGTGGGAGCCGCGAGGGCCGGCCGGTCGCCGACGCCCCCGGCCGCGGCGGCGATCGCCCGGGCGATGGGGTGCTCGGAGGCGTGTTCCAGCGCTCCCGCGAGCCGCAGCAGTTCCCCCTCGTCCACGCCCTCGGCGGGACGCACCCCCGAGAGGGCCATCCGGCCGGTGGTGACCGTCCCGGTCTTGTCCAGGACGACCGTGTCGACGCGCCGGGTGGACTCCAGTACCTCGGGGCCCTTGATCAGGATGCCCAGCTGCGCGCCCCGCCCGGTGCCGACCATCAGGGCGGTCGGCGTGGCGAGGCCCAGTGCGCAGGGGCACGCGATGATCAACACGGCCACGGCGGCGGTGAACGCGGCGGCGGGGTCGTCGGTGGCCAGCAGCCAGACGATCCAGGTGCCGAACGCGAGCAGCAGCACGACGGGCACGAACACCGCCGAGATCCGGTCGGCGAGGCGCTGCGCCCCGGCCTTGCCGCTCTGCGCCTGCTCGACCATGCGGGCCATCCGGGCGAGCTGGGTGTCGGCCCCGACCCGGGTGGCCTCCACGACGAGCCGGCCCGAGGCGTTGACGGTGGCGCCGGTGACGGCGTCCCCGGCGGTGACGTCGACCGGGACGGACTCGCCGGTCAGCATCGAGGCGTCCACGGCGGAGGCGCCCTCGACGACCGTGCCGTCGGTGGCGATCTTCTCCCCGGGGCGGACGACGAACCGGTCGCCCACCGCGAGCGCCGCCGCCGGGATCCGCACCTCCCGGCCGCCGCGCAGCACGGCCACGTCCTTGGCGCCCAGCTCCATCAGCGCCCGGAGGGCCGCGCCCGCCTTCCGCTTGGAGCGGGCCTCCAGGTAGCGGCCGAGCAGGATGAAGGTCACGACGCCCGCCGCGACCTCCAGGTAGAGGGCGGAGGAGCCGTCCGCGGGAGAGGCGGTGAGGCCGAAGCCGTGCCGCATCCCCGGCATCCCGGCGTGTCCGAAGAACAGGGCCCACAGCGACCAGGTGTAGGCGGCGAGGGTGCCGACCGAGACGAGGGTGTCCATGGTGGCCGCGCCGTGCCGGGCGTTGGTCCAGGCGGCCCGGTGGAAGGGGAGCGCGCCCCAGACGGCGACCGGCGAGGCGAGGGTGAGGCAGAGCCACTGCCAGTTCTCGAACTGGAGGGCGGGGACCATCGACAGCACGACCACGGGCAGGGCCAGCGCGGCCGACACGAGCAGCCGCTCGCGCAGCGCGGCGAGCTCCGGATCGCCTTCCTCCGGGGCGGCCGGCGCGCCGGACCCCGCTTCCGCTTCCGGTGCGGGCGCGGGTGCCGGCGGCGGGGGCTCCTCGGCGGTGTACCCGGTCTTCACCACGGTGGCGATCAGGTCGGCCACCCGTACCGCGCCGCCGTAGGAGACCCGGGCCTTCTCGGTGGCGTAGTTGACCGTGGCGCTGACGCCGTCCATCCGGTTGAGCTTCTTCTCGATGCGGGCCGCGCAGGAGGCGCAGGTCATCCCGCCGATCGTCAGCTCGACCTCGGAGGCGGCGGCCTCCACCGCCGGCGCGTCGTGCACGCTGCTGCTGCTCATGTCCCGCTCCAGGGGGTGGCCGGGCCGTACGGTCCAGTATGAGCCGGAGGGTGCGGCCCGGCGGTACTGCGGTGGGGGAGGGGCGGGGGTGCTCAGGCCCGGCCGGCGAGCTCGTACCCGGCCTCGTCCACGGCCGCGCGCACGTCCTCCTCGGCGAGCGGAGCGGCGGAGGTCACGGTGACCTCGCCGGTGGCGGCGACGGCCTTGACCGAGGTCACGCCGGGCAGGGCGGTGAGCTCGGCGGTCACGGCGCCCTCGCAGTGCCCGCAGGTCATGCCGGTGACCTTGTAGACAACGGTGTGCTGGGTGTCCGTCTCGGCGGTCATGTCGTTCTCCTCATCGCAGGGATGTCTCAAGCGGACTCCGATCATACCCCTAGGGGGTATGAGGGGGCGGATCGGGCCCACACGGCCCGTTCCGCGGCGCTCATCCATCATGGCCGTCGCCCGTGCCGTACCGGCGGGTCAGTCCTCGCGGCGGCCCCGGTTTCCGGGGCGGCGCGCCACCCAGGCCCGGACGGTGTCGGCGTACCAGTAGGGCTTGCCGCCCTCCACGTGGTCGGGAGCGGGCAGCAGCCCGTGCTTGCGGTAGGAGCGCACGGTGTCCGGCTGGACCCGGATATGGGCGGCGATCTCCTTGTAGGACCACAGCTGTCGGTCGCTCATCCAGGCACCTCCTGGTCCACGGCGCGGGGCCGGCCGGGAGGCCGTCGGGGGAGCCGGCGCGTGGACACTGACGATCACTCGGGTTGTGCCCGGAGAACGACGCCCGGTGAGGGCCGGGGAGGGGCTGTGGACCGGCTGTGACGGAAAACCCGCGTGATCCGGACATGCGTGACACGGCAGCGACTCCCGTGACAGCCGTGACACAGGAGCCGCCCGGCGTGACGCGCCGTGACGGGGCCTCAGCGGGCGTACAGCTCCGGCCGCTCCGCCAGCCGCACCTCGGTCCGTACGCCGGTGCGCGCGGCCGCCAGGCCCGCCTCCGAGACGGCGGCGGCCGCGTACCCGTCCCAGGCGTCCGGCCCCGCCACCCGCCCCCGCGCGGCCGCGGCCACCCAGCGCCGCACCTGGCGGTCGTAGGCGTCCGCGAAGCGCGTGGTGTAGTCCTGGGTGATCTCCCCGCCCCAGCGGCCGCCGGACTGGACGACCATCGCGTGGCCGTCGCCGATCCGGGCGCTGCCGGACTCGCCGACGGCCTCGCACTGCACCTGGTAGCCGAACCCGCAGTTGACGAAGACCTCCACGTCGACGACCGCCCCGCCCGAGGTCTCCAGCAGCACCAGCCGCGGGTCGCGCAGCCCCTCCGGGGCGGCCGAGGAGGGGGTCGGGGAGAGCACGGTCACCGCGGTGACCTCCTGGCCCAGCAGCCAGCGGGCCGCGTCCACCTCGTGCACCACCGAGTCGCTGATCAGCATGTCGCTGGTGAAGAAGGACGGCGAGGCGGCGTTGCGGTGCCGGCAGTGCAGGAAAAGCGGCCGGCCGATGCCGCCCGCGTCCAGCAGCTCCTTGAGCCGCTCGTACTCGGCGTCGAAACGCCGCATGAAGCCCACCTGCACCAGGCGCCGGCCGAGCCCGCGCTCCGCCTCCAGCACCCGCAGGGCACCCTCCGGATCCGGGGTCAGCGGCTTCTCGCAGAGCACCGGCAGCTCCCGGGCCAGGGCGAGCAGAATCGCTTCCTCATGGGCCGGCCCGGGCGAGGCGATCAGTACGGCCTCCACCCCGGGCGCCGCGATCGCCGCCGCCGGGTCCGTGTAGGCACCCGCCCCGTCCAGGGTCGCCGCGACCTCCTTGACCCGGTCCCCGTCCGGGTCGGCCACGGCCACCACCCGCGCCCCGCCGACCGTGTCGCCGATCCGGCGGACGTGGTCGGCGCCCATCTTGCCGGTGCCGATGACGGCGATGCCGAGCGTGCTCATGTCTCTCCTCGCAAGGGTCGGGAACCGGGTCGTCAGCGGGCGCCGCAGGAGCGCAGGTAGGCGCGGGTGCGCCGGGCCACGGGCAGCGGCCGCTCGGGCGGGCACGGGTACATGTCCTGCTCCACGATCGCGAACAGGTCGGCCCCGAGCCGCTGCGCCGCCGCCAGGACGGGCTCCAGCGCGGGCACCCCCGACGGCGGCTCGCACATCACCCCGCGCGCCACGGCCGGCCCGAACGGCAGCTGCTGCTCCCGCACTTCGGCGAGGATCCGCGGGTCCACCTGCTTCAGGTGCAGGTAGCCGATCCGCTCGCCGAAGGCCTCGATCGCCTCGACGCTGTCCCCGCCGCAGTACGCGTAGTGCCCGGTGTCCAGGCAGAGGGAGACCAGCGCCGGGTCCGTGGCGTCCAGGAACCGGGCCACGTTCGCAGGGGTGTCGATGTGGGTGTCCGCGTGCGGGTGGACCACGATCCGCAGCCCGTACCGCTCGCGGACCTCCCGGCCCAGGCGCTCGGTCTGGGCGGCCAGTTCACGCCATTGCGCGGGGGTCAGGACCGGGTCCTCCAGCATCCCGCCGGTCTTGTCGTCGCGCCAGAACGACGGGATGACCACCAGGTGCTCCGCCCCCGTGTCCCGGGCCAGCGCGGCGATCCGCGACACGTGCGCCCAGGTCTGCTCCCAGACGGCGGGGCCGTGATGGAGTCCGGTGAAGACGGTGCCGGCGGACACCCGCAGGCCCCGCTTCGCGGTCTCGTCGGCGAGCCGGGCCGCGTCGGTGGGCAGGTAGCCGTAGGGGCCGAGCTCGATCCACTCGTACCCGGCGTCGGCGACCTCGTCGAGGAACCGCTCCCACGGGATCTGCAGGGGATCCTCGGGGAACCAGACACCCCAGGAGTCCGGAGCCGAACCGACACGGATACGGGACAACGCGGGTGGGGAGGAGGTCATGACGGCCACCTTAGGGTGCGAGTTCGGAGGCGAAAGGGAGGACGGGTGGGACGAGTGGGAGCAGTGCCTGCGGGGGCCGCGCCGGAAGGGCCGCCGGACGGGGAGGCGGACGCGGAAGCCGCCTACGACGTGATCACGATGGGGCGGATCGGGGTGGATCTCTACCCGCTCAAGACCGGCGTACCGCTCGCCGAGGCCGACACCTTCGGCAAGTTCCTCGGCGGCTCGCCGACGAACGTCGCCGTCGCGGCCGCCCGCCTCGGGCGGCGCACCGCCGTCATCACCCGCACCGGGGCGGACCCCTTCGGCGCCTACCTGCGGGCCGAGCTGCGCGGCTTCGGCGTCGACGACCGGTGGGCGGGGGAGGTCGCGGCCTACCCGACGCCCGTCACCTTCTGCGAGGTCTTCCCGCCGGACCACTTCCCGCTCTACTTCTACCGGCTCCCGAAGGCACCCGACCTCGAGATCGGGCCGGACGAGATCGACCGGGCGGCGGTGCGCGCGGCGCGGGTCTTCTGGATGACCGGGACGGGGCTCAGCGCCGAGCCGAGCCGCGCCGCGACCCTGGCCGCGCTGGAGGCCCGCTCGAAGTCCGGGACGACCGTCTTCGACCTCGACTGGAGGCCGATGCTCTGGGACGGCCCGCCCGGGCCCTGGTACGAACGGGCGCTCGGGCTGGCGACGGTGGCCGTCGGCAACACCGAGGAGTGCGCGGTCGCGACCGGGCGGAGCGAGCCGTACGAGGCCGCGCGGGCGCTGCTCGCCGCCGGGGTGGAGCTGGCGGTGGTCAAACGCGGGCCGCTGGGCGTGCTCGCGGTGCACCGGGACGGGACGGCGGTGGAGGTGCCGCCGGTGCCGGTGGAGGTGGTGAACGGGCTGGGCGCCGGGGACGCCTTCGGGGGCGCGCTGTGCCACGGACTGCTGGCCGGCTGGGACCTGGAGCGGGTGCTGCGGTACGCGAACGCGGCCGGGGCGATCGTCGCCTCGCGGCTGGCGTGTTCGTCCGCGATGCCGTTCCCGGGTGAGGTGGAGGAGGTGCTGGGACGTGCCGGTGGTCTCTGAGACGGGGCTGGAGTTCACCCGGCTGCGGGTGCTGGAACTGGCGCCGGGCGAGGCGTACGCGCACGCGAGCGGGGACGCGGAGTGGATCGTCCTGCCCCTGTCGGGCGCCTGCGAGGTCCGCTGCGCGGACGACCCCGGTGTGTTCGAACTGCGCGGCCGGGCCGGTGTCTTCGCCGGAGTCACCGACTTCGCGTACCTCCCCCGGGACGGGCACGCGGAGGTCACCTCGGCGGAGGGAGGGCGGTTCGCGCTGGCCGGGGCCCGCTGCGAGCGGCGGCTGCCCGCCCGGTACGGGGCCGCCGGGGCCGTCCCCGTCGAGCTGCGCGGCGCCGGCCGGTGCTCCCGCCAGGTCAACAACTTCGCCGCCGCCGGGGTGTTCGCCGCCGACCGGCTCATCGCCGTCGAGGTGCTCACCCCCGGCGGGAACTGGTCCTCGTACCCGCCCCACAAGCACGACGAGCACCACCCGGGCGAGGAGTCCCGCCTGGAGGAGATCTACTACTTCGAGATCGCCCCGCACGGCGCCACCCCGGGCGTCGGCTACCAGCGGGTGACTCCCTCGCCCGCCGGGAGGACCGACGTCCTCGCCGAGGTACGGACCGGCGACACCGTCCTCATCCCGGACGGCTGGCACGGCCCGTCCATCGCCGCGCCCGGCCACGACATGTACTACCTGAACGTGATGGCCGGCCCGGACGCGGCACGGGAGTGGCTGATCCGCGACCACCCCGACCACGCCTGGATCCGCGGCACCTGGCCCGGTCAGGACGTCGACCCCCGGCTGCCCTTCCCCGGGTCCGGCCCCGCCCCCCGCCCCGAGGAGGCCCCGTGAGCACGCCGCGCACCATCCGGCTCACCACCGCGCAGGCGCTCGTACGGTTCCTGAGCCGCCAGTACGCCGAACGCGACGGCCGCAGGCACCGGCTGATCGCCGCCACCTGGGGGATCTTCGGACACGGGAACGTCGCCGGGATCGGGCAGGCCCTGCTGGAGAGCGGCCCGGACGCCATGCCCTTCCTCCAGGGCCGCAACGAACAGGCCATGGTGCACGCCGCCGTCGGGTACGCCCGGCAGAGCGGCCGGCTGTCGGCGCACGCCGTGACCACTTCCATCGGGCCCGGCGCGACCAACCTCGTCACCGGGGCCGCCCTCGCCACCGTCAACCGGATCCCGGTGCTCCTGCTGCCCGGGGACACCTTCGCGACCCGGCCCGCCGACCCGGTGCTCCAGCAGCTCGAAGTCCCCTACGCCGGCGACGTCTCCGTCAACGACACCCTGCGGCCCGTATCCCGGTACTTCGACCGGATCACCCGCCCCGAGGCCCTGGTGCCGGCCGCCCTCCAGGCGATGCGGGTGCTCACCGACCCCGTGCAGACCGGCGCGGTCACCCTCGCGCTCCCGCAGGACGTGCAGGCGCAGGCCCACGACTGGCCGGAGGAGTTCTTCGCCGAGCGGGTGTGGGCCGTGCGCCGCCCCCGCCCCGACCGCGGCGAGCTCGCCACCGCCGCCGAGCTGGTACGCGGCTCCGCGCGCCCCCTGATCATCGCCGGCGGCGGCGTCCGGCACAGCGCCGCCCGGGCCGCCCTCGCGGCCTTCGCGGAGGCTACCGGGATCCCGGTCGCCTCCACCCAGGCGGGCAAGGGCGCCCTGCCGTACGACCACCCCGCCGACGTGGGCGGCGTCGGCCACACCGGCACGGCCACCGCCGACGCGCTGGCCCGCGGGGCGGACCTGGTCATCGCCGCCGGGAGCCGGCTCACCGACTTCACCACCGCCTCCGCCACCCTGTTCCAGAACCCGGCCGTCCGCTTCGTCGGCCTCAACCTCGATCCCCACGACGCCCACAAGCTCGCCGCCCACCCCCTGGTCGGCGACGCGCGCGAGGGGCTCACGGAACTGCGGGAGGCGGTGGCCGGCTACCGGGTCGAGCCCGCGTACGAGGCGGCGTACACCGCCGCGAAGGCCGACTGGGAACGCCGCGTCGACCGGGCCTGGGCGGCCCCCGACGAGGACGCCGCGCCCACCCAGGCCCAGGTGCTCGGCCTGCTCGACGGGCTCGTCGACGACAGCGACATCCTGATCAACGCCGCCGGATCCCTCCCCGGCGACCTGCACAAGCTGTGGCGCGCCCGCTCCGGCGACCAGTACCACGTCGAGTACGGCTACTCCTGCATGGGCTACGAGATCCCCGCCGCGATCGGCACCGCGCTGGCCGCCCCCGGCCGCCCGGTGTGGGCCCTGGTCGGCGACGGGACGTACCTGATGAACCCCACCGAGATCGTCACCGCCGTCCAGGAGGGCGTCCCGGTCAAGGTGGTGATCCTCGACAACCACGGCTACGCCTCCATCGGCGGCCTGTCCGGGGCGGTGGGCGGCGAGGGCTTCGGCACGGCGTACCGCTTCCGGGGCCGGGACGGGTCGTACGACGGGCCGCCCCTGCCGGTGGACCTGGCGGCCAACGCGGCCTCCCTCGGGATGGCCGTGATCCGCACGCGCACCATCGGTGACCTGCGGAAAGCCTTGGCCGAGGCCCGTCAATCGGACCGGCCCACATGTGTCTACGCACGGACCCGAACACCCGACACTGTGTCGGGCCCGCCCCCGGCACAGGCGTGGTGGGATGTTCCCGTGGCCGAGACCGCGACCCGTGCGTCGGCGGCCCGCGCCCGTGAAGAGTACGACCGGCAAGCCGCGCAGCGACGTCGCCATCTGTGAAGGAGCAGCACAATGAAGACCGTCAACCACTGGATCGGTGGCAAGACCGTCGAGGGCGCGTCGGGCAACTACGGCCCGGTCACCGACCCGGCCACCGGCGAGGTCACCACCCGGGTCGCCCTCGCCTCCGCCGAGGAGGTCGACGCGGCCGTACAGGTCGCCCAGGAGGCCTTCCTGTCCTGGGGCCAGTCCTCGCTGGCCGCCCGCACCAAGGTGCTCTTCGCCTACCGCGCCCTGCTGGACGCCCACCGCGACGCCATCGCCGAGCTGATCGTCGCCGAGCACGGCAAGGTGCACTCCGACGCGCTGGGCGAGGTCGCCCGCGGCCTGGAGATCGTCGAGCTGGCCTGCGGCATCACCACCCAGCTCAAGGGCGAGCTGTCCACCTCCGTCTCCAACCGCGTGGACGTCTCCTCCCTCCGCCAGCCGCTCGGCGTGGTCGCCGGCATCACCCCCTTCAACTTCCCGGCGATGGTCCCCATGTGGATGTTCCCGCTGGCCGTGGCCTGCGGGAACACCTTCATCCTCAAGCCGAGCGAGAAGGACCCGTCGGCCGCCAACAAGCTCGCCGAGCTGATGACCGAGGCCGGCCTGCCGGCGGGCGTCCTCAACGTCGTCCACGGCGACAAGGTGGCCGTCGACGCCCTCCTCGCCCACCCCGGCATCGCCGCCGTCTCCTTCGTCGGCTCCACCCCGATCGCCCGCCACATCCACACCACCGCCTCCGCCAACGGCAAGCGCGTCCAGGCGCTGGGCGGCGCCAAGAACCACATGCTGGTGCTCCCCGACGCCGACCTGGACGCCGCCGCCGACGCGGCCGTCTCCGCCGCCTACGGCTCGGCGGGTGAGCGCTGCATGGCCATCTCGGCGGTCGTCGCCGTCGGCTCCATCGCCGACGAGCTCGTCGAGAAGATCCGCGAGCGCGCCGAGAAGATCAAGATCGGCCCCGGCAACGACCCGACCTCGGAGATGGGCCCGCTGATCACCGCCGCCCACCGCGACAAGGTCGCCTCGTACGTGAAGGGCGCGGCCGCCCAGGGCGCCGATGTGGTCCTCGACGGCACGGGCTACACGGTGGAGGGCAACGAGAACGGCCACTGGATCGGTCTGTCCCTGCTCGACCACGTCAGGACCGACTCCGACGCCTACCGCGACGAGATCTTCGGCCCGGTGCTGTGCGTGCTGCGCACCGAGACCTACGAGGAGGGCGTGGCCCTCATCAACGCCTCGCCGTTCGGCAACGGCACCGCGATCTTCACCCGCGACGGCGGCGCCGCCCGCCGCTTCCAGCTGGAGATCCAGGCGGGCATGGTCGGCGTCAACGTGCCGATCCCCGTGCCGGTGGGCTACCACTCCTTCGGCGGCTGGAAGGACTCGCTCTTCGGCGACCACCACATCTACGGCAACGACGGCATCCACTTCTACACGCGCGGCAAGGTCGTCACCACCCGCTGGCCGGACCCGGCCGACGCCCCGGCCGGCGTCGACCTGGGCTTCCCCCGCAACCACTGACGCCCCCGGACGGCAGGAACCCCCGGCCCACCCTCACCGGCCGGGGGTTCCTGCCGTCCCGGGCCGGTTTCCCGTTCTCTCCATCGTGATCGCTTGACCCCGGGGTCACGGGGTCGGGAGCATCGAACGCGGCACTACGCCGAACGGGAGAGGGGAACCGGAAGCCATGAAGGTGACCAAGTTGATCAGCACCTGTGACGTGAAGGACTGCCCGACGATCTATGCGACCGACAGGGGCACGTTCCTCGTGCAGGGCGAGACGCCCGACGATCACCGGCTCAAGATTCCCGCTCACGAAACCCTCGTCGAAATCCCCGTCGAGCTGATCAAGAAGGCCATTGCCGATGGCCTCATCTAGCACCCTGGCCGAGCTCTTCGAGCGGTTCCAGCACGAGGCGTTCCGCCTGGAGACTCTGGACGACTACAGCGGCTCCGGGAACGTTGATGCCTACCGTGCCTTCCAGGCCGGACAGGAGCGGCCTGAGGGCTACAACGCCGGATGGGTCGAAGAACTCCGGGGACTCACGCACGAGGGCAAGCGGGTGTACCGCGTGCACGTCCTCAAGCGGCCCCTCACGGAGTACCTCCGCTTCGAGCTGGGGTGGGGCTACCGGGCGAACATGACCGGCGGGGAAGAGTTCTTCATCCTCGACGTGACGGACGCCCCGAACCCACTCGACGCCGTTCCGGACTTCTGGCTCTTCGACTCCAAGGACACGGCCGTGATGCGGTACGACGACGCCGGGGCGTACCTCGGCGCCGACGTTCTGTCGCAGGACGAAGCCGCCGCTTACGTCGCCTACCGGGAAACGGCACTCGCCCACGCGGAGCCGTTCACCGACTGGTGGGCCAAGTACGGCGAGTGAACAAGGCACAGCTCGGGGCCGCGCTGCGGGCACTGCGAGAGGCATCCGGCAAGGAAGCCAAAGCGGTCGCCCGTAGCGCCCTCATGTCTCCGTCCAAGCTCTCCAAAATCGAGAACGCGAATCTCCTTCCTAGCGCCACGGACGTGGAGCGCATCCTCACCGCCATAGGCGTCTCTCACGCCATCAAGGCCGAGTACACGGAAGCGGCCCGCGCAGCGACCACAGAGGCCACCGCATGCCGGCTCCTCAAACGAGCCGGCATTCACAAGGGCCAGCAGGCGGCGAAGGCACTAGAAGCTCAAATGACCGTCCTGCGGCTGTTCCAGCCCGCCCTGGTCCCCGGGCTGCTTCAGACACCCGAGTACATCCGCGCCATCCTTCAGCGTCATGACCTGAGCGAGGACGCCCTCACGCGCACCATCAGCGGCAGGCTTGAACGCCAGGCGGTGCTGTTCGACAGCACGAAGCAGCTGCGCTTCGTCATCACGGAGTCTGTCCTTCGGTGGCGGATCGTCCCGCCGCAGATGATGGCCGCACAGCTCGACCGCATCGTCTCGATGTCCAGGTTGGCTCACGTGGACATCAGGGTCGTGCCGCTGTCCGCCCCTCAGACGGACATCGCCAATCACGCCTTTGTCGTCCGAGACGACCGGATGGTGACGGTCGAAACCGTCCACGCCGAGATAGTCGTAACGGACCCGCGAGACATCGAAATGTACGTCCGGAAGTTCGAAGGATTCGAGCAAATCGCCTTGTCCGGCGACGGAATGCGGAGCTTCGTCGAGAGCCTGCGAGATGGATTCTTGAGGGAACAGGAAACGGACTAGGAACGCCCACCTCCCCTGGTCGATATTGCTGCCGACGCAGCGACGGCGACCGCGAGGGGTGCGACATGGCAAAGGTGAAACCGGCAGAGGCCCCGAAGCTTGATCGGGGCGTGTGGGAGTACCTGACCTTCGCGCCCGAACACGAGTGCTCGGCCTGCAAGCGCGAGGTCGGGCCGCTGGAACCCGTCCGCCGAGCTGTCGTTGACCGTGCGTCCGGTGCGCCCGCCGTCAGCTACAGGCACAACAAGTGCCCGAGCGTGCAGGTCGTGGCCGCCTGATGGAGATGCAGACCTGGCGGGATGGCCGGGCGAAGGCCACCGACGCCACGGAGGCGATACGTGCGGCCCTGGCCTCCCGCGGCCTCCCCGAATCCGCGTGGGGCGACATAAGGCCCACGGTCACTTTCAGCGGGCTCCCGTACGTGCACCTGGGGATGCTCCCCGCTGACGTCGTGGAGCAGATGGCAGAGGCCATGAGGGTTACGAGAACTTCCGCCCGCTAGGGGTGGGAGACGGCCCTCCGGGGCCGTCAGATGATCAGGAAGGGCAATGATGGCCGACCTGTACGCGCTCGACATCGACACCGCCGCCTTCTCGAAGGCGTGCGGCGGCAACACCCACCCGGACGGCGAGGCGTGTGTGACCCTCGCCAAGATCGGCCCGGACGCGTGGGCCCTGGGGGACAGCAAGCGGCCGGACGCCGAGCCGCTGCGCTTCACCACGGCGGAACTGGACGCGGCGGGCATCGACCCCGCGCGCTTCGACCTCTCCGCCTGATCCACAGCACCACCTGAACTGACGGCCCTGCCCTCACGCCGACGGGTGGGGCCGTCGTCATCCCTCGGAACGGAGCAGCAGTGCACCACCACGGCTACGCATGGCTCGGGGAGAAGCAGGACCTCGACAAGGAAGGCGTCCGCCGCCCCCCGGGGGAGTCCCCTACTGCTGGCAGTCCTCGAGAGGTCATCAACCGCTACCGGCAGGCCGTAACCGACTTCCCCACGTCCGGCATGCCGCCGATCCAGACGGCGCACTGGCTGATGAAGCCGCCCTCGACGATCCGAGGGACCTGGGCGGAGCCGAGGGAGGCCGGCGAATGGTTGGGCCTCCAACTCGCAGGGTTCGCATCACGGTTCGCCTCGCCACAGGAAGCCGATGCAACCCGCCTCGTCATGCTGGTGAGAGCTGCTGTGGAGCGGCTGGCATGGGGTGGGGACGTCTCCCTCGGCCACTACATCAAGGGAACCATCTTCCACTCCGTAGCCCTGGTCACCTGCTCCCCGAACCATGCCGAACCCGGGTTGCCCTGCCCGCTCCGCTAGGCCGAGTTGAGAACAGCCCTTCAGAAACCTTGCAGGTCACCGCCTCCGCCGGCACCTCCGCAGCAACCACAACTCGAAGTGGGCCACCTCCTGACGTTAGGAGGTGGCCCTCCGGTGATGCGGTATTCCGGTGACCTCCGGTCCCCCGCAACCACTGACGCCCCCCGGACGGCAGGAACCCCCGGCCCGCCCTCACCGGCCGGGGGTTCCTGCCGTCCGGTCTCAGAGGAGCGGCCAGAGGTCCGTCGCCGCCGTACGGGACCACACCGCGTCGCCGTGGCCGTAGCCGGGGACGGTGGTGAAGCGGACCCGTTCGTTGCCGCCCGCCCGGATCAGCTCGGCCCCGCGCGGCTCGTCGCCCCGGCCCAGCTCGGTGTTGACCCACACCACCTCGCAGCGGATCCGCTCCCAGGCGATCCCGTACGCCTTCCCGTCGCCCGCCCACACCGCCGCCAGGTCCCGCATCAGGGCCGTCGGGACCAGCCCGCTGCCGAGCGCGGAGGTGGCCGCGTGCCAGGTGGCGAGCGGGGTGTGGGCCAGGGCGAAGCGGTCCTCGGCCGGGGTGGCGCCGAACGCGTACGCGCCCGCGCCGTGGCCCTGCCGGTAGACCCACTGGGCCGGGCCCGGCAGGGCGGAGGTGCGGATCAGCGCGAAGTGGGCCAGGCCCGCGTGCGTGAAGCGCCGCGAGGGGTCCGGCGGCCAGGGCACCGCCGAGGTGCCCGAGGGGTCGGCGACCGCCCGGGCGACCAGCGCCGCCAGGCCCGGGTCGGCCGCGTGGACACCCCGCGCGAGCTGCTCCTCGTACACCTCCCGCGCCTCGGCCGCCCGCTCGGCCAGGCCCCCGGCGCACGGGCCGGCCGTGTCCAGGGCCAGCACCCGGCGCAACCGCTCCGACGGGTCGTGCGAGGCCGCGTCGAGGGCCAGGACGGCGCCGGCCGAGTGGCCCGCGTACTCGTACGGCAGGCCCAGTACGGAGTCCAGCGCGGCCACGACCCCCGCCAGGTCCCGGCGGTGCGCGGCGAGCCCGAAGCCGGGGGTGACGTCGGCGGCGCGGGCGGCGTCCTCGCGCGGGGTGACCCCGACGACCAGCAGGCCCTGGCGGCGCAGGTGGTGGGCCAGGTTGTCCCCGCCCGGAGTGAAGAAGTCCGACGCGAAGTTCAGGCCACCGCCGGGCAGCAGGTACACGATCCCGTGCGGGGCCCGCACCGTGTCCGCGACCAGGTCCAGGGTGAGGGGCGCCGGGCCGCCGTCGTCGAGCGGGAGGGTGAGGCGGATCCAGCCGTCACCGGGCAGGTAGGCGGCGGTCCCGGTGCCCAGCGCCCGCTCGACACGGGTCAGCAGGCCCACGCCCCTGACCGGCCGGGCGGGTGCGTCGGTCCCGCCCGGCCGGCTGTGCTCTCGTACCATCCGTGATGCCCTCCCGTCGCAGGTGATGGCCGGATGCCGTCACCCCCCGGGGACACCCTCGCCCGTCAGCGGGCCGCAGCCAAGTCCGGTTCGCTCTCCGCTTGTTCCGGGACACCGGCCCGGCGCCGGCGCAGCACGAGGAAGGCGGTGCCCGCCCCCGCCAGCACCAGGGCCGCGCCCGCCGCCGGCCACGGGACGGCGAGGAACTCCGTACCGGCCTCAGCGGTGACCTCCGGAGCGGACGCCGACACCCTGACGGAGACCCGGTCCAACTGCGGGGCGTCCGGCCACGGTTCGGTCAGCTCGATGCGCTGGCCGGGCAGCAGCAGGAGCGTGCGGTCCCGTACGGGCCGGTCCAGCACCCGGCGTCCGAACAGCCCCTTCGCTGAGACCGCCACCGTGGGTGCGACCACCACGTTGCCCCGGTTGACCAGCGCGTACGCGATGGTGGCGCGGGCGTCCTTGACCCACGGCAGCAGCGGGGCGCCCCGGGTGACCCGTACGTCCTCCACGCTGAGCCCCGGGGTGACCGGGCCGGGCACCCGGAAGTAGAGCCGGGCGCCCACCGAACGCCTGACCCCGACCTGCACCCGGCCGTCCTTCCGGACCCCCTCGACCTCGGTGTTCAGGGCGACGATCCCGCCGACGTGGTCGCCGGGCGCGGCGTCCCGGGGGACGGTGAGGGTGAAGGGGACGTCCTTGCGGGCCCGGGGCGGGACGGTGACGGTCGTCGCCGTCTCCGGCGCCAGGGCGATCCAGGTGCCCACGTCCCGGGGCTTCGTCTCCGCGGGAAGCAGCGCGAAGGCGCCGCCCGAGGGGGTGTTCACCGCGTCGGTGGCGAAGACCTGGAAGGTCAGCTCCCGGTCGGAGGAGTTCAGGATCGTCGCGCTGTCGTGGACGGTGGTGCCGGCCGCGCCCTGGTGGAAGAAGTACGCGCGGTCGGTCACCGACGCACCGGCCGGGGGCGTGGGGAAGACCCCCCAGGTGCCGTTGTCCGCGGCCGTGGCGGGGGCGGCGGGGAGCAGCAGCAGCGCCGCACCGCACAGGCCGGGGAGGAGGGAGCGGAGAACGGTGCGGATGCGCATGGGCGGGCGTCTCCAGGGTCGCGGCGGAGGAGTGCGGGGAGGGGGAGGCGGGGAGGCGGCGCGGATGTGCGGGCAGGCGGTGCGGCGCCGGAGCACCGCACCGCCCCCGGTCGGCCCGGTGTCCGTCAGGCGATCGAGAAGGTGACGACCGACTGGTAGGTGTCGGCGAACATGAACGGCGGCAGCTGGATCATCGCCGCGCCGCCCACGGCGAACTCGCCGCCGGTCAGCTCGTCACCGCCGGGCGCCTGGGAGGCGACCTTCATCGGCGTCTCCGAGACCGCACCCGGCGCGCCCGCCGTGCAGGTGCTCGGGCTGTCCGGGTTGGTGACGGTGCAGGACGGCTGGATGCCGAGCTGCGCCTTCGCCAGCGAGTGGCCCGTAGCCTGGTTCAGGAACGGCGTACGGGTCGCCGTCACGTCCCAGCCGAGGCTGCCGCCGCGGAAGTCCTGGACGGTCGCGGCGTTGAACGCGCCGACCACCGACTGCGCCTTGCCGTTGATGGTCACCGCCCCGAAGCTGACGGCCGGCTGGCCGTCCTTCGGGCCGAGGGCCAGCGGCCCCGGCAGCACCTCGATGTCCACCGGGTTCTTCACGCCCGCCTGCTCCTCGACGAAGACGAAGGGCTTGTAGGGGGCGACCGAGCCGTCGATCCTGACCGCGTCGGCCTTCTTCGTGACGGTGAGGGTGCAGCCGGCAGCGCCGGAGGCGTCCGCGGTGCCGGTGCCGGTGTCACCGGTGGCCGTGCCCGCGAGCAGGGCGGAACAGGTGACCGGGCCGGCCGGGAAGTTGGCGCCGGTGACGGCGACGGAGGTGCCCGCCCCGCCGCTGTTGGGGGTCAGCCTGGTGGTGACCGGGTCCTTCGGGAGGGCTGCCACGGCGATCGAGGCGACGGCGGCGCTGGGGCGCGGGTCCGGCGTACAGGTCGTGGTGTAGACGGTGCCGCCGAGATCGGCGTCCGTGACCACCTGGTCGATCGTGACCTGGACCGTCGTGCCCTCGGTGCCGTCCGGGATCCTGAGGGTTCCGCTGAACGCCGGCGGGTCGGACTTCTTGTTGGCCTCCTGGTGGCTGGGGACCGCCGGGCTGGTGACCGTCTGGGCGACCCCGCCGACGAGCAGCTTCGCCTTGATGGTGTTGACCGTGTCGATGGTGAACATCGGGATCACCGGCGTCTCGCCGGGGTCGATGGTGATCGGTACCGTCTCGCCCGCCTTGGCGGTGTCCGGCACCGTGACCGTGTAGTCCTGGTTGCCGTTGGCGCCCGGCTGGGGCGCGGGGGCGACGCACTTCACCGGCACGGGAGTGGTCTTGGTCGCGGCCTGCGCCGGTCCCGTCAGGGCCACGAACCCGCCCGTGAGGGCCAGGGACAGGGCGCCCGCCCCGGCCAGCACTCTTCGTCGATACGTTCTCGTACTCACTGGGTCGCGACTCCTTCGTCATGACGAACCCCTCCTCCCACCCGCTGTGGGGGAAGGCCGAGCCGGTGCGGATGGCCGTCATTGACGCGTCGCGGTGGTGAGAAGTCAATGGCTTGCTTTCGCCCGAAGCGCACACACATCGATGTCCCATCAGACCCGGTCTGATGGGACATCGGATACCCACTGGTCGGTGGCTCGGGCGCCGTCCGCGGGGGAGTCCCCGGACCGGGGCGGGTCAGTCCTCCGCCGGGATGTGCAGGAGCAGGTTCGCGGTCCCGGCGGGCAGGTTCGTGATCGTGTCCCGGACGGCGTCGCGCACCAGCACCCGGCCCACCTCCTCGGGGGTCTTCGCCGTACCGTCCGCCAGGATCAGGGCGGCGGCGCCCGCCACGTGCGGCGCGGCCATGGAGGTGCCGGAGGAGCGGGCGAGGGCGGTCGGGGAGCCCTTCCAGGCCGAGGTGACGGACAGGCCGGGCGCCGAGATGTCCACGCAGCGGCCGTGGTTGGAGAAGTCCGGACGCCGGTCCGCGCGGTCGGTCGCGCCGACGGTCAGGGCCTGGGGGGCGGCGGCGGGGGAGCCGGCGCAGGCGTCCCTGGCCTCGTTGCCGGCGGCCACGGCGAAGGTGATCCCGGCGGTGACCGCGCGGGCGACCGCCGTTTCCATGGAGCGGCTGCGGGTGCCGCCCATGCTCATGTTGGCGACGGCGGGGCCCCGGCCGGGGTTCCCGAGGTGGTCCTTCAGCATCCAGTCGAGGCCGCGCAGGATGACCGACAGGCGTCCGTCCCCCCGGCAGTCGGCCACCTTCACCCCGACGAGGGAGACGTCCTTCGCGACCCCGTACGTCGCCCCGCCGACGGTGGCGGCGACGTGCGTGCCGTGGCCGTTGCAGTCCTGGGCGTCCTCGCGGGGCATCCCGTTGTAGCCGTTGCGGGCGCGGCCGCCGAACTCCTGGTGGAGGGTGTTGATCCCGGTGTCGAGCACGTAGACCGTGACGCCGTGCCCCTTCTTCCCGGCGTACGTGTACGAGCCGTCGAGCGGCAGCTCGCGCTGGTCGATCCGGTCGAGCGGCCAGGGAGCGTGCCGCTGGGTCTCGGCGCCGGAGGGGGCGGGCGTGGGGGTGGTGGGCGTGGGGGTGGGGTCGGCCGGTGTCGGGGTGGCCGGGTCGGGGGTGGGGTCGGCCGGTGTGGGCCGGCCCGCCGGGGGCTGGGGGGCGGGCGGTGCGCCGGAGATCCGGAACGGCGCGTCCGGTTCCACCGAGGCCACCCGGGGGTCGGCGGCCAGCCGGGCGGCGCGGGCCGCGGTGGTGCGAACGGCGAACCCGTCGATGACGGCGTCGTAGACCGCTCCGACCTGGTCTCCCGACCGCGCCGCCTCGGCGGCCAGGGCCCGGGTCGGGGCGCGGGAGGTGGTGTCCTTCAGGGTGACGACGTAGGGGGCGGTGGGGGCGTCGGTGCCACCGTCGACATCGGGGACGGGGTGCGGCGGCAGAACGGTGGCCGCCGCCAGGAGGGCGGCGGCCGGGAGCAGCGCGGTCATGGCGGTCATGCGGCCGATGCTCGGCCGGTGCGGGCGGCGCCGCGCGGAGGGTGCGCCGAGTGGCGGCACGACACGCCGCCGGAGGGGTCGGTTTCCGCGGTTCAGGCGTCCCGCAGGTTCCAGCCGCGCATCGCGAAGAGGCCCTCGTCCTCGGCGCCCGCGGAGTCGTACGTCGCCAGGGCTTCGTCGTTGTCCGTGTCGACCGCCACCCACATGCCGTAGCAGCCGCGGGCCCTGGCCTCGTTGGCGAGCGCCCGCGTCAGGGCGCGGCCGATGCCCCGACGGCGGTACTCCTCGTCCACTGACAGCTCGTACAGGCACATCTCGGTGCCCTTGTCCGGGTGGGTCATCTCGACGCCGGAGACCATGCCGGCGGGTACGCCGTCGACGTAGGCGATGAGCATCAGGTGGCCGGTGCTGCCGAGGAAGCGCTCGGACCACTCCGGGCGGGCGGGCCCGTCGAAGAGCCCCTCGGCGGCGGCGAGTTCGGCGGCGTCGCGGGCGCGGCGGATGTCCATGGGGGCCAGGGTAGGGGAGGCGCCGCGCGGCTGCGCTGAACGGCCGCACTGCTCCGGCCCGGCGGCGTCCGGGCTCTGTCCGGGCGGGGCTCAGGCGGTGCGGACGGCGAGGGCGGCGGCGTAGGCGTCGGGCGCCGGAAGGTCGAGCAGCGTCCAGCCGGGGACCGGGGCGGGAGCGGGCGCCGCACCCACGTACGGCTCGGCCAGGCCGAAGGCGACGCCCACGCCGGTGCCCTTGAGGCAGGCCTCCTTGCGGGCCCACACCCGGGCCATCGCCGCCGGCTGCTCCGCCTCCGGGAGCGCGGCGAGCTCCGCCTGCTCCACCGGATGCAGGCTGCTCATGACGTCGGCCACCGCCTCCGCCTTCGGCAGGTTCTCCACGTCGACCCCCACCGGCACCCCCGAGAAGGCGAAGTAGGCCATGTCGTCGCTGTGGGAGAGGGAGAAGTGCAGCGCGCCCCCGGCCACGGCGGGACGTCCGTGCGGCGCGCCGCAGCACGGGCAGTCCTCGCGGACCAATACGACCTTCTCCGGCGACAGCCCCAGGTACCCGCCGAGCAGGACCCGCAGGCCCAGGTGCGAGGCGAGGTAGGTGCGCCGGTCGGCCGGGCGCACCAGCCGGGCGGCCCGCTCCCGTTCGGTGGAGTCCAGCAGCGCCTGCGCCCCCTCGGCCTCGTGACCGCCGATCACCTCGCGCGTGGTGTCCAGCGCCCACACCGCCACTGCGGAGCCCGCCGGGGGTGGTCCGGTCAGGGGTGCGGCGCCGTCGAGGTGGTTGACGTACTGGCTCATCCGACGAGGGTAGACGAGGCAGTTGGAGCCCCGGTTAACCTCGTGCTCGACCAGCCGAGCACCACTCCAGGGGGAACACACCATGCACAGTGCCGTCGTGACACCGGAAGGCGACCGGATCCGCTGGGTCGAACTCCCGGGCACCCGGGCCCCTCGCGTCTACCTGCACGGTCTGGGCTCCACCTCCCCGGCCTACTTCGCCGCCAGTGCCGTGCACCCGCTGCTCGTGGGGCGGCGCTCCCTGCTGCTCGACATGCTCGGACACGGCCACAGCGACCGGCCCGAGGCGTTCTCCTACACCCTGGAGGCACACGCCGACGCCGTGGCGCAGGCCCTGACCGAGGCCCGCGTCGAAGGCGCCGAGGTCATCGCCCACAGCATGGGCGGGGCGGTGGCCATCGTGCTGGCCGCCCGGCACCCGCGGCTGGTCTCCCGCCTGGTCCTGATCGACGCCAACCTGGACCCGATGCCGCCCACCCCGGGCCTGGCCGGCAGCAGCGGCCTCGCCTCCTACACGGAGGAGGAGTTCCTCGCCGGCGGCTGGGCGGAAGTACGCGACCGGGTCGGCGCGCACTGGTGGTCGACCATGCGGCTGGCCGGCCGCACCGCCCTGCACCGCAGCGCCGTGCACCTGGCCGCCGGCACGACGCCCACCATGCGGGAGCTGCTGCTGGAGCTGAAGATCCCGCGCGGCTTCCTCTTCCCGGAGCCCGACGGACCGCCGGCCGGAGCCGAGGCGCTGGAGGCCGCCGGAGTCGGCGTGGTGGCCGTACCGGACTGCGGGCACAACATCATGCTCGACAACCCGGAGGGGTTCGCCCGGGCCACGGCGGCGGCCCTCGCCTCGGACGCGGTCTGAGCCTCCCGGGCCTCCTGGCGCACCAGGCGCCCCCGAGCCGTCCCCCGAGCACCCCGCGTCACCTCGCGGCAGCGCCGGCGGGCGTGGCGGCCGGGGCGCCGTCCGGTATTCGGGCCCCGGGGGAGGGCGTCCCGTCAGTCCAGGCGTAGACCTTCTTGCCGCGCACCGAGACCTGGTACTGGTAGCGGTCCCGGCACTCGGGGCGCTCCTCGGCACGGGTGTCGTGCGGCCACCAACGGGCGTCCAGGCGGGGGCCGCCGGTCTTCTTCGGGGCCGCGGCGGCACACTGCGGGCCGTCGAGCGGGGTCTTGCCCAGGGTGAACCGGATCAGCCGGGCACCGCCGTCGCCGCGCGCGCGTATCCGTATGTCGGTCGCGTCCTGCGGTATCCAGCCGGGCAGGACGAACGCCCGGTCGCCCCGTTTCGGCGCGTCGGCGGCGCTGGCGTAGCGCTTGCCCTCCTCCCGCAGGACCTGCTTGGCGAGGGCGTCCGTGACCGGGTTGGGCGGCAGGTTGGGCAGCGCGAAGGCGGCCAGTGCGAGGACTCCCGCGATGGCGGCGGCGATGACGAGCGGACGGCGGTTCATACCCACAAGTGTTGGCACCGGGGGCCGTTCGCGCGTCCCTCCCCGGTACGAACCTCGGCTCTGCCGTAGGTCGGATACGCCGTCATACCTGAGGGGGGTGCCGACGACGTGACTGCCCCAGCCGACGGGCGGCCGGCACCGCGTTATAGGGGCGGTAGGGGTCGGGGATATGGCGTGCTCCGAGGGTGTAACCCGACGCCGCACCGGGAGTTGACCGGACGGCCCACCGCCCGCTCGCTCGCCCCGCCGCCCGTTCGCCCCGCCGCCCGTTCGCCCCGCCGCCCCGGAGGAATGCCATGCGCCGTCGTCTCGTCACCCTGCTCGCGTCCGCGTCCGCCGGTCTGCTCGCCCTGGCGACTCCCGCCTCGGCGGCGGTACCGGCGGACAAGCCGCTGGTGCTCAGCGGTTGGACGCAGACGAGCGCCGCAAGCCACAACTCCTGGGTCGCTGCGCGCGGCAGCCAGTCCACCTGGTCCTCGTACGCCTTCGACTGGTCGACGGACTACTGCTCCTCGTCCCCCGACAACCCCTTCGGCTTCCCCTTCCAGACGGCGTGCGCCCGCCACGACTTCGGCTACCGCAACTACAAGGCGGCGGGTGCCTTCCCGGCCAACAAGTCCCGGCTGGACGACGCCTTCTACGCGGACCTGAAGCGGGTCTGCTCGCAGTACTCGGGCGTCAAGAAGGGCTCCTGCGACAGCACGGCCTGGACCTACTACCAGGCGGTCAAGGCCTTCGGAGTCTCCCCGCAGGACGCCCCCTCCGACTCGGCCCCGACGGAGGCCACCCCGGCCGAGCCCACGGCCCCCTGACCCGCCGGCCCCCCTGACCCGTCAGCCCCCCGCCCAGGCCCCTCGCCCACCGAGGCGCGCCCGGCCCCGCACTCCGTCCCGCCCGAACCCCCGTCGGGCGGGACGGTGCTCTTTCCGGTTTGCGGGTGCAAGGGTCGCGCAAGGACCCGGTCGAGTGATTTTCCGCCAGCCGCTGACGGCCGCGCGAGCCACCGCCCAGGGTGGTCCGAACGGCCTGACGCGGCCGTTCGGGAGAAGGAAGAAGAGTGCCCCCGGCAGGACTCGAACCTGCGGCCAAGCGCTTAGAAGGCGCCTGCTCTATCCACTGAGCTACGGGGGCCGGAAGGTGACCGTGGTGGCCTGGAGCCCCTTGGTGGGGGTGGGACTTCGGTCCGTGCCGGGTCAAGGATAGGGCTCCGGTTGCCTTGTCCCGGTTGCTTCACTCGCGTGCCACGTTGTGGAGGTTCGGTGAAGCGGTCCCGATAATCGCAGGCAGGTGCGATTCTCGCACCGCTTTTGCGCCGCGTCGGCCTGGGTGTTGTGCAGTCGTTATGCCTGCGTCCCACTCGTCCGCCGTGTCCATGATGTCCCACTGGAGTCGCGCTCGGCGCGCAGAGGGCGTA
This sequence comes from Streptomyces sp. NPDC034085, assembly GCF_055575555.1. Lineage (NCBI taxonomy): Bacteria > Bacillati > Actinomycetota > Actinomycetes > Kitasatosporales > Streptomycetaceae > Streptomyces > Streptomyces sp. NPDC034085. Next base: position 859,283 of record NZ_JBVISL010000001.1, on the reverse strand, counting down.
TAAGCTTCAAAAATGGTCCCAAATTGGGCATTCTTCGCATGTGGTGACCTTGGATGTTCGGCCTCAGCTGCTCGATGCCCTGTCCGCCCTGCGCGACCGGGTCGCGTCCGTGCGTCTGCCGCTGCCCCTGCCCGGCGCCCCACGCGCCCGGCAGACCAGAGCCGAGCTGCTCGCGCAGCTCGACGACTACCTCGTACCCCGCCTGAAGGCGCCCGAGGCGCCGCTGCTCGCCGTCATCGGGGGATCCACGGGGGCCGGCAAGTCCACCCTCGTCAACTCCCTCGTCGGCCGGCAGGTCAGCGAGGCCGGAGTGCTGCGCCCCACGACCCGCACGCCGGTGCTCGTCTGCCACCCGGACGACCACCACTGGTTCGCCGGGATGCGGATCCTCCCCGACCTCATGCGCGTCTGGGCGCCCCAGCCCGAGGAGGAACTGCTCCCCGCCTCCAGGACGAGGTCCCCGGGCGGCCCCGGCCACCACCCCGCCACCCGCGAGCTGCGGATCGAGACCGTCGCCACCCTCCCGCGCGGCCTCGCCCTCCTCGACCCGCCCGACATCGACTCCCTCGTCGTCGAGAACCGCACCCTCGCGGCCCAGCTGATCTGCGCCGCCGACGTCTGGGTCATGGTCACCACCGCCTCGCGGTACGCCGACGCCGTCCCCTGGCACCTGCTGCGCACCGCCAAGCAGTACAACGCCACCCTGATCACCGTCCTCGACCGGGTCCCGCACCAGGTCCTCGCCGAGGTCTCGCGGCAGTACGGGGCGCTGCTCACCCGGGCCGGGCTGGGCGACGTGCCCCGGTTCACGGTGCCCGAGCTGCCCGAGTCGGCCGGCGGCGGGGGACTGCTGCCCGCCAGCGCCGTCGCGCCGCTGCTCGCCTGGCTCACCCACCACGTGCAGGACCCGGCCGCCCGCCAGTACGCCGTCGGCCGGACCGCCCTCGGCGCGCTCGACTCCCTCAAGCGCCGCATGCCGGAGCTGGCCTCCGCCGTCGCCGCCCAGCACGCCGCCGCCGTCCGGCTGACCTCCGCAGTCGAGGACGCGTACCGGCAGGAGGGCAAGCGGGTCCGCAACCGCCTCGACAAGGGCGCCGTCCTCGCGGGCGACGCCCTCACCCGGTGGCGGGGCTACCCCCTCGACACCACCGCCGACGAACTCCTCGACTCCCTCGCGGAATCCCTCGCCGCGCTGCTCCAGTGCGCCGTCGCCGCCGCCGACGAGCGGATCGCCCAGGTCTGGCGCCGCGAGCCGGCCTCCGGGGCGGTACCGCTGCCCGCGCCGGACCGGGAGGCGGCGGAACGTATCAGCATGGCCGTACGCCGCTGGCGGCGCGTGCTGGAGGAGCTCGCCGAGGAAGAGGTCGCCCAGCTCGGCAAGCAGCCCGCGCCCGACCCCGACGGCGTCGCCGCCCTCCTCGTCGCCGCCCTCCTCGGCGGCAAACGGGCCCGGCCGGCGGGCGAGAAGCTCGCCGAGCGGATCGGCGTACAGGCCGCCGTACGCCTGCGCGACCGCGGCGGAGAGCTGGTGAGCGACCACCTCGACCAGGTCCTGCGCGGCGAACGGGACCGCAGGCTCGCCCCGCTCCAGGCACTCGAAGTCACCCCCGAACCCCAGGCCGAGCTGATCGCCGCGCTGTCCGTACTGCAGAAGGAGAGGTGACGCGGTGACCGCTGTGACCGACCGCGACCACGCCGGCGACCGATGGGACGACGGGTTCATCGCACGCTCGCGCCACCGCGACGGCCGCAAGGGCGGCGCGCGCGGCGCCGGTGCGCGCACCGGCGACGCCCTCCTCGACGATGCCCTGCTCGACGCCGCCCTCCTCGCCAACGGCTACGAGGAGGACGGTGGCGACGGCGGTGACGGCGGCGGGAGCCAGGACGGCGAGGACGGCGAGGGCGACGAGGCACTCGTCCGGGCCGTCTCCGGCGCCGGGAGCGATGGCGGCAAGGCCCCCGCGCCCCCGCTCAGCCCCGAGGCCCGGGCCCTGCGGACGCGCCTCGACGCGCTGCGCCAGCTGGTCGGCCTGTCCCGCACCCGGCTCGACGGCAAGACCCTCGCAGAGGCCGGCCGGGTACTGGACGAGGCCGCCGCGCGCCGGGGACTCTCCCCCCAGCACACCGTCGTCGCCATCGCCGGAGCCACCGGAAGCGGCAAGTCCACCCTCTTCAACGCACTCGCCGGAGTGCAGATCTCCGAAACCGGGCTGCGCCGCCCCACCACCGCCGCCCCCATCGCCTGCAGCTGGTCCGACGGGGCCGCCGGCCTGCTCGACCGGCTGGAGATCCCCGGACGGCTGCGCCGCCGGCCCCGCGAGACCCCGGAGGCCGGGGCGCTGCGCGGCATGGTCCTCGTCGACCTGCCCGACCTGGACTCGGCGGTCGGCGCGCACCGGGAGCACGTCGACCGGGTGCTGGCGCTGGTCGACGCCGTGGTGTGGGTGGTGGATCCGGAGAAGTACGCGGACGCCGTCCTGCACGAGCGCTACCTGCGGCCGCTGGCCGGGCACGCCGAGGTGACCTTCGTCGTGCTGAACCAGGTGGACCGGCTGCCCGGCGAAGCCGCCGACCTCGTACTGGACGACCTGCGGCGGCTGCTGGACGAGGACGGGATCGCGCTCGGCGAGCACGGCGACCCCGGGGCCACCGTGCTCGGGCTGTCCGCCCTGACGGGTGAGGGGGTGGGGGAACTGCGCGAACTCCTCGGACAGTTCACCCAGGAGAAGGGCGCCGCGACCCGGCGGATCTCCGCCGACGTCGACCGGGCCGCGACCCGCCTGCGCCCGCTGTACGTCGCCGACGGGCACAGCGGGCCCTCCGGGCCCGAGATCGGCGAGGCGGCGCGCGCCGAGTTCGAGGACCGGCTCGCCGAGGCGGTCGGGGCGTACGCGGCCGGCCTCGCCGCCGAACGGGCCTGGCGGCGCAACGCCGGCAAGGCCTGCGGGACGCCCTGGCTGCGGCTGTGGCGCTGGTACGAGAGCCGGCGTACCCCGCGCTCGCTCGCGGGCCTGGCCGTCCTGTCGGCGAAGAACCGCACCCCGGGGGCGCCCGCCGCGCCCGCCGAGGAGGAGGTGACCGCCCGCCAGCGGGTGGAACAGGCCGTACGGACGGTCGCGGACGCGGCCGTCACCGGACTGCCCGACCCCTGGGCGCAGGCCGTACGGGAGACCGCGGTGCGCGGCGCCGAGCGGCTGCCGGAGGCGCTGGACGAGCTGGCGGTGACGCTGGGCGCGGCCGTCGCGGTGCCCGGGGGCAAGCCGCCGCGGCCCGCCTGGTGGCCGGTCGCGGTGCTGGCGCAGGCGGCCATGACGCTGGTGCAGATCTTCGGTGGGCTGTGGCTGGTGGGGCAGATCGTCGGGGTCCTGGAGCCGAAGCTGCTGCCGCCGGTGCTGTTCATGGCGGCGGGGATCGTCGGCGGGCCGCTGGTGGAGTGGGCGTGCTCGATCACGGCGCGCGGACCGGCGCGCAGGTACGGCCAGGACGCCGAACGCCGGTTGCGGCAGGCCGCGGCCGGCTGCGGCCGGGCCCGGGTGCTGGAGCCGGTGGCGGCGGAGCTGCTGCGCTACCGGGAGGTGCGCGAGCAGTACGCGACCGTCGCCGCAGGGGGGACGAAGTTGTCCACAACCCGCCAGTAGTCCACAGGCCCGGGCGGGGGACCGGGGCGCGCGGCCAGCATGGTCGTACCTCGTGCGGACGGTCCGCACGGGTACGGAGCGCGGGGAGGGCGGCAGGGATGAACGACACCCTGGTGACGCTGGTGGGGCACGTGGCCACGCAGATCGACTTCAAGGAGACGGTGACCGGGCCGTCCGCGAGGTTCCGCTTCGCGGTGACCCCCCGGTACTACGACCGGCGCACGCAGACCTGGACGGATGCCCCCACCAGCTTCTACACCGTGTGGGCGCGCCGCGTCCTGGCGCTCAACCTGGCCAGTTCCGTCTCGGTGGGGGAACCACTGGTGGTGCACGGGCGTCTGCGGGTCCGGGAGGATCCGCCCGACGGCGAGGGCGTCCGGTGGTTCTCGGCCGACATCGACGCGATCGCCGTCGGACACGACCTCAACCGCGGAACGGCGGCCTTCCGCAGGGTCGTCAAGACTGAGACCGCACTGATGGGGCCTCAGAAGGCGGCGGTGGTCTGAGTGTTCGAGGCGGCTAGGATTCCCCGGTACTCACGGGCACCTTGGTCTCCGGCCCGAAGGGGAGAACTGTGTCGATTGCTGTTCCCGCGTCCTCCGCAACCTCCGAGTCCCGCGCGGAGTCCACCGCGTCCGCGGGCGGCCCGGCCTCCGTGTCCACCTCCCCACCTGTCGCCGGCCCGGCCCGGCCGCAGGTTCCGCTTCCACCCGAACCAGAGCCCGGGGCCGATCCCGGGGCCGGACCCGTGGCCGCTGCCGGCCCCGGGGCGAGAGCCGGCGCCGGCGCGGCAGGCGCCGCGGGCGCCGGACGCGGCTCCGTACGCCGGCCCCTGGCCGCCGCCCTGCTGGCCGCCGCCCTCACCGCCGCGCCAGGGGCCCGGGCGGCGGCCGACTCCGGCCCGGCCGCCACGGGCCGGGCGGCCGGGGGCGCGAGCGCCGTGCTGGACGGCCTCAAGACCTACGGGCAGGCGGTCCTGCGCGCCGGGGACGGCTCGGTCCGGCAGATCCCCGCCGGGCTGTACGAGATGCGGGTCGACGGCGGCGGCATGCTCCAGACGTACGGGGTCGGCGTCGCGGGCTACGCGCAGCCCCAGGCCCGGTACACGGAGAGCGGGTGGGGCGGCAGCCTCCTCGCCGGCAACGCCGAGGCGGGCCGGATCCGCTGGGTGCTGGAGCACTCCTATCCGCAGCACAACGACCTGGCCGGGCTGGCGAAGGCGGCCGGGGCCGGGGCGCTGACCGCGGAGAGCGCGGCGGCCGGGACCCAGGTGGCGATCTGGCGGCTGGCCGACGGGGCGCAGGTGGAGGCGGCCGACCCCGCGGCCGAACTGCTGGCCGACTACCTCCAGCGGGAGGCGGGCCGGCTGCCGGAGCCGCCGGCCTCGCTCGGCCTGGACCCCGGGCGGGTGTCCGGGCCGCTGACGGGGCCCGTCGGCACCCGGCTGGGCCCGCTCACCGTCCGGACGGGGGCGCAGAGCGTGAGCGTCACCCCCGACGCGGCCGCCACCGCCATGGGGGTGCGGGTGGTCGACGCCGAGGGGCAGCCGGTCACCTCCGCCGCGAACGGCAGCCGGCTGTACTTCGAGGTGCCCCCCGGCACCCCGGACGGGACGGCCTCGGTCACCGTGCACGGCTCCACGAAGGTGCCCGTCGGGCGCGTCTTCACCAGCGGGATCCCGGCCGAGGCGCAGATCGTGGCCGGCTCCAGCGAGTCCGCGGCGGCCGCCACCGCCACGGCCGTCTGGCCGTCCCCGCCGGCGGTCCCGGCGGGGGCTGTGGGCCAGCTGGCCGGTGCGGCGGAGGCGGCGACCGCCGCCGAGTCCGTCACGGCCGGGCCTGACTCCCCGGACGAGGAGGAGCGGCTGGCGACGAGCGGCAGTTCCGCGGCCACCCCGGTGATCGCCTCCCTCGCGGTGGGGCTGGTGGTGCTCGGCGGCATGGTGGTCCTGCTGTTGCGCAAGCGGCCGCTGGAGGGAGAGGACGGCGAGGGGTGATTCCGTCCGGCTGCCCCGGGTAAGCGGGGAGCGTGGCTGATCAGAAACTCACGACCTGGCGGGGCACGCTCGCGGCATGGGACCGGCGGCTGTTCGACGCGGTGGCACAGCGGCACTGGCCCGGCGCCGAACGGGTGCTGCCCGCCCTCGGGCGGGCCGCGAACCACGGCGTGCTCTGGGGCGGGACCGCCGCGGCGATCACCGTCCTGGGATCCCAGCGGGCCCGCAAGGGGGCGCTGACCGCGGCCGCCTCGCTGGCGCTCGCCTCCGCCACCATCAACACCGTCGGCAAGTGGTCGGTGCGCCGGCCCCGGCCGCTGCTGGAGGGCGTGCCCCTGGTGCGGCGGCCGGCCGTGCAGCCGTGGACCACCTCCTTCCCGTCCGGGCACTCCGCCTCGGCGGCCGCGTTCACCGCCGGGCTCGCGCTGGAGGCCCCGGCGTGGGGGGCGGCGGTGGCGCCGGTGGCCGCGTCGGTGGCGTTCTCGCGGGTGTACACCGGTGTGCACTACCCGTCCGACGTCGTGGCGGGCGCGGCACTCGGGGTGGCGGCGGGGTTCGTCGTACGCGGTCTCGCGCGCCGTGCCGAGCAGGCACGGGCCGTACCGGGCCACGAGCGCCCGGAGACCGGGGCTCCCGCACTGCCGGACGGGGCCGGGCTGACGGTCGTGGCGAACACCGCGTCGGGGACGCCCCAGGCCGAGGTGCTCGGGCTCCTGCGCGAGCGGCTGCCGGCGGCGGAGATCGTGGAGTGCGCCGGCAGCGGGCTGGAGGACGCCCTGGCGGACGCCGCCGCCCGGGCCACCGTGCTCGGGGTGTGCGGGGGCGACGGCACGGTCAACGCCGCCGCGACCGCCGCCCTGCGGGCCGGGCTGCCCCTGGCGGTGTTCCCCGGCGGCACGCTGAACCACTTCGCCCTGGACCTCGGCCTCGCCGGCCCGGAGGACACCTGCCGCGCCGTGACCGCCGGCCACGCGGTCCGCGTCTCGGTGGGCCGCTTCACCCCGGCCCCCGTCGACGTCCCCGCCGACCCCCCGGCCGACCTCCCGCCGGAGGCCCGTGCCGACGCCGGCGCCCCCGGCCCCGCGGCGCCGGAAGGGGCGCGCCCACCGGTCCGCACCGGCGGGGAGTCGGGTTACTTCCTGAACAACTTCAGCATCGGGGCCTACCCCGAGCTGCTGCGGCACCGGCTGCGGTGGGCGCCGCGGATCGGCGGCGGTCCGGCCGCGGTGCTGGCCGCCTGGCGGGTGCTGCGCGCCGAGCGACCCGTCCGCCTGACCCTCGCCGGCCGGCCCCGCAGCGCGTGGCTGCTCTTCGCCGGCAACGGCACCTACCAGGGCTCCGGCCCCACCCCGCGACGCCGCGCCGGCCTCGGCGAGGGCCTGCTCGACCTGCGCGTCGTCCACGGCGGCGGCCGCCCCGGCCCGCGCCTGCTCGCCGCCGCCTTCACCGGGCCCCTCACCCGGTCCCCCGTCCACGCGGCCACCCGCCTGCGCAGCCTGCGCATCACGGACATCCCGGCGGGCACCCCGTTCGCCTACGACGGGGAGTACGCCCAGGCCCCCTCCGCACTCACCCTCGACTCCCTCACCGACGCCCTGGTCGTCTACCGCCCCCGCTGAACGGCGCGTCCGTCCCGGGGGACGGGCCCCGTACCCGTCACGCCCCGGGTACACAGGGTCATCCACCCGCGCCCCGGCCGCCGCGGGGCACGGGGGCGGCCGAACGCGTTTCCCCCGGGGGATGGACGTACGGCAGTATGGGGTGTATCTGCCCACCATCGATCTGCCGGACGGTTTCTCTTGGCTGAGTTCATCTACACCATGCGCAAGACGCGCAAGGCACACGGCGACAAGGTCATCCTTGACGACGTCTTCCTGAACTTCCTGCCCGGCGCGAAGATCGGTGTGGTCGGCCCCAACGGCGCCGGCAAGTCCACCGTTCTGAAGATCATGGCGGGCATCGAGCAGCCGTCCAACGGCGACGCCTTCCTGTCGCCGGGCTACTCCGTGGGCATCCTCATGCAGGAGCCCAAGCTCGACGAGTCCAAGACCGTCCTGGAGAACGTCGAGGACGGCGTCGGCCCGATCAAGCAGAAGCTCAACCGGTTCAACGCGATCGCCGAGGAGATGGCGACAAACTACACCGACGAGCTGATGGAGGAGATGGGCAAGCTCCAGGACGACCTGGACCACGCCAACGCGTGGGACCTCGACGCCCAGCTGGAGCAGGCCATGGACGCCCTGGGCTGCCCGCCCGGCGACTGGCCCGTCACCAACCTCTCCGGTGGTGAGAAGCGCCGCGTGGCCCTCTGCAAGCTCCTGCTGGAGGCCCCCGACCTGCTGCTCCTCGACGAGCCCACCAACCACCTCGACGCCGAGTCCGTGAACTGGCTGGAGCAGCACCTGGCCCAGTACAAGGGCGCCGTCGTGGCCGTCACCCACGACCGCTACTTCCTCGACAACGTCGCCGAGTGGATCCTCGAGCTCGACCGCGGCCGCGCCCACCCCTACGAGGGCAACTACTCCACCTACCTGGAGAAGAAGGCCGAGCGCCTCAAGGTCGAGGGCAAGAAGGACGAGAAGCGCGCCAAGCGCCTCAAGGAAGAGCTGGAGTGGGTCCGCTCCAACGCCAAGGGCCGCCAGGCCAAGTCCAAGGCCCGCCTCGCCCGCTACGAGGAGATGGCGGCCGAGGCCGACAAGATGCGCAAGCTCGACTTCGAGGAGATCCAGATCCCGCCGGGCCCGCGCCTGGGCTCGATCGTGGTCGAGGTCAACAACCTCTCGAAGGCGTTCGGCGACAAGGTCCTCATCGACGACCTGTCCTTCACGCTGCCGCGCAACGGCATCGTCGGCATCATCGGCCCGAACGGCGCCGGCAAGACCACGCTCTTCAAGATGATCCAGGGCCTCGAGACCCCGGACTCCGGCGAGATCAAGGTCGGCGAGACCGTCAAGATCTCGTACGTGGACCAGGGCCGCGCCAACATCGACCCCAAGAAGAGCCTCTGGGCGGTCGTGTCGGACGAGCTGGACTACATCAACGTCGGCCAGGTCGAGATGCCGTCCCGCGCCTACGTCAGCGCCTTCGGCTTCAAGGGCCCGGACCAGCAGAAGCCGGCCGGCGTCCTCTCCGGCGGTGAGCGCAACCGCCTGAACCTCGCGCTCACCCTCAAGCAGGGCGGCAACCTGCTCCTCCTCGACGAGCCCACCAACGACCTCGACGTCGAGACCCTGGGCTCCCTCGAGAACGCGCTGCTGGAGTTCCCCGGTGCGGCCGTGGTCGTCTCCCACGACCGCTGGTTCCTCGACCGCGTCGCCACGCACATCCTGGCGTACGAGGGCGACTCGAAGTGGTTCTGGTTCGAGGGCAACTTCGAGTCCTACGAGAAGAACAAGGTCGAGCGGCTCGGCCCGGACGCCACGCGTCCGCACCGCGCCACCTACAAGAAGCTCACGCGGGGTTAGGCCGGGACCATGGCCAGACACCACTACCGGTGCCCCCTCCGCTGGGCGGACATGGACGCCTTCGGGCACGTCAACAACGTCGTCTTCCTCCGCTACCTGGAGGAGGCGCGCATCGACTTCATGTTCCGCCTGGCGCCGGGGGAGGGCAGCGAGTCCTTCACCGGCGGCTCCGTCGTGGCCCGCCACGAGATCGACTACAAGCTCCCCCTGGTGCACCGGCACGAGCCGGTGCTCATCGAGTCCTGGGTCACCCGGATCGGCGCCGCTTCCCTGACCATCCGCTACGAGGTCAAGGACGAGGCGACCGAGGACACCCCGGAGACCGTCTACGTCCGCGCCGAGACGGTCGTCGTGCCCTACAACCTCGCCGAGGGGCGGCCCCGCCGCATCACGGCCGAGGAGCGGCACTTCCTGGAGAAGTACCTCGACACGCCCGACAAGGCGCCCGGCCGCGCGTCCGGGGCCGCCGAAGGGCGCATCGCGGCATGAGCGGACAGCTGCGCCTCGCCGACTCCGGGGAGGCGGCGGACCTCGCCGCCTTCCTGGGCCGGCTGGTGCACTACGACCGCGCCGCCGCGGTCCGCCTGCAGGCCGCGGCCGGCGGCGGCGCGCTCGCCGTCTTCGGGCGGCCGCCGTCCTTCGAGGTCCTGGCCATCCGTACGGCGCGCCTCGCCGAGCCCCCGGCGACCCCGCTGGACGTCACCGTCTCGGCGGGCGAGCTGCTGGAGGCCGTCGACGAGAGCGGCGCCGGCGTCGTCGTGCCCGGGCCCGTCACCGGGCCGCCCTGGGCGGGCGTCCTGCCGCCCCGCGGCGGCTGGCGGCCCGTTCCCGGACTGCCCGGCCCCGAGACGGTACGGGCGGCCGTGGCCGCCGCCGTCGCCGAGTTCCGGGCCCGTGACGAGGCGCTGCCCCCGCAGCACCGGACCCGCTCCGAGCGGGACCGCATCGGCCGCGAGATCTGGTCGCGGACCCTCGCCGACACCGAACTCCCGCTGCGCGCCGTGCACGCCGCGCAGTCCCTCGGCTTCCTGCGGCCGGTACGCGCCACCGTCCCGGCCGGCGCCCCCGCGGCGGGCGGCCCCGCCCCGGTGGCCCTGTTCGCCTCCGGCGGGTGGCTGCGGCTGAGCACCCCGTACGGGTCCGTCGCCACCCGGCGCCCCGGCGGCAGCGGAGGGCTGGGCGCCCTCCAGGTCCGCCCGCTGTAGCTATCCGGCGGTGTTGATCATCGAGGCGGCCGCGTAGGTCAGGTACCTCCACAGCTGGGCCTCGTGCTCGGGCGCCAGGCCCAGCTCGTCCACCGCCACGCGCATGTGGCCCAGCCACGCGTCGTGCGCGGCCGCGTCCACCTGGAAGGGTGCGTGCCGCATCCGCAGCCGCGGGTGTCCCCGGTCCCGGCTGTACGTCGTCGGGCCGCCCCAGTACTGCATCAGGAACAGCGTGAACCGCTCCTCGGCGGGCCCGAGGTCCTCCTCCGGGTACATCGGGCGCAGCAGCGGGTCCCCCGCGACACCCTGGTAGAAGCGGTGGACCAGGCGGCGGAAGGTCTCCTCGCCGCCCACCTGCTCGTAGAAGGTCGTCTCCTGGACCGTGCTCTGCGGATCGTCATTCACCCGACCATCGTCTCAGACGCCCGGACGGAGGACCCCGGTCCTAGGACCACCCCCCGCCCCCGGCCGAGAGGTCGCCCCCGGGGCCCGCCCGCCGCACAGTGGAGACATGGGCACGGCGAAGGGCGGGGAGAAGGACCTGCGCGAGACCGCGCACGCCGCCCAGGTACGGGAACTCACCGCCGCCGGCGTGCTCGAGGACCCGGCCTGGCGGGCGGCCTTCGCCGCCGTGCCCCGGCACCTGTTCGTCCCGTACTTCTGGACCGGCCGTGGAGCCGGACACGAGCGGCTGTGGGCCGAGGACCCGGACCCCGAGCACCGGGCCCGCTGGCTGCGCGGGGTGTACACCGACGCCCCGCTCGCGACCAGGCTGCGCGACGGCGAGCTGGTCTCCTCCAGCAGCCAGCCCTCCCTGATGGCCAAGATGCTGGACGCCCTGGAGGTGCGGGACGGGCACAACGTGCTGGAGGTCGGTGCCGGCACCGGGTACAACGCCGCCCTGCTCTGCCACCGGCTCGGCGACGCCCTCGTCACCACGGTGGACCTCGACGAGGAGATCACCGAGTCGGCGCGGTCCCATCTGGCGCTGCTCGGCTACCACCCGGCCGTGGTCACCGGGGACGGCGCGCGCGGCTGCCCGGCCCGGGCGCCCTTCGACCGGATCCTGGTCACCTGCACCCTGCCGCTGATCCCGCCCGCCTGGCTCGGCCAGTGCCGGCCGGGGGCGCGGATCCTGGCCCCGCTGTCGACCGGGCTGATCGCGCTCACCGTCCGCGACGCCGGTTTCGCGGAGGGCCGCTTCCTGCACACGTCCGCCTACTTCGTCCCGCTGCGCGGGGCCACCGCCGCGCCGGAGCCGCCCGGGGCGACCGGGCCGGTGCACGGGCTCCCGTACGAGCTGGTGGAGAACGAGCGCTTCCAGTTCCTGCTGATCCTGACCGCCGGCGTGCTGCACCCCCGCGAGGCGCTGGACCTCTGGCGCCGCGAGGGCCGGCCGGCGCGCGAGCGGTTCGGCGTCACGGTCACCCCGCAGGGCCAGTGGGCCTGGCTCGACGATCCCCAGGGGCCCTACGTGTGGCCCCTGGGGGAGGAAACCGGGGGCGACTAGCCGCGGCGGACGGTGATGGTGGTCCAGGCGCCCACGTGGACGCGGTCGCCGTCGGCGAGGGGGACCGGGACGTACGGCTGGATGGGCTCCTCGCCGCCGTTGATGGTGGTGCCGTTGGTGGAGTTCTGGTCGACCACCGCCCAGCTCAGGTCGGGCTGCTGGACGAGCACCGCGTGCTGGTGGGAGACGCCCGGGTCCTCCGGCGGCACCGCGAGGTCGATGTCCGGGGACTCGCCCGTGGAGGCGCGGCGGCGGCCGATGGTGATCTGGCCGCCGGAGAGCGGGAGGTGCTGCTCCGGGGAGTACGCGGGCAGGTTCAGCCCGGCGGCCTCGGGGCCGCTGCGCTGCATCATCGCCAGGAAGTACGAGCGGTCGGGGCCGATCGTCGCCGTCCACGAGGCGCTGCCGTGCGGCGCCGGGGAGGACTCGGCCTGCGGCGGCTGCGGCTGCTGGTACTCGGGCTGCGGCGGGGGCTGCCGCTCGTAGCCCGGCTGCCGGTACTCCTGCTGGGCGGCCTGTTCCCGGTACTCCTGCTGCGCCGGCTCCTGCCGTACGGGCTGCTCCTGCGCGGGCGGCTGCAACAGCCAGTCGTCCTCGCCCTGGAGCGGCTCCGCCGGGCGGTTGACGCGCGAGGGGCGGGAGCCCTGGTACTCGAAGTGGTCCTGGGAGAAGACCGGCTGGGGCGGGAGCGGCGGCGGCGGGGGCGGCGGCGGGACCGCGCCCGCGCCCGTGCCGGGGCCGGCCGCCTGGACCGCGCCCGGAGCGGCCTCGGGGACCGGCGGGGCGTACGGGGTCGCCGTACGGGTCAGGAAGTTGTACCGGCACTCCTCGCAGAACGGCGCCATCGCCTCGCGCGGGGTCCGGCACTGCGGACACAGCTCGGCCTGGGCGGTCGGCTCTCCGCCGGCGGGAGGATAGCCGTAGGAGGGCGACGCGGGGGCGCCCGCGGGGGCGGCCATCCGGTGGCCGCAGACCTCGCACCAGTCGTCGGAGGCGGACTGGTGGCCGTTCGGGCAGGTCGGCATCGCGGCGGCTCCCCCTTCTCCCTGCGTCATCGCGTCAGGCTTCTTCTCAGGTCTTCTTCACTCGGACGGTCTGCGTCGAACGCGTTTCAAGGGTCATCTCGTCGGCATCGGCGACCTTCGCCTTCAGCCGCACAGTACCCGCCGCCGCGTCCACCACATCCACCACCTTCGCGAGCAGTTTCGCAGTGTCGGCGTTCCCGGAGGCGCTCGCCAGTTGGACGGCACGGCCCAGTTTCGCCGTCGCGCCGTCGACATCGCCCATCTTGCGGGCTTCCAGCCCCTGCTGGATAGCCTCCGCCAGCTCCGCCTGGCCCGTGTAGTGCGCCACCTGCCGGCTGATGGCCGTCGAGGCGGCCAGGTCGTCCGTCCACACCGCCCGCACCAGCCCCTGCGCCAGCGGGGGCCGCGGCTCGCCGTCCGGGCCGGGCAGGACGAGCGAGGCCCGGGCGGCCAGCATCTCCTGCCCCACGGTGCCTTCCGGCACCCGCACGCACACGTGGTACTCGCGGGACTCGTCGCCCCACGAGCCGGTCGGGTAGTCCCCGGCGCGCGGGCCCGCCTCGGTGCGGCGCCCGGTCAGGTCCTGGACGGCGGGGGAGACCTGCTTGACGTACCGGATCTCCGCGCCGACCGGCGTCCACAGGCGCAGCGCGACGTCCGCGACCTCCTTGCCCATGACGTTCTCCATCATGCGCGTGAAGTCCTCGGCGAGGTGGGCCGGGTCGGCGACGATGTCGGCGGAGCCGAGCAGCGCGCTCGCGATGCCGGTCACCTCCTTCACCTCCCAGTCGGTGCCCACCCCGCGCGCGTCACAGGTGAAGCGGCCGGAGCAGGCGTCGAGGGTGGCGCGCAGCACGGCCGGGTCCTCGTGCTCGTTGCGGCCGTCGGTGAGCAGGATGCCGTGCCGGATCGTGGCGGAGGACCGGCGCAGCAGGCCGTCGGCGAGTCGCAGCCAGGTCCCGATGGCCGTGCCGCCGCCGGAGCGCAGGCCGCGCAGCGCCTCCTTGGCCTGGGCGCGGGTGGCCGGGCCCGCGGTGGCGAGGCCGCCCTGGCCGGGGTAGACCTCCCTGGCCTCGTGCGTTCCGGCGATCACGGCGAAGACGGTGCCGTCGCGCAGGGTGTCGATCGCGGCGGCGGTGGCCTCGCGGGCGCCGCGCATCTTGTCCGGCGGGTACTCCATGGAACCGGAGCAGTCGACCATGATCACGACGGCCGCTTCCCGGCCGAGCGGGCGCGCGGCGGTGGCCGCCGCCCCGCCGGTGGAGGTGACCGTCACGATGGCGTGCACGTCGCGGCCGCCGGCGGGCAGGAACTCGTTCTGGTACACCTCCACGCTGAAGCGGGGGGCGCTCGGCTTGGCGAAGTTCGCCATCGGTTGGACTCCTCCTCCGGGCTGGCTGGGCAGGGCGTCAGGTCCGGGGCCGGACCTGTGGTTCCGCTTCGGGTCCGCTCAGGGGGCTGGGTGCGCTTCCGCGGGGGCCGGGTGCGCTGCCTCCGCCGGGTCGCCGAAGGGCACGACGGCGACGGTGACGTTGTCGTGGCCGCCCCCGTCCAGGGCGTGCCCGACCAGTACCTGCGCGCTGTGCAGCGGGCGGGCGGCCGCGTCCACGGGCAGCACCTGGGCCATCTCCCGCGCGGACTCGGCGTAGTTCCACAGGCCGTCGGTGCACACGACGAGCACGCCGGGGTGGTCCGGTCTGAAGCTGGCGGTGTGCGGATCGAGGTCGTACGCGTCCGCCCCGAGCCAGCCGGTGATGGCGTGGGCCCGGACGTCGGCGTAGGCCTCGGCCTCGCCCATCAGGCCCGCCGCGACCATCTGGGCGGCCCAGGAGTCGTCCTCGGTGAGGCGGCGGGGGAGGGCGGCGCGGTCGTCCGGCACCCAGTAGGCGCGGCTGTCGCCGACCCAGCCGATGGTGAGGACGCCGCCGCTGACGACGGCTCCGACCAGGGTGCAGGCCGGGGCGTTCTGCGCGCCGGGGGGCTGCGGGGCGAGGGCGCTCACCGCGGCGGCCGCCGCGAGGATCGCCTCGCGCATGGCCTCCGAGGGGTGGGCGCCGCGCGGAAGGGCTTCGAGCAGCGCCTCGTTGGCGGCGCCGGCGGCGGCCGCCGACGCCTCGTCGGGGCGGCTGGCGGAGGAGACGCCGTCGCAGACGATGGCGACGGTGGCGGCGGAGCCGTCGGGCAGGGCGGTGGCCGACACCGCGAAGGAGTCCTCGTTGCGGTGGTGGCGCAGGCCGCGGTCGCTGACGGCGGCGACGCTGCAGAGCTCCTCCTCGACGTGGTCCCGCTCGCGGGGCTGCGCGTGCCCGCAGTGCTCGCAGTACCCGTCGGTGTCCACCTGGCCGGCGCGGCAGGCGACGCAGGTCCTGCCCTCCCCCTGCGGGGCGCCGTACGGGGCCTCGGGCGCGTCGCCCTGCGGGGCGCCGTGCGGGGCTTCGTGCGGGTCGCCCTGCGGGGTGCCGTCCTGCCGGTCCTCGTGCGCGTGCGGGCCGGCCTGGGCGGCGGCGCCGTACGGGGCTCCGGGCCCGCCGGCGGGCGGGTCGTGGCGGACGCCGCCGGTGCCCGCGTGCGGGCCCGCCGGGCCGCCCTGGGGGGCGCCGCCGTACGGGGCCCCGCGCGGGGGGTCCTGCGGGGCGGGGTGGTACGGGTCCTCGGAGCCGCCGACCGCGGAACCCCACGCAGCCCGCGGCCCGGCTTCGCCCTCCCACCCGGGCGCGGGCACCCCGTACCCGGCCGCGGTCCCGCCGGGTACCGGGGCGGAGTACGCGGCCCCCGCCGGGACGGCGGCGGGCTCGGGGACGGCGGGCGCGGCCGGGGGCGGCGGCTCGGGGACGGCCCGGCCCGCCGCACCCGGGGTGGGGGTGACCGGGAGGGTCGGGGTGGGATCCGCGGGAGGGGGCGCGGCGGAGAGGGCGTATCCGCACACCCCGCAGAAACGGTCACCCTCTTCCAGGGGCTCCGCGCAGCCGGGGCAGCCCGACAGCCGATGCATCGACATACTCACACCCACGTCCGGGGACGGAAACGGTTTGCCCGTTCCACCAGTTCGATCCGCTCCTCGCCCCGCTGCGCCAGCCGGGCGAGGACGCGGTAGGAGCGTTCCAGGCCGAAGCGCAGCCCCCGCTCGTCCAGTTGACTGCCGAGCAGCGAGGTCCGGCCGGGGTCGGCACCCCGGCTGCCCGACAGTACCCAGTCCAGGGCGGCGCCCAGAACCTCCGTCGCCAGCCGCTCCTGCCGCTCCGGGTCCAGCCCGAACCGCCGCAGCGCCTCCACCTGGCCGGACGCCGCCACCAGGTCGGGCAGCAGCTCCTCCTGCGGGGAACGGTCGCGCAGGCGTGCCCGTACGGCCGCCACCCGTGCGGCGGTGTAGTGGATCGAGGCCTCCGGTACGGATTCCAGGGTGCGCACCGCCGCCTCACGGTCCCCGGCCGCCAACTGGACCCGGGCCAGCCCGAAGGCGGCGCTGACGAACCCCGGGTCGGTGATCCAGACGAGCCGGTAGTACTCGGCGGCGTTGTCCAGCTGCCCCAGGACCTCCGCGCACAGCCCGAGCGCCAGCTTCGGCGCGGGCTCGCCCGGGAAGGCGTCGTAGACGGCGTCGAAGGACAGGGCCGCTATCTCGTCGTCCCCGGTGGCCAGGGAGGCGATCCCGCGGGCCCACACCACCCGCCAGTCGTCCGGATGCCGGGCTTCGAGGGCGGCCAGGGCCTGCCCCGCCACGGCCAGTTCGCCCAGCTCCAGCCGGGCGCGCAGTTCCCGCAGCCGCAGCTCGGCGGAGTCGGCGGGGGCCGAGCCCAGCGCGCCGAGCAGGTCGGCGGGGGCGGAGGCGAGCAGGCCCGCCAGGAAGCCGGCGTTGGGGTCGGCCGGGTCCACCAGGGGCACCGGCAGGGCGAGTGCCGTGTCGCGGGCGTCGAGCACCGCGAGCCCGGCCGCGGCGGGCAGCGGCGCACGGGCGCCCGGGCCGCGGGCGGGCGCGGGCGCGGCGGCCGCGGGCGCCTGCCGGGGCCCGGGCAGGGCGGCCCCGGCGACGTGGGTGGCGGTGGTGCCGAGCGCGGGCCCCGCCGCCCCGCCGCTCCCCGCGAAGGCGGCTCCGGCGGGCGAAGCGGGCGGAGCGGACGGAGCGGGCGGAACGGACGGAACGGACGGCGCGGGCGCGGAAGCGGCGCCGGCCGGTCCGGCCTGCTCCGGCGCGGAGACCAGCGCGTGCGCCGGGCCCTGCGGCAAGCCCGCAGCCTGCCCCGGGACCTGCCCGAGGAGCTGCCCCGGGCCCTCGGGGGACCCCGCCGGCTCCGCGGACCCCGCGCCCGTGATCCGGCTGAAGAGCCCGCCCCGCCGGGAGGCCACGGACCGCACGCCCAGCCGGGACACCTCGGCCCCCGGCGCGTCCTCGTACAGCTGCGTGTCCGGGACCCGCAGCTCCGGCCCGAACAGCGTCGACAGCTGCGGCCGCGGCCGGCCCGTCTGCAGCGCGACCACCTCCCGCAGCACACCCGTCAGCTGGTCGGCCATCTCCTGCGCGGACGCGAACCGCCGCCCCGGATCCGGATCGGTCGCCCGGACCAGCAGCCGGTAGAAGGACTCGTACCGCTGGAACACCTCGATGTGCTCCGGATCCGGCAGCGAGTCCACGAACACGTTCGTGTAGCCCTGGAAGTCGAAGGTCAGCACCGCCAGCGTGCGCGCCACCGTGTACAGGTCCGAGGCCACCGAGGGCCCCAGCTCCGCCACCTCCGGCGCCTGGTAGCCCACTGTCCCGTAGATGGCCGACTCCTCGTCGTCCATCCGGCGGACCGCACCCATGTCGATCAGTTTCAGCTGGTCCTGCTGCTGGATCGCGTTGTCGACCTTGAAGTCGCAGTACAGGAGGTTGCGGTTGTGCAGGTGCCCGAGGGCCTCCAGGGCCTCGATCCCGTACGCGCACGCCTGCTCCACCGGCAGCGGATCACGCCGCCCGTCCGGGCGGCGCCGCTCGTTGGCGATCTCCTTCAGCGACTTGCCGCCCACGTACTCCATGACGATGTAGCCGTCCAGCGAACCCGTCCGCTGGTCCAGGTGTTCCACGAAGTTGTAGATCCGCACGATGTTGGAGTGCTCGATCTCCGCGAGGAAGCGCCGCTCGGAGATCGCCGCCTCCATCGCGTCCTGGTCCCCGGTGTCGAGCAGGCCCTTGAGCACCACCCACCGGTCCGACACCGCCCGGTCCACCGCCAGGTAGACCCAGCCGAGCCCGCCGTGCGCCAGACAGCCCGCCACCTCGTACTGGCCGTGCACCACGTCGCCGGCCCGCAGCTTGGGCACGAACGAGTACGGGTGTCCGCACTTGGTGCAGAACCCCTCCGTACGGCCCGGCCGCTCCCCCCGCGCCCGGCCCACCGGAGCGCCGCAGTCCGAGCGCGAGCAGAACCGCTTGCGCTCCGGCACCTCCGGACGCTCCAGCACCGCCGCCGAAGGATCCGGACGCGGCACCTCCGGGACGCTGACCAGCCCCGCGCCCAACCGGCTGCGCCCCGAGGAGGACGCCGCGGAACCCGAACTGCGCACCGACACCGACCGGGTGGACGCCGAGCCCGGGAGCGACCGCGACAACCGCCCCGACACCGAGCGGCGCGAGGACGAGGAGCGCGAGGACCTCGACGAACGGGCCGACGCGGAGGAGCGGCCGGAGCCGCGCGAACCCGCCGACCCCCGCGAGTCGCCCTGCCGGGCGGCGCTCGTCATCCCCGTCGGCGGCGACACCAGCTCCCCGGCGCCCGCCGCGACCGCACCCACCGGAGCGAGCCCGCAGGTGTCGCAGTACACCTCGCCGCCGCCCATGTCCTCGTACGCCCCCGGGCAGCCGGGGCGAAGGCACGGCGTTCCGATCAGGCTCATGCGTCCTCCTCCCCCGGCCCCACGGGCCGGTCCGTCCCGGGCCGGTGCTCCTGCGGCGCCGCCGCCTGCGCCGCCGCCTGCTGGTAGCGCCAGACCGCCTGCTCCGCCGCCCGCAGGTCGCAGGGCGCGCTCCACAGCATCCGCCGGGCCGCGTCGTACCGCTCGATCAGCAGCGGGTCCTCCGCCAGACCCTGCCGGGCCACCTTGGCCTTGTACGCGTCGAGCCGCCCGCGCAGCTCGGCCCGGACCGCCAGCGGCGCCGTCACCGCGGTCAACGATTCACGGGCCCGCCGGAGTTCCTCCTCGGCCCGGTCCTCCAGCGCGTCCAGCAGCGGGGACAGCCGGTGCCACTGGGAGCGCCGCCGGTACTCGGCCGCCGCCGCCAACTGCTCCTGGAGGGCCGTCGGCGGACCGCTCACCGCCGGAACCTCCGACGCCGCGATCTTCGCCAGCACCTCCACGCGCGCCGTCCGCGCCTCCGCCAGCGTCCGGTCGGCCCGCGACAGCAGGTCCCGCACCGCGATCAGCCGCTGCTCCGCGTCCTGCCGCACGGTCAGGACCGCCTCCACCTCGCGCCGTACGTCGTCCAGCGCGCGCGCCGCCCGGTCGTAGCGGGCGGTGTCCGGACGGCCCCCGCCCGGCGCGGAACTCCCCGACGCCGGCAGCCAGAAGGCCAGCGGGTCCGCGATCACCGCCTCCCGCAGCTGCGCCAGCTCGGCGGTGATCTCCTCCAGGTCGTCCCCCGAGGGGTGCTCACCCGGCCGCACCCCCACCGAGTGCGCCAGCGAGCGCGTCCGGTGCAGCTCGGCCGCGAGCAGGTCGATCCGCGCCGGCAGCGCCGACCAGACCGCGTCGGCGGCGACCACCACGTCCAGGGACGACGCGTACAGCTCGTTCATCCGGGCCACCAGCTCGGCCAGCGAGAAGCGCTCGGCCAGTCCCACGCCCTGGGCCCCTGCCCCGGCGATCGTCACCCCCGGTCCGCGCAGCCGCTCCGTCAGCTCCGCCAGGTCCTCACGGCTGGGCCAGCGGCGCCGCTCGCGGATCTCCCGGGCGGCGGCCAGCGCCCCGCTGTAGGCGTCGAAGTACGTCCACAGCCGGGTCACCGCCGCGTCGGCGGCGGCCCACCGCTCCTTGGTGACCCCGCTCAGCGCGGCACCCTCCAGCAGCCGCCGCCCCGCGTGGTCCTGGAGAGCGAGCAGGGAGGTCTCGACAGCCTCGTGCTCCGCGCCCAGGCGCGCCAGTGCGCGGTCGACGTCGTCCCGGTCCATCACCGGTCCCGCCCCCGGCCGGCCCGCACCGGGCCCGCCCGCAGGAGGTCCCCCCGCCGGGAGGCCGCCCGCCGGGAGGCCGCCCGTACGGGACCCGCTCGTATGGGGCTCGCTCACGTACCGCTCCGAATCCGCCACCGGCCTCAGCCGTCCCGGTACTTGGGCGCCGGCGGCACACCGGCCCCCGGCAGCACGCCCTCGAAGTGCTTCTTGTACGAGGTCGCCCACGGGCTCTGGTCACCGCCCGCCCGGTAGTTCTCCAGCACCTTGTTCACCCGGCGCACCAGGTCCGAGGCGTCCTTGTTCATCGCCACCCCGTAGAACTCGCGGGTGAACGGCGCCCCGACCAACTGCACCGAAGGGTCCTGCGCCGCCTGCCCGGCGGCCAGCGCGTTGTCGGTGATGATCCCGTCCACCTCGCCCAGCTGAAGCCGCACCAGGCAGTCCAGCTGGTTCGGCACGGACACCCCGACCGCGCCGTACGACTGGGACCTCAGGGCCGCCTCCGCCGTGGAACCGGCGGCCGTGCAGATCCGGCGCCCCTTCAACGAGGCGTCGTACCCCTTGATCGGCGACCCCTTGGGCACCAGCACCTGCTGCCCGGCCTCGAAGTACGCCGTGGAGAAGGCCACGTCCTCCAGGCGCTTGCAGTTGATCGTCATGGTCCGCACGACGATGTCGACGCGGCCCTCCTGGAGCGCCGGGATCCGCTGACTGGTCGGGACGGCCCGGTAGATGACCAGCTCCTCGTTGCCGAGGATGTCCTTGGCTATGGCCTTGACCAGGTCGATGTCGAAACCGTCCAGGTGGCCGTCCGGGTTGCGGTAGCCCCACTTGAAGCTGTTCTGGTCCACGCCAGCCACGAGCTTGCCCGCCTTGCGGATCCGCTCGATCGCCGGACCGTCCAGCCCCGAGGGGCGCAGGCTCGCCTCCGGGTCCTGGCAGGTGTCGGCCGGCGCGAGCGGCACCGCCGCCACCGAAGCCGGCTCGTGCACCACCCCGGACCCGCCGCCGGGCGAGGAGCCCGCGAGCGGCAGCAGCACGGCCGCCGCCGTCACCGCGCAGGCCGCGGCCATCGCGCTCACCCCGCCCCAGCCGCGCAGCCGGCCCGCCGCGCGCCGCACCCGGGCCGCACCGGACGGGCGCGGCCCGGCGGCGGCCGGCGCCCCGGCGCCCTCCGCCTCCTGCGGCGTCCCCGTCCCGTACGGCCCGGGCCACTCCGGCCGTGTCCCTCGTATCCGCATCGATCTCACCTGTACTCCGAAAGCCTGCGGCCGATGCCGAGGAGGGCCGCCGCCGCGCCGGCGACCGCCAGCACCGCCGAGCCCGTCACCAGCCCGCCCAGGGCGCCGAGTCCGTCCCGGGCGGCCAGGGTGAACTGCTTCTGCTCATGGGCCACGGCCCGCTCCAGGGAGGCGTCCACCGTGTCGAACGAGGCCCCGCTGCTGTCCTTGTGCGTCTCGTCCCCGATGACCTGGGGCAGGGCGAGCTCGTAGTCGCCCTTCATGTCGGCGTCACGGGCCGCCGCGTGCCGCTGCTTCCACTGCGCCACTCCCGCCACGGCCTTCGAGACGGGCTCCCGTCCGCTGCCGTCGTCGGCCAGCCGCAGCGCCCGCGCCAGGCCCGCGTCGAGCTGTTCCATGTTCTTCTCGTAGTCCACGTCGTACTTGTCGGACTTCTTGTCCTCGGCCAGTACGGCGCCCCGCGCGATCAGCGTCAGGTTCTCGTTCGCCCGCGCCTGGAGCGAGGCGATGCGCGCGTCGTTGAGCACCTTCAGGGACTCCTGCCCGTCCGCCCTGGCCTCACCCAGGCCGGCCCGGGCCACCGACTGGCCCACCGTCAGCCACAGCAGCACCACCGCCGCCGCGGCGGTCGCCGCCAGCAGACCGTGGTTGAACACCCGGTTGGTACGCCGGTAGCTGCGCCGCTGCGCCCAGCCGAGCGCACCGAGGGCGAGCACGCCCGCAGCCGTCGCCGCCACCGGCCAGGACCGGGCGTCGTCGTAGTCCGTGTACAGCCGGCCCGTCTCCGCCTCGTACAGCCGCTGCGCGGCCGGCAACAGCACGGTGCTCATCTGCTCGTTGGCGTAGCGCAGGTAGGCGCCGCCGAGCGGCAGGCCCTGCCGGTTCGTCGCCCGGGCCTGCTCGATCAGGCCGGTGTAGCGCGGCAACTGCTCGCCGAGCAGGGCGATCTCCTTGCGGGACTCCCCGCCGGCCCCGGTGTTGGCCGCCGCGCTCACCAGCAGCCGGGAGGCGTTCGCGATGTCCTTTTCGTATCGCCGGCGGACCTCCCGCGGCTCCTGGGCACCCGCGAGGAAACCGCTGGAGGAGGCCGTGTCGGCATCGGCGAGGGACCGGTAGATGCTCGCCGCGTCCGCGCTCAGCGGCTGGCTGCGGCCTACCACGTCCTGCGCGGCCGCGACCCGGCCGGCGACCTCCCACACGGCCACCGCGCCGAACAGCACGACCAGCGCGGCCAGCACCGCGCCGATGATCCGCAGCCGGCCCGGTTCGGTCGTCGCCGCGGCGCGCAGCCGCTCCACGCCCTCGGCCCAGGCGGTACCGCGCCCGGGCGGCGCGGGCGGCGGCCCGGAGGTACCGCCCCCGGGCGCGGACGCGCGTGTCGTGATGGCCACCGTGACCTCCCCCTCGGTCCCTCTGCTCCGCAGCAGTATGGCCGTAGCAGCGCCCGGCCACAGCACCCGGTGTCCGATCTTGGACGATCCCCCTTCCGAACCGCCCCGGCCGACGGCCCCTGTCCCGCCCCCGCGGTTTCCCCCGTCACTCCCGACCGTCAATACGCCGCAAGGGCCCCGGCGGTTCCCGCCGTACGGCTTGGCAGGCCGGTTTCACTCGATGGGATGTGGTCCCCGGACGCGGCTGACCTCCCCGTACGGGGGATGGCCCGGCGTCGTGACGAAGCGGGGGACCGGGTGCGCCGGCCGTGCCCGGCTCCGTCTTCTCCCGGGGAGGGCGCCTCACTCGAAGTGGGCGCGGAGCCTCGTCAGGGCGGCGGGCGGCGCGTGCAGGGCGTCCAGGCCCAGGAGGGCGGCGCCCAGGACCGGGGCCGCCGTGACCACCGAGACGCGGGCCCGGGGCGCGCGGTGGGACAGCAGTTCCTCGATGCGGCCGTTCAGCTGCGGGTGCCGGGCCGCGAGGACGCCGCCGCCCAGCAGCACCGGCACCTCCTGACCCAGCAGCCCCAGCCGGTCCAGAGCCACCGAGGCCAGCGCCACCACCTCCCCGGCCTGCCGCTCCACGACCGCCGAGGCCACCGCGTCGCCCGCCGCCGCCACGGCGAACAGCACCGGCACCAGCTCGTGCAGCCGCCCCCGGTCCAGCCCGCCCAGGTGCAGCGCCTCGATCAGCGCGGCCATCGACGCCAGCCCGAAGTGCGCCGGCAGGGCCGCCGCCAGGGCCGTCGGGCCGCCCCGCCCGTCCTCGGCCCGCGCCGCCCACCACAGCGCCTCCTGCGCCAGGCCGCTCCCGCCGCCCCAGTCCCCGGAGATCTGCCCGAGGGCGGGGAAGCGGGCGGTGCGCCCGTCGGGCAGCATCCCCACGCAGTTGATGCCCGCCCCGCACACCACCGCGACCCCCCGCGGCCGGTCCACGCCCGCCCGCAGGATCGCGAAGGTGTCGTTGCGCACCTCGGTGGCCGCGCCCCAGCCGCGCGCCGCGACCGCGTCGGCCAGCCGGCGCTCCTCCACCGGGAGGTCGGCGTTTGCCAGGCAGGCGGAGACCCGCGCCGCGCGGGGCACCCCGGGCAGCCCGGCGGCCGCCGCGGCCTTGGCGACGGCCTCCGCGAGCACGTCCACGGCTGCCTCCACCCCGGTCAGGGGCGGCTGGAAGCCCCCCGCCCGCCCGGTGCCGAGGACCGTTCCGTCGGCGGCGACGAGGGCGGCGTCGGTCTTGCTGTTGCCCGCGTCGATCGCGAGGACGGCGGGGGCCGCGGGCCCGGCTACGCCCATGGCAGGTGCTCCTTGTTGTGCGCGAGCAGCCGGTCCGTCAGCCCCTCGGCCAGGTCGTACTGCCCGACGAGCGGGTGCGCCAGCAGGGCCCGGAAGACCCGCTCGCGCCCCCCGCGCAGGGCCGCGTCCAGTGCGAGGTCCTCGTACGCGCTGACGTGCGCGACCAGCCCGGCGTACAGCGGGTCGAGGCGGGGCGCGGGCAGCGGCACGGGGCCGTCGCCGTCGACGCGCGCCTGCACCTCGATCACGGCGTCGTCCGCCAGGAAGGGCAGGGTGCCGCCGTTGCGGGTGTTGACCACCTGGACGGACGGCCCGCGGCCGCCCAGCAGGGCGGCCGCCAGGTCCACGGCCGCCTCGGAGTAGAAGGCCCCGCCCCGCTCCGCCAGCAGCGCGGGTTTCTCGTCGAGCGCGGGATCCCCGTACAGGGCGAGGAGTTCCCGCTCCATCGCGGCGACTTCGGCGGCCCGCGACGGCTTCGCGCCCAGCTCGCGCACCACCTCGTCGTGGGCGTAGAAGTAGCGCAGGTAGTACGAGGGCACCACGCCGAGCCGGTCGAGCAGGGCGCGCGGCAGGCGCAGGTCGGCGGCGACGGCGTCCCCGTGTCCGGCGAGCAGCCGCGGCAGGACGTCGGGGCCGTCCGGGCCGCCCAGGCGCACTCCCAGTTCCCAGGTCAGGTGGTTGAGGCCGACGTGTTCGAGGTGGAGCTCGGCGGGCGCCACGTCCAGCAGCGCCGCGAACTTCCGCTGGAGGCCGATGGCGACGTTGCACAGCCCGACCGCCTTGTGCCCGGCCCGGAGCAGGGCCCGGGTGACGATCCCCACCGGGTTGGTGAAGTCGATGATCCAGGCGTCCGGGGCGGCCCGGCGGACCCGTTCGGCGATGTCCAGGACGACCGGGACGGTGCGCAGGGCCTTGGCGAGGCCGCCCGCGCCGGTGGTCTCCTGGCCGACGCAGCCGCACTCCAGGGGCCAGGTCTCGTCCCGGAGGCGGGCCGCCTGCCCGCCGACGCGCAGCTGGAGCAGTACCGCGTCGGCTCCGGCCACCCCGGCCTCCAGGTCGGAGGTGGTGGTGACGCGCCCGGGGTGGCCCTGGCGGGCGAAGATCCGCCGGGCCAGTCCGCCGACCAGCTCCAGCCGGTCGGCGGCCGGGTCGATCAGGACGAGTTCGGCGACGGGCAGGGTGTCGCGCAGCCGCGCGAAGCCGTCGGCCAGTTCGGGGGTGTAGGTGGAACCGCCGCCCACCACTGCGAGTCTCATCGGGGTCAGCCTTTCACTCCGGTCAGGGTGACTCCCTCGACGAACGCCTTCTGGGCGAAGAAGAAGAGGACGATCACCGGGGCCATGACGAGCACCGTCGCCGCCATGGTCAGGTTCCAGTTGGTGTGGTGCGCCCCCTTGAAGGATTCCAGCCCGTAGCTGAGGGTCCAGGCGGCCGGGTTGTCGGAGGCGTAGATCTGCGGGCCGAAGTAGTCGTTCCACGCGGAGAAGAACTGGAACAGCGCGACGGCCGCGATCCCCGGCTTCGCCATGGGCAGGACGACGCGCAGCAGGGTGCGCACCTCGCCGCACCCGTCGACGCGGGCCGCGTCGAGGTACTCGTCGGGGATGGTCAGCAGGAACTGCCGGAGCAGGAAGACGGAGAAGGCGTCGCCGAACGCCAGCGGGACGATCAGCGGCCACAGGGTGCCGGAGAGGCCCAGCTGCTTGGCCCAGAAGAGGTACATCGGGATGACCACCACCTGTGGCGGCAGCATCATCGTCGCGATCACCAGCAGCAGGCAGACCCGCTGCCCGCGGAAGCGGAACGTGGCGAGCGCATAGGCCACCGGGACCGAGGAGACCACGGTCAGCAGGGTCCCCAGCCCGGCGTACAGCAGGGTGTTGCGCCACCAGGTCAGGAATCCCGGGGTGTTCCACACCCGGGCGTAGTTGTCCCAGACCCAGGTGTCCGGCACCAGATCGCGGGTGAGCGCCTGCTGGTCGGTCATCAGCGAGGTCAGGAAGAGGAAGACGAAGGGGAGGACGAAGAACAGGGCGGCGGCCACACCCAGGGAGTGCACCCCGACCCAGTGCAGCACGGCCCGGCGGCTGCGCGTACTCATGCACCCGCTCCGATCAGCCCGCCACGGCGGCGCATCAGGAGCGCGGTGAAGGCCATGGAGAGGACGAACAGCACCAGCGCCACGACACACGCGGTGCCGTAGTCGAAGCGCTGGAATCCGAGGTTGTAGACGAGCTGGGGCAGGGTCAGCGTGGACTTGTCCGGGTAGCCGGGATCGAACTGCTGGCCCGAGCCGCCGATCACCCCGGCCGCCACCTTCCCGGCCACCAGCGGCTGGGTGTAGTACTGCATGGCCTGGATGACCCCGGTGACCACCGCGAACATGACGATCGGCGAGATGTTCGGCAGGGTGATGTGCCGGAACCGCGCCCAGGCACCCGCCCCGTCCAGCTCGGCGGCCTCGTACTGCTCCTTCGGTACGTCGAGCAGCGCGGCCATGAAGACGACCATCAGGTCGCCGACCCCCCACAGCGCGAGGGCGGTCAGCGCGGGCTTGGACCAGTCGGCGTCGGTGAACCAGCCGGGGGCGGGCAGCCCCACCGCGTCGAGCAGGCTGTTGACGGGGCCGGTACCGGGGTTGAGCAGGAAGACGAAGGCCAGGGTCGCGGCGACCGGCGGGGCCAGGTAGGGGAGGTAGAACAGGGTCCGGAAGATCCCGGCCCCCGTCTTGATCTTCGTGATGAGCAGGCCGACGCCGAGGCCGAAGACGACCCGGCAGCCCACCATCACCACGACCAGCCACAGGGTGTTGCGCATCGCCGGCCAGAACAGCGGATAGTCGGTGAAGACGTAGCTCCAGTTGTCCAGGCCGTTGAAGGCGGGCTGCCGGAAGCCGTCGTACTTCGTGAAGGAGAAGTACAGGGTGGACAGCAGGGGGTAGGCGAAGAAGACCGCGAAACCGGTCAGCCAGGGGGACATGAAGGCCGCGGTCCGCAGGGCGGACCGGCGGCGCTTCGCCCGCAGGGTGGGGGTGGTCATCGGGGTCATCCGGCCTTCGCGATGTCCGTGTCGATCTGCCTGTCCGTCTTGGCGAGCCCGGCCGCGAGGTCGGGGACGTCGCCCTTCTCGACGGCGTACGCGAAGTCCTGGAAGGTCAGCTGGTAGGCGCCGCCGTCGGCCTGGGCCGGGGTGGTGTTCGACTTCGGGTGCCGGGCGATGTCGAGGAACGTCTTCGACTCCGGGGTCACCTGGAGCTGGGGGGAGGCGAGCGCGGGCAGGGTCGAGGGCACGTTGTGGATGGCGTTGGCGAAGGCGACCACGGCCTCGGTGTCGGTGGTCATGTACCGCACCAGTTCCCAGGCGGCGTTCTGCTTCCGGCTCGCGGAGGAGATGCCCATGATGGTGCCGGAGAGGTAGCCCTTGCCGTAGTCGGCCCGCTGGTCGTCCGGTACGGGCAGCGGGGCGGTGCCGATCTCGAAGGGGACGCCGGCCGCCTTGGCCATGGCCGGCCGCCACTCGCCGTCGATCTGCATGGCGACGAGCCCCTTGTGGAAGGGGTGTTCGGCGCTCAGCTCGTCGCCGAACGTGGAGCGGAAGCGTTCCAGTTTCCCGTATCCGCCGAGCCTGGCGACCAGGTCCTTCTGGGCGGTCAGCATCTTCGCGAAGGCGGGGTCGCCGGCGAGGTTCGACGCGCCGTCGGCGGTGAAGTAGGTCGGGCTCCACTGCGCGGCCAGCCGCGTCGGGGTGGTCTCGTAGCCGTGGAAGGTGGGCATCACGCCGAGCTGCTCGTACGAGTCCCCCTTCGGCTTCGTCAGCTTCTCCGCCACCTCGGCGAACTCGCTCCAGGTCCGGGGCGGTTCGGTGATCCCGGCGGCCGCGAAGGCGGTCTTGTTGTAGACGAGGCCGTAGGCGTCGTGGAGGAGCGGCAGGGTGCACTGGTTGCCGTTGAACTGGGTGTAGTCCAGCAGGGTCTGGGGGAAGACCTTCGCCTTGTCGATCCCGGACTTCTGGAGGAAGGGGTTCAGGTCTGCGAAGGCCTTGGAGTTGCAGAACGCGCCGACGCTGTCGGTGGCGAAGGAGGAGACCACGTCCGGGGCCTTGTCGCCGCCGGCGCGCAACGCCTGGTTGATCTTGGCGTCGGTCATGTTGCCGGTGGCCTTGACCTTGATGTTCGGGTGCGCCTTCTCGAAGCGGGCGATGTTCTCCTCGATCGCCTTGACCTCGGCGGGAGCGGACCAGCCGTGCCAGAAGGAGAGGGTGACGTCGGCCTTCGGGTCGTCGGCGGCGGGGGCGCCGCCCTGACCGGCGCAGCCGGCGGTGAGGACGGATATGGCGGCCAGGGCGGCCGCGGTGGTGGTCAGGCGTGCGGCTTTGGGCATGGCGGAGCTCGCTCTCTGGGGGAGAACCGGGGATGAGGGGTCGGGGCGTCTAGCGGGAGGTGTCGAAGACGTCCTCGCGGGTGGTGGCCAGGGCGCATTCCAGGGCGCCGCGCAGGACCGGCCGCTCGGGCACCTCGCCGGTGACGAGTCGGGGCCGGGAAGGCGCCAGTTCGGCGAGTTCCTCCTCCAGCAGGGCGCGCAGCGGTTCGCCGCCCGCGGTGATCAGGATGCCGGACAGGACCACGATCTCC
Source organism: Streptomyces sp. NPDC034085 (assembly GCF_055575555.1). Taxonomy (NCBI): domain Bacteria; kingdom Bacillati; phylum Actinomycetota; class Actinomycetes; order Kitasatosporales; family Streptomycetaceae; genus Streptomyces; species Streptomyces sp. NPDC034085. The sequence continues at coordinate 830,706 of NZ_JBVISL010000001.1, read as the reverse complement.
GGGTCCAGTACGGAGACCAGCGAGGCCAGGCCGGTGGCCAGCGCGGTGGCGTACGACCGGAGGAAGCGCAGGCGGGCCCCCTCGGGCTCGGCGGCGGCCCGCCGGAGCAGTTCGGCCCCGGCGGCCACCTGCGCCGCCGGCCGGGCGTCCGGCGCGGCGGCGGCCCGGACGCCGGCGGTGGCGGCGAGCGAGGGCAGTGCCTGGACGCCGGCCAGCTCCTGGTAGCCGCCGCTGTTGGCCCGGGTGACCTGGCGGACCAGGGGGTGGCCGGGCACGGGCAGGAAGCCCACCTCGCCCGCGCCGCCGGTCCAGCCGCGGTGCAGCCGGCCGCCGAGCACGAGGGCGGCGCCGAGGCCCTCCTCGTTCCACAGCAGGACGAAGTCCTCGTGGCCGCGGGCCGCGCCGAGGCGCTGCTCGGCGACCGCGGCGAGGTTCACGTCGTTCTCGTACTCGACCGGCATCGGCAGGGCGGCTGCCAGCTCGTCGAGCAGGGTGGGGGAGTGCCAGCCGGGCAGGTGGCCGGCGTAGCGCAGCCGGCCGGAGCGGGGGTCGAAGGCGCCGGGGGTGGCGATGACCAGGCGGTGCAGGTCGCGGCGGCCCAGGCCGGCGTCCTGGAGGGCCCCGTCGAGGGCCCGGGTCACCTGGCCGACGGCGCCGGCCTCCTCGGTGCAGGGGAGCTCGAAGGCTCCGGTCACGGTGCCGGTCAGGTCGGCGACGGCGGCCAGCACCCGCTCGGGGGTCACGTCGAGGCCGGCGACGTGGGCGGCGCGGGCGTTGAGCGCGTACAGCTGGGCGTTCGGGCCGGGACGGCCGCCGTGGGTGCCGGTGGCGACGACGAGCCCGGCGGCTTCCAGCCGGGCCAGCAGCTGCGAGGCGGTGGGCTTGGAGAGGCCGGTGAGGTGCCCGATGCGGGTCCGGGACAAGGGGCCGTGCGTCAGCAGCAGCTCCAGGGCGGCGCGGTCGTTCATGGCGCGCAGCAGGCTGGGGGTTCCGGGGGTGGCGGCGGGCATGACGGGACTCTCCCTCACCGAGACGCACTGTTAGGTAAGTTTCCTATCAGCGCTTGAGCGGTGTCAATGCCGCTGCCCCGCCGGACGGAACCGGCGGGGCAGCGGGTGGCGGGAGAGGGCGGGGTGCGCTACTTGGGCAGCCGGACCCCGCCGGGCAGCGGCGGAGACGCCGGGATCGGCGCGGTGGCCAGGGACTGCGGGGACGCCGGGTTGGCCAGCGCCGAGGGCGCGGCGACCGCGGCCGCCGGGTCGCCCGGGGCGGCCTCCTCCTCGTCGGGGGCCGGAGCGCCGCCGATGATCCGGATGCCGGCCGCGTCGAAGGCCTCCTTGATGCGCCAGCGCAGCTCGCGCTCCACCGAGAGCTGCTGGCCCGGCATGGTCTTCGCCGACACCTTCACGCTCATGGAGGCCAGCAGCACCTCGTCCAGGCCCAGCACCTCCACCGGGCCCCAGAGGCGCTCGTTCCACGGGGTCTCCTTGGCCAGGTCGTCCGCGACCTCCTGGACCACCTCGCGGATGTGCGCCAGGTTCTCCGACGGCTTGACCTGCACCGCCACCCCGGCGGTCGCCCAGCCCTGGCTGAGGTTGCCGATCCGCTTGATCTCGCCGTTGCGGACGTACCAGATCTCGCCGTTGTCGCCGCGCAGCTTGGTCACCCGCAGGCCGACCTCGATCACCTCGCCGGAGGCCACCCCCGCGTCGATCTTGTCGCCGACGCCGTACTGGTCCTCCATGATCATGAACACGCCGGACAGGAAGTCCGTCACCAGGTTGCGCGCACCGAAACCGATCGCCACACCGGCCACACCGGCACTCGCCAGCAGCGGCCCCAGATCGATCTTCAGGGCGGCCAGGACCATCAGCGCGGCCGTGCCGAGGATCAGGAACGAGGACACGGAACGCAGCACCGAGCCGATCGCCTCCGAGCGTTGGCGGCGCCGCTCGGCATTGACCAGCAGCCCGCCGAGCGCGGTGCCCTCGACGGCCTCCGCGCTGGAGTTCATCCGGCTTATCAGCTTGGTCAGCGCCTTGCGGACCACCGTGCGCAGCGCGACCGCGATCACGATGATCAGGAGGATCCGCAGGCCGATGCTCAGCCAGGTGGCCCAGTTCTCCTCGACGAAGCTCGCGGCGTTCGTCACGCTCTCGGCTGCTTCGTCGGTGGTGTTCGCTGCCTGCGGTAGCAGGGTGGCGGGCGAGGGCACGGCGGGAACCTCCAGGGCATAGCGGTCCGCCCGCGGAACGGTGGTGCGGAGTGTGCGGGCAGGCCATCCACACTAACGGGGCACGGCGCCGACCTCGTTGCGATGTTCGAGGGAGAGACACGACTCACCTGGGGATGAAAGGGAGTGTGGTCGAAAACACCCCGGGCCCGTTACCGGCGCGTGGTGGCGCTTCGACCAGCCGTAAGGGGAGACTGGAAAGCAGATCGTCCCGGCGCGAGCCACGCGCCGCCGGCGTACAAGGAGGCAGTCCGTGCCGCACGTCCTGGTCCTCAACGCGTCGTACGAGCCCCTCGGCGTCGTACCGCTCCGCCGCGCGCTCGTCCTCGTGCTGGAGAACAAGGCCATCTCCCTCGAGGAATCGGGCGCCTTCCTGCACAGCGCGACCCGAGCCGTCCCCGCGCCCAGCGTGGTCCGGCTCAAGCGCTTCGTGCGGGTCCCCTACCGGGGGCCCGTTCCTCTCACCCGCCGCGCGCTGTTCGCCCGCGACGGCGGCCGCTGCATGTACTGCGGGGCCGTCGCGACGAGCGTGGACCACGTCATCCCGCGCAGCCGGGGCGGGCAGCACGCCTGGGACAACGTGGTCGCCGCGTGCCGGCGGTGCAACCACGTGAAGGCGGACCGGCACCTGCTGGAACTGGGCTGGCGGCTGCGCCACCAGCCGGCTCCGCCGACGGGGCTGGCGTGGCGGATCATCGGCACGGGGCACCGGGACCCGCGGTGGATGCCGTACCTCCAGCCCTACGGGGCGGACGACGCGCTGGACCGCATCGGAGTCACCGCCTGACCCTCACGGGGTGACCGCGAGGGCCGTCGCGGACCAGAGGCTGCAGCCGAAGCGCGTCGCGCGGCGTTCGCACGTGACGCGGACGAAGCGGGTGTCGGGCGCGTCCAGCCGGACCGTGTCCACCCCGCCCCGGGAGGACACCACCGCACCCGGGCGCCACGTGGCCCCGTCGCGGGACGTCTCCACCCTGAACCGGGAGGGGTAGGCCTCCTGCCAGTGCAGGGTCAGCAGGCCGACCCGGGCCGGGGAGGCCAGCTCGGCCTGCCACCAGGCGCCGTCCACCGCCGGGGAGGACCACCGGGTCGCGGCGGAGCCGTCCACCGCCGCCGACGCCGGGAACTGCGGGGCCTCGTCCCCCGAGGAGGAGGCGCGGGCCGTGCGCAGCAGGTCCGGGCCGCCCGTGCGGGGGACCGCCCGGACGGTGAGGGTGCGCACCTCCCCGTCGAAGGCCAGCGGCACCGCGTACACCCCGGCCGGGGTGCCCGCCGCGACGGTGACCTCCACCGGGACCGTGACCGTCGCACCCCGGGGGACGGCGACGTCCTGCGGGATCCGGACCTGCACCCCGGCCGGCGCGGTCGCCGTGAGCGGGCCGCGGACCTCTCCGGGGCGCAGCGCGGACAGCAGGGCCGACACCGTGCGCGGGGCGCCGCCGATCTCCGCGTCGGCGCGGCCCCCCTCGGCCAGCTCGAAGCGGGCCCGCGGACCGTCCGCGAACCACGGGACCACCTGGTGCACCACCGGCTCCGGGCCCGTCCACGACAGCCGGACCGCGTCCGCCCGCACGCCCGCCGCGTCGGCCTGCGTCCAGCCCGACACCGCCGCCTCGCCGAGGCGGCGCCAGCCCTCGCCCGGCACGTGCGCCTCCACCACCGCGCCCCGGGCGCCCGGCGCCAGCGGATCCGTCATCACCGTGACCGCGGCGAGCGGCCGCGCGGAGTCCAGCCGGACGGTATGGGCGCCCGGCTCGCGCAGCACCGTCCCGTCCTTGCGGGCCGCGCCCGTCCAGGCGTCCGACTCCGCGGCCGCCCTCGCCAGGAAGGGGTCCAGCACGGAGGCGTCCACCTTCACCCCGCCCGGCTCCGCCAGCGCCCGCCGCGCCGCCGCGAGCTGCCGCGAGGCCTGCCAGGCGCCCGCCCCGTCACCCCGGGCCTCGGCCCGCAGCAGGTCGACGGCCAGCTCGCCGGCGGCCCCGTACCGCGAGAGCCGCTCCAGCCACGGCCCCGCCTCCGAGGTGAGGGACGGCAGCCGGGCCGGGGCCTCCCGCAGCACCGTGAAGGCGGCCCGCAGCCGGTCACCGGCCTTCGGGTCCCCGCCGGCGCGGGCCCGCCAGAACTCCTCCACCAGCGGCTTCAGATAGGCCGACTCCTCCACCTTCAGGCCCGAGGAGGCGGTGTTCCCGGCCAGCGCCGCCAGCGCCGCCCGGGTCCGCGGATCGGGGCCCGACAGGTCGCGGACCGCCGCCGCCCAGGACTCGCCGGCCCGGTAGCCGCGCGGGTTCCAGGCGTAGTCGGCGGCCGTGAACAGCGGGATCCGCGACATGGTGCCCTGCGCCATCGCGTTGGCCAGCACCCCGGCCGAACCGCCCGCCACCGCCGGCTCGCGCCCCGCGTACGGGCCCAGGAAGATGCGGCCCGGGTCCCAGTCGTTGACCGGGTAGTTGTCCATGGTGACCAGCGGATGCGCGAGCGCGGCCCGCGCCCCCGCCAGCTCCCTGCCGGTGATGGTGCGCGGCACCACGCCCACGCCCGTCCAGGCCACCTCCACGCGCGGGTCCAGCGCCCCCGCCAGGGCCGTGCGGTAGGCGGTGGCGCCCTCCTGGAAGTACTCCGTCGGCAGCAGCGACAGCGGGGCCGCCCCCGGATGCCGCGCGGCCAGGTGGGCCGCCAGCTCGCCCGCGACCTCGGCGTGCGCCTTCGCGGCCGCCGCGGGGCCCGTCCCGTACCGCACCCGGTCGGCCCGGCAGCCCCACTCGGTGTAGCTGACGTCCTGGAACTGCACCTGGAACGCGCGGAAGCCCAGCTCCCACATGGCGTCGGCCTTGCGCAGCAGCGCCGCCCGGTCCTCCGCCGAGGCCAGGCACATGGACTGCCCCGGCGACACCGCCCAGCCGAGCACCACCCGGTTGGCGCGGGCCCGCTCGGCCAGCGCCCGGAACTCCTCCTGCCGCTCCGCCGGGTACTCCTCGCGCCAGGCCGTGGTGCGGTACGGGTCGTCACCGGGCGCCAGCAGCAGCCGGTTCTGCTTGGTGCGGCCGAGGAAGTCCAGCTGGGCCAGGCGCTGCTCCCGGGACCAGGGCTGCCCGTAGAACCCCTCGGTGATCCCGCGCACGGGGGCGATGGGCCAGTCCCGCACCAGCATCCCGGGCACCTTCCCGTGCCCGGCCGCCAGCAGCTGACGCAGCGTCTGAGCGGCGTGGAAGAGCCCGTCCTCGCCGACACCGGCCAGCGCGACCGTGTCCCGCCCGCCGGTGCGGCCCACCGCCAGCCGGTAGCCGCCGCCCGGCAGGTCCCCGGCCGGGGCCGCGCCCAGCGCCCGCAGGGCCTCCTCGGCGTCCGGCCCCTGGAGCCTTACGACCAGGGCCCGTTCGGGCAGGGCCGCTCCCGGGGGCCGCTCGTGCAGGGTCCGTACGCCGGCGGCGCGCAGGGCGGTGCGCACGACCTCGACGGCGTACGGGTCCGCGTCCACGGGCACCACCAGGACGGCCTCCGCCGCGACCGGCACCTCCCGCCCGGGGTCGGCGGTCGCCGACTGCGGCCGCGGCCACACGGCCGGACCCTCGGAAGCGGCTCGGGGAACGTCGGAGCCCGGGTCGAGGACGGGGCCGAGTCCCGACGCGTACACGGGGGCGGAACCGCTGTCCGGGCGCGGGGAGCCGGAGGTCCCGGGCGCGGCGGTGATCCGCGGCGGAGCCGACGCGACGGCCCCGCCGAGCAGGGTCCCGATGACGGCGACGGCCGCGGCCGTGGTCCGCTTCCTGCCCCTGAGCTGCACGGAGCCTCCCCCGTCCCGAGTCGTGCCCCGACCGTACGAACGAGCCAGAGCCCACCACCCGTGCGGCGGGGGTGTCAATGCGGGTGGGTGATCTGACCTGGATCCGCCAGGAATGCGATGCCCCTGACTGGGTATGGCTGCGGTGTTCGCCCCGGGTGTTGCATGGGCGGTCCGACGAACCGCACGAGGGAGGACCCCATGAACGCCCGCACCGCGTCCGCCACCCGCAGGAAACCCGCCCCGCTCGCCCACCTGCCCGTCCCGTCCGGCCCCGGGGACGCGTCGCCGGCCGGCACCGCGCACCCGCCGCTGACCAGCGAACCCCCGCTGGCCGGCTCCGCGTACGCGCCCCTGACCAGTGAATCCCCGCTCGTGGCCGAGGCCCCCCTCACCAGCGAGCCGCTCACCTAGCCCGGTCGCACGACCGGTCCCTCCCGCCAAGGATGACGATGGACGACCTCGCCCGGCTCGCGGCCCTCTACGGCGTCGCCACCTCCTACCAGCCCGCCGAGGACGTCACCGTCCCCGTGCCGCGGGCCACGGTCCGGGCCGTGCTGGGCCTGCTCGGCGTCCCCGTCGACACCCCCGAGGACCTGCGGCGGGCGGCCGACGGCGCCGAGCGGGAGCGGGCCGGGCGGCTCCTCCCGCCGACGCTGGTGCACTGGCGGGGGGAACCCGCTCCGCAGCCCCTGGCCGGGCTGCCGGCCGGGACCCGGCTGCGGGTCACCCTGGAGGACGGGGCCGGCGAGGCCGCATGGCACCCCGGCCTGCCCCTGGGGGTGCACCGCCTGGCCGCGCGGACACCCGACGGGCGTACCGCCACCGCCACCCTGATCGTGGCCCCGGACCGCGCCCCGGCGGCGCCCGAACGCGCCCACGGGCTGCTCGTCCAGCTGTACTCGCTGCTCTCGGAGCGCTCCTGGGGCATGGGCGACCTCGGCGACCTCGCGGAGCTGGCCCGCTGGGCGGCCCGCACCCACGGCGCCGGCTTCGTCCAGGTCAACCCGCTGCACGCGGCCCTTCCCGGCGCCCCGACCGACCCGTCCCCCTACCGGCCGGCCTCGCGCCGCTTCCCCGACCCGGTGTACCTGCGCGTCGAGGACCTGCCCGAATGGGAGGCCTGCCCCGAGCGCGACGCCCTCGCCGAACTGGCCGACCGGGGCGGGGAGCTGCGCCGCGAGGTGCTGGAGAAGGGGGCGCTGATCGACCGGGACGCCGTGTGGGACCTCAAGCGCGCCGCCCTGGAACTGCTGTACGCCGTCCCGCGCACCCCCGCCCGGGAGGCCGCCTACCGGGCCTTCCGGGCCGCCCAGGGGGAGGGGCTCGCCGCGCACGCCGCCTGGTGCGCGGCCACCGCCGGGGAGGACCCGCAGGAGCGCGCCGACTTCCACTCCTGGCTGGTCTGGCTGACGGACACCCAGCTCACCGCCGCCCAGCGGGCCGCGCGGGAGGCCGGGATGACGGTGGGCATCGTGCACGACCTGGCCGTCGGCGTGCACCCGGACGGCTCCGACGCCCGCCTCGGCCCCTGGCACCACCGGGAGATGTCCGTCGGCGCCCCGCCGGACGCCTTCAACGCCCGCGGCCAGGACTGGGGGCTGCCGCCCTGGCGGCCCGACGCCCTGGAGGCCCACGCGTACGCGCCCTTCCGGGCCCTGCTGCGCGGGGTGTTCCGGTACGCGGGAGCGGTGCGGGTGGACCACGTCATGGGGCTGTTCCGGCTCTGGTGGATCCCGCTGGGGACCCCGCCCGCGCAGGGGACGTACGTCTCCTACGACGGCGAGGCGATGCTGGCCGTACTGGTCCTGGAGGCCCACCGGGCCGGGGCCCTGGTGGTCGGCGAGGACCTCGGGACGGTGGAGCCGGGGGTGCGCCGGGCGCTGGCCCGGCGCGGGATCCTGGGCACCTCCGTGCTGTGGTTCGAGCGGGACTGGGCGGGCGACGGCGAGCCGCTGCCCGCGGCGGCCTGGCGGTCGGAGTGCCTGGCCACCGCCACCACCCACGACCTGCCGCCCTCCGCCGCCAAGCTGGCCGGCTCCCACGTCGAACTGCGCGACCGGCTGGGCCTGCTGACCCGCCCTCTGGACGTGGAGCGGGCCGAGGACGCCGCCGACACCGCGCAGTGGCTGCGGACGCTGGACGGCCTGGGGCTGGAGACCAAGGGCGAGGAGGCCGCCGTACGGGCCCTGTACGCCTTCCTGCTGCGCACGCCCGCCCGGCTGGTCGGCGTGTGGCTGCCCGACGCGGTGGGGGACCGGCGGCCGCAGAACCTGCCGGGCACCTGGGACCAGTACCCCAACTGGCGGCTGCCGGTCGCCGACGCCGACGGCCGGCCGCTGACCCTGGAGGCGCTGACCGCCTCGCCCCGGGCGAACGCCCTGCTGAGCGCGGTGCGGGAGGGCGCGCAGACCCGTACGGCACCCCCGGGCGCGCGGCCCGTTTAGGTGTTCGCTACGTTTGCACCGTGGACAAGAAGAACGCTCTGCGCGCCGGCGCCGTCACGGCCGGATCGACGCTGATGATGCTGCTGATGACGTCTCCCGCCCTCGCGGCGACCCGCGACGACGGCGACGACCCGGGCAAGGGCCTGGGCATCGGCGAGACGCTCGGCCTGTTCGTGGCCGCGCCGATCCTGCTGTTCCTGGTCATCGCGGGTCTCGTGATGGTCGGCGACAAGTCGCGCAAGACCCAGGCCTGACCCGGCCGGGCAGGCCCTGACGACTTCCGGGCGCCGGAGGTCCGCGGAACCGGTGTGAGCCGGTTCCGTCGCGACCTCCGGCGCCCCGTCGTGCCCGCAGACGGCGCTCACGCTAGGGCATGTCCGCCAGGAGCCGGCGCAGCAGCCCGGTGAGCTGTTCGACCTCCTCGGGGTCGAAGTGCGCCAGGGCGGCGTGGTGCACGGCCAGGCCCGCGGAGACCGCCTCGTCGGCGAGGGCGAGGCCCCGCTCGGTGAGGGTCACCTGGAGCCCGCGCCGGTCGTGCGGGTCGGGGCTGCGGGTGAGCAGCCCGGCCTTCTCCAGCTTGTCCAGGCGCCCGGTCATCCCGCCCGTGGTGAGCATCAGCGTGGCCGACAGCTCGCGGGGCGAGAGGGTGTACGGGGCCCCGGAGCGGCGGAGCGTGGCGAGGACGTCGAACTCCCCGCGCGTGATCCCGTGGCGGTTGTACGCCCGTTCCACGGCGTCGCCGACGGCCTTGGAGATCCGGTAGATCCGGCCGAAGACGGCCATCGGGGTGGTGTCCAGATCGGGTCGGACGGCGGCCCACTGCGCGGTGATCGCGTCGACGGCGTCCTTGTCGGCTTCCCTCTCCACCTCGTTCTGCACCTTGTGCTTGACCTCGTTCATGACCGAAGTATCCGGTTCCGCTCACTCGTACGCAAGAAAGTAGCTTGCTTAAAAGTAGCTTAGTAGTAAGCTACTTACGAGCGACCTACCCGGGGAGGTCCGGGACGGGCCCCCGGGTGGGTCGCCTCCCACCCGCACCTGCCGACCCTTCCTCATCTGCCCGAGGAGTGACCGTGAACCGTGTCACCACCACCATCCTGACCGCGCTCGCCCCCGTCTCCTGGGGCTCGACGTACTTCGTCGCCAGCGAGCTGCTCCCGCCGGACCGGCCCCTGTTCACCGGGGCCATGCGCGCCCTGCCCGCCGGCCTGCTGCTGGTCGCCCTCTCCCGCGTCCTGCCCAAGGGCGCCTGGTGGTGGAAGTCCGCGGTCCTCGGCACCCTCAACATCGGCGCCTTCTTCCCGCTGCTCTTCCTCTCCGCCTACCGCCTGCCCGGCGGGGTCGCCGCCGTGCTGGGCTCCGCCGGACCGCTGTTCGTCGTGGGGCTCGCCGCCCTGCTGCTGGGGGAGCGGGCCAGGCTCCGGACCATACTCGCGGCCGTGGTCGCCGCGTTCGGCGTGAGCATGGTGGTGCTGACCGCCGAGGCGAAGCTCGACCTCGTGGGCGTCATCGCCGGGGTGGTCTCCTCCGCCTCCATGGGCGCGGGCACCGTGATGACCAAGCGCTGGGGTCGCCCCGAGGGCGTCGGCCCGCTGGCCGTGACCGGCTGGCAGCTCACCGCGGGCGGCCTGGTGATCATCCCGATCGCCGCCCTGGTCGAGGGGGCACCGCCCGCGCTCGACGGCAAGGCCTTCCTCGGCTACGGCTACATGATGCTGATCAACACCGGTGCGGCGTACTTCCTCTGGTTCCGAGGCATCGGCCAGCTCACCGCCACCTCCGTCACCCTGCTCGGCCCGCTGTCCCCGCTCACCGCCGCCGTCATCGGCTGGGCCGCGCTCGGCCAGGCGCTGTCGCCCGTCCAGCTGGTGGGCATGGCCCTCGCCTTCGGCGCCACGGTCTTCGGGCAGCTGCCGGGACGGCCGGCGCGCGCCGCGAAGGCCGAGGTGCCGCCCGCGCAGGAGGCACCGTTCAGCTCTCCTGAAGAAACCGATCGAAATGTTTCGATGGACCTGGGCAAAGCGAAGGTGTGAGAGTAGGTCCACGACCCACTCACCACCCCCAGGGAGAGACCACCCGTGACCGTCATGGACCGTGTCCGCACCGCACCCACCGCTTCCGTCACCGGAAGCGGGGCGAAGAAGGGAGCCGCCGGGCTCGGCGTACTCCTCGCGCTGGTCGCGACGGTCGTCTGGTCCGGCAGCTTCGTCGCCACCCGCGGCATGGCGGACACGGTCCCTCCCGTCCAGGCGGTCTTCTGGCGCTGGATCATCGCCGCCGTCGCGGTCGCCCCCTTCGCCGCCCGGCAGGCCTGGCAGCAGCGGGCACTGCTGCGGCGCCACCTCGGCTACGTCTCGCTCGCCACCCTCTTCGGGGTCACCCTCTACAACACCCTGGTCCACCAGGCCGGACTGACCACCTCCGCCTCCAACATGGGCATGATCATGGCGGCCTCACCGGTCATCATGGCCCTGTACGCCCGCCTCGGCGGCGAACGGCTCGGCGTCCGGCGGTCCTTCGGGATGCTGCTCGCCGCCTTCGGCGTCCTGCTGCTCGTCGGCGACGGATCGCTCGGTTTCGACTTCGGCGCCGGCGACCTGTGGATGTTCGGGGCCGCCCTCTCCTTCGCCACCTACAGCGCCCTCCTGAAGCGCAAGCCCGCCGAGATCGGCGGCCTGGCCTTCCTCCTGGCCACCTTCGTCCTCGGCGCCCTGATGCTGGCCCCCGCGTACGCCGTCTCCCTCACCGTGCAGGGCGGCTTCGAGACCACCGCCGGGACGGTCGGGCCCCTGCTGTACGTCGGCGTCTTCTCCTCGGCGGTCGCCTTCTTCGCCTGGAACAGGGCGGTCTCCCTCATCGGCGCGGCCCGCGCGGGAGTCGTCTACTACCTCCAGCCGGTGTGCGTCGCCGGGCTCGGCCTGCTGCTGCTCGGCGAGCGCACCGGCCCGGCGGAGCTCCTGTGCATGGCCCTGATCCTGGGCGGAGTCGCCCTGGGCAGCACGGCCCGCCGGTAGGTTCGCCCCGTGACCGACTGGGACATCAAGAAGCTGCGGATCCTGCGGACCCTGGCCGACCAGGGCACCGTGACCGCGGCGGCCGAGGCGCTGCACATGACGCCCTCGGCCGTTTCGCAGCAGCTGACCAACCTCGCCCGGCAGCTGGGGGTTCCGCTCCTGGAGCCCCAGGGCCGCCGGGTCCGCCTCACCGACGCCGCCCACCTGGTCCTGCGCCACACGGAGGCCGTCTTCGCGCAGCTGGAGCAGGCCGACGCCGAACTCGCCGGGTACCTGTCCGGCGAGGCAGGGGAGGTGCGGATCGGCGCCTTCTCCACGGCGGTCCCGGTCCTCGTCGTCCCGGCGGTCGCCGCCCTGCGGCTCAGCCACCCGGGCATCGAGGTGCGCATCCGCGAGACGGAGGCGGCCGAATCGTACGAGCTGCTGTCCGCCGGGGCCGTGGACCTCGCCCTCTCCCTGGCCGCGCACGCCCCGGGCGCGCAGAACCCCCGCTTCACCCGGGTCACCCTGCTGGAAGACCCCCTGGACGTGGCCCTGCCCCCCGCCCACCCGCTGGCCGGCGCGCCGGAGGTCCGGCTGGCCGACCTCTCCGCGGAGCGGTGGATCTACGGCGGGAGCGGCCCCTGGTCGGAGATCACCCGCTCCGCGTGCGAAACGGCGGGCTTCGTACCGGAGCAGGCCCACTCGGCGTCCGGCTGGACGGCGATCCTGGCGATGGTGGAGGCGGGCATGGGCGTCGCCCTGGTCCCCCGCATGGTCTCCGCCCGCGCCTCGGGAGTGGCGGTCCGCGTCCTCACCCACGACCACCCGACCCGCCACGTCATCGCAGCCCTCCGCCGCGGCACGGAAGCCGCCCCGGCAACGGCCCGAGCCCTCACCGCCCTCCGCGAGGCGGCGGCTGCGCTGGCGTGAGGGGGCGGGGTTCCGGCGGGGCGGTCCCAGAGCTGGGGCCCAACCCGCACCACACAGCGACCAGAGCGAGGCGGGGAGCAGCCCTCCGGGTCAGTCCAGGGGGAGGGACTGGTGGGCGGCAACGATCGCGTCGATGCGGTGGGCGAGGTCGAAGGGGCTTTCCGGGCCGGCACGACACGGAACGACGATGGGACTGACGGGAAACCCCCGAACCAGCCCTGATCCGGCCCAGGGGCACACACCCCCCCGCCCCACCGGGGCAGGGGGGTGCGGCAGGGCGTCAGCCCTGGGCGGCCGCCGCCGTGTCCGCGGCCTGGGCCTTCAGGGCGCGCTCGACGCCCGCGCGGGATTCCGACACCAGGCGGCGCAGGGCCGCGTTCGGCTCCGCCGAGGACAGCCAGGCGTCCGTCGCGGCGAGGGTCCCCTCGGAGACCTGGAGCGACGGGTACAGCCCCACCGCGATCTGCTGCGCGATCTCGTGGCTCCGGCTCTCCCAGATCCCCTTGACCACCGCGAAGTACTTCTCGGCGTACGGCGCGAGCAGCTCCCGCTGGTCGGTCTGGACGAAGCCGCCGATCACGGCCTCCTGCACCGCGTTCGGCAGGTCACCCGACTCCACCACCGACGCCCACGCCTCGGCCTTGGCCTCCGCCGTCGGCCGCGCGGCCCGTGCCGTCGCCGCGTGGCGCTCGCCCGCCGCCGTCCGGTCGCGCTCCAGCTCCGCCGCGATCGCCGCCTCGTCCGCACGCCCCGTCGCCGCCAGGCGCTCGAGGAACGCCCACCGCAGCTCGGTGTCCACGACCAGGCCCTCGACCTCCGCCGAGCCGTCCAGCAGTGCCGCCAGGTAGCTCAGCTGCCCCTCGGTACGGGCCGTCGCCGCGAAGGCCCGCGCCCACGCCAGCTGGTGGTCGCTGCCCGGCTCGGCCGTGCGCAGGTGCTCCAGCGTGGCCTCGGTCCAGACCGCGAGGCCCTGCTCCCGCCACGCGGGGTCGGCGTACAGGTCCACGGCCAGCTTCACCTGGCGGTGCAGCGACTGCACCACGCCGATGTCGGACTCCTTGCCGATGCCGGACAGCACCAGCGCCAGGTAGTCCCGCGTCGCCAGCTCGCCGTCCCGGGTCATGTCCCACGCCGACGCCCAGCACAGGGCGCGCGGCAGCGACTCCGTGAAGTCGCCCAGGTGGGCGGTGACGTTGGCCAGCGAGACCTCGTCCAGGCGGACCTTGGCGTACGACAGGTCGTCGTCGTTGAGCAGCACGACCGCCGGACGGGTCCGGCCCGCCAGCTCGGGCACTGCCGTCAGCTCGCCGTCGATGTCCAGCTCGATCCGGTCCGTGCGGACCAGCTTGCCGTCCCGCAGGTCGTACAGGCCCACCGCGATGCGGTGCGGCCGCAGCACCGGCTCGCCCTTCGCGCCCGCGGGCAGCGCCGGGGCCTCCTGGCGCACGGCGAACGAGGAGATGAGCCCGTCCGCGTCCATCTCGATCTCCGGCCGCAGCACGTTGATGCCCGCCGTCTCCAGCCATGCCTTCGACCAGGCGGTCAGGTCGCGGCCCGAGGTCTCCTCCAGGGCGCCCAGCAGGTCCGACAGGCGCGTGTTGCCGAAGGCGTGCGCCTTGAAGTACGCCTGCACGCCCTTGAAGAAGGCCTCCATGCCGACGTAGGCCACGAGCTGCTTGAGCACCGAGGCGCCCTTGGCGTACGTGATGCCGTCGAAGTTGACCAGGACGTCGTCCAGGTCGCGGATGTCGGCCATGATCGGGTGCGTGGACGGCAGCTGGTCCTGCCGGTACGCCCAGGTCTTCATCGAGTTCGCGAAGGTCGTCCACGCGTGCGGCCACTTCGAGCCCTCGGCGTAGGCCTGGCATGCGATCGACGTGTAGGTGGCGAACGACTCGTTCAGCCACAGGTCGTTCCACCACTCCATGGTGACGAGGTCGCCGAACCACATGTGGGCGAGCTCGTGCAGGATCGTCTCGGCGCGCACCTCGTACGCGGCGTCCGTCACCTTCGAGCGGAAGACGTACTGGTCGCGGATGGTCACCGCACCCGCGTTCTCCATCGCGCCCGCGTTGAACTCCGGCACGAAGAGCTGGTCGTACTTCGCGAACGGGTAGTCGTACGCGAACTTCTCCTGGAACCAGTCGAAGCCCTGCCGGGTGACGTCGAAGATCGCGTCCGCGTCGAGGAACTCGGCGAGCGAGGGGCGGCAGTAGATGCCGAGCGGAACGGACTGCCCGTTCGGTCCCTCGTAGGTGCTGTGCACCGCGTGGTACGGGCCGACGATCAGGGCCGTGATGTACGAGGAGATGCGCGGGGTCGGCTCGAAGACCCACACCCGGTCCTTCGGCTCGGCGCCCTGCGAAATGTCGCGCGGGGAGTTCGAGATGACCGTCCAGCCCTCCGGGGCGGTCACGGTGAACTGGAAGGTTGCCTTCAGGTCGGGCTGCTCGAAGCTGGCGAAGACCCGCCGCGCGTCCGGCACCTCGAACTGGGTGTACAGGTACGCCTGCTGGTCGACCGGGTCGACGAAGCGGTGCAGGCCCTCGCCGGTGTTGGTGTAGGCGCAGTCCGCCACGACCCGCAGCTCGTTGGCCCCGGCGGCGAGGTGGTCCAGCGCGATCCGCGAGTCGCGGAAGACGGCGGCCACGTCCAGCGCCTTGCCGTTCAGGACGGCCTCGTGCACGGCCGGCGCGACCAGGTCGATGAAGGTCCCGGCGCCTGCCTCGGCCGACTGGAAGCGCACGGTGGTCACGGACCGGAAGGTGCCGCCCTCCTGCGCGCCGCTGAGATCGAGTTCGATCTCGTACGAGTCGACGGTGAGCAGCTTCGCCCGCTGCTGAGCCTCTTCACGGGTGAGATTCGTGCCAGGCACGCGGTCATCTCCTTTGATGGTGACGTTGCCCCGCCATCCTGCCATTCGGACAGCGCCCCCGCGTCGGAGTAATCCACGGGCGAACGCGAGGTCGCAAACCCGCCGGACACGGCCCCCGGGCGCGGGGACCCTGGGGGCATGAGCATCAGACACCGGGTGAGGCCCATCGGGGCGGCGGCGCTGGCCGAGCTCCGCGCACGTGACGACGCGGGGCGGGACTGCGTCCCGTACACCGACGAGGAGGGCGGTGCGCCGCTGCGGTGCTGTCTGCGGCCGAGCGCCGCCGGCGAGCGCGTCGCGCTCGTCTCGTACGCACCGCTGCGGCGCTGGGCCGCGCTGACCGGGGCCGATCCGGGCGCTTACGACGAGCAGGGCCCGGTCTTCGTCCACGCCGAGGCCTGCGGCGGACCGGCGGACGGCGGGGCCGGGGACGGCGGGGCGTACCCCTTCGCCGAGCCGGGAGTGCAGCGCACCGCCCGGCGGTACAGCGCGCGCGGGCACATCCTCGGCGGCCGGGTCCTGGACCTCGGGGAGGACCCGCAGGCGGTGCTGGGGCGGGCCCTGGACGAGGCCTTCGGCGATCCGGAGGTCGCCCTCGTGCACGTCCGGGCCGCCGGGTTCGGCTGCTTCCTCTTCGAGGTGCGCAGGCCCTGAGCACCGGAAAGGGGCGGCACCGTGACGGCGCCGCCCCTCAGCCCTGCGACCGGATCAGCCGCGCAGCTCCTCGGCGACCAGCTCCGCGATCTGCACCGCGTTCAGCGCGGCGCCCTTGCGGAGGTTGTCGTTGGACAGGAACAGCGCGAGGCCGTTCTCGACCGTCTCGTCCGCGCGGATGCGGCCCACGTACGAGGCGTCCTTGCCGGCGGCCTGGAGGGGGGTCGGGATCTCGGACAGCTCGACGCCGGGGGCGTCCTTCAGCAGCTCGGTGGCGCGCTCGACGCTGATCGGGCGGGCGAAACGGGCGTTGACCTGGAGCGAGTGGCCGGAGAAGACGGGGACGCGCACGCAGGTGCCGGACACCTTGAGCTCCGGGATCTCGAGGATCTTGCGGGACTCGTTGCGGAGCTTCTGCTCCTCGTCGGTCTCGAAGGAGCCGTCGTCGACGATCGAGCCGGCCAGCGGCAGCACGTTGAAGGCGATGGGACGCTTGTAGACGCCCGGCTCGGGGTACGCGACGGCCTCCCCGTCGTGGACGAGCGCGGTCGCCTCCCCGGCGACGGCCTTGACCTGGCCGTCGAGCTCGGCGACACCGGCCAGGCCCGAGCCGGAGACGGCCTGGTAGGTGGTGGCGACCATCGCGGTCAGGCCGGCCTCGTCGTGCAGCGGGCGCAGCACGGGCATGGCGGCCATGGTGGTGCAGTTCGGGTTGGCGATGATGCCCTTGGGGCGGTTCCTGACCGCGTGCGGGTTGACCTCGGAGACCACGAGGGGGACCTCGGGGTGGCCGCGCCAGGCGGAGGAGTTGTCGATCACGACGGCGCCCTGGGAGGCGACCTTCTCGGCGAGGGCGCGGGAGGTCGCGCCGCCCGCGGAGAAGAGCACGATGTCGAGGCCGGAGTAGTCCGCCGTGGCGGCGTCCTCGACGGTGATCTCCTTGCCCTGCCACTCCAGGGTCGAGCCGGCGGACCGGGCCGAGGCGAACAGCCGCAGCTCGTCCACCGGGAACTTCCGCTCGGCGAGGATGCCGCGCATGACTCCGCCGACCTGTCCGGTGGCTCCGACGATTCCGACCCTCACGGTGACTCCTTCGATACGTGGACGCGGGCGCGCGTGAGGCCATCATGCGTTCGACCCCACGAGGCTTGTCCAATCCATTGTCCGAGGTGCGGACAGTGTCGGGGCCGGGAACTCCCGTGACGCGCGCGCGGGGGGCGTGCCGCCGGACCCCCGAAGGTCCGTTGTGCCTGGTCACGGGGGGTAGCTTGCGGTCGGATCGTGATCGTCATCCGGACGCGGCACACCCGTAGCCGGACATCCGCCCGGTCCGGCGGGGGGAAAGCCGAAGGGGCGGTGCTCGGTCGAGCACCGCCCCTCCGTCATGTGCCGGTCGGCTCACTCCATTACGGGGTGACCTTGTCGATCTGCACGCTGCCGGTGCCGGCGGCGGTGCCGCGGGCGTTGAGCAGCTGGACCTGGCCGAAGAACTGACGGCCCTCGGGGGCCGCGGCGGAGACCAGGACGTTCGCCGAGACCTGCGCGGAGGCGCCGGTGGCGAGGTTGACCGCGGCGGCCTCGTCGACCTGGACGGAGCCCAGGGCGGCCGAGAAGTACACGTCGCGGTAGTCGTACGTGGTGGTGCCGGCCGGGACCGCGTAGCCGATCACCTTGATGGTGTAGGTGCCCGCGGCGGGCTTGGCCAGGCTCACGGACTCCTCGGAGTCGCCGTCGGCGGAGGAGCCGACCTTGACGCCGTCCTTGTAGACCTCGAGGTCGAGGTCCGCGGCGGTGTCGGAGGGCTTGGCGATCGCCACGTCCAGGCGGGAGGCACCCTCACCGACGGTGACCTCGGTGGTCTGGGTCTCGCCGGCGGCGATGGTCGGCTTGGCGACCTTCGCGGAGCCGAGCGGGCCGCCCTGGAGCTTGCCGCCGGAGATGGCGGCGGCGTCGTTCTTCACGGTCCACTGGACCGGCGCCGGGGTGCCCTGCTTGACCTCGGGCAGGACCTTGACGGCCGGGTCGAAGCCCGCACCGAGGACCGAGACGTCCAGCTTGAACGGGTTGTCGAGCAGCGGCGACGTACGGCGCGACTCGACCTCGATCTCCCAGACGCCCGGCTGCGGGTCGGCGTACGAGCGCAGGTCGGGGCGGCACTGGTTCGCCGGGTTGTCGTAGTTCGGGTAGCACTGGGTGGTGGCGCTGTCCTCGACGCCCGTGCCGTACGGGTGGATCGAGATGAAGCGCGTCTGGCTGCCCGCCGCGAGCCCGCCGAGGGCGACCTCGAGGGTCTTGGCGCCCTGCGGGACGGTCACGAAGTACGACTTGTGGCTGTTGCGCTGCACGGTGGAGGTGTCCGACAGCGTGAACGAGGGCTTCGCCAGCGGGGTGGCGGCGACGACCGTGGCCAGGATCTGCTTGTCGACGCCCTCGGTGGTCGGGTCGTCGAGCTGCAGGATGCCGCTGTGGACGCCGGCCGACTTGACGTTGGCCTCGACCTTGAGGGTGACCGGCTTGTTCAGCGGGAGGGTGACGTAGTCGTATCCGCCACCGCCGACGACCTTGAAGCTGCCGTCGTTGTTGCGCCAGCTGATGTTGTGCCGGGTGCCGTACTTCACGCCGGTGGTGCGGGTGACGACGACGTCGTAGACCTTCTTCTGGCCGACCTTGAGGCCGCCCTCGCGGTCGTAGAGGCCGGTGCCGAAGCCCGGGGTCTTCAGGAACTGGTCGAGCGCGGTGTCGACGGGGGCCTTGACCGTGAACTCGTTGGCCTTGGCGCCGCGCTGGATGGACTCCCACGCCTTGGGAACGTCGATGAGACCGGCACCCTGTGCGTGGGCCGGGACGTCGTCGATCTTCTTGGCGGTGCTGGTCAGCGCCACGCGCAGGTTCGCCGGGGGCAGCGCGATCTTCTGCTGCTTGGCGGCCGAGATCAGCAGGGCGCTCGCGCCCGCCGCCTGCGGCGAGGACATCGAGGTGCCCTGGAGCATGCCGTAGCCGGCCGGGAGGGTGTAGCCGGCCTCCTTCACGGGCGCGCCGGGCAGCCAGGTCTGGATGGTGTTGATGGCCGCGCCGGGGGCGGTGATGGTCGGGGTGAACCCGCCGTCCTCACGCGGACCGCGCGAGGAGAAGGGGAACATGTTGTACTTCTTGGCCACGCCGGAGCCGTAGTTGGCGGCCCAGGTCTCCTTGGAGACCGCGGCGCCGACGGAGATGACCTTGTCGGCCAGACCGGGGTCGCCGATGGTGTTGACGCCCGGGCCCTCGTTGCCCGCCGAGATGACGAGCTGGACGCCGTAGGTGTCGATGAGGTTCTTGTACAGCTCCGAGCGGGCGTTGTTGCCGTCGTTCAGCGCCGGCAGGCCGCCGATCGACATGTTGACGATGTCGACGCCGCGGTTGACGACGAGGTCGATCATGCCCTCGGTCAGCGCGACGTTGGTGCAGCCGCCGGACCAGGAGCAGGCGCGGGACGAGACGAGCTTGGCGCCGGGCGCCTGGCCGTTCATCTGGCCGCCGAACAGGCCGTTGGCGGAGGTGATGCCGGCGACGTGCGTGCCGTGCTCGGACTCGATGATGCCGACGTTGACGAAGTCGGCCTTCTTGCCGACCCAGTCACCGCCGAGCGGGTCCATCGGGACGTCCTTGCGGATCTCGATGGTGAAGGGGATCCGCTCCGCCACCTCGGTCGCCGGGTTGTCCGTACCGAACCAGCCGATCTGGTAGCCGTCCTTGTACGGCTTCATCGGCTCGTTGTCGGTGAAGTCGCCGTTCTGGTCGGTGTCGACGCGGACGGTGCCGGCGGCCGGGTCGTAGAGCATGCCGAACCGGTCGGTGGTGTCCCCGTCCCGGTTGACGTCGCCCTTCATGTCGCCGTTGGCGGTGATCGACTCGCTGAAGCGGCTCCACTGGAAGGTGCCCTCGGGGGCCTTCCAGCTCTGGCCGCCCGCGGTGAACGCGCCGCCCGCGGAGGTGACGGGGGTGATCTGGGCGCGCCAGGTCCCGTCGTTGTCCGTGATCGGGTCGGTGGCGGTCACCCAGTCGACGATCTTGCGCTCGCCGGTGGTGGTCTTCTGGAGCGCGGGGTGGCTGACGTCGACGCCCGAGTCCATGATGCCGATGGTCACGCCACGGCCGTCGGCCTGCGGGTTCTTCGCGACGAAGTCCACCGAGCCGGTCTCGAACGACGGGTTGTACGGGTTCTTGGCCGGGGTCTTCCCGTCCGGCGCCGGGTAGGTCTCGGCGGCGGTCTTCTTGGCCGAGCCCTCCTTGCTCACCTCGGGGCGCGGGTCCGGCAGCCGGATCTCGTGCCGCAGGTCCATGCCGTGCACGGACTCCAGCTTGGCGGCCGCCTTCAGCGCGGCCTCCGCCTTGTCGGTCGGCAGGGTGGCGCGTACGTAGCCGAGCTTGTCGTACGTCTGGCCGACCGAGGCGCCCTGGACGGCGTCGAGCTGGTCGGCCACCTGCTTGGTCTGACCGGGGGCGGTCGCGACCATGACGGTGACGGTCGCGTCGCCCTTGGCCTTGGCCTCCTGGAGCAGTTCGGCGTCGGCCGAACCGAGCTTCTGGTCAGCGGACTTGACCGGAGCGGTGGTGGAGGGGTCGCCGTCGGCGCCCGCCGCGAAGGCGGGCACTGCGCCGGTGGCGCAGAGGGCGGCCACCAGGCCCGCGGCCGCCGCGACGCGGGCCGCGCGCCTGCCGCCGGGTATGGCCCCGGTGGTGGAGCTGGGGGAGTCGAGGGTCATCAGCATCCCTGGCTAAGTGAAAGATACGGTCCGGAATTCGGTGCCGGATGACCGGTCAGCTTTGCGCAAGTGACAGCTGTTTGGGGAGGGTTGTCATTGACCGAGACCTGACATGGCGGGTTCCCGTCAGTGCTGGGTCACCGCCAGTGCGGACATGGCGGGGCAAGCCGGGGCGAGTCATTGGACCCGGCTAGTGGATTTATCGACCTTTCAGCCCCCTACCGGGGGCTGGGCGGAGCTCCGTCTCATAACGGGTGTGACAGATTCCGACCGTTCAGCGCTCGCGCGTGCGCGCGTAGTGGCGGGAGGCCTTGGCGCGGTTGCCGCAGACGGCCATGGAGCACCAGCGCCGGGTGCCGTTGCGCGAGGTGTCGTGGAAGTGCAGCACGCAGCTCTCCGAGGCGCACGCGCGGATCCGGTCGGGCGCGGTGGCCAGGAGGCCGAGGTAGTCACGGGCCGCCGTCCACGCCGGACCCCAGGAGGGGTCGGCGAACTCGGCGCGCTCGCCCGGGCCTTCGGCGGTCAGGGTGGCGCGGATCCGGCCGTGTTCCAGCACGGAGTCGACCAGGGAGCGCGCGCTCGCGTCGGCCGGGTCCGCGACGGCCCGGGCGATCGCCTCGCGGGCGGTCAGCAGATGGACGAGGGTCGCGGCGTCGGCCCGGAAGCGGCCGGCCAGGCCGGTGCTCTCCAGCCACAGCGCGAGCCCCTCCACCCGGGTGAGCCCGAAGGCCCCCGCGAAGAGGTCGGCGATCTCGCCCTCCCGCATCCAGCGCGTGTTCAGCAGGTCGAGGGAGACCGGCTCTCCGGTGAGCGGACGCGGGTCCGTGGTCGGTGCCGTCATGTCCGCCTCCTGGTGCCGCTAACCCCTCAAGCATACGTAACCGGTTGACGCCCACGTCTATAACCCTTAATCTCGATTTAGAAGGTTAGAACTCCAGGACTTCTGGAACCTCGGGGAAGGGAAACCCTCATGTCGAACGCCGCCGCCGGCACGCTGCGCACCGGGCACATCGGCCTCAACGTCACCGATCTGGACCGCTCGCTCGCCTTCTACCGGGACGCCCTCGGCTTCGAGCAGCTGGGCGAGGGCAAGGAGGAGGGCCGCAGATACGCCTTCCTCGGCCGGGACGGCGAACTGGTCCTGACCCTGTGGCAGCAGGCGGAGAACCGGTACGCGCCGCAGGCCGCCGGGCTGCACCACCTCGCGTTCTCCGCCGGCGCGATCGAGGAGGTCCGGGCGTACGAGGAGCGGCTGCGCGGCCTCGGAGTCGACTTCGCCTACGAGGGCGTCGTCGCGCACCGGGAGGGCGCGGCCTCCGGGGGGATCTTCTTCCACGACCCCGACGGCACCCGCCTGGAGATCTCCGTGCCCGCCGGGGCCCAGGGCGCTCCCGCCCCCACGGCGGACGCCCCGACCTGCGGATTCTTCTAGGAACTCAAGGAGCGGGGGTCGTCATGGGCCGGTACCACCAGGGCTCGCTGGCCGTGCAGGAACGGGTCGGCGTACGCGAGCTCGCCGAGCACGTCGGCCGCTCGATCGGCGCGGGCATCCGCGAGGTCGCGGCGGCCTTCCTCGCCGAACAGCCCCACCTCGTCGTCGGCGCCGCCGACGGCGCGGGGCGGATGTGGGCCTCGCTGCTCACCGGCGCGCCCGGTTTCGCACGGGCCACCGGGCCGGGCCGCATCGAGGTCTCGGGGGGCCTGCCGGAGGGTGACCCGCTGGCGGGGGCGCTGGCCACCGCCGGCACCCGCGTCGGCACGATCTCCCTCGACCCGCGCACCCGGCGCCGGATGCGGCTCAACGGGACCCTCGCCGTCACGCCCGGCGGTTTCGCGGTGGAGGCGGAGCAGGTCTTCGCCAACTGCCCGAAGTACCTCCAGAAGCGGCAGCCGCTGGAGCTGGTGGCCGAAGGGGCCGGTGTCCTCTCGCGCGGGGAGGCGCTCACCCCCGGGCAGGAGCGGGCCGTCCGCGCCGCCGACACCTTCTTCATCGCCACCACCGCCGAGGCGGACGGGGCCGACGCGAGCCACCGGGGCGGCATGCCGGGCTTCGTGGAGGTGCTCTCGCCGACGGAGCTGCGCTGGCCGGACTACGCCGGGAACTCGATGTTCCTCACCCTGGGCAACCTGGCCGCCGACGACCGGGCCGGGCTGCTCTTCCCCGACTGGGAGGGCGGCGGGCTGCTCCAGCTGAGCGGGCGGGCCCGGACCGAGTACGGCCCCGGCGGGAGCCGGGCGGTGCGCTTCCGGGTGGAGGCGGCGGTGGAGAGCCTGCACCCGGGGCGGCTGCGCTGGAGCGCCCCGGAGTACTCCCCGGCCAACCCGCCTCACCGGGGCAGTACGACCAGGTAGGCGGCGGGCTCGCGGTCGCCGGACGCCGTCAGGGCGGTCCGTACGACCGCGGCCTGCTGTTCGGGCCAGTCCCGCAGCTTGCGGGGCGTCAGGTACAGGACGGTCACCCCGAGGCGCTCCAGGGTCTCGCGCTTGCGGACGGCCTCCGACCAGTCCTCGTCCTCGCCCTGGCGGGGTGCGCGGGTGTCGATCTCGATGGCCACGGCCTGCTCGGGCCAGAACGCGTCGACGCCGCCCAGGTGCGGGCCGCCGGGCAGCCGCAGGTCCACGTTCCAGACGGGCTCGGGGAGCTCGAAGCCCCGTACGAGCTGGTACAGCCGGTCCTCGGCGAGGGCCCGGCCCTCGGCGAGGAGGGATTCGACGGCGTCCACCACGTGCGGCCGGTTCAGCAGCCGGGCCACCGTCAGCTCCCGTACGACGGCGGACGGTTCGCAGTGCCCGCCGCGGACGGCCTCGCTGAGGATGCGGCGCACCGTATCGGCGTCGGAGACTTGCGCGACGGCGTCGGCGACGGCCCGCGCGACGGGGGCCACCGGCAGCCCGGTCACCTCCAGGGGGCCGGGCGGGGTGTGGGCGCGCACGATGCGGACGTCGCCGGTCGAGCGCAGGCGGCGGGTGTGGGGGACGAGGACGTCGATGTGCGGGAGGGCGAGCAGGGCGGGGGTGGAGGAGAACCGGTAGAGCGCGAGGGCGGCCAGCCCGGTGATCATGACCTCGCCGCTGCCGCGCCGGCCGGCGTACAGCAGGGCGGCGTGCAGCCGCTCCTCGCTGGTCGCGGGGCCGGAGTGGAGCAGGAACACCCCGGGCAGCACCTGCTGCCAGGGCCGCCCGGCGGCGTCGGAGGCGCTGACGCCGTGCTCGCGCAGCTGTGCGAGGGTCAGCACGCGGGGGCGGCTGGCGGTGAGGTGGGCGAGGGGGAGGGGCGCGTTCTGGTTCATGACTCGGTGATTCCCTCAGGCCAAGGCCTTCCTAACGCCTGTTACACGCCCGTCGACAAATCCGGACAAGACGGGGCTAAAGTACGGGCGTTCGACTGCCGAAAGAGACCGCCACCTCCGATCACCCGATGAACGCACCGATGCCCCCGCCGGAGTGCCGGCGGGGGCATCGGTGTGCGACGGGCGGGGTGCGGCGGCCTGGCCGGCCCCCGCACCCCGCGCGGGGGTCCTCAGCCGGTGGCCGCGTCGCAGGCCTGGCCGCGCAGGGCGCGGGCCAGGTCGTCGCGGGACTCCAGGACCAGCCGGCGCAGGGCCGGGGCCGCGTCCGGGCGGGCCGCAAGCCAGGCGTCCGTCGCGGCCAGCGTCGCCGGGGAGTCCTGGAGCGCGGGGTAGAGCCCCTTCACCACGTCCATGCCGATCTGGATCGACCGCTCCGCCCAGACCCGCTCGATCACCGCGAAGTACCGCTCGGTGTGACCGGCCAGCAGCTCCCGCTGCGAGGACTGCTGCATCCCGCTGATGGTGGCCTCCACCAGCGCGTTCGACAGCGCGTCCGACTCCACCACCGCCGCCCACGCCTGGTCCTTGACCGCCGCCGAGGGGCGCGCCGCCAGGCACCGCACCTGGTGCCGCTTGCCCGAAGCGGTGTCGTCCCGCGCCAGTTCGGCCTCCAGCACGGACTCGTCCACCGCCCCGTGCGCCACCAGCGGCAGCAGGAAGTCCCAGCGCAGCTCCTGGTCGACCTCCAGCCCGTCGATCCGCGCCGTGCCGTTCAGCAGCCCCAGCAGCAGCTGGAAGTCGCCCTCCGTCGCCGCGCTCGCAGCGAAGAACCTGGCCCAGGTCAGCTGGTGCTCCGACCCCGGCTCGGCCAGCCGCAGCTCGTGCAGGGCGCCCGCCGCCAGGTCCCGCCCGCTCTGCTCGCGCCACTCCGGCGCCGCGTAGTGGGTCACCGCGCTCAGCGCCTGCGCGTGCAGCATCTGGAGCACGCCGACGTCGCTCTCCCGGCCCGCGTGGGCCAGCACCAGCGACAGGAAGTCCCGGGCCGGCATCAGGGCGTCCCGCGTCAGGTTCCACAGCGCCGACCAGCACAGCGCCCGCGCCAGCGGATCCGTCAGATCGCCGAGGTGGGCGCGCAGCGTCGCCAGCGAGCCCTCGTCGAAGCGGACCTTGCAGTACGTGAGGTCCTCGTCGTTGACCAGGACCAGGTCGGGCCGCTCCAGCCCGGCCAGCTCCGGGACCGCCGTCCGGGCGCCCGCCACGTCGGCCTCCGCCCGGGCGTAGCGCACCAGCGACCCGTCGGCCTCCAGCCGGTACAGGCCCACCGCGACCCGGTGCGGGCGCAGCTCGTCGCCGTCCTGGAGCACCGCCAGTTCCGTCAGCCTCCCGCCGGCGTCGCAGGTCACCGCGGGCGTCAGCGCGTTCACGCCCGCCGTCTGGAGCCAGGCCCGCGACCACGTCGCCATGTCCCGCCCGGAGACCTCCCCGAGCACCGACAGCAGGTCGTCCAGGGTGGTGTTCCCGTACGCGTGCGCCTTGAAGTAGCGCCGGGCGCCGTCCAGGAACGCCTCCCGGCCCACATAGGCGACCAGCTGCTTGAGCACCGCCGCGCCCTTGGCGTACGTGATGCCGTCGAAGTTCAGCTTCGCGTCCTCCAGGTCACGGATGTCGGCCGTGATCGGGTGGGTGGAGGGCAGCTGGTCGGCCCGGTACGCCCACGCCTTGCGGCTGTTGGCGAAGGTGACCCAGGCCTGGTCGAAGCGGGTGGCCTCGACCAGGCCGAAGGAGCCCATGAAGTCCGCGAAGGACTCCTTCAGCCACAGGTCGTCCCACCACTTCATGGTGACCAGGTCGCCGAACCACATGTGCGCCATCTCGTGCAGGATGACGTTCGCGCGCCGCTCGTACGAGGCCTGCGTGACCTTCCCCCGGAAGATGTACTCCTCGCGGAAGGTGACCATCCCCGGGTTCTCCATCGCGCCGAGGTTGTACTCGGGGACGAAGGCCTGGTCGTACTTCCCGAAGGGGTAGGGGTAGTCGAAGATCTCGTGGAAGAGGTCGAAGCCCTGCTTGGTGACGAGGAAGACGTCGTCGGCGTCGAAGTGCTTCGCCAGTCCCTTGCGGCACATGGCGCCCAGCGGGATCGTCAGGTCCCCGCGCGTGTAGGTGTCCGTGACGTAGTGGTACGGCCCGGCCACCACGCAGGTGATGTACGTGGAGATGGGCGCGGTCTCGGCGAAGCGCCAGGTCTGCCCCTCGCGGGACTCCTCCGCGCCGTTGCTCCACACCCGCCACCCCTCGGGCGCGCTCACCTCGAAGCGGTAGGGCGCCTTCAGGTCGGGCTGCTCGAAGTTGGCGTACACCCGGCGGGCGTCGGCCGGCTCGTACTGGGTGTAGAGGTAGACCTCGCCGTCCTCCGGGTCCACGAAGCGGTGCATGCCCTCGCCGGTCCGGCTGTAGGCGCAGTTCGCATCGACGACCAGGACGTTCTCGGAGGCGAGCCCGTCCAGCGCGATCCGCGAACCGTCGAAGACGGCGGCCGGGTCCAGCGCCCGCCCGTTCAGGGTGACGGAGTTCACCGACGGGGCGATCAGGTCCGCGAAGGAGGAGGCGCCCGGGACGGCGGCCCGGAAGCGCACGGTCGTCACCGAGCGGAAGGTGCGGGGGCCCTCGGCCGGTTCGGCCTCGTCCACCGCGGACCTCAGGTCGAGGACCACCTCGTACCCGTCGACGGACAGCAGCTCGGCCCGCTCGCGGGCCTCGTCGCGGGACAGGTTCTCTCCGGGCACGTTGCACTCCTTCGTGCGTGATCACGGTCTTCGCTGGAATCCTCCCACGGGGAATGCGCCCGCTCCCGGCCTGGTTGGCGGATAAGAACATGACCCGTGACGCCTTATGTGACTTGAGGAGAACCATGACCGACACCCAGGTGCGCGAGAAGACGCCGGTCGACTTCTGGTTCGACCCGCTCTGCCCCTGGGCCTGGATGACCTCCCGCTGGATGCTCGAGGTCGAGAAGGTCCGTGACGTCGAAGTCCGCTGGCACGTGATGAGCCTCGCCGTGCTCAACGAGGACAAGCTGGACGAGCTGCCCGAGCGCTACCGCGAGATCGTCGGCCCCAAGGGCTGGGCGCCGGTGCGCGTGGTGATCGCGGCGCAGCAGAAGCACGGCGACGAGATCACCGGCAAGCTGTACACCGCGCTCGGCACCCGCATCCACAACGAGGACCGGGGCGCGACGCGCGAGGTCATCGCCGACGCGCTGGAAGAGGTCGGGCTGCCGGCCGAGCTGCTCGCCTACGCCGACTCCGACGAGTACGACCACGTCGTGCGCGACTCCCACAACGACGGCATCGAGCGCGTCGGCCAGGAGGTCGGCACCCCGGTGATCTCCGTGCCTGGCGCCGACGGCGACGAGGTGGCCTTCTTCGGCCCGGTCGTGACGCCGGCTCCGCGCGGCGAGGCCGCCGCCCGCCTGTGGGACGGCACCCTGCTGGTCGCCTCGACCCCCGGCTTCTACGAGATCAAGCGCACCCGCACCAAGGGCCCGTCCTTCGAGTAGTCCGGCCCGGACACCTACGGAAGACCCCCGTGAGTCACGTCCTCACGGGGGTCTTCCGCTCTGCACGCCCGCACGCGAAGGCTGAGAAGACGATCACGAGGCGGGCGGGTCCTGCGGGGTGCCGGTCAGCCCTTGACGGGGATCAGCAGCGGGGTGTTGGCCTTGGCGTCGGCGTAGCGCCGGGCGACGTCCTGCCAGTTGACGACGTTCCACATCGCCTCGATGAAGTCGACCTTCTGGTTCTTGTACTGGAGGTAGAAGGCGTGCTCCCAGGCGTCGAAGACCAGGATCGGCGTGCTGGCGACGCCCACGTTGCCCTGGTGGTCGTAGACCTGCTCGACGACCAGGCGGCCGCTGACCGGCTCGTACGCGAGCACGCCCCAGCCGGAGCCCTGCGTCGCGGAGGACGCGAAGGTGAGCTGCTTCTTGAACTTGGCGAAGGAGCCGAAGGACTCGGTGATCGCGTCCGCGAGGTCGCCCACGCCGTCGGCCGCGGAGGGCTCGCCGCCGCCCTCGCCGGTCTTCGGGCTGGCCATGTTGTTCCAGTAGATGCTGTGCAGGATGTGGCCGGAGAGGTGGAAGGCCAGGTTCTTCTCCAGGCCGTTCAGCGCGCCCCAGTTCTCCTTGTCGCGCGCCTCCTCCAGCTGTTCGAGCGTGGTGTTGGCGCCCGCGACGTAGGCCGCGTGGTGCTTGTCGTGGTGGAGCTCGATGATCTGCGGGTTGATCACCGGCTCGAGCGCCGCGTAGTCGTAAGGAAGCTCAGGAAGCGTGTAGATGGCCATGCGTGTGTCCGGTCCCCTCGGCGTGCCAATCGCTTATTGCAATTAATGCGCAACTGCACGCTAGCAGTATCTATTCCGGGTCACACGTAAGGGTCGCCTCGGTACGACGGGAGGCGGACCCCGCGTCGCACACGGGGTCCGCCTCCTGGCGCAGTGGCTGCCGGGCCGTCAGCCGCGCGCCGCCCGGCGCTGCACCGCGTACCCGGCCGCGGCCAGCGCCGCGGTCAGCCCGCCGGTGAAGACCACCTGCACGCGGGTGTCCTCGCCCAGGGCCATCAGCACGAGCACCCCGGCGACCCCGGCCAGCGCCACCCACGTCAGGTACGGGAAGCCCCACATCCGCACGACCAGCCGCCCGGGGGCCTCGCGCTCCAGGCGCCGGCGCAGCACGAACTGCGAGACCGCGATGAAGCCCCAGACGATGAGGATGACCCCGCCGACCATGTTCAGCAGCCAGGCGAACAGGGTGTCCGGGTACCAGTACGACAGCAGGACGGTGACGAAGCCGAAGCCCGCCGAGGCCAGCACCGCCCGCCGGGGCACCCCGCCCGAGACCCTGCCCAGCGCCCGGGGTCCCTGGCCCCGCGCGACCAGGGAGTGGGCCATGCGCGAGGAGCCGTAGATGTTGGCGTTCATCGCGGACAGCAGGGCGATCAGGACGACGGCGTTCATGATCTGGCCGGCGGCCGGGATGCCCAGGTGGTCCAGCGTCGCGGCGTACGGGCCGTTCTCGGTGACGCCCGGGTCGTTCCAGGGCAGCAGGGTGACGATGACCAGCATCGAGCCGACGTAGACGACCGCGATCCGCCACATGGTGGTCCTCACCGCCTTGGCCACGCCCCTGACCGGGTCCCCGGACTCGGCGGCCGCGATGGTCACCGTCTCCAGCCCGCCGTACGCGACGACCGAGGCGAGCAGGCCGACCAGCAGCCCGTCGACCCCGTGGGGCAGGAAGCCGCCGTCGTGCAGCAGGTTGGCGGCGCCGGGGGAGGAGGTGCCGGGCAGCAGGCCCAGGACGGCGAGGACGCCCAGGGCGAGGAAGAGCCCGATGGCGCCGATCTTGAGGGCGGCGAACCAGAACTCGAACTCGCCGAAGCGCGAGACGGCCCCCAGGTTGGCGGCGGTGAAGACCACCATGAGCACCAGCACCCACATCCACGACGGGGTGCCGGGGAACCAGCCCGCCAGGATGTGCGCCGCGCCGATCGCCTCGATGGCGACGCCCACCACCAGCAGGATCCAGAACATCCAGCCCGCGGTGAAGCCGGCCCAGGGCCCGATCGCCCGCTCGGCGTGCACGGAGAAGGAACCGGAGGCCGGGTTGGCGGCGGACATCTCGCCGAGCATCCGCATCACGAACATCACCAGCAGTCCGGACACGGCGTACGCCAGCACGATCGAGGGGCCCGCGGCCGCGATTCCGGCGCCGGAGCCGACGAAGAGCCCGGCGCCGATGACCCCGCCGAGGGCGATCATCGAGAGGTGGCGCTGCTTGAGGCCGTTGCCGAGGGGGTTCCCGGCCTCCCGGGCCGGGGAGCCCTGCTGTGCGGGACGTGCGGTGGTGCTCTGACTCATGCGGGCCAGTCTGCCGAGCGTCCGTTTATCGGACGTCGGTCGTCCATCATCCGGACACCCCTCTCACGGGACGTGACCGCCCGCCCCGGAAAGCGGAACAGGCCCGGGACCGAGGTCCCGGGCCTGCCGCACACCTGCCGAGGGGTCAGGACCGGCGGTCCCGCACCTCCCGGTAGCACGCCACCAGCAGCACCACGGCCGCCGCGCCGGAGGACCACAGCAGCTGCGGCCGCGCCGAGTCGTCGAACAGCATCAGCACCAGGACCGCCGCCATCCCGGCCAGCGCCGCCCACGTCAGGTACGGGAACGCCCACATCGGCAGCGTCAGCCGCTCCGGCATGTCCCGCTCCAGCCGGGGCCGCAGCCGCAGCTGCGAGACCGCGATCAGCACCCACACGAACAGCAGCACCGCGCCGACCGCGTTGAGCATGTAGAGGAAGACCGTGTCCGGCCACAGCAGGTTCAGCACCACCGACACGAAACCGAAGGCCACCGAGGCGAGGACCGCGCGCGTCGGCACCCCGCTGCCGGAGACCTTCAGCAGCGCCTTCGGCGCCTCCCCCCGCTCGGCCAGCGAGAACACCATGCGCGACGAGCCGTAGAGGTTCGCGTTCAGCGCCGACAGCAGCGCCACGAACACCACGATGTTCATGATCTGGCCGGCCGCCGGGATCCCGATGGAGTCGAGGACGGCGACGTACGGGCTCTCCCCGGGCTCCAGCGAGTCCCACGGCAGCAGGCTCACGATGACCAGCATCGAGCCGACGTAGAAGAAGAGGATGCGCCACACCGCGCTGCGCACCGCCCGGGACACGGACTTGGCCGGGTCGTCCGACTCGGCGGCCGCGATGGTGACGACCTCCAGGCCGCCGAAGGCGAAGACCACCGCGAGCATGCCGGCGACCACCCCGCCGAGGCCGGCCGGGAAGAAGCCGCCCCGCCCGGTCAGGTTGGCCGTCCCCACCGGCTCGGTGTCCGGCAGCAGGCCGAAGACCGCCAGGGTGCCGAGGATCAGGAACAGGACGATCGCGCCGACCTTGAGGGCCGCGAACCAGAACTCGAACTCGCCGAAGTTCCGCACCGCCGCCAGGTTGCTGAGGGTGAAGACCACCATGAAGATCAGCACCCACAGCCACTGGTCGACCGAGGGCACCCAGCCGTGCGCGATGTTCGCCGCTCCGGTCGCCTCCACGGCGAGCACCACGACCAGCAGGAACCAGTACAGCCAGCCGGCCGAGAAGCCGGCCCAGCGCCCGAGGGCCTTCTCCGCGTACACGGAGAACGAGCCGGAGGCGGGCATCGCCGCGGACATCTCGCCGAGCATCCGCATCACCAGCATGGCGAGCACGCCCGCCAGCAGGTACGAGCAGATGATCGCGGGGCCGGCGATGCCGATGCCGGCGCCGGAGCCGACGAAGAGGCCGGCGCCGATGACGCCGCCGAGGCCCAGCATGGTCAGGTGACGCTGCTTGAGGCTGTGGCTCAGGGGTTCCGGGGGCAGGCCGCCCTCGGTGACGGACAGGTCTTCGCGCATGAGCAGATTCGTACTCTCGGTAGGCAAGCGACGCCGGGGGCTGCGCAAGGGATGGGCGGGCAAGGGGCGGGAGATCCGGGGGGATTGGCGGGAACCTACAGTCTGGCCGGAGGGGAGCCTCCGGAGCAAAAAGGATGTGTCATCGCATGCGGGCCGTGATCGGGATCACTCCAACTCGGGTGTAGTGCCGTCCCTTTGTGCGGTCCCCACCAAACCGGACAGTATGCCTTTGTCCCGGTCGGCGGTGGGGCGGCGGTCGGCCGGCGGCTAACGTCGCGGTGTCCCGCCCGACCACCCACCTTCCGGAGCCTTCGATGAGCACCGCTTCCGTCTCCTTCCGGCCCGGCGCCGTCCTCGCCGACCTGCTGCCCGCGAGCCGCGTCCGCGACGCCGCCCTCGTCGTCGGCGGAGCCGCGCTCACCGGCCTGGCCGCCCAGCTGTCCGTCCAGGTCGACGGCCTCGCCGCCCCGATCACCGGGCAGACCTTCGCGGCCCTGCTCGTCGGCACCGCGCTGGGCGCCCGCCGCGGCTTCCTGTCGCTCGCGCTCTACACCCTGGTCGGCATGGCCGGCGTGCCGTGGTTCGCGAACGGCGGCTCCGGCGCGGGCGGCGCGACCTTCGGGTACGTCCTCGGCATGCTGCTCGCGTCCACCCTCGTCGGCGCCCTCGCGCGGCGCGGCGGCGACCGCTCGGTGCTGCGCATGGCCGGGACGATGGTGCTGGGCTCCGCGGTGATCTACGCGGTGGGCGTGCCGTACCTGATGGCCGTCACCGGGATGTCCCTGGAGACCGCCGTCGCCAAGGGCCTGGTCCCGTTCCTGATCGGCGACGCCCTCAAGGCCGCGCTGGCCATGGGCGCGCTGCCGACCGCCTGGAAGCTGGCCGGCCGCCGCGGCTGAGCCCCGCCCGTACGACAGCCCCGGACCGCGCGTGCGGTCCGGGGCTGTCGTGTCCGTACGGGAGGTAGGGGACGTACGGGAAGTGCGGCCTGCGGGACTACGCGTCGACGGCGGTCTTGCGGCGGGCGTTGCGCACCACACCGATGAGCACCACCACGGCGGCGACCAGCAGCGAGAGCATGACCGTCTTGCGGTTGCCGTCGTCGTAGACCATGTAGCCGAGGACGAAGGTGATCATCGCCGCGGTGGCCCAGGTCAGGTACGGGAAGAGCCACATCTTGACGGTGAGCTTCTCCGGCGCCTCGCGGACCAGGATCTTGCGCATCCGCAGCTGGGTCAGGCAGATGACCAGCCACACGAAGAGCGCGATGGCACCCGACGCGTTCAGCAGGAAGTCGAAGACCGTGTCCTTGTAGGCGTAGTTGAAGTAGACGGCGATGAAGCCGAAGACCACGGAGCCCAGGATGGCGGCGGTCGGAACGCCCTTCTTGCTGACCTTGGCGAAGGCCTTGGGGGCGTCACCGCGCTCGCCCAGCGAGAACGCCATGCGGGAGGCGGTGTACAGGCCGGAGTTCAGGCAGGACAGCACGGCCGTCAGGACGATCACGTTCATGATCTGGCCGGCGTGGGCGATGCCGATCGAGTCGAGGGCGGCGACGTACGAGCCCTTCTCCACGATCGACTTGTCGTTCCACGGCAGCAGGGTCAGGACGATGAAGATCGAGCCCAGGTAGAAGACGCCGATGCGCCAGATCACCGAGTTGGTGGCCTTGGTGACCGCGCGGCGCGGGTCCTCGGACTCGCCGGCCGCCAGGGTGACGATCTCGCTGCCCATGAAGGAGAAGACGACCATCAGCACACCGGTGAGGATGGAGCCCCAGCCGTTGGGTATGAACCCGCCGGTGTCGGTCAGGTGCGCGAAGCCCGCGCCCGGGTTGTCCGAGCCGGGCAGCACGCCGAAGACGGCGAGCATGCCGACGATCACGAAGGCGCCGATGGCGACGACCTTGATGCCCGCGAACCAGAACTCGAACTCGCCGTAGGAGGCGACCGAGCCGAGGTTGGTGACGGTCAGCACGGCCATCACGATCAGGGCCCAGGCCCACTGCGGGACGGCCGGGACCCAGCCCTCGAGGATGACGGCGCCGGCGGTGGCCTCGACGGCCAGCACGACGACCCAGAAGAACCAGTACAGCCAGCCGATGGAGAAGCCGGCCCAGCGGCCCAGCGCCCGGTCGGCGTACGCGGAGAAGGAGCCCGAGTTCGGGCTGGCGGCGGCCATCTCGCCCAGCATCCGCATCACGAAGACGACCATCGCGCCGACGAGGGCGTACGAGATCAGGATGGCGGGGCCGGCCTTGGCGATGCCGCCGCCGGAGCCGACGAAGAGGCCGGCGCCGATGACACCGCCGATGGCGATCATGGAAAGGTGGCGGTTCTTGAGACCGGCCTTGAGACCGTCGGAGGGCTGGGCGGAACCGGGTTCGCCGGTCGGGTCGCCTGCCTTCTGAAGGGTCGTCGTCGTGCTCATGGACGAATCCTTAGGTTCTCGGGTGGAGAGTTCCGGCATTCAAACCCGATACCCCCGCAAGACGGAAGACCTTCGTCCGATAGTTACCCGAGGCCCCCAACGCGGGACCAAGGTCCCGACCCCTCCCGTCTGCGTTCTTTGGGTTTACTTGAGGTTTAGAAGTGATTTATGCGACACCCCTCTGCCGTCCCTCGGGGTCCCGCATGCCACACTCGACCCATGCGCGTGTATCTCGGATCCGACCATGCCGGCTTTGAGCTCAAGAACCACCTGGTGGACTGGCTCAAGAACAACGGCCACGAGCCCGTCGACTGCGGGCCCCACATCTACGACGCGGTGGACGACTACCCGCCGTTCTGCCTGCGCGCCGCGGAGAAGACCGCCGCGGACGCCGACAGCCTCGGCATCGTGATCGGCGGCTCCGGCAACGGCGAGCAGATCGCCGCCAACAAGGTCAAGGGCGTCCGCGCCGTCCTCGCCTGGAGCGTGGAGACCGCGAAGCTCGGCCGCGAGCACAACAACGCCAACGTCATCTCCGTCGGCGGCCGCATGCACACCCAGGACGAGGCCACCGCCTTCATCGAGGCCTTCCTGGCGACCCCGTACTCCGGCGAGGAGCGCCACACGCGCCGCATCGACATGCTCTCCGCGTACGAGACCACCGGCGAGCTCCCCCCGATCCCGGCCCACCACCCGCAGGACCAGTAGGACCCCGTGCCGCCGGACGCACCCGTCCGGCGGCACGCCCATGCGTATCGAGGAGCACCGCCGTGCCCGAGGGGCATACGATCCACCGGCTCGCCCAGGACCACACCGAGCGCTTCGCCGCCCGCCCGGTACGGGTGAGCAGCCCGCAGGGCCGCTTCGCCGAGAGCGCGGCCCTGCTCGACGGCCGGGAGCTGGAGAGCGCCGAGGCGCACGGCAAGCACCTCTTCCTGGAGCTGGGCGACGCCTGGATCCACATCCACCTCGGGCTCTTCGGCAAGCTCGGCTTCGGCCCCGCCCCCGCCCCGCCGGCCACCGACACGGTCCGGCTGCGCCTGCTGAACGACGACCACTACGCCGACCTGCGCGGCCCCACCGCCTGCGCCCTGATCGGCGAGGGCGAGAAGAAGGCGATACACGACCGCCTCGGCCCGGACCCCCTGCGCCCGGCCGACGACCCCGGCCGCGCCTGGGCCCGCATCTCCCGCAGCCGGACCACGATCGCCGCGCTGCTGATGGACCAGAAGATCGTCGCGGGCGTCGGCAACGTCTACCGCGCCGAGGTCCTCTTCCGCCACGGCATCGACCCCTACCGGCTCGGCAAGGACCTCACCCGCGCCGAGTGGGACGCGATGTGGGCCGACCTGGTGGTGCTGATGCGCGAGGGCGTCCGGAAGAACCGCATCGACACGGTCCGTGACGAGCACCTCCCCGAGGCCATGGGCCGCCCGCCGAGGGTGGACGACCACGGCGGCGAGGTGTACGTCTACCGGCGGGCGAACATGCCCTGCCACATCTGCGGCGGCGAGATCCGCACCGCCGGCCTCGCCGCCCGCAACCTCTTCTGGTGCCCGGGCTGCCAGCGGCGCTAGAAGCCGTGGGGGAGCCACGGGGCGACGTCGCCCGCGAAGGCCCGGGAGGCCTCCCGCAGCGCGCCCGGCCGCAGCTCGCGCACCCGGCCCGCCGCCGCCAGGGAGGTCAGCGTGACCCCGCCCAGGTAGGCCGCGCCCAGCTCCCGCACCGACAGCGCCAGATCGGCGGCGGCCTCCGTGCGTACGCACCGCGCGGCCCCGCCGGCGGCCGTCAGCCGCCACCGTCCCGCGTTCCACGGGCAGAACCCGTCCTCGACCTCGACGACCACGTCCACCCCCGCCCCGTACGTCCGCGCCTCCAGCGCCGCCGGCAGGTCCACCAGCCGCACGTGCAGCCCGTCCCGCTGCGTCGCCCGGACCCGCCGGACGTTGCTGACCAGGTGCAGCAGCGGATCGTCCACGGGCCGCCCGGACGCCCGTACGCGACAGGTCAGGTCGATCTCGAAGAGGTAGCGCCACAGCGCCGCGTACGCCGCCGGGTCCGGTGCGTGCACCTCGCCGACCTGGACCGTGCCGTCCGGACCGCTCGGGTCCCAGTCGGACTTGACCCGGTAGCGGGCGTACCCGGCCACCTCGCCGTCCGGCCCCTCGGCCACCACGCACTTCAGCGGCGACGCCCCGTCGCGGTGCTCCGCCGGGTCCACGAGCGCCTGCCGCTCCCATCCCGGCTGCCGCGCGAGCATGCCCGGCCGGCCCGCGACCAGGGCGGCGTAGACCCGCTCGCAGTCCGCGAGGGCCTTCTCGGGGTCCACGAGCCGCAGCCGCACCCCGTCCGTCCCCGGCGGCGCGGAAATCCGTACCCGGGTGGTGTCGATGTCGACGGCCACGGCGTACGTGGCGATGCCGTACCCGAAGCGGCCGTAGATCTCCGGCTCCGAAGCCGTCAGCACGGCGAGTGCCCCGCCACTCGAACGGATGTCGTCCAATTGGCGACGCATCATCGAGGTGAGCACCCCGCGCCTGCGATGGGTCGGTGCGACACCGACCATGGTCACGCCCGACGCCGGGACCAGGGCCCCGCCCGGCACCGACAGGCGGAAGCCGAACGCCGAAGCGGAGCCGACGCAGTCCCCGCCGTCCCAGACCCCGAGGGAGCGGTCGAGCTCCGTCAGGGACCGGTAGAGCTCCCGGACCGAGGCGACCTCGGGCACACCGCCGAACGCCAGTTCCAGATGATCGAACCAGGTGTCCCACTCGTCGTGCCGCACCACCCGCGTCTCAAGAGTCATGCGGTCATCCTCGCCCGGGCGTTCCGCCGCGGTCCAAGGGTTTTCGCCCCGCGGAGCACCCTCGGTCCGGGGGTCCCCCTGCGCGGTCACAGCCGGGATGGATAGGGTCCCGGAGCAATGGCCGGAGCGCGCGTCGAGACGTTCACGGCCCGGATGCGCATGCTGTCGCACCGGGCCCGCACCGCCATGCGCAAATCCGCCGTCGACTACTTCCGCGGGGACGCCTCCGACTGGCTGGCCTTCGGCGGCCTCCTCCTGACCGTGCCCGCGATGGCCTGCGGCACACTCCTGATGCCCGTCTGGTTCTCCCCGTCGGCCCTGGTCCTGCCCATCGTCGCCGGCGGCCTCCTGCTGCGGCCCGCCAGCCTGCTCGGCCTGTACGCCGCCGCCGCGTCCGCCCTGATCGTCGAAGCCCTCGTCCTCGGCCCGTACACCCAGGGGCCCGCCCGGGTGACCCCCGGAACCGTGCTCGTGGTGGCCGCGTGCGGGTTCTTCGGGCTGGTCATCGCCCAGTTCCGCAGCCGCGTCGGCGTGCCCTGGAGACGCGGCGGCACCATGCTCTTCGACCTGCGCGAACGCATCCGGGTCCAGAGCAAGCTGCCCGCCCT
Source organism: Streptomyces sp. NPDC034085 (assembly GCF_055575555.1). Classification (NCBI taxonomy): domain Bacteria; kingdom Bacillati; phylum Actinomycetota; class Actinomycetes; order Kitasatosporales; family Streptomycetaceae; genus Streptomyces; species Streptomyces sp. NPDC034085. Next base: position 793,464 of record NZ_JBVISL010000001.1, on the reverse strand, counting down.
GCCCCGCGGCTGGCACCGCGAGATGGCCCTGCGCCCGGCCGGCGGCCAGTCCTTCTCCGGCGACTTCGTCGTCGCCGCCCGCACCAACGGCGGCCGCACCCTGGAGGTCGTCCTCACCGACGTCTCCGGCAAGGGCATGGAAGCCGGCTCCCGCGCCCTCCTCCTCTCCGGCGCCTTCGGCGGTCTCCTCGGCGCCCTGCCGCCCCGCCAGTTCCTCCCCGCCGCCAACGGCTACCTGCTCCGGCAGGACTGGGAGGAGGGCTTCGCCACCTCCATCCACCTCGTCCTCGACCTCGAGACCGGCGACTACGAACTCCTCTCCGCCGGCCACCTCCCCGCCCTCCAGCTCTCCGCCGGCACCGGCCGCTGGCAGGAGGTCTCCGGCGAAGGCCCCCTCCTCGGCGTCTACGACGGCGCCGACTTCGAACCGGCCCGGGGCAACCTGCGGCGCGGCGACGTCCTGATGCTCTTCACCGACGGCCTCGTCGAGACCGCCGACCGCGAGATCGCCGAGGGCATCGACCGGCTCACCGGAGAAGCCGACCGCTACGTCGCCGCCGGCTGGGACGGCGCCGCCTGGCACCTCATCGAAAAGGTCGCCAAGGACGTCAACGACGACCGCGCCCTCCTCCTCATCCGCCGCTCACCCTGAGCCCCCCCGGGGGGTGGGGTTTACCCCACCAGCCGTCCGCCGGGCCGCTCCATGGCCGGCGCCCCCCGGCGATCCGTAGCGTCGGGGACGACAGCAGCGGACCCGGCACGGAAGGCGGCACACCATGGGGCTCAGGCGGACCAGGCGGCACGACGAGGGCGCACCCGCCGTCGAGCTGCGCGGCGTACGGCGCGTCTACGGGCGCGGCGCCACCGCCGTACACGCCCTGCGCGGGATCGACCTCACCCTGCCGCGCGGCAGCTTCACCGCCGTCATGGGCCCCTCCGGCTCCGGCAAGTCCACCTTCCTCCAGTGCGCCGCAGGACTCGACGTCCCCACCGAGGGCTCCGTCCGGCTCGGCGGCACCGAGATCACCGCGATGAACGAGAACGAACTCACCGTGCTGCGCCGCAGCCGCCTCGGCTTCGTCTTCCAGGCCTTCAACCTGCTGCCCTCGCTGACCGTCGAGCAGAACGTCCTGCTCCCGCTGAGCCTCGGCGGCGGCCGCCACGACCGGGCCCGGGCCGCCGAGCTGCTCGCACGGGTCGGGCTGGAGGGCAAGGGCCGGCGCCGCCCCGCCGAGCTCTCCGGCGGCCAGCAGCAGCGGGTGGCCATCGCCCGGGCGCTGGTCACCCGGCCCGACGTGGTCTTCGCCGACGAGCCGACCGGCGCCCTCGACACCACCACCGCCGCCGAGGTGCTCGGCCTGCTGCGGGACGCGGTCGACTCCCTCGGGGCCACCGTCGTCATGGTCACCCACGACCCGGCCGCCGCCGCCCACGCCGACCAGGTGCTCTTCCTCGCCGACGGCCTCATCGCGGACCGCCTCCCGCGCAGCCCGGCCCCCGTGATCGCGACCCGCATGACCACCTTGACGACCGGCCGGGCGGCCTCGGCGCACGCGGCCTAGTCGAAGCGGATGTGCCGCACCCCGACCAGGGCGCGGCGCAGCCGGCCCCGCACGGGGCCGTCCAGGTCCGGGGCCAGGGCCAGGCCCGCCGAGGCCGCGACCCGGTCCGCGACCCGGGACACCGTCAGCCGGTCGGTGGCCAGGTGCTCCGCGAACTCCGGCGCGCGCAGCGCCTCCAGGCACCCGTCGAGACGGGCCACGGCGAAGCTCTCCCGCTGCAGGCCCCGGCCCAGCCCGCGCTCCCGCAGCCGGCGCAGCACCGTCTCGCGTCCGGCCAGCAGCGCGAAGTGCCGTACGTCGTGGCCCGCTTCGCGCAGCCGTCCGACCGTCTCCGCGAAGTACCCCGGGTCGGTCACCGTCATCGGCACCAGCAGCACCCCCGGATACCGCCGGGCGGACAGGTCCAGCACCTCGAACACGCCCTGCCGCCAGGCCGGCAGGTCCTGGAAGTCCCCGCGCAGCGGGACCGGCAGCATGCGGTGCAGCCCGAAGCCCACGTGTTCCGGATCGCACACCGCGCTGCCCGGCAGCCGCCGGTGCAGCTCGTACGCGGTCTGCGTCTTGCCCCCGCCGAAGGGGCCGTTGAGCCAGACGATCACCGCGCCACCGCCGTCCAGGGCCCGACCCCGAGCTTCCCCGTGTGCCCGAGGTCGACCGGCGCCGACAGCCGCAGCCGCAGCCGTGGCGCGCCCGGCTTCGGGACCAGGTCCACGACCCACCCCTCGACGGGCGGCGCACCCGCCTCGGTGACCAGGTTCCGCCACAGCAGCGCCACCGAAGCCGCCTCGCCGGGGGCGAGCGTCACCGGCTGCGGCGCGGCGTCGAGACCGGTCGATGAGGCGATCCCGTTCGACCCCTGCCCGACCGACACCTCCACCGGCCGCTCCTGCCCGTCCAGCAGCCGCAGCTCCGGATGGCCCTGGAGTACGTACGCCTCCGCGCCGCAGTTGACCAGCCGCAGCCCCGCCACCCGCAGCCCCATCGCCGCGTCGCCGGCGTCCTCCAGCAGCCGCACCCCGCCCTCGGGGCAGGGCCCGGCCGTCGGGGTCGGTGCCCCGCCCCGCCGGTCCTGCGCCGGCCCGTCCTCGATCGGGGCCACCCGCACCCCGCACCCCGCCAACACCCCGGCGGCCAACACCGCAACCACCCCGACGCGCCCCAGCCCCCTGAAGTCCCTCACCCCCCGACCCTACGCCGCCCTCCCCGCCCCCCAGCCTGCCTCCCCGCCCGGGGCGAGGGCCCCGCCGGGCCACCCGGTGCGGATTGGACCGTCCGCCCCGAGCCCCGGGCGTCTACCGTCCCCGCCATGGACCGCACGCTCGCCGCCGACCTCGCCCGCCTCCCCGAGCTCCTCGACGCCGCCCGACGCACCGCCGCCGACGCCCTAGCGTCCCTGGGTGACCGCCCCGTCGTACCGCCGCAGGACGCGCCGCCGCCCACGCCCCTGCCCGAGCGCGGCACCGGCACGGACGCCGCCCTCGCCGACTTCCTGACCCGCTGGGCCCCCCGCCTCTCCGCCTCCGCCGGCCCCCGCTACCTCGGCTTCGTCACCGGCGGCGCCACCCCCGCCGCCCTCGCCGGGGACTGGCTGACCGCTGCCCACGACCAGAACTCCAACTCCGCCCTCGACGGCGCCGGCCAGCACCTTGAACGCGAGACCGTCGGCTGGCTGCGCGAGCTGTTCGGCCTCTCCGACGCCCACACCGGCACCTTCGTCAGCGGTGCCACCATGTCCAACACCGCCGGGCTCGCCATCGCCCGCGAATGGCTCGGTGAGCGCCGCGGGGTGTCCCCCTCCGAGGACGGCGTCGCCGCGCTCGGCCCCGTCCGCGTACTGTCCGGCGCCCCGCACTCCTCCATCGCCAAGGCCCTGTCCGTCCTCGGCCTCGGCCGTGCCGCCCTCGTCCGGGTGCCCACCCTCCCCGGCCGGGAGGCCGTCGACCCCGCCGCCCTCGACCGGGCGCTGGCCGACACGCCCGGCCCCGCCGTGGTCGTCGCCAACGCCGGCACCGTCAACACCGTCGACTTCGACGACCTGCCCGCCCTCGCCGCCCTGCGCGCACGCCACCGCTTCTGGCTCCACACCGACGCCGCCTTCGGCGCCTTCGCGGCCCTCTCCCCGGAGCACGCCCCCCTCGTCGCGGGCCTCGACGCCTCGGACTCCGTCTGCGTCGACCTGCACAAGTGGCTCAACGTCCCCTACGACAGCGCCGTCCAGTTCACCCGCCGCCGCGACCTCCAGTCCCGCGTCTTCGCCAACGCCGCCGCCTACCTCGGACCCCTCGGCGCCGACCCCGACCTGGTCCACCTCACCCCCGAGAACTCCCACCGGCTGCGCGCCCTCGCCGCCTGGTTCACCCTCCGCGCCTACGGCCGCGAGGGCCACCGCGAGATCGTCGAACGGGACATCGCCTGCGCCCGCTCCCTCGGCGAGCGGCTCGACCGCGACCCGGCCCTGCGGCTGCTGGCCCCGGTCCGCCTCAACGTCGTCTGCTTCACCCTCGCCCAGGCCCCCACCCCCGAACGCCTGGCCGCGCTGCGGGAGGCCGTCGCCGCCGACGTCTTCGTCACCCCCACGGTGTACGGGGGAACCCCCGCCCTGCGCGCCGCGTTCTCCAACTGGCGCACCACGCAGCAGGACGTGCGCCGGGCCGCCGAGGCCCTGAGCACGGCAGCGAAGGAGATCGCATGACGGACCGTCCCCTGACCCTCGCCGAGGTGGAGGCCCTCGCCCGCTCCGCGCACGAGGGGCAGACCGACAAGGCCGGCCGCCCCTACGCAGAGCACCTCGCGGCCGTCGCCGAGGGCGTCCGCCTGCGCGGCGGCAGCCCCGCCCAGCAGGCCGCGGCCTGGCTCCACGACGCCGTGGAGGACGAGGCGCTCACCCCCGCGCAGCTCACGGCGGCCGCCCTCCCGGAGGAGGTCAAGGCCATGGTCCTGGCCCTCACCAAACGCCCCGGGGAACCGCTCGCGGAATACGCCGCCCGCATCCTCGCCACTCCCGGCGCCCTCCTCGTCAAGGAGGCCGACCTCGCGCACAACGCGGACCCGGTACGCCTGTCCGTACTGGACGCGCCCACCCGCGACCGGCTGACCGCGAAGTACGCCCACGTCCGCTCGCTGCTCGGCATCACGGCCCCCTGACCCGCCCCGCCGTCCGCGACGCGCCCGAAATATGCCCGATACATGCCCGCTTGGCGGTATTGGCGTGATGGCGATTCGTCACGAGGCGGGTAGCGGCGGCCGGTTGGTGGGAGGATGGTGCATGTGGGGCGCGCGCGGCCGTGCGCCCGGGCCGGCCAGGGGACGACCGAAGGTGTGATCAGTAGTGGCCATTTCGCTGTCAGTCGTGGTTCTGTTGGCGATCATCCTGGTGATCATGATCCGCGGCAAGCACATGAAGGCCGGCCCCGCGATCGTCGCGGTCCTCTTCGGCTTCTTCCTCGCGTCCAGCTCCATCGCCCCGGACGTCAACCGCTTCCTGAACTCCCTCGCGGACACCATCGCGGGCATCAAGCTCTGAAACCCGGCGCCGCGGCGGCCCCTGAAACGACCAGGGCCAGTGGGAAGACCTGGCCCTGGGTCCTCAAGAGCGTTGCCGGGAATCGAACATACGGCTCAGGAGCACATGCACTTACTCGCTGGTCCACACATCGTCTTGCAGCCGTGAGGTGCGGTGTACGCGTCCCGCGATGACAGGCCCCCACCATTTGTCGGGTGGCCTGACGAGCAATCCGCAGCCAACCCCGGTAAACCCTGGATGAGTCAGCCGCCTGATGGGTAGTGTGGAGTGTCAACACCGGCCAGCCTTGCGGCACTGGCGAGGGTCACGCAGGGGGTTTTGCAGAGCACATGCCACTAGTCACTCTTACGGATCAAATGCTGCTGCATATTTCCACCAGCAAGAGTGCAGCGATATCCGCGCTACCAGCAGGCGGAAGCAAATATCCGTTCCCTACAGGGCAATTACTGCGCCAGATCGTGTCGGATCGCTTGCTTTTGGCGGGAGGGCATCTCGGGGCCGGGGATGCTCTCCTCTTCGCGATGCAGTACAGATCCGCTATCAGTCGTTTCTATTACGCAATGTATCAAGCTGCGCGCGCCATCGCTTTCGCCGAAACAAAGGGTGACGATCACGAGCGCCACAATATATTGCCACGTAATCTGCCGCCAGGTATCGACAATCCGGCCGCGCGTGAGGCGGAGCTCATAGATGCGCGCCTCCTGCGGAACCAAGCCGACTATGACATCTATCCGATGAAAGAGTCGGATTGGGAGGGTGACGCTCGTGCGCTCTCGGCAACCTCGGCCAATTTTGTCCAGATGTGCGAATCCTTCGCCCTGACGAACGGGTATATTTGATGGCGGCAAGTGAATATGAGTCCCGTATTGCTCGCATTCTTGATGACGCCGAGATTTCCATTGTGCGAGCCGAGGAAAGGTCATTTCCGGGTGAGCGATGGTTTCTTGTTTGGGTGCACGAAGATTCGATAGCCGCTGCGCAGAGCCTGGCCGGTGCTATCGAGCAGGAACTGAACTCGATCCATGATACGGAGAATGAATCTCTCGCCGTCACCTTCAGGCCGCATCGCACTGAGGCTGAAAAGCCGCGCGACTCTGCACCGAAGAGTGCTCTCGCGTCGTCAAAGGTTGATCAATTGATTCAACTGTTGGAGGCCCGGTCGCGGACATCCGACGCGCTTCCCAGCCTCAAATACATGGAGGATCCCCGGGCGAGCCTGGCTGCTGTCGGCGCGTCGCGGCACCACCTCGTGTACGGCCGGCGCGGCGTGGGGAAGACGGCGCTCCTTCTCGAGGCCAAGAACCTCGCGGAGAGAGAAGGGCATGTAACGGCGTGGATGAACGCCCATACTCTCCGATTGATGGACTCCTCTTCCGCATTTCTCATGATCGCGGACACAGTGCTTACCTCACTGATCCAGCACGCAGGCACGTCTCAGGGAGACTCTTTCGCTCGTCTGAAAGATATCAGCGAAAGGCTGTCTTCGCTCAAGGATGTCGGGGCAGGTGCCGAACTCGGTGAGGCTATTGCCGATTTGAACAGGGGGCTGCGAACCGTTCTTCGCGCAGGTATCGTTCGCCTCTACCTGTACTTGGACGACTTCTACCTATTCCCCATTTCGTCGCAGCCGCACCTTCTGGACTACTTGGCCAGTATGCTGCGCGATTGCGACGGGTGGTTGAAAATTGCGAGCATCGAACGCCTGACGCGGCCCTTTGAGCCTTCCTCGCACATCGGCATCGAAATTCCGCACGACGCATCCAAGATCGACCTCGACGTCACTCTGGAAGATCCGGAAGCCACGCAAAAGTTCCTGGAATCTGTGCTTACAAATTACACGGAAACCGTCGGCATCAGTAGGCCGTCGAGCATTACCCGCAATGCAGCGCTTGGCAGGCTGATCCTGGGTTCGGGCGGAGTGCCCAGGGACTACCTGAATCTTTTCGCGTCCTCTATTGTGGCAGCGCGATCTCGTGCAAATGCTAGGGAAGTCGGGCAGGAGGACGTCGCAGATGCTGCCGGAAGGGCAGCGCGAGGAAAGCTCAGGGATCTGGAGCAGGATGTATCCGCCGACAATGCCGACTCCTTGACCTCGGCTCTCGATTACCTTTCGTCATATGTTCGGGGGGAGGGGTATACCTATTTCCGAGTAAACGTTGCTCAGAAGTCTCACCCGGCGTACGAGGCTCTGGCACGCCTTGTTGACCTTCGATTCGCGCACCTGATTCAGGCAACGCTCTCGGATCAGCATCGCCAAGGAGTCAAGTACGAGGCGTATATTTTGGATCTGAGTCAGTACTCGGATGTCCGCCTAAAGCGAGGGCTCCACGTACTTGACCTCGAGGATGGGAAATGGACCTTCAGGCTAAGCGGTAAGGCCAACACACTCAGGAAGCTGAAGAGCACATTGTTTCGAGATGAGTTGCGGCGATCTCCGGTGCTCGACCTGGAGGCGCTGGGTCGGCATGCTGGACTGAACAGCGTGTGAGGTCGGCGGAGCGGCATTGGACGGCAGAGGCTCTGGCGAGTGACTGTGGCTCACTAAGCTTCCCGGCGCGTCGGGCGGCTCGTGAACCTGCCTGGTGTGGCCCGGCGTCGGGCACCTTAGAGGGGCACCCGAAGGGGTTGTCTGCAGCAGTGGAGCCGACGCCCCCATCCCCAAGCGGGCTCTTCCACCGTCCACTCGAGCCAGGCGGGTCGACGGCGGCCCGGGGGAGGGGCGCGGAGACACGAACGCAGGACCGGGTGCCGGGTCGCACCCGTCGCGCTGTCCGCGAGAACTCGTTCAGAAGCCGACGATCCCGCCGTCGCCGGTGGCGCAGGTTTGGTCCTCATCGCCGGTGCCGTGCTCGCCTCGAAGTTTCTGGCCGTAGCGGAACTGGCGTCTCGGTCGCCTTCTGCGCATAGTCCTGCGCTCGCTTTGCAAGCGCCACCCGGAGCCGTTCAGGGCGGGCAACGCCGTGGAAATCCAGGCCCCACCACTTCGGCGCCGGCGTGCCGACCAGCTTGCCGCTGGGACCAGGCCGATCACCATGGCAAGGCATGAGCCTTGCTGCAGGCGATCCGCCCGGACAGCCCTCCCCGGCTAGTTGATCAGGCGCAGCTCGTGCCAGATCACAGGCGCCAGCAGCATGCGCACACCGGGACAGGTCTACGGGCGGGAGGGCCCTGCAGTCCCTCTACCGCCGGTTGATCATGATGGCCGGGTTCCTCCGCCTGAGCTGGAGCTGATGGGGCGGCACCGCCTGGACGTCGACCTGGCGAGTGGGACCGTCTGTCTCCGCCCGTCCGTCGCCCAGCTGGGGAACGGACGGCGGGAGATCAAGGCACCGAAGAGCGCGGCCGACAAGAGGACGACCCTGACTCCGGCGCGCCCGTCGGCCCCCGGTTCGGTGTGCTGCTGTCTCCGTCAAGGCCAAGGGAAAGACTCCGCGTCGGAACCACTTCAACCTGTTGTGGAACGAGGCCTGTGTGTACACCCGATCTCCGGCACATCGGCACTGTGGCTGCGTCGCCCCGGGCCGGCACCTGCGGGCTGACGGCGAGGACGGGGCGGCAGCACCGCCCATGCTGCGCTTATCTCCCAGCACGCCGACGCCGGCTGTGACGGCGTGATCGTCGAGGCGCTGAACAAGCTGGTGCGGTGGAGGGGGGAGGACACGGAGCGCGCGGGAGTGATCACAGCGCCTGAAACGACCCCGGGAACGACTCAGGGCCAGGTCGGGGAGAATATCTCCGACCTGGCCCTGGGCCCTCGAGAGCGGGTGACGGGAATCGAACCCGCGTAGCTAGTTTGGAAGACTAGGGCTCTACCATTGAGCTACACCCGCAGCACGCGCGCCGCAGGTCCGGGGACCGCGGCACGGACAGCATCCTAGCGGGTCGCGCGGGGGGAGTGCACACCGCTTTTCCCGCCGTGTCCGGGCCCGCCCCTCCGCGCGCGTGCGCCCGCCGGGGAAACCACTGGCGTCGGAGGGTCTCCGGGCATGTACCCTACGTGTCGCACCGACGGGGTGTGGCGCAGCTTGGTAGCGCGTCCGCTTTGGGAGCGGAAGGTCGTCGGTTCGAATCCGGCCACCCCGACCACCAGTACCGCCCGCCACCGGGATCGTTCGTGAAGATCGCGTTGTGGGCTGATTGCCGCTTGCGGTTACTATGCAAGCTGCGTGCCCGTGTGTCTGATGTACCGGGCCGAATCCGTCGAGGCCGCTGAATCGCAGCGTTCCGGCAGAACCCCCAGCAGTCAGCCACAAGGAGACCGAACCGTGAAGAGCGCCGTGGAGACCCTGAACCCGACTCGGGTTCGGCTCACTGTCGAGGTGCCCTTCGAGGAGCTCAAGGACAGCCTCGACGCGGCGTACAAGAAGATCAACCAGCAGGTCACGGTGAAGGGCTTCCGCAAGGGCAAGATCCCGAACCGGGTCATCGACCAGCGCTTCGGCCGCGGTGCGGTGCTGGAGGAGGCCGTCAACGACGCCCTCCCGAAGTTCTACACCGAGGCCGTCAACGAGGCCGACCTGAACCCGCTGGGCCAGCCCGAGGTCGACATCACGGAGCTGAAGGACAACGAGCTCCTGAAGTTCACCGCCGAGGTGGACGTCCGCCCCGAGATCGAGATCCCGGACTACTCCGGCATCGAGGTCGAGGTCGACGCGGTCGAGGTCTCGGACGAGGACGTCGAGAAGTCGGTCGAGCAGCTGCGCAGCCGCTTCGCGTCCACCAAGGACGTCGAGCGCGCCGCGGCCGAGGGTGACGTCGTCACCATCGACCTCGAGGCCAAGGTCGACGGCGAGGTGCTCGCGGACGGCGTCGCCACCGACGTCTCCTACACCATCGGCTCGGGCGAGCTCCTCGACGGCATCGACGAGGCCGTGACCGGCCTGGAGGCCGGTGGCGAGGCCACCTTCACCTCGCAGCTGAAGGGCGGCTCCGCCGAGGGCAAGGACGCCGAGGTCACCGTCAAGGTCACCAAGGTTTCCGCCCGCGAGCTGCCGGAGCTGGACGACGAGTTCGCCCAGATGGCGAGCGAGTTCGACACCCTCGAGGAGCTCAAGGCGGACAGCCGCACGCGCCTCGAGAACATGAAGCAGTACGACCAGGCCACGCAGGCCCAGGAGCGCGTCCTGGAGAAGCTGCTGGAGCTCGTCGAGGTCCCGATCCCCGAGAAGCTCCTCGCGGACGAGGTCCAGACCCGCAAGCACAACCTGGAGCACCACCAGCTCGGCCAGATGGGCCTGAACCTCGAGAAGTTCCTCGAGATCCAGGGCAAGACGGCCGAGGAGTTCGACGCCGAGACCTCCGAGCAGGCCGTCAAGGGCATCAAGACCCAGTTCGTCCTCGACGCGCTGGTCAACAAGGAGAAGCTGGGCGTCAACCAGGAGGAGCTCACCGAGCACCTCATGCGCCGTGCCCAGTCCTCCGGCATGTCCCCCGACCAGTTCGCCCAGGCCGTCGTCGAGGGCGGCCAGGTCCCGATGCTCGTCGGCGAGGTCGCCCGCGGCAAGGCCCTCGCGGTCGTCGTCGAGGCTGCCAAGGTCGTCGACACCAACGGCGAGGTCGTCGACCTCTCCGACGACGAGGACGAGGTCGAGGCCGAGGCTTCCGCCGAGGTCACCGAGGCCGCCGCCGAGGGTGACGACGAGGCCAAGTAACACCCCGGGAGGATCCCTGGCGGAGTCTCCCGCAGTGCCCCGGAGGGCCCGGACGCAGCCGCGTCCGGGCCCTTCCCCGTGCCCTCGTGAAGTGCTCGGGAGCTTGCGCTCCGAGCGAACAGTTCGGGAAGCGGGATGGCGTTGTCCTACCTGCGCGTTAGGGTCCATGAATACGAGGGCACGGGAGTACCCGACGCCGGCGGGCATCGCCCCCTGGTAGGTCCGCGCCCCAGAACGAGACGCTGAGACGGCATGTGGCCGTCGGAGACGAGCAGGTGGATACGTGACGAATCTGAAGCCTTACGCCGCGGGTGAGCCGTCCATCGGTGGCGGCCTCGGCGACCATGTCTACAACCGGCTGCTCGGCGAACGCATCATCTTCCTCGGCCAGCAGGTCGACGACGACATCGCGAACAAGATCACGGCGCAGCTCCTCCTCCTGGCCGCCGAGCCGGAGAAGGACATCTACCTGTACATCAACAGCCCCGGTGGCTCCGTGACGGCGGGCATGGCGGTCTACGACACCATGCAGTACATCCCGAACGACGTCGTCACCATCGGCATGGGCATGGCGGCCTCCATGGGCCAGTTCCTCCTCACCGGCGGCGCGACGGGCAAGCGCTTCGCGCTCCCGAACACCGACATCCTGATGCACCAGGGCTCCGCCGGCATCGGCGGCACCGCCTCCGACATCAAGATCCAGGCCCAGTACCTGCTGCGCACCAAGCAGCGCATGGCCGAGATCACCGCCCACCACTCGGGCCAGACCGTCGAGGCGATCATCCGCGACGGCGACCGCGACCGCTGGTTCACCGCGGAGGAGGCCAAGGAGTACGGCCTCATCGACGAGATCATCTCCGCCGCGTCCCTGGTCCCGGGCGGCGGCGGCACCGGGGCCTGATCCCGGCCCGGCGTACGGGGGCCCGTACGAGGACCCGTACGCCAGCCCGCCCGAGCCAGGCACCCCCAGCCCGCAGAACGCCACCAGGACGGTGAACACCCAGATGCAGAACAACTTCTCCGCGAGCGGCCTCTACTCCGGCCCCCAGGTCGACAACCGCTACGTGATCCCGCGCTTCGTCGAGCGCACCTCGCAGGGCGTGCGCGAGTACGACCCGTACGCGAAGCTCTTCGAAGAGCGCGTGATCTTCCTCGGCGTGCAGATCGACGACGCCTCGGCCAACGACGTCATGGCGCAGCTGCTGTGCCTGGAGTCGATGGACCCCGACCGCGACATCTCGATCTACATCAACAGCCCCGGCGGCTCCTTCACCGCGCTGACGGCCATCTACGACACGATGCAGTTCGTGAAGCCGGACATCCAGACGGTCTGCATGGGCCAGGCGGCCTCCGCCGCCGCGGTCCTGCTCGCCGCCGGCACCCCCGGCAAGCGCATGGCCCTGCCGAACGCCCGCGTGCTGATCCACCAGCCCTCGGGCGGCACCGGCCGCGAGCAGCTCTCCGACCTGGAGATCGCGGCCAACGAGATCCTGCGCATGCGCGACCAGCTGGAGACGATGCTGGCCAAGCACTCGTCCACGCCGATCGAGAAGATCCGCGAGGACATCGAGCGCGACAAGATCCTCACGGCCGAGGACGCCCTGGCGTACGGCCTGATCGACCAGATCGTCTCGACCCGCAAGATGAACGCGGTCTGATCCTTGCCGGCAACTGGCGTGGCGACAGAGCGGAATCCCGCGATGTGAACCGCGTCAAGGGGGCCCCGAACGGGGCCCCCGGCAAGGTACCGTCGGATATGAGGCACCAGGAGCGCTGAACCAGGCGTCTCCCAGGCGAAGGGGAAGCACCTCGTGGCACGCATCGGTGACGGCGGCGACCTGCTCAAGTGTTCGTTCTGCGGAAAGAGCCAAAAGCAGGTGAAGAAGCTCATCGCAGGACCCGGTGTGTACATCTGCGACGAGTGCATCGACCTCTGCAACGAGATCATCGAAGAGGAACTCGCGGAGACCTCCGAGGTCCGGTGGGAGGAACTCCCCAAGCCCCGTGAGATCTACGAGTTCCTGGAGAGCTACGTCGTCGGCCAGGAGCCGGCGAAGAAGGCGCTCTCGGTAGCGGTGTACAACCACTACAAGCGCGTCCAGGCCGGCGAGAACGGCGGCGCGCAGGGCCGCGACGACGCGATCGAGCTCGCGAAGTCCAACATCCTGCTGCTGGGCCCCACGGGCTCCGGCAAGACCCTGCTGGCGCAGACGCTGGCCCGCATGCTCAACGTCCCGTTCGCCATCGCCGACGCGACGGCGCTGACGGAGGCGGGCTACGTCGGCGAGGACGTCGAGAACATCCTGCTGAAGCTGATCCAGGCGGCCGACTACGACGTCAAGAAGGCCGAGACCGGGATCATCTACATCGACGAGATCGACAAGGTCGCCCGCAAGAGCGAGAACCCGTCGATCACCCGGGACGTCTCCGGCGAGGGCGTCCAGCAGGCCCTCCTGAAGATCCTGGAGGGCACCACGGCCTCGGTGCCCCCGCAGGGCGGACGCAAGCACCCGCACCAGGAGTTCATCCAGATCGACACGACGAACGTGCTCTTCATCGTGGGCGGCGCCTTCGCCGGCCTGGAGAAGATCATCGAGTCGCGTGCGGGCGCCAAGGGCATCGGCTTCGGGGCGACGATCCGTTCGAAGCGCGAGATCGAGGCGAGCGACCAGTTCCAGGAGGTCATGCCGGAGGACCTGGTGAAGTTCGGGATGATCCCCGAGTTCATCGGCCGCCTGCCCGTCCTGACCTCGGTGCACAACCTGGACCGCGAGGCGCTGCTCCAGATCCTCGTCGAGCCGCGCAACGCGCTGGTGAAGCAGTACCAGCGCCTGTTCGAACTCGACGGCGTCGAGCTGGACTTCGAGCGCGAAGCCCTGGAGGCCATCGCCGACCAGGCGATCCTGCGCCAGACGGGCGCGCGCGGCCTGCGCGCCATCATGGAGGAGGTCCTGATGTCGGTGATGTACGAGGTCCCGTCCCGCAAGGACGTGGCCCGCGTGGTCATCACCGCCGACGTGGTCCGCTCCAACGTCAACCCGACGCTGGTCCCCCGCATCGTCCCGAAGGACCAGGGCCCGCACGAGAAGTCGGCGTAGCGACCCGCAGCGCACACGAAGGAGGGGCGCCCCGGACATCCGGGGCGCCCCTCTTCGTTTCCGGACGAAAGTGACCGATATTCGGTCGACAGTTCTGTCGCCCCATGGCGCGTGGCCCGAGTCCTTGATCGACTCCCTCTCGACCATCTTCTTGGAAGGGACGAGACATGAAGAAGAAGCGCGCAGGCGCCGTTCTGGCGGCGATGTTCGCCGCTGCTGCGCTGCCGATCGTGGTGGCTTCACCCGCATCGGCCGATCAGGGCGATTGCCAGTATGCGCTGCATCAGGCGGGCTACGTGATCGGTCCGAACGTGGAGAGTGCCTGCGCGGCGGGTGCCGCTCACCAGGCGTGGTCCTTCAGCCAGTGTTACGGATCTCTGCTCAACATAGGAGTCAGGCCTGCTGACGCCTTGGCAGCATGCTTGGAGGCGTAGGCATCATGTCGCGCCCGGTGCGGAACCGCCCGCACCGGGCGCCGGGCGATCAGGACTTGACGCGGGCGGTGTTGTAGAGCTTCGCCGTGAAGTCGGCGGTCTGCTCCAGGGTGTAGCCGGGCTTGCCGGCGAGGATGGAGACGGCGTCGCTGGCGCTGACCGCGGCCAGGGTGCTGTAGTCCCCCCAGATGCAGACGGGCAGCGTGAACTCCTTGATTCCCTTGCTCGGGTCCTTCGGAGTCGCCTTGATCTCCTGGCACTTGAGCACGGCGCCGTCGAACCCTTCGGGAGTGATCTCCTTCGGGCTGCCGACCAGTTCGACCGTCGACTTGTCGTTCTTCTGAGCGGCGTTCATCTTGAACATGGCGAAGTAGGCGTCGACCGACTTCTCCGGGTCGGCGATGTCGCCGTAGACGCCGCTGAAGTTGATCCCCTTCTGCGTGAGCGGATTCTTCGGGTCGCCGGCCATGTAGCTCATGCCCACCTGGGTGGGGTTCTTGATGCCGACGGCCTCGGCTTCCTGCTTGTCCTTGTCGCTGATGGGCTTCTCTTCGTACTTCGGGTTCTTCTGGAACTCGCCCACCGACTCCGGGGCGACCAGCTTGTAGCCCTTCGTGTCGTCCGAGACCGGGCCGCCGGCGCCCAGGAACCACCAGGCGCCGCCCGCGATCACGGCCACGGCGACGACCACCGCGATGATCGGGCCGGCCTTCGACTTCTTCGGGGGCTGCGGCGGGGGCGGCGCGTACGCCGGCTGCTGCGGCTGCTGCTGGTAGCCGTACGCGGGCTGCGGGGCCGGCGGGGGAGGAGGCGTCTGGTAGCCGCCCTGCTGTGGGTAGCCCTGCGGCGGGCCGGGCGGCGGCGGGGCCTGCTGGGGGTAGCCGTAGCCCGGCTGCTGCGGCTGCTGGCCGTACGGGTTCGGGGGCGGCGGGGGCTGCTGCCCGTAGGGACCCGGCTGCTGCGGCTGCTGGCCGTACGGCCCTGGCTGGTGGTAACTCATCCCGCGTCCCCCTGTGAGGTCTGCTTATCCGTTTCACACATCCTTGCGGAAGGCATGGGCGAGAGGGCACTCGGGCCCCCGCATTACCGGTTTCAGTACCGGACCGTTACGGCCCTAAACTGTGCCCGTGACCGAGAACACGCAGACACCCAGCGCCCCCGACTCCGAACTGCCGACCCAGTACGCGCCGGCCGAGGTAGAGGGGAAGCTCTACGAGCGCTGGGTGGAGCGTGGGTACTTCACGGCCGATCCCGCGAGCGAGAAGCCCCCGTACACCATCGTCATCCCGCCGCCGAACGTCACCGGCTCGCTCCACCTGGGCCACGCCTTCCAGCACACGCTCATGGACGCCCTGACCCGCCGCAAGCGCATGCAGGGCTTCGAGTCGCTGTGGCTGCCCGGCATGGACCACGCCGGCATCGCCACCCAGAACAAGGTCGAGCAGCAGCTCGCCGAGGAGGGCAAGTCCCGCCACGACCTGGGCCGCGAGGAGTTCGTCGAGCGGGTCTGGCAGTGGAAGGAAGAGTACGGCGGCAAGATCCTCGGCCAGATGCGCCGCCTCGGCGACGGCGTCGACTGGAGCCGTGAGCGCTTCACCATGGACGAGGGCCTGTCCAAGGCCGTCCAGACGATCTTCAAGAAGCTCTACGACGACGAGCTGATCTACCGCGCCGAGCGCATCATCAACTGGTGCCCCCGCTGCCTGACGGCCATCTCCGACATCGAGGTGGAGTACCAGGAGGACGCGGGCGAACTCGTCTCCATCCGCTACGGCGAGGGCGAGGACAGCCTCGTCGTCGCCACCACCCGGGCCGAGACGATGCTCGGTGACACGGCCATCGCCGTCCACCCGGACGACGAGCGCTACAAGCACCTGGTCGGCCGGCTCATCAAGCTGCCGCTCACCGACCGCTCGATCCCGGTCGTCGCGGACACGCACGTCGACCCGGAGTTCGGCACCGGCTGCGTCAAGGTGACGCCCGCCCACGACCCGAACGACTTCGCCATCGGGCAGCGCCACGACCTGCCCAACATGACGATCATGGACGAGCACGGTGTCATCACCGTCCACGGCCCCTTCCTCGGCCTGGACCGCTTCGAGGCCCGTTCCGCGGTCGTCGGCGCGCTGCGCGAGCAGGGCCGGATCGTCGCCGAGAAGCGCCCCTACCTGCACTCCGTCGGGCACTGCTCGCGGTGCAGCACCACCGTCGAGCCCCGCCTGTCCCTCCAGTGGTGGGTCAAGGTCGAGACGCTGGCCAAGGCCGCGGGCGACGCCGTCCGCGACGGCCGCGTCGCGATCCACCCGCAGGAGATGGAGAAGCGCTACTTCGACTGGGTCGACAACCTCAACGACTGGTGCATCTCGCGCCAGCTGTGGTGGGGCCACCGCATCCCGGTCTGGTACGGCCCGGACGGCGAGGTCGTCTGCGTCGGCCCCGACGACGAGGCGCCCACGGGCGAGGGCTGGACCCAGGACACCGACGTCCTGGACACCTGGTTCTCCTCCGGCCTGTGGCCGTTCTCCACGCTGGGCTGGCCGGAGAAGACCCCGGACCTGGAGAAGTTCTACTCCACCGACGTCCTGGTCACCGGCCACGACATCATCTTCTTCTGGGTCGCCCGGATGATGATGTTCGGCCTGTACGCCATGGACGGCGAGGTCCCCTTCAAGACGATCGCGCTGACCGGCCTGGTCCGCGACGAGCGCGGCAAGAAGATGTCGAAGTCCTTCGGCAACGTCGTCGACCCGCTCGACTGGATGGACAAGTACGGTTCCGACGCCGTCCGCTTCACCCTCGCCAAGGGCGCCAACCCCGGCACCGACGTGCCGATCGGCGAGGACTGGGTCCAGGCCTCCAGCAAGTTCGCCAACAAGATCTGGAACGCCACGCGCTTCGCGCTGATGAACGGCGCGACGATCGAGGGCGACCTGCCGCCGGTCGAGCGGATGTCGGCGACCGACCGCTGGATCCTGTCCCGGCTGAACAAGACGGTCGCGCAGGTCGACGGCTACTACGACGACTTCCAGTTCGCCAAGCTCAGCGAGGCCCTCTACCACTTCGCGTGGGACGAGGTCTTCGACTGGTACGTCGAGCTGTCGAAGACGACCTTCTTCGCGGGCGGCGAGCAGGCGAAGGTCTCCAGCCGGGTCCTCGGCGAGGTCATCGACGTCATGCTGCGGCTGCTGCACCCGGTGGTCCCCTTCGTCACCGAGACGCTGTGGACCACGCTGACCGGGCGTGAGTCCCTGGTCGTCGCCGAGTGGCCGAAGGACAGCGGCTTCCGCGACGACGCCGCCGAGGCCGAGATCGGGAGCGTCCAGGCCGTGGTCACCGAGGTCCGCCGGTTCCGCAAGGAGCAGGGCCTGCAGGACGGCCAGAAGGTCCCGGCCCGCCTGGAGCTGGCGGGTACGCCGCTGGCCGCGCACGAGGCCGCCATCCGGCAGCTGCTGCGCCTCCAGCCGGAGGGCGATGCCTTCAGCGCCACCGCGACCCTGCCGGTCGCCGGCGCCACCGTCGCGCTCGACCTGTCGGGCACCATCGACGTGGCCGCCGAGCGCAAGCGCCTGACCAAGGACCTGGGCGCGGCCGAGAAGGAGAAGCAGCAGGCGGAGGCGAAGCTCGGGAACGAGGCGTTCATCGCCAAGGCCCCCGACAACGTCGTGGACAAGATCAAGGGCCGTCTCGCCAAGGCCGAGGCGGACATCGCCCGGATCCAGGCGCAGCTGGCCGGGCTGCCCGCCGCGTAGCCCGTCGCGGCGCGCGGCGTCGCGTACTCGCGTACGAAGGCCCCCGCACCGTCGCAGGACGGTGCGGGGGCCTTCGCGCGTGCCGGCACCGGGACACGTGGGTGCTGTAGATCACCGGGTGGGTCCCACCCCCCGATCCGAACCCGGGGGACGACCACGGATGATGGGGGAATGCACGTCAAGCCCGCCCTCTCGGCGTTCCACCGGGCCCTGGCCCGCGGCCGCCGGATGGCCGGGGCCCGGGGCGCGTCGCCCCGGGCGCAGGACGTCCTCACGGCGCTGAGCTGCCTGGGGCTGATGGCGCTGGACCTGCCCGGGCTGGCGGCCGCCGACAACTCCCTGAGCGGCGCGGGCGCCGCCGCCGTGCTCACCGTGGGCTGTTCGGCGCTGCTGGTCCGGCGCCGGATGCCCTGGGCGGCGTACCTGACGGCCCTGCTGTTCATCGGCTGGCTGCACGAGCTGACCCTGATCCAGTTCGCGCTGTACTCCGTCGGCCGGTACCGGGGGCGCCGCGCCGCGGTCCTGGCCACCGCCGGGTACGTGGCCTTCGCGCTGGCGGTGTTCAGCGTGCCGGGCTGGCCGGAGCCGCGGGCCGAGACGCTCAGTGCCTTCCTCAGCCTGGTGGTGCCGATCGGGGTGCTCGCCTCCGCCGTCGGGATCGCCGCCTACCGGCACGACCTGGTGTGCGAGCTGGAGGCGCGGCGGGCCGAGACGGCGGTGCTGAGCGCCGTGCAGCAGGAGCGGACCTCGGTCGCCCGCGACGTCCACGACTTCGTCGGGCGGGAGCTGACGCTGCTGACGGTGCGCTCGGAGGTGCTGTCGGTGCGGGCGCGCGACACGCCGTACGCGAAGGACTTCGAGGAGCTGTCGGACACCGCCCGGCGGGCCCACCTGCTGCTGAACGAGATCATCGTCCAGCGCGGGGAGCGTGCCGCGACCCCCGGTGTGGACGGGCTGGCGGCGCTGGCGGAGCAGAGCGGGCGGGCCGGGTCGCCCGTCCGGCTGGCGATGGACCCGCAGGCGCACGCCCTGTCGCCGCTGCGGCAGGCGGCGGTCTACCGGGTGGTGCAGGAGTGCCTGACCAACGCGGCCAAGCACGCGCGCGGCGAGACCATCGACGTGTCGGTCCGCGTGGACGGCCCGCACGTGCGCATCGCCGTCGGCAACGGCCTGCCGGCCGGCGCCCCGGACCGGGCCCCGGTGTCGGCGGGCTCGGGTACGGCGAGCATGGCGGAGCGGGTGCGCAGCCTGGGCGGCACGCTGACGGCGACGCGGACGCCGCACGCGTACGAGGTCGTGGCGACGCTGCCGCGCGGCTGATCGCGGGCGTGCCGGAAGTCCCGGAACGGCCGGGCCGGAAGTCCGCGGGCCCTCGTCCGTAGACTGGACCCCGTGAGTGAGCAGCAGCCCGAGAGCCACGACCGCGACCGCGACGGTACCTTCGACGAGTTCGACCAGATCGTGGCGGAAGAGTCCGACCGCGACCCCGACCTGGCGGTGATCGAGGCCGGCAGCCGCACCCTGCGCGCCCAGGCCGGGCCGCCGTCGGGTGACCCCGTGCCGTCCCGCCCCGAGGATCCGGAGGTGGCGAAGGCGCTGCTGGAGGTGGAGCAGGAGCTCGCCACCCGCTGGGGCGAGACCAAGCTGGAGCCGTCCGTCAGCCGCATCGCCGCGCTGATGGACGTCCTGGGCGAGCCGCAGCGCGCGTACCCGTCCATCCACGTGACCGGCACCAACGGCAAGACGAGCACGGCCCGCATGATCGAGGCCCTGCTGAACGCCTTCGACCTGCGCACGGGCCGCTACACCAGCCCGCACGTGCAGTCGGTGACCGAGCGGATCAGCCTGGACGGGGCGCCGATCAGCGCCGAGCGCTTCGTCGAGACGTACCACGACATCAAGCCGTACGTGGAGATGGTCGACGCCGCCGAGGAGTACCGGCTGTCCTTCTTCGAGGTGCTCACCGGGATGGCCTACGCGGCCTTCGCGGACGCGCCGGTCGACGTGGCCGTCGTCGAGGTCGGCATGGGCGGCAGCTGGGATGCCACGAACGTGATCGACGGGACGGTCGCGGTGATCACCCCGATCAGCCTGGACCACACGGACCGGCTCGGCTCCACCCCCGGCGAGATCGCGCAGGAGAAGGGCGGCATCGTCAAGCAGGGCGCCACCGTGATCCTGGCGCAGCAGCCCGTGGACGCCGCGCAGGTGCTGCTGAAGCGGGCCGTGGAGGTCGACGCGACGGTGGCCCGCGAGGGCATGGAGTTCGGCGTCGTCGCGCGCGAGGTGGCGGTCGGCGGCCAGATGCTGACCCTGCGCGGGATGGGCGGCGAGTACGACGGCATCTTCCTGCCGCTGTACGGGGCCCACATGGCGCACAACGCGGCGGTCGCGCTGGCCGCCGTGGAGGCCTTCTTCGGGGTCGGCGGGGACCACGCGCGCGAGCTGGACGCGGACACGGTCCGCCGGGCCTTCGCCTCGGTGACCTCGCCGGGCCGCATGGAGGTCGTGCGCCGCAGCCCGACGGTGGTCCTGGACGCCGCGCACAACCCGGCGGGGGCGCGGGTGACCGCCGAGGCGGTCACCGAGGCCTTCGGCTTCAGCCGGCTGATCGGCGTCGTGGCCGCGAGCGAGGGCAAGGACGTCAAGGGCGTCTTCGAGGCCTTCGAGCCGATCTTCGCGGAGGTCGTGGTCACCGAGAACAC
The DNA here is from genome assembly GCF_055575555.1 of Streptomyces sp. NPDC034085. Taxonomy (NCBI): domain Bacteria; kingdom Bacillati; phylum Actinomycetota; class Actinomycetes; order Kitasatosporales; family Streptomycetaceae; genus Streptomyces; species Streptomyces sp. NPDC034085. The sequence continues at coordinate 772,742 of NZ_JBVISL010000001.1, read as the reverse complement.
CAGCCACCGGGCGATGGGCGCCGACGAGCTGGCGGCGATCGCGGTGGAGGTCTTCGGCCCGGACCGGGTGCAGGTGGAACCGCGGCTGGACGACGCGCTGGAGGCGGCCGTCACCCTTGCGGAGGAAGAGGCCGAATACGGAGGGGCCGGCGTCCTGGTGACCGGTTCCGTGATCACGGTGGGCGAGGCCCGCCTGCTGTTCAAGAAGGGCTGAGGGATCGATGCGCACGCTCTGCGCGAGCACGCTGATCGGTGAATTCTTCATCGTCGGCTTCGCGGGCCTGGTGGCCATGAAGAACCCGGACCTGACCCAGGCCCAGGTGTGGACGGTCTGCGGTGTGACGATGCTGGTGTCGGTGCTGCTGTGCGGGATGCTGTCGCGCCCCGGCGCGGTGCAGCTCGGCTGGGCGCTGCAGATCGGACTGATCGCGAGCGGTTTCGTGGTCCCGACGATGTTCTTCCTGGGCGCGGTCTTCGCGGGCCTGTGGTGGTGCTCGGTGCACTACGGCCGCAAGATCGACGCGATCAAGGCGAGCTGGGCCGCCCGGCAGGCGGAGGCCGCCGCTCCTGACGCTGCGTGACGGTTCACCGTTCCGGCCCTGTAGATTCGTCGCACCGCACCCGTTTGCCGCAAGGAGTTTTCACATGACCCAGCGCACGCTCGTCATCCTCAAGCCGGACGCCGTCAGGCGCGGCCTGGTCGGCGAGATCATCGGCCGCATCGAGCGGAAGGCCGGCTGGACCATTCCCGCGATGGAGCTGCGCACGCTGGACGCGGAGACCCTGGAGGCGCACTACGGGGAGCACAAGGGCAAGCCCTTCTACGAGCCCCTGATGGGGTTCATGGCGAGCGGTCCGGTCGTCGTCCTGGTCGTGGAAGGGGAACGCGCGATCGAGGGTGTCCGCCAGCTGGCCGGACCCACCGACCCGATCGCCGCCGCGCCCGGGTCCATCCGGGGGGACTTCGGCACGATCGTCCGGGAGAACCTGATCCACGCCTCGGATTCCGAGGAGTCTGCGGAGCGCGAGCTGAAGCTGTTCTTCCCGGCTCTCTGAGCTTCCTCGCATATTCCACGAGCACTCCTCACTGACGAGACATCAGCCGAATAGCGCTCACGACCTGGGGCGACCGAAGTAATTTCGGTCGCCCTTCGGTATTGCGGACACCGGCCGGGAACGCATGGCAAGGACTGGTCGTCACCACTAAGGGGGCGGGTTTCCGTTCCGGCGGGATCGCCGGAGTCCCGTCGCGCGGTGTCGGTACCCACGGCACTACGATGGGGCCTCCACCCACCACACCCACCTCGCCGACCTGACAGCAGCCGCTATCAACTGGAAGGCCAGACGCTCCTCATGGGGAACAAGGGGAACAACATGTCGTTCATCGGCCGTGACATGGCGATCGACCTCGGGACCGCCAACACGCTGGTGTACGTGAGGGGCCGGGGAATCGTTCTGAACGAGCCGTCCGTGGTCGCCATCAACACGAACACCGGTGGGATCCTGGCCGTCGGCTCCGAGGCGAAGAAGATGATCGGCCGGACACCCGGCAACATCGTCGCCGTACGCCCCCTCAAGGACGGCGTGATCGCCGACTTCGAGATCACCGAGCGCATGCTCCGGTACTTCATCCTCAAGATCCACAAGCGTCGCTACCTGGCGCGTCCGCGCGTCGTGGTCTGCGTGCCCTCCGGCATCACCGGAGTGGAGCGGCGCGCCGTCATCGAGGCGTCCACGCAGGCCGGCGCACGTCAGGTGCACATCATCGAGGAGCCCATGGCCGCCGCCATCGGCTCGGGCCTGCCCGTCCACGAGGCCACCGGCAACATGGTCGTGGACATCGGCGGCGGCACCACCGAGGTCGCCGTCATCTCCCTCGGCGGAATCGTCACGGCGCAGTCCATCCGGGTGGCCGGCGACGAGCTGGACAACGCGATCATCCAGCACATCAAGAAGGAGTACTCGCTCCTCCTCGGCGAACGCACCGCCGAACAGATCAAGATCACCATCGGGTCGGCGTACGACCTCGACAAGGACGAGCACACCGAGATCCGCGGCCGCGACCTCGTCTCCGGCCTCCCGAAGACCGTGGTCATCTCCGCCGCCGAGGTGCGCAAGGCCATCGAGGAGCCGGTCAACTCCATCGTCGACGCCGTCAAGACCACGCTCGACAAGTGCCCGCCGGAACTCTCCGGCGACATCATGGACCGCGGCATCGTGCTCACCGGCGGCGGCGCCCTGCTGCGCGGCCTGGACGAGCGGCTGCGCCGCGAGACCGGCATGCCGATCCACATCGCCGAGGACCCCCTCGACTCCGTGGCCCTCGGCTCCGGCAAGTGCGTAGAGGAGTTCGAAGCCCTCCAGCAGGTCCTGGACGCCCAGCCCCGGCGGTGATCGAATCCCCGCGAACGGGGCATGCGGAACACAAGGATCCGCCGTACGGGTGCTACCGCGCCGGTACGGCGGATCGTTGATATACAGGCACAGTCCGGCGCGGCCCCGGCTCCGCCGGAGCAGCTCCGCCGCACGGGTTTTCTACGAGGAAGGCACGGCCGCCGCACGTGAGGGACACACGAGAGAGCCGGCTGCTCCTGGTGCTGCTGATCGCCATCGCGTTCGCATTGATCACGGTGGACATCAGAGCGGGTGAGGAGTCACCGGTCGACGGGGCCCGCAGGGCCGCGGCAGCGGTCCTGGGACCGGTCGAGGAGGGCGTCGCGACCGCGGTGGACCCGGTCGCCCACGCCATAGGGGCCGTACGGGACTCCGACGAGCGCCACAACCGGATCACCACGCTGGAGCGCGAGAACGCGCTCCTGAAGACCAGGCTGGGCAGCGACGACCGCACCAAGAGCCGCATCCGCGAGCTCGACGAGATGCTCAAGCGGGCCGGCGCCGGACAGTACGGCATCAAGGGCGCGGAAGTCATCGCCATAGGAGCCGCCCAGGGCTTCTCCTGGACCGTCACCATCGACGCCGGCAGCAAGGACGGCATCGAGCGCGACATGACCGTCCTCAACGGGGACGGCCTCGTCGGCCGCGTCACCACCGTCGGCCCCGACACCGCCACCGTGCTGCTCGCCAACGACCCCGACTTCACCGTCGGCACCCGCCTGGAGAAGACCGGCGAACTGGGCTTCGCCACCGGCCAGGGCGACCGCGCCCTGTCCGTCCAGATGCTCAACGGCCGCGCCAAGATCAGCCCCGGCGACCGCCTGGTCACCTTCGGCTCCCGCGCCAACAAGCCCTTCGTACCCGGGGTCCCGCTCGGCGAGGTCGTCCGCGTCGACCCCTCCGGCGGCGGCCTCACCCGCACCGTGCACGTCCGCCCGTTCGTCGGCTTCTCCCGCCTCGACATCGTCGGCGTGGTCGTGATGCCGCCCCGCGACGACCCGCGCGACACCGTCCTGCCGCCCAAGCCCGAACCCCCGAAGCCCACGCCGACGGTCACCGTCACGGTCACGCCCTCCCCGAGCGTCTCCGGCCGGCCCGCGGACGAGGAGGAACGCTGAGCCATGCGCTTCAACCGGATCCTGCTCTCCGCCACCCTCGTCGTGGTCGCCCTCGTCCTCCAGGTCACCGTCCTGGGACGGCTCCAGCTCCCCGGCGCCGTCCCCGACCTGATGCTCCTCACCGTCGTCGCCCTGTCCCTGGTGTACGGGCCGACCTCCGGCGCCGTCCTCGGCTTCGGCGCCGGACTCCTCGCCGACCTGTCCCCGCCCGCCGACCACGCGGCCGGCCGCTACGCCCTGGTGCTGTGCATCATCGGCTACCTCGTCGGCCTGGCCCGCCCCGACAACGGCCGGTTCCGCTCGCTGTGGGGCCCGATGCTCACCGTGCTCGCCGCCGCCGTCGGCTCGATCCTGCTGTACGTCGCGGTGGGCGCCCTGGTCGGCGACACCGCCGAACGCCACGTCGGGCTCGGCGGGCTGCTGTTCACCGCCGTCCTGTACGACCTGCTGCTGGCCCCGTTCACGGTGCCGTTCATCATGGCCCTGGCCCGGCGCGCCGAGAACGACCCGATGGCCGTCGAAGCCGGCGGCGGCCCGCCGCAGGGCACCGACGTGTCCTCCGGCTGGCTGGCCGGCGGCACCGGACTCAGGGTCGGCAGCCAGCGCGGCGGCCTGCGGCTGCGGGCGTCGGTCGGCCGCGCCAACCGGGCCGGCCGCATAAAGGGCGTCAAAGGCGTGAAGAACGTCAGGAAGCTGTGACGGGGGAGCACCAGGCATGACCAACATTCCCGAGACCGGCCGCACCCCCCGGGTGCAGATCCGGCTCGTCATCATCCAGATCCTCGTCTTCTCCCTGCTGTTCACCCTCGGCGGCCGGCTCTGGTACCTCCAGATCCGCAACGGCCACGAGTACGCCGACGCGGCCAGGAACAACCACGTCCAGCGCGTGGTCCAGCCCGCCGTGCGCGGCTCCGTCCTGGACGCCCGCGGCGTCCCGCTCGCCGACAACGAGACCCGCCTGGTGGTCTCCGCGTCCCGCACCGAGCTGATGCGGATAAAGGACAGGGGCAAAGCCGTCCTGACCCGCCTCGCCGGCGTCCTGGACATGAAGCCGCAGGACGTCATGGACAAGGTCCGGCTCTGCGACTCCCAGACCCCCAAGCCCTGCTGGAACGGCTCCCCCTACCAGCCCATCCCCGTCACCATGGAGGCCACCACCCAGCAGGCCCTCCAGATCCGCGAACGCCCCGAGGACTTCCCCGGCATCACCGCCGAACCCACCGCCGTACGCCGCTACCCCGCGCCCGGCGCGGCCCGCACCGCGCAGGTCCTCGGCTACCTCTCGCCCGTCACCGACGAGGAGATCCAGAAGGCCAAGGACACCGACTCGCCGCACCTGCGCTCCGACCAGGTCGGCCGCTCCGGCATCGAGCGCACGTACGACAAGCAGCTGCGCGGCAAGGCACAGGTCACCTCCTACGAGGTCGACAACCTCGGCCGCGTCATGGGCGAGACCAAATCCGACCCGGGCGTCGCCGGATCCACCCTCGTCACCAGCATCGACGCCCGCGTCCAGGCCGTCGCCGAGTACGAGCTCCAGCAGGCGATGAAGACCGTCCGCAACGAGACCGACAACATCACCGGCCGCAAGTACGAGGCCGACTCGGGCGCCGTCGTCGTCATGGAGACCAAGACCGGCCGCGTCGTCGCCATGGCCTCCCAGCCCGACTACGACCCCAACGCCTGGGTCGGCGGCATCTCCGGCCAGGACTACGCCAAGCTCACCAGCAAGAACTCCAACTACCCGCTGCTCAACCGGGCCATCCAGGGCCAGGCCCCCGCGGGCTCCATCTTCAAGGTCGTCTCCGCGAGCGCCGCCGTGCGCGCCGGCTACGGCTTCGACGACAAGTACAACTGCAGCGCCTCCTACAACATGGGCGGCCGCAGCTTCGCGAACTTCGAGTCCAAGGGGCACGGCCCCATCACCCTCGGAGACGCCCTCAAGTTCTCCTGCAACACCGTCTTCTACGCCCTCGGCCACAAGGAATGGCAGCGCGACGGCGGCCTCGAACCCAAGAAGGACGCCCACGACTGGTTCTACCGCACCGCCCGCGAGTTCGGACTCGGCTCCGAGACCCACATCGACCTGCCCAACGAGGTCACCGGCCGCATCCCCGACCGCCACTGGAAGCAGAGCTTCTGGGAGGCCAACAAGGACTCCTGGTGCAAGCAGGGCAAGAAGGGCGGCACCTACGTCGAGCAGATCGCCTACGAGAGCTGCCTCGAAGGCAACCAGCTCAAGGCCTACGACAGCATCAACTTCGCCATCGGCCAGGGCGACGTCCTCGTCACCCCCATCCAGATGGCCACCGCCTACGCCGCCATCAGCAACGGCGGCACCCTCTACAACCCCACCGTCGGCAAGGCCGTGATCAGCCCCGAAGGCAGGATCGAGGAGATCAGGCCCACGCCCCACGGCAAACTGCCCATCGACGCCAAGACCATCGGCGACCTCGACCGGGGCCTGCGCTCCGTCGTCGAACCCGGCGGCACCGCCGCCTGGCGGTTCATCGGCTGGCCGCTCGACAAGGTCCCGATGCGGGCCAAGACCGGCACCGCCCAGGTCTACGGCAAGCAGACCACCTCCTGGCTCGCGACCTACACCGACGACTTCACCATCGTGATGACGATCTCCCAGGGCGGCACCGGCTCCGGCGCCTCGGGCCCCGCCGTGCGCAACATCTACAACGCCATGTACGGCTTCACCATGGACGGCAAGGAGACCGGCAAGGCCCTCCTGCCCAAGCCGGAGACGAAACTCCCCACCGTCCACCCCGACGGCACCATCGACGCCCCCGAGATCAAGCCGTACGTGCCCCCGTCCCCGGAGGAGCTGGCGCCGCCCGCGCTCGCCGGCCCGCCGCCCCTGCGGCATGACTGAGACGTGATGATGCAGACCGCCAACAAGTTCTCCGTGTCCCGGTACGCACCCCGGAAAGGACCGCTCGCCCGGCTGACGGCCCGGGACTCGGTCCTGCGCCGCCTCGACTGGCCGATACTGCTGTCGGCGCTCGCCCTGTCGCTGATCGGCGCCCTGCTCGTGTGGTCCGCGACCCGCCACCGCGACACCCTCAACCAGGGCGACCCGCAGTACTTCCTCTGGCGCCACCTGCTCAACACCGGCATCGGCCTCCTGCTGATGCTCGGTACGGTCCTCCTCGGCCACCGCAACCTGCGCGGCGCGGTCCCGGTCCTCTACGGGCTCTCGATCGTGCTCGTCGCGGCCGTGCTCACCCCGCTCGGCGCCACCATCAACGGCGCCCACGCCTGGATCGTCATCGGCGGCGGCTTCTCCCTCCAGCCCTCGGAGTTCGTCAAGGTCACGATCATCCTCGTGATGGCGATGCTGCTGGCGGCCCGGGTGGACGCGGGCGACCTCGAGCATCCCGAGCACCGGACCGTGGTCAAGGCGCTGTGCCTGGCCGCCGCGCCCATGGGCGTCGTGATGCTCATGCCCGACCTCGGCTCCGTCATGGTGATGGTCGTGATCGTGCTGGGCGTGCTGCTCGCCTCCGGCGCCTCCAACCGCTGGGTGCTCGGGCTGATCGGCGCCGGGACGGCCGGCGCCATCCTGATCTGGCAGCTGGGCGTCCTCGACCAGTACCAGATCAACCGCTTCGCCGCCTTCGCCAACCCCGAGCTCGACCCCGCCGGCGCCGGCTACAACACCAACCAGGCCCGCATCGCGATCGGAGGCGGCGGCCTCACGGGCTCCGGCCTGTTCAAGGGCCCGCAGACCACCGGCCAGTTCGTACCGGAGCAGCAGACCGACTTCGTGTTCACGGTCGCCGGGGAGGAACTCGGCTTCGTCGGCGGCATCATCATCCTCGGCCTGCTCGGCGTCGTCCTGTGGCGCGCCTGCATCATCGCCCGCGCCACCACCGAGCTGTACGGCACCATCGTGGCCGCCGGCATCATCGCCTGGTTCGCCTTCCAGGCCTTCGAGAACGTCGGGATGAACCTGGGGATCATGCCGGTGGCCGGACTGCCGCTGCCGTTCGTCTCCTACGGGGGCTCGTCGATGTTCGCCGTCTGGGTGGCCGTCGGACTGCTCCAGTCGATCAAGGTCCAGCGCCCCCTGTCCGCGTGACCCCGGCCCGGGGGTGGCGGAATCCGCCGCTCACCCCCGCGCCGCGAACCGTTCAGGACTAGATTCGACCCATGGCGGACACGAAACGCGAAATCGAGCGGAAATTCGAGTTCACGAAGCCCGGCGCGGAGCAGCGCGGAGCCCCCGACCTGACCGGCACGGCCGGCATCGCCACCGTCGTCGACCGGGGCGTCGCCGACCTCGACGCCGTCTACTACGACACCCCCGACCAACGGCTCGCCGCCGACGGCCTCACCCTGCGCCGCCGCACCGGCGGCAAGGACGCCGGCTGGCACCTCAAACTCCCCGTCGCCCCCGGCACCCGCGACGAGGTCTCCGCCGCCCTCAGCGACACCGTCCCCGGCCCCCTCGCCGTCCTCGTCCGCTCCCGCGTCCGCGATGCCCCCCTGGAACCCCAGGTCCGGCTGCTCTCCTCCCGGCGCACCAGCCACCTCCTCGACGCCGGCGGATCCCTGCTCGCCGAACTCAGCACCGACGCCGTCACCGCCGAACGCGACGGCACCACCGCCACCTGGACCGAGGTCGAGGTGGAACTCGCCGACGGCAGCGACCCGGCCCTCCTCGACGCCGTCGAGAAGACCTTCGAGAAGGCCGGGCTCAAGGTCTCCGACGCCCCCTCGAAACTCGCCCGCGCCCTCGCCGAGACCGGCAAGGAGCCCCCCGCCCGCCCCGCACCCGACCCCGCCGACGAGACCGCCGGCGCGTACGTCCTCGCCTACCTGCGCGCACAGGTCGACACCCTCGTCACCTACGACCCCGGCGTACGGCGCAACCAGCCCGACTCCGTGCACCAGATGCGCGTCGCCTGCCGCCGCCTGCGCAGCGCCTTCAAGACCTACCGCAAGATCCTCGACCGGGAGGCCACCGACCCCATCGGCGAGGAACTGCGCCGCCTCGGCGAGGAACTCGGCGCCGACCGCGACCGGGAGGTCCTCCACGAGCACTTCCGCGCCCAGCTCGCCGACCTCCCCCACACCCTCCTCGCCGGCCCCGTCCACAAGCGCCTGCGCACCTGGAACGGGGCCCGCCGCACCGCCACCCGCCGCCGCGCCCTCGCCGCCCTCGACCACCCCCGCCACCTCACCCTCCTCGACACCCTCGACGCCCTGCTCACCGACCCGCCCCTGCTGCCCCAGGCCGCGAAACCCGCCGCCAAGGCCCTGCCCAAGGCGATCCTGCGCGACTACCGCCGGCTCGCCACCCGCGTCGACCACGCCCTCTCCCTGGACCCCGGACAGGAACGCGACCACGCCCTGCACGACGCCCGCAAGGGCGCCAAGCGCGCCCGCTACGCCGCCGAGGCCGCCGAACCCGCCCTCGGCAAACCCGCCAGGAAGCTCGCCAAGGCCATGGAGGCCGTCCAGGACGTACTCGGCGAGCACCAGGACAGCGTGGTCGCCCGCACCGCGCTGCACGACCTGACCCACCAGGCCCACGGCGCCGGCGAACCCTCCTTCACCTGGGGACTCCTCCACGGCCGCGAGGAGGCCCGGGCGGAACGCAGCGAACGCGACCTCCCGGCCGTCTGGGCCGAGGCCTCGGACCGCGCCCTGCGCTCCGCCCTCGGGTGATCATCGCGAGCAGGGGGCCGCCGCCGCCTCGGGTACTCTGGAGAGTCGCCCCCTGCCCGCTTCACGAAAGTCGCGTGATGTCCGAGTCGGTCTTCCCACAGCTCGAAGCTCTGCTCCCGCATGTGCAGAAGCCCATCCAGTACGTCGGTGGTGAGCTCAACTCCACCGTGAAGCCGTGGGAGTCGTGTGACGTCCGCTGGGCGCTCATGTACCCGGACGCCTACGAGGTGGGCCTGCCCAACCAGGGCGTCATGATCCTCTACGAGGTGCTCAACGAGCGCGAGGGCGTCCTCGCCGAGCGCACCTACTCGGTGTGGCCGGACCTGGAAGCCCTGATGCGCGAGCACCAGGTGCCCCAGTTCACCGTCGACAGCCACCGCCCCGTCTCCGCCTTCGACGTGTTCGGCCTGTCCTTCTCCACGGAGCTGGGCTACACCAACATGCTCACGGCCCTGGACCTCGCGGGCATCCCGCTGGAGTCCAAGGACCGCACCGTCGACCACCCCATCGTCCTCGCGGGCGGCCACGCGGCCTTCAACCCCGAGCCGATCGCGGACTTCATCGACTGCGCCGTCATCGGCGACGGCGAGCAGGCCGTCCTCGACATGACCGAGATCATCCGCACCTGGAAGGCCGAGGGCCGCCCGGGCGGACGCGAGGAGGTCCTGCTGCGCCTCGCGAAGACCGGCAACGTCTACGTGCCGGGCTTCTACGACGTCGAGTACCTGGAGGACGGCCGCATCGGCCGCGTGGTGCCGAACCGCTCCGGCGTGCCGTGGCGCGTCTCCAAGCACACGGTCATGGACCTCGACGAGTGGCCGTACCCCAAGCAGCCCCTGGTCCCGCTCGCCGAGACCGTCCACGAGCGGATGTCCGTGGAGATCTTCCGCGGCTGCACCCGCGGCTGCCGTTTCTGCCAGGCCGGCATGATCACGCGCCCCGTGCGGGAGCGAAGCATCACCGGCATCGGCGAGATGGTGGAGAAGGGCCTGAAGGCGACGGGCTTCGAGGAGGTCGGCCTCCTCTCCCTGTCCTCCGCGGACCACACCGAGATCGCCGACATCGCCAAGGGCCTCGCGGACCGCTACAGCGACGACAAGGTGGGCCTGTCCCTGCCGTCGACCCGCGTGGACGCCTTCAACGTGGACCTCGCGAACGAGCTGACCCGCAACGGCCGCCGGTCGGGCCTGACCTTCGCCCCCGAGGGCGGCTCCGAGCGCATGCGCAAGGTCATCAACAAGATGGTCTCGGAAGAGGACCTGATCCGTACCGTCGCCACCGCCTACGGCAACGGCTGGCGCCAGGTGAAGCTGTACTTCATGTGCGGCCTGCCGACCGAGACCGACGAGGACGTCCTCCAGATCGGCGACATGGCCGTCAACGTCATCGCCAAGGGCCGCGAGGTCTCCGGCCAGAACGACATCCGCTGCACGGTGTCGATCGGCGGGTTCGTGCCGAAGCCGCACACCCCCTTCCAGTGGGCCCCGCAGCTGTCGGCCGAGGAGACGGACGCCCGCCTCGGCAAGCTCCGCGACAAGATCCGCGGCGACAAGAAGTACGGCCGCTCGATCGGCTTCCGCTACCACGACGGCAAGCCGGGCATCGTGGAGGGCCTCCTCTCGCGCGGCGACCGCCGCATCGGCGACGTCATCCGCGCGGTCTACGAGGACGGCGGCCGCTTCGACGGCTGGCGCGAGCACTTCTCGTACGACCGCTGGATGCGCGCGGCGGAGAAGACCCTGCCGGCGTACGGCGTGGACGTGGCCTGGTACACGACCCGCGAGCGCACGTACGAGGAGGTCCTGCCCTGGGACCACCTGGACTCGGGCCTGGACAAGGACTGGCTCTGGGAGGACTGGCAGGACGCCCTCGACGAGACGGAGGTCGAGGACTGCCGCTGGACCCCGTGCTTCGACTGCGGCGTCTGCCCGCAGATGGACACCCACATCCAGATCGGCCCCACCGGCAAGAAGCTGCTGCCGCTGACCGTCGTGAAGTAGCCCGCCGTGCCCGTGCCCCCCACCGTCCGACGGTGGGGGGCACACCTGTGCCCGCGCCGCTCGGCAGGGCGGTGGGGGGCCGGGCGCAACGGATGGGGTGGTTCTGGTGTCCTTAGCGGCATGCAGATGGAGAAGTCGCAGGCCGCGCAGGGTGGGGACGGGTGTCTGGCCGGGGTGGTCAGGGTGCCGGTGAAGATCGTGGCCGTGCTGGTGGTGCTGCCGGTGCGGGCGGTGTGGGACCTGCTCGTGCTGGGGGCGCGGGCCGCGCAGCGGCATGTGCTCGCGCCGCTGGGGCGGGCCGCCGGCTGGGTCCTCGTACGGGTGTACCGCCACCTGCTGCGGCCGGTGCTGCTCGTCCTCTTCTACTGGCCCTGGGTCGGCGCGTGGCGGTACCTCGTCGTGCCCGTCGCCACGGTGGTCCACCGGTACCTGCTGCGGCCCCTCGGGACGGCGGCCGCCTGGCTGTGCGTCGCGTTCGGGCGGTACGTGCTGGTGCCCGTCGGGAGCGCGATCGGGTGGGTGCTGCGGCACGTGGTGGTGCTGCCCGCCGGCTGGCTGTACCGGGAGGTGCTGGCGCCGTTGGGCCGCGGGCTGCGGTGGCTGGTGCGCGGGCTGTGCATGCTGGTGTTCGTCTGGCCCTGGGTGGGTCTGTGGCGGTACGTCCTGGCCCCCGTGGGGCGCGGGCTCCTCTGGGTGGGGCGGTACGTGCTCCTGCCGCCGCTCGCGCTGCTGTACCGGTACGTCCTGACGCCCCTCGGCCACCTCCTCCTTGGCGCCTGGCACATCGCCGGCCGCATCACCCGCGCCCTCGGCCGCGGGCTGCGCCTGCTGTGGCGCGGCTGCGTCGCCCGGCCCGCCGCGTGGGTCTACCGGCAGGTGGCCACTCCGGTCGGGCACGCCGTGCGCGAGGTGTGGCGTACCTCCCGCGCCGCGGTGCGGGAGGCGCGGGCCGAGGTGCGGCGCGTGCTGTTCGGGGGGCCGCCCGTGGAACCGGCGAGGTCACGGGCGCGTACTCTGGGTAGTACGACAGCCGCCGACGCGGCACCCGCTCCCGAGATCTCCCTGCGCAACCGGCGGGGGTGAGCCGGACGGGTCGACAGGACTCAGGGCGGCGCGCGAGCCGTGACGCCCCGCACAAGGAGAAGAACCACTGGGCAAGCGACAGCCCGAAGGCCCGCCTCCCGCACCGGTGGTGCAGCGCATCCGACTGCGCTACACCAAGCGTGGCCGCCTCCGGTTCACCAGTCACCGAGACTTCCAGCGCGCCTTCGAGCGCGCCCTGCGCCGCGCCGAGGTACCCATGGCGTACTCGGCCGGCTTCACCCCCCACCCCCGCGTCTCGTACGCGAACGCCGCTCCCACCGGCACCGGCAGCGAGGCCGAGTACCTGGAGATCGGCCTCGCGGCGGCCCGTGACCCCGAGAAGCTCCGCGAGCTGCTCGACGAGTCCATGCCGGTCGGCCTCGACATCGTCGACGCCGTCGAGGCCCGGACCTCCGGGCTCGCGGACCGGCTGACGGCCTCCGTGTGGGAGCTGCGGCTGGAGGGCGTGGAGCCCGCCGACGCCGCGCGGGCGGTGGAGTCCTTCCTGGCCGCCGAGACGGTGGAGGTGCAGCGCCGGACCAAGAACGGCATGCGGACCTTCGACACCCGTGGCGCCGTCGTCAGTCTCGAGGCGGTTCCCGCCCAGGCTGATAGGCCGCTGGACAATGCCTGTGCGATACTGCGGCTGGTTGTTCGGCATTTGACACCTGCCGTGCGACCCGACGACGTCCTGTCCGGTCTCCACGCTGTGGCCGACCTGGCGCCGCCGGTCCCCGCAGCGGTGACCAGGCTGGCGCAGGGGCTCTTCGACGAGGAGTCCGGCACGGTGACCGACCCGCTCGCGCCCGACCGCGAAGCTGTCACGGCCGCCCCACCCACGGCCGCCGTGAACGCCGACGCGAAGGCGCCGGAAGGTCCCGCCGCGTAGGGATCGTCGTCGTCGCGCCGCCCTGGCACTCGGGAGCCACCTGGGTCGGGCAGCGCACAGACCTGAAGACTTCCGCCAGGCCGTACGGACAAGACGTACGGAACCGGCGGCCATGGACTACAGCTCCCGTGTGGCGAACGCGCCCCGGAGGCCGGCTCCGCGCCCATCGCGCGGAGCCGTGCCGGACCGGACGTCAGCCGCGGCGCCCGGGAGCGTGACGGGAGAACCGCCCGCATGCTCGAGAACGAAAACGACAACACCCCCGCCGCCGACAGTGGCAGCCCCAGCGACAACCTGCCCCCGCGCAGGCGTCGCCGCGCGGCATCCCGGCCGGCCGGCCCGCCCGGCGGCGTCGCCGAGACGCCCGTAGAGGCCGCTCCCGCTCCCGCCGCCGCGCCCGTCGCGGAGGAGGCTCCGGCCGCTCCCGCTCCGCGTGCCCGCCGTCGTGCCACCCGTGCGGTGGCCGCTCCGGCCGCCGAGGCCGCCGAGGTGGTCGTGGAGTCGGCTCCGGCTGCTGCTCCGGCCGCCGAGGAGGCTCCGGCCGCGCCGGCTCCGCGTACCCGCCGCCGCGCCACCCGCGCCGTCGCCGCCCCCGCTGCCGAGTCCGCGCCGGAGGCGCCCGCAGAGGCGGCCCCCGCCGCGCCGGTCGAGGAGGAGGCTCCGGCCGCTCCCGCTCCGCGTGCCCGTCGCCGTGCCACCCGTGCGGTGGCCGCTCCGGCAGCCGAAGCCGTCGAGGCCGCCGAGGTCGTCGAGGCCGTCGCGGAGCCGGCTGCCGCCCCCGCGGTGGAGGAGGAGGCTCCGGCCGCTCCCGCTCCGCGTGCCCGTCGCCGTGCCACCCGCGCCGTAGCCGCCCCGGCCGCTGCCGAACCCGTCGAGGTCGTCGTGGAGCCGGCCCCGGCCGCTGCTCCCGCCGCCGAGGAGGCTCCGGCCGCGCCGGCTCCGCGTACCCGCCGCCGCGCCACCCGCGCCGTCGCCGCCCCGGCCGTCGAGGAAGCGGAGGAGGCGGAGGAGGAGCAGGCCCCGGCCGCCGCGGTGGAGGCCCCGAAGGCCACCCGTACCGTCGCCGACGCCGTGGACGCCCCGAAGCGCGGCCGCCGCCGCGCCACCCGTTCCTCCGCCCCGGCCGCTCCCGCTGCCCCGGCCGCCCCCGCGCAGCCGGCCGCCCCCGCGCAGCCGGCCGCCGCCGCCGAGCCGGAGGCCGCCCCGTCCGGCCGCCGCCGCGCCGTGCGCCCCTCCGTGGCCGTCTTCCAGGCCCCGGTCTTCGCCGAGCCGATGTTCCAGACCCCGGAGACCGCCGCCCTCGCCGCCGCGGCCGCTGCCGCCGCCTCGGCGGAGGAGGCCGAGGAGGTCGAGGAGGAGGAGACCGAGGCCGAGGCCGAGGTCCAGGCTCCCGCCCCGCAGCCGGCCGGCCGTCGCCGCCGCCGTCGCGGTGGTGTCGAGCCCGTGGCCCCGGCCGAGCCGGAGGCCGTGGAGGAGGAGCCGGAGGCCGAGGCAGCCGAGTTCGACGAGGACGAGACCGACGAGTCGGGCGAGCGTCCCTCGCGCCGTCGCCGCCGTGGGGGCCGCCGTCGCCGCCGCGGTGAGGCCGCCGACCTGGACGAGTCCGCGTACGAGGAGGGCGAGGCCGCCGCGTCGGAGGCCGAGTCCCGCGAGGACGAGCACGAGGACGACGAAGACGAGGCGGAGGAGGCCCTCGGGTCCGCCTCCAGCCGCCGTCGCCGCCGTCGCCGTCGTCGTAGCGGTGACGGTGCCGTCGAGGTCGAGGCGGGCGAGGAGGACGGTGTCCGCACCGTGCTCAAGGTCCGCGAGCCGCGCCCGGCGCGCGAGAAGGCCGAGCCGTCCGACGAGGTGCAGTCCATCAAGGGCTCGACCCGTCTGGAGGCGAAGAAGCAGCGCCGCCGCGAGGGCCGTGAGCAGGGCCGCCGCCGCGTGCCGATCATCACCGAGGCCGAGTTCCTGGCCCGCCGTGAGGCCGTCGAGCGCGTGATGGTGGTCCGCCAGGCCGGCGAGCGCACGCAGATCGGCGTCCTCGAGGACAACGTGCTCGTCGAGCACTACGTCAACAAGGAAGAGGCCACCTCGTACGTCGGCAACGTCTACCTGGGCAAGGTCCAGAACGTGCTGCCGTCGATGGAGGCCGCCTTCATCGACATCGGCAAGGGCCGCAACGCCGTCCTGTACGCCGGTGAGGTCAACTTCGAGGCGCTCGGCATGGCCAACGGGCCGCGCCGCATCGAGTCCGCCCTGAAGTCCGGCCAGTCCGTGCTGGTCCAGGTCACCAAGGACCCGATCGGCCACAAGGGCGCCCGCCTGACCAGCCAGGTCTCGCTGCCGGGCCGCTACCTGGTCTACGTGCCCGAGGGTTCGATGACCGGCATCAGCCGCAAGCTGCCCGACACCGAGCGCGCCCGGCTGAAGACCATCCTCAAGAAGATCGTCCCCGAGGACGCGGGCGTCATCGTGCGCACCGCCGCCGAGGGCGCGAGCGAGGACGAGCTGCGCCGTGACGTCGAGCGTCTGCAGGCCCAGTGGGAGGACATCCAGAAGAAGTCGAAGCAGATCACGACCTCTTCGCCGAGCCTGCTGTACGGCGAGCCGGACATGACCGTCCGCGTCGTGCGCGACATCTTCAACGAGGACTTCTCGAAGGTCATCGTCAGCGGTGACACCGCCTGGGAGACCATCCACGGCTACGTGAACCACGTGGCTCCGGACCTGGCCGACCGGCTGTCGCGCTGGACCTCCGAGGTCGACGTGTTCGCGACGTACCGGATCGACGAGCAGCTCGCCAAGGCGCTCGACCGCAAGGTGTGGCTGCCCTCGGGCGGTTCCCTCGTGATCGACAAGACCGAGGCGATGATCGTCATCGACGTCAACACCGGCAAGTTCACCGGTCAGGGCGGCAACCTCGAGGAGACCGTCACCAGGAACAACCTGGAGGCGGCCGAGGAGATCGTCCGCCAGCTGCGGCTGCGCGACCTGGGCGGCATCGTCGTCATCGACTTCATCGACATGGTCCTGGAGTCCAACCGCGACCTGGTGCTGCGGCGCATGCTGGAGTGCCTGGGCCGCGACCGTACGAAGCACCAGGTGGCCGAGGTCACCTCGCTGGGCCTGGTCCAGATGACCCGCAAGCGGGTGGGCCAGGGTCTGCTGGAGTCCTTCTCCGAGACCTGTGTCCACTGCAACGGCCGCGGTGTGATCGTGCACATGGAGACCCCGACAGCGGTCGGCGGCGGTGGCAACGGCAAGCGCTCCAAGCGCCGCGCCGGCCGCGCCCTGGAGCACGAGCACGAGCACGAGCTGGAGACGGCCGGGGCCGTCGAGGCCGAGGTGCTGGAGGCCGAGACCGAGACCGAGGCCGAGGTGGCCGCGGAGCTCGCCGCGCCGCGGGCGCTGCCGGAGCCGGCGTTCGCGCCGGACGAGGAGCTGTACGGCAGCGCGGCGGAGGCCGAGGCCGCCGCCGGCATCAGCGGGCGCCGCAACCGCCGCCGTGCCACCCGCAAGGCGACCGCTCCGGCGGGCGCGCCGCGTGGTGCCCGGTCCGCCGCTCCGGAGCCGGTGACCCCGGTGGTGGAGGCCGAGCCGGTCACCGAGCCCGCCGACACGGTGCTGGAGCCGGCCACCGAGGTCGTCGCCGAGGCCGTGGAGGCCGCGGAGACGGTCGAGGCCGCGCCGGCCGCCCCGGTGGAGGAGGCCGCGCCGAAGGGCCGCACCCGTCGCCGGGCGACCCGTAAGGCGACGGCCGCGGAGCCGGAGCCGGTCGTGGCCCCGGAGCCCGTGGCCGAGGCCGAGCCGGAGCCTGAGCCTGAGCCGGTCGTGGAGGCCGTCGCGGAGCCGGTCGCCGTGCCCGTGGTCGAGGAGCCGGTCGTCGCGCCCGAGCCCGTGGTCGCCGAGACCCCGGCCGAGCCCGTCGTGGCGGCCGCACCGGCCCGTCCGCGCCGTCGTGCCGTACGCAGGGCCACCGCGCCCGCCGGTGCGGCGGAGGCGGCCGTCGTGGTCGTCGAGGCCCCGGCCGCCGAGCCCGCGCCGGTGGAGGCGCAGGCCCCGGCCGAGACCGGAGCCGAGGCCGAAGCCGAGGCGCCGGCACCCGCCAAGAAGGCCACCCGCAAGGCTCCGGCCAAGAAGGCGGCCACCACGGCGAAGAAGGCCCCGGCCAAGAAGGCGGCGGCCGCCAAGAAGACCGTCGCGAAGAAGGCGACGGCGAAGAAGACCACGGCGAAGCGGGCCACGAAGAAGACCGCGGCGGCGGAGCAGAGCGCTCCGTCCGTCTCGGCTCCGACCGAGGACTGATCCGTTCCGTGACCGTGGACCCCGCCTCCGGGCGGGGTCCACGGTGCCGCGGGGCCCGGTTTGACCCTCCGGAACCAGCCCCGTAACCTAGACCGTCGGCGTGTCTTGAACGATTACCCGTTCAGCGTGCGTCGCGCTCCTGAGCACCTTCCTCCTGTACGCCCGCGCGAGCGGGTGGGTCGCGGGAGAGGCCGCTCGTCCAATTCCGGATCACCGCGGGCCCCGGCCCGCGTGAGCGGCTGGCTTCAGGAGCATCCGTCCCGAGTGAGAGAGAGATCCGCGTGTACGCCATCGTGCGCAGCGGTGGTCGCCAGCACAAGGTTGCTGTCGGCGACATCGTTGAGGTTGACAAGATTTCCACTGCCAAGGCTGGCGACACGGTCGAACTCTCGACCCTGCTCGTTGTCGACGGCGACGCCGTGACCAGCGACCCGTGGGTGCTGGCCGGGATCAAGGTCACGGCCGAGGTCGTGGACCACACCAAGGGCGCCAAGATCGACATCCTGCGCTACAAGAACAAGACCGGCTACCGCCGTCGCCAGGGTCACCGCCAGCAGTACACGGCGATCAAGGTCACCGGTATCCCCACGGCTGCGAAGTAAGAGGGACTGAGACATGGCACACAAGAAGGGCGCATCGTCCACCCGGAACGGGCGCGATTCCAACGCTCAGCGGCTCGGCGTGAAGCGCTTCGGCGGTCAGGTCGTCTCCGCCGGCGAGATCCTCGTCCGCCAGCGCGGCACCCACTTCCACCCGGGTGCGGGTGTCGGTCGCGGTGGCGACGACACGCTGTTCGCGCTGCTGCCGGGTGCGGTGCAGTTCGGTACGCACCGTGGCCGCAAGGTCGTCAACATCGTTCCGGCCGCCTGATCCAGCTTCCCGCTGCATCACACGCGTTCGTAACATCCCGAGGGCGGATCTCAGCTCTTCCCGGCGCATGCCGGGAAGAGGGGTCCGCCCTCGGCGCGTTGTCACATAGACACGTTTAATGGGCAGCAAGGTCTGCCCGGGACATTCCCGTATGTATCTGGAGGAACACCCATGACCACCTTCGTGGACCGCGTCGAGCTGCACGTCGCCGCGGGTAACGGGGGCCACGGCTGCGCCTCCGTACACCGGGAGAAGTTCAAGCCGCTCGGCGGCCCCGACGGCGGCAACGGCGGCCGTGGCGGCGACGTCATCCTGGTGGTGGAGCAGGCGATCACCACCCTGCTGGACTACCACCACAGCCCGCACCGCAAGGCCACCAACGGCAAGCCCGGCGAGGGCGGCAACCGCTCCGGCAAGGACGGCCAGGACCTGGTCCTGCCCGTGCCGGACGGCACCGTCGTCCTCGACAAGGAGGGCAACGTCCTCGCCGACCTCGTCGGCCAGGGCACCACCTACGTCGCCGCCGAGGGCGGCCGTGGCGGCCTCGGCAACGCAGCGCTCTCCTCCGCCCGCCGCAAGGCCCCCGGCTTCGCGCTCCTCGGTGTCCCCGGCACCACCGGCGACATCGTCCTGGAGCTGAAGACCGTCGCCGACGTGGCGCTGGTCGGCTTCCCGAGCGCCGGCAAGTCCTCGCTGATCTCGGTGCTCTCCGCCGCCAAGCCGAAGATCGCGGACTACCCCTTCACCACGCTCGTCCCGAACCTGGGCGTGGTCACGGCCGGCTCGACCGTCTACACCATCGCCGACGTCCCGGGTCTGATCCCCGGCGCCAGCCAGGGCAAGGGCCTCGGCCTGGAGTTCCTGCGCCACGTCGAGCGCTGCTCCGTGCTGGTGCACGTCCTCGACACGGCCACCCTGGAGTCGGACCGCGACCCGCTCGGCGACCTCGACCTCATCGAGGAGGAGCTGCGGCTCTACGGCGGCGGTCTGGAGAACCGTCCGCGCCTGGTCGTGCTGAACAAGGTCGACATCCCCGACGGCCAGGACCTCGCCGAGATGGTCCGCCCGGACCTGGAGGCCCGCGGCTACAAGGTCTTCGAGGTCTCCGCGGTGGCCCGCACGGGCCTGAAGGAACTGTCGTACTTCCTCGCCGAGGTCGTGGCGAAGGCGCGGGCCCGCAAGCCCAAGCAGGAGGCGACCCGTATCGTCATCCGGCCGAAGGCCGTGGACGACACCGGCTTCACCGTCGCCTACGACGAGGTGGAGGAGGTCTACCGGGTGCGCGGCGAGAAGCCGGAGCGCTGGGTGCGCCAGACCGACTTCAACAACGACGAGGCCGTCGGCTACCTCGCCGACCGGCTCAACCGCCTCGGTGTCGAGGACGCGCTGCGCAAGGCCGGTGCCAAGGCGGGCGACGGCGTCGCCATCGGCTCCGAGGAGAACGCGGTCGTCTTCGACTGGGAGCCGACCGTGATGGCCGGCGCCGAGATGCTGGGCCGCCGCGGTGAGGACCACCGTATGGACGCCCCGCGTCCGGCCACCCAGCGCCGCAAGGAGAAGGACGCCCGGCGCGGCGACAGCGCCCAGCAGGAGTACGACGAGTTCCGTCCCTTCTGATGCGGTTCCCCGGACGCGTGACGCCGTGCTCGCCCGAACGCGGCTGCACGCCGTTCGCCTAGGATCCTGCGGGTGAGCAGCAGCCATTCCAGCAGTGACACCCCCGCGGCCCCCGGCGTCTCGGTGGTGGTGATCGCGTACAACGACGCCGGGCTCGTGGGCGAGGCCGTCTCCTCGGCCCTCGCCCAGGGCCCGGTGGTCGCCGAGGTCATCGCCGTGGACGACGCCTCCTCGGACGGGACCGGGCGCGTGCTGGACGAGCTGGCCGCGGCCCACCCGCGTCTGAGGGTCGTCCACCGCACGGAGAACAGCGGCGGCTGCGGCACCCCCCGCAACGACGGGATCGCCGCCGCACTCTCCCCGTACGTGCTGTTCCTGGACAGTGACGACGTCCTGCCGCCGGGCGCCGCCGAGGCGCTGCTGCGGGCGGCCGAGGAGCACCGGGCGCCGGTCACGGTCGGCGCGTGCGTGCGCCGCGAGCTGCCGGAGGGCCGCGAGGTGCCCTGGATGCCCGGCCTGTACACGCCGGGCGAGGTGATCGAGCGGCCCGCCGACCGGCCCGAGCTGGTCCGCGACACCCTCTGCGTCAACAAGCTGTACGAGCGGGCCTTCCTGGAGGAGCACCGGATCCGCTTCCCCGACGGCCGGTTCGTGTACGAGGACTTCGTCTTCACCTCCCGCGTCCTGGCGGCCGCCCCCCGGATCGCGGTCATCGGCGACCTCGTCTACGTCTGGCACGTGCGCCGCAGCGCCGCCCGGGTGTCGATCTCCCTGGACCGCAAGGACGTCGGCAACTGGCGCTCCCGCGTCGAGGCGCACCGCACCGCCTCCCGCACCCTCGCCGCCGCCTCCCCGGAGCTGGGGCGCGCCTGCCAGGTGAAGTTCCTGGACTACGACCTGCGGATGTACCTGCGCGAGCTGGGCCGGGACCCGGAGTACCGGGCCGCCTGGTGGACGCTGACCCGTGCGTACCTGGCGGGCTTCGACCCCGCCGACGTCGAGGCGGCCCCCGCCCGCGCCCGCTGGGCCGCGCGGGTGCTCGCGGCGGCCGAGGCGCCGCCCGGCGACGTGGAGCGGCTGATGCGCTTCGCCGCCGAGCCGGCCCGGCTGCTGCCCCCGTACGCCCGTGACGCGGCGGGGCGGCCGGTGTGGAGCGCGGAGCTGCCGGTGCCGCTGGACGGGCTCGACGCCCTGCCGGTGTCCGAGCTGCCCGTCTGCGTCGACGCCGAGCCCGCCGGGGGCGCCGCCGTACGGATCCGGGTGCGCGACCTGTACGGGCGGCTCGCCGCGGCCGGTCCGCAGACCGTCCGGCTGAGCTTCCCGCCCCGGGCGGGCGGCGATCCCGTGCTGGGGCCTCCGGTGGAGCTGCGCGCCGCCGCCGACGGGGACGGGTGGACCGCCGAGGTGCCGTTCCGGCCGGCCGGGCTGGCCGCCGAGGGGCGCCGCCGGGGGCTGCGCGGGATGCAGGCCTGGGACGTCCGGGTGGGCGTGGGCTGCGCCGACGGGAGCTCCCTGGTCACCTCCCTGCGCCCCCTGGGCGGACTGCTCCGCCGCAGGGCCCTGCCCAGCAGCCGGTACGGTGTTCTGCTGGCGCAGCCCTACCGCACGGCCGCCGGGGCGCTGGCCGTGCGCCTCGCGCCCGGTGCCGGGGGCGCGCTGACCTTCGTACGCAACCGCCTCGACCGCGCCCGCACGCGCAGGTCACGCTAGAGCTCGGGAGATACGCATGACATTTCTGATCACCGGTGGCGCCGGCTACATCGGCGCGCACGTCGTCCGGGCGATGCTGCTCGCGGGGGAGCAGGTCGTGGTTTTCGACGACCTCTCCACGGGCAGGGAGGAGCGCGTACCCGAGGGCGTCCCGCTGGTGACGGCGTCGGTGCTGGACCGCCTCGCCCTGGACCAGGCCCTCACCGAGCACAGGATCACCGGCGTGGTGCACCTGGCGGGCAAGAAGCAGGTCGGCGAGTCCGTCGAGAAGCCGCTGTACTACTACCGCGAGAACGTCCAGGGCCTCACGGTGCTGCTGGAGGCCGTGGCGCAGGCCGGGATCCGCAACTTCCTCTTCTCCTCCTCCGCCTCCGTGTACGGCATGCCCGACGTGGACTCCGTCACCGAGGAGACCCCGTGCCGGCCGCTGAGCCCGTACGGCGAGACGAAGCTGGCCGGTGAGTGGCTGGTCCGCGCCGCCGGCAAGGCGCACGGCATCTCCACCGCCTGCCTGCGCTACTTCAACGTGGCGGGCGCGGCCACCCCCGAGCTCGCCGACACCGGGGTCTTCAACCTGGTCCCGATGGTCTTCGAGCGCTACGACGCCGGCGAGGGCGCCCGCATCTTCGGGGACGACTACCCGACGCCGGACGGCACCTGCATCCGCGACTACATCCACGTCGAGGACCTCGCGGACGCCCACGTGGTGGCCGCCCGCCGGCTGGCCGAGTGGGGGGCGGCGGGGGAGTACAAGGACCTCACCGTCAACATCGGGCGCGGCGAGGGCGTGTCCGTGAGGGAGATGGTGGAGCTGCTGAACGCGGGTACCGGGCACAGCTACGCGCCCGTCGTCACCCCGCGCCGTCCCGGTGACCCGGCGAAGGTCGTGGCCTCCGCCGACCGGATCGCGGCCGAGCTGGGCTGGAAGGCGCGGCACGACGTCCGCGAGATGATCACCTCGGCGTGGGCGGGCTGGGAGGCCAACCGCACGTCCGCCCACCGGGACCACCACAAGGACATCCACACGGTCTGACCCACCCGGCCCCGCCGCGCAGGGGGCTGCGGCCCGCCGGGTCGCCGTGTACGCAAGCCGCCCGCCCCGGACCGGGTCCGGGGCGGGCGGCTTGCGTACACGGCGGTGGTCAGCGGTCGAGGAAGGCGAACAGCGCTTCCCACCGGTCGGTGATCTCCTCGGGCGCGTAGCGCCGCACGTTGCGGAAGGCCTCGTCGCCGAGTGCCTCGCGCGTGTCGCGGTCCGACATCAGCGTGTCGAGGTGCCCGGCCAGCTCCATCGTGTTGCCCAGGCGGGCCAGCAGGCCGTCCTCGCCGTGCCGCACGATCTCGCGCACGCCCGGCGCGCAGTCGAAGGCGGCCACGGGCAGGCCCGCCGCCATCGCCTCCAGCAGGGTGATCGGGAACCCCTCGGCGCGGGAGGCCTGGGCGAAGACGGAGGCCTCGCGCAGCGCGCCGAGGACGTCGCAGGTGCTGCCCATCCACTCCACGGAGTCGTCCAGGCCGAGCGAG
Source organism: Streptomyces sp. NPDC034085 (assembly GCF_055575555.1). NCBI lineage: Bacteria > Bacillati > Actinomycetota > Actinomycetes > Kitasatosporales > Streptomycetaceae > Streptomyces > Streptomyces sp. NPDC034085. The sequence goes on along the minus strand of NZ_JBVISL010000001.1, from coordinate 749,562 downwards.
GTGCAGTGCGCCCGCAGGGTCGCCTCCTCGGTGCCCGCGCCGTAGATCCGCAGGGTCCAGTCGGGGTGGCGCGGGACCGCGTCCGCCCACGCGTCGAGCAGCAGGTCCACGCCCTTCTCGAAGGCGAGGCGGCCCACGCTCGCGACGACCTTGGCGGTACGGGGAGCGGGGGAGTCCGGCGTGAACGGCAACGGGTTCGGCATGCTGTCGACGTTCTGCATGCCGGCCCGGATCCACAGGTCCGCGTCCTCCGGGGTGAGCACCAGCATCCGGTCGGCCTCGGGGTAGAAGCGGCGGACCCGCTCGCCCCGGCTGGACTTGTGGCTGGCCTCGAAGGACTCGTGGCTCATCCCGATGACCGACAGCCCCTTGGTGTCGGCGAGGGCCACCCACTCCATCGCCCAGACCTGCGTGACGATCACGACGGCGCCGGGCCGGGCCGCGCGGAACAGGGCGCTCAGCGTCTCCGCCTTGGCCCGCATCAGGGCCCGCCGGGCCGCCTGGCGGCGCCGCTCGGGCGCGTTGAGGCGGCCCTTGATGCCGTGGAGCCTGCGGGCCTTCGGCGGGTGGGTCTCGTACAGGGTCGTCATCTCGTACGGGAGGCCGTCGGGCAGCTGCTGTCGGATCTCCGCGGCGACGGGCGCGATGCCGACGACGTGCACCCGGTGGCCGCGGTCGGTGAAGAGCCGGGCCATCTGGTGCGACCAGGTGGTCACGCCGCCCAGCTCGTCCACGCTGTTGGAGACGAGGAAGATGTCGCGGCCGCCCGGCGCGTCGGACTCGTGGGGCTGCTGGCTCACTTGCCGCTCCTGGTGAAGAACTTCTCGACGATCCGGCGGGCGGCGTCCCCGCGGTCGTACTCCCCGAACTCGGTGAGGAAGCGCCGGCGGGCCTCCGCGTACTTGGCGTCGGCCTCGTCGAAGGCGGAGACGGCCTGCATCAGCTCGTCCGCCGTGGCCACCACCGGTCCCGGCGCCTTCTCCTTCAGGTCGAAGTAGGTGCCGCGGATGTCCGTCGCGTACTTCTCGTAGTCGTAGGCGAAGAACAGCATCGGCCGGTCCAGCACCGCGTAGTCGAACATCACGGACGAGTAGTCCGTGATCAGCCCGTCGGCCAGCGCCAGCAGCGGGGTGATGTCGTGGTGCCGGGACACGTCGATCACCCGGCCGGCCACCGACGGCGGCAGCGAGACGCTGTTGAGGTAGTGGGTGCGCACCAGCAGCGTGAAGCGGTCGCCGAGCCGGTCCGCGAACTCCTCCACGTCGAAGGGGAACTCGAAGCCCTCCACCGTGCCGTCGGCGGCCGCCCGGAAGGTCGGCGCGTACAACAGCACCCGCTTGTCCGGGTCGATGCCCAGCTCCGCGGCGAGCGGACCGCGCACGCGCTCACCGCTGTCCGTCTCGGCGCGGTGCGCCTCGACGAGGGCGTCGTTGCGCGGGTAACCGGTGCGCAGCAGCACCTCGTCGCGCAGCCGGAAGCCCCGGGCGAGGGTGCGCACGTCGTGCTCCGAGCGGACCAGGAAGTGGTCGAAGCGGTCGACGGCCGCCTGGAGGCGGTCCTGCGCCGGCCGGCCCTGCGCCTTGGTCCGGGGCTCGTGGAAGCCCATCCGCTTGAGCGCGGAGCCGTGCCAGGTCTGGATGTACGTGGTCCCCGGGCGCTTGCGCAGCGCCAGCGGGAAGCCCTGGTTGTCGACCCAGTACTCGGCCTGGGCCAGCGCCCGCAGGTAGGGCCAGCTCCAGCGCCGCACCAGGGTGGCGCCTTCGGGGAAGCCGGTGGGCTTGCCGCCCGCGTAGGACCAGATCGCCTCGAAGGGCGCGCCCTGGCGGACCATCTCCTCGTAGATCGCCCTCGGGCTGTCGCTGTACTGCTTGCCCATGTGGCTCTCGAAGACGACCGTGCCCTTCTTGACCGGCAGCTTCGAGAAGACCTCGTGGTAGACCTTCACCTTCTGCTCGCCCGAGCCCAGGTTGCGGCGGGCCCTCAGGGCCCGGCGCAGGCTGCGCTTGACCACGCCGGCGGCCTTGCCGTGCATGGCGCTGCTGATCAGCTTCTGGGTGCGTACGGCCGGGGCGCCCTCGGCGGTCAGGACGTAGGAGAGGTTGCCCTTCTTGGTGATCTCCGGCTGGAAGCGGTCGGAGACCAGCCGGGTCAGGCGCGGGCGCACCCGCAGGCGGGCGGCCGACTCCAGGTCGACCCCGCCGGCCGACACGCGGGTGGTGATCCGGTCGCCGCCGGCGGTCAGCTTCAGGCGCACGTCCCAGACGGCGTCGATGATGCCGAGCGGGCGGACGGTGCTGCCGATGTCGGCCGTGGCGGTCCACTCGATCGTGTCACCGGCGTGGCGCACGGTTGCCGCCGGGAAGCTGAAGGAGCGCACCCCGATCTGCCGGCGGGCCCGGAACTCCAGGGAGGCCTTGAGCGCGGTGCCCTCCTTGATGCGGCCCAGGGGGTTCACGACGGCGCCGGACAGGGTGACGGTGCCGCGCCCGTCGTCCTCGTACGAGGTCAGGCGGTTGCCCAGGATCAGGGAGGAGAGCGGGGCCGTGTGGAAGCCCTGCTCGGTGACGTCCAGTATCCGGCGGCCCTCGGCGTCGTCGAGGTGGGCGCCGCACCAGTAGACGCGGCCGTCGCGCTCGGCGAGGGGGGAGGACAGCCGGCCCTTGTTGGTCATCGCGTCGGCGGCCGGGAGGAGGTTGTCCCAGTCCTCCTTGCCGAGCAGGTAGGCGCAGATGGCCTGGAGGTGGTTGACGCTCTCGTAGGCCGCCGGGTCGATGCCGGCCAGGTAGCCGTTGGCGAGCCGGGCGAACTCCCGGCGGTACTCGTCGCCCAGCAGCGGCAGGTCGCGCAGGTGCAGGACCAGGTCGTGCTTGAGGAACTTGGCGTCCTTCGCGGTCCTGATGGCGGTGTGGCCCTCGGCCGCCAGCAGCTCGTCGACCCGGCGGTGGATCTCCATCCGGTGGACGAAGTTCTCGATCTCGTGGCGCCGGTTGCTGATCGACTTCGACTGGGCCTTCTCGACCACGTTCCAGAAGTAGACGTGGTTCGGGATCAGGGTGATGCGCCGGGCGGCGACGTAGGCCTGGGCCGAGAACAGCAGGTCCTCGTAGTGGATGCCGACGGGGAACTCCAGGCCCTGTTCGAGCAGGAAGGAGCGCCGGTAGCACTTGTTGGTGGAGAGGGTGTCGTAGACCAGCAGGTCCGGGTACTCGGTGATCGACTCCAGCGTGCGGGTGTGGGAGTAGATCCACGGGTACCACTCCGTGGTCTTGCCCCACCGGTTGTCGAGGTGCACGCGCACGCACATGCCCGAGACCAGGTCGGAGCCGGTGCGCTCGGCGGCCGCCAGCATGTTCCGGCAGGCGTTGCGCTCCAGTACGTCGTCGCTGTCCAGGAACATGACGTAGCTGCCGGTGGCCTGCCGGATGCCGTGGTTGCGGGGCGCGCCGCAGCCGCCGCTGTTCTCGGGCAGCCGGAAGGCGCGCACGCGTCCCGGGTGCGCGGCCTCCAGCTCCTGGGCGACCGCGTAGGACCGGTCCTTGCTGCAGTCGTCCACGATCACGACTTCGACCCCGCGCAGGGTCTGGTCCAAAACCGACTGGACGGCTGTCGGAAGACGCTCTGCGTCGTTGTAGACGATGACGACCACGGAGACGTCAGGCACGTGCACCTCGATCCCTTCGTTCCATTCCGCTTATTCAGTCAAAGCTACCGTGTGCGGCACGCGACTCGGGCAGGCCGGCCACCGGCGTGCATACTTCTAAGGAAGAGGTGAGTGGCGGGTCCGGTCGCCGACAATCACCCGTAAGGACGCAGCAGGAAGTGCTCATGACCAAGCTGTCGGTAGTTGTCCCCTGTTACAACGAAGAAGCCGTCATCGACCGGTTCGACGCCGAGATCCGCAGGGTCCTGGACGCCCTGCCCGTCGAGTACGAGGTCTGCTACGTCGACGACGGCAGCCGTGACGGGACCCTCGGCAAGCTCCGCAAGATCGCCGCCGAGCACGGGGAGCAGACGCGGTACGTCTCCTTCAGCCGGAACTTCGGCAAGGAGGCGGGCATGCTCGCCGGGCTGCGCGAGGCCACCGGCGACGCCGTGGTGATCATGGACGCGGACCTCCAGCACCCGCCGGAGCTGATCGCCACCATGCTGGAGCACTACCGGCAGGGCCACGACCAGATCATCGCCCGGCGCACCCGCGAGGGCGACAAGAAGGTCCGTTCCGCCCTCAGCCGCCTCTACTACCGCGGGGTCAACCGCTGGGTGGACGTGGAGCTCACCGACGGGGTCGGCGACTTCCGGATGCTCTCGCGCCCCGCCGTCGACGCCCTGCTCGCGCTCCCCGAGTACAACCGCTTCTCCAAGGGCCTCTTCTCCTGGATCGGCTTCGACACCGTCCACTTCGACTACCAGAACGCCCAGCGCGAGGCCGGCGAGACCAAGTGGAAGTTCGGGTCCCTGCTGAACTACGGCATGGACGGGCTGATCTCCTTCAACAACAAGCCGCTGCGCCTCGGGATCTGGCTCGGCGTGTCGCTGGTGGCGCTGACCGGCCTGTACGCGCTGTGGATCACCGTCATGGCGATCACCCACGGCATCGACTCGCCCGGTTACGTCACGATCGTCGCCATGATCGCCGGTATCGGCGGCATGCAGATGATCATGCTGGGGCTGATCGGCGAGTACATCGGCCGCATCTACTACGAGAGCAAGCGCCGCCCGCACTTCCTGGTGAAGGAAGCGCACGGGGCCGAGCGGGTGCCCGGCATCTCCGAAGCCGTGATCGCGGAGCGCAGCCGCTGATGGGCGACCGCGACGGCCGGCGCGGGCAGCTCGGCCAGATCTTCCGGTTCGCCCTCGTGGGCGGGGTGAACACCGGCACCTTCTTCGGCATCTACCTGCTGCTGCACCCGTGGATGCCCTACTTCGCCGCGTACACGCTGGCCTTCCTGCTGTCGATGGTCGGGTCGTTCTTCATGAACACCTACTTCACCTACCGCACCCGGCCCACCTGGAAGAAGTTCCTCCTCTTCCCGCTGACGAACGTCACCAACTACGTCATCCAGTCCGCGGGCCTCTACGCCCTCGTCACCTGGGCGGGGATGGACACCCGGATCGCGCCGCTCGTCGCGGCCGTCGTCGCCATCCCGTTCACCTTCCTCCTCTCGCGCAGGATCCTGATCCCGGGCACCGGCGGCCGCGCCGGTGCCGCCTCCGGGCCGGAGCCCGAGCGGGTGCCGGGGTGCTCCTCGTCCACGGTCTGAAACCGGCGGGCGGGCCCGGCGCCCCACCCCGTAGCCTGGGCCGGTCGCACGGATCGGTCGGTTTGGTGAGGGGAAAGACGTGTCAACGGCTAGGCAAGGTGTCGTGGACGCCCGCAGGATCGTGGTCAAGGTCGGCTCCTCCTCCCTGACCACCGCGGCGGGCGGACTCGACGCCGACCGCGTGGACGCGCTGGTCGACGTACTCGCCAAGGCCCGCAGCGGCGGGGAGAAGGAGATCGTCCTGGTCTCCTCCGGAGCCATCGCGGCGGGCCTCTCCCCGCTCGGCCTGGCACGCCGCCCCAAGGACCTCGCCCGGCAGCAGGCCGCCGCCAGCGTCGGACAGGGCCTGCTCGTCGCCCGGTACACCGCCTCCTTCGCCCGCTACGGCGTCCGCGTCGGACAGGTCCTGCTGACCACCGACGACACCAGCCGGCGCGCCCACTACCGCAACGCCTACCGGACCCTGGACCAGCTCCTCGCCATGGGAGCCCTGCCGGTGGTCAACGAGAACGACACCGTCGCCACCGACGAGATCCGCTTCGGCGACAACGACCGGCTCGCCGCCCTCGTCGCCCACCTCGTCCGCGCCGACCTCCTCGTCCTGCTCTCCGACGTCGACGGGCTCTACGACGGCGACCCGTCCCTGCCGGGCACCACCCGCATCGACGAGGTGCGCGGTCCCGAGGACATCGCCCACGTCTCCATCGGCAGCGCCGGCAAGGCGGGCGTCGGCACCGGCGGCATGGTCACCAAGGTCGAGGCGGCGCGGATCGCCGCCGCCGCCGGGATCCCGGTGGTCCTCACCTCCGCCAGCCAGGCCGCCGACGCGCTGGCCGGCCGCGAGACCGGTACGCACTTCCACGCCACCGGCCGCCGCTCCGCGGACCGGCTCCTGTGGCTCCAGCACGCCTCCACCCCGCAGGGGCACCTCGTGCTGGACGACGGAGCCGTCCGCGCGGTCACCGAGCGCGGCAGCTCCCTGCTCGCCGCCGGCATCGCCGCCGTCGAAGGCGACTTCAGCGCGGGCGACCCCGTGGAACTGCGCGCCGCCGACGGCCGCGCCGTGGCCCGGGGCCTCGTGAACTTCGACGCGAAGGAACTTCCGCAGCTTCTCGGCCGCTCCACCCGTGAGCTTGCGCGGGAGCTCGGACCTGCGTACGAGCGGGAGGTCGTCCACCGCGACGATCTGGTGCTGCTGCAGGGCTGAGATCCGGCAAAACCGCCGCGCGGCGGGCGGGGGACTGGTCAACTGTGTGGGGCGGACACGTGTAGCGCAGACAGGAGGCGGGCTGGTGAGACGAGCGCTGACCAGCGTGGGCGGCGGTGGGGACGAGCAGGCCGAGGTCTCCCGGCTGTGGCACATCACCCTGAGCGTCTCCGGCAAGCCGGCGCCGCTGTCCGAGGTGCGGCGCGGGCTGGAGCAGCTCGCGCACGACCACCCCTTCCTGCTGACGAGCCGGTACGCCGACGACCACGCGGAGATCCGGTACTGGGAGGAGGCCCGCGACCTCCACGACGCGGCGGCCGTCGCGCTGCGGCTCTGGGGCGAACACCGCTCCTCGGCGCAGCTGCCGCCGTGGGAGATCGTCGGCCTGGAGGTCATCGACCGCCCGACGTACCACCAACGCGTGGCGGAAGGCTACGGCCCACCCCCGGCCCACCCGGTGGGCGTGCACCCCTACTAGACGCGCCGCTCGCGCGGCTCGGCGCCTGGGCGCCTCACCGGCTTCGCGCCGCTGCGCCGGACTCCGTCCGGCGGACGCGGGGCACCTCCCAGCGGTAGGGGGGCGGAGCCCCCAGGGGGTCCGGGGCGCAGCCCCGGGGAACGGGCGAAGGGCGGGTAGGGGACCTCGCCCCGCGCAGCCAACCACCCGCACCCGACGCACCGGCCCCAGCCGGGCGGCACCGGTCCCGCCCCGGGACGGGGTCGGCGCGGCGGCGCGAGGCCGGGTGGGCGGCCCCGGCGCCGGGCCGGGCGAGCGGCGGGTGGGGAAGGGGCCGTCTCGGGGGGTGGAACCCCGGCGGCAGCCGGCGGGGCGGGGATTACCCTGGGCCGCATGACCTCGCTCGACGACGCCACCGCCACCTCCCCCGTCACCGCCACCGCGCGGGCGGCCCGTACCGCCGCCGCCGCCATCGCCCCACTGCCGCGGTCCGCCAAGGACACGGCCCTGCTGGCCATCGCGGACGCGCTGGAGGCCCGTACCGACGAGATCGTCGAGGCCAACGCCGAGGACACCGCGAAGGCCAGGGCGGCCGGCACCAGCGAAACCGTCATCGACCGCCTGACCCTCACCCCGGAGCGCGTCCGCGCCATCGCCTCCGACGTGCGGGACGTGGCGGCCCTGCCCGACCCCGTCGGCGAGGTCGTCCGCGGCTCCACCCTCCCCAACGGCATCGACCTCCGCCAGATCCGCGTCCCCCTCGGGGTCGTCGGCATCATCTACGAGGCCCGCCCCAACGTCACCGTCGACGCCGCCGCGCTCTGCCTGAAGTCCGGCAACGCCGTCCTGCTCCGCGGCAGCTCCTCCGCCTACGCCTCGAACACCGCGCTCGTCGGCATCCTGCGCGACGCCATCGAGGACGCCGGCCTGCCCGCCGACGCGATCCAGCTCGTCCCCGGCGAGTCCCGCGACTCCGTCCGCGAACTGATGCGCGCCCGCGGCCTCGTCGACGTGCTCATCCCGCGCGGCGGTGCCTCGCTCATCAAGACGGTCGTCGAGGAGTCCATCGTCCCGGTCATCGAGACCGGTACCGGCAACTGCCACGTCTACGTCGACGCCGAGGCCGACCTTGACATGGCCGTGGACATCCTCATCAACTCCAAGGCCCAGCGGCCCTCCGTCTGCAACGCCGCCGAGACCCTCCTCGTGCACCGCGACATCGCCGCCGCCTTCCTGCCGCGCGCCCTGGACGCGCTCGCCGAGGCCGGCGTCACCGTCCACGGCGACGACCGGGTGCTGGCCGCGGCCGAGGGGGGCAAGGCCACCGCCGTGCCCGCCACCGACGAGGACTGGGCCGCGGAGTACCTGTCGTACGACATCGCCGCCGCCGTCGTGGACTCCCTCGACGACGCCGTCGCCCACATCCGCCGCTGGACCTCCGGTCACACCGAGGCGATCGTCACCACCTCGCAGGCCGCCGCCCGCCGCTTCACCCAGCTGGTCGACTCGACCACGGTCGCCGTGAACGCCTCCACCCGGTTCACGGACGGTGGCCAGTTCGGCTTCGGCGCCGAGATCGGGATCTCCACCCAGAAGCTGCACGCCCGGGGCCCGATGGGCCTTCCCGAGCTCACCTCCACCAAGTACATCGTCACCGGCGACGGTCACGTGCGGTAACCGCGGAGGGGACACGGTGTGGCCGGAACCGGCTCACACCCTGCCCAAAGACGCCCCCCAGGTCTACGCTGGTCCCGTGCCGGACGACGTGGGGGGCAAGCCGTTCCCGGACGACGGGAAGCCCGACGACGACCGCGGAGGCGCGGATCACGACTTCGCCTCCGTGGTGTTCGACGAGGCCTTCGTCCGGAACGCCGAAATCCATGAACCGAGCGCGGCCGAGCGCCAGCGCGCAGCCGACCGGGCGCGCGCCGAGGCCGAGGCCGCCCGGGTCGCCGGAGGCTGGGCGGGGGACGAGGACTACGGCCACCCCGACGGGTACGGCCTCGACGACCCCGGCTGGGAGCCCGGCCCGTACGGCTACGGCTACGGGTACGCCGAGGGCCCGTACGGCGCCTACGGAGGGGCCCTGCGCCCCTACCGCGGCCGTTCGCCCTGGCTCCGCCCGGTCGCCTGGGTGCTCGCCGTCGTGATGGGGCTCGGCATGGTCGCGCTGGCCTTCAGCGCCGTCTACCGCAGCGCCTCCGGCGACCAGGACCCCGCACCCGCCCCGGCCAGTACGCCGCTCAGGGAAGTCACCGGCGTCGGCGCGTTTACCTACCCCGTCGGCCGCCAACCCTGAAGGTACGACCCCACTTCCTGCGCCGGAGCTGGGGGCTTCTCTGAAGCGGGGACAGCGGGAGAAGCGATGGCCGTTCCAGGAGATCCGCCCAACGGCACCCCCGATGGCATCGGCGGGGGTGACGACGAACTGCGCCCGGACGAGTACCGCTCGGTGGTGTTCGACGAGGACTTCGTCCGTGCTGCCCGGCTCCAGGAGTTCTCCGCCCAGGAACGCATGGGCGAGCACGCCCCGGCCGTCCGCAGCCGCTCCCTCTGGTCCGGCGGCGGCTCCGCCGGCCCCCGCACCGGCACCCCGGGCCGCGGCGCCCGCCAGGGCATGCTGCTCGTACTGCTCATCGCCACGGCCTTCGCGGTCGCCGTCTACATGGGCGTGCGCAACCCGTACGTCCCCCCGGCCGGCGGCAACGCCGAGCCGCTCATCAGCACCGTCGTCCCCCTGGCACCCGCCTCCGAGGTGCCCGGCGGCCGGCCGGGCGACCTCTACGCGGACAGCCCGGCGGCCGACTACCGCATCGGGGCGGCCGGGATCACGCTCCCCGCGGCACGGCGCACGCACCACTTCACCGAGGGCCAGGTCGTCGCCGCCTTGTCCATCGCCAAGGACTACCTGGTGCAGTCCTCGCTGGACCCGGACGTGCTCTCCGGGACGGCCTCCCGGCCCGTGCGGGTACTCCTGGACCCCGGGCAGCTGGCCCAGTTCGACGAGAGCATGGCCGCGCCCTCCGGCGACGGCCGGCACGCCGCCACCGGCTGGCTGGTCCGCTTCGACCCCGGCACCGCCGTCGTCGCCGACCCGCGCGTCCGGGTGAGCGGCAGCCTCGCCGTCCAGGAGGTGAACCCGGAGGTGCTGGAGGTGAGCACGGACCACACTTTCGTGTACGCCGTCCGTCCGGCGGCCGTCCCGCCCGCCGCCGACGGGGCCTCGCTCTTCACCGTGCGCCGCGAGCTGCGCCTGCGCTTCGACCGCGAGGACCTGACGACCCGCCGGGCGGAGGTCTCCTCGGCCTACGTGATGGCCGGGCCGCAGGACTGCGCCACCGAGCCCGCCGAAGGCTTCCGCCCCCTGCCGGCCGGAGCCGGGCCGACGACCGTGGGCCCGCCCGCGAGCGACCCGTACGCGAGCGGCCACCCCCGGCGCACCGCCGGGCTGTGCGGCGTACTCGCCCCGGCCGCCGCGCCGAGCAGCACGCCGGCGCCCTCGCAGCCGCCCCCGCAGTCACAGGCGCCCCCGCCGGCCTCCGTCAGTCCCCTTCGGTAGCGCCCGCGGGCCCTGCGGAGCCCGTGGGGCCCGGGGAGCCCTTGGCGTCGCCGGCGTCGCGCGGGGCGCCGCCCGTACCGGTGAAGCGGTCGCGCAGCTTCCCGCCCAGGTCGCCCGCACCGCCGGCTATGTCGCCGACCAGCTTCATCAGCGGATCCCTGCTGGTGCGCACCGACTCCGCGTAGTGCGACGCGGACTGGCGGAAGGAGTCGGTCACCGAGGTGTCCTTGTCCTCGTCCCGCTTCGGGTAGTGGCCGTCCATGATCCGCTGGTGGTCCCGGCTCAGGGACCACTTCTTCAGCTCGGCGGCCCGTACCGTGGTGAAGGGGTGGGTCCGCGGCAGCACGTTGAGGATCTTGAGCACGGAGTCGCGCAGGTCGCCGCTCTCCTCGTACTCCTCGGCCTGGGCGAGGAAGGCGTCGACGTTCATCTCGTGGAGGTGGTTGCCGCCGGCGATCTTCATCAGGCCGCGCATCGACGCGTTCACGTCCTGCCCCACCAGCAGACCGGCCCGGTCCGCCGACAGCTCCGACTTGCGGAACCACTCGCGCAGCGCCGTCACGATCGCCGTGACCGCCACCGTGCCCAGCGGGATCCAGGCCACCTTCAGCGCCAGGTTCGTCAGGAACAGCAGCACCGTGCGGTACACGGAGTGCCCGGACAGCGCGTGGCCCACCTCGTGGCCCACCACCGCCCGCATCTCCTCCTCGTCGAGCAGCTCCACCAGCGCCGTCGTCACCACGATGATCGGCTCGTCCAGCCCGATGCACATCGCGTTGGGCTTCGGGTCCTGCTGCACGTACATCTGGGGGACCTTCTCCAGGTCCAGGATGTAACAGGCGTCGCGCAGCATTTCGTGCAGGTGCGGGAACTGGGTCTCGCCCACCCGCACCGAGTCCGACAGGAACAGCAGCCGCAGGCTGCGCTCCGGGAGGAGCCCGCTGAGGGCCTTGAACACCGTGTCGAATCCGGCGAGTCTGCGCAGCGCGACCAGCGCCGAGCGGTCCGCCGGGTGTTCGTAGGCCCGCGAGGAGATTCCGGGGAACCTCCTCCGCTCGCGTGCCGGTGTCGTCTCGGATCCGGTGTCCGTCATGGCGCCCTCCCCCTGGATCGGCTGTGGTCACGTGCGTGCATCCTCTCCAACGCCTGAGTCGGCGTGAGCGTGCCCGAGGCCCCCGCATACGATGTGAGGGAAGTCTCCGCCCGCTCCCCGACTCGATAGGTACCTGCCTGATGAGCCTCTCCACCACCGCCCACGACCTGGTCCTCCTCGCTGCGGAGGAAGGCGGGCACGGCGGCAACCACGAAAGCCTGAGCCCGTACCTGACCGGTGGCGGTGCGTTCGTCGTCCTGCTGCTCATGCTCTGGGTGACCACCCGCCTGAACCGCGACCGCTAGGCCGCCTCCTACCGGGTTCGTTCCGGACCGGGCTCCGTACCCGACCGGGCCGCCGCGCGCACGGCACCGGGCCAGTAGGCTCTGCGCTCATGGGAGAGCAGGAAATGCCTACGGGCCCGGTCAAGCGCCGGCTCGGCGTGATGGGCGGGACGTTCGACCCGATCCACCACGGACACCTGGTGGCCGCCAGTGAGGTGGCCGCCCTCTTCCACCTCGACGAGGTGGTCTTCGTGCCGACGGGCGAACCGTGGCAGAAGTCGCAGCGGGCCGTGTCGCCCGCCGAGGACCGCTACCTCATGACGGTCATCGCGACCGCCTCGAACCCGCAGTTCTCCGTGAGCCGCATCGACATCGACCGCGGCGGCCCCACGTACACCATCGACACGCTGCGGGACCTGAGCGCGCTCAACGCCGACGCGGACCTGTTCTTCATCACCGGTGCCGATGCCCTCGCCCAGATCCTGACCTGGCGCAACGCGGACGAGCTGTTCTCCCTCGCCCACTTCATCGGAGTGACCCGGCCCGGCCACCTCCTCACCGACGACGGCCTCCCCGAGGGCGGGGTCTCGCTGGTCGAGGTGCCCGCGCTCGCGATCTCCTCCACGGACTGCCGTACGCGGGTCGCCCAGGGCGATCCCGTCTGGTATCTGGTGCCGGACGGTGTGGTGCGCTACATCGACAAGCGTGAGCTGTACCGGGGAGCCTGAGCTTCCGGAGAGAGGGGCCCCGCGGTGAACGACCCACAGGATCCGTACGACCCGTACGCCGCCCAGCTGCAGCTCATCGGCTACGACTCGTACGGCAGGCCCGTGTACGGCCAGGTGCCCGCGCAGTCTGCCCCGCCCCCGTACGGGCAGCCCTACCAGGACCACCAGCAGTACCCCGGGTACGAGCAGCCCTACGAGACCTCGTACCCGTACCCGCAGGACCCGCAGGACCCGCAGGGGCAGGGCTACGACCCCTACCCGCCGCAGCAGGAGTACTCCCAGGCGTCCGCCCCCGGGTACGGCACCCAGCAGCTCCCGCACTGGATCCCGCAGCAGAGCGCCCCCCAGGAGCCGCCGGCCGCGGCCCCGCCGGCCGCCCAGGTGCCCGAGCCGCGCCGGGCCACCGCGGAGGAGTCCGCGCCGGCCACCCCGGACACGGACGACGCCCCCGGCTACCGCACGGAACAGTTCGCCTTCATCGACCAGCCCGACGAGGACTCCGAGGTCATCGACTGGCTCGCCTTCACCGAGAGCCGGACCGAGCGGCGTGAGGAGGCCCGCCGGCGCGGCCGCAACCGGGTCGTCGCGCTGATCGTCGTCCTCGCCCTGTTCGTCGTCGGCGGCGCGGGCTACCTCTGGTACGCGGGCAAGCTGCCGTTCCTCGACGGCCCTGGGCAGAAGCAGGGCGCCCCGGCCACCGCCGGGGCGCAGAAGCGCGACATGATCGTCGTCCACCTGCACAACACCAAGCGGGGCGGCAGCTCCACCGCCCTCCTCGTGGACAACGTCACCACCCGGCAGGGCGCCACCGTCCTGATCCCCAACGCACTCGGCGTCCCCAAGCAGGACGGCACCGGAACCTCCCTCGGCAAAGCCGTCGAGGAGGGCAGCCTCGGCACCCGCGAGTCCCTCGACACCGTCCTCGGCACCCGCATCGGCGGCACCTGGCGCCTGGACACCCCCTTCCTGGAACGGCTCGTCGAGCTGGTCGGGGGCATCGAGGTGGACACCGACACCGCCGTCCCGGCCGACGAGCAGGCCAAGACCCCGGCCGTCGGACAGGGCTCACGGCAGAGCCTGACCGGCGCCATGGCCGTCGCGTACGCCACCCACCGCGCCCAGGGCGAGCCGGAGGCCAGGCAGCTGGAGCGCACCGGCAAGGTCCTCTACGCGGTCCTGCGCAAGATCCCGGGCGACCCGAAGGCGGCGGCCACGACCGTTGACAGCATGGGCCAGATCCTCGATCCGGGACTGGACGCGCAGAACCTCGGCGGACTGCTGTCGCGGATCGGCGAGCACGCCAAGGTCGCGGCGTACCGCACCGAGGTGCTCACCGTGAAGCCGGACGGGGGCCTGACCGACGACGCCAACAAGAAGGTGGTCAAGGAGATCCTCGGCGGCTCCTTCACCGCGGCCCAGCCCGGCGCCGCCCTCCGCGTGGGCCTCAAGGACGCCACCGGGAGCGAGAAGGCGCAGATCGCGGCGAAGGCGGCGCTGCTGAACGGCGGCTACGGCCTCGTGGACGGCGGCAAGGCCGACCGGACGGCCGCCACCTCGCAGATCACGTACCAGGACGACGCCCAGCGGGACCGGGCGGTCGACGTCGCCAAGACGCTGGGGCTGCCGGAGTCCGACGTGAAGAAGGCCGAGAACGCGGTGAACGCGGACGTCGTGGTGATCCTGGGCGGGGACTACAAGCCGTCCTGACCTGGCCCTCCCGCCCGCGCGGTACGTCAAGCGCGGGCGGCGTCGGCGGTACATGAGACCCTTGTAGGGATCTGCCCGCCAACCCGAAAGCATGGCCAGTGACCGCCACGGACCGCTCCATCGAGCTCATCACCACCGCAGCCCAGGCCGCGGCCGACCGGCTCGCGCACGACATCATCGCGTACGACGTCAGCGACGTGCTGTCGATCACCGACGCCTTCCTCCTCGCCTCCGCGCCCAACGACCGCCAGGTCAAGTCGATCGTGGACGAGATCGAGGAGCGGCTGCTCAAGGAGCTCGGCGCCAAGCCGGTGCGCCGCGAGGGCGACCGCGACGCCCGCTGGATCCTGCTCGACTACGTCGACATCGTCGTCCACGTCCAGCACAGCGAGGAGCGCGTCTTCTACGCGCTGGAGCGCCTGTGGAAGGACTGCCCCGAGATCGAGCTCCCCGAGGACGCCAAGCTCACCATCGGCAAGGCCGAGGAGCACGCGAAGCTGCGCGAGGCACAGGGTGGCGACGACGACCTGGACGGTGATCTGTTCTGAGCACGACCGCCACCGGCAAGACCGGCAGGAAGATCGTCCTCTGGCGGCACGGCCAGACCTCGTGGAACCTGGAGCGCCGCTTCCAGGGCTCCACGGACATCGAGCTGACCGAGACGGGTGTGGCGCAGGCGCGCCGCGCCGCCCGGCTGCTCGCCTCGCTGAAGCCGGACGCCATCGTGGCCTCCGACCTGCGGCGGGCCGCGAAGACGGCTGCCGAGCTGGCCGCCGTCACCGGCCTGCCCGTGGCGCACGACGAGGCGCTGCGCGAGACCTACGCCGGCGAGTGGCAGGGCCTCACCCACGAGGAGATCCTCGAGAAGTACGGCGAGCAGTACGCGGCGTGGAAGCGCGGCGAGCCCGTCCGGCGCGGCGGCGGTGAGCTGGAGACCGAGGTCGCCGACCGGGCCGCCCCGGTGGTGCTCGGTCACGCCGACCGGCTGCCGGAGGGCGGCACGCTCGTCGTCGTCAGCCACGGCGGCACCATCCGTACGACCATCGGGCGCCTGCTGGGCCTGGAGTCGTACTACTGGGAGGGTCTCGGCGGCCTTTCCAACTGCTGCTGGTCCGTCCTCGGCGAAGGCGCCCGGGGCTGGCGCCTGCTGGAGCACAACGCCGGCACGCTGCCGGAACCGGTGCTCGGCGACGACGACTGACGCCTTCCGCGGCGTGCCGCAGGGGCGCGAGGGGCGGCTCGGACCCGGATTTCACTTTCCGGCTGGTCACAGGCTAGAGTTCTTCTTGTTCGCAGCGAAGAACACCGGAAACGGGGGGAACGCGGCGGAGAGCGGGGCTATAGCTCAGTTGGTAGAGCGCCTGCATGGCATGCAGGAGGTCAGGAGTTCAATTCTCCTTAGCTCCACAATCAGGATCCCGTCCCCAACAGGGGGCGGGATCCTTGCGTTTGCCCCCCTTTGTGCGCTTGCTGCCCCGGGCGCTGCCGACGTGGCAGAATCGGACCGCCGGAGGGGGACACGACGGCCCGACGCGGGAGGGAGTCGCTGACGGATGGGTGCACACCGGCGGCGGTGCGACTGGTGCGACAACGGCACGCCGATCGTGCGGGACATGGAACCGGTCAATCCCGACTACCAGTACTGGTGCGAGGAATGCGCGCGGGCGCTGATCATAAAAGGCGACCCGATCGAGACGTACCGGGAGCTGGAGGGCGAGCCGATCTACGGCCGCCTGCTCGACGAACACTGCACGCTGAAGCGGTTCTACCAGTTCGCCCGCGCATGAGCATTCCGGTCAAACCGGACAGGCGTCGGGCCCCCTCGGAAGGCCCCGGGAAACCGATTTTTGGAGTGGGGCCATGACCGTGTAA
This sequence comes from Streptomyces sp. NPDC034085, assembly GCF_055575555.1. Classification (NCBI taxonomy): domain Bacteria; kingdom Bacillati; phylum Actinomycetota; class Actinomycetes; order Kitasatosporales; family Streptomycetaceae; genus Streptomyces; species Streptomyces sp. NPDC034085. Next base: position 733,394 of record NZ_JBVISL010000001.1, on the reverse strand, counting down.
TGTTCTCGATGTCGCCAGGGGGAACCGGCAAGGGAAACCGAGAAGGGGCCCGGCGGCAGAGAAGCAAGGGGCTATAGCTCAGTTGGTAGAGCGCCTGCATGGCATGCAGGAGGTCAGGAGTTCAATTCTCCTTAGCTCCACAGTGAAGAAGCGGGCCACCCGGATCGGGTGGCCCGCTTCTCGTCGTGCTCCGGGTCTTCCGGTGGCCGGTCCGGGTGCCCGGCCGGTGGAACGTCCGAGCGCTCGTAGGGGCCGCTGCGGTACCCTGACGCCATGCGTGCCGTACGCCTTCTGCTTACCGAGCCGCGCTGATCAGTGCCGACCCTTCGAGACGGTCGGCATCGGCGCGGCGTCCCCTCCTGTGCGAGGGGTTTTTTCGTTTGGGCAGGCAGAGACGGCAGAGACGATCGATGGAGCTTCAGAAATCATGAGCGAGACGAACACCCCGGCCCCCGAGGCGGCCGAGGGGCACCGTTACACGGCTGCCATGGCCGCCGACATCGAGGCACGCTGGCAGGACGTATGGGACGCGGAGGGCATCTACGAGGCGCCGAACCCGACCGGTGACCTGGCCGGGGAGCCCGCGGTCGTCGCCCGGCCCAAGAAGTTCATCATGGACATGTTCCCGTACCCCTCCGGTGCGGGCCTGCACGTGGGCCACCCGCTCGGATACATCGCCACCGACGTCTTCGCCCGCCACCAGCGGATGACCGGCCACAACGTCCTGCACACCCTGGGCTTCGACGCCTTCGGCCTGCCCGCCGAGCAGTACGCCGTGCAGACCGGCACCCACCCGCGCGTGTCGACCGAGGCGAACATCGAGAACATGAAGGTCCAGCTGCGCCGGCTGGGCCTGGGCCACGACAAGCGCCGGTCCTTCGCGACGATCGACCCGGACTACTACAAGTGGACCCAGTGGATCTTCCTGCAGATCTACAACTCCTGGTACGACACCGACGCGCAGAAGGCCCGCCCGATCTCCGAGCTGGTCGCCGCCTTCGAGAACGGCAGCCGTGAGGTCCCCGGAGGCCGCGCCTGGGCCGGCCTGAGCGCCGCCGAGCGGGCCGACGTGCTGAACGGCTTCCGCCTGGCCTACGCCTCGGACGCGCCCGTGAACTGGTGCCCCGGGCTGGGCACCGTACTGGCCAACGAGGAGGTCACCGCCGACGGCCGGTCCGAGCGCGGGAACTTCCCCGTCTTCAAGTCCCGCCTGAGCCAGTGGAACATGCGGATCACGGCCTACGCCGACCGCCTGCTGGACGACCTGGACGCGCTGGACTGGCCCGAGGCCATCAAGCTGCAGCAGCGCAACTGGATCGGCCGCAGCGAGGGCGCGCGCGTCGACTTCGCGCTGGGCGACGAGGCCATCACCGTCTTCACCACCCGCCCCGACACGCTGTTCGGCGCCACCTACATGGTGCTGGCGCCGGAGCACCCGCTGGTCGAGAAGTTCATCCCCGCCGCCTGGCCCGAGGGCACGCACGACGTGTGGACCGGCGGCTACGCCACCCCCGCCGAGGCCGTGGCCGCGTACCGCAAGCAGGCCGCCTCCAAGTCGGACGTGGAGCGGCAGGCCGAGGCCAAGGACAAGACCGGCGTCTTCACCGGTGAGTACGCCCTCAACCCGGTCAGCGGCGAGAAGGTCCCCGTCTTCATCGCCGACTACGTGCTGATGGGCTACGGCACCGGCGCGATCATGGCCGTCCCGGCGCACGACGCCCGCGACTTCGAGTTCGCGCGCGCCTTCGAGCTGCCGATGCGCTGCGTCGTCCAGCCGACGGACGGCCGGGGCACCGACCCGGCCGAGTGGGAGGACGCGTTCGTCTCCCACGACGCGGAGCTGGTGAACTCGGCGGGTGAGGGCATCTCGCTGGACGGCCTGGGCGTGGTCGAGGCCAAGGCCGCCATCACCGAGTGGCTGACCGAGCGCGGGATCGGCGAGGGCACCGTCAACTTCCGCCTGCGCGACTGGCTGTTCAGCCGTCAGCGGTACTGGGGCGAGCCCTTCCCGATCGTCTACGACCAGGACGGCGTCGCCCACTCCCTGCCCGAGTCGATGCTGCCGCTGGAGCTGCCGGAGGTCGAGGACTACTCCCCGCGCACCTTCGAGCCCGACGACGCCACCTCCAAGCCGGAGACCCCGCTGTCGCGCAACGAGGCGTGGGTCAACGTGGAACTGGACCTGGGCGACGGCGTCAAGTCCTACCGGCGCGAGACCAACACCATGCCGAACTGGGCCGGTTCCTGCTGGTACGAGCTGCGCTACCTGGACCCGAACAACGCGTCGGCCCTGGTGGACCCGGAGATCGAGCAGTACTGGATGGGCCCGCGCGAGGGCGCGCCGCACGGCGGTGTCGACCTGTACGTGGGCGGCGCCGAACACGCGGTGCTGCACCTGCTGTACGCCCGCTTCTGGTCCAAGGTGCTGTTCGACCTGGGCCACGTGTCCTCGGCCGAGCCGTTCCACAAGCTGTTCAACCAGGGCATGATCCAGGCGTACGCCTACACCGACGAGCGCGGTGTGTACGTCCCGGCGGCCGAGGTCGAGGAGCGGGACGGCGCGTACTTCCACGAGGGCAAGCAGGTCAAGCGCGAGCACGGCAAGATGGGCAAGTCCCTGAAGAACGCCGTCACGCCCGACGAGATCTGCGAGGAGTACGGCGCGGACACCCTGCGCCTGTACGAGATGGCGATGGGCCCGCTGGACGTGTCGCGCCCGTGGGACACCCGCGCCGTCGTCGGCCAGTACCGGCTGCTCCAGCGCCTGTGGCGCAACATCGTGGACGAGGAGACCGGCCGGGTCACCGTCGTCGACGGCGAGCCCGACGAGGCCACCCTGCGCGCCCTGCACAAGGCGATCGACGGGGCCGGCTCGGACATGGCGGGCCTGCGCTTCAACACGGCGATCGCGAAGATCACCGAGCTGAACAACGCCCTGACGAAGGCGGGGCGCCCGCTGGAGCGGTCCGTGGCCGAGCGGCTGGTGCTGCTGGTCGCCCCGCTGGCGCCGCACATCGCGGAGGAGCTGTGGCACCGCCTGGGCCACACCGACTCGGTCGTCCACCAGGACTTCCCCGTCGCGGACCCGGCGTACGTCGTGGACGAGACGGTCACCTGCGTGGTCCAGGTCAAGGGCAAGGTCAAGGCGCGCCTGGAGGTGCCGCCGAGCATCTCCGACGCCGACCTGGAGCAGCTGGCCGTGACCGACGCGGGCGTCGTCGCGGCCCTGGGCGGTGCGGAGATCCGCAAGGTGATCGTGCGTGCGCCGAAGCTGGTGAACATCGTCATCTGATCGGGGACATCCCGTACGGGCAGGTTGGGGGTTCGAATGGAACCCCTGGCCTGCCCGGGGCGTTTACGGTGGAGGGGACGGGAACCGGCCGGGGAAGGGAACCTCATGGAGGTAGGCGCGTTGATCATCATCTTTGCCCTGGTGGTGCTGTTCGCCTTCCTGGGGCTGGGCGCCTGGGCCACGGTCAAGGCGGTCGGCGCGGCCAAGCGCGGCGTGGACCGGACGATCACGCAGGCCCGCCGGACGGTGGAGGACACCACCCTGAAGGCCAGGAGCCTCGGCCAGGTCGGGGTCAGCGGCGCGCTGGCGCAGCTGCGGCTCGACCTGCGCTCCTCCATGCGCACCACGCAGGCCGCCCTGTACCAGGGTGTGCAGGCGGACAGCTCGCTTCAGGAGTCCATCGCCCTCTTCGAGCGGCTGAGCCGGCACGGGCACGAGCTGGACGACGAACTGAAGCGGCTGGAACAGGAGCCGGACCGCAAGCGGATCGCGGAGCGCCTGCCCGAGCTGCGGGAGCGCACCCTCAAGATCACGAAGTCGGCGGACTCGCTGCGGTGGGCCGCGCGCGACCGCGCCCGGCGGTTCGCGGACGACGACCTGGCGGTCCTGTCGGAGCAGATCGAGGTGGAGTCGGGCGCGCTGCGCGACTGGTCCCGGGAGTCCGTGGACGACCTGGCCGCCGCCGCGGCGGCCTGGGACGCGGGTCAGGCGGGCGCGGCGGGCCCGGATGCGGCGGGTCGGCCGGCCGAGTCGGGTTCGGGTGCGGGGCCGTCGCCGAAGGCTGAGGAACCGGGGCGGTCCGCGGAGGCCGGCCGGGCGGCACTGAATCCTTCCGCCCCGGCGGCGGCTTACCCCTGGCAGAAGGCCCCCCGGCCGGAGGCCACCACCTGAGGGGTGGGCACCGCCTGGTGGGGGCTACTGCCTGAGGGGGTCGTTCGCCTGGTGGGGCTACTACCTGGTGGGGGCGACCGCCTGAGGGAGCACCGGTTGAGCGGGGCCGGTGCCTGAGGGGGTCCGCTGCCTGAGTGGGGCGGTCCGGCGGGTGGGAGGGGCCCGGGCTGCCGGATCACCGCCTCTGCCGGTAACCTCCGGCTCATGTCCCGCCATGTCGCGATCGTCACCGATTCCACGGCCTACCTGCCCCCGCAGGCGATGGCGCGGCACGGGATCACTGCCGTACCCCTGACCGTGGTCCTGGGGGACGAGGCCCTGGAGGAAGGGACCGAGATCTCGGCCCGCAGCCTCGCGGCGGCCTTGCAGAAGCGCCGGTCGGTCACCACCTCCCGCCCCGGCCCCGAACAGTTCGTCCGGGCCTACCGGGCGGCCGCGGACGCCGGAGCGACCGCCATCGTGAGCCTGCACCTGTCCGCCGAGTTCTCCGGCACCTACGACGCCGCCGTGGTCGCGGCCCGGACCGCGCCGGTACCGGTCCGCGTCGTCGACACCGGCATGGTCGCCATGGCCCTCGGCTTCTGCGCGCTCGCCGCCGCCGAGACGGCGGAAGCCGGCGGGTCCGCCGACGAGGCCGTGGCCGCCGCCGAGAAGCGGGCCGCCGAGATGTCGGCGTACTTCTACGTGGACACCCTCGACTACCTGCGCCGCGGCGGGCGGATCGGGGCCGCCCAGGCCCTCCTCGGCTCGGCGCTGGCGGTCAAACCGCTGCTGACCCTGGACGGCGGGCGGATCGAGATGCTGGAGAAGGTGCGCACGTCCTCCAAGGCCATCGCGCGGCTGGAGGAACTGGCCGTCGAACGGGCCGGGTCGCGCAGCGTCGATGTCGCCGTCCACCACCTGGCAGCTCCGGACCGGGCCGAGAAGCTCGCCCAGCGGCTCCGCGAACGCATTCCCGCCCTGGGCGAGATGCACGTCAGCGAGGTCGGCGCGGTGATCGGCGCGCACACAGGGCCGGGGCTGCTGGCCGCGGTCGTCTCGCCCCGCTGATCACCGGAACGAGTGGCCGGGTTGTCCACAACAGGCCGGTCATCCACCGGAATTGAGGGCTCCGAGCGGGTGGTCCGGGTCCGGATCTAGCGTCGGTGGCATGACTCTTCGAACGCGTACGCCGCGTACCTCAGACAGTTCTCGTTTCCCGATCGCCGCCGGGGCCGGCAGCGGGCCCGGGCGGGCGCGCCGCTCCGACGGCCGGCTCCGGGACCGCCGTGACGCCCGGGCGAGGCCCCGACCCGACCCCGCCGAGGTGCGGCGCAGGGCCGAGGCCCTGATGGGGAGTTCCCCGCCGCCGGAGAGGGTGCGGGAGGAGGCAGCCGGGGCCCTTCGGGTGGCCGATCCGCCTCCCGACGCGGAGCCGTGGCTCGGGGCCTATCCGCGGGCCTGGCCGGATCGGCCGGCCGTTGGGGAGGCGGACGCGCAGGCGCAGGCGGAGCTGGAGGGGCCGGTGCCCGTTCCGGTGGGGCCGGGACGGGGGCCCGGGGCGGTCGAGGCGCCGGTGGAGGGCCGCGGGCTGAGGGCCGGGGACGCGCGGCGGCTGGCCCTGCGGGAGCGGTTGCCCGTGTGGGTGCAGGTCCGGTGCGGGGTGGAGCCGCGGACGGTGGCCGCCGTGGCGGTGGTGCTGGTGGTGGCGGTCGGCTTCGCCGCCCAGCAGTACTGGTCCGGGCGGCCGCAGCCGGTGACGGCGCCCGCCGTGGTCGGCCCCGCGCCGGTCCCTTCGGCGTCGCTGCCGGGAGCGGCGCCGGCCGGCGGGGGCGCCCGCATCGTGGTCGACGTCGGCGGCAAGGTCCGCGACCCCGGGGTGCGGCGGCTGCCCAGCGGTTCGCGGGTGGAGGACGCGCTGGCCGCCGCCGGGGGAGTGCGGCCGGGCACGGACATCACCGGGCTCAACCGGGCCCGGGTGCTGGTGGACGGCGAGCAGGTGCTGGTGGGGGCCACCGCGCAGCCGGCTCCGGGCGGGCCGGCGCCCGGCGGGGGCGCGGGTGCCGGTGCCGGTCCGCTGAGCCTCGGCAGCGCGACCGTGGAGCAGCTGGACGGCTTGCCCGGGGTGGGGCCCGTCCTTGCCCGGAACATCGTCGACTTCCGCACCGCCCGGGGCGGGTTCCGGGCCGTGGAGGACCTCCGGCAGGTCGACGGCATCGGCGAGCGGAGGTTCGCCGAGCTGCGCCGGCTGGTGCGGCCGTGAGCGGCGTTGTGGAGGGCCCCGGGGAGGGCGCCGGGGCGGAGCGGGCGGAGCCGCTCGATCTGCGGCTGGCGGTGCCGGCCGTGGCGGCATGGGGTGCGGCGGCCCTGGCGCTCGGGGTGCCGGGCGGGTGGTGCGCCGTCGGGGCGGGGCTCGCGGTGGCCGCGGCGGGGATCCTGCTGCTGGCCGGGTCGAGGGGTGCGCAGCCGCTGTCGAGGGTCGGCCCCGCCGTGGCCGCCGCGCTGCTGTGCGCCGCCACCGGGGCGGGGGTGGCCGGGCTGGAGCGGGCCGAGGCGCGAGCGGGGCCGGTGGCCCGGCTGGCCCGGGAGCACGCCCGGGTGCACGGGGAGCTCACCGTCGGCTCGGACCCCCGGGTGGCCCGCGGCGGGAGCGGGCCGCCGGTGGTGGTGCTGGACGCCGTGGTGACCGGGGTGGGCGGCCCCGACGGGGCGCGGACCCGGGTGGAGACCCCGGTCCGGGTGCTGGCCGGGCATCCGGACTGGGCGCGGCTGGAGCCCTCGACCCGGGTCGCGGTGGTGGCCCGGCTGGCTCCGGCGCGGGACGGGGAGCGGGCCGTGGCGCTGCTCCGCCCGGCGGGGGACACCCCGCCCGGGGTGACGGGCGGCCCCGACCGGGTGCAGCGCCTCGCGGGGACGCTGCGCGCCGGGCTGCGGGAGGCCACCGGAGGGCTCGCGCCGGACGCCAGGGCCCTGCTGCCGGGGCTGGTGGTCGGGGACACCTCCCGGGTACCGCCCGACCTGCACGAGGCGTTCAGGGCCACCGACCTGCTGCACCTGCTGGCCGTCTCGGGCTCCAACCTGACGGTGGTGCTGTACCTGCTGATCGGGCCCCCGGCCCGCGCGCAGCAGGTCGAGCGGCGCGGGCTGGCGCCCCGGCTGGGGCTCTCGCTGCGGGCCACGGCCCTGTGCGGGGCGGCACTGACGCTGGCCTTCGTGGTGGTGTGCCGGCCCGATCCGAGCGTGCTGCGGGCCGCCGCCTGCGGGGCGGTCACCCTGCTCGCCCTGGCCACCGGGCGGCGCAGGTCCCTGATCCCGGCGCTGGCCGGAGCCGTACTGCTGCTGGTGCTGTACGACCCCTGGCTGGCCCGCAGCCCCGGCTTCCTCCTCTCCGTGCTGGCCACCGGGGCGCTGCTCACCCTCGGGCCCCGCTGGGCGGGGGCCCTGCGGCGGCGCGGGGTGGCGCCGCGCCTGGCCGACGCCCTGGGGGCGGCCGCCGCGGCGCAGGCCGTGTGTGCGCCGGTGGTGGTGGTGCTCTCCGCGCGGGTGAGCCTGGTCGCGGTGCCGTGCAACCTCCTGGCGGAGCTGGCGGCGGGCCCCGCCACCGTGCTCGGCTTCGCGGCGCTCGCCGTGGCGCCGCTGTGCATGCCCGTGGCGAAGCTGCTCGCCTGGTGCGCGGGGGTGCCGGCCGGGTGGATCGCCGGCGTGGCGCGGGCCGGGGCGCGGCTGCCGGGTGCGGAGCTGCCCTGGCCGGGCGGGCTCGCGGGCGGGCTGCTGCTGGTCGTGGTCACGCTGGCCGCGGTGGGACTCGGTGCGCGGTTCGGGCGGCGGCGGGGTGCCTGTGCCGTCGTGGCCGTGCTGCTGCTCGTCGCGGTCCTGCGGCCGCCGCAGCTGGTCCGTACGCTCACCGGCTGGCCGCCGTCCGACTGGAGCTACGTGCAGTGCGCCGTGGGCCAGGGCGATGCCGCCGTGCTCGCCGCCGGCCCCGGGACGGCCGTCGTGGTGGACGCCGGGCCGGAGCCGGGGCCGGTGGACGCCTGCCTGCGGGCCTTGGGGGTGACCCGGATCCCGCTGCTCCTGCTGACGCACTTCCACGCCGATCACGTGGGAGGGCTGTCCGGGGTGCTGCGGGGCCGGTCGGTGGGTGTGATCGAAACCACCACGCTGGAGGAACCGCCCCTACAGGCCGCCCTGGTCCGGCGGGCGGCGGCGCGGGCCGGGGTGCCGGTCGTGCCGGCGGCGCCGGGGGAGCGGCGCCGGACGGGACCGCTGGAGTGGCAGGTGCTGTGGCCTTCGGCGGCGGGTCCGCCGCCGGAGGGGCCCAACGACGCGAGCGTCGCCCTGCTGGTGCGCACGTCGGGCCTGACGCTGCTGCTGCTCGGCGACCTCGAACCGCTGTCCCAACAGGCCCTGCTGAGGGAGCATCCGGAGTTGGGGCCGGTGGACGTGCTCAAGGTCGCCCACCACGGTTCGGCGCACCAGGACCCCGGGCTGCAGGACCGGATCCGGCCGCGGCTCGCGATCGTCCCCGTCGGCACGGGCAACCGCTACGGGCACCCCGCGCCGCGTACGCTCGCACGGTTGAAGGCGCTTGGTGCGGCCGTGCTGCGCACCGATGAGGACGGTTCCGTGGCCGTCTCCGGGAGCGGCCCGGGGATGAGGGCCTTTCCGGCCAGGCGGCGTCCGGATCGGCGTGGGCATACCGGGCGCGACCGCTCTGTTTGCCCACAACCCGGCAGCATGATCGAATGCGTCTTCGCCAGAACGGTCCAAGTCCACACAGCACGGGGGTGCACCAGCCATGTTCGGTCGCAGACGGGGGATGGATCCGGCCGCAGGAGCCGGTCCGCAGACATCCGCGACGGTGACTCTGCCGCCTACGGCGCGGCTGTTGAGCTGCCGCGTGCTCGACACGGTCCACCAGCCGGTCCGCCAGGCCAAGTTCGAGGTCACCGATCCGATCGGCCGACGGGTCGTCAGCGGGGAGACCGATCCGTACGGGGGATTCACGGCGGCGATGCCGGAGGGCGAGTACCGGCTCACCGTCACCGCCGAGGGCTACGCGCCCTTCCACGGGGCGACGCTGGTGGGGGACCCGCAGCCCGGCACGGCGGAGATCATCCTGGACGCCGTGGAGCCGCCGCTGCTCCCGCAGCCCGGGCACTGGGAGCTCGATCCGACGCATTCGTCGATCGCCTTCACCGCCCGGCACATCGGCTTCGCGCGGATCCACGGCCGGTTCACGACCTTCGCCGGCGCGGTGCGGATAGCCGAGCGCATGGAGGACTCCTCCATGCACGTGATCATCGACTCGGCGAGCATCGACACCGGGATGCGGAGGCGGGACGACCACCTGCGCTCCACCGACTTCCTGGACGCGGCCCGGCACCCGACGGTGGAGTTCTACAGCGAGCGGTTCATCCACCGCAGCGGCAGCCGCTGGGCGGTCGCGGGGGCCCTCACCCTCCACGGCGTCAGCCGTTCGGTCACCCTCGACACCCAGTACCTGGGGCACGGCACGGGCCTGGAGGGCGAACCGCGGGCCGCCTGCCGGGCCACGGCCGAGCTGAACCGCGCGGACTTCGCCCTCGACTGGCAGTCGGTGCTGGCACAGGGGATCGCGGCGATCGGGCCGAGCGTGGAAGTGCAGCTGGACGTACAGATCGTCCACAAGGCCTGAGGGGGCGGGCGCGGGGCCCTCCTACGGGGCTTCGAGCCAGCCTTCGTACGCGGCGGCGAGTTCGTCCAGCGAGGCGGCGTCGAGCCGCTCGCGGGGGTCTTCGACGACCACCAGCCACTGGGCGTCCTCGGCGTCGTCCTCGCCGGCGAGGGCGTCGCGTACCAGCTGGGGCTCCTCCGGCAGGCCGAAGCGGTCGACGACCTCCTGGGCCACCTCCTCGGCGGCGTCGCGGTCGGGCAGTACCAGTACATGTCGCAGGTTCACCCGGCCATTCTCGGGCACCGGGGGCGGGGCGGTGTCAGTGCGGCGTGGGATGCTGGGGGCGATGGCCACCAGGAAGAACCCCACCGACGATCCGCTCGCCCCGCTCACCCTCGCGGTGGGGCAGGAGGACCTGCTGCTCGACCGTGCCGTACGGGAGGTGGTGGCGGCCGCCCGCGCGGTCGACGCCGACACCGACGTCCGGGACCTCGCCTCCGAGCAGCTCCAGCCCGGCACCCTGGCGGAGCTGACCAGCCCCTCGCTGTTCGCCGAGCGCAAGGTCCTCGTCGTCCGCAACGCGCAGGACGTGGGCGCGGACGCGGCCAAGGAGCTCAAGGCGTACCTGGCGTCGCCGTACGAGGAGATCACGGTCGTCCTCCTGCACGCGGGCGGGGTCAAGGGCAAGGGCCTGCTGGACGCGGCGCGCAAGGCCGGGGCCCGCGAGGTCGCCTGCCCGAAGATGACCAAGCCGGCGGACCGGCTGTCGTTCGTGCGCGGGGAGTTCCGGACGCTGGGGCGTTCCGCGACCCCCGAGGCGTGCCAGACACTGGTCGACGCGATCGGCAGCGACCTGCGGGAGCTGGCCAGCGCCGCGGCGCAGCTGTGCGCGGACGTCGAGGGCACGATCGACGAGGCCGTGGTCGGCCGCTACTACACGGGCCGGGCCGAGGCCTCCAGCTTCACGGTCGCCGACCGGGCGGTCGAGGGCCGGGCCGCCGAAGCCCTCGAAGCCCTGCGCTGGTCCCTGTCGACCGGCGTGGCGCCCGTGCTGATCACCAGCGCGCTGGCCCAGGCGGTCCGCGCGATCGGCAAGCTCGCCTCCGCCCGCGGCGCCCGGCCGGGCGACCTCGCCCGGGACCTCGGCATGCCGCCGTGGAAGATCGACCGGGTCCGGCAGCAGATGCGCGGCTGGTCCGCGGACGGCGTCGCCGACGCGCTGCGTGCCGTGGCCGTGGCCGACGCAGGTGTGAAGGGCGGCGGGGACGACCCGGAGTACGCCCTGGAGAAGGCGGTCGTGGCGGTCGCCCGCGCGGCCCGCCCCCAGCGCCGCTAGGGGGCGTCCGCAAAGTCCCGCACGGACGCCCCGCGGACACGCGAAGGCCCCGGCCGCCGCCCTGGGGAAGGGCGGAGGCCGGGGCCTTCGGTCACTGCTTGGTTGCGCCGCACCCGCGTGGCGAACGCAGGCCGCGTGCGGCGCGGGGTGCCGGTCAGGAGCGGGAGAGAGGGCCCGCTGGGTCCGTTCCGGCGATCACATCGAGTGCGGAGCTCAGATGGAGGCAACCTTGGAGGCCAGCGCCGACTTCTTGTTGGCGGCGGCGTTCTTGTGGATGACACCCTTCGAGACGGCCTTGTCCAGCTTCTTGGAAGCCAGGCGGGCCGCAGCGGTGGCCTTCTCCGCGTCGCCGGCGAGGATCGCCTCGTTGGCCTTGCGGATGAAGGTGCGCAGCTCGGACTTGACCGACTTGTTGCGAAGGCGAGCCTTCTCGTTGGTCTTGTTCCGCTTGATCTGGGACTTGATGTTCGCCACGAAAGAGCCTTTTCAGGTTCAGAGAATTTTCCGGATGTGTCCCGTCTGCTGAGAGGGCATGCGAGACACAGCCACCCAGGCTACCAGGCGCGCTTCGACCGGCCCAAACCGAGCGCATGGCCAGGTCCATGGGACCATGGAGGCTGCGTACCGTTCCGACAGCAGCTCCGACAGCGACCCGAGAATCAGGACACTGCGTGCCCGCCATCCCCAGCCACGTGCCCGAGCCGAGCCGTACCGACCCGGCGCTGATCCGTAATTTCTGCATCATCGCGCACATCGACCACGGCAAGTCGACCCTCGCCGACCGGATGCTCCAGCTGACCGGTGTGGTCGACCAGCGGCAGATGCGCGCCCAGTACCTCGACCGCATGGACATCGAGCGTGAGCGCGGCATCACCATCAAGTCGCAGGCGGTCCGTCTGCCCTGGGCGCCCACGGAGGGGCCGGGCAAGGGCAGCACGCACATCCTGAACATGATCGACACCCCCGGGCACGTCGACTTCACCTACGAGGTCTCGCGCTCCCTCGCGGCGTGCGAGGGCACGATCCTGCTCGTGGACGCCGCCCAGGGCATCGAGGCGCAGACCCTCGCCAACCTGTACCTGGCGATGGAGAACGACCTCGCGATCGTCCCGGTGCTCAACAAGATCGACCTGCCGGCCGCCCAGCCGGAGAAGTTCGCCGAGGAGCTGGCGAACCTGGTCGGCTGCGACCCGGACGACGTCCTGCGCGTCTCGGCGAAGACGGGCATGGGCGTGGACGCCCTGCTCGACAAGGTCGTCGCCACCGTCCCGGCCCCGGTCGGCGTCAAGGACGCCCCCGCCCGCGCGATGATCTTCGACTCGGTCTACGACTCCTACCGCGGCGTCGTCACCTACGTCCGTGTCGTCGACGGCCAGCTCAACAAGCGCGAGCGCATCCGGATGATGTCCACCGGCGCCACCCACGAGCTGCTCGAGATCGGCGTCTCCTCCCCGGAGATGACGCCGGCCGACGGCATCGGCGTCGGCGAGGTGGGCTACATCATCACCGGCGTGAAGGACGTCCGGCAGTCCAAGGTCGGTGACACGATCACCAGCCTGCACAACGGTGCGACCGAGGCCCTCGGCGGCTACAAGGACCCGAAGCCGATGGTCTTCTCGGGCCTGTACCCGCTGGACGGCTCGGACTACCCGGACCTGCGCGAGGCCCTGGACAAGCTCCAGCTCAACGACGCCGCGCTGGTCTACGAGCCCGAGACCTCGGCGGCGCTCGGCTTCGGCTTCCGCGTCGGCTTCCTCGGCCTGCTGCACCTGGACGTGGTCCGCGAGCGCCTGGAGCGCGAGTTCGGCCTCGACCTGATCGCCACCGCGCCCAACGTGGTCTACCGGGTGGTGCTGGAGGACGGCAAGGAGGTCACCGTCACCAACCCGAGCGAATTCCCCGAGGGCAAGATCTCGGACGTGTTCGAGCCGGTGGTACGGGCCACGATCCTCGCGCCCAGCGAGTTCATCGGCGCGATCATGGAGCTCTGCCAGACCCGCCGCGGCACCCTGCTCGGCATGGACTACCTCTCCGAGGACCGCGTCGAGATCCGCTACACGCTCCCCCTCGCGGAGATCGTGTTCGACTTCTTCGACCAGCTGAAGTCCAAGACGCGCGGTTACGCGTCCCTCGACTACGAGCCCACCGGCGAGCAGTCCTCCAGCCTGGTCAAGGTCGACATCCTGCTGCACGGCGACAAGGTCGACGCCTTCTCCGCCGTCTGCCACAAGGACGCCGCCTACGCCTACGGCGTGCGCCTGGTGGCCAAGCTGCGCGAGCTCATCCCGCGGCAGGCCTTCGAGGTGCCGATCCAGGCCGCCGTCGGCTCCCGCGTCATCGCCCGCGAGACGATCCGCGCCATCCGCAAGGACGTCCTCGCCAAGTGCTACGGCGGTGACATCTCCCGCAAGCGGAAGCTGCTGGAGAAGCAGAAGGAAGGCAAGAAGCGGATGAAGATGGTCGGCTCCGTGGAGGTCCCGCAGGAGGCCTTCATCGCCGTCCTGTCCAGCGACGAGTCCGGCGGCAAGAAGAAGTAGCGCCGTATGCGAAACAGGCCCCCGAGCGTACGCTCGGGGGCCTGTTTCGTTATGAATCGGCCGCCGGGTGGCCCTTACGCGCCAGCCGCACGCCCCCTACTCTGAACACTGGTTACTCGCCAGTTACAAGCCCGAAGTCATGCCTGAAGTCATGCCCGAACAGGCCCTGCCGCGTGGTCCGGAGGACGTCCGTGAGCGACACACAGACCTTGATCGAGAACCGCCCGCCCACCGTGGCGGCCCTCTTCCTTGACCGCGTCGCCGCCACGCCGAACGCGGAGGCCTACCGCTTCCCCGTGGCCGCGGCGGGCCGCGAGGGCGGTCCCGACGACTGGAAGTCGCTCAGCTGGGGCCAGGCCGCCGACCGGGTCTTCGCCATCGCCGCCGGCCTCATCGGACTGGGCCTGCACGCCGAGGACCGGGTCGCACTCGCCTCCAACACCCGCGTCGAGTGGATCCTGTGCGACCTCGGCGTGATGTGCGCCGGCGGCGCCGTGACCACCATCTATCCGAGCACCAACGCCGAGGAGTCCTCCTTCATCCTCGCGGACTCCGAGAGCCGAGTGCTGATCGCCGAGGACGCCGCCCAGCTGGCCAAGGCCCGCGAGCGCCGCGCCGACCTGCCCGAACTCGCCCACGTGGTGGTTCTGGAGGCGGCCGACGCCGTCCCCGCCGAAGGCGATCCGGAGGGCTGGGTGCTCTCCCTCGCCGAGCTGGAGGAACGCGGCAAGGAGTACCTCGCCAAGCACCCCGCGGCGGTCAAGGAGCGGATCGCGGCCATCACCCCCGACCAGCTCGCCACCCTCATCTACACCTCCGGCACCACCGGCCGCCCCAAGGGCGTCCGCCTGCCGCACGACAACTGGTCGTACATGGCCAAGGCCACCGTGGCCACCGGCATGATCCACTCGGACGACGTCCAGTACCTGTGGCTGCCGCTGGCCCACGTCTTCGGCAAGGTGCTCACCTCCGGCCAGATCGAGGTCGGGCACGTCACCGCCGTCGACGGCCGCATCGACAAGATCATCGAGAACCTGCCGGTCGTCCAGCCCACCTACATGGCGGCCGTCCCGCGCATCTTCGAGAAGGTCTACAACGGCGTCGCCGCCAAGGCCCGGTCCGGCGGCGGAGCCAAGTACAAGATCTTCCAGTGGTCGGTCGGCGTCGCCCGCGAGTACGCCAAGGTCACCCAGGACAACTACCGCCGCACCGGACGGGCGACCGCCCCCCTCGCCCTCACCGCCAGGCACAAGATCGCGGACGCCCTCGTCTACTCCAAGCTCCGCGAGGCCTTCGGCGGCCGGCTGCGCGCCGCCGTCTCCGGGGCCTCCGCCCTGGCACCCGAGATCGGCTACTTCTTCTCCGGCGCCGGCATCCACATCCTGGAGGGCTACGGGCTGACCGAGTCCAGCGCGGCCTCCTTCGTCAACCCGGGCGAGGCCTACCGCACCGGCACCGTCGGCAAGCCGCTCCCCGGCACCGAGGTCCGCATCGCCGACGACGGCGAGGTCATGCTGCGCGGCCCCGGCATCATGCAGGGCTACCACGGCCAGCCCGAGAAGACCGCCGAGGTCCTGGAGAGCGACGGCTGGCTGCACACCGGCGACATCGGCGAGCTGTCCCCGGACGGCTACCTGCGCATCACCGACCGCAAGAAGGACCTGATCAAGACCTCCGGCGGCAAGTACGTCGCCCCGGCGGAGATCGAGGGCCAGTTCAAGGCGATCTGCCCGTACGTGTCGACCATCGTCGTCCACGGAGCCGACCGGAACTTCTGCTCCGCCCTGATCGCCCTCGACGAGCCCGCGATCCTGGGCTGGGCCGTCGAGAACGGCCTGGAGGGCAGGACGTATGCCGAGGTCCTCGCGGCCCCGGAGACCGACCGGCTGATCGAGACCTACGTCCAGACCCTCAACGAGGGCCTCCAGCGCTGGCAGACGATCAAGAAGTTCCGCATCCTGCCGCGCGACCTCGACGTCGAGCACGGAGACCTCACCCCCAGCCTCAAGCTGAAGCGGCCCGTCGTCGAGCGTGAGTTCAAGCACCTCATCGAGGAGATGTACGAGGGCTCCAGGGAGGCGTAGCCCGAGGCGTAAACGACCATGGGGCGGTGCGGGACAATGGGCGCATGCCTTCCGCACTGCCCGACGGTGAACCCATGCCCGAAGACGGCTCCCTGCCGTCGCACGCCCTGGAGGGCGCCGGGGCGCGGCCGCTGGGGTTCTACCTGCACGTCCCGTACTGCGCCACGCGCTGCGGGTACTGCGACTTCAACACCTACACCGCCACCGAGCTGCGCGGCACCGGCGGCGTCCTCGCCTCCCGGGAGAACTACGCCGACACCCTGATCGACGAGGTCCGCCTGGCCCGCAAGGTGCTCGGGGACGACCCGCGCGCCGTGCGGACCGTCTTCGTCGGCGGCGGCACGCCCACGCTGCTGCCCGCCCGGGACCTCGTACGCATGCTCGCGGCGATCCGCGACGAGTTCGGGCTGGCCGAGGACGCCGAGGTCACGACCGAGGCCAATCCGGAGTCCGTGGACCCGGCGTACCTGGCGGAGCTGCGCGCCGGCGGCTTCAACCGGATCTCCTTCGGCATGCAGAGCGCGAAGCAGCACGTCCTGAAGGTGCTGGACCGCACGCACACTCCCGGGCGCCCCGAGGCCTGTGTCGCCGAGGCCCGCGCGGCCGGCTTCGAGCACGTCAACCTCGACCTGATCTACGGCACCCCGGGCGAGTCCGACGACGACTGGCGCGCCTCCCTGGAGGCCGCGCTCGGCGCCGGCCCCGACCACATCAGCGCCTACGCCCTGATCGTCGAGGAGGGTACGCAGCTGGCCCGCCGCATCCGCCGCGGCGAGGTCCCGATGACGGACGACGACGTCCACGCCGACCGGTACCTGATCGCCGACTCCGTCATGGCCGCGGCCGGGTACTCCTGGTACGAGGTGTCGAACTGGGCCACCTCCGAGGCCGGGCGGTGCCTGCACAACGAGCTGTACTGGCGCGGCGCCGACTGGTGGGGCGCTGGCCCCGGAGCGCACTCGCACGTGGGCGGGGTCCGCTGGTGGAACGTGAAGCACCCCGGTGCGTACGCGGCCGCCCTGGCCGAGGGCCGCTCGCCGGGCGCGGGACGCGAGCTGCTGTCGGCGGAGGACCGGCGCGTGGAGCGGATCCTGCTGGAGCTCCGCCTGGTGGACGGCGTCCCGCTGTCCCTGCTGGCGCCCGCGGGCCTCGCCGCCTCCCGCCGCGCCCTCACCGACGGCCTCCTGGAGGCTGGACCGTACGGGGCGGGGCGGGCGGTATTGACGCTGCGCGGGCGGCTGCTGGCCGACGCGGTGGTGCGGGACCTGGTCGACTGACCAGGTCCCGGCGGACGGGCGGGGTCAGCTCGGCCAGCTGTTGCGCCAGGGCTTGTAGTGCGGGTTGTCCTGGCACTCGTCCATGATCTCGGTCTTGGAGGTCTTGTCGACCGGGCACACCGCGACGATGAAGGAGCGGTCGATGCCGCCGGGGAAGGCGACCTCCGCCTGGGAGGCGTACTTGTGGGTGTCGCCGATGGTCTGGTTGACGTCCACCCCGCCCGGGGCGTCGATGTAGTAGTTCCAGCCGCTCTTCCACCAGGTCTTGTACAGGTCGTGGTCGTAGGTGGTCGACACGTACGGGGAGGGCTGGTTGACCAGCACGTACTGCTCGATGTCGTACTGGCCGTCCAGGGGCGCCTTCGGCTTGAAGCCCTCCTCGAAGACCACCGACGGCGGACGGCCGTCGGAGCGGTAGAGCTGCTTGCAGTTGATCCGCCAGGACGGCGACGGGGTGATGCGCTCCACCACGACGGTCTTGTCCGCCGCGGCGAAGAGGTGGTCGGTCACCCGCGGACAGGAGTTCGCCGGGGCGGCCTGCGCCGTGGCCGAGGCGGAGGCGGGCGGGAGCAGGGCGGCGGCGAGCACGGTCGCGGCGAGGACGGCGCGCTGCCGCAGAGCAAAGGTGATCATGGTGAGCACCCTTGCCCTTCGTGGCGCTCCGCACACGTACTGTCACTCGAAGGTGGGCGAGTCCGGCGGTGCGCGGTGACTCGGCGTGCCGTGCCTCTGCGTGCCGTGCCTCAGAGTGCGGTGCCCTCGGCGTGCCGCGCCTCAGGGCGCCGTGACGAAGTCGATCAGCTCCTCGACGCGGCCGAGCAGCGTCGGCTCCAGGTCCCGGTACGAGGACACCCGCGACAGGATGTGCTGCCAGGCGGCCCCCGTGTTCGGCGGCCAGCCCAGGGCCCGGCAGACGCCCGTCTTCCAGTCCTGGCCGCGCGGCACCTCGGGCCACGCCCGGATGCCCAGCGCGGACGGCTTCACCGCCTGCCAGACGTCCACGTACGGGTGGCCCACGACCAGCACGTCCGGCCCGGTCACCGAGGCCGCGATGCGGGACTCCTTCGAGCCCGGCACCAGGTGGTCCACCAGCACCCCCAGCCGGGCGTCCGGACCCGGGGCGAACTGCGCGACCACCGCCGCGAGGTCGTCGACGCCCTCCAGGTACTCCACGACCACCCCCTCGATCCGCAGGTCGTCGCCCCACACCCGCTCGACCAGCTCGGCGTCGTGCCGCCCCTCCACGTAGATCCGCCCCGCCCGCGCCACCCGGGCCCGCGCACCCGGGACGGCCACCGAGCCCGAGGCGGTCCTGGCGGGCGCGGCGGGCGCCCGTGACGGGCGGACCAGGGTCACCACCGCGCCGTCCAGCAGGAATCCGCGCGGCTCCAGCGGGAACACGCGCCGCTTGCCGAA
The DNA here is from genome assembly GCF_055575555.1 of Streptomyces sp. NPDC034085. NCBI lineage: Bacteria > Bacillati > Actinomycetota > Actinomycetes > Kitasatosporales > Streptomycetaceae > Streptomyces > Streptomyces sp. NPDC034085. The sequence goes on along the minus strand of NZ_JBVISL010000001.1, from coordinate 714,926 downwards.
CCGGTCCTCCAGGGTCACCGTGCCCGCCTCGCAGGCCACCACCGCGCCGCAGAAGTCCGTACCCGCCACCTCGACCACCAGGTCCGGGTCGGCCGGCACCTCCGGCACGGCCTTGGCGCGCTTCCACTGCGGGGTCAGGTCGGGGGAGTACTCACGCATCCGGCCGACCCTAGGAGAGCCGCCGCCCTCACACCCGCGACACGCCGAACCGGGCCGCCAGTGTGGCGCGTTGCGCACGCACGAAGCCCGCGTCGACCAGCGCTCCGTGACCCGGCACGTACACCGCGTCGTCGCCGCCCAGGGCCAGCAGCCGGTCCAGCGCGGCGGGCCACTGGCCCGGCACCGCGTCCCGGCCGGCCTGGGGCTCGCCCGACTCCTCGACCAGGTCCCCGCAGAACACCGCCTCCCGCTCGCCCGGCACGAAGACGGCCAGGTCGTGCTGGGAGTGCGCGGGCCCCACGTTGGCCAGCAGCACCTGCACCCCGCCCAGCTCGAGCGTCCACTCGCCCGACACCAGGTGCCGGGGCGCCTGGAGCAGGTCCGCCGCCTCGGCGGCCTCCGCCTCCGCCAGCCCGTGCCGGACCGCGCTCGCCCGTACCTCCTCCCGGCCCGTCGGGGTCGACAGCTGCCGGTCCAGGCCGACCGCACCGTAGAACTCGGCGCCCGCGAAGGCCGCACCGCCCAGTACGTGGTCGAAATGTCCGTGGGTGAATGCGATATGGGTCACGCGCCGGCCCGTCAGCCGCTCCGCCTCGGCCCGCACCCCCGCGCCCTCGCACACACTCGATCCGGGGTCGACCAGCAGCACCGAATCGTCCCCCACCACCAGCCCCACGGTGCAGTCCCACACCGGAAGCCGCCGCCTGCCGACCCGTCCGGTGACCCGTTCCCAGCCCGCCTCTTCCCAACGCACGTCCATGCGGCGACGCTACCCTGGCGGGCCGCCCTTGCCCCCGGACTACTACCCGGCCGTACACTGACCGGGGGATCTCTGGCACTCCCACCCGCTGAGTGCCAGCCAGCCAGGACCGGCCACGGCGGCCACGACCGAGACCGACACGCATCCGGAGGTGTGCGCGATGCTCAGTGAACGCAGACTCGAGGTACTGCGCGCCATCGTCCAGGACTACGTCGGGACGGAGGAGCCCGTCGGCTCCAAGGCCCTCACGGAACGCCACCGCCTCGGCGTCTCGCCCGCCACCGTGCGCAACGACATGGCCGTGCTGGAGGAGGAGGGCTACATCGCGCAGCCCCACACCAGCGCCGGCCGGATCCCCACCGACAAGGGCTACCGGCTGTTCGTCGACAAGCTGGCGGGCGTCAAGCCGCTGTCGACGCCCGAGCGCCGCGCCATCCAGAACTTCCTGGACGGCGCCGTCGACCTCGACGACGTCGTCGGCCGCACGGTACGGCTGCTCGCGCAGCTCACCCGCCAGGTCGCCGTCGTCCAGTACCCCTCGCTGACCCGCTCCACCGTCCGGCACGTCGAGCTGCTGTCGCTGGCCCCGGCCCGGCTGATGCTCGTACTGATCACCGACACCGGGCGGGTCGAGCAGCGCATGGTCGACACCCAGACCCCCTTCGGCGAGAACTCCCTCGCCGACCTGCGGGCGCGGCTCAACAGCAGGGTCGTCGGCCGTCGGTTCACCGACGTGCCGCAGCTGGTGCAGGACCTTCCGGAGTCGTTCGAGATCGACGACAGGGCGACCGTCAAGGCCGTCATCGCGACCCTTCTCGAAACGCTGGCGGAGGAGGCGGAGGAGCGGCTGATGATCGGCGGCACCGCCAACCTCACGCGCTTCGGACATGACTTCCCCCTGACGATCAGGCCGGTGCTCGAAGCACTCGAGGAGCACGTCGTGCTCCTCAAGCTGCTCGGCGAGGCCGGTGAGTCGGGGATGGCCGTACGGATCGGGCACGAGAACGCCTACGAGGGGCTCAACTCCACGTCGGTCGTGTCCGTCGGCTACGGTTCGGGCGGCGAAGCAGTCGCCAAACTCGGCGTGGTCGGACCGACCCGCATGGACTACCCCGGAACGATGGGAGCGGTACGCGCAGTGGCACGTTACGTCGGACAGATCCTGGCGGAGTCGTAAGTGGCCACGGACTACTACGCCGTACTCGGCGTACGCCGCGACGCATCGCAGGACGAGATCAAGAAGGCCTTCCGCCGCCTCGCGCGTGAACTCCACCCGGACGTGAACCCGGACCCGAAGACGCAGGAGCGCTTCAAGGAGATCAACGCGGCCTACGAGGTGCTCTCGGACCCGCAGAAGAAGCAGGTCTACGACCTCGGCGGCGACCCGCTGTCCTCCTCGGGCGGCGGTGGCGGCGCGGGCGGCTTCGGCGCGGGCGGCTTCGGCAACTTCTCCGACATCATGGACGCCTTCTTCGGGCAGGCCTCGCAGCGCGGCCCGCGCTCGCGGACCCGCCGCGGCCAGGACGCCATGATCCGCCTGGACCTGGAACTGGACGAGGCCGCCTTCGGCACGACCAAGGACATCCAGGTCGACACGGCCGTCGTCTGCACCACCTGCTCCGGCGAGGGCGCCGCCCCCGGCACCTCGGCGCAGACGTGTGACATGTGCCGCGGCCGCGGTGAGGTCTCGCAGGTCACCCGGTCCTTCCTGGGCCAGGTCATGACCTCGCGCCCCTGCCCGCAGTGCCAGGGCTTCGGCACCGTGGTCCCGACCCCCTGCCCCGAGTGCGCGGGCGACGGCCGGGTCCGCTCCCGCCGCAGCCTCACGGTCAAGATCCCGGCCGGCGTCGAGAACGGCACCCGGATCCAGCTCGGGGGCGAGGGCGAGGTCGGCCCCGGCGGCGGCCCCGCCGGCGACCTGTACGTGGAGATCCACGAGCTGCCGCACCCGACCTTCCAGCGGCGCGGTGACGACCTGCACTGCACGGTCACCATCCCCATGACGGCCGCGGCCCTGGGCACCAAGTGCCCGCTGGAGACGCTGGACGGCATGGAGGAGATCGACATCCGGCCCGGCACCCAGTCCGGCCAGGCCATCCCGCTGCACGGGCGGGGCGTCACCCACCTGCGCGGCGGCGGCCGGGGCGACCTGATCGTCCACGTCGAGGTCACCACCCCCGGCAAGCTGGACGCCCAGCAGGAGGAGCTGCTGCGCCAGCTCGCGAAGCTGCGCGGCGAGGAGCGGCCGACGGGCCAGTTCGCGCCCGGCCAGCAGGGCCTGTTCAGCCGCCTGAAGGACGCGTTCAACGGTCGCACCTGAGCGGCCCCGAAGGCCTCGTACGAGCCCGGTCCGGAGCGTCCCGGACCGGGCTCCGTGCTTCCCGCCCCACCGCCCCCGGCGATGCGAGGACAGTGCCGGGGAAGCGGACTATGCCAGGCGAATGCGGTGATTCGGCCCGGTGGTCGGGACGTGGCACGATGCAGTCCATGTCCTCCGCGCCGAACGGTCTCCACCGGTACCCGATCGTGCAGGCTCCCATGGCGGGCGGCGTCTCCTGCCCGCCGCTCGTCGCCGCCGTGTCCGACGCCGGCGGGCTCGGCTACCTGGCCGGCGGCTACAAGACCGCCGACGGCATGTACCAGGAGATCAAGCAGACGCGCGGCCTCACCCGGCGGCCCTTCGGCGTGAACCTCCTCATGCCGCAGACCGGCCCCGTCGACCAGACCGCCGTCGAGGCCTACCGCGGGCAGCTGGCCGGCGAGGCCAACTGGTACGCGGTCTCGCTCGCCGCGGAGGACATCATCGGCACCAGCGACGACGGCTACGAAGCCAAGCTGGCCATCCTGCTGGAGGACCCCGTCCCGGTGGTCTCCTTCACCTTCGGCACCCCCGCGCCCGAAGTGCTCGCGCGGCTGCGCAAGGCCGGTACGCACACCGTCGTCACCGTCACCTCGGTCGACGAGGCCCGGGCCGCGCAGGCCGCCGGCGCCGACGCCGTCTGCGTCCAGGGCGTCGAGGCCGGCGGCCACCAGGGCACCCACCGGGACGACCCGCAGACCGACGGCACGGCCGGCGTCGGCCTGCTCGCGCTGGTCGCGCAGGTACGGGAGGCCGTGGCCCTGCCCATCATCGCGGCGGGCGGTCTGATGCGCGGCGCGCAGATCGCGGCGCTGCTGGCGGCGGGCGCGGAGTCGGCGCAGCTCGGCACGGCCTTCCTGGTGTGCCCGGAGTCCGGGGCGCACCCGCTGCACAAGAAGGCCCTGACCGACCCGATGTTCGCCCACACGGAACTGACCCGGGCCTTCTCGGGCCGGCCGGCCCGGGGCCTGGTCAACCGCTTCATGCGGGAGCACGGGCCGTACGCCCCGGCCGCCTACCCGCAGGTCCACCACATGACCGCGGGACTGCGCAAGGCGGCCGCCGCGGCCGGGGACCCGCAGGGCATGTCCCTGTGGGCGGGGCAGGGCCACCGGCTGGCCCGGGCGCTGCCGGCCGGGCAGCTGGTGGAAGTGCTGGCGGCGGAACTGGCCGAGGCGCAGAACGCGTTGCAGGTGTTGAGATGAGGAGAACGTCATGACGGCCCCCGTGTTCGTGGTCGAAGAGGTTCCGGCGGGCCCGGAGTTCGTGCTGGAGGGCCCCGAGGGGCGGCACGCCGTGTCCGTGAAGCGGCTGAACCCGGGCGAGGACGTGATCCTCACCGACGGCCGGGGCCGGTGGACCGAAGGCGTGGTCAAGGCGGCGGAGGGCAAGGACCGCCTGGTGCTCATGGACCTGGAGTCCGTGAGCGAGGAGCCGGAGCCCGACGTGCGGATCACGGTGGTGCAGGCCCTGCCCAAGGGTGACCGGGGCGAGGTGGCGGTCGAGACGATGACGGAGACCGGCGTCGACGCCATCGTGCCGTGGCAGGCCTCGCGGTGCATCACGCAGTGGCGTGGGGACCGGGGTGAGAAGTCCCTGGCCAAGTGGCGTTCCACGGCCCGGGAGGCGGGGAAGCAGTCGCGCCGGGTGCGTTTCCCTGAGGTGGCCGGGGTGATGTCCACGAAGCAGGTGGCCGCGCTGCTGGCGCAGGCCGATCTGGCGGTGGTGCTGCACGAGGACCGGGACACGGCTTCGGCGGCGCTGGCGACGGCGGCGCTGCCGGAGAAGGGGTCCGTGGTACTGGTGGTCGGCCCCGAGGGCGGGGTCTCGCCGGAGGAACTGGCGGTCTTCGCGGAGGCGGGTGCGCGGCCGTACCGCCTGGGCCGCTCGGTGCTCCGCACCTCGACCGCGGGCACGGCGGCCACGGCGGTGCTGTTGGCGCGGTCGGGGCGCTGGTCGTAGCCCTTGCCCTGGCCGGGCGGTGGGCGGGTTGCCGGTGTCCCGGTGGGGCCGGTGCCCTGGCCGGGCGGGGTGTGGGTGGCGGTGTCCTGGCGGACCGGTGGTGCGCTGGCGGGGCCGGGTGTGGGTGCCGGGGTGTTGTGGGCCGGGGTCGGGGGCGGGGTGGGGTGTCGTCCGGGACGGGCTTCGATGTTCGGCGCCTGAGCCTGAGTGGTTTTGCCGGGCGGTGCCGCGCGCCGAATTCATCTCGTTTTAGTCCCGGACGACACCCCACCCCGCCCCCGCCCCCCTCCGGTGAGTGCCCAACCCAGCCTCGCCGGCGTTTGAGGCGCGGGGCCGGGCAGCGCCCGGGGAACGGGGAAGGGCGGGGAGGGGACCCGCTCCGCGCAGCGGTGCCCACCGGCAGGCGGCAGGTAGCATGCCCCGACCGATCATCGTCACGGGAGGCGCAGCAATGGCCGGGGAACCGCAGGCGGACTGCCTGTTCTGCAAGATCGTCGCGGGTGCCGTCCCGGCGACGGTGGTCCGCGAGACCGAGACCACCGTCGCCTTCCGGGACATCAACCCGCAGGCGCCGACCCACGTGCTCGTCATCCCCAAGGTGCACTACCCCGACGCCGCCACCCTCGCCGCCGGCGCGCCGGACGTGGCCGCCGACGTCCTGCGCGAGGCCGCCCGCGTCGCCGCCGACGAGAAGGTCGAAGAGGGCGGCTACCGGGTCGTGTTCAACACCGGCGCCGGCGCAGGCCAGACCGTCTTCCACGCCCACGCGCACGTCCTCGGGGGCCGCGGCCTCCAGTGGCCGCCCGGATAAGCCGTGTCCGTACGCGAGTTCGTGGTCCTCGGCACCGCCAGCCAGGTCCCCACCCGGCACCGCAACCACAACGGCTACCTGCTGCGCTGGGACGGCGAGGGCATCCTCTTCGACCCGGGCGAGGGCACCCAGCGGCAGATGCTGCGGGCCGGGGTCGCGGCGCACGACATCAACCGGATCTGCGTCACGCACTTCCACGGCGACCACAGCCTCGGCCTGGCCGGGGTGATCCAGCGGATCAACCTCGACCAGGTCCCGCACCCCGTGACCGCGCACTACCCGGCCTCGGGGCAGCGGTTCTTCGACCGGCTGCGGTACGCCACCGCCTACCGGGAGACGGTGCGGCTCCGGGAGGAGCCGGTGGCCGAGGACGGGGTGCTCGCGAGCGGGCCCCCGTACGTCCTGGAGGCGCGCCGGCTCTCGCATCCGGTGGAGTCGTTCGGCTACCGGGTGACCGAGCCCGACGGGCGCCGGATGGTTCCCGCGCTGCTCGCGCGGCACGGGATCGCGGGGCCGGACGTCGGCCGGATCCAGCGGGAGGGCCGGCTGGCGGGGCCGCTGGGCGAGGTCACGCTGGAGGCGGTCAGCGAGCACCGGCCGGGGCAGCGGTTCGCCTTCGTCATGGACACCCGGCTGTGTGACGGCGTGGACGCGCTGGCGGAGGGCTGCGACATGCTGGTCATCGAGTCGACCTTCCTCGACGCGGACGTCCGGCTGGCGACCGACCACGGCCACCTCACCGCCGGGCAGGCGGCGCGGGTGGCGCGGGAGGCGGGCGTACGGCACCTGGTGCTGACGCACTTCTCGCAGCGCTACGGGGATCCGTCGGAGTTCGAACGCGAGGCCCGCGCGGCCGGGTTCGAGGGGGAGCTGACGATCGCGGCCGACCTGAGTCGGGTGGCCCTGCCCAAGCGCTAGGGGCGGGTGTTTCTCGAGTGGCGCTGGGGGAGGAGGAGAGCAGGGCTCCGGTGACGTGCGTCACACTGGGTTTGGCCCTGCCGGACCCGGGCAGGACCGGCCTCTCTCCAGCCCGTAAGCAGAAACGACATTTCAACGGGGAGCACACCGTGATCAGTCGGGACAGCCGCATCACCCTCGACCCGCTCGGACCGGTGCGCGATCCCCAAGAGCCGGGCTGCGACGTCTTCCTGACCGGCACGGTGTTCCTCGACATCATCTTCACCGGCCTCGACTCGGCCCCGGTGCGCGGTACGGAGTCCTGGGCGCGGGGCATGGGCTCCAGCCCCGGCGGCGTCGCCAACATGGCCACCGCCCTCGCGCGGCTGGGCCTGCGCACCTCGCTGGCCGCCGCCTTCGGGGACGACCACTACGGGGAGTACTGCTGGGACGCCCTCGAACAGGGCGAGGGCATCGACCTGTCCATGTCACACACCATTCCGGGCTGGCACAGCCCCGTCACGGTCTCCATGGCGTACGAGGGCGAGCGCACGATGGTCTCCCACGGCCACGAGGCCCCGCCCCCGGCCGGCCCCGGCCCCTTCCCCTGGTGTCCGCCGAAGGCGCGCGCGGCGGTGGCCTCGCTCGGCGCCGGCCAGACCGAGGACTGGATCTCGGAGGCGGCCCGCCGGGGCTCGCGGATCTTCGCGGACGTCGGCTGGGACGAGACGGGCCGCTGGGACCTCGGCGCCCTGGCCGACCTCCAGCACTGCGAGGCGTTCCTGCCCAACGCGGGAGAGGCGATGCGCTACACCCGGACCGAGTGTCCGCGCGCCGCGGCCCGGGCCCTCGCGGAGAAGGTGCCGGTCGCGGTGGTGACCATGGGAGCGGAGGGCTCGTACGCGGTCGACAGCCGCACGGGGGAGACCGCGCAGGCCCCCGCCATCGCCGTCGACGCCCTGGACCCCACGGGGGCCGGGGACGTGTACGTGGCCGGGTTCGTCACGGGCAGCCTGGCGGGGTGGCCCCTGGCCGACCGGCTGGCCTTCGCCGGGCTGACCGCCGCCCTCTCGGTCCAGGAGTTCGGCGGCTCCCTCTCGGCCCCGGGCTGGCCGGAGGTGGCCCACTGGTGGCGCACGGCCCCCGACGCCCTGCGGGACCGCTACGCCTTCCTGGACGCCCTCGTACCGCCGGGCGCGGCCCCCTCCCGGCGCCGCAGGGCCGTCCCGACCATCGGCTTCCGGCACCCGGTCTAGATCGGCCCGGAAAACCCCTCGGGATGGCCCCGGGGTGGACGTACCCTTGGTACTCCGGAGGTCGACGATCCGCGCGGCCCCTCAGCGGGAGGTATGCGCAGGCCACAGTGCCGGCCCATGACTCAGACACCGACAGCCCACACCCCGGCGCCGGGCCAGGCGCGAGCCCACTTCACCGTCCCGGCGACGCACCCGATGGTGACCGTACTCGGCTCGGGCGACGCGCTGCTGCGCGTGATCGAGAAGGCTTTCCCGAAGGCCGACATCCACGTTCGGGGCAATCAGGTCAGCGCGGTCGGGTCGGCGGCGGAAGTCGCACTGATCCAGCGCCTGTTCGACGAGATGATGCTGGTGCTCCGCACCGGGCAGCCGATGACGGAGGACGCAGTGGAACGCTCGATCGCCATGCTCAAGGCGAACGGCAGCCCGGGCGGTGACCCGGAGACCCCGGCCGAGGTGCTCACCCAGAACATCCTCTCCAGCCGCGGCCGCACCATCCGTCCCAAGACCCTCAACCAGAAGCGGTACGTCGACGCGATCGACAGGAACACGATCGTCTTCGGCATCGGGCCCGCAGGCACCGGCAAGACCTACCTCGCGATGGCGAAGGCGGTCCAGGCGCTGCAGTCCAAGCAGGTCAGCCGCATCATCCTGACCCGCCCCGCCGTCGAGGCGGGCGAGCGGCTCGGCTTCCTGCCCGGCACCTTGTTCGACAAGATCGACCCGTACCTGCGCCCGCTGTACGACGCCCTGCACGACATGATCGACCCGGACTCCATCCCGAGGCTGATGGCCGCCGGGACCATCGAGGTGGCCCCGCTGGCCTACATGCGTGGCCGCACGCTCAACGACGCCTTCGTCGTCCTGGACGAGGCGCAGAACACCACCGTCGAGCAGATGAAGATGTTCCTGACCAGGCTCGGCTTCGACTCCAAGATCGTCGTCACCGGTGACGTCACCCAGATCGACCTGCCGGGCGGCGCCAAGAGCGGTCTGCGCCAGGTCCAGGAGATCCTCGACGGAGTGCCCGACATCCACTTCTCGCGGCTCACGTCCGAGGATGTCGTCCGGCACAAGCTGGTCGGCCGTATCGTCGACGCGTACGAGAAGTACGACGACGCCCACCAGGCCCCGAACGGCCACCAGCGGAAGTAGAACCCAGCGCACCATGTCGATCGACGTCAACAACGAGTCCGGAACCGAGGTCGACGAGCAGGCGATCCTCGACATCGCCCGCTACGCGCTCACCCGGATGAGGATCCACCCGCTGTCCGAGCTCTCCGTCATCGTCATCGACGAGGACGCGATGGAGCAGCTCCACATCCAGTGGATGGACCTCCCCGGCCCGACCGACGTCATGTCCTTCCCGATGGACGAGCTCCGGCCGCCGGCGAAGGATGACGAGGAGCCCCCGCAGGGGCTCCTCGGCGACATCGTGCTCTGCCCCGAGGTCGCGAAGAGGCAGGGTGAGGACGCGCCCACGCAGCACTCCATGGACGAGGAGCTCCAGCTCCTGACCGTCCACGGGGTGCTGCACCTGCTGGGGTACGACCACGAGGAGCCGGACGAGAAGGCCGAGATGTTCGGGCTCCAGGCCGCCATCGTCGACGGCTGGCGCGCCGAGCGCGGCATGACCGGTCCCTCCCCGGCCCCGACCGTCTCGTGACCGGCGCCCCCCAGCTGATCACCGGGGCGGTCCTGCTGGTCGTGGTCGCCTGGTTCGCGGCGTGCGCCGAGTCGGGTATCGCCCGCGTCTCCAGCTTCCGCGCCGAACAGGCCGTACGCGAGGGCCGGCGCGGCAGCGCGAAGCTCGCCCAGGTCGCCGCAGACCCCACCCGCTACGTCAACGTCGCCCTGCTGGTGCGGGTGACCTGCGAGATGGCGGCGGGGGTGTTCGTCACGTACGTCTGCCTCGACGGGTTCGGCGACCACTGGACCGCGCTGCTCGTCGCCATCGGCGTGATGGTGCTGGTGTCGTTCGTGGCGGTGGGCGTGTCCCCCCGTACGATCGGCCGCCAGCACCCGCTGAACACCGCGACGGCGGCCGCGTACGTCCTCGTACCGCTGGCGCGGGTGATGGGCCCGGTGCCGCAGCTGCTGATCCTGATCGGCAACGCGCTCACGCCCGGCAAGGGCTTCCGCAAGGGCCCCTTCGCCTCCGAGGCCGAGCTGCGCGCGATGGTGGACCTCGCGGAGAAGGAATCGCTGATCGAGGACGACGAGCGCAGGATGGTGCACCAGGTCTTCGAGCTGGGGGACACCCTCGTGCGCGAGGTGATGGTGCCGCGCACCGACCTGGTCTGCATCGAGCGGTACAAGACGATACGTCAGGCGACGACGCTGGCGCTGCGCTCCGGTTTCTCGCGGATCCCGGTCACGGGGGAGAACGAGGACGACATCGTCGGCATCGTGTACCTGAAGGACCTCGTCCGCAGGACGCACATCAACCGGGACGCCGAATCCGACCTGGTCTCCACGGTGATGCGGCCGGCCGTCTTCGTGCCCGACACGAAGAACGCGGGGGACCTGCTGCGCGAGATGCAGTCGGTGCGCAACCACGTGGCCGTCGTCATCGACGAGTACGGCGGCACGGCCGGCATCGTCACGATCGAGGACATCCTGGAGGAGATCGTCGGCGAGATCACCGACGAGTACGACCGGGAGATCGCGCCCGTGGAGGAGCTGGGCGGGGACTCCTACCGGGTCACGGCGCGGCTGGACATCACCGACCTCGGTGAGCTGTTCGGGGCCCTGGCCTTCGACGACGAGGACGTGGAGACGGTCGGCGGCCTGCTGGCGAAGGCGCTGGGCCGGGTGCCGATCGCCGGTGCCTCGGCGGTGGTGGACCTGCCGGACGGGCGTCCGCTGCGGCTGACGGCCGAGTCCCCGGCGGGTCGCCGGAACAAGATCGTGACGGTGCTCGTGGAGCCCGTGGCCGAGGCGCACGCCGCGGGGGAGGAGGGCGAGTGACGCCGGCGGAGCTGCGCGCCTTCTGCCTGGGCTTCAACGCGGCGGTGGAGGAGTTCCCCTTCACCCCGGAGACCTCGGTGTTCAAGGTGCTGGGGAAGGTGTTCGCCCTGACGGCGCTGGACGCCGAGCCGCTGAAGGTCAACCTCAAGTGCGAACCGGAGGCCGCGGTGCGGCTGCGGGCCGAGTACGAGGCGGTCGTGCCGGGATGGCACATGAACAAGCGGCACTGGAACACCGTGACCGTGGGCGGCCTGCCGGACGCGCTGGTGCGCGAGCTGGTGGAGGACTCGTACGACCTGGTCGTCGCGGGGCTGCCGCGGGCGGAACGGCTGCGGCTCGACCGGCCCTGAAGCGCCTCGGAGCGCCCCGGCGGGGTCGTTGCACGGCTCCGCCGGGGTGCTCCCTATGCTTTCGCCTATGACCGAGAGCAGCGTGGGAGCGGGGATCGACCCCGAGGACAGCAAGATCATCACCCTGGCGCGCAGCGCCCGGGCCCGCAACGGAGTCCCCGAGGGCGCGGCCGTGCGGGACGAGACCGGCCGCACCTACGTCGCCGGGACCGTGGAGCTGGACTCCCTGAAGCTCAGCGCGCTCCAGACGGCCGTCGCCATGGCGGTGGCCAGCGGCGCCCGCTCCCTGGAGGCGGCGGCCGTGGTGAGCGCCGCGGACGCCCCCGCCGACGCCGACCGCGCGGCCGTGCGCGACCTGGGCGGCCCGTCCACCCCGGTACTGCTGGCCGGTCCGGACGGCACCCTCAAGTCCACGACCCCCGCCGGGGCCTGACGCGGCGGGTCCCCGGCCCGTGGGCGGTACCCCGGGCCGGTGCCGGTGCCGGTGCCGGTGCCGGTGCCGGGGATGCGGACCGCGCCCGCCGGCTGCGCGTACGGCTCACGCCGCCGCCGTGGCCGGCCGGGCCGTGCGGCGGCGGATGACCATCGCCATCAGCGCGGCCACCGCGCACAGGCCGCCCGAGGCGTACCAGACCAGGTCGTACGAGCCGAGGGCGTCGCGGGCCACACCGCCGAGGAAGGCCACCACGGCCGCCCCGACCTGGTGCGAGGCCAGGACCCAGCCGAAGACGATCGCGCTGTCCGGGCCGTAGTGCTCCCGGCACAGGGCGATGGTCGGCGGGACGGTCGCGACCCAGTCCAGCCCGTAGAAGACGATGAAGAACACCATCGGCGGGTGCACGGCCGGCGCCAACAGCATCGGCAGGAACAGCAGGGAGACCCCCCGCAGGGCGTAGTACACGGCCAGCAGCCGGCGCGCCTCGAAGCGGTCGGTGAACCACCCGGAGGCGATGGTGCCGAGTACGTCGAACACGCCGATCACCGCGAGCAGCCCCGCGGCGGCCGTCACCGGCATGCCGTGGTCGTGCGCCGCCGGCGTGAAGTGGGTGCGCACCAGCCCGTTCGTCGAGGCCCCGCAGATCGCGAAGGTGCCCGCCAGGAGCCAGAAGGGGCCGGTGCGGGCCGCCCGGAAGAGCACGGTCACGGCCCGCCGGGCGGCTCCGGCGGCGGGGGCGGGCTTGGGCTCGTAGGTGCCGCCGTACGGGGCGAGGCCCACATCGGCGGGGTGGTCGCGCAGCAGGAGCCACACGAAGGGGACGACGGCCAGGGCGGCGAGGGACACGGTGACGGACGCCGGGCGCCAGCCGTGGTTCTCCACCAGCCAGGACAGCAGCGGCAGGAAGACCAGCTGCCCGGAGGCGCCCGCCGCGGTCAGGATGCCGGTGACGAGGCCGCGCCGGGCGGTGAACCAGCGGTTGGTCACCGTCGCCGCGAAGGCCAGGGCCATCGAACCGCTGCCGAGGCCCACCAGCACGCCCCAGCACAGCACCAGCTGCCACGCTGCGGTCATCCACACCGTGGCCAGCGAGCCGCCCGCGATGACGGTCAGGGCCAGCGCGACGACCCTGCGGATGCCGAAACGGTCCATCAGCGCGGCGGCGAAGGGCGCGGTGAGCCCGTAGAGCGCCAGGTTGACGGAGACCGCGAAGCCGATCGTGCCGCGCGACCAGTCGAACTCCTCGTGCAGCGGCTCGATGAGCAGGCCGGGGAGGGAGGCGAAGGCGGCCGCGCCGATGATCGTCACGAAGGCCACGGCGGCGGCGAACCAGGCGCGGTGGATGCGTCCGGGCCGGCGGGGGGCCGCGGGGGCGGCGGTGGAGGGGGAGGTGGGGGCTGTCTGTGTCACGCCGACAGCTTCCGGCCCGGGGAGGACCGTACGACAGTGGCCTGGCTGTCATGCTTCGATACGATCGGGCCATGGAAGCCCCGCAGGCCCCGGCCCCTTCGCGCGTCCCGGCCCCCTCGGACGCGCCGACCCTCTCGGACACCCCGGAACCGGCGCCGCACCGGGTCGTCGTGCTCGCGCTCGCCGGGCTGCTCCCTTTCGAGCTCGGCATCCCGCACCGGATCTTCGGGCGGGCCGCGGACGCGGCCGGGCGGCCCCTCTACACGATCCTGACCTGCGCACTCGCCCCCGGCCCGGTGCCCACCGACGCCGACTTCGCCGTGCACGTCGAGCACGGACCGGAGCTGCTCGCCACGGCCGACACCGTGGTGGTGCCGGCCTCGTACGAGCTGGGGCCGGTCTACGAGGAGGGGCGGCTGACCGAGGCGCTGGCGGCCGCCCTCGCCCACATCCGGCCCGGCACCCGGCTGGTGTCCATCTGCTCGGGCGGCTACGTCCTGGCCGCGGCGGGGTACCTGGACGGCCGCCCGGCGACCACGCACTGGGCCTCCGCCGAACATTTCCAGCGGCTGTTCCCCGCCGTCCGGGTCGACGCGGACGTGCTCTACACCGACGACGGGGACGTGCTGACCTCCGCCGGAGTCGCCGCGGGCATCGACCTGTGCCTGCACATCGTGCGCCGCGACCACGGTGCGGCGATCGCCAACGAGACCGCCCGGCGGACCGTCGTACCGCCGCACCGCGAAGGCGGGCAGGCGCAGTTCGTCAAGCGGCCCGTGCCCGAGCCTCAGCGGTCCAGCACCACGGCCGCGCGGGCCTGGGTGCTGGACCGGCTGCACGAGCCCCTGCGGCTGAGCGACCTGGCCCGGCAGGAGGCCATGTCCGTACGGACCTTCACGCGCCGCTTCCGCGAGGAGTGCGGGGTGAGCCCCGGGGAATGGATCACCGGCCGGCGGGTGGAGCGGGCCCGGCAGCTGTTGGAGCGGACGGAGCTGCCGATCGAGGCGGTGGCGCGGGAGGCGGGCTTCGGGACGGCGCAGTCGCTGCGCAAGCACGTGCAGGCGGCGCTGGGGGTCAGCCCCACGTCCTACCGGCGGACCTTCCGGGCGACGGAGGCGGCCCGCTGACGGCTTCCGCGGCAGGGGCCGCCGCCGCGCGGGAGGGCCCCCGGGGCGGGGCTGGTCGGCGCCGGGAGCCGCATCGGGGAGAATGGCCCGTATGAGCGATCGTTCCCCCGAGCCCACCGCCCCGCACCGCGCGGGCTTCGCCTGCTTCGTCGGCCGCCCCAACGCGGGCAAGTCGACCCTGACCAATGCGCTGGTGGGCACCAAGGTCGCGATCACCTCCAACCGGCCGCAGACCACCCGCCACACCGTCCGCGGCATCGTGCACCGCCCGGACGCGCAGCTGGTGCTGGTCGACACGCCGGGCCTGCACAAGCCGCGCACGCTGCTCGGCGAGCGGCTGAACGACGTCGTGCGGACCACCTGGGCCGAGGTCGACGTCATCGGCTTCTGCCTGCCCGCCGACCAGAAGCTCGGCCCCGGCGACAAGTTCATCGCCAAGGAGCTCGCGGGGATCAAGAAGACCCCGAAGATCGCCATCGTGACCAAGACCGACCTGGTCGAGTCCAAGGCCCTCGCCGAGCAGCTCCTCGCCATCCACCAGCTCGGCGCCGAACTCGGCATCGAGTGGGCCGAGATCGTCCCCGTCTCGGCGGTCGGCGACACCCAGGTCCAGCTGCTGGCGGACCTGATCGCACCGCTGCTGCCCGAGAGCCCGCCGCTGTACCCGGAGGGCGACCTCACCGACGAGCCCGAGATGGTGATGGTCGCGGAACTGATCCGCGAGGCCGCGCTGGAAGGCGTACGCGACGAGCTGCCGCACTCCATCGCCGTCGTGGTCGAGGAGATGATCCCGCGCGAGAACCGGCCCGCGGACCGGCCGCTGCTGGACATCCACGCCAACGTCTACATCGAGCGTCCCAGCCAGAAGGGCATCATCATCGGCCCGAAGGGCTCCCGCCTGAAGGAGGTCGGCATGAAGTCGCGCAAGCACATCGAGGCGCTGCTCGGCACGCCGGTCTTCCTCGACCTGCACGTGAAGGTCGCCAAGGACTGGCAGCGCGACCCCAAGCAGCTCCGCAAGCTCGGCTTCTAGCGCAGCCTGCGTACCTTCAGCGCGTTGTCCGGGCGGGTCCCCGGCCGGCCGTCCGGGCCGGTCAGGGCCTGGACGTGCTCGGCCGCGAGCAGCACCTCCCAGCCGCCCCGCGGCAGCTCCAGCCCGGCGAGGACCTCCTCGGCGGTCGGGAAGTGCAGGTCGCGGTGCGCGTCCGGGTCCCAGGACGGCCCGCCCGCGTGGCCCGCGACCAGCAGGACCCCGCCGGGGGCCACTGCCGCGGCGGCCCTGCGCAGGATCCGCTCGCGAGGGAAGTCCCCGTAGGAGTGCAGGAAGCACGCGGAGACCAGGTCGAACTCCCCGCCGGGGAAGGACTCCGCCAGGTCGTGCCGCTCCAGCGCGACGCGGTCGGCGATCCCCGCCTCGGCGGCGTGCTCGGCCGCCCGCTCCAGGGCCACCCCGGAGATGTCGGTCCCGGTGACGTGCCAGCCCCGGCGGGCCAGCCACACCGCGTCGGCGCCCTCGCCGCAGCCGAGGTCGAGGGCGCGGCCGGGGGTGAGGCCCGACACCTCGCGCACCAGCACCTCGTTGGCCCTGCCGCTCCAGATGCGGCTGCTCTCGCGGTAGCGGGCGTCCCAGAACTCCTCGCCCGCGGGCTGGTCCTGGTGGTGGTGTCCGGACATGGGGGCCTCTTCCTCTACGGGTCCGCCGGCACGGCTACGGGTCCGCCGGCACGGCCGATGCTGCTCCGCGCCCACCGCCCGGGCAACTTCCGTTGCCGTTCCGGCAAACCCGCCGGGCCTCAGGCCGCCGGTTCGGCGATCAGGGCCGTCCCCACCCGGCGGAAGCCGGCCCGGGCGTAGATCCGGGCCACGTCCTCGTCCCCGGCGGAGAGGAAGACCGTGCGGGCCCCGCGGGCGCGGGCCTCGGCGACCAGCGCCGCCGTCACCCCGAGGGCCAGCCCCTGGCGCCGGGCCGCGGGCAGGGTGCCGACGCCGACGACCTCGGCGACGTCCCCGACCGGGTTGTACTGGCCGGAGCACAGCACGAGCCCGTCGCGCACGGCCGCGGCCATCGCGGTGCGCCCGTCCGCGAGCATCGCCGAGACCCGGGCCCGGTGCTCCTCGGACGCCGGGTCCTCCAGCGCCGCCGCGAGCTCCGCCGGTCCCGCCGCGCCCAGGGCCGTGCCCGGCTCGCCGAAGGCCAGCGCCGGCACGGTCACGGCGGCCCGCAGCAGCGGGTCGTCGGCGCCGAGCAGCCGCACCTCGGGATGCGGCGGCAGCGGTTCGGCGTCCTCCTCGAGCGCCATCAGCGGGTGCGCGTGCACGTGGAGGCCCGCTTCCTCGACGACGGCCCGCAGTGAGGGGCTGGTTTCGGCCACCCACTCGAAGGACTCGGGCACCTTCAGTTCCCGCTGCCTCTCCAGCACCTTCCGCACGTCCGCGGCGGTCGCGCCGGAGGCGCCGCCCAGCGCGGGCCGTGCGTAGTACTGCCAGCCGAGCCCCTCCTGTACGAAGAGGGTCAGCGGCCCGAAGTCCTCGCTCCGCGCCCCGCCCCTGCGCGGGACGGTGTCGTAGTACTGCTCCAGGGCGGCCAAGATCGTTGAGGTCATCCGGCCATCAAAGCAAAGCCGCCCCGAAGCGGCACGTGGTTTGCCCCGGGCCCGGCCCCCTAGGCGCCTTCCTTCAGCACCCGCGAGACCAGGTCGCGCTGGGCGTCCGACAGGTGCGGGTCGTGGCAGGACACCGTCCGCCCGTCCACCGTGATCCGGTACGCGAACCCGTCCCGCACCCCGTCGTGCCCCTGGGCGGCCCGGGGATCGGGCCGCAGGGCCAGCAGGGCCAGCGCTTGCCACTCCTCCTCGTCGGGCCGGCCCGAGGTGTCCACCTCGGCCCGGCGCTCGATCCCCGCGAAACCGCCCGTCCGCACCACTTCGATCCGCATGGTGCCCCTTCTACCCGCAACCGCGCCGCCGGCCAAGGTCCGCCGTCGGCCTAGCCGAGGCCGACGGCGGACCAGGCCTTCTGGAGCGCCCGGTGCTCCGCGCCGCCCTCCCCGTACCGGGCGACCGCCGCGGCCACCGACAGCCGGGCGAAGTCCCGGAAGTCCGCCCTCTCGCCCAGCTGCCCGCCGGTCAGCGTGTCGTACCAGATCTGCCCGGCCCGCTCCCAGGCCTTGCCGCCCAGCTCGGTCGCCGCGATGTAGAAGGCGTGGTTGGGGATCCCGGAGTTGATGTGGACGCCGCCGTTGTCGCGCGTGGTGTCGACGTAGTCGTCCATCGTCGCGGGCTGCGGGTCCTTGCCGAGCTCGTCGTCGTCGTACGCGGTGCCGGGCGCCTTCATCGAGCGCAGCGCGGCCCCGGTCACGTTGGGCCCCAGCAGCCCCGCTCCGATCAGCCAGTCCGCCTGGTCGGCGGTCTGCCCGAGGGAGTACTGCTTGATCAGCGAGCCGAAGACGTCCGACATCGACTCGTTGAGCGCTCCGGACTGGCCGTGGTAGTCGAGATTGGCCGTGTACTGGGTGACGCCGTGGGCCAGCTCGTGGCCGATGACGTCCACCGACACCGTGAAATCGAGGAACAGGTCGCCGTCACCGTCGCCGAAGACCATCTGCCGGCCGTCCCAGAAGGCGTTGTTGTAGTCCTCGCCGTAGTGGACGGTGGCGTCCAGCGGCAGGCCGGAGTCGTCGATGGAGTGCCGCCCGAAGGCCTTGAGGAAGAGCTCGTACGTCGCTCCCAGCCCGGCGTAGGCGCGGTTGACGGTGGCGTCCCCGACCGGTTCGGAGCCCTCCCCGCGGACCTTCTTCCCGGGCAGCCGCGTGCGGTGCTGGGCGTCGTAGACCGTCCGCGCCGGCCCTTCGGCGGGTGCGTCGGCGAGATCCGGGACGATGCCCCGCAGCGCGCTGACCTGCCGCCGTACGCGCAGGGCGCCGTCGTGCTCGAGGGTCCGCAGGGCGGCATCGGCCCGCGCGGGGTCCGGGGACTGGGCGGCCCTGCGCAGCAGGTGCGGCGGCACCACGGTGCACAGGACGGGGCGGTGAGGGCTGTGGCCTGGGGAAAGGAAGGCATTCATGGACGAAATGTGGCAGTGGGTCATGACGCTGTCACCACCTGCAACCATGATTCATTCGGTTGTCTCAAATGCGCGGCGCCGCGTTGACGGATCACCCTGACCTGGATGCGGTGAAAGAGTCATAGGCCACAAAGGGTGCAAATCGGACCCTCGGGTCTTGCATACTGAAACAGGTCCTCGCGATACGGCGCGGCTCGGTTAGGCTCGGCCCATCATGCGTTTCGGGCTGCTTCTCCTTAGCTGCCGCGGCGAGGGTCTGTAGTCGTAGGCCGGCCCCCTCCCCGCGGAGTTTGGTGTTGCGGTTTTTACGACCGCCGTCGGCCGTTCAGCGAACTACACGCGGACACGCGAGGAGCCCAACGCCATGAGCCAGCAGCCTTTTGTCGGTCGCCCCACGCCCATCACCAACGCGACCCACACCCAGAAGCCCTCCGGGATGCCGATCCACAAGTACGGCCGGTACGAGCAGGTGGACATCCCGGACCGCACCTGGCCGGACGCCCGCGTCACCAAGGCCCCGCGCTGGCTCTCCACCGACCTGCGCGACGGCAACCAGTCGCTGATCGACCCCATGACCCCCGCCCGCAAGCGCGAGATGTTCGACCTGCTGGTGCGCATGGGCTACAAGGAGATCGAGGTCGGCTTCCCGTCCTCCGGCGAGACCGACTTCGCCTTCGTGCGCTCCATCATCGAAGAGGGCGCGATCCCGGACGACGTCACCATCTCCGTACTGACCCAGGCCCGCGAGGACCTGATCGAGCGGACCGTCGAGTCGCTGGTCGGCGCCAAGCGCGCCACCGTGCACCTGTACAACGCGACCGCCCCGACCTTCCGCCGGGTCGTCTTCCGCGGCTCCAAGGAGCAGATCAAGCAGATCGCCGTCGACGGCACCCGCCTGGTCATGGAGTACGCCGACAAGCTGCTGGGCCCCGAGACCGTCTTCGGCTACCAGTACAGCCCGGAGATCTTCACGGACACCGAGCTGGACTTCGCCCTGGAGGTCTGCGAGGCCGTCTGTGACGTCTGGCAGCCGGCCGAGGGTCGCGAGATCATCCTGAACCTGCCCGCCACCGTGGAGCGCTCGACGCCCTCCACGCACGCGGACCGCTTCGAGTGGATGGCCCGCAACCTGACCCGCCGCGAGCACGTCTGCATCTCCGTGCACCCCCACAACGACCGCGGCACCGCCGTCGCCGCCGCCGAGCTGGCGCTGATGGCCGGCGCCGACCGCATCGAGGGCTGCCTGTTCGGACAGGGCGAGCGCACCGGCAACGTCGACCTGATCACGCTGGGCATGAACCTGTTCTCGCAGGGCATCGACCCGCAGATCGACTTCTCGCAGATCGACGAGATCCGCCGCACCAGCGAGTACTGCAACCAGATGGAGGTCCACCCGCGCCACCCCTACGCGGGCGACCTGGTCTACACCGCCTTCTCCGGCTCCCACCAGGACGCCATCAAGAAGGGCTTCGACGCCATGGAGGCCGACGCGGCCGCTCAGGGCAAGACCGTCGACGACATCGAGTGGGCGGTCCCCTACCTGCCCATCGACCCGAAGGACGTCGGCCGCTCCTACGAGGCGGTCATCCGGGTCAACTCGCAGTCCGGCAAGGGCGGCATCGCGTACGTCCTGAAGAACGACCACAAGCTGGACCTGCCGCGCCGCATGCAGATCGAGTTCTCGCGGATCATCCAGGCCAAGACCGACGCCGAGGGCGGCGAGGTCACGCCGAAGGCGATCTGGGACGTCTTCTCGGACGAGTACCTGCCCAACCCCGAGAACCCGTGGGGCCGCATCCAGCTGCGCTCCGGCTCGACCGCCACCGACAAGGACGGCACCGACACGCTGACCGTCGAGGCGGTCGTGGACGGCGTGGAGACGGTCCTGAACGGTACCGGCAACGGTCCGATCTCGGCCTTCTTCGACGCGCTGGCCGGCATCGGCGTCGACGCCCGCCTGCTGGACTACACCGAGCACACGATGAGCGAGGGAGCCTCCGCCGTGGCCGCCTCGTACATCGAGTGCGCGATCGACGGCCGGGTCCTGTGGGGCATCGGCATCGACGCCAACACCACCCGCGCCTCCCTGAAGGCGGTCATCTCCGCCGTCAACCGCGCCGGCCGCTGACCGCGCGCGCCTGAACCCCGCCCCTCCTTCCGGAGGGGCGGGGTTCAGGCGTTTCCGGGGCCGCTCGGCGGGCCAGGCGGCCGTCGCCAGGGCCGGCGCCCGCTCCGTACGGATGGTCCCGGAGCCCACCGCGTTGACGCGGATCCCGTGGGCCGCCCGCTCCACCGGCAGGGGAACGCGGGGCGGCGGCGGGGGCGCACTTCGGCCAACTCGCGCCCCCGCACGATGTTGTCTTGTCGCACGACTGACGCAGCCTCACCGATGTGGCTAACATCACGCCCACCCGGCGGTGCTGCCGGTGGGGGTCCCGCCCGTGCCCGCAGGGCCACGGGGGAGCTACGGAGGTGCGACGTGCTGCCAGTTCGGGGTGGGGACGGCCGGAAGCTGACGGTCTGGGGCATCCGTACCACCTGGAGCACCGTGGGCGACGGGGAGTTCTTCTGCCCCGGGTGCGGCGGTGACCGCAACTACCGCCGGCGCACCGGACGCCGGCGCTTCACCGTGCTCGGTGTGCCGCTGCTGCCGCGCGGCCAGGCCGGGCCCGTCGTCGAATGCCAGGGCTGCCGGCAGCGCTTCGACACCGACGTGCTGGACCACCTGACCACCACCCGCTTCTCGGCGCTGCTGCGCGACGCCGTGCACACCGTGGCGCTGGCCGTGCTCGCGGCGGGCGGCACCGCCTCGCGCAGCGCGCTGGAGGCCGCCGTGTCGGCCGTACGGGCCGCCGGGTTCACGGACTGCACCGCGGAGCAGCTGGAGTCCCTGGTGGACGCGCTGGCCACCGACGAGGGCCGGCTGGGGCTGTACGACGGGCCCGAGTGCTGCGGGGCCGCGCTGTCGATCGAGCTCCACGAGGCGCTCGAGCCGCTCGCCCCGCACCTGGCGGGGCCGGGGCGGGAGTCGATCCTGCTCCAGGGTGCGAGGATCGCCCTCGCGGACGGGCCGTACATCCCGGCCGAGCGCGAGGTGCTGGCCACCGTCGGCGCGGCGCTGCGGATGGGTACGGACGAGGTGGCGGAACTGCTGTCGGCGGTCCGGGCGCCCTAGGGGAACACGTACGAAGGTCCGGGCCCGGCGGGATTTCGCCGGGCCCGGCCGCGTTCCGGGCGCCGAAACCGGCCCGAAAGGGGCGCGGGGGAGGTAACGATCCGGCCTCACGGGGGTGAACCGGGAGGCCCCCGCATCCGTGCAAGGGTGTGGAGCCCGCTCTTCCGTACAAAAGTTCCGCATTTCGGACAGTCGGAATGGGCCCTCGGATTTGCGTGGCCGAATACGTGTGAACCCGGTAGGGGCGTGTCTGGGCGGGAAACTTCGCAGCTGCGCAGCAGGCAAGCCGCATCGCCGATCCTCCGCCCATACCCCCGCCGGGGGCGGGTCCGCCACTGGAGGAAGCTCCAGATCGAGGGCCCCTGTGTGTCAACTCTTTGTAGAAGTCGACGATATCTGTGAGCACTTCCACAGGCGTTCAATTCCGGTCACACGAGGAGACGCCGCCGGAAACATCCGGGCGCTTCGCTCCGCGTATTCGTACGGACGACCCCGGCGGACCAACGGGTTAGCGACCCACTCCGACCAGGGGCCCCCAGATTCCTCTCAGTTACCTACCTCATTGAAGGGCAAGGCAGAGATGGCACGTGTCGCCGCCCGGCTTTCCGCCAACGGAGAGCAGAGCTCGCACCCGGTCGACGAGGTGCTCCCCCTCCCCAAGCTCGCGCTGTACGGCTTCCAGCACGTACTCGCCTTCTACGCCGGCGCGGTGATCGTCCCGATCATCGTGGGCAGCGCACTCAAGCTGAGCCCTGAACAGCTCGTCTACCTGATCAACGCGGACCTCTTCACCTGCGGCATCGCCTCGATCATCCAGGCCTGGGGCATCGGCCGGATCGGCGCGCGGCTGCCGCTGATCCAGGGCGTGACCTTCACGGCCGTCTCCCCGATGATCGCCATAGGCCTCGGCGCCGGCGGCGGCACCGCCGCGCTGCTGGTCATCTACGGCGCGGTCATCACGGCCGGCCTCGCCACCTTCGCCTTCGCCTGGCTGCCCGCCAAGGCGTTCCGGACGGTGATGCGGCTCTTCCCGCCGGTGGTCACCGGCACCGTGATCACGGTGCTGGGCATCGTCCTGATCCCGGTCGGCCTCAACGACGCGGCCGGCGGTCTCGGCAGCCCCGACTTCGGCGAGCCGAAGAACTTCGCCTACGCCGGCGGCACGATGCTCTTCATCCTCGTCCTGATGAAGCTGGGCAAGCCGTTCCTGTCCAGCATCTCCATCCTCCTCGGCCTGGTCGTCGGCACCGCCGCCGCGTTCGCCCTCGGCGACGCGAAGTTCGGCGACGTCGGCAACGCGGGCTGGATCGGCGTCAGCACCCCCTTCCACTTCGGTGTCCCGAAGTTCGAGTGGTTCCCGATCGTCCTGATGCTGATCGTCATGCTGATCACCATGGTCGAGACGACCGGTGACACCTACGCGGTCGGCGACATCGTCGGCAAGGAGGTCGACAGCGAGACCGTGGCCCGCGCCCTGCGTGCCGACGGCGCGGCGACCGCCCTCGGCGGCATCCTCAACTCCTTCCCGTACGTGGCCTTCGCGGAGAACGTCGGGCTGGTGCGGATGACCAAGGTCAAGAGCCGCTTCGTGGTCGTCGCCGCGGGTGTCTTCATGATCATCCTGGGTCTGCTGCCCAAGGCCGCCGCGATCGTCGCCGCCGTCCCGCACGGAGTGCTCGGCGGCGCCGCCACCGTCATGTTTGCGATGGTCGCCCTGGCCGGTATCCAGACCCTGGGCAAGGTGGACCTGAAGGAGGAGAAGAACGCGCTGGTCGTCGGCGTCTCCCTTGCCTTCGCCCTGCTCCCGGCCACCGTCCCGGTCCTCTTCTCGAAGCACATGGACCCGGACCTGTCCTCCCTCCTCAACAGCGGTGTCACCCTCGGTGCCACGGCCGCCATCGTGCTCAACCTGGTGTTCAACGGCATGGCCGCGGACGACGTCCGGACGGCGACCCAGCCGGCCGTGCAGACGGCGATCCGGGCCGTCGAGCCCGGTGCCGGGACCGAGGCCGCTGCCGAGGCCGCTCCCGCGGACGACGCCGCTGCCGCTGCCGCGGACGACGCCGCTGCCGCTGCCGCGGACGACGCCGCTGCCGAGCCCGAGGCCGAGGCCGCCACCGAGGCAGGGGCCGTGGCCGAGCCGGTGACCGCCGCCAAGGACGAGGCAGCCGCCGAGGACGAGCCGGAGCCCGCCGCCGGGTCCGAAGCCCTGGCCGGGCTTCCCGCCCAGCCGGCGGCGGCCCCGGACGGCGCCGAGAAGGCCGGCGCGAAGGCGGCCGTGAAGGCCGGCGACGCGCCCGCCTCCTGATCCTCCCAAGGGGTGCCGACCCCCGTCCGGGCTCCGGTCCCGGACGGGGGTCGGTGCTGTCCGCGCTCAGGGGACAATGGGGCCATGAGTCTGTTCCGCGACGACGGCATCGTGCTGCGCACCCAGAAGCTGGGTGAGGCGGACCGCATCATCACGCTCCTCACCCGCGGCCACGGCCGCGTCCGGGCCGTCGCCCGCGGGGTGCGGCGTACGAAGTCCAAGTTCGGCGCCCGGCTGGAACCTTTCTCCCACGCCGACGTGCAGTTCTTCGCCCGCGGCAGCGAGCTGATCGGCCGGAGCCTGCCGCTGTGCACCCAGACCGAGATCATCGCCCCCTACGGCAACGGCATCGTCACCGACTACGCCCGCTACACCGCCGGCACGGCCATGCTGGAGACCGCCGAGCGGTTCACCGAGAACGAGGGCGAGCCCTCCGTACAGCAGTACCTGCTGCTGGTCGGCGCCCTGCGCACGCTCTCGCGCGGCGAGCACGAGCCGCACCTCATCCTCGACGCCTTCCTGCTGCGCTCCCTCGCCGTCAACGGCTACGCGCCCAGCTTCGAGGACTGCGCGAAGTGCGGGATCCACGGCCCCAACCGGCACTTCTCCGTCGCCGCGGGCGGGGTGGTGTGCGGGGACTGCCGGGTGCCCGGCAGCGTCGTACCCTCGTCGGAGGCCATCGCCCTCCTCAGTGCGCTGCTGACGGGCGACTGGGGGCATGCC
This sequence comes from Streptomyces sp. NPDC034085, assembly GCF_055575555.1. Lineage (NCBI taxonomy): Bacteria > Bacillati > Actinomycetota > Actinomycetes > Kitasatosporales > Streptomycetaceae > Streptomyces > Streptomyces sp. NPDC034085. Next base: position 690,161 of record NZ_JBVISL010000001.1, on the reverse strand, counting down.
GACGCCTGCGAGGCGCGTCACGTGCGGGAGGGCAGCGGGCTGGTCTCCGCCTATTTGCACTGGCATCTGGAGCGCGGGCTACGCTCCCTGCGATACGTCGAGAAATAGGAGCTGGGCACATGGCACGACGCGGGATTCTGGGACGCTCTCGCCGCGAGTACAAGGTTCCGGAGCCGCACCCGTCGGGTGCGCGTCCGCCGAAGATCCCCAGTGAGCTGGTCCCCAACCACGTCGCCATCGTCATGGACGGCAACGGCCGCTGGGCCAAGGAGCGCGGCCTGCCGCGCACCGAGGGGCACAAGGTGGGCGAGGGCGTCGTCCTCGACGTGCTCAAGGGCTGCCTGGAGATGGGCGTCAAGAACCTCTCCCTCTACGCCTTCTCGACGGAGAACTGGAAGCGCTCGCCCGACGAGGTCCGCTTCCTGATGAACTTCAACCGCGACGTCATCCGGCGCCGCCGCGACGAGATGAACGAGCTGGGCATCCGGATCCGCTGGGTCGGCCGCATGCCGAAGATGTGGAAGTCGGTCGTCCAGGAACTCCAGATCGCGCAGGAGCAGACCGTCGACAACGACGCCATGACCCTGTACTTCTGCGTCAACTACGGCGGCCGCGCGGAGATCGCGGACGCGGCACAGGCGATCGCCCGGGACGTGGCGGCCGGCAAGCTGGACCCGTCGAAGGTGAACGAGAAGACCTTCGCCAAGTACATCTACTACCCGGACATGCCGGACGTGGACCTGTTCCTGCGCCCCAGCGGCGAGCAGCGCACCTCCAACTACCTGCTCTGGCAGAGCGCCTACGCCGAGATGGTCTTCCAGGACGTGCTGTGGCCGGACTTCGACCGGCGCAACCTCTGGGCGGCCTGCCTGGAGTACGCGCAGCGCGACCGCCGCTTCGGCGGCGCGGTCCCGAACCAGCCCGAGGGCTCGGCGAGCTGATCCCTCCACTAGGCTCCACCGCCATGGACATGACTGACCGGGCGGTGGAGCTGTACTACCGGGCGGCCCGCCGCGACGCGTGGGAAGTGCTGCGCTGGCGTGCGGTGAAGGTGCCCGCGGGCCGCAAGGAGCTGCTGTTGTGGCTGGTGCTGCTCCCGCTCGTGGCGCCCGCGCTGGTCGTGGCCCAGCACGGCCGGGCGGTGGACCCGGCCTCCCTGGCCGTCGCGGGCGGGGTGGGGCTGGCCCTGGGCGCGGTCTGCCTCTGGCTGGAGCGGTGGCGGACGGCGCGCCGGATGTACCGGTGGGCCTCGGAGCACCGCGAGTACAGGCTGGTGGTCACCGGGCTCGGGATCCAGAACCACCGTCCCGACGGGACGGCGGTGGCCTACCGATGGGACAAGTACAAGGGCTGGGCCGAGACCCGGGGCCTGTTCGTCCTCGTGTTCATCAACGGGGACCTGGGCTGGGTGCCCAAGCGGGACGCCCAGGACCCCGACGATCTCGACCGGATCCGATCGCTCTTCGACCGGAACCTGACCCGTTGGGGCTGAGCCGCCCGCGCCGAGGGCCTGCCTTGAGCTAGCCGGCGGCCGCGCAGTCGGCGCAGGTGCCGAAGATCTCCACCGTGTGGGCGACGTTCACGTAGCCGTGTTCGGCCGCGATGGACTCGGCCCACTTCTCCACCGCCGGGCCCTCCACCTCGACCGCCTTGCCGCACTTGCGGCAGACCAGGTGGTGGTGGTGCTCGCCCGTGGAGCAGCGCCGGTAGACGGACTCGCCGTCGCTGGTGCGCAGGACGTCGACCTCGCCGGCGTCCGCCAGGGACTGGAGGGTGCGGTAGACGGTGGTCAGGCCCACCGAGTCACCGCGGTGCTTGAGCATGTCGTGCAGCTCCTGGGCGCTGCGGAACTCGTCCACCTCGTCCAGCGCCGCCGCGACGGCGGCCCGCTGCCGGGTGGATCGCCCTCGTACTGGCGCGGTATTCGTCTCGCCAGGCGCAGTCGCCACCGGTTCCTCCTCGTTTCGGCCTGCCGCCATTGTGCCAGGCGGCCGCCCGCCCTAGACCTTCACGTCGTCCTGGACGCAGACCTCCTCCGAGGCCCGGGAGGCCCGCGCGCGGCGCCTGGCCAGCGGGGCGGACAGGGCCGTCATCACCATGAAGACGCCGATGGCGAGCAGCACGATCGTGGCGCCCGACGGCGCGTCGATCTCGTACGTGACGGCCGTGCCCGCCAGGGAGACGGTGAGGCTGATCGCGACGGCCAGGCCCAGCGTGGCGGCGAAGCCCCGCGTGATCCGCTGGGCGGCCGCCACGGGGATCACCATCATGGCGCTGACCAGCAGCAGGCCGACGATGCGCATGGCGACGGTGACCGTGACGGCGGCGGTGACGGCGAGCAGCAGGTTCAGCGCGCGCACCGGCAGGCCGGTGACGCGGGCGAACTCCTCGTCCTGGCACACGGCGAAGAGCTGGCGGCGCATGCCGATGGTGACGGCGAGGACGAAGGCGGCGAGGATCGCCATCGCGGTGAGGTCCTCGGGCGCGACGGTGGTGATCGAGCCGAACATGGCGCTGAGCAGGCTGGTGGTGGAGCCGCCGCCGACGTTGATGATCATCACTCCGCCGGCCAGGCCGCCGTAGAAGAGCATCGAGAGGGCCACGTCGCCGCTGGTCTTGCCGCGGGAGCGGATCAGTTCCATGCCGACGGCCCCGAGGACCGCGATCAGGGTGGCCATCCACACGGGGCTGGTCCGCAGGACGAAGCCCAGCGCGACACCGGTCATGGCGACGTGGCCCAGGCCGTCGCCCATGACGGCCTGGCGGCGCTGGACGAGGTACGTGCCGATCGCGGGCGCGGTGATGCCCACGAGCGCGGCCGCGATCAGGGCCCGCTGCATGAAGGCGTAGTTCAGGAGGTCCATCAGCTCAGCAGTCCCGTCCGCAGGGGCTCGGCGTCGTGCGCCGCGTGGGGGTGTACGTGGTCGTGCCCGGGCAGGGCGTGCTGGCCCACGGCCTCCGGGGGCGGGCCGTCGTGCGTGACGCAGCCGTCGCGCAGGACGACGGCCCGGTCGATCAGGGGCTCCAGCGGGCCCAGCTCGTGCAGCACGAGCAGGACGGTGGTCCCGGCCTCCACCTGGCGGCGCACGGCCGTCGCCAGGACCTCCTGGTTGCCCAGGTCCACGCCCGCCATCGGCTCGTCCATGATCAGCAGTTCGGGTTCGACGGCGAGCGCCCGGGCGATGAGCACGCGCTGGTGCTGGCCGCCGGAGAGGGCGTTGACCGAGGCGTCGGCGTAGCCCTCCATGTCGACGAGGGACAGGGCGCGGTCGACGGCGGCGCGGTCGGCCTTGCGGAGCATCCCGAAGCGGGTGCGGGCGAGACGGCCGGAGGAGACGACCTCCCGGACGGTGGCCGGGACGCCGCTGGCGGCGGTGGTGCGCTGGGGGACGTAGCCGATCCGCGACCAGTCGCGGAAACGCTTGAAGTCGGTGCCGAAGAGGGAGAGGGTGCCGCCGGTGAGCGGGACCTGGCCGACGACGGCGCGGACGGCGGTGGACTTGCCGGAGCCGTTGGCGCCGAGCAGCGCGACGACCTCGCCGCGGTGGACGGTGAGGTCGATCCCGCGCAGCACGGGGCGCGAGCCGAGCGAGGCCGTGGCCCCGCGCAGGGATATGACGGGCTGGTCGTCGGCCCCTCGTGGCGTGGACTGCATGGCGCGCGCCTCCGTTGCTGCTGTCATCACTTGGCTCCGAGTGCCTTCTGGAGGTTCTTCAGGTTGGACCGCATGACCTCGAAGTAGTCGGCGCCCTGGGACGTGTCCGTGATTCCTTCGAGGGGGTCGAGCACGTCGGTGGTGAGCCCGGTGTCCCGGGCGAGGCTCGTGGCCGTCTTGTCGCTGGCCAGCGTCTCGAAGAAGACGGTGGTGACATTGTCCTTCTTCGCGACGGCCTGGAGGTCCTTCATCCGGGCCGGGCTGGGCTCGGCCTCGGGGTCGACGCCGGAGATGCCCTCCTGGTCGAGGCCGTAGCGCTCGGCGAGGTAGCCGAAGGCGGAGTGGGTGGTGATGAAGGTCCTGGACGCCGTGTTCTTCAGGCCGTCCTTGAACTCGGTGTCGAGCGCGGTCAGTTTCGCCACGAGCTCGCCGGTGTTCTTCTCGTACTCCGCGGCGTGGGCGGGGTCCGCCTTCTGCAGGGTGGCGCCGAGGCCCTTGGCGATCTCCGCGTACTTGGTGGGGTCGAGCCAGACGTGCGGGTCCCCGCCGGCTTCGTGGCCGTGGTCGTGGCCGTGCTCCTCGGCCTCCCCCTCCGCCGCGTGGTCGTGGCCCTCGTGGCCCTCGGCGCCGTGGACCTCCAGCCGGGTGAGGGCGGCCGCGTCGACGGTGTTCTTGACGCCGGACTGGGCGACGGCCTTGTCCACGGCGGGCTGGAGGCCCTTGAGGTAGAAGGCCAGGTCCGACTCGGAGAGCTGCGCGGTCTGCTTCGGCGTGATCTCCAGGTCGTGCGGCTCGACGCCCGGCTTGGTGAGGGTGGCGACCTCCACGTGCTCCTTGCCTATCTGCTCGGCGAGGAACTGCAGCGGGTAGAACGACGCCGTCACGTGGAGCTTGCCGTCCGCGGCGCCCGCCGCGCCGGAGCAGGCGGTGAGGGCCGTCGCGCCGAGGGCGACGGCGGCGGCGAGGGCAGCGCTGGGTATGAGGCGTCGTACGTTCATGACATCCATTTTCATCAAAGATGGAAACGGTTGTCAACAACCCTGGTCGGAGGGGTACCGGAGGCCGCGGAAGGGCATACCCGATTTGAAAGGGGGGGTGCGGGCGCCGGTAACCTGAGGCATTCGCGTTCGTCCTCGTAATGAAGAGAGCACCGTGGCCGCCGACAAGATCGAAACCATCGTCAGCCTGAGCAAGCGCCGTGGCTTCGTTTACCCGTGCAGTGACATCTACGGCGGCTCCAGGGCTGCCTGGGACTACGGCCCGCTTGGTGTCGAGCTCAAGGAGAACATCAAGCGCCAGTGGTGGAAGGCCATGGTCACCGGGCGTGAGGACGTCGTCGGCCTCGACTCCTCCGTGATCCTGGCCCCCGAGGTCTGGGTGGCCTCCGGTCACGTCGCCACGTTCTCCGACCCGCTGACGGAGTGCACCTCCTGCCACAAGCGCCAGCGCGCCGACCACCTGGAAGAGGCGTACGAGGCCAAGCACGGCCGCCTCCCCGCGAACGGCCTGGCCGACATCAACTGCCCGCACTGTGGCGTGAAGGGGCAGTTCACCGAGCCGAAGCAGTTCTCCGGCATGCTGGAGACGCACCTCGGCCCGACCCAGGACACCGGCTCGAAGGCGTACCTGCGCCCGGAGACCGCGCAGGGCATCTTCACCAACTTCGCCCACGTGCAGACCACCGCGCGCAAGAAGCCCCCGTTCGGCATCGCGCAGATGGGCAAGTCCTTCCGCAACGAGATCACGCCGGGCAACTTCATCTTCCGCACCCGCGAGTTCGAGCAGATGGAGATGGAGTTCTTCGTCAAGCCCGGCGAGGACGAGCAGTGGCAGGAGTACTGGATGCAGGAGCGGTGGAACTGGTACCGCGACCTCGGCATCCGCGAGGAGAACATCCGCTGGTACGAGCACCCGAAGGAGAAGCTGTCCCACTACTCGAAGCGCACCGCCGACATCGAGTACCGCTTCAACTTCGGTGGCAGTGAGTTCTCCGAGCTCGAGGGCGTCGCCAACCGCACCGACTTCGACCTCAAGGCCCACTCCGCCGCCTCCGGCCAGGACCTCGTGTACTTCGACCAGGAGACCAAGGAGAAGTACACCCCGTACGTCATCGAGCCGGCGGCCGGCGTCAACCGCGCCATGCTCGCCTTCATGCTCGACGCGTTCAACGAGGACGAGGCCCCCAACGCCAAGGGCGTCATGGAGAAGCGCACCGTGATGCGCTTCGACCCGCGCCTGGCCCCGATCAAGGTCGCCGTCCTGCCGCTGTCCCGCAACGCGCAGCTGTCGCCGAAGGCCAAGGGCCTCGCCGCAGACCTGCGCAAGTTCTGGAACATCGAGTTCGACGACGCGGGCGCCATCGGCCGCCGCTACCGCCGCCAGGACGAGATCGGTACGCCGTTCTGCGTCACCGTCGACTTCGACACCCTGGAAGACAACGCGGTGACCGTGCGCGAGCGCGACACCATGAAGCAGGAGCGCGTCTCCCTGGACCAGATCCAGAGCTACCTCGGTAGCCGCCTGCTGGGCTGCTAGTTCCCGCTGGAAGGCCGGTGGCCCGGTGCGCGATCCGCGCACCGGGCCACCGGCTTTTTCCCCGTGCCGTGCTGGTCAGGCAGCGGACCCCTCCGCGGCTGCGGCCGCCGCGGCCCGCTTCTCGCCCTCGGCCTTGGTGCGCTTGACGAAGCGGACCGTCCAGAGGGCCAGGCCGCCGAGCGTCCCGTAGATCATGAACGGGCTGAGGGCCACCATGGTGGAGGTGTCCAGCACGTACGACAGGACGATCCGGACCCCCGCCTCGACGAGGTAGACCACGCCCCAGACCAGGGTCATGCGGCGCTGGGCGTTGCGGAAGCCCTCGAACCGCCACAGGCCGTTGTAGTACGCCACACCCGCGGGGGTGCCATCCGTGCCGAACTTGCGGCCGAAGTAGAACATCAGCGGGCGCGGCGCGAGCAGCGTGGCCAGGCACAGGAGGCCGAACAGCCCCGTGACGGCGGAGTCCTTGACCAGCAGGGCGTGGGCGGACTGGGCGCCGACGAGGGAGACGGCGGCGGTGATCGCCAGGAACACCAGGGTGACGACGGCGAACTCGTCGAGCTTGCGCCGCCAGGCCACCATGATGACGCTGTCGAGCACCGGCCAGGCACCGCTGACCAGCAGCGCCGAGGCCTCGCTCCAGCCGTGGTCCTCGGTGAGGACGTTGTAGGTGACGATCGGCGCGACCACGTTGAAGGCGATGGTCAGGAGCAGGCCGACGGCGGCCGCGCCGCCGGAGCGTGCGGGAGGCGCGGGTGGTGCTGCTGCGGTGGACACGGTTCCCCCTGGGACGTACCTGATGAGTGCGGTAGGGGGACCGTAGGGAACGGTTACTGACATGTACAAGTCGGCATGGCCCCAAATGATCGCCAAGCCGTCCGGAGGGCATCATTCCGCCCAACGGGACCCACAGAGGGGCCAGTTCAGGGTCGCAGGCCCCGGATGAGCAGGGCCGTGACCGCCTCGAACTCCGTGAGGATCGTGGGGGAGAGCCAGTCCTCCACGTACTGCGGGTCGTGGAACCGCCCGGTGGCGTCGAAGACGGCGCGGGCGGCCGCCGCGGCGTCGGGCGCGGCCAGCGTGCCGGCCGCGACCCCCTCGGAGATGATCCGGGTCAGCTGGGCGATCAGTTCGCTGAGGTGGGCGTCGACCACCCCACTGCTCTCGCCGAGCAGCACCGTGTACGTCGCGAACAGCTCGGGGTCATCGCCCGCCTTGTGCCGCTTGGCCTCGAAGAGGGCCTCCAGCCAGGCCTCCAGCTTGGAGGGCGCGGGCTCGTCCGGAGCGGAGGCGATCCTCTCCAGCATGACCACGCTCTTGGCGAGCCAGCGGTCGGTGACCGCCTCGCGCAGCGCCGCCTTCGACGGGAAGTGCCGGTAGACGCTGCCGTGGCTGACCCCCAGGGCGCGCGCGACGTCGACCACGGTCGCCTTGGTGGGGCCGAAGCGGCGCAGCACCTCCTCGGTGGTCTCGAGGATGCGCTCGGGGGTGAGGGGCTCGGCGGCAGCGGACGGCATGGGTACGACCGTACCGCCAGCTCAGTGTTCGCTGTCGAGGTGGGCCATCTGCGCCGCCGGATAGCGCTCCCCGGCCGCCGCCCCCGCGGGGACGGCCTCCTCGACGGCGGCGAGGTCGGCCGCGGTCAGCTCCACGTCCATGGCACCCAGTGCCTCGGTCAGGCGGTCCCGGCGCCGCGCCCCCACGAGCGGCACCACGTCCTCGCCGCGGGCGAGCACCCAGGCGATCGCGGTCTGGGCGACGGTGACCCCCTTCTCCTCGGCGACCTTGCGCAGGGCCTCGACCAGGTCGAGGTTGCGGTGCAGGTTGTCGCCCTGGAAGCGCGGGCTCATGCCGCGGAAGTCGCCCGGGGCCAGGGACCGGTCGCGGGTGAAGTGACCGCTGATCAGGCCCCGGGACAGCACCCCGTAGGCCGTGACGCCTATCCCGAGCTCGCGGGCGGCCGGCAGGATCCGGTCCTCGATGCCGCGCGAGATCAGGGAGTACTCGATCTGGAGGTCCGAGATCGGGGCGACGGCGGCCGCCCGGCGCAGGGTGTCCGCGCCGACCTCGGAGAGGCCGATGTGCCGTACGTGCCCGGCCTGGACGGCCTCGGCGATGGCGCCGACCGTCTCCTCGATCGGGACGTCCGGATCGACGCGGGCGATCCGGTAGATGTCGATGTGGTCCCGGCCGAGCCGCTGGAGGGAGTAGGCCAGGAAGTTCCTCACGGCCTCGGGCCGGCCGTCGTACCCGGTGAAACCGCCCTCGACCGTGCGCAGGGCGCCGAACTTGACGCTGGTCAGTGCCTGCTCCCGGGCCGCGGCCGGGGCCGTGCGCAGGGCCTCGTTGATCAGCAGTTCGTTGTGGCCCATGCCGTAGAAGTCGCCGGTGTCGAGCAGGGCGCCCATGCCCTGCGGGACGGCCTCCAGGTAGGCGTGGATCGTCGCGAGGGACTCGGCCCGGTCGGCCTCTCCGTAGAGGGCGGACATGCCCATGCAGCCGAGCCCCAGGGGGAAGACGGCCGGGCCGGTGGCGCCGAGCCTGCGGGCGGTGGCCGGGATGGGGGTGGTGGTGCTCACGTTCGTCGTCATGCAAGAAGAATGGCATGACCGATGACAGATTTCAATATCTGTCACTCGTCAGTGCGTGAGGGCTCGGCGGGGCGCACGGGAGGTGGGGCGGGGCGGGTCAGCCCGCCGGGGCGGGGCCCGGGGCCGGGGGCAGGCCGCCGTCCCGGAGGTGGCCGGTGCCGTGCTCCGGCGGCGGGGGAGCGGAGGGCGCACCGGCGGACGGCTCGAGCGCCCGGGCCGTGCGCAGCGCCGTGGCCCGCGCCCACGGGCCGGTGGTGACCGCGCCGACGACCAGGACCAGCAGCGCGCAGCCGGTGATGATCCACCAGGCCGGCCGGGTGGCCGTCGCGAAGTCCCCGCCCCCCGCGGTGCCGGCCGCCAGCACCGCGCCGATCACGGCCACGCCGAGCGCCCCGCCGGTCTGCCGGCTGGTGGAGGCCACCGCTGCCGCCACCCCCGCCTGGGCGCGCGGCATACCCGACACGGCCGTGTTGGTGATGGGGGCGTTGACCAGGCCGAAGCCGATGCCGAAGAGCACGTATCCGGTGAACATCAGCGGGGTGGAGGTCTCCGCCGAGAACGCCGCGAAGAGCAGCCCGCTCGCCCCCATGGCCACGCCCGAGATCAGCAGGGACGGCCGCGGCCCGTGGCTGGCCACCAGCCGCCCCGACACCGGCGCGCACAGGAAGGCGAACGCGGCCATCGGCAGCATGTGCAGCCCGGCGTCCAGGGCGTCGAGCCCCCGCACCTCCTGGAGGTAGAGGGTGGTCACGAAGAGGAAGCCGGAGAGCGAGGCGAAGGTGCTGACCGCGATCACCGTCGCCCCGCTGAAGGGGGCGCTGCGGAAGAACCGGGGGTCGATCAGCGGGTCCGCCCGCCGGGACTCGTAGACGAGCAGCCCGGCCAGGGCGGCCGCGGCGCCCAGCGCGCACCCGAGGATCGGCGGCGACCGCCAGCCCTCCGCGGGGGCCTCGATGATCGCGTACGTCATCCCGCCCAGCAGCACCATGACCAGCAGCTGGCCCACCGGGTCCGGCCGGCGGGGGCGCTCGGACCGGGACTCCGGGACGTGGCGCAGGGTCAGCACGAGGGCCAGCAGCCCGACGGGCAGGTTGACCCAGAAGATGGACCGCCAGCCCACCGAGTCCACGAGCAGCCCGCCGACCAGCGGCCCGGCGGCCATCGAGATGCCGACCACGGCACCCCAGACCCCGATGGCGCGGGCGCGCTCCTTCGGGTCCGTGAAGGTGTTGGTGATGATCGACATGGCGACGGGATTGAGCATCGCCCCGCCGACCGCCTGGAGCATCCGGAAGGCGATCAGCCACTCCAGGCCGGGCGCCAGGGAGCACAGCACCGAGCCCGCCGTGAAGAGGACCAGCCCCCAGGCGAAGACCTTGCGGCGCCCGATCCGGTCCGCGGTGGAGCCCGCCAGGATCAGCAGCGAGGCGATCACCACGGTGTAGGCGTCGATGGTCCACTGCATGCCCGCGACCGAGGCGTCGAACTCGCGGCGCATCGCCGGGAGGGCCACGTTCAGGACGGTGTTGTCGAGGCTGACGATCAGCAGGCTCATGCAGCAGATCGCCAGGACGAGCAGGCGACGCCTGCGGCTCATGTGATCCACGTCACTGGTGTGATGCATACCGCCGATAGTACGGATAACTAACGAACGGTGCGTGCGCGAGAATGGGGGGATGACCACGCTCCCTCCGCCCCTCGCGATCGGCCCGCACACCGTGCAGCCCCCCGTGGTGCTCGCGCCCATGGCCGGCATCACCAATGCCCCGTTCCGTACGCTCTGCCGCGAGTTCTCGGGCGGCAAGGGGCTGTTCGTCAGCGAGATGATCACGACGCGCGCCCTGGTCGAGCGCAACGAGAAGACCATGCAGCTGATCCACTTCGACGCGACGGAAAAGCCGCGCTCGATTCAGCTGTACGGGGTCGACCCGGTGACCGTCGGCAAGGCCGTCCGCATGATCGTCGAAGAGGACCGCGCCGACCACATCGACCTCAACTTCGGCTGCCCGGTCCCCAAGGTCACCCGCAAGGGCGGCGGCTCGGCCCTCCCGTACAAGCGCAACCTGCTGCGCGCGATCCTGCGCGAGGCCGTCGCGGGCGCCGGCGACCTGCCGGTGACGATGAAGATGCGCAAGGGCATCGACGACGACCACCTCACCTACCTGGACGCGGGCCGGATCGCCGTCGAGGAGGGGGTCACCGCCATCGCCCTGCACGGCCGCACCACCGCCCAGCACTACGGCGGCACCGCCGACTGGGAGGCGATCGCCCGGCTCAAGGAGCATGTGCCGGAGATCCCGGTGCTCGGCAACGGCGACATCTGGTGCGCGGAGGACGCGCTGCGCATGGTCCGGGAGACCGGCTGCGACGGCGTGGTGGTGGGGCGCGGCTGCCTGGGACGGCCGTGGCTGTTCAACGACCTGGTGGCCGCCTTCGAGGGCCGGCCCGAGGACTTCCACAAGCCGACCCTGCGCGAGGTCGCGGGCACCATGCTGCGGCACGCGCAGCTGCTGGGGGAGTGGATCGGCGACGAGGCGCGCGGCGTGATCGATTTCCGTAAGCACGTGGCCTGGTACCTCAAGGGTTTCGCCGTCGGTTCGGAGATGCGGGGCAAGCTGGCGGTCACCTCCTCCCTGGCCGAACTGAACGCTCATCTGAGCGATCTTGATCTGGACCAGCCGTGGCCCGACGGAGCGGACGGCCCGCGAGGCCGTACGTCCGGAAACAACCGGGTTGTCCTGCCCGAGGGCTGGTTGAAGGATCCCTACGACTGCGCCGGTGTGACCGAGGACGCCGAGCTGGACACGTCCGGAGGCTGAGAAATCGCCCTCCGTGCCGCGTGATATACGCCACGCATGGGAGAGGTTTCGCTCAGATGAGCGCTTAAGTCACGGGTAAGACTTTCAAAGGGTGGCACTGGGTGCCACCCTTTGTCCGTTCAAGAGTTGAACGCAAATGTATCGATGATCGCTCATCCGAGCGGGATCAGGCCTCAAGGGCCTGTTCACGCTTCGGCTTCTGAAGGCTCTTCGGGTGATCGCATTACCGATCGGTTACTTTCGATACGGTGGCGCACGGGTGGTTACAGCCCCATGACCGCCAAGTGGACGTACCGATAAGCCTTCGATCTGGGTATGTTCCTGGCCGTCAGGGCAGCCACCCGAGTCCTCGAGGAGTCGAGACCCGTGTCGGAAAACAAAGATCAGAAGTTCGTCTACGACTTCACCGAGGGCAACCGGGACCTCAAGGACCTTCTCGGCGGCAAGGGGGCCAACCTCGCCGAGATGACCAACCTCGGTCTCCCGGTCCCCCCCGGCTTCACCATCACCACCGAGGCCTGCAAGGTCTACCTCGAGAGCGGCTCGGCCCCGGCCGCGCTGCGCGACGAGGTCAGCGCGCACCTCGCCGCCCTCGAGGCGAAGATGGGCAAGAAGCTCGGCCAGTCGGACGACCCGCTGCTGGTCTCCGTCCGCTCCGGCGCGAAGTTCTCCATGCCGGGCATGATGGACACGGTCCTCAACATCGGCCTCTCCGACGAGTCCGTCACCGGCCTCGCCACCCAGGCCGGCAACGAGCGCTTCGCGTGGGACTCGTACCGCCGCCTCATCCAGATGTTCGGCAAGACCGTCCTCGACATCGACGGCGAGCTCTTCGAGGACGCCCTCGACGAGGCCAAGGCCGCCAAGAAGGTCGCCGTCGACACCGACCTCGACGCCGCCGACCTGAAGAAGCTGGTCAAGGTCTTCAAGAAGATCGTCGCGAAGGAGGCCGGCCGGGAGTTCCCGCAGGACGCCCGCGAGCAGCTCGACCTCGCCGTCGAGGCCGTCTTCAACTCCTGGAACACCGACCGCGCCAAGCTCTACCGCCGCCAGGAGCGCATCCCCAGCGACCTGGGCACCGCCGTCAACATCTGCTCCATGGTCTTCGGCAACCTCGGCCCCGACTCCGGCACCGGCGTCGCCTTCACCCGCGACCCCGCCAGCGGCCACCAGGGCGTCTACGGCGACTACCTGCAGAACGCCCAGGGCGAGGACGTCGTCGCGGGCATCCGCAACACCGTCCCGCTGGCGGACCTGGAGGGCATCGACAAGGCCTCCTACGACCAGCTCATGACGATCATGGAGACGCTGGAGACCCACTACAAGGATCTCTGCGACATCGAGTTCACCATCGAGCGCGGCCAGCTGTGGATGCTCCAGACCCGCGTCGGCAAGCGCACCGCCGGCGCCGCCTTCCGCATCGCCACCCAGCTCGTGGACCAGGGCCTGATCGACGAGGCCGAGGCGCTCCAGCGCGTCACCGGCCACCAGCTGGCGCAGCTGATGTTCCCGCGCTTCGACGAGAACGCGAAGACCGAACTGCTCGGCCGCGGCATCGCCGCCTCCCCGGGCGCGGCGGTCGGCAAGGCCGTCTTCGACTCGTACACGGCCGTCAAGTGGTCCCGTTCCGGCGAGAAGGTCATCCTGATCCGCCGCGAGACCAACCCGGACGACCTCGACGGCATGATCGCCTCCGAGGGCATCCTGACCTCGCGCGGCGGCAAGACCTCGCACGCCGCCGTCGTCGCCCGCGGCATGGGCAAGACCTGCGTCTGCGGCGCCGAGGAGCTCGACGTCGACACCAAGCGCCGCCGGATGACGGTCGGCGAGACGGTCATCGAAGAGGGCGACGTCGTCTCCATCGACGGCTCCACCGGCAAGGTCTACCTCGGCGAGGTACCGGTCGTACCGTCCCCGGTCGTCGAGTACTTCGAGGGCCGCATGCACGCCGGCGCCGACGACGCCGACGAACTCGTCGCCGCCGTCCACCGGATCATGGCGTACGCGGACCGTGTCCGCCGCCTGCGGGTGCGCGCCAACGCCGACAACGCCGAGGACGCGCTGCGCGCCCGCCGCTTCGGCGCCCAGGGCATCGGCCTGTGCCGTACCGAGCACATGTTCCTCGGTGAGCGCCGCGAGCTGGTCGAGCGCCTGATCCTCGCCGACACCGACGGCGAGCGCGAGCAGGCACTCAGTGCCCTCCTGCCGCTGCAGAAGCAGGACTTCGTCGAGCTGTTCGAGGCGATGGACGGCCTGCCCGTCACCGTCCGCCTCCTCGACCCGCCGCTGCACGAGTTCCTGCCCGACATCACCGAGCTGTCGGTGCGCGTCGCGCTCGCCGAGTCCCGCAAGGACGCCAACGAGAACGACCTGCGCCTGCTCCAGGCCGTGCACAAGCTGCACGAGCAGAACCCGATGCTGGGTCTGCGCGGTGTCCGCCTGGGCCTGGTCATCCCCGGCCTGTTCAAGATGCAGGTACGGGCGATCGCCGAGGCCGCGGCCGAGCGCAAGAACGCCAAGGGCGACCCGCGCGCCGAGATCATGGTTCCGCTCGTCGGCACCGTCCAGGAGCTGGAGATCGTCCGCGAGGAGGCCGACGCGGTCATCGCCGAGGTCGAGGCCGCCACCGGCACCAGCCTCAAGCTGACCATCGGCACGATGATCGAGCTGCCGCGCGCCGCCCTGACGGCCGGCCAGATCGCCGAGGCCGCGCAGTTCTTCTCCTTCGGTACGAACGACCTGACCCAGACGGTGTGGGGCTTCTCCCGCGACGACGTCGAGGCCAGCTTCTTCACCGCGTACCTGGAGAAGGGCATCTTCGGGGTCTCGCCCTTCGAGACCATCGACAAGGACGGCGTCGGCTCGCTGGTCCGCAGCGCGGTCCAGTCCGGCCGGGCCACCCGCCCCGACCTGAAGCTCGGCGTCTGCGGTGAGCACGGCGGCGACCCGGAGTCGGTGCACTTCTTCCACGAGGTCGGCCTCGACTACGTCTCCTGCTCGCCCTTCCGGATCCCGGTGGCGCGCCTGGAGGCGGGCCGCGCCGCCGCCGAGTCGAAGGGCTCCGACAGCCGCTGAGCCCCCGCGGGGCCTCTCGGGGCCCCGCACCCGGCCCGCCGGCCCCCAGGGGCCGCCGCGAGCCCTCCTGACTGCGCCCTCCCCCGGTTCCCTGACTGCCGGGGGCGGGCGCATCCATTTTCGGGGCCTCGCGCCGGGCCGCGCCCGTATCGCGAAATTTTCAACAATGTCATTACGGCGCCAGGCGGTGGACGGATCCCCACCCGTCCACCGCCTGCCGCCTATCCGCCAGGCACGTCGGCGCTTCCCGGTGCGACCGACCGCCAGGCCCCGCAAAGCCCCCCACGGCCTTCACGGAGCGTTTCGGTCGCGCCGGAGTGTGCCTGGCGGACTACAGGATTTCGCTTGTCACGCCCCTGCCGAAAGGGGTTTCAACTGTGGCCGAAAGGGCGTGGTGACCACGTGTGACGGCGTGCATACTCATGGGGCGGGGGGATTGCGGTTGCACAGGTGGGGGTTCGGTGCTTCGTATCCATTTCACTGGAGTGGACCTGGCACGCGTACGGATGGCAGGGCGTCCCGATGCGTTGTGGGAAACGATTCTTAGTTTTCATCGCTTAAGAGACCGGCGTGACGCCCGGTTCTTCGGCGAATGGCGCACAGAAACCCGGAGCCGGTTGAATGGTGAAACAAGACTGCTGAGCGCGCTCATACCGGCTCGCGGCTATTTCCCCGATTTCCTCACCCCGGCCGAGGGCCAGTACGGCTGGGACCTCGGGCTCGACGCGCTGCGCGGGCTGCGCCCCGAACGGCTGCGCCGGGAGCTGTCCCTCGTGGGCTCCGGCGCCGGGACGGGATTCGGCGCGGCCTTCGGGACCCCGCCGCCGGCCCGGCTGCGGGAGCTGATGGACGGCGGCACCAAGCACCTGCCCCGGCTGCTGGGCGAGCTGCGCGCGTACCACCGGGCGGCCGTGGAGCCGTACTGGACCCACATCCAGGCCCAGATCGAGGCGGAACGGGCGGCGCGCGGCCGCGCCCTCCTCGACGGGGGCGCGGACGAGCTGCTGGCCTCGCTGCCGCCCATGCTGCGCTGGCGGGCCCCGGTGCTGGAGTGCGAGTACCCGGTGGACCGGGACGTACGGCTGCGCGGGCGCGGGCTGCTGCTCCAGCCGTCCTTCTTCTGCCGGCGCACCGCGGTGACCCTGCACGACCCGGAGCTGCCGCCGGTGCTGGTCTACCCGGCCGCCGCCCAGCTCGCCTCCGCGGCGGCGGGCGGGGAGGCCGCCCGGCCCGCCGAGGAGCAGCGCCAGCGCACGCTCGGCAAGCTGGTGGGCCACACCCGCTCGGTGGTGCTGCGGGCCATCGGCGACGGGGCCACCACCAGCGAACTGGCCCGCCGGGCCGGGGTCTCGCTGGCCTCCGCGAGCCAGCACGCCTGCGTGATGCGGGAGGCGGGGCTGGTGACCACCCTGCGCCACGGCAACGCCGTCCTGCACACGGTGACGCCGCTGGGCGCGGCCCTGCTCAAGGGCGGCGCGGTGGTCTCCTGAAGGATCGGTTCGCCAGTGGCTTCGCCGGAACGTGCCGGAGCCCGGCGGGGAGGCACAGGCCCTCCTCGCCGGGCTCCGGCCGCGGTGCGACCGGTACGGCCGGTCAGGAGCCCCGCGTCAGACGCGGAAGGGACCGGTCACCTCGTAGGTGATGCCGCCGCTGGAGGAGCCGCTCGTACCGCGCTGGCTGCTGAAGTACAGCCGGCTGCCGTTCGGCGAGAAGGCCGGGCCGGTGATCTCCGAGGAGGACTGGCCGGTGACCCGCAGGAAGGGCGCCACCACGTCGTCCGGGGTGATCAGGCAGATCTCCATGGTGCCGCCGTCCTCGGCGACGTAGAGGTCGCCGTAGGCGGACCCGGTGACGTTGTCGACGCCGGTCAGCGGCGCCGCGCCGCCCGGGACCAGGGAGTCGTCGTAGGCCAGCTCGTAGGTGCCGGCGGCGAGGTCGAGCTGCCAGACCCGGTTGTCGCCCTTGGTCGTGAACCAGACGGTGTCGTTCGCGTAGTGGCAGCCCTCGCCGCCGTTGAACTGCTTCGCGCCGGAGACCTGGGAGCGGGTGGCGGTCGGCGAGCCGTCGGGGTCCGGCACGTTCTGCCAGCTGAAGGAGCCGGAGGTCCCGCTTCCGGCGACCATGACCTGGAGCGTGCCGGAGGAGAGGCTGCCCCAGGTGGTCGGCACGAACCGGTAGAAGCAGCCGTTCGTCTCGTCCTCGGTCAGGTACACCACCCGGCGCACCGGGTCGGCCGCCGCCGCCTCGTGTTTGAACCGGCCCATCGCGGGCCGCTGCACGGCCGCGTTGACCCCGTACGGGTCGGTCTCGTAGACGTAGCCGAGGCTGACCTCCTCGCACGAGAGCCAGGTGTTCCACGGGGTCTTGCCGCCCGCGCAGTTCTGCCGGGTGTTCGACAGGATCCGGTACGCCCCGGTCACTGTGCCCGAGGAGTCGAACTTCACCGCGCTCGCGCCGCCGCCCGGGTTGACCTCCGAGTTCGAGACGTAGATCCAGCCGGTGCCGTCCGCGAAGCAGGCGCCGCCGTCGGGGGCGCTGTGCCAGGTGTACGAGGTGCCGCTCACCGTCTGCGAGGAGCGGGCGATGACCCGGCTGCTGAAACCGGCCGGCAGCATGATCCCGTTCGCGTCCGCCGCCCCGAGGGCGCCGTAGGGGCCGGCGCCGGGCTGGGCCGGCGCGGCGTGGGCGGCCCCGTGCGTGAGGGTGCCGGCGAAGGCGGCGGCCGAGGTGCCGATGACGGCACCGCGCAGGAAGGTACGACGTTCCACGGTCACTCCTGTGGGAGGAGGGCCCCGCACCCGGTCGGGCGCGGGGTCGCACGCGTGGAGGAACCTAGGGGCTCCGCATGGACGCCACGACAACGGCGCATGACGCGGGAGCGACCGGCTCGCGGTCGCTCCCGCGGCGGCCGCCCCGGCGCACCGGACCGCGTCGCGGGCCGCCGTACACGGCTGTGACCTGCGGAGACGAAATCACCGAAAAAACTTCGCCGGACGGCGATGAGTTCGTGCGGGCCCCCGGGTCTACCCCTTCGACAGCGCACCGCGTAGCGCGCACCACGCACCACGCCACCAGAGAAGAGGAACCGAGATGGCTCAGATGATCTTCGTCAACCTGCCGGTGAAGGACCTGGACGCCGCGAAGGCCTTCTGGGAGAAGCTCGGCTACTCCTTCAACCCGCAGTTCACCGACGAGACGGCGGCCTCCCTGGTGATCAGCGACACCATCTTCGCGATGCTCCTGACCGAGGCGAAGTTCAAGGAGTTCGCCACCAAGCCGGTGGCCGACGCCTCGCAGACCACCGAGGTCATGGTCGCGCTCAGCGCCGACAGCCGCGAGAAGGTCGACGAGGTCGTCGACGCCGCCCTCGCGGCCGGCGCCACCGAGCCCCGCCCGGCCATGGACCTGGGCTTCATGTACGGCCGCGCCTTCGAGGACCTGGACCACCACGTGTGGGAGTACGTCTGGATGGACCCCGCCGCGATCCAGGGCTGACCGGCCCCTAGGAGGCGGGAGCGGAGGCGGTCCGCACCGGGTACGTCCGGACCGCCACCTCCTCGTCGTCCAGGCAGCGCCCCGACTCCAGGTCGAAGCGCTGCTTCAGCAGCGGCGACGCCACGAAGGGCCGGCCCGCCGCCCGGCCCACCAGCCCGCGCGACAGGACGTGCGCGCCGGTGAAGGGGTCCTGGTTGCCGATGGCGTACGGGCGTCCCGCGCGGTCGAGGAAGACCGCCGCCTGGCTCCCGTCGGGCAGCAGGGCCGCGACCCCGCGCCCGGGGACGAGCGCCGAGAGCTCGCACACCGTCAGCCAGCTGTCGGCCACCTTCAGTTCGACGGTCATCGGACCGGTCCTCCAATGGTCAGGACGGCCAGGTCGGGCTTGACCTGGTCGCGCTCGGGAACGAACTTCACGGTCGGGTCGGGGGCGCCGGGGGCGTTCACGAAGGACACGAACCGGCGCAGCCGGTCCGGGTCCGACAGGGTCTCGGCCCACTCGTCGCGGTAGTGCGCCACGTGGTCGGCCATCAGGGCCTCCAGCTCCGCGCACAAGCCCAGCGAGTCGTGCACCACCACGTCCCGCAGGTGGTCCAGGCCGCCCTCCAGCCGGTCCAGCCAGGTGGAGGTGCGCTCCAGGCGGTCGGCGGTGCGGATGTAGAACATCAGGAAACGGTCGATGAGCCGCACCAGTTCGGCGTCGGAAAGATCCTGTGCGAGCAGGTCCGCGTGGCGCGGGGTCGCCCCGCCGTTGCCGCCGACGTAGAGGTTCCAGCCGCTCGCCGTAGCGATCACCCCGAAGTCCTTGCTCTGCGCCTCCGCGCACTCGCGGGCGCAGCCCGACACGGCCGACTTCAGCTTGTGCGGTGCGCGCAGGCCCCGGTAGCGCAGCTCCAGGTCGATGGCCATCCGCACGCTGTCCTGGACGCCGTAGCGGCACCAGGTCTGCCCCACGCAGGACTTCACCGTCCGCAGGGCCTTGCCGTACGCGTGCCCGGACTCGAAGCCCGCGTCGACCAGCCGCGCCCAGATCTGCGGCAGCTGGTCCACGCTCGCGCCGAAGAGGTCGATCCGCTGACCTCCGGTGATCTTCGTGTAGAGGCCGAAGTCGCGGGCCACCTCCCCGATCACGATCAGCTTGTCGGGGGTGATCTCACCGCCCGGGATGCGCGGGACGACCGAGTACGAGCCGTTGCGCTGGAGGTTGGCGAGGAAGTGGTCGTTGGTGTCCTGGAGGGCGGCCTGCTCCCCGTCCAGGACGTAGCCGCTGGCGCCCAGGGCGGGCGCGAGGGAGGCGATGATCGAGCCGACGGCCGGTTTGCAGACCTCACAACCGTCACCGCCGCGCGCCTCCGCCCGGCCGTGGCCGTCCAGCAGCTCCCGGTACGAGGCCAGGCGCCGCGTGCGCACGATCTCGTACAGCTCGGCCCGGGTGTACGGGAAGCAGCCGCACAGCCCCTGGTCGGCCGCGGCCGGCAGCAGCTGCCCGATCACCTTCAGGCAGCTGCCGCAGCCGGTGCCGGCCTTGGTGCACTTCTTCACCTCGGGCAGGGTGGCGCAGGCGGTGATGGCC
The DNA here is from genome assembly GCF_055575555.1 of Streptomyces sp. NPDC034085. NCBI lineage: Bacteria > Bacillati > Actinomycetota > Actinomycetes > Kitasatosporales > Streptomycetaceae > Streptomyces > Streptomyces sp. NPDC034085. Next base: position 670,415 of record NZ_JBVISL010000001.1, on the reverse strand, counting down.
TTCTTGGTGACGTTGTGGCAGGAGCAGATCACCGCCGTGTCCGGCAGCGAGGACGGGCCGAGCGCGACGGGCGCGCCGACGCCGGCCGGCAGCACCAGCTGCTCCGGGGAGACCGGCGGGACGCTGCCGGTGAGGGGGCGCAGCAGCCCGTACGCGTCCGCGTCGCCGACCAGCACCCCGCCGAGCAGCACCCCGTCGGGGGAGACGACCAGCTTCTTGTAGATCCCGGAGCGGGAGTCGGACCAGACCACGTCCAGGCTGCCCTCCGCCGCGCCGTGCGCGTCGCCGAAGGAGGCCACGTCGACCCCGAGCAGCTTGAGCTTGGTGGACAGGTCGGCCCCCGTGAACTCCTTCTCCCGACCCAGGAGGTCTTCGGCGGCCGTCTCGGCCATCTCGTAGCCGGGCGCGACCAGCCCGTAGACGCGGCCGTCGACGGCCTGCGCGCACTCGCCGATGGCGTACACGTGCGGGTCCGAGGTGCGGCAGCGGGCGTCCACGGTGATGCCGCCGCGCTCGCCGACCGCCAGGCCCGCGGCGCGGGCCAGCTGGTCGCGGGGGCGGACCCCGGCCGAGAAGACCACCAGGTCGGTCTCGACGGTGGACCCGTCCGAGAGGCTCATCCCGCACACCGAGCCGTCCTCGCCGGTCAGCACCGCCTGCGTGCCCACCCCGGTGTGCACCGTCAGCCCCATGGACTCGATGGTGCGCAGCAGGGCCGCGCCGCCGCCCTCGTCCACCTGGACGGGCATCAGGCGCGGGGCGAACTCGACGACGCGGGTGGCGAGCCCGAGCCCCTTGAGGGCGCCCGCCGCCTCCAGGCCGAGGAGGCCGCCGCCGACGACGGCCCCGCTGGTGCGGGTCTTGGCGTAGTCCTCGATCGCGAGGAGGTCCTCGATGGTGCGGTAGACGAAGCAGCCGGGGGCGTCCTTGCCGGGGACGGGCGGCACGAAGGGGTAGCTGCCGGTCGCCAGGACGAGGACGTCGTACGGGAAGACCTGCCCGGAGCGGGAGGTGACGGTACGGGCGCCGGTGTCGACCTGCTCGGCGGGATCGTCGAGGTGGAGCTCGATCCCGTGCTGCTCCATGAACCCGGCCGGGGTGAGGGAGAGGTCCTCGGGGGTCGAGCCGGAGAAGTACGAGGTGAGGTGCACGCGGTCGTAGGCGGGCCGCGGCTCCTCGCAGAGCACCGTGATCCGGTGTGTGGCGGTGGCCCCGCGTTCGGCGAGGGCCTCCAGGTAGCGCTGGCCGACCATGCCGTGTCCGATGAGCACGATCGCGGGCAGGGGCTCGGGCACGGTCATCAGTGGCCTCCGTCGTCGGTGAGCAGGTGGAACGGGTCGTGCGGGGCGGTGAGGAACTCGTCGCCCTCCCAGGTGCGGGCGAGGGCGCCCACGGTGGAGAGCTCGCCGAGCAGCACCCCGCCGACGAGCCGGTCGCCGCGCAGGACGACCTTGCGGTAGGTGCGGCGGGTGGCATCGGCGAGGCGGAGCACGTCGTCGCCGGGGAGCGGGACCGGGTCGCCGAAGGCGGCGAGGTCGAAGGGGCCGGCGCCGTCCGCGGTGGGAAGGGTGAGGCGGGTGAGGGCACGGGTGCCGGTGTACGCGGCGTCCGCCGACCCCCGGAGGACCGCCGCGAGGGCGTCGGCCTGCTCCAGGGCGGGCCCGGCCAGGCCGTACACCCGGCCGTCGTGCTCGGCGCAGTCGCCGATGGCGTGGACGTACGGGTCGCTGGTGCGCAGCCGGGCGTCGACCACGACGCCCTTGCGGACCTCCAGCCCGGCCGCCTGGGCGAGCCCGACCCGGGGGCGGACCCCGCAGGCGAGGACGACGACGTCGGCGTCGAGCCGGTAGCCGTCGGCGAGCTCGACCCCGGTGACCCTGCGGGTGTCCGGGCCGGGCGGGGTGCCGGGCCGCCGGCCGGCCGGGACGGTGGTCAGGCCGCGGACGCGGCATTCCGTGTGGATCTCCACGCCGAGCGCGTCCAGGTGGTCCCGCAGCAGCGCGGAGGCGTCGGCGTCGAGCTGGCGCTCCATCAGGCGCTCCGCCTGCTGGGCGAGGACCACCTGCGCGCCCCGCGCGGCCAGCGCACGGGCCGCGGAGACGCCCAGCAGGCCGCCGCCGATCACCACGGCCCGTACGCCCGGGCCCGCGGCCGCCGCGAGGGCCAGGCAGTCGTCCATGGTGCGGAACGCGTGCACCCCCTCCGGGAGTTCCCGCCCGTCCGGGGTGAACAGCCCGCGCAGCGGCGGGAGCACCGGGTTCGAGCCGGTGGCCAGCACCAGGGTGTCGTACCGCTCCACGGCGCCGTCGTCACAGTGCACGGCGCGGTCCGCGCGGTCGATCCGCACCGCCCGGACACCCCGGCGCAGCGCCGGGCCGGGGGCCGGGAGCGCGGTGACCTCGGGTGCGTACCGGCCGGCCAGCACCTCGGCCAGCAGGACCCGGTTGTAGGGGGCGTGGGTCTCCTCCCCGAGGACGGTCACCGCCGCGCCGGGGCCCAACCGTGCGGCGAGCCGCAGGCCCGCCAGGCCGCCGCCGATCACCACCACACGCTGCTTCGAGGTCATGGAACGAGCGTGCGGGCCCGCTGTTTCCCCGCCGCATCGCCTCTGTTACCCGGACGGAACACCGGCCTCAGCGCCCCCGTCGAGGGCCGGTGAGGCGGCTCGCGGCGGCGCCTCGGCGCGCCGAAGCTCAACCTTTGCGCAAGTTTCCGGTGATCGATGGCTCCTGCACCGAACCGGTCCCTAGGGTCGTGGCCGTGCCTGACATATCAACGACCATGATCATCGTGCTGTGCGCGGCCGCAGCGGCGGCCGGCTGGATCGACGCGGTGGTGGGCGGCGGCGGACTGCTGCTCCTGCCGGCCCTGCTGCTCGGTCTGCCGAACGCCCACCCCGCCGCCGTCCTCGGAACGAACAAGGCGGTCGCCATCGTGGGCACCGCCGGCGCGGCCGCCACCTACGTCCGCAAGACCCCGGTGGACGTGAAGCTCGCCGTCCGCATCGGTGTGGCCGCGCTCGCCGGATCCATGGGAGGGGCCGCGCTCGCCGGGGGCATCAGCAAGGACACGATGCGCCCGCTGATCATGGGGGTGCTGGTGGTGGTCGCGGCCGTGGTCATCTTCAAGCCGGGCTTCGGCGCCGCCCCCGCCGCCTCCCCCGTCTCCCGCGGCCGGGTGCTGCTCACGATCGCCCTCGCGGGCCTCGGCATCGGCTTCTACGACGGCCTCATCGGCCCCGGCACCGGCACCTTCCTGGTGCTGGCCCTGACCGCCCTGCTCCACCTCGACCTGGTCACCGCCTCCGCCACCGCCAAGATCGTCAACTGCTGCACCAACGCGGGGGCGCTGGCCATGTTCGCCTACCAGGGCATGGTGTTCTGGCAGCTGGCCGCGCTGATGGCGGTCTTCAACCTGGCCGGCGGCATGGTCGGGGCCCGGATGGCACTGAAGAAGGGCAGCGGCTTCGTCCGCGGGGTGCTGCTCACGGTGGTGGGCGCGCTGGTGGTGAAGCTCGGCCTCGAACAGTGGGGGTAGCACCCCGTCAGAACGTCCCCGTGAGGTGGGCGAAGACGACGACGTTGCCCTGGTAGCCGGTGCGCGGGGAGAAGGCGCCGCCACAGGTGATCACCCGCAGCTCGGCGCGCGGCGAGGGGCCGTACACGCGCCGGTCCGGGAAGTCCCCGGCGTCGTGGACCTCGACCGCGTGGACGGTGAAGACGGCCGTACGCCCGTCCGCGCGGGCGACCTCGATCCCGGCCCCCCGGTGCAGCGCGCCCAGGTGGTAGAAGACGGCGGGGCCGCTGGCGTGGTCGACGTGGCCCACGATCACGGCGGTGCCCGTCGCACCCGGCGTCGTCCCGTCCCGGTACCAGCCCGCGAGGTCCCGGCGGGCCGGCGGGGGCACTTCGAGGCCGCCGTCGCGGTCCAGGCCCAGTCCCGTGAGCGGGGCGTCCACCCGGATCGACGGGATCCGGATCCGGACGGGCGGCGAACCGGGCAGCGGGCCGATGCTCCCGGGGTAGAGGACCTGCGCGCTCAGCGCCTCGGCGGGGGAGGGCAGCGGGGGCCGTACGGTCACCCCGACGCCGCTGCCGATCAGCCAGACGCCGACGCACGCGGCGAGCGCGACCAGCCCGGCCCGCATCCGCATCCGCACCCGTCGGCCGGTGCCGCCGCGTGAGCCGCTCCGCGCGGCGGCCGGCCCGCCGCTGCCGCCCCCTGCGGCCCCGGGGCGTCCCCGCAGGCCTGGGAAGCCGCCACGCATGCGCCGTACCCCCTTGTCTCGCCGTTCGTGGCAGTGGCCGTCGCCCGGCCCCGCGAACGGGGGGGACCTCGCGGGGCGGGCGACGGGGGGCGGTACCGGTCGGACCGCGGCCGCAGCCGCGGTGGGCGCCCGTCAGCTCCGCGTGCCGCTCGCCCGGCGACGCAGGAGCCAGGTACCGCCGACGGCGGCCGCGGCCAGTACGGCCGCTCCCGCCGTGATCTTGGCGGGGTCGGTGGCGGTGGTCGTGCCACCACCCACCCCGGTCCGGACGTGGCCCCGCGGGCCGCGCTCGGAGACGATCAGGTCGCCGGTCGCGAACTTGCCGTCCGCGCAGGTGGCGCCGATCTCGTAGGTGCCCGGCCGCAGGCCGTGGCCGACCCGGAACTGGCCCGTGACCGCGTCCCCGCGGGTGCCCGGGACCAGCGTGAAGCGGCCGCCGTCCACCGTGCTGGCATCGCCCTCGGCCCGGCCGCCCCGGCCGCACGCCGTCGTGTTCACGGTGACGGTGGTCCCCGGAGCGGCCTTTTTCGGCCAGACTTCCAGTACGGCGAAGTCGCCGGGCGCGAAGGCGGTCATGCCGAGTCCCGCGGCGGCCACCGCCCCGGCGACCGGCCCGGCGAAGGCGACGGCGGTCAGCGCGGTGGCGGTGAGCACGTGGGCGGTGCTGCGGCGCATGGGTAACTCCAGGGGACACGGGGTCGTGTCTCGAGGTAAACCGGCGTGCCCGGCGCCCGCCTGCTGAGCCAGCGTCAGATCCGGCCCGAGCCGCCCGACCGACGGGAATCGGCGCAGGTCAGGGCCGTGAAGGGGCATCCGTGTCCGCCCACGCCGTCCGGGTGACGCCGGGCCCGCGAAGGCGCCGCGTACGGTGGGCCCACGCGGAAGCAGTCGTAGTCGTCGTCGGGGGAGGGCCCTGTGGCATCGGTCGGCCGGCCGGAACCGGAAGGCGGCGTCCTGCCGTTCTTCGTGTACGGGACGCTGCGGCCGGGGGAGGTGAACCACCGCCTGTTCCTGCGGGGCCGCACCGCCGCCGAGGAGCCGGCCCGGCTGCCGGACGCGGCGCTGTACGAGGGGCCCGGCTATCCGTACGCCGTCGACCGCCCCGGCTCCGCCGTGGCCGGCGAGCTGGTCACCGCCGCGCCCGGCGCGTACGCGGAACTGCTGGTCGCGCTGGACCTGCTGGAGGAGTACGCCGGCCCGGGACGCCCGGGGAACGTCTACGACCGGGTCGCCCGCGAGGCCGTGCGGCCCGACGGCAGCCGCGTCCGGGCCTGGGTCTACCTGGCGGCCCCGCCCCTGGCCCACCGCCTCGCGCGGTCGGGCACCGAGATACCCGGCGGTGACTGGCTGCGCCGCTGAGCGCTCCGGGACCTGAAGCGGCTACGGGCCCTACAGCCCCTCGGCGCCGCGGTTGCGCAGGCGCTGGCCGTACTGCTGGAGCACCCACAGCTCCTGCTGGATCGCCGCGTGCTGCTCCGGCGGGGCCTGCGGGCCCAGCCGGGACAGGGCGCCCTGGATCTCGTGGACCCGGCGGTCCACGGCGCGCAGCCGCACCTGCACCAGCTGGACCCCCGCGTACACGTCGTCCACCGTCTTGGCGTGGATCGCCTCCACCGCCAGCTCCGTCACCAGGGCGCGGACGGTGTCGTTCGGGGCCGCCTCGCGCACCCGGGCCACGTAGCCCTCGCCGCCCTGCGACGCGCCGCCCGCGTCCTGGATGGCCTGGCGGACCGCCGCGTACGGCGGAGCGGTGAACTCGTCGGTCCCGTACGCGTCGAAGGCGGGGGAGACCAGCTCCGGCCGCTGGAGCGCCAGCTTGAGCAGCTCGCGCTCGGTGCGGTGCGCGGGGCTGCGCAGGTTCAGGGCGGGGCCGCCGCTCTGCGCGGGAGCGGGCGCGGGGGCGTCCCCGTACGACCGGCCGCGCTGCTGCTGCGGCGGCTGCTGGCCGCGCTCGCGCGCCCAGCGGGCCAGCTGCGCGACCCGCTTGACCACGAACTGCTCGTCGCGGATGCCCAGCATGCCTGCCAGCTGGACCGCCGACTCGTGCTGGATCGCGATGTTCTTGATGCCCGCGACCACCGGCGCGGCCTCGTCCAGCGCGGCCGCCCGGCCCGCCGGGTTCTCCAGGTTGTGCCGGGCCACGATGTGCCGCAGGGCGAACTCGAACAGCGGGGTCCGGGACTCCACCAGCCCGGCCACGGCGCCGTCGCCCTGCGCGAGACGCAGGTCGCAGGGGTCCATCCCGCCCGGGGTGATCGCGATCGAGGTCTCCGCCGCGAACTTCTGGTCGTCCTCGAAGGCCCGCAGCGCCGCCTTCTGCCCGGCCGCGTCACCGTCGAAGGTGAAGATCACCTCGGCGGTCGCGTTGTCCATCAGCAGCCGGCGCAGGATCTTGATGTGGTCCCCGCCGAACGCCGTGCCGCAGGTGGCGATGGCGGTGGTCACCCCGGCCAGGTGACAGGCCATGACGTCGGTGTAGCCCTCGACGACCACCGCCCGGGAGGTCTTCGCGATCTCCTTCTTCGCCAGGTCGATGCCGTACAGCACCTGGGACTTCTTGTAGATCGCCGTCTCGGGGGTGTTCAGGTACTTGGGGCCGTTGTCGTCGTCGCGCAACTTGCGCGCGCCGAAGCCGACGACCTCGCCGCTGATGTCGCGGATCGGCCACATGAGCCGGCCCCGGAAGCGGTCGATGGGCTTGCCGCTGCGGCTGTCCTGGGCCAGACCGGAGAGGATCAGCTCCTTGTCGGTGAAGCCCTTGCCGCGCAGGAACCGGGTCAGGTGGTCCCAGCCGGCCGGGCTGTAGCCCACCCCGAAGTGCTCGGCCGCCGCCTGGTCGAAGCCGCGCTCCGCCAGGAAGCGGCGGCCGATCTCCGCCTCGGCGCCGCCGAGCTGCTCCGCGTAGAAGACGGCGGCGGCCTTGTGCGCCTCGACCAGGCGGATCCGCTCGCCGCGGCCGCTGGTGCCGGCGGTGTAGCCGCCCTCCTCGTACCGCAGGGTGATGCCGGCCTGGCCGGCCAGGCGCTCGACGGCCTCCGAGAAGGAGAGGTGGTCGATCTTCATGATGAAGTCGAGGGTGTCCCCGCCCGCCTGGCAGCCGAAGCAGTGGTAGAAGCCCTTGCTGGGGCTGACCTGGAAGGACGGGGACTTCTCGTCGTGGAAGGGGCACAGCCCCTTGAGGTTGCCGCCGCCGGCGTTGCGCAGCTGGAGGTACTCGGAGACCACGGCGTCGATCGGGACCGCGTCCCGTACCGCCTTCACGTCGTCGTCGTTGATCCGTCCTGCCACCCGTGAAGTCTACGGCCGGACGCCGGCGAACCCGTCAGGCACCCTCCTGCGGCACGAGGGACTCCAGCGGAACCGAGGGGTCCGCCAGCCGTTCCCGGTCCACCGGCGCCTTCGACCTGATCAGGGCCTGGATGTGCCCCGTGACGTCCCACACGTTCACGTTCATCCCGGCCAGCACCCGGCCGTCGGACAGCCAGAACGCGATGAACTCCCGCTTGCCCACGTCACCGCGGATCAGCACCTGGTCGTAGCCGCCCGCCGGGGCGTACCCGGAGTACTCCAGGCCCACGTCGTACTGGTCGGAGAAGAAGTACGGCACCCGGTCGTACGAGACCTCCTGCCCGAGCATGGCCCGCGCGGCGGCCGGGCCGCCGTTGAGGGCGTTCGCCCAGTGCTCGACGCGCAGCCGGGTGCCCACCGCCGGGTGGTGGGCGGCGGCCACGTCCCCGGCCGCGAAGACGTCCGGGTCGGAGGTCCGCAGCGAGTCGTCCACGGCGATGCCGCCGCCGTGCGCCCGGTCGACCAGGGCCAGCCCCGAGGTCTCGGCGAGCGCGGTCCGCGGCGCCGCGCCGATCGCGGCGAGCACCGCGTGCGCCGGGTGCTCCTCGCCGTCGTCCGTCCGCACAGCCAGCACCATGCCGTCGTGGCCGACGATCTCGGTGAGCTTCGCCCCGAAGTGAAAGCGGACGCCGTGCTCGGCGTGCAGGTCGGTGAAGAGCCGGCCGACCTCCGGGCCGAGCACCGCGTGCAGCGGGGTGGCCTCCGGCTCGACCACGGTGACCTCGGCGCCGTAGCCGCGGGCCGCCGCCGCGACCTCCAGCCCGATCCAGCCGGCGCCGGCGATCAGCAGGTGGCCGTTGTCCCGGCCCAGGGCGGCCAGTACGCCCCGCAGCCGCTCGGCGTGCGCGAGCCGGCGCAGGTGGTGCACCCCCGCCAGGCCGGTGCCGGGGACCTCCAGGCGGCGCGGCTCCGCCCCGGTGGCCAGCAGCAGCTTGTCGTAGTGCAGCAGGGTGCCGTCGCCCAGGCGCACGGTCTTGGCATCCCGGTCCAGGTGGACGGCGGGCTGGCCCAGGTGCAGCTCGACGTCGGCGTTCGCGTACCAGGACGGCTCGTGCACGAAGACGCTCTCGCGCTCGTCCTTGCCCACCAGGTACCCCTTCGACAGCGGGGGCCGTTCGTACGGATGGTCGCGCTCGTCGCCGATCAGGATCACCCGGCCCGTGAACCCCTCCGCCCTCAGCGTCTCGGCGGCCTTGGCCCCGGCGAGCCCTGCGCCGACGATGATGAACGTCTGATGTGCGTCGACCACCTGATGCCTCCTCATAACCTCTCGGCCGTTTGCGGCCGCCTTCGAGCGTCCCGCACCCAGCCTGCCGCGTGAAGGGGGAGTGGCCCGATCGGCTCACCCTTCGGCGCGCCGCCCGCGGCGGGTGAGGCGGGCGTGCAGGGAGCGGGCGGACGCGTCGGTGAGGCAGGCGATCTGGTCGATGACCGCGCGTTTGCGGGCCTTGTCGTCCGGCGCCGCGTCGAAGATCGCCCGGAACTGGGGGTCCAGGCCCTCCGGCGCCCGGGAGCTGAGGGCCTCGGCGAGTTCGGCCAGGACGATGCGCTGGTCCGCCCTCAGCCGCTCCTGCTCGTCGCGCTGCATCACGTACAGGTCGGCGACCGCCTTGAGGACCGCGCACTCGTTGCGCGCCTCGCGCGGTACGACCAGCTCGGCCGCGTACCGGGTGAGGCGGCCGGAACCGTACGCCTCGCGGGTGGCGCCCTCGGCCGCCAGGCAGAAGCGGCCGATCAGCTGGCTGGTGGCGTCCTTCAGGCGGGCCTGGGCCACCGCCGAACCGTCGTAGCCGTGCGGCCACCACTCCTGCTCCATCAGCCGGTCCAGCGCCTCGCGCAGCTCCTCCGGAGCGGTCCCGGAGGGCACGTACCGGCCGATCGCGACCTGCCAGATGGCGGTCCGCTCCGGCTCGGCGAAGAGGAGGTTGGGGTCGAGGTGCCCGGCGTGCAGGCCGTCCTCGAAGTCGTGCACGGAGTACGCGACGTCGTCCGCCCAGTCCATGACCTGCGCCTCGAAGCACTTGCGGTCGGCGGGCGCGCCGCGCCGCAGCCACTCGAAGACCGGCAGGTCGTCCTCGTAGGCCCCGAACTTCACCGAATCGGGGTCGGTGGGGTGGCCGCCGCGCGCCCAGGGGTACTTGGTGGCCGCGTCCAGGCAGGCACGGGTCAGGTTGAGGCCGACGCTCACCTGGGTGCCGTCCGGGCCGGTGGCGAACCGTTTGGGCTCCAGCCGCGTCAGCAGGCGCAGCGACTGGGCGTTGCCCTCGAAACCGCCGCAGTCCTTGGCGAACTCGTTGAGCGCCTCCTCGCCGTTGTGCCCGAACGGCGGGTGGCCCATGTCGTGGGAGAGGCAGGCCGCCTCGACGAGGTCGGGGTCGCAGCCGAGGGCCGCGCCGAGCTCCCGGCCGACCTGCGCGCACTCCAGCGAGTGCGTCAGCCGGGTACGGGGGCTCGCGTCCCACTCGAAGGAACGGGTGCCCGGGGTGACGACCTGGGTCTTCCCGGCGAGGCGGCGCAGCGCGGCCGAGTGCAGCACCCGGGCGCGGTCGCGCTGGAAGGCGGTGCGGCCGGGCCGCTTGTCGGGCTCGGCGGCCCAGCGCTCGGTGGCGGCCGGACCGTAGGACTCGGTGGACTCACAGGCGGGGGCGTGCGCGGTGCCTTCCATGGTCAGACGTTAACCGGAGCCACCGACAATCCGAGCAATCCGAACCGACCGGGCGTCAAGCGGTGGCGAGTTCCCGGTGGTGCGCGGGACGGGCCAGTGCCTCGTCGTAGCGCCGCAGGACCAGCCGGGCCAGCGCCGGGTGCGCGCCGAGCGGTGCCGCCGCCGGGCCGGCCGCGGCGGCGGCACTCGCGGAGGCGAAGCGGCCCGGCGCGGCGAAGTAGGAGGCCACCGCGGCCCGGTGGTGGCCCCGGGCGGCCAGCGCCCGGACGGCGTCCGCCACGCTCGGCGCGGCAGCGGAGGCGTACGCGGGGACGACGGGGACCCCGCCGAGCCGCTCGGAGAGCAGGTCGGCGCTGCGGCGGGTGTCGGCGGCGGAGTCCGGGTCGAGGGACCCGGCCGCGGCCAGCACGACGGCCGTGCCGGGTGTCCAGCCCGCCTCCAGGAGCCGCTCGAAGAGGGCCTCGGCCAGCAGCGGGTGGGGGCCCAGCGGGACGGCGATGCGGATCCGCAGGTGCCCGGCGCGGGCCGCGGCGGCGGGGAGGTCCCGCTTGACGTGGGTGCCGCGGCCGAGGAGCAGCGGTACGAGGACGGCCGGACCGGCGGCGTCCCGCAGGGTGTCGGCCAGCAGCGGCCGGTTCAGCTCGATGTGCCCGAGCCGGACGTCGAGGGCCGGGCGGAGTTCGCGGACCCGTTCGAGCAGGGCGTGGACGGTGTGCGGGGCGCGCGGGTCGCGGCTGCCGTGGGCCACGGCGACGAGGGTGGGGTGCATGGGGGGACTCCGTGGTGCCGGGCGCGGGGCGGGCGCAGGCCGCTGAGCTGGGTGCCGAGCTGGTCGGTGATCCGGGTCAGCAGCTCGGCCGCGGTGCCGAAGGGGAGGGAGGGCGGGAGGGGGTGGGTGGCGGGAGGGTGCACCGGCTCCGTCATGGACCGATCCTGCGGGGTCCGGGTTGCGGGGGTGTTGCGCGGGGATGACGGGTGTTTTCCTCCTGCTCACTCGCTCATTCGTACGAGTGAAAGGTGGGGTGTCCGGAACTGGCGGCCCGGGCGGTTCGTCATTGCGTGCGAGAGGCGTGTGGAGCGAGGGGGAGCGGTCATGGGGAAGCCGGTGTGGGGGAGGAGGGCCGTGGCCGCTCCGGCGGGGCGGTCGCGGCCCGCGGGGCCGGGGCGGGGGCGGTGGAGGGCGGTGCGGGTCCGCCGGCGGGCCGTGCAGGCGGTGATGGCGTTGTGCGTCCTGGCGCTGTTGCCGTCGACGTGGACGCACGCCGCGGCCGCGGACCGGCTGCGGACCACCGCCGGGGCGCCCGACGCGGGGGTGGCGGTGGTCTTCGGCGCCGGGCTGTGGAGGGGCCGGCCGACCCCGTACCTGGCGTACCGGCTCGACGCGGCCGTGGAGCTGTACCGGGCCGGCAAGGTCAAGGTGGTCCTGGTGACCGGGGACAACAGCCGCACCGAGTACGACGAGCCGGGCGCCATGCGGGCGTACCTCAGGGGGCACGGCATACCGGACGACCGGATCGTCAGCGACTACGCCGGATTCGACACGTGGGACTCGTGCGTGCGGGTCCGGGAGATATTCGGGGTGCGCCGAGCGGTACTGATCAGCCAGCACTTCCACATCCACCGCGCGGTGGCCCTGTGCCAGGCGGCGGGCGTGGAGTCCTACGGCGTCGGCGTCGACGACGAGCACGATTCCACCTGGTACTACGGCGGCGTCCGCGAGGTCTTCGCGGCCGGCAAGGCCGCTCTCGACGCGGCCTTCCAGCCGGAGCCGAGGTTCCTCGGACCCAAGGAGCAGGGGGTGTCGCGGGTCCTGGCCGCTCTGGCAGACTGACGCCGCGATCGGCCCTATGCCGGTTAGTCATATGGGGATGTGTCTGCGTCAGGGGTGCGGAACGTGGCTGTGGTGGATCTGAGCGACAAGGTCGTGGTCATCACCGGTGGGGCCCGGGGGCTGGGAGCGGCGGCGGCGCAGGCCGTCGTGGACGGGGGCGGACGGGTGCTGATCACCGACCTGCTGGAGGCAGAGGGCGCCGCGACCGCCGCCGCACTCGGCGCCGACGCCCGCTTCGTGCGGCACGACGTGACGAGCGAAGCCGACTGGCAGGCGGTGCTGGAGTACGCGGTCGCGGAGTTCGGCCGTGTCGACGGTCTCGTGAACAACGCCGGCATCTCCACCGGCCAGTTCCTCGAACACGAGAGCGTCGAGCACTTCCGCCGGGTCGTGGAGGTCAACCTGGTCGGCGTGTTCATCGGCCTCAAGGCGGCGATACCTCTGATGCGGGCGAACGGCGGCGGATCCATCGTCAACATCTCCTCCGCGGCCGGCCTCACCGGCCTCGCCCTCACCGCCGGCTACGGAGCCTCCAAGTGGGGCGTGCGGGGGCTGTCGAAGATCGGCGCCGTCGAGCTGGCCGAGGCGAAGATCCGCGTCAACTCCGTCCACCCGGGCATGACGCTGACCCCGATGACCGCCCCGGTCGGCATCCGGGCGGGCGAGGGCAACTACCCCGGTGCCCCGCTGGGCCGCGTCGGCGTCCCCGAGGAGATCGCGGCAGCCGTCGCCTTCCTCCTCTCCGACGCCGCCGGCTACATGACCGGCGCCGAGCTGGCCGTGGACGGCGGCTGGACGGCGGGCCTGACGGTGAAGTACCTGACCGGGCAGTAGGCCGGGCTCACCGCGCGAGGCGTACCAGATCGATGTCGAGGTCGAAGGGCACGCTCGTCTTGAGGCGCGGTCATGGTCTCCTCCAGCCTTGGCCCCGGCAGCCTGGGGGGTGTCCGCAAAGTCCCGCCTGCCCTGCGCCGCCCCACACCGCACCTCGCCGCGCCGTCGGGTGCGGCTCACCGCGCGGTGGCGGGCGCTGGGAGGCCTGCGTACCCCACGTGTAACGCGAGGTGAGGCCCCCGCGTAACACCCCCGCCGCACCCTGGGGCGTATGCACAGCTCCCCGGAAGCGACCGCCACCCACTGCCCCTACTGCGCCCTGCAGTGCGGCATGAACCTGCGCCCCGCCGCCGACGGGTCGGTTGCGGTCGAGGAGCGGACCGGGTTCCCCGTCAACCGGGGCGCGCTGTGCGGCAAGGGCCGCACCGCCCCCGCCGTGCTCTCCTCCCGGGTACGCCTGACCGAGCCGCTCGTCCGCACCCACGCCGGCGGGCCGCTCGTATCGGTCACCTGGGAGGAGGCCCTCGACGCCGTCGCCGAGGGCCTCGCCCGCACGCGCCGCGCCCACGGCCCGGACGCCGTCGGCGTCTTCGGCGGCGGCGGCCTCACCAACGAGAAGGCCTACGCCCTCGGCAAGTTCGCCCGCGTCGCCCTCGGCACCTCGCAGATCGACTACAACGGCCGTTTCTGCATGTCCTCGGCCGCCGCCGCGCACCAGCGGGCCTTCGGCCTCGACCGGGGACTGCCCTTCCCGCTGGAGGACATCCCCCGCACCGGCTGCGTCATCCTCGTCGGCTCCAACCCCGCCGAGACCATGCCCCCCTTCGTGCGCTACCTCACCGAACTCAAGGCCAACGGCGGCACCCTCGTCGTCGTCGACCCCCGCCGCACCCGCACCGCCGAGCAGGCCGACCTGCACCTGGCGCCCCGCCCCGGCACCGACCTCGCCCTGGCCCTCGGGCTGCTGCACCTGGTGGTGGCCGAGGGCCGCACCGACGAGGAGTTCATCGCCGGGCGCACCACCGGCTGGGAGGACGCCCGGGCCGCCGCGATGGCCCACTGGCCCGAACTGGTCGAGCGCATCACCGGGGTCCCCGTACCGGAACTGCGCCGGGCCGTGGAGCTGTTCTGCGCCCCCTCCTCCGCGATGGTCCTCACCGCCCGGGGGCCGGAGCAGCAGTCCAAGGGCACCGACACCGTCGGCGCCTGGATCAACCTCTGCCTCGCCACCGGCCGGGCAGGGCGCCCCCACTCCGGCTACGGCTGCCTCACCGGCCAGGGCAACGGCCAGGGCGGCCGGGAGCACGGCCAGAAGGCCGACCAGCTCCCCGGCTACCGCAAGCTCACCGACCCGGCGGCCCGCGAGCACGTGGCCCGGGTCTGGGGCGTCGACCCGCAGAGCCTGCCCGGCCCCGGCCGCAGCGCGTACGAACTCCTCGACGCCCTCGGCGGCGACGTCAAGGCCCTGCTGCTCATGGGTTCCAACCCGGTGGTCTCCGCGCCCCGCGCCGCCCACATCGAGGACCGCGTCCGCTCCCTGGACTTCCTCGCCGTGGCCGACGTCGTCCTCTCCGAGACGGCCGCGCTCGCGGACGTGGTGCTGCCCGTCACCCAGTGGGCGGAGGAGACCGGCACCACCACCAACCTGGAGGGCCGGGTCCTGCTGCGCCGCCGGGCACTGACCCCGCCGCCCGGGGTCCGCAGCGACCTGGAGGTGCTGCACGGGCTGGCCGCCCGCCTCGGCGTGGAGAAGGGCTTCCCCACCGACCCCGAGGAGGTCTTCGGGGAACTGCGCCGCGCCTCCGAAGGCGGACCGGCCGACTACTCCGGCATCTCCTACCCCCGCATCGAAGCCGAACAGGGCGTCTTCTGGCCCTGCCCCGAAGGCTCCGCCGGACAGCCCCGGCTCTTCCTCGACCGCTTCGCCACCGACGACGGCCGGGCCCGCTTCACCGCCGTCTCCCACCGCGACGCCGCCGAGGTCCCCGACGCCGAGTACCCCCTGCTGCTCACCACCGGCAGGGTCGTCGCCCAGTACCAGTCCGGGGCGCAGACCCGCCGCGTGCCCGAGCTCAATGCCGCCGCCCCCGGCCCCTTCGTGGAACTCCACCCGCGCCTCGCGGCCCGCCTCGGCGTCACCGACGGCGTCCCGCTGGCGGTGACCTCCCGCCGCGGGCGCGCCGTCGCCCCGGCCCGGGTCACGGACGCCGTCCGCGCGGACACCGTGTTCATGCCGTTCCACTGGCCCGGCGAGGGCCGCGCCAACACCCTCACCAACCCGGCCCTGGACCCCGTCTCGCGGATGCCGGAGTTCAAGGTCTGCGCGGTCCGCGTGGAGCCCGCGTAGCCCCGTACCATCTCTTGCCGCAGTCTTGGCGCCCGCTTTGGCGAGGGGCGGCTGCGGCCCGAACTACCGTTCCGCGCATGCCACTTCGAGCGCTCCCCTACCGCAAGCCGACCCGCGGCCGCGACTACTGGGTCCTGGACGGCGTCCTGCCCGACCCGGACGCCGTACGGGCCCGCCTGCTGGCCGCCGAGGACTGGGTGCAGGGCGCCCCGCACAAACCGGAGCCCTGGCCGGGCCTGCGCGCCATGCCCGCGCTGGAGCCGGCCGAACTGGCCCGCGTCGAGGAGCTGGTGCGCCGGGCCACCGGCGCCGGACGGATCTGGGCCGAGGACCCTCGGGGCGCCGGCACCTTCAACCACAACTGCGTCCAGGTCGTCGGCGAGGACGAGTGCGAACCCCGCCCGCACACCGACTCCCGCTCCGTGTGCCGGTACGCCGCCGTCCTCTACCTGAGCCCCGGCACTCCCGGGGACTGCGGCACCAGCTTCTACCGCCAGAGCCTGCCCGGCGGCACCCTCGGCGGCAACCAGGTCCTCGCCCCGCACGACAACCTCGTCGACGCCCTCGGCACCCGCTTCGTCCCCGCCGACTCCTTCACCGAGGACGTCCGCGTCCCGCACCGCTACAACCGCCTGCTGTTGTACTCCGCCAACCTCATCCACAGCGCCACCGGCTACTGGGGCACCACCCTGGAGGACAAGCGGATGACGGCCGTCTTCTTCTGGATGGCCTGAGGCGGCAGTGGATCGGACATGAGTCCGATCCGCATCGGGTTTCCCGCCCGGGGGTAACCATCCGTCACGCAGCGGGCTCAGAAAGTGCTCGCACGCCCCTCGTGGCAGCGATGTGTCGTACCCCACACTGAGGTGCGGTGCCACCGTCCTCGGAGCCCTGGAGGTCGCCCCCGTGCAGACCCAGACCCTGACCGTGACCGTGAACGTGAGCCGCCCCGCCGACGACGCCTCCGATCCGGATCCCGAGGCCGAGGCCGTGGAAGACGCCGGGGAAGAAGAGCCCGAAGTCCTCGAACTCATCGAGCCGGTGCCGCCGCAGCGCCCGCGCGGCAGCGACAGCGGTGCCGGAACCGGGCCGTCCGCAGACCTGTTCCGCCAGTACCTGCGCGAGATAGGCAGGATCCCGCTGCTCACCGCCGCCGAAGAGGTGGAACTCGCACGGCGGGTGGAAGCGGGACTCTTCGCCGAGGAGAAACTCGCCGGCGCCGCCGACCTCGACTCCCAGCTCGCCGTCGACCTCGACAAACTCGTGGTGATGGGCCGGATGGCCAAGCGCCGGCTCATCGAGTCGAACCTGCGGCTCGTCGTCTCCGTCGCCAAGCGCTACGTCGGCCGCGGCCTGACCATGCTCGACCTGGTCCAGGAGGGGAACCTCGGACTCATCAGGGCCGTCGAGAAGTTCGACTACGCCCGCGGCTACAAGTTCTCCACCTACGCCACCTGGTGGATCCGGCAGGCGATGTCACGGGCCCTCGCCGACCAGGCCCGCACCATCCGCGTGCCCGTCCACGTCGTCGAGCTGATCAACCGGGTCGTGCGCGTCCAACGCCGCATGCTCCAGGAACGCGGCTACGAGCCCACCGCCGAAGAGGTCGCCGTCCACCTGGAACTGACCCCCGAGCGGGTCCTGGAGGTGCTCCGCCTCGCACAGGAGCCCGTCTCCCTGCACGCCCCCGTCGGCGAGGAGGACGACGTCGCGCTCGGCGACCTGATCGAGGACGGCGACGCCGCCTCCCCCATGGAGTCCGCCGCCTTCTTCCTGCTGCGCGAGCACCTCGAAGCCGTCCTCTCCACCCTCGGCGAACGCGAGCGCAAGGTGGTCCAGCTCCGGTACGGGCTCGCCGACGGCCGGCCCCGCACCCTCGAGGAGATCGGCCGCATCTTCGGCGTGACCCGCGAGCGGATCCGCCAGATCGAGTCCAAGACCCTCAACAAGCTGCGCGACCACGCCTTCGCCGACCAGCTGCGCGGCTACCTCGACTGACCCGGCCGACACGGGAAGGGGGCGCCCCGAAGGACGCCCCCACCCGTACGGCCGCGGCCGCCGCCGCGGCGCCCCCGGTCAGTCGACCTCGGCCACCGCCTGCGCGAACTGCGCCGCGTACAGCCGCGCGTACGCGCCGTCCGAGGCCAGCAGCTCCTCGTGCGTACCCTGCTCCACGATCGAGCCGTTCTCCATCACCAGGATCACGTCCGCGTCGCGGATCGTGGACAGCCGGTGCGCGATCACGAAGGACGTACGGCCGTGCGCCAGGCGCGCCATCGCCTTCTGGATCAGCACCTCGGTACGGGTGTCCACCGAACTCGTCGCCTCGTCCAGCACCAGGATCACCGGATCCGACAGGAACGCCCGGGCGATGGTGATCAGCTGCTTCTCGCCCGCGCTGACCCCCGCGCCCTCGTCGTCCAGCACCGTGTCGTAGCCGTCCGGCAGGGTGCGGATGAAGCGGTCCGCGTGCGCCGCCCGCGCGGCCTCCTCGATCTCGGCGCGCGTGACCTCGCGCGAGGCACCGTAGGCGATGTTCTCCGCGATCGTGCCGCCGAACAGCCACGTGTCCTGGAGCACCATGCCGATCCCGCCGCGCAGCTCCTCGCGGGTCATCTTCGCGATGTCCACCCCGTCCAGGGCGATCTCCCCGCCCGTGACCTCGTAGAACCGCATCAGCAGGTTGACGAGCGTGGTCTTGCCCGCGCCCGTCGGGCCGACGATGGCGACCGTCTGGCCCGGCTCCACGGTCAGCGACAGGTTCTCGATGAGCGGCTTGTCGGGCTCGTAGCGGAAGGCGACCTTGTCGAGGGTGACCTGGCCGCGCAGTTCCTGCGGACGCTCCGGAACCTCCGCGTCCGGCTCCTGCTCCGGCGCGTCCAGCAGCTCGTACACCCGCTCCGCCGAGGCGACGCCCGACTGCACCAGGTTCGCCATCGACGCCACCTGCGACAGCGGCATCGAGAACTGGCGCGAGTACTGGATGAAGGCCTGCACGTCACCGATCGACAGGGTGCCCGAGGCCACCCGCAGACCGCCGACGACCGCCACCAGCACGTAGTTGATGTTCGATATGAAGAACATCACCGGCTGCATGATGCCGCTGACCAGCTGCGCCTTGAACGAGGCCCGGTACAGCTCCTCGTTCTGCTCGGCGAAGACCGCCGCCGACTCCTTCTGCCGCCCGAAGACCTTCACCAGCGAGTGGCCGGAGTACATCTCCTCGATGTGGGCGTTCAGCGCACCCGTGGTCTTCCACTGCGCCACGAACTGCGGCTGGGACTTCTTGCCGATCTTCGCCGCGACCACGACCGAGACGGGGACGGTCACCAGCGCGACCAGCGCCAGCAGAGGCGAGATCCAGAACATCATCACCAGCACGCCGACGATCGTGAGCAGCGAGTTCATCAGCTGGCCCATCGTCTGCTGGAGGGTCTGGCCGATGTTGTCGATGTCGTTCGTCGCGCGGCTCAGCACCTCACCGCGCTTCTGCTGGTCGAAGTACGACAGCGGCAGCCGCGACAGCTTCGCCTGGAGCTCCTCGCGCATCCGGTACACGGTGCCGTTCATCACGTGGTTCGACAGCCGAGTGGCGACCAGCATCAGCAGGCCCGCCAGGGTGAACACCACCAGCGCCCAGACCGCGGTGACCCCGACGGCACCGAAGTCGATGCCCTGGCCGGGAGTGAAGTCCGTGCCGGACAGCATGTCCGCCATGCCGCCCTGGCCCTTGGCGCGCAGCCCGTCCAGCGCCTGCTGCTTGGTGAGGCCGTCCGGCATCTGCCGGCCGACGATCCCCGCGAACACCAGGTCGGTGGCCTCGCCGAGGATCTTCGGCCCGACCACCGCGCAGCCGACGCTGCCGACCACGGCCGCGACCATGCCGCCCAGCTTGGCCCGGTCCTGCGCCAGCTGGGCGAGCAGCCGCTTGCCGGACCCCTTGAAGTCCAGGGACCGCTGGCCCGGCCCCATCATCATCCGTCCTCCGGGCCCGCTCATGCGGCCTCCGCCTCCGTCAGCTGGGAGAGCACGATCTCCCGGTAGGTCTCATTGCCGGCCATCAGCTCGTGGTGGCGTCCCTCGCCCACCACCTGGCCCTCGTCGAGGACGATGATCCGGTCGGCGTCGCGGATCGTGGAGACCCGCTGGGCGACGATGACCACCGTCGCCTCCTCGGTCTCCCGGGCGAGCGCCGCGCGCAGCGCCGCGTCCGTCGCGTAGTCCAGCGCCGAGAAGGAGTCGTCGAAGAGGTAGATCTCCGGGCGCTGCACGAGGGTGCGGGCGATCGCCAGGCGCTGGCGCTGGCCGCCGGAGACGTTGGTGCCGCCCTGGGTGATGGGCGCTTCCAGCCCGCCCTCCAGCGCGGACACGAAGTCCTTGGCCTGGGCCACCTCCAAGGCCCGCCACAGCTCCTCGTCGGTCGCGTCGGGGCGTCCGTATCGCAGGTTGGAGGCGATGGTCCCGGAGAAGAGGTACGGCTTCTGCGGGACCATCCCGACCGTCCGGGCCAGCAGCTCCGGGTCGATCCGGCGTACGTCCTCCCCGTCGACCAGCACCTCGCCACCGGTCGCGTCGAACAGCCGGGGCACCAGCCCCAGCAGCGTGGACTTGCCGCTGCCGGTGGAGCCGATCACCGCCGTGATCTCGCCGGGGCGGGCCACCAGGTCCACCCCGCGCAGCACCGGGGCCTCGGCGCCGGGATAGCGGAAGTCGGCGCCGCGCAGTTCGAGCTGCCCGCTCCGGGCGAGCGTGCGCACCGGGTCGGTGGGCGGGACCACGCTGGACCTGGTGTCGAGCACCTCCTGGATGCGCTCGGCGCAGACCTCGGCGCGCGGCACCATCATGAACATGAAGGTGGCCATCATCACGGCCATGACGATCTGCATCAGGTACGCCAGGAAGGCGGTCAGCTGGCCGATCTCCATGTCGCCGTTGTCCACCCGCATCGCGCCGAACCAGATGACGGCCACGCTGGAGATGTTCACGACCAGGATGACGACGGGGAACATCAGGGCGAGCAGCTTGCCCGAGGCCAGGGAGACGTCGGTCAGCGCGGTGTTCGCCTTCCGGAAGCGCTCCTCCTCGTAGTCGTCGCGCACGAAGGCGCGGATCACCCGGTTGCCGGTGATCTGCTCGCGCAGCACGCGGTTGACGACGTCGAGGCGCTCCTGCATCAGACGGAACAGCGGCCGCGTCTTCCAGACGATCGCGCCGACGGAGACGCCCAGCACGGGCACCACCGCGAGCAGGACGCCCGACAGCTTCACGTCGAGCGAGAGCGCCATGGCGATGCCGCCGACGCACATGATCGGCGCCGACACCATCAGGGTGAAGGTCATCAGGACCAGCATCTGGACCTGCTGGACGTCGTTCGTCGTCCGGGTGATCAGCGACGGGGCGCCGAACTGGCCCATCTCCCGGGCGGAGAAGCTCTGCACCCGGTCGAAGACGGAGGCCCGCACGTCCCGGCCGAGCGCGGCCGCGGTGCGGGCCCCGTAGTAGACGGCCCCGACGTTGCAGACGAGCTGGACGAGGGAGACACCGAGCATCAGCGCGCCGAAACGCAGGATGTAACCGGTGTCCCCGTTGACGACACCGTTGTCGATGATGTCCGCGTTGAGCGTGGGCAGGTAGAGGCTCGCACTGGTCTGCAGGAGTTGCAGCAGCACCAGTACGGCGATGGGTTTCTTGTACGGACCCAGGTGGGTCCGCAGCAGTCGTATGAGCACGCGCAGGCTCCGGTAGGCAAGATCGAGGGGGGTTCACTCCATCTTGTGCCAACCGGTGGCCTGATCCCACCGGATTTCGCAAAGCCCGGTCAAAAGGAGTAGGCCACCACGGCCCCGCGGCCTAGAACGCGAAGGCGCCGGGGTGCAGCTGCTCCCGCGTCGTGACGTACTGCTGACGGACCGCCTGCCAGGCCGCGAACTCCTCGCCCGGCTCGAACACCTGGGCCGCCGGAGCCGGCCACAGCGGCGGGACGTGCGGGGCCAGCGTGCCCTGCTGCACCCCGAGCGCCCAGGCCGCCTGGCGGGCCGCGCCCAGCGCCGCGTAGTCCGCCGGAGCGGGCACGACCACCTGCGTCCCGAACAGCCCCGGAGCCGCGGCCTGTACGGCGGGCAGCTCGGCGGCGGCTCCGAGCAGGAACACCCGGCGTATCTGCGCCCCCCGGTGCCGCAGCACGTCGAGCGCGTCCACCAGCCCGCACAGCATGCCCTCGAAGGCGGCCCGCGCGAGGTGCTCGGGCTTCATCGAGTCCCGGCGCAGCCCGCTCAGGGTCCCGGCGGCGTGCGGCAGGTTCGGTGTCCGCTCTCCCTCCAGGTACGGCAGGAGCACGAGCCCGTGTGCACCCGGAGTCGACTTCAGCGCGAGCGCGCTCAGCCCCTCCAGGTCGGTGCCCAGCATGTCGGCGGTGCCCCGCAGGGCCCGTACGGCGTTGGAGGTGTTCACGACCGGCAGGTGCATGCCGCCCGCGTCGGCGAGCGAGGTGATCAGGCCGCCCGCGTCCGAGAGCGCCTCGTGGTGCACCGCCATCACGGAACCGGAGGCCCCGAGCGAGACCACCGCGTCCCCCGGCCCCAGGCCCAGCCCGAGCACGGCGGCCGTGGTCTCCCCGGTCCCGGCGGAGATCAGCAGCCCCTCCGGGGTCATCCCGGCGGCGTCGGCGGGACCGAGCACCTCGGGCAGCAGCGCCTGGTGCCCGAGCGCCAGCTCGACCAGGTCGGGGCGGTACGCGCCGGTGGCCGCCGACCAGTACCCGGTGCCCGAGGCGCCGGCCCGGTCGGTGGTGCGCCGCACGGGCCGGCCGAGCAGCTGCCAGACGAGCCAGTCGTGCGGGGACATCAGCACCGCCACCCGGCGTGCGGCCTCGGGCTCGGTACGGGCCAGCCAGGCGAGCTTCGCGATCGGCTGCGCGGAGTGCGGGACCGACCCCACGGCCGCCACCCAGGCGGCCCGCCCGCCGAGCGCCTCGACCAGATCGGCCGCGGCGGCCTGCCCGCGCTTGTCGTTGCCGACCAGGGCCGGGCGGACCAGCGCGCCCTGCGCGTCCAGCGGCAGCACGCCGTGCTGCTGCGCGGAGACGCCGATGGCCTGGACCCCCTCCAGCAGCCCGCCCCCGGCGGCCTCGCCGAGGGAGAGCAGCCAGGCCTGCGGGTCGGTCTCATGGGGGACGGTCTCACCGGCGGGCTGCGGATGGGGCGCGTAGCCCTGGCGCAGCACGGCCCCCGTGTCCGTGTCGCAGACGACGATGCGTGTGAAGGCGGAAGAGCTGTCCAGCCCGGCGACTATCCCCATGGGGAGAATTCTGCCGCACGCCGGGCCGGTACCAGCCGCCTCAGGTGTTGCTCGTGCCCCACTCGTCCTCGGTGCCCTGCCCGCGCTCGCGCAGCGACCGCACGCGCTTCGCCAGGGAGTCGGGCACGGCGTCGCCGACCTTGCCGCCCACCACCGTGAGCGCCTTGCCCGCGAACTGCCGCCCGGTCTGCCCGGCGGACTCGGCGGCGTTGCGCACCGCCGGGTTCTGCGCGATCCGCCGGGCGGACTTCTTCATCTCCTCGTAACGCTCCCGGCCCGCGGCCGTGCCCACCACGTACCCGAGGGCCACTCCGGCGAGGAACGTGACCTTGTAGCGCATGCCTTCCACCCTTCGTCGTCTCGGTGCCCGGCCTGCCGCGATACCGATTGGCGGAGCACCCCCCTGCTTGCGCTAATCTATGTCTCGCAACGAGCGCTCGCCCCCCGGCAAGGCCGGAGGTGGGGCTGTTCGGTGCACCGCAGCAATCCCCTGTAGCTCAATTGGCAGAGCAGCCGGCTGTTAACCGGCAGGTTACTGGTTCGAGTCCAGTCGGGGGAGCGCAGTCCCCTGTAGCTCAATTGGCAGAGCAGCCGGCTGTTAACCGGCAGGTTACTGGTTCGAGTCCAGTCGGGGGAGCAAGAAGAGGAAGAGGACCCGGGCGGGTCCTCTTTCTTTTTGCCCTGATCGGGGAACCGGGCAGCCGTCGGTACGGTCTCTCTGAGCAAGCGCAGCCGATCTTGCGGGGCATCCGAGGCAGGAGATCGTATGAGCGGCTATGCTGCGGCAGACGGCGCGCACACGTGTACGCGCCACGCCGTAAAGGGGCGGTAGCTCAGCCGGTTAGAGCAGCGGACTCATAATCCGTCGGCCGTGGGTTCGAGTCCCACCCGCCCCACCGTAGACCGCAGGTGCAGAAACGATTGCACCTGCGGTTTCGGCGTTTCCGGGGGAGGTGCACGGACGGCCGTGTGGCGCGCGTCACGGTGCGGACGGAATCCCCGCGCGGCTATCGCCCGTTCAGCGCCTCGGCCGTGGCGGCCAGCAGGGGGGCGGGCAGGGCGAAGCCGTTGAGCGGGTTCCGGTAGCTGTGCGAGCCGTCGCAGACCCGGGTGCCGTGGGTCTCGCGCCAGCGGGCGGGGCTCCACAGGCCCTGGTTCACCAGGAGCGTGCGGGCGAGCCCGGCCGGGTCCTCGACGACGGTGAGCGCCTCCAGCGCCGAGGCGAGGCGGGGCGCCGCCCCCTGCGGTACGTCGGCGTCACCGAGCATCGGGAACAGCAGCAGCAGCCGGGCGTCCGGATCGGTGACGCCGGTCGTGGCGTCCAGGCCGGCCGAGGCCTCCAGCTCGGCCCAGGACAGCCCGGGCCCCATGAAGTGGCCGTCGACGGCCGCCAGTGTGACGGCCCGCGGCCAGTCGGGGTGCAGCAGCAGGTAGTCGACGCCGTGGTCGCCGTCCCAGTTGCGGTAGACGACGTGGAGCACGTATCCGGAGTGCAGGGGGACGGTGAACACGGGCCAGGCGCCCGGGGAGGCGAGGGTCGCGGACAGCTCCTGGGCGTCGTCCCAGTCGGGGCCCAGGGCGTTGGCCTGCGCTTCCTCGCCGCGCAGGCTCGCACCGAGGTGGCAGGGCCAGAAGAGGGGCGTGTCGAGGAACCGCGACCCGTCCACCAGCGGGCCGCCCTCGTACCCTGCGATCTCCGGCATGGGCCAATGATCGCAGAGGCGGACGGCGGTCAGTCCCAGCCGATGGTGCGCTTGTCGGTGGCCGCGGAGTCCCAGCCGATCGTCTGGGCACCCGCCGCCCGCACCGAGTCCCAGCCGATGGTTCCGGGGGCCGTGGCCGCCTGGACCGAGTCCCAGCCGATGGTGCCCGGGCCCGTGGTGACCGCGACGGCGGCGGTGGCGGACAGCAGGGCGGTGAGGCCGGCGGCAGCGATCAGGCGAGCGGTGCGAGACATGGAATCCCCCTGGAACACGAGCGGTTGCGGTGTGGTGCGAGTGGGGCGCGCGCTGCACCGGTCCGGCCTTTCGGCCCTGGCCTGGGGTGGGGCTCCGTGCCCCGCCGTCCCGGTGGACACCATCCTGGCGGCCGCCGTATGGGTGCAGAAGAGGTTTCCTATGGCACCAAGGTGTCAGGCACCTTGGTGCCGATCGCACGCCCGATCCGACAAGATCGAAAGAGACCGCCTATGGCTCGACCTGCGCACCTTTAAGATCAAGACAGATCGGCGGGAAGTCGTCCGCCGTGACCGACAGGCCGGGGGGCACAGCATGCTGGAAGCGTTGGGACTGGATACGCTCGTCGAGGCCGTCTACCGGGAGATGCTCGCCGATCCGACCGGCGGAGTGGCCGAACTGGGGGAACGGCTGGGGCTGAGCGAGGCGCAGGTGCGCGAGGGGCTCGACCGGCTCGTCGACCTCGACCTGCTCACTCCGTCCCGGGACCAGGCGGGCGGGCTGCGGGCCGTCAGCCCGGAGGCGGGGCTCGAGCAGATCCTGCGCCGCCAGGAAGAAGACCTGATCCGGCGTCAGCAGGAGCTGGCGGCCAGCAAGGCGGCCGCGGCCCGCGCCGTCGCGGAGTACGCGGGCCTGCGGCCCAACACCGAGTCCGACGGCGCCGAGCGGCTCGTGGGCCTCGACGCCATCCAGTCCCGGCTGGAAGTCCTCGCCCGGGACCTCACCGTCGAATGCCTCTCCATCATGCCGGGCGGAGCGCAGTCCCAGGCCAGCCTGGACGCCTCGCGGCCGCTGGACGAGGACGCCCTGCGCCGCAGGGTCCAGCTGCGGTCGATCTACCAGGACAGCGTCCGCAACGACCCGGCCACCCTGGCCTACGTGCAGTGGGAGACCGACCTCGGGGCGCAGGTCCGCACCTGCCCCGTGCTGCCGCCCCGTCTGGTGATCTTCGACCGGAAGACCGCCGTGGTGCCCATCGACCCCGCGAACTCCCGGCTCGGCGCCCTGTGCACCACCGCCCCCGGCATCGTGGCCTCCCTCGTCAGCCTCTTCGAGCAGACCTGGGAGCAGGCCGTCCCGCTCGGCGCCGCCCGCGAGCAGGCCGGCGACGACGGGATCACCGCCGGCGAACGGGAGCTGCTCAAGCTGCTGGCCTCCGGGATGACCGACGAGGCCGCCGGCAAGCGGCTCGGCGTCTCCCTGCGCACCGTCCGGCGCCAGATGTCCGCGCTGATGGAGCGGCTCAACGCCACCAGCCGCTTCGAGGCCGGCCTGCGCGCCGCCCAGCGCGGCTGGCTCTGAGACGCGCCGCGGCCGCGGACGCCCCGAGCGGGCGCCCCGCGGCCACGGCCGTGCCGCCAGGCCGTGTCGTCGCAGTCCCTCCTGGCCGGTGGGCCCCGCCCTGCGGGCGGCCGGAGCCGCTGCGGCGGCACTCCCTAGAAGTTCTCCGTCTCCTCCACCAGGAAGCGCAGTACGTCCGACAGGTCCGCGCGGCGGGCGAACGCCGCACGCTGGCGGGCGGCCCCCGATCCGTCGCGCAGCAGCCCGCCCAGGGTCTTCGCCGCGTGGTCCAGGTCGCCGGCGGCGGCCAGGTCCGGGGCGACCAGGTCGAGCAGCGCCTCCGCCAGGTCGGCCGCCGGAATCTCCGCGCCCGTGTACGGGTCCAGGCCGAAGCCCTCCAGCCCGTCGTGCGCCGCCCGCCAGCGCGCGAGACGCAGTACGTCGTCCCGTACGGGCGGATCCGGCTGCTGCTCGGCGATCGCCCGCAGCGCCGAGGCCACCAGCGCGCGCCCCAGCTCTGCCTGGAGCACGGCCGTGTCGATGTCCGGGGACATGTCGGGCGCCCGGATCTCGAGCGTGGGCCAGTTCCCGGAAGGGCGGAGGTCCCAGTAGACCATCTTGGTGTCCAGGGCCGCCCCGGAGCCGAGCAGGGTCTGCACCGAGCGCCGGAAGTGGGCCGTGGACGGGAAGTGCGGGGGCGGCCCCGCCGAGGGCCAGCCCGACCAGGCCATCGCCCGCCAGCTGGAGTGCCCGGTGTCCCGGCCGCCCCAGAAGGGGGAATTGGCCGCCAGCGCGATCAGCGTGGGCAGCCATGGTCTGACCCGGTTGGACACGGCCACCGCCGTGTCCACGTCGAGGGTGCCGATGTGGATGTGGCGGCCGCAGCTCACCAGGGTGTCCGTCAGCGCGCCGAACCGCCGGTGCTGCTCGCGCTGGCGCGGCTCGTCGTCGGTCAGGTGCAGGGGACCCTCCACCGCCACCACGGGCGACGGGGCGGCCAGCAGCCGGCAGCCGTGTTCCCGCGCCGCCGCGGAGAGGGTGCGCCGCAGGACGGCGAGCTCCTCGCGCAGGGTCACCGCCGAATGCGCGACCGGAGTGGAGATCTCCACCTGGTACCGGGTCCCCTCGGGGTGCAGCTGCTGCGGGAGCCCCGCGGCGGTGGCGAGGACGAGCGGTGCGGCCGGTACCACCCGCAAGGTGGTGGCGTCGACGAGCAGGAACTCCTCCTCGACGCCGACCGTGAGCGGGGTGGGGACGCCGCTCACGGTGGTGCTCGTTGTGCTGTTGCCAGGTTCGATCACTACGCCTCCCTGGACATACGAGTCTTTTCATCATGAGCGGAACAGGAGGCCCGGAGGGTACGTCGATCCGGTCAAATGTCGGGTATCAGTGGCGGGTTAGCGGCAAGCCCGGCCCCGCCCTGGGGCGCCGGGTCCGGGTGGTGAGGGCGGTGCGCGTGGGTGCACGCGTCCCGTGCTCCAGGGCGGCCCCAGCCGGGTCCGGTTACCATCCCGTGTGACCGGTACCGCCTCCCCTCCCCGACCGAAACGGCGCATATTCGCCGACCTCACCCCCCTGCGCACCTCCGCCGACTACCGGCGGCTGTGGGTGGGCGGCACCATCTCCTGGATGGGCCAGGCCATGACGGCCCTGGCGATCTCGCTCCAGGTCTACGAGATCACCGGCTCCAGCTTCTCCGTCGGACTGGTCGGGCTCTTCTCGCTCGTCCCGCTCGTCGCCTTCGGCCTGTACGGCGGCGCCATCGCCGACACCGTGGACCGGCGCAAGCTCGGCCTCTACAGCCAGACCGGGCTCACCGTCCTGTCCGCCGGCCTGGCCGCCGCGGCCCTGCTCGGCTACCACCGGGTCTGGCTGCTCTACACCGTCGTCGCCCTCCAGGCCGTCTGCGGCGCCCTGAACGGGCCCGCCCGGTCCGCCATGATCCCCAAGCTGCTGCCGCCCGAGCAGCTCCCCGCCGCCAACGCGCTGGGTTCCGTCACCATGACCTCCGGGACGATGCTGGGCCCGGTGCTGGGCGGCCTGATCGTCGGCTGGTGGGGGTACCAGGCGGCGTACCTGATCGACGCGGTGACCTTCATCGCCGCCCTCTACGCGATGTGGCGCCTGCCCGCGATGCTGCCGGAGGGCCGCAAGGGGCGGGCCTCGGTCATGGACGGCCTCCGCTTCCTCGGGACCCGCCCCAACATCCGGATGACCTTCTTCTCCGACATGGCGGCCATGGTGCTGGCCCACCCGAGGGCCCTGTTCCCGGCCATCGCCGTGCTCTGGTACGGCGGCGACGCCAAGACCGTCGGCCTGCTGGTGGCCGCCCCCGCGGTGGGCGCGCTGCTGGGCGGGCTGTTCTCCGGCTGGCAGGGCCGGATCCGGCGGCACGGGCTGGCGATCCTGCTGTCGGTCGGGGCGTGGGGGGTGGCCATCGCCGTCTTCGGCCTGACGCGCAACCTCTGGCTGGGGCTGGTCTTCCTGGCGCTGGCCGGGTGCGCCGACACCATCTCGATGGTGTTCCGCAGCACGATGCTCCAGGCGGCGACGCCGGACGCGATGCGGGGGCGCCTGCAGGGCGTGTTCATCGTGGTCGTCGCGGGCGGCCCCCGGCTCGGGGACTTCCTCGCCGGGTCGGTCGCCGACCTCGTCTCGCCGGGGGCGGCGGTCACCGGGGGCGGGGTGGCATGCGTGCTGGTGCTCGCGCTGCTCGCACTGCGGTGGCGGGGCTTCGCCCGCTACGACGCCCGCTCACCACAGGCATAGCCCGGACCCTTCCCGGGCGCCGCCCGGCGCCGCCGGGGAAGCGCCGCTACGCCTCGACCGGGGGGCGGGTGCGGGGGCCGGGCCGGGCGCCCGTGTTCGCGGTGCCCGCCGGTTCGAAGAGCAGGATCGCGGCCTCCTCCGCCGCCTCCGGGCAGTGTTCGACCCCGCGCGGGACCACGTACAGCTCGCCGGGCCCGAGCACCACGTCCCCGTCCCGCAGGTGGATCGTCAGCGTGCCGCTCACCACCAGGAACAGCTCGTCGGTCTCGTCGTGCGCGTGCCAGACGAACTCCCCCTGGACCTTGGCCACCTTCACCTCGTAGTCGTTGACCCGGGCGATCGTGCGCTGGGCCCACTGCTCGGTGAACCCGGCCAGCTTCTCCGCGATGTCGACCTTGCCGCACAGCGCCGAAGGCGCCGTCTGCGCTGTCTGCGCTGTCTGTGTCGTCTGTGCTGTCTGTGTCATGGGGACAGCGTCACGCCTGCCCCGCGGGCCGGTCTTGTACGTTTCTGACATGTCCGCCGACTCCCGCCCGCGCAGCACCGTCTCCGCCTGGCGGCCGCCGGTCACCGGCATCGCCGAGGTCTTCCACGCCCGCTTCACGGACCACGCGTACCCCGTCCACGTGCACGACACCTGGGCCCTGATGATCCTGGACGGCGGGCGGGTGGGCTTCGCCCTCGAACGCGAGCGGTACGGGGCCGGGGTCTCGGACAGCGTCGTCCTGCTTCCGCCCGGCGTGGCCCACGACGGCCGGACCGTGACCGAGACGGGCTTCCGCAAGCGGGTGCTGTACCTCGACACCTCGGTGCTGCCCGAGCACCTCACCGGCTCCGCCGTCGACGCCCCGCTGCTGGCCGACCCCGCGCTGCGCGGCCGCGTACACGGCCTGCACCGGGCCCTGCGGGATCCCGACCCCCTGGAGGCGCAGTCGCGGCTGGCCTTCGTGGGGGAGCGGCTGCGCTGGTGGCTGGGGGGAAGGAAGCCGATGCCGTACGAGGCGCCGCGCGCGCGAACCGCCGTACGGCTGCGCGAGCTGCTGGACGCGCGGGCCGCCGAGGGGGTCACCCTGGAAGAGGCCTCTGCGGCGCTGGGCGGCACGCACCCCACCCACCTCATCCGCAGCTTCCGCCAGGCCTACGGGCTGCCCCCGCACGCCTACCTGACGGGCCGCCGGGTGGCACGGGCCCGGGAGCTGCTGCTCGCGGGGATGCCGGCGGCCCGGGCGGCGACGGAGGCGGGCTTCTACGACCAGGCCCACCTGACGCGGCACTTCGCGCGCCACGTCGGGACCACCCCGGCGCGGTTCGCCCGCCCGGCGGCCGGCAACCGCCCCGTGTGAACGGCAGCTCGCGATCACGGCCGGGCTGTACCTCGCCGACCAGGGATCAGCGGGCGGGATCAGTGCGCGGGAGGAACGATTCCCCGGGCCACCCCCAGGGCCACCAGGTCCTGCGGCCGGATGCGCAGCTGGTCCGCCGTGGCGGGGGCCTCCTCGGCGGGGCGCTTGAGGATGGCCGCCGCCAGTTCCGGGGCGATCACCGAGAAGTAGCTGTCCGGAGTGACCCAGGTGTTTCCCGGCGCGGCCAGCGCGAGCGCCCCGCCGGAGCCGCCCTCGCCGATCAGCAGGGTGGTCACCGGTACGGAGGCCTCCGCGAGTGCCGCGAAGGTGTCGGCGATGGCCGGGCCGGCGCCGGCGTGTTCGGCGGCGGCGTCGTTGGCCGCGCCGGGGGTGTCCACCAGGGTCAGCACCGGGATCCCGAGCCGGTCCGCCAGGCGGATGACCCGGGCCGCCGTACGGTAGCCCGCCGGGCGGGTCGCGGTGCCGCACTGGGCCGCGTACGCGACCGCCCGCCCCTCGCGGAGGCCGAACCCGCACAGCATCCCCGGGTCGGCCGCCCCGGCCCGGTCACCGCGCAACGGCAGGCGCAGCTCGAAGTAGGCCTCCAGGTACGCCTCCGCACGCGGGCGGTCGGGATGCCGGGCCTGCCGGACGGCGTCCCACCCGGTCTCCGGGGGCGATACGGCGGCCAGCGCGGCCGGGGGCTCGACGGCGGTGGCGGCGCGGGGCGCGGCCAGCACCCGCAGCCAGTCCGCGACGGCCGCCGGAAGCTCCGCGGCCGGGACGACGGCGTCGACGTGCCCGGCGGCGTACTGCCCCTCGGCGGTGTACGCCGCCGGATCCGCGTCCGCCGGCCGCACCCGGGATCCGGCGAAGCCGACCTGCGCCCCGGGCAGCGCCAGCACGACATCGGCCCCCGCCCCGAGGGTGGCCCAGCCGCCGCCGGTGGTGGGGTCGCGCAGCACCGCGATCTGCGGGAGCCCGGCGGCCCGGGTGAGCACGCACTGCCGCGCCACGCGCTGGAGCTGGGTCAGCGCCAGCATCCCCTCCTGCATCCGGGACCCGCCGGTGGCGATCAGGGAGACCAGCGGCAGGCGCTGCTCGCGGGCGTGACGGTACGCGGCCTCGAGCCGGTCCCCGGTGCGCCGGCCGAGGGATCCGCCGAGGAAGCCGAACTCGAAGCAGATCACGGTGGCCGGGCGGCCGCCGATGAGGGCGGTGCCCGTGACGACGGACTCCTGCTCGCCGGTCCGCGCGGTGGCGCGGGCGCGGGAGGCGTCGTAGCCGGTCCAGCCGATGGGACCGTCGTCGGGGTACTCCGCGCGGGGCGCGGGGAGTTCGGCGAAGGAGCCGGGGTCGGTGAGGGCGGCGATGGCGGCACGGGCCGAGAGACGGGTCGTCACCGGGCCACCCTAGGCCGTGGGGGCCCGGGGTGCGCTGCCGATGCCGTCCGGGGACGGCTCCTGCCTTTTCGGCGACTGGTGGGGATCGGGTCTCCGCGCGCCCTCTACAGCGCCGACTCCCACACCACCGTCGTGCCCCGGGTGCCGGCCTCCGTGCGGCCGTCGTCGGCGACCGTCAGGCGGACGCGGGAGGGGGTGGCGTCGACCTCCACCTCGATCGACGTGACCTCGCTGCGGCGGTGCGCCGCCGCCAGCGCGCCGCGCAGCGTCGACAGCAGTGCCGTCGTCACCGGGTCCGGGAGCAGCGCGTCCACCGCCCCCGCGAAGTGCACCGACGGCTGGAAGCCGAGGAGGACGGCGGCTCCGCCGGTTTCGCGGAGCACCCGCCCCCGGAAGGTCGTCGGGGCGTCGCTCGGCGGCTGCTGGAGGGCGAAGATGGCGGTGCGGACCTCCTGGATGGTGGAGTCCAGCTCGTCCACGGCCCGGCTCAGTTCCTCGCCGACGGTGTCCCCGGCCGCCGCGTTGGACGACCGCCGCCGTGTGCTCTCCAGCATCATCTCGGTGGCGAACAGCCGCTGGACCACCAGGTCGTGCAGGTCGCGCGCGATCCGGTCGCGGTCCTCGTAGACGGCCAGCTGCTCCCGGTCGTGCTGCGCGTCCGCGAGGACCAGGGCCAGCGCGGCCTGGGAGGCGAACTGGGAGGCCAGCAGCCGGTCCACCGCGTCGTACGGTTGCCCGCCCCGGGCCCGCGGCAGGGCGAGGGTGCCGATCAGCTGGCCGCCGCTCTGCAACGGGAGCATCATGCTCGGGCCGAAGCGTTCCCGCACGTGCGTGGTCATCCGGGGGTCGGTGGCGGAGTCCTCTATGAAGACCGGTTCGCCGCCCAGCAGTTGCTCCAGTACCGGGGAGCCGGGGGCGATGGCGGTGCCGACGAGGTCGCCGGGGTCCCCGTGCGTGGAGGCGGCCACGATCTCCATGCCGCCCTCCGGCGTGGGCTGGAGCACCACGCCCGCCGCGGCGTCCGCGAGCAGCCGGGCGCGTTCGGCCACGCACATCAGGGCGTCCGCGGCCGGGCGTCCCGCCAGCAGGGTGGTGGTCACGGCGGCGGCGCCCTCGATCCAGCGCTCGCGGCGGCGCGCGGTCTCGTACAGGCGGGCGTTGCCGATCGCTATGCCGGCCTGCGAGGCCAGGACGCGCATCAGCGCGAGGTCCTCGTCCGTGAAGGGGCCGCCGCCGCGCTTCTCGGTGAGGTAGAGGTTCCCGAAGACCTCGGTGTGGACGCGGATGGGCACGCCCAGGAAGCTGCGCATGGCCGGGTGGCCGGGCGGGAAGCCCGCCGAGCGGGGGTCCTTCGTCAGGTCGTCCAGCAGCAGCGGCCGGGGGTCGCTGATCAGGGCGCCGAGCAGGCCGGTGCGGCCGTCCGGCAGCCGGGGGATCGCGCCCCGTTCGGCCCCGGTCATCCCGGCGGTGAACAGCTGGGTCAGGCGGGCGCGCTCGGGGTCGACGACCCCGAGCGCTCCGTACCGGGCCCCGCACAGTTCGGTGGCGGAGTCCACGACGTGCTGGAGGGTGGTGTGCAGTTCCAGTTCGGAGCCGACGCTGAGGACCGCCTCCAGCAGCACCGGGAGGCTCGAGGGCGCGCCGGCGCCGCCGGGTTCGTCCAGGGTCATCCGGCCAGCGGGTTGAGGACCATGGGGGCGATCTTCCCTTCCAGCATCGCGCCGAGTCCCAGCACGGCGCAGACGTCGGGCCGTTCGGCGATGGCGACGGGCATTCCGGTGGAGTCCCGCAGCATCTGGTCGAGGCCGGGCAGCCGGGCGCTGCCACCCACCATCATGATCCCCCGGTCCGTGAGGTCCGCGACCAGGTCGGGCGGGCAGTCCCGCAGCACCTTGCCGATGCCGTCGAGGACGGCCGTCAGCGGGGTGTGGATGGCGTCCCGCACGGCCGCGGTGTCCACGTGGACGGAGCGGGCGAGTCCGGTGGCCACGTCGCGGCCGTGGATCAGGGTGGAGGCCGGGCCGTCGGGGGTGATGCCGTTGCCGTGGAGGGCCAGCTGGAGGGGGCGTACGGCCTGGCTCGGCAGCATCAGTTCGTGCGCGTGCCGCAGGTGCTGGACCACGGCGTGGTCGATGGCCTCGCCGCCGACGGGGATCCGTTCGGCGGTGACGATCGAGCCGAGGGAGAGCACCGCGATCTGGGTGGCCGCCGCCCCGCACACCATGATCATCGTCGCGGTCGGCTGCTCCACGGGCAGGCCGCAGCCGACGGCCGCCGCGATCAGGGTGTCGACCAGTTCGACGCGCCGGGCGCCGAGCCCGACCATGGTCTCCACGGCCGCCCGCTGGGCGAGCGGGTCGGCGTCGTGCGGGGTGCAGGCGGCGGCGCGCAGCCGGGGCTTGCGGCGCAGGGCGCGGCGCAGTTTCTCGCCGAGCAGGTGGCGCAGCATGCGCTGGGCCATCTCGATGTCCACGACGGTGCCGCCGGAGACGGGGCGCACGACGCGGATGTAGTCGGGTGTGCGGCCGGTCATGCGTTCGGCGAAGGTGCCGACGGCGATGAGGGCGCCGGTGCGGGTGTTGACCGCGGCGGCGCTGGGCTCGTCGACGACGAGTCCGGCTCCCTTGACGTAGACGCGGGTCCTGGCGGCTCCCAGGTCGACGGCGACGTGGCAGCGACGCAACTGCTCCAGACTGACGGTCACGGCAGATCCTCCCGAGAGCGCTGACGCAGGATGAGACCGGCGGCCGCCGATCGCTTTCACATCTTGTCGGATAAATGGGTCGTATCGCCCGTTGGAATGCTCCGGCCGTGGTGTGTCGTACGGGTGAGGGGTGCTGCACGGGGGTGGATTTCTGTACCGACAGGCAGCAGCATGCGCGCACCATCCGCGCTACCCGTACGTAACAAGGTAAAGGGGACCCGATGCTGACGCCCCGCCAGAAACTCCTGGCGCTCCTGACCCTCTGCCTCACCCTCCTGGCACCCCTGCCGGCCCAGGCCGCCGACCGGGCGGCGCCCGAGGCCCCCCACCGGGCGGCCGCCGCCCGCAATCCGGTGGTCTTCGTGCACGGCTACAACGCGGACCCGGGGGTCTGGGGATCCCTGCGCGAGGACCTGAGGGCGGACGGGTACACGGACGCGGAGCTGTTCTCCTGGGGCTACGACACCCACCAGTCCGTCAACGAGGTGCTCTCCGGCAGGCTCGCCGGCTACGTCGACCAGATCCTGCGGGAGACGGGCGCCGCCCGCGTGGACCTCGTGGGGCACTCCTTCGGCTCGCTCGTCGGCCGCTGGTACGTCAAGTTCGGCGGCGGCACCGCGACGGTGGAGCACTGGGTCTCCCTGGCGGGCCCCAACCACGGCACGTCCACCGCCTGGACCTGCGCCCTGTGGGACCAGGCGTGCCGGGACATGACCCCGGGGTCGTACGTGGCGAAGAACCTGGCCTCGGGCGACGAGACCCCGGGCGCGGTGAAGTACGCGACCTTCTGGTCGGAGTGCGACGAGGTGGTCAACCCCGACAGCAGCGTCCCGCTCTCCGGCGCCCTCAACACCCCGGCCGGCTGCCTGAAGCACAACGACCTCCTCGGTGACGACGCCACCTCGGCCGGCGTCCGCGCCTTCCTGCGCAGCTAGACCGGGTCGTCACTGACCCCCCTGGCCGGTGGGGCCCGGCACGCACGCTCCCCATCCCGGGCCCTCCTGCACCCGCTGGAGCAGCCCGTACGTGAACTCCGCCACCAGGGGCCGGTCCGACGCGGTGAACGCCAGCCGCCAGCGCGTCGGGGCCGTGCCCTCCATCGGCCGGGCCGGCGCGAAGGCCCGGGCCACCTCGTCCACCGTCGCCGACCAGGGCCGCAGGTCCCCGGCCGTCTCCAGTACGGGGCCCCGCACGCCCGGGGCCCGCACCAGCCACTCGTTCCACACCGCCCCGTCCGGCGCGGCCAGCACCTCGAACCGCAGCTCCGGCCACAGCGGCACCGGCCACAGCAGGGCCTCGCACTCCAGGTCGCCGATGCTGCGCCGCTCCGCGGACTCCGGCGGCCCGAGCACCGACCGGTAGCGCGCGAGGGCCCCGCGGGACCGGGGCGAGCGGATCATCGCCTGCCAGCGCCGGTTGGCCTCCCGCTGCTCGGCGAGCGTGGCGCCCAGCCGCAGCCGGGCCTCTTCGGCGAGGCCGGGCTGGAAGTCCGCCATCCTGCGCAGCAGCACCAGCTGGAAGGCGGTCGGCCCGAAGGCCCCCGGACGCCCCGGATTCCGCGTCGCTGTCATGGACGTAACGATTCCACACAGGATCCTTACGTTCCCGGAATGCTTATGTTGCCGGGGACCGCATAGCCTGCGGGCGCCATGAACTACTGCCCCGCCTGTCAGAGGCATCTCAACGGAGCACTCGCGTGCGCCGGCTGCGGCACCCCGGCCCAGTACCTGGCCGCGGCCGGACCGGCCGCCGCGACGCCCGCCCACGAGCCGCAGCCCGCGCTGGCCGAGGTGTTCGCGGATTCACTCGTCGTGCTGTCCGGCCCCCACGAGGGCCGTGCGGGCAGCCGCAAGCGCGCGGCCAGCCGCCGCAGACGGGGCCGGGGCGTGCTCGCGCTCGGGCTGGGGCTGGTGCTCGCGACCGGGGGCTCGATAGCCGTGGCCCGGATCGTGACGGACGACGAGGGCGCCGACCGGGCCGACAAGGTGGTGCTGACCGACTCCGGTCCGGAGCAGCCGGACGCGCTGCCCAGCGGGCCCGCCGCGCCGGCGGCACTGCCGTCCGGCAAGGGATCCGGGGGAGCGGGGAAGTCGGCCCGGCCCAGCGGCAGCCCGAGCGGGACCGCGCAGCCCTCGGCGAGCGGGAGCGCCTCCGCCTCCGGGTCGGGGGAGCCGTCGCAGGGCGGTACCGGCGGCGGGACATCCGTAAAGCCGACGAAGCCGGCGCAGCCCGCGCCGGGCCCCACCGGCACGGCGCAGCCCCCTCAGCCGTCCCCGACGAAGCCGAGGCCGACGAAGCCGAAGCCGACGCCCACCGAGACCTGCGTGCTCTGGGTCTTCTGCTGACGACGGGCCGGCTCAGGCCAGCATGCGCCTGAGTAGGTCCCGCAGCGCCGTGCGCTCCTCCGAGGAGAGGCCGGCCAGCGGCTCGCGCGCGAAGTCCAGCGTCTCGCGCAGCCGCTCCGCGGTCTCGACGCCCCCCTCGGTCGGCGCGGCCAGCTTGACCCGGCGGTCGGCCGGGTCCGGGCGGCGTTCGACCAGGCCGCGGGTCTCCAGCCGGTCGATGATGCCGGTCACGTTCGAGGGCTCGCAGCGCAGCTTCTGCGCGATGCGCCGCATGGGCAGCGGCTCCAGGGACAGCATGTTCAGCACCTTGGCCTGGGCGCCGGTGAGCTGGTGGCGGGCGGCCGCTTCCTCGTACTCCATGTGGTAGCGGGCCACGACATCGCCGATGAGCTCGACGACCTCGAGGGTGACTGGGTCTGCGCGACGACTGGGCATGGCTCCAGGGTACCCGTTTACTTGACAACATGAAATATCCAGGCGCATGGTTGTTTCACGTCCTGAAGTAATCTTCGTTCTCCCAGGAGTCCCTCATGTCTCAGATCCCCGCCGTCAGCCGCGAGTGGCACCTCGTCCGCCGCCCGCAGGGCTGGCCCGTGGCCGAGGACTTCGCCCTGCGCGAGGTACCCGTCTCCGCCGAGCCCGCCGCCGGCCGGATCCTGGTCCGCAACCTCCACATGTCCGTGGACCCCTACATGCGCGGCCGGATGAACGACACCAAGTCCTACATCCCGCCCTTCCAGCTGGACGAGCCGATGCAGGGCGGCGCGGTCGGCGAGGTCGTCGCCTCCAACGCCGAGGGCTTCGAGGTCGGCGACCACGTCCTGCACCACCTGGGCTGGCGCGAGTACGCCGAGGTGGACGCGCAGCACGCCGCCAAGGTCGACGCCTCCCTCGCCCCGCTCTCCGCCTACCTGGGCGTGCTCGGCATGCCGGGTCTGACCGCCTACGCGGGCCTCTTCGAGGTCGCCTCCTTCAAGGAGGGCGACTCCGTCTTCGTCTCCGGCGCGGCCGGTGCGGTCGGCAGCCTCGTCGGCCAGTTCGCGCGGATCAAGGGCGCTTCCCGGGTGATCGGCTCCGCCGGCTCGGACGAGAAGGTGACGCTGCTCACGGAGAAGTACGGCTTCGACGCCGCCTTCAACTACAAGAACGCCCCCGTCGCCGAGCAGCTGCCCGCGGCCGCTCCCGAGGGCGTCGACGTCTACTTCGACAACGTCGGCGGCGACCACCTCGAGGCCGCCATCACCAGCATGAACGTCCACGGCCGCGCCACCCTCTGCGGTGCCATCGCCGGCTACAACGACACCGAGGCCGCCCCCGGCCCGCGCAACCTCATGATGGTCATCGGCAAGCGCCTGCGCCTCCAGGGCATCCTCGTCGGCGACCACTACGGAATGCAGCAGCAGTTCGTCAAGGACGTGGCCGGCTGGCTGGCCTCCGGCGAGCTCCGCTACGACGAGACGGTCGTCGAGGGCGTGGAGAACGCCACCGACGCCTTCCTCGGAATGCTGCGCGGAGAGAACACCGGAAAGATGATCGTTTCTTTCACGGGTTAGGCTCACTCCACGACCGTCGCGATCGTGGGCGCGCATCGCGGCGATTCATCTGGAGGAAGTTCTTCATGTCCATCACGCAGACCGACGTCGCGTACACGGCCGTCGCCACCGCCGAGAACGGCCGTGACGGCCGCGTCGCCACCAACGACGGCCAGCTCGACGTCGTCGTGAACCCGCCGAAGGAGCTCGGCGGCAGCGGCGCCGGCACCAACCCGGAGCAGCTGTTCGCCGCCGGCTACAGCGCCTGCTTCCAGGGTGCCCTCAGCGTCGCCGCCCGCAACGAGAACGTCGACGTCACCGGCTCCACGGTGACGGCCGAGGTCGGCATCGGCAAGAACGACGACGGCTTCGGCATCATCGTCAAGCTCACGGCCTCGATCCCGACCGTGGACGCCGCCACGGCCAAGGACCTGGTCGAGAAGGCCGACCAGATCTGCCCGTACTCCAAGGCCACCCGCGGCAACATCACGGTCGAGCTGAACGTCGCCTGACCGCGTCGCACGCCTCGCGCAGGCCGCACCCCCCGGGGGGTGCGGCCTCCGCCGTTCCCGGCCCATAAACTGGCCCCATGCGTGATCTTGCGGTGGGCTTCCGGTACTTGCTGGCCGGTCAGCGATGGGTGCTGCGGAACGGCCGCTGGCTGGGCTTCGGCCTGCTGCCGGGCCTGGTGTCGCTGGTGCTGTACGCCGCCGCGCTGGCCGGCCTCTTCTACGGGGCCGACGACTTCGTCGACTGGGCCACGCCCTTCGCCTCCGACTGGTCCTCGCCCTGGATCGGGCTCTTCCGCGGCTTCCTGACCGCCGTGGTCGTCTCCCTCGGGCTCTTCCTCTCGGTGATCACCTTCACGGCCGTGACCCTGCTGGTCGGCCAGCCCTTCTACGAGTCCCTCTCGGAGCAGGTGGACCGCACCGAGGGCGGCGAGGTCCCCGAGTCCGGGCGCTCGTTCTGGGAGGACCTGTGGATCTCGGGCCGGGACAGCGTGCGGCTGCTCGGCCGGGTGGTGCTGTACGGGATCCTGCTGTTCGCCCTCGGGTTCATCCCGGTGATCGGGCAGACCGTGGTGCCGGCGATCGGCTTCTGCGTCTCCGGCTTCTTCCTCACCCAGGAGCTCACCTCCGTCGCCCTCCAGCGGCGCCGGGTGGACCTGGCCGAGCAGCTGGTCCTGCTGCGCGGGCGGCGGGCGCAGGCGCTGGGCTTCGGCGTGCCGCTGGTGCTGGCGTTCCTGGTCCCGCTGGTCGCGGTGTTCCTGATGCCGGGGGCGGTGGCGGGGGCGACCCTGATGGCGCGGGACCTGGTGGGCGCCGACTCCGCCGACGACGACGGGGACGCGGGGGACGGCGACCTGCGGCAGCCCGGTTCCGAGCCCGGCGCGCAGGGCCCGTACGGGCATCAGTACGGCCAGGACCCATACAGCCAGGGCCCCGGCCAGGGCGGCGCGGGCCCCCAGGGCCGCACCCCCAACCCCTACAGCCAGGGCTGACCCCGGCCGGGCCGCGGACCGGGGCTCCTGGTCAGCGAGTGGTGGTGACGTCCGCCTGACGGGCCACGGTGAACCGCAGTTCCGGCCGCGCCCACGTCACCTTGGGCGGGGAGG
This sequence comes from Streptomyces sp. NPDC034085, assembly GCF_055575555.1. NCBI lineage: Bacteria > Bacillati > Actinomycetota > Actinomycetes > Kitasatosporales > Streptomycetaceae > Streptomyces > Streptomyces sp. NPDC034085. Next base: position 630,880 of record NZ_JBVISL010000001.1, on the reverse strand, counting down.
CGGGGACCGTTCCCACCGGTTCGGCCCCCATGCGCCGGTAGAACTGCTCAGCGGGCGGGTTCGACACCACACGGACGTGGGTCAAGCCCGCCTGCCCCGCTTGGTCGAGCATGTGCTCCATGAGGAGGCGGCCGATGCCCGTCCCCTGCGCCTCGTCCGACACGAAGGCCAGGTCCAGCTCGGCGGGGTCGAGCACCAGCGCGTAGAAGCCCAGCGGTCGGCCCGTCGAGTCCACGGCCGTGAAGACCAGGTTCCGGGCGATGTAGTCAGGCGTCACCCGGTAGCCGGATATCACCGAGGCATACCGGCCCTGGTAGGCGCTGGACGCATGGACCAGCGCGGTGAGGGCGTCGGCGTCCTGCTCGATGGCGCGTCGAACCGTCAGGGGTTGCATGCACCCGAGTATAGGAACGCAGCCCCCTCGTGCCTCTTACCTTCAGCCGGGGAGTCCGGCTTTCGCAGGCAGCCCCTGGCGCCGCAGCAGGGTGAGCGCCCCGACGGTGTCCTCGCCCGCGTGGGCCGCCGGGTCGGCCTCCAGCCGCTCGCGCATCAGGTCCAGGTACGGCTTGATGAGCTCGGGGCTGACCCCCTGGCCGGCGGCGGTGCGCAGCAGCGTGCCGCTGGAGGCGACCTGCATCGCCAGGTTGGACACCACCCCGCTGGTGAAGTCCCGGGAGCTCAGCCGCTCGGCGGCGTTGCCGACGAAGAAGCCCATCGCGCCGAGCCACTCGGACAGCAGCGGCGCCAGGTCCCCGGGGGCGATGCCCTCGCCCTCGATCAGCGCGTAGGCGTGCGAGACGCCCGCGAACATCCCGTACATCGCGCTGAGCAGTGCCACGTCGTGCAGCGCCGCGTGGCCCGGGTCCTCCCCGACGAAGCGGGCGACGGCCGGGACCTCCAGGGCGGCCCGGTGGGTGTCGAAGAGGGCGCGGGAGCCGCTGTAGAAGACGTACGCCCCGGAGCCGGGGGCGCCGATCATGTCCGGCGTCGCCATGATCCCGGCGTCCACGAACCGGGCTCCGCGCTCCTCGGCCCACGCGGCCCGCGCCCGGCCCTCGGCGGGGGTGCCGGTGGTGAGGTTGACGATGTCCTTGCCGGTCAGGTCGATGCCCTCCAGGGCGGCTTCGATGCTGGCGTCGTCCAGCAGGCAGAGCACGACGAGGGTGTGCGCGGCGACGGCCTCGGCCGGGCCCGCGGCGACGGCCGCGCCCTCGGGGGCCAGGGCGGCGGCCTTGGCGGCGGTGCGGTTCCAGACGGTCAGGGGGTGCCCGGCGGCGAGCCAGGTGCGGGCGAGGGCGGTGCCCATGTCACCGGTGCCGAGGAGGGTGAGCGGACGCTTCGTCACGTGTGTGTCGGTCATGCCGTTTAGCCTGGTGGCGGGCGTTGCGGCGTTCAAGTACGCACTTCGGGGTGGGTGGTTACCCCGAAGTGAGCGAGCAGGTGGGAGGGGAGTGCGCGATGGCGGTCACAGGACGACCGGGGGCGGACCACTGCGGGATCGCCGCGGCGATGGCGGTGATCGAGGGCAAGTGGAAGGTCTCGCTGCTGTGGGAGCTGGAGCGCTGTCCGCGCATCCGCTTCGGCGAGCTGCGCCGGCTCGTCCCGGGGGTGTCGGAGAAGGTCCTCGCGGCCCAGCTGCGCGAGTTGGAGAACGACGGCATAGTCCACCGCGAGGTCTACGACGAGGTCCCGCCGCGCGTGGAGTACTCCCTGACCCCGCTCGGCGAGGAGCTGAACGGGGTCCTGGAGCCCCTGGGGGAGTGGGGAACCAAGCACCTGCTGCCGGACTCCGCCTGAACGGTGCCTGGCGCGGCCCTCAGGCGGGGATCTCCACCGTGACGACGTCCGGGCCGAGGTCGTCGGCCTCGGCCAGCAGCGTGCCGTCCGGGGCCCATACGGCGGCGCCGCCGCAGCCCGTCCACGGGCCCGCCGGGCCGACGTGGTTGGCGAGGACCACGTACAGGCCGTGCTCCTTCGCGATCCCGGGGTGGATTCCCGCCCGCTCGGCCCGCCCGTCTCCCGTGCCGTAGAGGGAGCTGGCCAGGTGCACCGTGCAGCCGTCGGCCGCGCTGCGGGCGGCCAGCTCCGGGAAGTGGTTGTCGAAGCAGACGCCCAGCGAGAAGCGCAGGCCGCCCAGTGCGAAGCGGCCGTCGGTGCGGCCCGCGGCGAAGGCGCCCTGCTCGTGCCGGTAGAGGTGCTGTTTGGCGTACGTCGTCACGTGCGCCCCGTCCGCGTCGTACACCAGCGTCGCGATGGCGGGCAGCGGCCCGCCGGTGCGCAGGGCGGCGTTGACGGCCACGGCGGTGCCGGCGGAGCGCAGCCCGTCCAGGCGGGGGTCCTCGGCGTCGGCCAGCCACAGGCCGGGGTCCCCGGCGAGGGCCTCCAGCTCGTACCCGGTGAGCGTGAACTCGGGGAACACCACGAGCTCCGCGCCCTGCCCCCGGGCCCGGGCGGCGAGGGCGGCGGCGTACGCGGCGTTGGCGGTGACGTCGGCGGGGACGCAGGTCAGCTGGGCGGCGGCGATCTTCACGGCCTCAGGATGCCAGCCCTTCCCGGAGCTGCGGCTCCCGGGCGCGGCTACGCGCCGGGGCCCCTCAGCAGGGTGAGGAAGGAGCGGAACGCGGCGGGCATGTCCACCGATTCCGGGGCGAGCAGCCACTGGTACTGGAGGCCGTCCATCACCGCCGTCAGCAGCGGAGCGGCCTGCTCCGGGGTGAGGCCGGAGGGGAGGCGCTCGCCGAACTCGGCGCGCAGCAGCGTGGCCATCTCCGCGCGCACCTGCGCGTACCGGTCGGTGAAGAACGCGCGGGCCGGGTGGCCGTCGGTGACGCTCTCGCCGAGCAGCGCCGAGAAGGTCTGCACGATGCCCGGGCGCATGGCGTTGTACTCCACCAGCGACTCCAGCAGGTCCAGGCGCCAGGCGTCGGCGGCGGTGCGCGAGCCGCCGCCGGTGTCCCAGCGGTCGCGCTCCTCCAGGACCGCGACCAGCAGGGCCTCCTTGGTCGGGAAGTAGTGCAGGAGGCCCTGCTGGGTCAGCCCCACGCGTTCGGCGACGGAGCCCAGGGAGGCACCCCGGTAGCCGCGCTCGGCGATCACCTCGACCGCCGCGCGGACGATCTCGCCGCGCCGCTCCTCGCTCTTCGCCCTGGCCATCGCCGGACCACCCCTTCCGCTCACACCTGCCAGCAGGACCGTACGGCATGCTCACATCACGAAATGATAACAACGCCTACCACTCTACAGGTGTCGGCGCGACGATGGGGCCGTTCGCACCGCACCGCACCGCACCGCACTCGACGAGGAGGCACGGCCGTGACCGATGCCGATCAGGTACACGACGAGGACCAGGACCGCGACGACCGGGCCCGCGAGGACGCCGTCGAAGCGGCACTGGGCAAGCTGGACCTCGACACCAAGGCCCGCCTGCTGGCCGGACGGGACATGTGGTCCCTGCCGGCCCTTCCCGGGATCGGGCTCGGCTCCCTGGTGATGTCCGACGGGCCGATCGGCGTCCGGGGGGTGCGCTGGACCGCCGACGACCCCTCCGTCGCGCTGCCCTCCCCGACCGCCCTCGCCGCCGCCTGGGACCCCGCCCTCGCCCGCCGCGCGGGCCGGCTGCTCGCCCAGGAAGCCCGCCGCAAGGGCGTGCACGTCCTCCTCGCCCCCACCGTCAACCTGCACCGCTCCCCGCTGGGCGGCCGCCACTTCGAGTGCTACTCCGAGGACCCCTGCCTCACCGGCGCCATGGGCACCGGCTACGTCAGGGGCGTGCAGGACGGCGGGGTCGCCACCACCGTCAAGCACTTCGTCGGCAACGACGCCGAGACCGAGCGCTTCACCGTCGACAACGTCATCGCCGAGCGCACGCTGCGCGAGCTGTACCTCGCCCCCTTCGAGGCGATCGTCACGGGCGCCCGCCCCTGGGGCGTCATGACCGCGTACAACCGGGTCAACGGCACGACCATGACCGAGCACCGGCACCTGGTGAACGAGGTGCTGCGCGGCGAGTGGGGCTTCGACGGATGCAACGTCTCCGACTGGATGGCCGCCCGCTCCACCACCGGGGACGTCCTCGGGGGCCTCGACGTGGCCATGCCCGGCCCGCAGACCGTGTACGGGCCCGCGCTGGCCGAAGCCGTGCGCGCCGGGGAGGTCCCCGAGTCCGCCGTCGACGGGGCCGTGCGCAACGTCCTGCGGCTCGCCGCGCGCGTGGGCCTGCTGGAGGGCGCCCCCGCCGTCGTCGCCGAACCGCCCGCGCCGGTCGACGGGCAGGCGCTGGCCCGCGAGCTGGCCGCCCGCGGGTGCGTCCTCGTACGCAACGACGCCGGCGCCCTGCCGCTGGACGCGGGCCGCACCGTCGCCCTGATCGGGGCGGCCGCCCGCGACGCCCGCGTCCTCGGCGGCGGGTCGGCGACCGTCTTCCCCGAGCGGGTGGTGTCACCGCTGGAGGGACTCGCCGCCGCGCTCCCCGAAGGCGCGCTGACCTACGCGGTCGGCGCCGACCCGAGCGGGGAACTCGTGCCCGCCGGCCAGGGCTTCGACCTGCGCGCCGTCTGCCGGGACGCCTCCGGAGCCGTCATCGGCGAGGGCAGCCTGCCGAGCGGGCAGGTGCAGTGGATCGGCGACGACCTGCCCGCGGGGGCCGCGTACGAGACGATGGCCACCATCGAGGTCACCGGTACGTACGTGCCGCGCGAGAGCGGCGAGCACGCCTTCGGCACCCGCGGCCTCGGCGCGTTCACCCTCGCCGTCGGCGGCCGCACCCTCTGGGAGGGCGTCCAGGAGACGGGGGACGAGGCCGACCCCTTCGAGGCCTTCTTCGGAGCGCCGAGCGAGCGCGCCCGGACCGTCCTCACCGAGGGCGAGCCGGTCGGGGTGTCGCTCACGTACCGGGTCCCCGACCTGAGCGCGCTGCCGCTGCGGGCGGTGCTGTTCTCCCTGCTCCACCTCGGGCCGCGGCGCGACGCCGACGAGCTGATCGCCGAGGCGGTCGGGGCCGCCCGCGCCGCCGACACGGCCGTCGTGGTGGTCGCCACCACCGAGCGGGTGGAGTCCGAGGGCTTCGACCGGCGGGACCTCGCACTGCCCGGCCGCCAGGACGACCTGGTGCGCGCCGTCGCCGCCGCCAACCCGAACACCGTGGTCGTCGTCAACGCGGGCTCCCCGGTGGAGCTCCCCTGGCGCGAGGACGTCGCCGCCGTGCTGCTGACCTGGTTCCCCGGACAGGAGGGCGGGGCCGCGCTGGCCGACGTACTCCTCGGGAAGGCGGAGCCCGGCGGGCGGCTGCCCACCACCTGGCCCGCCTCCCTCGCCGACGCGCCCGTCACCGAGGTCGTCCCCGCCGACGGGCGGCTGGAGTACCGCGAGGGGCTCTTCATCGGCTACCGGGCGTACGAGGCGCGGGGCGTGGCCCCCGCCTACCCCTTCGGCCACGGCCTCGGCTACACGGACTGGGCGTACGACTCCCTGGAGGCGGCCCCCGACACGGTCCGGGTCCGCCTCACCAATACCGGGACCCGGCCCGGCCGGGAGGTGGTCCAGGTCTACCTGGCGCCCGTGGCGGACCGGGCCGGGCGTCCGGCGAGCTGGCTGGCCGGGTTCGCGGGCGCCGAGGCCGGCCCCGGCGAGAGCGTGGAGGTGGAGATCGCGCTGCCCGCCCGGGCCTTCGAGGTCTGGGACGAGGAGGCGCGCGGCTGGCGGCGGATCGGCGGCACCTACGAGGTCCGCGCGAGCCGCTCGCACGCCGACACCCGGCTGACGGCGACCCTCGACCTGTGACGGCCGGGCGGCGCGACACGCCGTAGCGTGAAATTGGCCGGAATCAACCCGTGTACCGGGCCGGGAGCGGTCCCTGGCACCGCTCCCGGCCCCCCGCGCGTCAACCAGGCGGTGCGGCCGCCGTCACCTGTCGGTGCGCCAGTTCCGCGAGCCGCGCCTGGCCGTCCCGGCCCGGGTGGAACCAGTCCCAGCGGCTCAGCTGTTCCTCGCCGAAGGGGTACTGGAAGACGGCGCCGCCGTCGTAGCGGCACAGCGCGTCGGCCGCGCAGACCTCGCGCAGCACCTCGTTGTACTCGACCACCCGCGCCCGTACCTTCTCGCGGCGCGCGGTCGCCACGGCCTCCGCCGACAGCGGGTCGGCCAGCATGGACTGACAGATCCCCAGCTTCCAGACCTGCCGCACGACCGGGATGTCCTTGCCCTGCTCCCACAGCCGCTGGAGGTCGGGCACGGAGGACACGTACACCTGCGACGCGGGCGACGCCGTCCGCAGGTCCTTCAGGGCCCGCGCGAAGTCGGCGCGGAACTGCTCCACCGGCGTCATCGACGAAGCCGTCGGCCGGCAGGCGTCGTTGGAGCCCACCATGACCGTGACCAGGCCGGGCTTGTGCTGGGCCGCCGAGGCCATCTGCCCCGGGAGGTCCGCCATGCGCGAGCCGGTCACCGCGTAGTTCCAGCTGCGCGCCGGCACCTCGGCGTCGCCGAGCAGCCGGGCGGCCAGGGAGCGCACGGCGGGATCGCTGCCGGTCGCCCAGGAGACCTCCGGGCAGTCGGCCAGCACCGAACAGGCGTCGAAGCCGCGGGTGATGGAGTCGCCCACCGCGGCGACCGACGCGGGCGAGGTGTTCCAGCGGGGCGCGGAGTGGCCTCCCCGCTCGTTCCCGGCCGACGGCCCGGCGGAGTCACACCCCGTGACCGTCGCGGCGAGGAGGGCCGCCGCCACGCCCGCGCCCGCGGACGTCCGGCGCGCGAGACGGCGGGCGGCGGTGGTGGGCATGGGGTGGTCCTCCCTCGTCGCCCCGCGTCCTTCCGGGGGCGTCCTGCTGAGTGAATGCTCGGTGTTTACGGGCCTCGGAGCGACCGTACGTCACACCATGCCCCCTGGCGCACGGTAGCTTTTTCCCGTGGCGTTTCGGCCGCCGGTGCCGCAACGCAATGTCAAATAATTTCCGTTACATTACATCACGTCACATACTGTCCGTTTTCTGGAGTTTATTCCCGACCTCGTCCCACACTGGAGGTCCCGGTGACGACACGTGGAGTTCTGTACGTGCATTCCGCACCGCGCGCGCTCTGCCCGCACGTGGAATGGGCTGTTGCGGGGGTGCTCGGGGTGCGGGTGAACCTCGACTGGATCAGACAGCCCGCCTCCCCCGGCACCTGGAGAGCCGAGTTCTCCTGGCAGGCAGAGGCGGGAACCGCCTCGAAACTCGCCTCCGCCCTGCGCGGATGGCACCTGCTGCGCTTCGAGGTGACCGCCGAACCCTGCCCGACCGCCGAGGGCGAGCGCTACAGCTCCACCCCGGAGCTCGGCATCTTCCACGCCGTCACCGGCATGCACGGGGACATCCTGATCCCCGAGGACCGGCTGCGCGCCGCGCTGGCCCGCTCCGCGCGCGGCGAGACCGACCTGGAGGCGGAGATCGCCAAGCTGCTGGGCAAGCCGTGGGACGACGAGCTGGAGCCCTTCCGCTACGCCGGCGAGGGCGCCCCGGTCCGCTGGCTCCACCAGGTGGTCTGAAACCGGTAAGAGGATGGCCCCCGCCCGGCAGCGCCGGGCGGGGGCCATCCTCTTACGGTCTCTGCCTTCAGACGGTGCGGAAGGCGAGGGAGACGTTGTGGCCGCCGAAGCCGAAGGAGTTGTTGATCGCGGAGATCGGGCCGTCGACCGGCAGCTTGCGGGGCTCGCCGCGCACGATGTCCGCGTCGATGTCCTCGTCCAGCTCGTCGACGTTGATGGTCGGCGGGGCGATCCGGTGGTACAGCGCCAGCACGGTCGCGACGGTCTCGATACCGCCCGCGCCGCCCAGCAGGTGGCCGGTCATCGACTTCGTCGCGGAGATCGCGATGTGGTCCAGGTCGTCGCCCAGGACCTTGCGCAGGGCCTTGAGCTCCGCCGTGTCACCCTGCGGGGTGGACGTGGCGTGCGCGTTCACGTGGACCAGCTCGGACGGGTCCAGCTGCGTGTTGTCGAGCAGGTTCTGCACGGCGGCCGCGACACCGCGGCCCGTCGGCTCCGGCTGTGCGATGTGGTGGCTGTCCGCGGACAGGCCCTGGCCCAGCACCTCGCAGTAGACCCGGGCACCGCGCGCGGCGGCGTGCTCGGCGGACTCCAGCACCACGACACCGGCGCCCTCGCCGAGGACGAAGCCGTCGCGGGCCTTGTCGTACGGGCGGGAGGCCGTGGTGGGGCTCTCGTTGTTCTTGGACATCGCCATCATGTTGGCGAACGCCGCGATGGGCAGCGGGTGGATCGCCGCCTCGGTACCGCCGGCGACGACCACGTCGGCGCGGCCGGTACGGATCATCTCGACCGCGTACCCGATGGCCTCGGCGCCCGACGCGCACGCGCTGACCGGGGTGTGCACACCGGCGCGGGCGTTGACCTCGAGACCGACGTTGGCCGAGGGGCCGTTCGGCATGAGCATGGGAACGGTGTGCGGGGAGACCCGGCGCACACCCTTCTCCTTCAGTACGTCGTACTGGTCGAGCAGGGTGGTGACACCGCCGATGCCGGAGGCGATCACGGTACCCAGACGCTCGGGGACGACGGTCGGGCCCTCGCTGTCCGCGGTACCGGCCGGGGCGGTGTAACCCGCGTCGGCCCAGGCCTCGCGGGCCGCGATGAGGGCGAACTGCGCCGAGCGGTCGAGCTTGCGGGCCAGCGGGCGGGGCAGTACCTCGCCCGGGTCCACGGCGGCCTGGGCGGCGATGCGGACCGGCAGTTCGGCGAAGCGCTCGCCCTCCAGGGGCGAGACGCCGGACCGGCCGGCGAGCAGACCTTCCCAGGTCGAAGCGCTGTCGCCACCCAGCGGAGTGGTTGCGCCGATACCGGTGACGACCACGGTGCGATTGGTCGGGCTCACAGGAATTCTTTCTCCACGTCTCAGGGGGTGCTGAATTGTCACGGCGCCACCGCCGGGTGGCGACAAACGCTCGTCAGGCTCAGGCGGCCTGGTGCTTCAGGATGTAGTCAGCGGCGTCGCCGACCGTCTTGAGGTTCTTGACGTCCTCGTCCGGGATCTTGACGTCGAAGCGCTCTTCGGCGGCGACGACGACCTCGACCATGGAGAGCGAGTCGACGTCCAGGTCGTCGGTGAAGGACTTGCCGATCTCGACGTCCTCGACCGGGATGCCCGCGATCTCGTTGACGATCTCCGCGAGACCCTCGACGATTTCGTCCTGCGTGGCGGCCATGTGGCGCTCCTTCTGTAGCTAACTGGTGGATCAGGGCGGGAAGTGATCCCGGCCCTAGGGGAGGGTAACGACCGTCGCGGCGTAGACGAGCCCCGCCCCGAAGCCGATGACGAGCGCGGTGTCGCCGCTCTTCGCCGCTCCGGTCGCCAGGAGCCGCTCCATGGCGAGCGGGATCGAGGCGGCCGACGTGTTGCCGGTGGTTTCCACGTCACGGGCGACCGTGACGTGCTCCGGCAGCTTGAGAGTCTTCACCATCGAGTCGATGATCCGCATGTTGGCCTGGTGCGGAATGAAGACGTCCAGGTCATCCGGGGTGATCCCGGCGGCGTCGAGCGCCTGCTGGGCCACCTTGGCCATCTCGAAGACGGCCCAGCGGAAGACCGCCTGGCCCTCCTGCGTGATGGCCGGGAACTTCTCGCCGCCGTCCTTGCCGAGGTACTCGTCCCACGGCACGGTCTGCTTGATGGTCTCGGACTTGTCGCCCTCCGAGCCCCACACCGTGGGGCCGATGGCCGGCTCGTCCGAGGGGCCGACGACCACGGCGCCGGCGCCGTCGCCGAACAGGAAGGCCGTCGCGCGGTCCTCCAGGTCGGTCAGGTCCGAGAGCCGCTCGACGCCGATGACGAGCACGTACTCGGCGGAACCTTCCACCACCATGCCCTTGGCGAGCGTCAGGCCGTAGCCGAAGCCGGCACAGCCCGCGGAGATGTCGAAGGCCGCGGGCTTGCCCGCGCCGATCCGGTGCGCGATGTCGGTCGCGACGGCCGGGGTCTGCTTGAAGTGCGAGACCGTCGAGACGATCACCGCGCCGATCTGCTCGGGGGAGACCCCGGCGTCGGCGAGCGCCTTGCCGGAAGCCTCCACCGACATCGCGGAGACCGTCTCCTCGGGCGAGGCCCAGTGCCGGGACGCGATGCCGGAGCGGGAGCGGATCCACTCGTCGGACGAGTCGATCGTCTCGAGGATGACCTCGTTGGGCACCACACGGGTCGGACGGTAGCCGCCGACGCCGAGGATGCGGGCGTACGGGGAGCCCTTGGCCGGCTTGATCTTGGACATGCTGTGTGGGCTCCTTCTCTCAGGCCGACTGCTCGGCGATGAGCGCCGCGGCCTTGTCGAGATCGTCCGGCGTCTTCAGTGCCACGCTCGGCACGCCCTTGAGCGCGCGCTTGGCCAGACCGGTGAGGGTCCCGCCCGGGGACAGTTCGACGATCCCGGTGACGCCGAGCTCGGCGAACGTCTCCATGCACAGGTCCCAGCGAACCGGGTTCGCGACCTGGCCGACCAGGCGGGCGACGACGTCGGCGCCCGAGGTGACGACGAGGCCGTCCTTGTTCGAAACGTACGCCATCGCCGGGTCGGCCGGGGAGAGGGCCTCGGCGGCCTTCTCCAGCGTGGTGACCGCGGGGGCCATGTGGTGCGTGTGGAAGGCGCCCGCGACCTGGAGCGTCACGACCTTCATGGAGCCCTCGGGCTTCTCGGCGACCAGGGCCTCGATCTGCTCCTTGGTGCCGGCGGCCACGATCTGGCCCGCGCCGTTGATGTTGGCCGGGGTCAGGCCCAGCTTCTCCAGGTGCGCGACGACCACGTCGCGGTCGCCGCCGAGCACCGCGGCCATGCCCGTCTCGGTGACGGCGGCGGCCTCGGCCATGCCGAGACCGCGGGTGCGTACGAAGGACAGCGCGTCGCCCTCGCTCAGCACACCGGCGACGGCGGCAGCGGTGATCTCACCGACGCTGTGGCCGGCGACGGCACCGAAGGCCGCCGGCGAACCGAGCGCGGAGGCGGACAGCAGGCCTGCCGCGACCAGCAGCGGCTGGGCCACGGCCGTGTCGCGGATCTCGTCCGCGTCGGCGTTCGTGCCGTAGTGGGCGAGGTCGAGCCCGATGGCGTCGGACCACCCCGCCACGCGCTCGGCGGCGCCGGGGAGTTCGAGCCAGGGAGTCAGGAAGCCGGGCGTCTGAGCGCCTTGGCCTGGAGCGACGAGTACGAGCACCCTCACACTCTCTCTTGTGGATGGTCTCCGCCGCCCGTGGGGACAGGGACGAAGAACGGTCGGGGTAATTGTCGATGTCCGACAAAAGTCTAGGACTGAGGATCTCCGTCGGCCAGACGCCCCAGGATCAGGGCGATCCGCAGCGTGAACGCCGACCGGACATCCGACGGTGACCAGCCGGTGACGTCGGTCACACGTCGGAGCCGGTAGCGCACCGTGTTGGGGTGCACGAAGAGCATCCGTGCCGCCCCCTCCAGACTGCTGGCCTGCTCCAGATAGACGCTCAGCGTCTCCAGCAGCGCCGAGCCCGCTTCCTCCAGCGGTCTGTAGATCTCCTCCACCAGCTGTTCCCTGGCCGACGGATCCGAGGCGATCGCGCGCTCCGGCAGCAGATCGTCCGCCAGCACGGGACGCGGCGCGTCCTGCCAGGCCGTGCAGGCCTTCAGCCCGGCCGCCGCGGCCTGCGCGGACTTCGTCGCGTTCAACAGGTCGGGGACCACCGGCCCCGCCACCACCGGACCCGCCGCGAACGGCCCGATCAGGGACTTCGCCACCTGCATCGGGTTGTCGCTGCCGCCCGCGATCACCACCAGGCGGTCGCCGAGCACCCCGGTGAGCACCTGGAGCTTGTGGTGGCGGGCCGCACGGCGGATCGCCTCCACCGTCAGCTCGCTGTCCCCCTCCGGGGCGGTGCCCAGGACCACGCACACGTGCTCCGGAGAGTTCCAGCCGAGCGCCGCCGCCCGCGACAGCGCGCCCTCGTCGGCCTCGCCCGACAGCACCGCGTTCACGACCAGGGACTCCAGCCGGGCGTCCCACGCCCCGCGTGCCTCGGCGGCCTGGGCGTAGACCTGGGCGGTGGCGAAGGCGATCTCCCGGGCGTACACCAGCAGTGCCTCGCGCAGGATCGACTCGTCGCCGGGGGCCGCCACCTCGTCGATCGCGGCCTCCATGACCTCGATCGTCGTACGGACCATCTCGACGGTCTGGCGCAGCGTGATCGCCCGGGTCAGCTCGCGCGGGGCCGTCCCGAAGACGTCGGTGGAGATGGCCTGCGGGGTCTCCGGGTGCCGGAACCACTCCGTGAAGGCCGCGATGCCGGCCTGCGCGACCAGGCCGATCCACGACCGGTTCTCCGGAGGCATCGCCCGGTACCAGGGCAGGTTCTCGTCCATCCGCGCGATGGCGTTGGCGGCGAGCCGCCCGGCGGACTTCTCCAGCCGGCGCAGCGTCGCGGTGTGCGGGTGGACCGGATGCACGGGACGGCTGTCGGGGGACTGCTCACGTTCGGGTTGGGGCACGGGACAAGACTGCCTTATCGGCGCACCGGCGCGGACTCGGGTCCGCGTGCCGGGCTCCCGGCTGCGGATACGGTGGCCCCCATGATCGATGTACGCCGCGCCGCCGACCGGTACGCGGGAGGGGATCCGGCCGCCGGGATCACCACCCGCCACGCGTTCTCCTTCGGGTCCTTCTACGACCCCGACAACATCCGCTTCGGTCCGGTGCTGGCCTGCAACGAGGAGAGCCTGGCCCCGGGCGCCGGCTTCGACGAGCACCCGCACAGCCACACCGAGATCGTCACCTGGGTGGTGGAGGGCGAGCTCACCCACGAGGACAGCACCGGCGCCCACACCGGCACCGTCCGGCCCGGCGACGTCCAGCGGCTGGGCGCCGGATCCGGGGCGCGGCACGTGGAGCGCAACGACGCCGGGGTGCCGCTGCGGTTCGTGCAGACGTGGCTCGCGCCGCTGACGGCCGGAGGGGAGCCCGCGTACGAGGTCGTACGGGACCTCGCGGACGGCACCCCGTACGAGGTCCCGGCGGCGGGCGCCGTGCTGCACGTGCGGCGGCCGGGCGCGGGCGAGCGGGTCCCCGTACCGCCGGCGGAACGGGTCTACCTGCACGTGGTGCGCGGGGACCTGCGGCTCGACGGGCAGGAACTGGGCCCGGGGGACTCGGCGCGGATCACCGGCGAGAAGGACCTGGAGATCACCGCCGGGTCCCCGGGCGAGCTGCTGATCTGGGAGCTGCCGGCCTAGCTAGGCCGCGCGCAGCTCGGCGAGGACCGCGTCGGTGAACGGGGTCCAGGCCTCGACGGCCCAGGGGCCGAAGGCGCGGTCGGTCAGTGCCACGCAGGCGGCGCGGACGTCGGGGTCCACCCACAGGAAGGTGCCGGACTGGCCGAAGTGGCCGAAGGTGCGCGGGGAGGACGTCAGGCCCGTCCAGTGCGGGGACTTGCCGTCACGGATCTCCAGGCCCAGGCCCCAGTCGTTGGGCGACTGGTGCCCGTAGCCCGGCAGGACGCCCTTGAGGCCGGGGTGGACCACGGAGGTGGCCTCGGCGACGGTACGGACGTCGAGCAGCCGGGGCGCCTGGAGTTCGGCGGCGAAGCGGGCGAGGTCGGCGACGGTGGAGACGCCGTCCTTGGCGGGGGAGCCCTCCAGGCTGGAGGAGGCCATGCCGAGCGGCTCGAAGACGGCCTGGTGCAGGTACTCCGCGAAGGGGATGCCGGTGGCCTTCGCGAGGTGGTCGCCGAGCACCTCGAAACCGGCGTTGGAGTACAGCCGGCGCTGCCCGGGCGGGGCCGCGGCACGGTGCTCGTCGAAGGCCAGGCCGCTGGTGTGCGCGAGGAGGTGACGGACCGTCGACCCCTCGGGTCCGGCCGGCTCGTCCAGTTCGAGCGCCCCCTCCTCGTACGCGACGAGGACGGCGTACGCGGCGAGCGGCTTGGTGACCGAGGCCAGCGGGAAGCGGCGGGCCGTGTCACCGTGGGAGCCGGCCAGGCTCCCGTCGGCGCGTACGACGGCCGCCGCGGCGGACGGTACCGGCCAGGTGTCGATGGCCCGCAGGCTCTCCATGCTCTCCATGCGGCCGAGCCTACTTGCTTGGAGTGCACTCCAGGGTTTTAGCGTAGGGCCATGAGCCTGACGCAGACGCAGACGCAGACGCGGTACACGATCAGCGAGGTCGAGGCCCGGACCGGTCTGACCCAGCACACCCTGCGCTGGTACGAGCGGATCGGCCTGATGCCGCACGTGGACCGCTCCCATTCGGGACAGCGGCGGTTCAGCGACAAGGACCTCGGCTGGCTGGCGTTCGTGGGCAAGCTGCGCGCCACCGGGATGTCGGTGGCGGACATGGTGCGCTACGCCGAACTCGTCCGCGAGGGGGAGCACACCGTGGACGAGCGCCGGGAGCTGCTGGAGCGCACGCGCCGCGAGGTCCGGGCGCGGCTCGCGGAGCTGACGGACGCGCTCGGCGTCCTCGACCTGAAGATCAGCATGTACGCGCTGAACGGGACGTGCACGGACACGGCGGGCCGGCGCTCGGGGGACGCGGCCGCGCGGACGGCCCAGGCGTGACGGAGCGCCGTCCGCGCCCCCGGTAGGCGCTCAGGCTCCCGCGGCGAAGCGGTCGCGCAGCGCCGCGTACTCGGCGTCCGTCAGCAGCCCCGTGCTGTGCAGCTCGCTCAGGTGGGTCAGCCGGTCGTCGGACGTCCGGGCGCGCGGCACCGCGCCCACCGGCGCCCGCTCCCGCAGCGCGGCGAGGACGGCGGCCGCGAACGGCAGGGACTCGTGCACCGCCCCGTACCCGGCCCCGAACACCGCGGCCGCGAGGTCGTGGTCCGGCGGCGCGGGGTCCCCGGCGGCGTCGCGGGGCCGCAGCCGCAGGTGGCCGCCGCCCGGGCGGTCCGGGGAGGCCCACTCGACGCCGGACAGGCCGGCCAGCGCGAACCGCTGGTCGCCCGCCCGCCACTTGGCGCTGCTGGCCCCGGTGCGGGACCACTGGAAGGTGACCGCGGAGCCGTCGAAGCCCACCCGGGCGTCGTACGCCTTCAGCTGGAGCGGCGGCCGCGCCACCCCGACGAGGAAGCGGTCGGCGGGCTCGGCGGCACGGGGCCCCAGCCGCCCGCGCACCGCGTCGGCGAAGGCCGCGGCCTGCGGCGCCCGGTCCGCGGGCAGCACCAGCCGGTACGGGTCGCAGCCCTCCTTCAGCTGCCCGGCGGCAGCCTCCATCAGCGGATCGGCGCCCGCGCGCGGTACGGCGCGCAGCACGACCGTGTCCCGCCGGCCCATCGCCCCGGCGGCGGCGCTCACATCGATCCCGGACAGCGCTTCCAGGGGGATCCGGCGCTCGCCCAGTGCGTGCCAGAGGCGTGGAGTTCGCATCCCCCGTGCGAAGCGGATGAGCACCGAGTCCGAGTCGAACTCCCAGACGGCATGATTTCCGGCCAGTACGTCACCCATGCGGCACATCGTAAAGGGACACGCCCCCGCGCGTCCCCCTCGTCATCCGGCCCGGTTTTTTCGGCTTGCTACGGGTGCGGGGCGGGGGGTGTCCCCGTCAGTCACCCTGCGTGCCGGAAATTCCGAGCCGGCAGTCGTCGGTTCCGTTCGCGCACGCGACGGAACCGAAGGCGCCGGTTCCGATCTTGGCGAAGTTGCCCAGGGAGGCCGTACCTGGCTCGAAATAGCCGGTGTGGCTGCGGGCGCCCTCGGAGGACAGCAGCCGCGCGCCGAAGGCGGGGGACACCGGGTCCGCGCCGTGGCCCACCCCGCCGACCTCCAGGTGCGGCACGCCGGAGATCCAGTCGCCCTCGTCGCGCATCGCCCAGACGCGCGCGGTGGTGTGCAGGCCGGCGGCGTTGTCGGTGCGCATGCCGGGGCTGCCCGCGACCACCAGGTCGGTCACCCGGGCCGGCAGCCGGTGCGCGGCCACCCCGCACACGACCGACCCGTAGCTGTGGCAGAACAGGGCCACGCTCGCGTCCCCGGGCAGGGCCGCGGCCAGGGATTCCAGCCGTACGGCGCCCTGGACGGCGAGCCGACCGGTGGCGGCGTCCACGCCGACCCCGGTGGGGGCGGTGTAGCCGGCCCAGGCGATGACGGCGGTGCGGCCGGCCGGCGCGGCCGCGCGCTCGGCCTCGTACAGGGACCGCCCCATGCCGGCGGGGGCGGTGAGGCGGCGCTGGCTGCGCTCGAAGGTGACGGCGTCGGTGTCGACGCCGGGGACGACCACCGAGACCCGGCGGGCGGACGCGAGGTCGCCGAAGACCTCGGCCACGAGGCCGCCGCCGGTGGGGTCGAAGACGAGGATCTGCCGGCCGGGCTCGGCGAGGGACTCGAAGCGGTGGGCGCGCCGGACGGCCGTGGCGCGGTCGGCGGGGGTCAGGGCGACGTCCCGGCCGCGGGACTCCTCCGCCCGCGCGGCCCGCGCCAGGGAGC
This sequence comes from Streptomyces sp. NPDC034085, assembly GCF_055575555.1. Taxonomy (NCBI): domain Bacteria; kingdom Bacillati; phylum Actinomycetota; class Actinomycetes; order Kitasatosporales; family Streptomycetaceae; genus Streptomyces; species Streptomyces sp. NPDC034085. The sequence continues at coordinate 614,461 of NZ_JBVISL010000001.1, read as the reverse complement.
GGCGGTTGGCCCGGTAGCGGGTCTCGGCGGGGGCCCCGTCGAGGTTGCCGACCACGAGCGGGTAGCCGTCGGCGAGGTGGGCGCGCTGGGCGCCGTCGAGCCCGGCGAAGAAGCGGGCCACCGTCCGTACGGGGGCGTCGGCGGGCGGCACGGCCCGGCCGTCGATCCGGGCCGCGGCCCACGCGGTGAGCTCGGCGGCCCGCGCCTGGATCCCGGTGTCGGGGCGGTGCACGGCGGTCCAGCCGGTCGTCGCCAGCATCAGGAACACGACCGCGAGCGCGAGCAGGGCGCGCAGGGCGGCGGGACGCGCGGGGGCGTCCGGGAAAGTGGGGGCGGGGCGGCCGGGCAGTTTCACTGGAGCCAGACTAAAAGACCGCTGGAGGCCGTGGCGTGCCGGGTGACCGGGCTCACGGCCGGTCGTGGGACACATCTCCCGGCCGGTCACGCTCCGTTGCGCCGGACGGCCTCCGGGCCGGATGGGCGCGGGCGCCGCGACGGCCGTCGGCGCCACTCCTAGGCCGTGTCCTTCGGCTCGTTCCGGACGGCGACCGGCGGGCGGCGCCAGTCCGCCGCGAGGGCCGGGCCGATCTGGTCGAGGTAGGCCTCGGTCATCCGCCGGATCGCGGCCACGCTGGTGTCCTCGCCCTGGCCCCAGAGCCGGCCGGTGACCCGCATGACCCCGCAGAACGCGGCGACCGCCACCCGGGGCCGCGGGTCGGTGTCCAGGTCGGCCCCCTCGCGGGCGGCGATCAGCCGGGCGATCTCCTCCTCCAGCTCGGTCGAGCGCCGCAGGTGGACGGCGAGCAGGGCCGGGGTGGACTCGATCAGCTGGTAGCCCCGCATGTAGAGGTCGATGGGCACGACGTCGGAGATGGCCTCCTCGACGGTGTCCCAGGCGGCCAGCACCGCGTTGCGCATGGCCTCCAGCGGGGCCTCGTCCGCCGGCCGGGCCCGCAGGGCGGCCAGGAAGTGGGACTCGACCAGGTCCTGGACGGCGAACGCGACCTCTTCCTTGTTGGCGAAGTAGCGGAAGAAGGTGCGCTGGGACACCTCCACGGTGTCGGTGATCTCGTCGACCGTGGTCCGTTCGTAGCCCTGCGAGATGAACAGGAGCAGCGCGGCGCGCAGCAGCGCGTCCCGGGTGCGCCGTTTCTTGCGCTCGCGCAGTCCGGCCACCGGCGCGGGCCGCTCGTCGGTCATCACCGCGGGGGTCCTCTCTGATCCCGAGCGCACGGGCTCGATCTGACGCTGAGTAAGCGGTCAGGGTACCTGTGACGGACCTGACAGCCGCTGCCGCGTTGAGCCGTCTGTGAAGTGTCAGCCGCTGTCATTAGCCTGTTCGTATGACTGGTCAGATCACCCTCGCCAAGGACTCAGGCCCCGCCCCGGCGCGTGCCGGACTGCGCGGCCACCCGTGGTTGACCCTGTTCGCGGTGGCGATCGGGGTCATGATGGTCACCCTCGACGGCACGATCGTCGCCGTCGCCAACCCCGCGATCCAGAAGGACCTCGGCGCCAGCCTCGCCGAAGTGCAGTGGATCACCAATGGCTACCTGCTGGCCCTCGCGGTCTCCCTGATCACCGCCGGCAAGCTCGGCGACCGCTTCGGGCACCGCCAGACCTTCCTCATCGGCATCGCCGGCTTCGCGCTCTCCTCGGCCGCGATCGGCCTGTCCACCGGGGTCGGGCTCGTCATCGGCTTCCGCGTCGCCCAGGGCCTCTTCGGCGCCCTGCTGATGCCGGCCGCCCTCGGCCTGCTGCGCGCCACGTTCCCCGCCGAGAAGCTCAACATGGCCATCGGCATCTGGGGCATGGTCATCGGCGCCTCGACCGCCGCCGGGCCCATCGTCGGCGGCCTGCTCGTCGAGCACGTCAGCTGGCAGTCCGTCTTCTTCATCAACGTGCCGGTCGGAGTGATCGCGCTGCTGTTCGGCCTGTTCATCCTGCTCGACCACCGCGCCGAGAACGCCCCGCGCTCCTTCGACCTGCCGGGCATCGCGCTCCTGTCGGCCGCGATGTTCTCCCTGATCTGGGCGCTCATCAAGGCCGCCGAGTGGGGCTGGGGCGACACCAGGACCCTGCTCTTCCTCGGCGGGTCCGTGGTGTGCTTCGTGCTCTTCGCGCTCTGGGAGACCAAGGTCTCCGAGCCGCTGATCCCGCTCGGCATGTTCCGCTCGCTGCCGCTGTCCGCCGGCACCGTGCTGATGGTCCTGATGGCCTTCGCCTTCATGGGCGGCCTGTTCTTCGTCACCTTCTACCTGCAGAACGTGCACGGCATGAGCCCGGTCGACAGCGGCCTGCACCTGCTGCCGCTCACCGGCATGATGATCATCGGCTCGCCGCTGGCCGGCGCCGCCATCACCAAGGTCGGCCCGCGCGTGCCGCTCGTCGCCGGCATGGCCGCCACCGCCGTCGCCTGCTTCGGGATGGCCCGGCTCACCCCGGACACCGGCACCCTCACCATGTCGCTCTGGTTCGCCCTGCTCGGCCTCGGCCTCGCCCCCGTCATGGTCGGCGCCACCGAGGTCATCGTCGGCAACGCCCCGCTCGAGCTGTCCGGCGTGGCCGGCGGCCTCCAGCAGGCCGCCATGCAGGTCGGCGGCAGCCTCGGCACGGCCGTCCTCGGCGCGGTCATGGCCGCCGAGGTCAGTGACACTTTCGGGGACAACTGGCAGCGGGCGAACCTGCCCCCGCTCACCCCGGAGCAGCTCGAACTCGCCGAGAAGGGAGTCCAGGTCGGCATCGCCCCCGTCCCGCCCGGCCTCCCCGAGCCGGTCGCCCAGGCCATCTCCACCGTCGCCCACGACACCTTCGTGTCCGGTATGAGCACGGCCTTCACGTGCGCCGGAGCCGTCGCCGTCCTCGCCGCGATCGTCGCCTGCTTCACCAAGCGCGGGCAGAACGCCGAGGCCGGCGCGGGCGGTGCGGCCCACATCTGAGCAGCTCCGACCGGCGTTACGGGCCCGTCAACCCCGCGCCCGCCACAGCCCCGCCGGGCGGTTCCGGCGGGGCTGTCGCCTATCAGGATGGACCCGCGCCGAGCCCCTTCCGCCCGGCCGTCGCCGCAGGTCAGCGTGGTGTCGACGGAGCACCGGAAACGGTCCGGGGCCCGTCCGTCAAGGAGGAGCTGACCCCGTCATGCGTACGTGGAGCACCGCACGCGTCATCACCGTCGCCGCCGCCCTGCTGGCCGCCGCCACCCTGATCCCCGGCACGGCCGCCGACGCCCACGCCGCCGGCCCGCCCTGCGCCACCGGGCAGCTGTGCCTGTGGCTGAAACCGGACTTCAAGGGCACCAAGCAGACCTACGACCTGAGCACCCTCGACATCAACAGCTGCACCGCGCTCCCCCCGGGGCCCGCCGGGGCCGCCTACCAGTCGCTCGTCAACCGGACCGGGCGCCCGGTGACCACGTACCAGTCGGACGTGTGCGCGGAGACCGGGGAGTTCCAGACCTACCCGGGCGACGGCATCTGGCTGCCCCAGTCCGCCTACCAGATCAAGGCGTTCAAGATCTGGGAGCGGTAGCCCCCGCCTGCTCGCCGGCGGCGGCGGTCTGCGCGGGCATCGCGCCCTGGCCGCCGCCGCCCAGCAGGGACACTTCCGCACGCAGCGCCCGTACCTCCGCCTGGAGTTCCCGGATGGCCTCCAGCTGGAGCCGCTCCACCTGGTCGTCGCGTTCGAAGCGGGCGATGAACCAGGCGGCGATGTTGGCGGTCACCACACCGAGCAGGGCGATCCCCGACAGCATCAGCCCGACCGCCAGCACCCGGCCCAGACCGGTGGTGGGGGAGTGGTCCCCGTACCCGACGGTGGTCATCGTGGTGAAGGACCACCACACCGCGTCGCCGAGGTTCCTGATGTTGCCCTCGGGGGCGTCCCGCTCCACGCTCAGCACCGCCAGCGAGCCGAACATCAGCAGCCCCACCACCGCACCGGCCACATAGGTGGTCAGCCGGACCTGCGGAGCCATCCGGGCCCGCCGCCCCACCAGCAGCAACGTCGCCACCAGCCGCAGCAGCCGCAGCGGCTGGACCAGCGGCAGCACCACCGCGGCCAGGTCCAGCCAGTGCGTGCGCACGAAGTGCCCGCGGTCCCGCGTGAGGCCCAGCCGTACGAGGTAGTCGACGGCGAAGGCGCCCCACACCACCCACTCCGCGTACGTGCACGCGCGGTGCACGGACGCCTCCGCTTCCGGGGCGACGATCGGCACCGCGTACGCGACGGCGAAGGCGACGGCGAGGACGAGCAGCGGGGTCTGGCTCCGCCGCTCCCACAGCAGCTGGCGGGAGGTTTCCTTCATGCGCAGCATCGTAAGGAACGGGTAAAGCGAAGGCGCCCCGGCGGAGCCGGGGGCACCCGGCCGGGGTACGCGCGGGCCCCCGCCCGGCATCCGGACGGGGGCCATCGCGGGGCCGGTACCGGCCGGCCCGCCGCAGGCGTCAGGCGTCGCCGCCCGCCGGACCCGGGTCCGCGGCCGCCACGTCCAGCAGCTGGTAGCGGTCGACCGCCTGCTTGAGCACCGAGCGGTCGACCTTGCCCTCCCGGGCCAGCTCGGTCAGCGTCGCCAGCACCACCGACTGGGCGTCGATGTGGAAGAAGCGCCGCGCCGCGCCCCGCGTGTCGGCGAAGCCGAAGCCGTCCGCGCCCAGGGAGGTGTACGTACCGGGCACCCAGCGCGAGATCTGGTCCGGCACCGCGCGCATCCAGTCCGAGACCGCCACGAACGGCCCCTCCGCACCCGACAGCTTCTGCGTCACGTACGGGACGCGCTGCTCCTCCTCCGGGTGGAGCAGGTTGTGCTCCTCCACCGCGACGGCGTCGCGGCGCAGCTCGTTCCAGGAGGTCGCCGACCAGACGTCCGCCCGCACGTTCCACTCGTCCGCCAGGATCCGCTGGGCCTCCAGCGCCCACGGCACCGCCACGCCCGAGGCGAGGATCTGCGCCCCGACGGCGCCCGAGGTGCCCTGCGACACCCGGTGGATGCCCTTGAGGATGCCGTCCACGTCGACGTCCGCCGGCTCGGCCGGGTGCTGGATCGGCTCGTTGTAGACGGTCAGGTAGTAGAAGACGTCCTCGCCCGGCTCGTTCTCCGCGGTCGGCCCGTACATCCGCCGCAGACCGTCCTTGACGATGTGGGCGATCTCGTAGCCGTAGGCCGGGTCGTACGCGACGCAGCCCGGGTTGGTCGACGCCAGCAGCTGGGAGTGACCGTCGGCGTGCTGGAGACCTTCACCCGTCAGGGTGGTCCGGCCGGCGGTCGCGCCCAGCACGAAACCGCGCGCCAGCTGGTCGGCCATCTGCCAGAACTGGTCACCGGTGCGCTGGAAACCGAACATCGAGTAGAAGACGTAGACCGGGATCAGCGGCTCGCCGTGCGTCGCGTACGCCGAACCCGCGGCGATCAGCGAGGCCGTGCAGCCCGCCTCGGAGATGCCGTCGTGCAGCATCTGGCCGGTCGGGGACTCCTTGTAGGCGAGCAGCAGGTCGCGGTCGACCGCCTCGTACTGCTGGCCGAGCGGGTTGTAGATCTTGGCGCTCGGGAAGAAGGCGTCCATGCCGAAGGTGCGGTACTCGTCGGGCGCGATCAGCACGAAGCGCTTGCCGATCTCCTTGTCCCGCATCAGGTCCTTCAGGATGCGGACGAAGGCCATCGTGGTGGCGATCGACTGCTGCCCCGAACCCTTCTTCGCCGCCGCGTAGGCCTTCTCGTCCGGCAGCTCCAGCGGCTTCGCGCGCACCACGCGCGTCGGCACGTAGCCGCCGTGCGCGCTGCGCTGGTCGTGCATGTACTGGATCTCGGGCGAGTTGCGGCCCGGGTGGTAGTACGGCGGTGCGCCGCTCTCCAGCTGCGCGTCCGTGATCGGGATGTGCAGGCGGTCGCGGAAGCGCTTGAGGTCGTCGACCGTCAGCTTCTTCATCTGGTGCGTGGCGTTGCGGCCCTCGAAGTTCGGTCCGAGCGTCCAGCCCTTGACCGTCTGCGCCAGGATCACCGTCGGCTGGCCCTTGTGGGCCTTGGCCGCCGCGTACGCCGCGTAGACCTTCTTGTGGTCGTGGCCGCCGCGGCCCAGGTGCTGGATCTGGTAGTCGGTCATGTTCTCGACCATGGCGCGCAGCCGCTGGTCGCCGCCGAAGAAGTGCTCGCGGATGTACGCGCCGGACTCGGTGGCGTACGTCTGGAACTGCCCGTCCGGGGTGGAGTTCATCTTGTTGACCAGGATGCCGTCGCGGTCCTGGGCCAGCAGCGGGTCCCAGGAGCGGTCCCAGATCAGCTTGATGACGTTCCAGCCGGCGCCCCGGAAGATCGACTCCAGCTCCTGGATGATCTTGCCGTTGCCGCGGACGGGACCGTCGAGGCGCTGGAGGTTGCAGTTGACGACGAAGGTCAGGTTGTCCAGACCCTCGCGGGCGGCGATGGACAGCTGGCCGAGCGACTCCGGCTCGTCCATCTCGCCGTCACCGAGGTACGCCCAGACGTGGGACCTGGAGGTGTCCGCGATGCCGCGCGCCTCCATGTACCGGTTCATCCGGGCCTGGTAGATGGCGCCGAGCGGGCCGAGGCCCATCGAGACCGTCGGGAACTCCCAGAAGTCCGGCATCAGCCGCGGGTGCGGGTAGCTGGACAGACCGTAGGGCGCCTTCGACTTCTCCTGCCGGAACGCGTCGAGCTGCTGCTCGGAGAGCCGGTCCAGGAGGTAGGCGCGGGCGTAGATGCCCGGGGAGGCGTGGCCCTGGAAGAAGATCTGGTCGCCGCCGTCGCCCTCGTCCTTGCCCCGGAAGAAGTGGTTGAAGCCCACGTCGTAGAGGGAGGCGGAGGAGGCGAACGTGGCGATGTGGCCGCCGACGCCGATCCCGGGGCGCTGGGCGCGCGAGACCATCACGGCGGCGTTCCAGCGGGTGGCGTTGAGGACCTTGCGCTCGATCTCCTCGTTGCCGGGGAAGAACGGCTCGTCCTTGGTGGCGATGGTGTTGACGTAGTCCGTGCTGCGCATCTCCGGCACGGCCACGCGCTTCTCGCGGGCCCGCTCGATCAGCCGCAGCATCAGGTAGCGGGCGCGCTCACGGCCCCGCTCGTCGACGGCGGCGTCCAGGGAGTCGAGCCACTCCTGCGTCTCCTCCGGATCGAAGTCCGGGACCTGGCTCGGAAGGCCGCCAATGATGATCGGGTTGCGATCGGATGCGGAAGCCACGCTGTTCCTTCGCTGTCGGGGGAGTCGTGCCTTGGGTCGCCGCCTCCCATGGTCTTACGCCCGGCCGGAATCTTCACCTCTACCAATGGGTAACACCTGGAGCGGCGAAGGAGCGCCGGCAAGCCGTGCCGCTGCCGCCCGGGGGGCGGGCAGAACCGCAACCCTACGCCCAAGTCGATCAGCGGGTTCGTAAGCACGTTCGTCCCTCAAACAGGTGGGAAAGTCCTCTTGCGATGCCGAATGCGCTGGAATGGTGTGGGATGAATCACCGGAGGTGCGCCGGGGAAGCCTCAAAGATGCGGCGAGACGGCCGCAATCGTCACCGTTTCGACGGTCTCGGCGGCCGGGTACTTGCGCGATCCGCCGCGCCCGTGTGGACTACGCCCAATGCTGCGCGTACGCGCGCCGCCGAAAGACATTCACCGAACATGAGCAGGAGGCACCCCGTGAGCGCGACCGCGGACCACGCGGAGAGCCTGGCCGCCCGGCTGGGTTTCCAGTCCGAACAGGTGGTCCAGGAGATCGGCTACGACGACGACGTCGATCAGGATTTCCGTGACGCCGTCGAGAGTCTCGTCAGCGAGCTCGCCGACGAGGACTACGACGACGTCGCCGACGCGGTGCTGTTGTGGTTCCGCGACGAGGACGGCGACCTGACGGACGCCCTGGTCGACGCGACCGAGCTGGTCGAGGACGGCGCACTGATCCTGCTGCTGACCCCCAAGACGGGCCGTGACGGTTACGTCGAGGCCAGCGACATCAGCGAGGCCGCCGAGACGGCGGGCCTCTCGCTTGCCAAGGGCGGGCCCGTCGGCAAGGAGTGGACCTCCACCAAGCTGGTGACGCCGAAGGCCGCCAAGGCCAAGCGCTGAGCCGCGCCCCGCAGCCAAGCGGAAGAGCACACCCCGCCGACCGGGTCAGCCCCCGGCCGGCGGGGTGTGTGCGTTCGGCGCGCCGCTCCGGCCCGCTCCGCGAGGACACCCCCTAGGGTGGGACTCACCCGAACGGCCCCGTGCGGGGACGCAGGAAACGAAGGGATGCGAGAGATGGCGATCGAGGTCGGACACAAGGCCCCGGACTTCGAGCTCAAGGACAACCACGGCGCCACCGTGCGGCTCTCCGACTTCCGGGGCGAGAAGGCCGTGGTGCTGCTCTTCTACCCCTTCGCCTTCACCGGCGTCTGCACGGGCGAGCTGTGCGAGCTGCGCGACCAGCTGCCGCGCTTCCAGAACGACGACGTGCAGCTGCTCGCCGTCTCCAACGACTCGGTCCCGACCCTGCGGGTCTTCGCGGAGCAGGAGGGCCTGGAGTACCCGCTGCTGTCCGACTTCTGGCCGCACGGCGAGACCTCCCGCGCCTACGGCGTCTTCGACGAGGACAAGGGCTGCGCGGTCCGCGGCACCTTCATCATCGACAAGGACGGCGTCGTGCGCTGGACCGTCGTCAACGGGCTGCCCGACGCGCGTGACCTGAACGAGTACATCAAGGCCCTCGACAGCCTGTGACGGCGCCCGCGCCGGGCCGTGCGGAACCCGCCGCCGGCCCCGGCGGCGGGTTCCGCACGAAAACCGCCTGCGGGCGGGAACCCGTCACTAGGATCGGCACGTTGATCCGGTAGAACGCACGACGGGGCCCCGCCCCACACACATACCAATGGAGGACCCGTGGGAGTCAGCCTCAGCAAGGGCGGCAACGTCTCGCTGACCAAGGCCGCGCCTAACCTGACGGCGGTCATCGTCGGTCTCGGCTGGGACGCTCGCACCACCACCGGAGTCGACTTCGACCTCGACGCCAGCGCGATCCTGACCAACGACCAGGGCAAGGTCGCCAACGACTCGAACTTCGTGTTCTTCAACAACCTGAAGAGCCCGGACGGCTCGGTGGAGCACACCGGCGACAACACCACCGGTGAGGGCGAGGGCGACGACGAGGCCATCAAGGTCAACCTCGCCGGCGTCCCCGCCGATGTCGCCAAGATCGTCTTCCCCGTCTCGATCTACGAGGCCGAGAGCCGCCAGCAGAGCTTCGGCCAGGTCCGCAACGCCTACATCCGCGTCGTGAACCAGGCCGACAACAGCGAGCTCGCCCGCTACGACCTCTCCGAGGACGCCTCGACCGAGACCGCCATGGTCTTCGGCGAGCTGTACCGCAACGGCGCCGAGTGGAAGTTCCGCGCCATCGGCCAGGGCTACGCCTCCGGTCTGCGCGGCATCGCGCAGGACTTCGGCGTCAACGTCTGAGCCGACACCGAGAGCAGTTCGTCCGTCCGGCGCCGTGCACCCCTGTGTACGGCGCCGGACCGGCTTTGCCACCATGAGCGGGTGGCTCGGCCACCACCACCACGTCGTCGGGGAGGACACATCATGGGCGTCACACTCGCCAAGGGGGGCAACGTCTCCCTGTCCAAGGCCGCACCGAACCTCACCCGGGTTCTGGTCGGCCTCGGATGGGACGCGCGTTCCACCACGGGGGCCGACTTCGACCTCGACGCCAGCGCACTGCTGTGCAACAGCGGCCGGGTGCTGGGAGACGAGTACTTCGTCTTCTACAACAACCTCAAGAGCCCCGAGGGCTCCGTCGAACACACCGGGGACAACCTCACCGGTGAGGGTGAAGGCGACGACGAGTCGATCATCATCGACCTGACGAAGGTCCCCGCCCAGGTCGACAAGATCGTCTTTCCGGTCTCGATCCACGAGGCGGATTCCCGCCGGCAGAGCTTCGGCCAGGTGAGCAACGCCTTCATCCGCGTGGTGAACATGGCCGACGACCAGGAACTGGCCCGCTACGACCTCACCGAGGACGCCTCCAGCGAAACCGCGATGATCTTCGGCGAGGTCTACCGGTACGGCGGCGAATGGAAGTTCCGGGCGGTAGGGCAGGGGTACGCGTCCGGGCTGCGGGGCATCGCTCTAGACTTCGGGGTCAACGTTTCGTAAAGCCGTACAAGACGATGGGGTGCCAGTGGTTCTCAAAACCTTCGGCTGGTCGTTCGCAGTCACTGCGCTCGGTCTGGTCGCAGCGGTGTTCTACGGGGGGTGGACCGCTTTTGGGATCGTGGCGATCCTGTCGATCCTCGAGATCTCGCTTTCCTTCGACAACGCGGTGGTCAACGCCGGAATCCTGAAGAAGATGAATGCCTTCTGGCAGAAGATCTTCCTCACCGTCGGCGTCCTCATCGCCGTCTTCGGCATGCGCCTGGTCTTCCCTGTCGTCATCGTGGCGATCAGCGCCAAGATCGGGCCCATCGAGGCCGTCGATCTGGCGATGACCGACAAGGACATGTACAAGCAGCTGGTCACGGACGCCCACCCGTCCATCGCCGCCTTCGGCGGCATGTTCCTGCTGATGATCTTCCTCGACTTCATCTTCGAGGACCGCGACATCAAGTGGCTCGCCTGGCTGGAGCGCCCGCTCGCCAAGCTCGGCAAGATCGACATGCTGTCCGCGTGCATCGCGCTGATCGTCCTGGTCATCACCTCGATGACCTTCGCCGCCCACGCCCACCAGCACGGCGGCACCCACGTGGACAAGGCGCAGACCGTCCTGATCTCCGGCATCCTCGGCCTGATCACCTACATGATCGTCGGTGGTCTCTCCGGCTACTTCGAGAACAAGCTCGAGGAAGAGGAGGAAGCCGAGCACGAGGCCGAGGAAGCGGCCAAGAAGAGCGGCAAGCCGGTCTCGGCCGTCGCCATGGCCGGCAAGGCCGCGTTCTTCATGTTCCTCTACCTCGAGGTCCTCGACGCGTCCTTCTCCTTCGACGGCGTCATCGGCGCCTTCGCCATCACCAACGACATCGTGCTCATGGCCCTGGGCCTCGGCATCGGTGCCATGTACGTCCGGTCGCTCACGGTCTACCTGGTCCGCCAGGGCACCCTCGACGACTACGTCTACCTGGAGCACGGCGCGCACTACGCGATCGGCGCCCTCGCCGTGATCCTGCTCGTCACCATCCAGTACGAGATCAACGAGGTCATCACCGGCCTCGTCGGCGTCGTGCTCATCGCCTGGTCGTTCTGGTCCTCCGTGCGCCGCAACAAGCGGATCGCGGCCGAGGGCGGCGAGAGCCCCGCCGAGGTCGGAGCCGGGGTGTGACCCGGCCCTGATTGCGGAACGCTTCCAGTAACGACGGGGCGGCCGCGCGGATCCACTGGACCGCGCGGCCGCCCCGCCGCATTCTCCGCTGCACGCACCGACCTGGGGGGTTGGGACATGGGGTTCTTCGACGGGATCAGGGGCGCTCGCGCCATGGGCTTCGACTCGGGCAACGCCTCGTCGAACGCCATCGAGCTGACGAAACGGCATCCGACGGTGTCGCTCACCAAACAGCAGGCGGTCCACGGCAACCTGCGCGTGAACCTCTCCTGGCGGATGCGCACCTCCGACTTCGGCGGCCGCTCCGGCCAGAGCGGCCAGCTCTTCCGGCACCCGTTCAAGCTCTTCAAGCCCGACATCGTGCAGGCCCACACCCAGGGCATGGTCAACGTCGACCTGGACATGGGCTGCCTCTACGAGCTGACCGACGGCACCCGGGGAGCCGTCCAGCCCCTGGGCAACCTGCTGGGCGACCTCAACGACCCGCCGTACGTGAAGCTCAGCGGCGACGACCGGTTCGGCTCGGGCTCGGGGGAGACCCTCTACGTCAACCTGGACCACGCCGAGGAGATCAAGCGGCTGCTGGTCTTCGTCTACATCTACGACCAGACGCCGGCCTTCGACCGGACGCATGCGCTGGTCACCCTCTACCCGACCGCCGGACCCCGGATCGAGATCCCGCTGGACGAACGGCACCCGCAGGCCCGCTCCTGCGCCGTCCTCTCCCTGGAGACCGTCAGGGGCGAGCTGATCGTCCGCCGCGAGGTGAAGTTCGTGTACGGGTTCCAGGCCGAGCTGGACCGGCTGTACGGCTGGGGGCTCCAGTGGGGCCGGGGCTACAAGAGCACCAAGGCCTGAGCCGGGCGCCGGCCTCGGCCTCGGCCCCCCCGGTCCCGGTCAGCGGCGGATGAACTGCGGGCCCTGCACCGGCAGCCGGAACGCCGGGTCGCCGCCCGGAGCCGGCACCGGGGCCGGCGACACCGACTGAGGGTAGCCGTACGCGGGCGGTACGGCCGGCGGGGCCTGGGTGGCGGGGGCGGGCGCCGGCGGGCGCATGGCGGCGGTCTGTTCGCCGCCCTGCCCGGCCGCCGGGGTGCGCGCGGCTCCGGGAGCCGCCTCCGACCCGGACCCGGCCGCGGCCTCGGCGGCGTTCTCGTCGACGGAGATCCCGTGGTCGGTGGCCAGCCCCACCAGGCCGTCGGAGTAGCCCTCGCCCAGCGCGCGGAACTTCCAGCCCTCGCCCCGGCGGTACAGCTCACCGCAGATCAGGGCCGTCTCGGCGCCCGTCTCGGGCCGGACGTCGAAGTGGGCCACCGGCTCGGGGGCGCCGCCCGGACCGGCGTCGTACAGCTGGATCCGCAGGTCCCGCACCTGCTCGAAGGGCACGTCTTCGGCGGAGGCCACCACCAGCACCCGGTCCACGGCGGCCGGCACGGCCCGCAGGTCCGCCTGGACCGCGTCGGTGACGGCCTCGCCCAGCTGCTTCTTGCCCAGCCGCCAGACGGACCCCGAGGGGTGGCGGGGCTGGTTGTAGAACACGAAGTCCTCGTCCGAGCGCACGCGCCCGTCCGCGCCCACGAGCAGTGCCGAGGCGTCCACGTCCGGCACCTCGGGCCCGGTGGTCCAGCGCAGCACCGCCCGGACCGCCGTGGCGGTCACCGGGATGTTGGAGCCCTTCTGCATCGCGTGCGTCATGCCCGTCATCCTGCCCTCCCGGGCCCGACCGGGACAATGCGGCCCCCCGAAGGGCCTTGTACCGGGGGCAAGACCTGGGCATGGTGCAAGAGGGTTACCTGAACTTCATGTGCTTGAGGAACTCTTGACTCACGTTCGTACGTACTATTACCGGCCACGCCAGTTGGGCCGCCGAGGCAGTACGGGGGAAGCACATGCGTCACTTCGGGCACATATCGCCCACTGTCCGCAAGGACCTCTTCCACCAGGAGCCGGCCGAGTTCACCCTGGCCTCCCCGGCCCGCATCCTGGCCGCCGCGCTCGGAGCGACCCTCTACAGCCCGGCCACCCGGCCCAGGCTGGCGGACGACATCCGCAAGCAGGCCGGCCGGGGAGTCGTCTCCATGGTGCTCTGCCTGGAGGATTCCATCAGCGACGCCGACGTCGTGGACGGCGAGGAGAACCTCGTCCGGCAGTTCGCGGCCCTTCACGCCGAGGGGGAGGACCCGGACGGGCTCCCGCTCCTCTTCATCCGCGTCCGCACCCCCGAGCAGATCCCCGACCTCGTCCGCCGGCTCGGCGGCTCGGTGCGCAACCTGGCCGGATTCGTACTTCCGAAGTTCACCGAGAGCCGCGGAACGGCCTTCCTCGACGCCGTAGCCCACGCCGAGGCCGCCGCCGGACTGCCCCGGCTGTATGCCATGCCGGTCCTGGAGACCCCCGACCTCCTCCATCTGGAGACCCGCGTCCACGCCCTCGCCGGCATCTCGCGCACCGTCAACCGCTACCGCGAACGGGTCCTCGCCCTGCGCCTCGGCGTCACCGACTTCTGCTCCCTGTACGGACTGCGCCGCACCCCCGACATGACCGCGTACGACGTCCAGATCGTGGCCGGGGTCATCGCCGACGTGGTCAACGTCCTCAGCCGTGCCGACGGCACCGGCTTCACCGTCACCGGCCCCGTCTGGGAGTACTTCCGCAGCCAGCAGCGCCTCTTCAAACCGCAGCTGCGCCGCAGCCCCTTCCTGGAGGAGGGCGTGGAGGAGCTGCGCACCGCGCTGATCGAACACGACCTGGACGGGCTGCTGCGCGAGATCGAGCTCGACCGCGCCAACGGGCTCCTGGGCAAGACCTGCATCCACCCCGCCCACGTCACGCCGGTGCACGCGCTGTCGGTGGTCTCCCACGAGGAGTTCAGCGACGCCCAGGACATCCTGCGCCCCGAGCGCGGCGGCGGCGGCGTGCTGCGCTCCGCTTATACGAACAAGATGAACGAGGTGAAGCCCCACCGGGCCTGGGCCGAGCGCACCATGCTGCGCGCCGAGGTCTTCGGTGTGGCGAGGGAGGAGGTCGGCTTCGTCGACCTCCTGACGGCCGGGCTCCAGGTGTGAGCCGGCCGGCCATGACGAGGAAGGGCAAGACGATCGACACGGTGTGGTCGGGAACCTGGGTCGCCGAGCGGCTGGGCGTGGAGCTGGGCCAAGGCGCCGACGAGGGCGCGCCGCGGCTGGAGGAGCTGCTCGGGCTGGCCCTGCGGCGCAATCCGAAGCGGGCCCACCTGCTGGTCTCCCAGCTGCTGGGCAAGCACGTCCCGCAGTCGCCCGAAGCCGTGTACGCGGCCGGACACGGGCTCGGCGTACGGGTGCGCGAGCTGCTCGGGGACACCGCCGCCTCCGCGGTGGTCCTCGGCTACGCCGAAACCGCCACCGGCCTCGGACACTGCGTCGCCGACGGCCTCGGACCGGCCCCCTACCTGCACTCCACGCGCCGCCCGGTGGCGGGCGTGCGGCCCGCCGGCGGGTTCGAGGAGGCCCACTCGCACGCCACCTCGCACCTCCTGCTGCCCGAGGACCCCGAGCTGCTGGCGGGCGACGGGCCGCTGGTCCTCGTGGACGACGAGTTCTCCACCGGCAACACGGTCCTCAACACCATCCGCGACCTGCACGCCCGCCACCCGCGCGGGCACTACGTGGTCGTCGCCCTGGTGGACGTGCGCTCGGCCGCCGACCGCGACCGGCTCACCGCCTTCGCCGCCGAGCTGGGCGCGCGCGTGGACCTGATCGCCCTGGCCTCCGGTACGGTCACCCTCCCGGACGGGGTCCTGGCCCGCGGGCGGGCACTGGTGGAGGAGTACGAAGCCGCGGACGCGCGGCAGCCGGAGGCCGGCGCCGCGGATCCCGCGGGTGCCGGTGAGGGCACCGCGCCGGACGGCGTTCCGGCCCGGGCGGCGGATCCCGGCGCCGCGGACGTGCCCCCCGGCCCCCGCCCCGTCACCCGGGTGCGGCTCGGCTGGCCCGCCGGGCTGCCCGACGGCGGCCGCCACGGCTTCACCCCCGCGCACCGCGAGGCGCTGGAGGCCGCCCTGCCCGCCATGGCCGGCCGGCTCACCGCCGCGCTCGGCGAGCGGCCCGGGCGGGTCCTCGTACTCGGCAACGAGGAGCTGATGTACGCGCCGCTGCGCCTCGCGCGGGCCCTGGAGGCATCCGGGGCCGCCCGCGAGGTGCGGTTCTCCAGCACCACCCGCTCCCCGGTGCTCGCCGTGGACGACCCCGGCTACGCCATCCGCACCCGGCTCGTCTTCCCCGCCCACGACGCCCCCGCCGACGGGCCCGGCGACCGCTACGCCTACAACGTCGCCGGCGCCGGCTTCGACACCGTCGTCGCCGTCGTCGACTCCGCCGGGGACACGCCCGAGCTGCACGCCGGGCTGCTCGCCCGGCTGGCGCCGCACACCGGCCGGGTCGTGCTGGCCGTCGTCCCGTCCTACGCCCCCGACCGCCAGGAGCCGACCGTGACCGAGCCGCAGCTGCCCGAACCGCTGCGGGGGCCGGCCTTCTCCTCGTACGCCCCCGAAGACGTCGGTTGGCTCCTCCAGGACCTGTCCGGCGTACGGCTGGAGGCCCCGACCGAGGAGCGGGAGGAGGCCATCCAGGCGGGCGGCGCGCACTACGCCGAGTCCCTGCCCGTCGAGTACCAGCCCTCGCCGCAGTACCAGGAGCTCTACCGCAGCGCGCTGAGCGCCTCGGCGGCCCGCATCGCCCGGGCCGTCGGCACGGTCACCGAGACCGTGCTCGCGGAGCGCTCCCCGCGTCCCGTGCTGGTGTCCCTGGCCCGCGCCGGCACGCCCGTCGGCGTGCTGATGCGCCGCTGGGCCCGCGCCCGGCACGGCCTGGACCTGCCGCACTACGCCGTCTCCATCGTGCGCGGCCGCGGCATCGACGCCAACGCCCTGCGCTGGCTCGCCGCCCACCACGACCCGGCCGACGTCGTGTTCGTCGACGGCTGGACCGGCAAGGGCGCCATCACCCGCGAGCTGCGGGAGGCCCTGACCGGCTTCGAGGGCTTCGACCCGGAGATCGTCGTCCTCGCCGACCCAGGCTCCTGCGTGAAGACGTACGGGACCCGCGAGGACTTCCTGATCCCCTCCGCGTGCCTGAATTCCACCGTTTCCGGACTGGTCTCGCGTACGGTGCTCAGGGCCGACCTGGTCGGCCCGGACGACTTCCACGGGGCGAAGTTCTACCGGGAGCTGGCCGCGGCCGATGTCTCCGCCGCCTTCGTCGACACGGTGGCCGCCCGCTTCGACGAGGTCGCCGACGCCGTCGCCGCCGAGGTCAAGGAGCTGCTCGCCGCCGACCGCACCCCGACCTGGGTGGGCTGGGCGGCGGTGGAGCGGATCAGCGAGGAGTACGGCATCCACGACGTGAACCTCGTCAAGCCGGGCGTCGGCGAGACCACGCGGGTGCTGCTGCGCCGCGTGCCGTGGAAGATCCTGGCCCAGCGCGGGGCCGGCCCCGACCTCGACCACGTACGCCTGCTCGCCGAGCAGCGCGGGGTACCGGTCGAGGAGGTCGACGACCTGCCCTACACGTGCGTGGGACTCATCCACCCGCGCTTCACGCGCGGCGCCACGGGCGCCGACGGAAAGGCTGTGTCCTCCCAGTGACCGTCCTCGTAGCGAGCGACCTCGACCGTACGCTGATCTACTCGGCGGCCGCCCTCGGCCTGACCATGCCCGACCCGGAGGCCCCCCGGCTGCTGTGCGTCGAGGTCCACGAGGGCCGGCCGCTGTCCTACATGACGGAGACGGCGGCGGCGCTGCTGACGGCGCTGGCCGCCGACCCGGCCGCGGTCTTCGTCCCGACCACCACCCGCACCCGCAAGCAGTACCAGCGCATCCGCTTCCCCGGCCCCCCGGCCCAGTACGCGATCTGCGCCAACGGCGGCCAGCTGCTGGTGGACGGGATGCCGGACCGGGACTGGCGGCGCGCGGTGGCCGGACGCCTCACGGCGGAGTGCGCCCCGCTGGAGCAGGTGCACCAGCACCTGCTCGCCGTGTCCGACCCGGCGTGGCTGCGCAAGGCGCGCGTGGCGGAGGACCTGTTCGCGTACCTGGTCGTCGAGCGGGAGCTGGTCCCCGACGAATGGCTCAAGGCCCTGGCGGAGTGGGCCGAGGCCCGCGGCTGGACGGTCTCCCTCCAGGGCCGCAAGATCTACGCCGTCCCGCGCCCGCTGACGAAGAGCGCCGCGATGTACGAGGTCGCCCGCCGGACGGGGGCGGCCACCACCCTCGCGGCGGGTGACTCGCTGCTGGACGCCGACCTGCTGCTGGCGGCCGACCGGGGCTGGCGGCCGGGCCACGGGGAGCTGGCGGACGCGGGCTGGACGGCCCCCACGGTGACGGCCCTGGGCGTGGCCGGAGTGCTGGCGGGGGAGGAGATCGTCCGGGAATTCGGCAGGGCGGTCGGCACACTGAGGGCATGACGCCGGGCTGAGGGCACGATGCCGTGCGGACGGCATGACGCCGTGCCGTTGGCACACTGACGGCATCACGGCGCGCTGTGGGCACGTCGACGGCATGACGCGTGCCGTTGGCACACTGGCGGCATGACCAAGGGCAACAGCACCAAGATCACCGACGAGCTCTACCAGTACGTCCTGGCGCACAACCCCCCGCTGGACGAGGTCCAGCGGGGGCTGGTGCGCACCACCTGGGAGAAGTTCCCCGACTCGGCCGGCATGCAGTCCGCCGAGGAACAGGGACCGCTGCTGGCCTTCCTCGTCCGGCTGACCGGCGCGCGGCACGTCGTGGAGGTGGGCACCTTCACCGGCTTCTCGGCCCTGTCCATGGCCCAGGCCCTCCCGGCCGACGGCCGCCTGATCACCTGTGACGTGTCGCAGGAGTGGACGGCGTACGCCCGCGAGGCCTGGGCGGCGGCGGGCGTCGCGGACCGGATCGACCTGCGCCTCGCCCCCGCCCTGGAGACCCTGCGCGCCATGCCGGCGGACCCGCACATCGACATGGCGTACGTCGACGCGGACAAGGAGAACCAGATCCTCTACTGGGAGGAGCTCGTCCCGCGGATGCGCCCCGGTGCACTCATCGTCACCGACAACACCCTGTTCCACGGGACGGTGCTCGACGAGTCGCCCACCGGCCGGGGCGCGAGCGTCCGCGCGTTCAACGAGCACGCCATGGCGGACACCCGGATGGACTCCGTCCTGCTGGCGATCTCGGACGGCCTGACCCTCTCGCGCAAGCGCTGAGGCCCCGCCGGGAACCTCAGCCGCAACCGCCCCCGCCGCAGCAGCCCCCGCCCCCGCCCCCGCCGGCGGGGGCGGCACTGGTACCGCCGACGGCGACGGCGGAGAGCAGCTTGACGGTGTCCGCGTGCCCCGCGGGGCAGTCGGCGGGGGCGGACGACTCGGCCATCGGACGGCTCACCTCGAAGGTGTCGTCGCAGGTCCGGCAGCGGTATTCGTAACGAGGCATGCGCCCAGGCTACGCAGTCGGCCCGCTGTACCGGAATCCCTCGCGGATCCGCGTCTCGCGCGCCGCCTGCTCCGGGTGGCGGGCGCGCCAGTACGGATTGTCGTGCGGCAGGGCGCTGCCGACCCGCCCGTACATCCCGAACCACATCAGCATCACGCCGACGACGAAGCTGAACAGCACGTTCTGGATCCGGAACGCCAGGAAGTTCAGGCCGGAGTCCAGCAGGGCGAGGTTGACGAACCCGCTCGCGATGAACGCCAGCCCCAGCACGATGTTCAGGGTGGAGGCGAACGTCCCGCCGATCACCATCCCGGCGAACAGCAGCCCGCCGATGCAGATCGACAGGACGCTCAGCGCGCCGTTGGTGTTCAGGGCCAGCACCGTGTCGCCACCGGTGTCGAAGAACCCGATCCGGTCGATCAGCCCGAGGATCCCGAAGGCGATCAGCAGCAGGCCGGTCAGGCCGGCGCCGACCCGGTAGACCTTGCTGAGCTTGTGGTCGGCGGGCAGGTGCTCGTCCAGCCGGGCGTTGACGGGATGCAGGACGCGCTGCACCAGCCGGGGGCCCTGCGGCTCGGGGGGAGGACCGTACGGCTCGTGGGGCACGTAGGGCGCGTAGTGCTCATGGGGCTCGGTGCACCCGAACGCCGCGTGCGGCACGTAGGACGCGTGGGGGGCCGGGGGTGCGGGAGGCGAGCGGCGCGCGCGGGTCCGGGTCCGTGTCCGGTGGAAAACGTGGACGGCCATGGCGCCCTCCTCTACTCCCTAGCGGGCCCCTCCAGCATCCGCCGCCCCCCACCCCCGGACAACTCCACCAGCCCCCGGCGGGGGCGCCCCGGCCCCGGACCCACCGGGCACTCCGCCGCTACCCGGCTGCGCGCTGGTCCCGGATGTCCGCCACGACCCGGCCCACCGCCGCCCGGACCTCCCCCATCTCCTGGAGGAAGTGCCAGTAGTCCGGATGGCGTTCCTCCAGCCCGGCCAGGGCCCGCTCCATCCGCGCCACCGCCTCGTCCAGCGGCCGCGCGTGCCGCGGATCCGGCACGCTCCGGCCGGCCATCGCCAGCCGCTGCGCGTCCCGGATCGCGAAGCGGGTCCGCTCCGACTCCGCCTTGGGATCCCGTGCCACCGCCTCCAGCCGCGTGAGCCGGTCCTGCGCGGCCGACACCGCCTCGTCGGTGGCGTCCAGCGCGGCCCGTACCGCCTCGACCAGTGCCGATACGTCGGCCCAGCGCTGCTCCTCCCGCGCCCGGCCGGCCTCCCCGAGCCGGTCCTCCGCCCGCGCGACGTCCCGCAGCGCCTGCTCGGGAACGTGCTGGAGGTCCTGCCAGCAGGCCGCACTGAACCGGCGCCTCAGCTCGCTGAGCACCGGATCCACCCGGTCCGCCCGGTTGCGCAGCGCCTGCGCCCGGGTCCGCAGGCTCACCAGCCGCCGGTCGATCTCCGCGGCCCGCTCGGGCAGCCGCGCCGCCTCGGCCCGTATGGCCTCCGCGTCCCGCAGGATCCGGTCGGCACGCTGCACCGTCTCCTGGACGCCGTGCTGGGCCGCGCCCTGGTTCAGCTTCGTCAGCTCGGGACCCAGCGCCGCAAGCCGCGCAGCCAGGTCGTCGGCCCGCATCCCCGGCGCCCGTACCGCGTCCAGCGCGTCACTCGCCGCCAGCAGCGCCGCCTTCGCCCGCTCCCGGGCCGGCGCGACCCGCGCCAGCTGCGTCTCCGCCTTGTCCAGCAGCGGCTGCAGCCCCTGGGCGAACCGCTCGAGCTCCCCCTTGACCCGCACCAGCTCGTCACGCGCCCGCGTCAGCTGCTCCCGCGCCTGCGCGGCGACGGAGCCCTCCAGATCGACCCGGTCCAGGTCGTGCGCGTCGACGGCCTCGATGTACGCGTGGCTGACCTCGTCGATGCGCCGCCCGAGCGCCGCGAACCCCTCGGTGGCCTGCCGCGCCGCGGGCGACCCGTCGGCGGCCGCGATGGTCTCGATCGAGATCCGCAGGTCCCGCTGCGCGGTGTCCAGCTCGTAGAACGCGGCCGCCGCGGCATCCTTCGCCGCCTGCGCATCCGCCCGCCGACTCTCGTCCCGCCCGCCGAACCACCGCCGGGATGCCGTCGTCACAATCCCTCTCCCGTGCCGCGTCCGCCCATGCCCCGCTCCATTCTCCCCCACGAGAACGGGATTGCGTGGGGGGTCGGCCCTGCATGTAGGCTGTCCACTCGTCCACGGGTGTGTAGCTCAGGGGTAGAGCGCTGCTCTTACAAAGCAGATGTCGGCGGTTCGAAACCGTCCACGCCCACCAGCACGAAGGCCCCCAACCGATCACGGTTGGGGGCCTTCTGCATCTGGCCGGTTGCGCCTCGTGCAGGAGACCCCCCGGCCGCGTGGGGCAGGGGGGTCTGCTGGGGGCTGGGGGGGCGGGGTCAGGCGTTGGGGCGCTTGCCGTGGTTGGCCTTCTTCTTCTTGCGGGCGCGCTTCTTGTTTCCTCGCTTGGCCATGGTGTGGCTCCCTCGGGGATCCCTTGTGCCGGACATGTCGGGCGTTCGCCAGTCTAGGGTCCGGGCTGGTTTCCCGCGCGGCGACGCGGGGATCTGGAGGGTGTGGCAGGGGGAGCGGAGTGGGTCGGGGCCGCCGGGCTCGCGGTGGCGGGGCTCGGGCTGCTCGTGGTCGGGCTGATGGGCCAGGCCCGGTTCGAGCGGGACCGGGACGCCGAGCGGGAGCGGCTGCTCGCGCGGCTCGGGGAAGGCGCGCGGGAGGCCGGGGACGTCCGGCTGGTGGACGCCGGGGCCCGGCACGGGGACGTGGCCGAACGGGCCGACCGGCACGACGACTTCACCCCGATCCTCGTCGAGTACTACGCCTACGGGCTGACGCAGGCGCGCAGCAGCTTCGCGACCAGCCAGCGGTTCGCGGGGGTCGGCGCGGCCGTGCTGCTCTTCGGGGTCGGGCTCGCCGTGTGGAAGGCCGAGACGTCGGGCGACGCGTACCTGGGGGTCGTCACCAGCTCCGTCGGCTTGGTCGTCACTCTCGTCGGGCAGCTGTTCCACCGGCGCGCCGACCTCGCCCTGCGGCACATGGCTGCCCAGACCGCCTCGCTCCGCGAGGACCGGCGGGCCGCCGAGAGCACCCGGCAGGCCATCGGGCTCCTGGAGGAGGTCGCCGACCCGGAGTTGCGGGGGAGGCTCCAGGCTGGGCTCATCATGCGGCTTTCCGGGGCGGAGCTGCCGTCGGCCGCACCATAGTGGAGGTATGTGCCGCTCCATTAAGACCCTGCGCCCGCCCGCCATCCCCGAGAAGGCCACCGAGGAGGAGATCCGCGCGGCCGCGCTCCAGTACGTCCGGAAGGTGTCCGGCTTCCGGGTGCCGGCCGCACACAACCAGGAGGTCTTCGACGCCGCCGTGGACGCCGTCGCGGAGGCGACCGCCGCACTGCTCGACGGCGTACAGGTACGCGGCCGCACGCCCGCCGCGGTCTGACCGGCCCGGCGGTCCCCGCCGGTGACCGGCTGCCGGTCAGGCGGCGTGGGACCAGCGGCGCCGCAGCAGCCAGAGCCCGGTGCCGAGCGCGCCGGCGGCGAGGGTGGCGCCCAGGGCGATCTGGCCCGGGCTCATCGAGTCGATGCTGCCGCCGAGGCCGCCGCGAGCGGCACCGGGGGAGACCTGGAGGGTGACGGTGACGCGCCGGCCCCCGGACCCGCCGCACTCGAAGGTGACGGGGTACGAGCCGGCGGCGGCGTCGCCGTAGACGGTGGCGGAGCCGGAGAGGCTGGCCCGGCTGCCCGAGGACAGCGAGACGTCGCCGAAGGCGCGGGAGGACGCCCTGGCGGTCGAGGTGTCGCAGCCGTCGAGGGTGAGGCTGACGCGGCTGCCGGGGGCGACGGTGCCGGGCGAGACGGTGGCGGAGGGGGCGGCGGAGGCGAGAGTGGCGGGTGTGACGGCCGCGAAGACGAGTGTCGCGGCCGCGACCCCGGTCAGGCGGTGCCGGGCGGGCGTGCGCGTGGGGGACATGGAGAGAACTCCTCGGGCTCCTCGGAACGGCGCGGCCAGGGCAGGGACGTGACGCGGATGCGCTTGCGCCGTGTTCTGGACGCTAGAAGCCGGGGAGGACGGCGGCGATCCCTGCCGGGTGAACGGGTGACCGGCCTACTCCCTCCGGGGGGAATCGAGGGCGCCCGCGCGCAGACCGCCCAGCGCCGCCACGGCCCGCGGGCACCCTCCCCGGGTGCCGGGTGCCGGGTGCCGGGTGCCGGGTGCCGGGTGCCGGGTGCCGGGTCGCCAGGGCCGAGCTGCGGGGCCGGTCGGGTGGGCTCCAGGGTGAGGTGGGGCGCCGGGGGATCGGCCCTCGCCGGGTTGACGGGCCCGTGCCGGGCGCGGGTGCGGGGCGACGCCGGAGGATCGGCCCTCAGTGGGTGGGCGGGGTCGGGGTGAGGTGGGGGCTGGGGGCGAGCGGTGGGGGTGGAGCGGGGGTTGGTCAGGCTGTGGCTGGGGTGGGGGGTGGGCGGCGGATGAGGTATGCGGCCAGGGAGCCCGCCGCGAAGAGGGCGACCAGCGAGACCGCGCTGCCCAGCCAGGCCGTGCCCAGCCACTGCGTGCCGAAGTAGCCGAGCGCCACGCTGTAGCTCGCCCAGCTCATGCCCGCCAGCACCGACCAGGGCAGGAACTCCGTCACCTTGCGCTGCGTCCGACCCGCGCCCAGCGACACCACCGAGCGGCCGGCCGGGGCGAAGCGGGCGATGACCACCAGCGCGCCCCCGCCCTTCACCAGGGCGGTGCCCAGGCGTTCCTGCGCCACGCTCAGACGCCGCGAGCGGGCGATGGCACGGTCCAGCCGGGGCCCGCCCCGCCGGGCCACCCGGTACGCCGCCATGTCACCCAGCACCGAGGCCGTCGTGGCGGTCACCAGCAGCAGCATCAGGTCCGGGACCCGGGCGGGCGCACCCGTGGCCGTCGCGGCGGCCGCCGCAGCGGTGATCACCAGCATCCCGCTCGGCAGCACCGGCAGGAACACGTCGAGCACCACCGACACCGCCACCACGGCGTAGATCCAGGGGCTCGCGGTCAACGACCCCAGAGTCTCAAGCAAGACGGGACTCCCCAGTCCGAAGCGCCGCGTCGTCGCGGGGAGCGGCAGGGGCGGCTTGACAGCCATACAGCGTACGCCCGGCGCAGGGCCTGCGAACCCCCGGCCTACTCCGGGCCGGTGAGTTCGCGGTCCAGCACCTGGACGAGCCGGGCCCCCGGCCGGCCCGACCGGGCCTGGTCCAGCCGCAGCCGTGCGCTCCGGCCCGTCAGGGCCAGCGTCATCAGCTGGTTGCCGAACCACGGGCCGCCCGTACGCCGCCAGCTCACCGGCGGCCTGCCCGTCCGGCCGTGGCGTGAGAAGCCGCGCCCCAGCCACCGGCCCAGCCGGGACCAGCCCAGCCGGAATCCCCACTTCACCAGCGGGTGGATGGAGTTGTGCACCGGGGAACACGTCAGCTGGAACACACGGGCCGTGCTCGGTATGCGCGGCTCGGCCACGTACGCGTGATGGACGTCCCCGGACAGGACGGCCACCGTCGCCGGGGCCCGCGGGCCCGTGCCCACCTCCTCGATCAGGTCGCTCAGCGCGGCGAACGACGCGGGGAACGCCGCCCAGTGCTCCAGATCGCTGCGCCGGCGCAGGTCCTCCCCGATCCGCGCCCACCGCGCCCCGCGCTCCCCCCGGCACAGCGCCGCGTTCCACACTTCCGCGTCGTGGACCAGTGGCGGCATCAGCCACGGCAGCGAGGAACCGATCAGCAGGTGGTCGTAACCCCCCAGTCCTTCCAGTGCGTTCTCCCGGAGCCAGCGCTGCTCGGCCGGGTCGAGCATGGCCCGCCCGTCCTCGGCCAGCACGCGGGCCGCCCGGGTGTCCACCATCAGCAGCCGCGACCGGCCGAAGTCCCGGCGGTAACTCCAGCGCACCGAAGCGGGATCGGCGTCCGCCGCGGCCGCGTGGGCGCGCAGCGCGTCGGTGCCGTCCGGAGTGGCCCGTACGGCCGCGTACAGCGCGTCCGCCGCGAGTTCGGCGGGGGAGAGGTTGCCCAGGTGCTGGTAGACCCAGTACGACATCAGCCCGCTGAGCACCCGCTCCGGCCACCACGCGGTCGCGCGCATCTGCGCCAGCCAGGCGGCGCTGGTGTTCCAGTCGTCGATGACGTCGTGGTCGTCGAATATGTGCAGGCTCGGGACGGTCGACAGGAGCCAGCGGATCTCCGGGTCGAGCCAGGACTCGTAGTAGAGGCGGGTGTACTCCTCGTAGTCCGCGACCTGGGCGCCCGGTGGCTCCCGCAGGTCGCGGCGGGCCGCGAGCCATCTGCGGGTCTCGCGGGAGAGGTGGTCGGCGTAGACCTGGTCGCCGAGCAGCAGCAGGACGTCCGGCCGGACCTCCTGCGGGTCGCGGGCCAGCTGCGCCGCGAGGGTGTCGAGGGCGTCCGGGCCGTGCGGTCCACGGCGGCCGGCAGGCGGCGCCGCCTGCCGGCAGGAGCCGAAGGTGACGCGCAGTCCGGGGGCCGGCTGCCCGGGACCGCCGCCCACCCCGGGGGTGCTGATCGTGCTGGGCGGGAAGCCGCCGCCGGCCGCCGGCCAGACGAGGTGGCCGTCGAGCAGCACCTCGTAGGCCGTGGTCGTGCCCGGGGTGAGGCCCGTGACCGGCACCAGCGCGTAGTGGTGGCCGGCGATCTGGAAGGTGCGGGCGCTGCCGCCGGCCCCGTCGGCGCACCGCACCTCGGCGGTGCACGGGCGGTCCGCCTCGACCCATATCGTGGCGCAGTCGCCCGTGTTCCAGTCGACGTAGCGCAGCAGCGGTCCCAACCGCAGTCCGGCCATCCAACTCCCCCTCCTCGGCAGCCCTTTCGATCACGGTACGGGGCGGGGAGGGGAGCCGGCCTCCCCCTGGCGGGGGATAGCGGGGGTGAAGACCCCGAGAGGCTCCCGGGGCGTCCGGGGCGTCCAGGGGATCCGCCAGGGGGTAAGGGCGAGAGGCGCGCGCCGGTTCCTTGTCAGCAGCCGTTCAGGATGTTCACCAGGGCCGTCTTCTCCCCCGAGTCCATGCTCAGACCCCAGTACTGCTTCACCTGGACCCACATCCGGGCGTACGTGCAGCGGTAGCCGGTCCGCGGGGGCAGCCACTTGCCGGGGTCGAGGTCGCCCTTGGCCTGGTTGACGTTGTCCGTGACGGCGATGAGCTGCGGCCGGGTGAGGTCGTTTGCGAACTGCTGGCGCTTGGTGGTGGTCCAGGAGGCGGCGCCCGAGCGCCAGGCCTCGGCGAGGGGGACCATGTGGTCGATGTCGACGTCTGATGCGGCGGTCCAGGTGGCGCCGTCGTACTCCGAGTACCAGCTGCCGCTGACGGAGGCGCAGGCGGAGTCGGTCACGACGTTCACGCCGTCCCGCTTGAGGACCGTCTCGCGGGTGTTGCAGGTCCCGGAGACCGTGCTCCAGTGGGGAAACTGCGAGCGGCTGTAGCCGGTGAGGGAGCCCTCGGCGGCGGGGGTGACCGTGGCCAGGTAGGAGCGGGCCTCGGCCGCGCTGATGGGGGCGGGCGGGGAGGCCAGGGCGGCCGGGGCGTTCACGAGCGAGGTGAGGGAGGCGAGCGCGACGGCGGACGCGAGGACGCCCGCGCGGCCGATGCGACGCGCGTAGACGGAGGGCGTGCGGGTGGATATGAGGGCCATGGAGGGCTCCCTGATGCGGGGGGTGGTGGCCGAGCGGCCCCGGCGGGACGCGGCCATGCTGGCGGCGCCAGGTGTCGGGGGGACGGGCGCCAGGTGACAGATTGCCGACATGGGCACGTCACATCAAGACGCTCAAGGGCGCCCGTTCAAGGGGAAGTTGAGGTTCCGGGCGCCGAGGTGGGGCGGAGTGGGGTCAAGCTCACATACCGGGCGCCTTCGTCCTGTCGGCGGCGTCGCGTACCCTGGGCGGAGCAGAAGGGGAGTAGCTCTTCGCCGGACCGTCGACATACTGCTGGGTCACCCAGCCGGCGCCCGGAGGCAGGCAGCGTCAGCGGCCGGCCAGCGAGACCTTCGGCCGCAGTGCCCTGTTCATGTGACACGGCGCGTGCGACGCATCATGCGTGGCGCGTGGTGTGTTCACGCCTCCCAGGGCGCCGCTGAGCCGAAGCGACCCCTGAAACATCCCAGGTCTCTCGGTCCGACGGCGTCCTGCCGACCGACCGATCGAGGTTCCACCCCGTGTTCAGCTTCAGCGTCCTGGCCATCGCCTTCGGCGTCGTCTTCCTCGCCGAACTCCCCGACAAGACGGCCCTCGCCGGCCTGATGCTCGGCACCCGCTACCGCGCCTCGTACGTCTTCGCGGGCGTCGCCGCCGCCTTCGCCGTCCACGTCGCGCTGGCCATCGCCGCGGGCAGCGTGCTGACGCTCCTGCCCCACCGGCTCGTCCAGGCCGTCGTCGGCCTCCTCTTCCTCGTCGGCGCGGCCATGCTGCTGCTGAAGAAGAACGACGAGGACGAGCAGGTCAAGGCGCCCGCCGACCAGTCCTTCTGGAAGGTCTCGGGGGCCGGCTTCATGCTGATCCTGGTGGCCGAGTTCGGCGACCTGACCCAGATCATGACGGCCAACCTCGCGGCCCGGTACGACGACCCGCTCTCCGTCGGCCTCGGCGCGGTGCTGGCGCTCTGGGCCGTCGCGGGCATCGGCATCCTGGGCGGGCGCACCCTCATGAAGTACGTACCGCTGCGGCTCATCACCAAGATCGCGGCGGGCGTCATGGCGGCGCTGGCCGGTTTCTCGCTGTACGAGGCGATCGCCGGCTGACCCGGCCGCGCCCCCGGGGCCGCGGTGCGGCTCCCTTTCCGCCCGTCGGGCGGGTCAGGGCCGTACCGCGGGCCACGCGGCAAGGGCCAGCTCGGCGGTCTCGGTCAGCTCGGCCGCGGTGGCCCCGTCGCGGGCCCGCTGCGACATGCCCTGGATGACCGCGGCGAAGTACGCGGCCAGCGCGCGGGGGGCGGCCGTGTCGGGGAGCTCGCCCGCCCGCTGCGCCGAGCGCAGGCGGGTCTCGAAGGCGCCGATGTTCTCGTTGCGCAGGTCGCGCAGGAACGCCTCCACCTCCGCGTCCTGCGGGGTGACGTTGGTGGCCGCGCTGATCGTCAGGCACCCGGCCGGGTGGGAGGGGCAGGGGTAGGTGACCGCCGCCTCGCGCAGGATGCGGGTGAAGGCGGCGCGGGCGGTGGCCTCCTCCTCGAGGGCGACGCCGACGAAGGCGCCCACCGGTGAGCGCCCGTAGCTGTGGACCACCTCCTTGAACAGGGACTTCTTGTCCCCGAAGGCCGCGTACAGGCTGCCGGGCCTGATGCCCATCGCCTCGGTGAGATCGCCGATGGAGGTGGCCTCGTAGCCGCGTTCCCAGAAGAGGCGGGTGGCCGCCGTCAGTGCCGCGGCGCGGTCGAAGGTCCTGGGCCGCCCTCGCTTGGCGGGTGTCTCGGTCATGGCCTCATTTTAGAGCGCTCACTCAAAAACACCTGCTACCGTATTTGTTGAGTAATCGCTCAAGAAATAGGGGAGGGGTCCGTCGCCATGGGCAACGCACGCGCACTCGAGGGAAAGACCGCACTGGTCACCGGCGGCAGCCGCGGCATAGGCCGGGCCATCGCGCAGCGTCTCGGCAGGGACGGCGCAACCGTCGCGGTCGCCTACGCACGCGACGAGGCGGCGGCGGACGAGGTCGTCGAGCGCATTCGCAAGGACGGCGGCCGGGCCTTCACCCTGCGGGCGGAGCTGGGACGGCACGGTGACGCGGCCTCCCTGTGGGCCGCGTTCGACGCCCGGGCCGAGGCCCACGCACCCGGCGGAGCGGTCGACATCATCGTCAACAACGCCGGCATCGGCCGCAGCTCCGATCTGGCATCGCTGACCGAGGAGGGCTTCGACGAGGTCTTCGCCGTCAACGTCCGCGCACCGTTCTTCATCGTGCAGCAGGGGTTGCGGCGGCTGCGCGACGGAGGGCGGATCATCAACATCTCCAGCGGCGCGGCCCGCCTCGCCATGCCGGAGGTCATCGCCTACGGGGCCACCAAGGGCGCCCTCGACACCTTCACCCTCAACCTGGCGAAGGAGCTGGGGCCCCGGGGCATCACCGTGAACTCGGTGGCGCCCGGCGTCATCGACACGGACGTCAACGCCGACTGGCTGCGCGGCGACCCGGAGGCCGAAGCGCAGGCGGCGTCCCTGGCCGCACTGGGCCGGGTGGGGCAGCCGGAGGACGTGGCCGACATCGTGGCCTTCCTCGCCTCCGACGACGCGCGCTGGGTGACCGGCCGTGTGATCGACGCGACGGGCGGTTCGGGGTTGTGAGCCCCCGACGTCCTGCCCGTGGGGCCCGCCAGTTCGGGGGCCGTTAGGCGGGCGGCGTGAGGGTGAGGCGGATCGTGCCGGCCCCGGCGTGCTCTACGCGGACCGAGGTCAGGTCGGGGACGTGGGCCGTCGGGCCGTGGGCGGCGGCGCGGGGGCCTATGCCGATCACCCGCATGCCGGCGGCCAGGCCCGCCGCGACGCCGGCCCCCGAGTCCTCGAAGACCACGCAGTCGGCCGGGTCCACCCCCAGCTCGGCCGCGCCCTTGAGGAAGCCCTCGGGGTCCGGCTTGCTGGCCCCGACGGACTCGGCGGTGACCCGCACCTGCGGCATCGGGAGCGCGGCGGCCGTCATCCGGGCCTCGGCCAGGGCGGCGTCTGCCGAGGTGACCAGGGCGTGCGGCAGGCCGGCGAGCGACGCCATGAACTCGGGGGCGCCCGCGACGGGGACCACGCCGTCGGTGTCGGCCGTCTCGCGGGCCAGCATCACGGCGTTCTCGGCGTGGTTGAGCTCCATCGGGCGCTCGGGCAGCAGGATCGCCATGGTGGCGTAGCCCTGGCGGCCGTGCACCACCTTCAGGGCCTCTCGCGGATCCAGCCCGTGCGACACCGCCCATGCGCGCCAGCAGCGCTCGACCACCGCGTCGGAGTTGACGATGGTCCCGTCCATGTCCAGGAGCAGTGCCCGGGCGGTGAGGACGGTGGGTGCGGTGGTGGTGGTGCTGGCCGGCATCGGCGGGGCTCCAGACGGGTGGCACAAGAGAACAAGCGGTTCCGTCCACCGGTCAGGGGTTGCGGACGGAACCACTTTGTTTTCTCACGATACAAAACCCTGGGGGGTACGCGCCACCGACAGCCGAGTGACTTATCCCTCCAGAGCGCGGCGGGTCGCGGGGCCGTAGACGCCGAACTCGTCCTCGAACACCCCCTGCTCCATCTGGAAGTCCGCCACCGCCCGCTCCACGCCGCGGCCGTACCGGCCGTCGAACCGGCCCCGGTACAGGTCCTGCTCCGCCAGCAGCCGCTGGAGCTTCTCCACCTCGGCCCCGGAGTCGCCGGGACGCAGCGTCACCGGCTTCGCGGGCCGCGGAGGGGGAGTGGGGCTCGGGCTGCGGGACGCGCCGGCGGACGGCGTCGGCGACGGCGAGGCCGAACGGGACGCGCTGGGGGAGGCGGACACCGAACGGGAGGCACTCGCCGACGGGGACGGCGGGGCCGACGCGGAGGTACTCGCGGACGGGCCGGTCGGCGCCTCCGACGGGCCGGCGGGGGCCGACTCCGTCACGAGCGCCGACGGTTTGGGGTCCACCAGTGCGGCGTCGCTCTTCTCGGAGCCCGTGAACATGACGAGGGCCAGCCCGACCGCGCCGACGGCCACGGCCGCTCCCGCCGCGGCCAGCAACGGCAGCCGGGACCGCTGCCGCTTGGCGGGGCGGTCATCGGGCCACCGCGGGGGCACGGCCCGGAGCTGCACGGTCTGCTCCGCCGGCGGTACGGGGGCCACGGGTATCCCGTACGCCGGAGTGCCGGGCTCCGCCGCGGGCACGGGCCCGAGCATGGCCGTCGGCGCCTCGTCGCCGCCGGCGCGGGGCCCGTGTGCGGGGCCCTGCGGGGCGTACAGGCCCCCGGCTGCCCCCTGCTCCGCCGCGGGGACGGGCGCGAGCATGGCCGTCGGCGCCTCGTCGCCGCCGGGCCCGTGTGCGTACGGGGCGGCGGCCGCGCCCTGGGCCTCCGGGCCGCCCGCAGATCCCGCGATCGGGGGCGGGGGAGAGTCCGCCGAGCCCGTGAGCCCGCCGTGCGGGGCCCCGGGGCTGCCGTCGGCGAGGCTGCCGGAAACACCGGGCTGGGCGGAGGCGTCGCCGTGCGGCGTCATGGGGTCACCGAAGGGCCCCCCGGTCGCCCGACCGCCCACCGGAGCCGCGGTCGCGCCGGCCGAGGCCACCGCACCATCCGGGACGGCACCGGCTGAGCCGGTCGGAGCCGGGGTCGCCCCCGCAAGGGCATCCGGATGGACCCCCGCCACGCCGGGCTCCGGCGTCGGGGCGCCCGACGGCGAATCCGGAACGGCCGGCTGCGCAGTCCAAGCCTCCGGCGGCACCGGTGGGGCGTCGGGCTGTGGCGCCCAGGCCTCCGGCGGGGCCGCCTGGGCGGTCGGGGCTCCCGGCTTTGGCGACCAGGCTTGCGGCTGTGCCGGCCAGTCGTCCGGTGTCGTCGGGGCGCCTGCCTGGGCGGCCGGGTCACCTGCTCGGGTCACCGGGGCTCCCGGTTCGGTCGGCCGGGCTGCCGCCTGGGCCGGCCAGTCGTCTGCTGGTGTCGCCGGGGCGCCCGCGGGGGCGTCGGGCTGTGGTGCCCAGGCCTCCGGCGGGGCCGCCTGGGCGGTCGGGGCTCCCGGCTCTGCCGACCAGGCTGCCGGCTGGGTCGGCCAGTCGTCCGGTGTCGCGGGGGCGCCCGCCTGGGCGGCCGGGTCACCTGCTCGGGTCAGCCGGGCTTCCGGCTCCGTCAGCCGGGCTGCCGGCTGGGACGTCGGTTCGGTTGAACGGGCCTCCTGGGGCGTCGGCCATGGCGTCTCCGGCCGGGGTGCGGACGCCTGGGCCGGCTGTTGCGGCGGGGCCGTGGCCGGGAACGGGGTGCCCTGGGGCTGGTCCGGCCGGGCCATGGCCCCCAGGACCGGTTGCGGGGGCGGCGGGGCCTGGTCGGCTTCCGGCATGGTCACGTACGGGCGAATGCGCAGCGGGTTGAAGCCCACCCCCCGCGCGCACTCGCAGCCGACGCCCGCGGCGCCGCAATCCGGACAGCGCTCTGCGCTCACTGGTACCCCTCCCTGGACACTGCCAGCGATTATGCAGACCCCTTCGGCCCCACCCAACCCTCCCGAGAGGCCATAACCGGACACACCGCTCAGGATGGAGATGTTGTCCGGCCTGAGGAGGAGCCGATGGCTCAGGATGTGACCGCGTCGGCCGTGGGCCCGAGGCCCGGTGCCGAGCACGCCTCGCGCGAGGTGCTCGTCTCGATCGGGGCCCTGCTGCTGGGCCTGCTGATCTCCGCACTCGACCAGACCATCGTCTCCACCGCGCTCCCCACGATCGTCAGCGAGCTCGGCGGCATGGAGCACCTGTCCTGGGTGGTCACCGCCTACATGCTGGCCTCCACCGCCGCCACGCCCCTGTGGGGCAAGCTCGGCGACCAGTACGGGCGCAAGAGGCTCTATCAGGCCGCCATCGTCATCTTCCTGATCGGGTCCGCCCTGTGCGGCCTCGCCCAGGACATGCCCCAGCTGATCGGCTACCGCGCCCTCCAGGGCCTCGGCGGCGGCGGACTGATGGTGCTGTCGATGGCGATCGTCGGCGACATCGTCCCGCCCCGGGAGCGCGGCAAGTACCAGGGCCTCTTCGGCGCCGTCTTCGGCGCGACCAGTGTGCTCGGCCCCCTGCTGGGCGGCCTGTTCGTGGACCACCTCTCCTGGCGCTGGGTCTTCTACATCAACCTCCCCATCGGCCTCGTCGCGCTCGTCGTCATCGCCACCGCCCTGCACATCCCGGCGCGGTCCTCCCGCCACACCATCGACTACCTCGGCACCTTCCTGATCGCCTCCGTCGCCACCTGCCTCGTCCTCGTCGCCTCCCTCGGCGGCACCTGGGGCTGGGGATCGGCCCGGATCATCGGGCTGGCCGTCCTCGGCGCCGTGCTCCTCGCGGCCTTCCTCCTCGTCGAGCGGCGGGCCGCCGAACCCGTGCTGCCGCTGGGCCTGTTCCGGATCCGCACCTTCACCCTCTGCTCGGTGATCAGCTTCGTCATCGGCTTCGCGATGTTCGGCGCGATGGTCTACCTGCCGACCTTCCTCCAGGTCGTACGGGGCGTCTCACCCACCATGTCGGGCGTCCACATGCTGCCGATGGTGTTCGGCCTGCTGATCGCCTCCACCGTCTCCGGCCAGATCGTCAGCCGCACCGGCCGGTGGAAGGTCTTCCCCATCGCCGGCACTGCCGTCACCGCCCTCGGCCTGCTGCTCCTGCACCAGCTGGAGCGCACCAGCTCCGACTGGGAGACGAGCGTCTACTTCTTCGTCTTCGGCACCGGTCTCGGCCTGGTGATGCAGGTGCTCGTCCTGGTCGTGCAGAACGCGGTCAGCTACGCCGACCTCGGCGTCGCCACCTCGGGCGCCACCTTCTTCCGGTCCATCGGCGCCTCCTTCGGCGTCGCCATCTTCGGCACGGTCTTCACCAACCGGCTCGGCGACAAACTGTCCGCCGCCCTCGCCGGAATCCCCCTGCCGCCCGCCGCCGCCCCCGCCCGGCTGGAGGCCGACCCGCGAGCCATCGGCGCCCTTCCGCCCGCGCTGCGCCCCCGGGTGCTCGACGCCTACTCCTCCGCCATCACCGACGTCTTCCTCTACGCGGTGCCGGTGGTCCTCCTCGCCTTCCTGATTTCCTGGTTCCTCAAGGAGGACAAGCTCCGCGCGTCCGTCACCGCACCCGATGTGACCGAGACCCTCGCCTCCAACCCCGTGCACCGCTCCTCGCACGAGGAGGTCGCCCGCGCGCTGTCCGTGCTCGGCACCCGCGAGGGCCGCCGTCACGTCTACGAGAAGATCACCGCCAAGGCCGGATACGACCTGCTCCCCGCCGCCAGCTGGCTGCTGCTGCGGATGAACAAGTACGGCTCCGTCGAGCCGGCCCTGCTCGCGGAGCGCACCGCCGTGCCGCTCAGGGCCGTCACCGAGGCCGCCCGCCAGACCGAGGAGCGCGGACTCGCCGCCCGGGAAGGACTGCCGCTCGTCCTCACCGACCGCGGCCGGGAGGTCGCGGCCCGGCTGGCGCAGGCCCGGCAGGAGTCCCTGGCGGAGCTGCTCGGCGACTGGTGGGGCCCCGAGCGCCCCACCGACCTCGTCAAACTGGTCGAGGAACTCAACCGGGAACTGTGCGGATCCGACTCCGAGGAGCCCTACGACCACCCGCCGCGCCGGGACCACTCCGCCCCACCGCCCTCGCGCGGCACCCAGCGGCGCTGAGCGCGTCGGACCGCTTCCCGGGACGGGCTCGCCCGGATCCGTCCTAGGAGGCGGCCGCGTCCAGGGTCTTCTCGAACCAGTGCTGCGCGTAGGGCACGGAGTTGTACGCAGGTATCTCCCGGTACCCGTGGCGCGCATACAGGGCGCGGGCCTCCACCAGGTCCGTACGGGTGTCCAGGCGCAGGCGCGTGGCGCCCAGCTGGCGCGCGGCCTCCTCCAGGGCGGCCAGCAGGGCGGCCCCGCCGCCGGTGCCGCGGGCGCGCCGGTCCACGTACACCCGGGTCAGCTCCGCCGTGGCCGGGTCGAGCAGGCGTATGCCGCCGCAGGCCAGGGGCCGCCCGTCGAGCCGGCCGACCACGAACCAGCCCGTCGGCGGGACGAGGTCGTCGGCAGGGAAGTCCAGTAGTCCCTGGTCGATCTCGGCCTCGGTGACGGACCGCTTCCAATACCGTCCGGCGACCTCCGCGTAGTAGGCGCGGCGCAGCGCCGTGGCGTCCGGGGTGGTGAAGTGCTCCGCTGCCACCTCCCAGCCAGCGGCGGGCGCCGCAACGCCCGCCCCCGCAACGCCCGCCCCCGCAGGGTCCGCCGCGCCGTCCGCCGTGCTGTCGGTCGTGATGATCGAGTTCCTGTCCATGGCGCCATTGTGGAGCGCCTCCCGATCCTCCCGCGTGGAATATCCACAGGCACGGGCCGATGATGAGGAAAGGCGAACATCACACAAATGGAGGGTGGGAACCGCCATGTCGGAGCATCCGGACTGTGCCCTGATCCGCCGCGGCTACGAGGCCTTCGGCAAGGGCGACATGGAGACCCTGGGCAGCCTGATGACGGCCGACGTCATCCACCACGTGCCCGGCAACAACGCGCTCTCGGGGCACCACAAGGGCCGTGAAGCCGTCCTCGACCTCTACCGCCGCTTCGCGGAGGAGACCAACGGCACCTTCCGGGTCCGCCTGGAACAGGTCATGGTGGATGGCCGCGGCCACGCGATGTCCGTGCACGTCGCCCAGGGCGACCGCGGCGACCGGGGCATCGAGATCCACGAAGGGCTCTTCTTCACCATCGTCGGCGGCAAGATCACCGACATCGACCAGTGCACCCAGGACATCGACGAGTACGACGCCTTCTGGCACTGACCGGCCCGGTACCGGCTCCTGCCCGCCCGGCCGGACCGAAGGGACCCGGGCCGACGCGCACCCCGGGTCCCTTCCCACGCCCAGCCCCCGGAAAGCCTCAGGCCTTCTTGGGCGCCGCCTGCTGCACTACCTCGAACGACCACACCTGCGACCCGGAAGCCGCCGGCTTCGGCCGCTCGCCGCCGGCCCCACCGCCACCCTGGTGCGCGGCCTTCATCGGACCCTCCATCCACGCCTGGAAGTCCTCCTCGGACCGCCACCGGGTGTACACGAGGTACTGGTCCGTGCCCTCGATCGGCCGCAGCAGCTCGAACCACTCGAACCCGTCCGAACCCTCCACTGCGCCCGCCCGCGAGGCGAACCGCTGCTCCAGCAGCTCCCGCTGCTCGTCCGGCACGGTCAGCGCGTTGATCTTCACGATGCTCATGGCCGCCATCCTAGGGATCCCGCCCGGGATATCGTCGTCCAGGTAATGAAACGGGGCACGACGCGCGGCAGCCAGGCGAAGTCACGGTTGCGGTCGACAGGGCGGGAGGACGGCGAGGCGTGGCTAACGCGGCGGAGCACGGCGGTGCCAACGGACATGCCGGGGTCATAGGCGGTAGCGGCAGACTCGGGGCGGTACGCCTCCTGCTGTGGGCGCTCGCGGCCGTCCTCGGCATCAGACAGGCGGCCGCGGTGCTGCGCGTGCCACCGGGGGAGTGGCTCAGCGGCTTCCACCTGCCCGGCAGCCTGCCCGGCTCGCTCTACGACGCCGAGCAGTTCACCGGCACCCCCTTCGCCGGGCTCGTCCTCAAGCCCCTCGCCGGGTTCGCCGCCCCCTCCGTGGAGGTGGCCTGGACCTGCGTGACGCTGCTCTTCGTCGCCGGGATCGGCCTGGTCGCCGCCCGCGCCCTGCCCGACCCGGTGCCCCGCCGCACCGCGCTGCTCGCCGCGCCCGTGCTGGTCGCGCTGATGATGGTCTCCCTGCCCGTCCGCGAGGCCGCCTCCCCGGGGCAGACCGCCGTCCTGCCGGTGCTGCTGGTGCTCCTCGCGGTCTTCCGGGTCCCCGGCGGACGCCCCGCCGGGTTCCTCGTCGGCCTCGCCGCCGCCCTCCAGCCCGCGCTGCTGCTCTTCGCCGCCCTGCTGTGGCTCACCGGCCGCCGCCCCGCCGCCAAGGCCGCCGCCGTGACCTTCGCCGGCGCCACCGCCCTGGCCTGGGCGTCACTGCCGCGCGACTCCTGGACGTACTGGGTCGCGCACCTCGCCGGCACCGGCCTCGGCGGCGCCCCCGACGGCCTCGCCAACCAGTCCCTGCACGGCGCCCTGCTGCGCCTCGGCCTCAGCGGCCCTGCCGAGATCGCCCTCTGCCTCGCCCTCGCCGCAGCCGTCGCCTGGACCGGCCTGCGCCGCGCGGCCCGCTACGCCCGCGACGGGCAGCTGCTCCTCGCCGTCGCCGTCACCGGCTGCGTCGCCGTCGCCGTGTCCCCGGCCGGGTGGCGCCACCAGCTGCTGTGGGTGCTCCTCGCGGTGGCCGGCAAGGTGGGCGAGCGTGCCGCCGACCGCCGGGTGTGGCCCGTCGCCGTGGTGCTGGCCATGACCCTGCCGAGCGCCGTGCTGCTGCCGAACCTGGCCGCGCTGGCCCCCGTACGGGACAACGTGCTGCTCCTCGCGGCCCTGGCGGCGGCCTGCGCCGTGCCGTTCCTGCCCCGCTCCTCCCCGTACTGGCGCGAGCCGGTGCCCACCGTCTACGGGCAGCCCGCCGACGCGCGCTGGTCGTGGGTGCCGCTGCTGCCGTTCTGGCGGCGGGTGCTCTCCCGGCCCAACCTGCTGCTGGAGCTGCTGCTGATACGGGTCGGCTACTCGCTCTACTCCCACATCCGCGCCGCGGCCCCCACGAGCCGCTCCCTCGCCGAGGGCAACGGCAGCCGGATCCACGGCATCGAGCGGGCGCTCGGCATCGACATCGAGCACGCCGTGAACCACGCCGTGGTCGACACGCCCTGGCTGGAGGCGTTCTTCAACTTCTACTACACCTCCTTCCACTTCGTGGTCCCGCTCGGCATCCTGGCCGTCCTGTACTGGCGCCGCCCCGGCGACTACCGCTGGGCGCGGGCCTCCCTCGGGCTGGCCACCGTCATCGCCCTGGCGGGCTTCTGGCTGTACCCGCTCGCGCCGCCGCGGCTGATGCCCGGCCTCGGGTTCATCGACACCGTCCACGGGGTGCAGGACCTGGCGAACCCCTCGTACGGGGCGATGACCGCGATCTCCAACCAGTACGCCGCGATGCCGTCGCTGCACTTCGGCTGGTCCCTGTGGTGCGGGATCGTGATCATGGTCCTCGCGCCCAGGGGGTGGCAGAAGCTGCTCGGCGCACTGCACCCGCTGATCACGGTGTGCGCGATCGTGGCGACCGCCAACCACTGGGTGCTGGACGCGGTGGGCGGCGCGGCCGTCGTCGCCGCCGGCTTCGGCCTGGTCCACGCGCTGTCGGGGCCGCGCGGGCTGAAGGTGACCCTGCCCGTGCAACGCCGGGCCGCCGAGGACCCGGTACGCACCCCCGCGCGCTCGGCGTGACCCGAAGGGGCTGGGCCTACGTCCGCACCCGGCGCAGCAGCGCGCGCAGCGGGCCGGGGTTCTCGTAACCGACCCGGCGGGCGACCGCGGCCAGCGGCAGGCCGGTGGTGCGCAGCAGGTGCTCGGCCTGCTCGACCCGCAGGTCCTGCACCAGGCGGATGGGGGAGCAGCCGAGCGTGCGGGCCATGGTGCGCTGGAGGGTGCGCTCGCTGACGCCGAGGTCGCGGGCCGCGTCGGCGATGGACAGCGGCTCCTCGATCCGGGCGCGCACCCAGCGCTCGAAGGCGGCGACCAGCGGCTCGTGCCGGGCCATAGCCCCGGGGATCATGTACGCGGCCTGCGAGGCCCGGTCGTCGACCACCAGGTAGCGCCGCACCAGGTCCGCCAGGGCCGGGCTGCGCATGCCGACGACGGCCAGCGCCAGGTCGAGGTGGCTGAACGCGGCGCCCGCCGTGGTGACCCCGTCCGCGGTGGTGACCATCCGGGTCTCCTCCAGCGCCACCCGGGGGTAGCGCCGGCGGAACACCGGCGCGAGCCACCAGCTCGTCGTCGCCCGCAGCCCGTCCAGCACCCCCGACTCGGCCAGCAGGAAGGTGCCGGTGCACGCGGAGGCCAGCGGTGTGCGCCGCTCGCGGGCCTCGGCCAGCAGCCGGCGGGCCGTACGCCGGCCGGGCGCGGCCACGGTCTCCAGGAGCGCGGACGGGCGGCGCTCCATGAGGGCGGGCAGCACGAGGAGCCCGGCGTCCTCCGCCTCCTCGGCGGGCTCGGTGTCGATGCGGTGGCCCAGGCCGCTGCTGACGCGCCGGCGGACGCCGACCGTGCGGATGTCGAAGGCGGGCGGAGCGGCGCCGGGCAGCTCGCGGCGCAGGGCGTTGGCGGTGTGCAGCACGTCCAGGACGGCTGAGATCCCGGAGTCGAACACCCCGTCGAGGGCCAGAACGGCGACTTTCACCGGCCCACCGTAGCCGCTCGGCCGGCATCCCGCGCCCTGTCGGATTCGGATCGGAAACCGCCGGATCCGACACTCGCGTCCGCGGGGCGCCCTGCCTAGGGTCGATGGCATGACCACGTACCCCGCCACCGCCCCCGAGGGCCTGCGCAGCCGCACCCACACCTGGCAGCCGAGGCCCGACGCCACCCCGCAGATCCAGGACATGAGCGGCCTGGAGATCCTTCAGGCCGCGTTGAAGGGCACCCTGCCGGCCGCCTCGATCACGAGCACCCTGGGCTTCCGGCTCACCGAGGTCGGCGAGGGCACCGCCGTGTTCGAGGGGGAACCGGGCGACCACCTGCTCAACCCCATGGGCACGGTCCACGGCGGCTTCCTCGCCACCCTGCTGGACTCGGCGCTCGGCTCGGCCGTCATGACCCGGCTGCCGGCGGGGACCGCCTACACCACCGTCCAGCTCGGGGTCCACATGATCCGCCCCGTCCTCGGGGACACCCCGGCGCTGCGCTGCGAGGGCACCGCCCTGCACGTCGGCCGCACCACCGCCACCGCCGAGGCCCGCGTCATCGGCACCCACGACGGCAAGCTCTACGCCCACGGGACGACGACCTGCGCGATCCTGCGGACCGCCTGAAACGGCCTTCCGGCAGGCCGGCCCGAGAAGCCGCGCCCGGAAAGCCGGCCCGCAAGGCCGCGGAGGGGCGCCGGGGCGTGAGGGCCCCGGCGCCCCTCCGGTGGATCGCCGCGTCCTGTCAGGATCGGCCGGGTCCCGCGGACCCGCCACTCGGGCGGTCGCGCCCCGACGGACGGCAGGGGCCGGGGCGTGGGAGGTACGGCCCCTGCCGTCCTGGCTCCCGGCCGGCTCGGGCCGGCCCGGAGTCCGTCAACCCGCGCTGACCCGCAGCTCCTTGATGCCGTTGAGCCAGGCCGCGCGCAGCCGCCGCGGGCCGTCCGAGGCCGGTCGCAGGTCGGGCAGGGTGTCGGCCAGGGCGTTGAAGATGAGGTCGATCTCCAGGATCGCCAGGGACTTCCCGAGGCAGAAGTGCGGGCCCCCGCCGCCGAATCCGAGGTGCGGGTTCGGGTCGCGGGTGATGTCGAAGACGTCCGGGTCCGCGAAGACCTCGGGGTCGTGGTTGGCGGAGGAGTAGAACAGCCCCACCCGGTCGCCGGCCTTGATCTTCTGGCCGCCCAGCTCGGTGTCCCGGGTGGCGGTGCGCTGGAAGGAGACCACGGGCGTGGCCCAGCGCACGATCTCCTCCGCGGCGGTGGCCGGCCGGGTCGCCTTGTACAGCTCCCACTGTTCGGGGTGGGTGAGGAAGGCGTGCATGCCGTGGCTGATGGCGTTGCGCGTGGTCTCGTTGCCGGCGACCGCCAGCAGCAGGACGAAGAGGCCGAACTCGTCGGAGCGCAGGTTGCCCTCGCCCTCCGCGGCCACCAGCTGGGAGACGATGTCCTTGGCCGGGCACTCCTTGCGCTCGGCGGCCAGGTTCATCGCGTAGCCGATGAGCTCCACGGCCGCGTGGGAGCCGGCCTCCTCCGTGATCGCGTACTCCGGGTCGTCGTACGCGATCATCTTGTTGGACCAGTCGAAGATCCGGGAGCGGTCCTCCTGCGGCACGCCGATCAGCTCGGCGATGGCCTGGAGCGGGAGTTCGCAGGCCACCTGGGTGACGAAGTCGAAGGCGCCGTCCGCCGAGGCCTCCCGGGCCTCCTCCACGATCTTCCGGGCCCGCTCGCGCAGGGCCTGCTCCAGGCCGCGGATGGCGCGGGGGGTGAAGCCCCGCTGCACGATCTGCCGTACCCGGGTGTGCTCCGGCGGATCCATGTTCAGCATGATCAGGCGCTGGGCATCTATCTGGTCGCGCTGGATGTGCTCGTTGAAGCGGATGATCGCCGTGTTGGTGGCGGAGGAGAAGAGTTCCGGGTGCGTGGAGACGTACTTGACGTCCGCGTGCCGGGTGACGGCCCAGTAGCCCTCGTCGTCGAACCCGGTGACGCCCCGCCGCTGGGGACACCACCACACGGGGGCGGTCTGCCGCAGCCGAGCGAACTCCGGGAAGGGGACCCGGTCCTGGAGGACGTCCGGGTCGGTGGCGTCGAAGCCTTCGGGCAGCGCGGGACAGGGCATCGGGCGACTCCAAGGTCTGACGAGGGTCTGACGGCCCATCAGAAGTTGGCTTGAAGGTAGTAACGAGTTCTAGAAGTCACAAGGGCTCCCGCGCCAACTGTTGCGTGGGGAAAGCGTGTAAGCCGCGTGCAAGACCCTTGCGTGCCGGGCGTCGAGGTCATAAGACTGCGGGGGAGAACTAGAACGCGTACTAGTTCGTGCGGGGCAGCCGCCGGGACGGCCCGCCACGCCGGCGCTGTGCAGAGTGTGCAGGAGAGGACGAGCTCATGGCCGCGGAACCCGTCATCGTCGAAGCCGTACGCACCCCCATCGGGAAACGCGGGGGAGCCCTGGCCAACCTCCATCCCGCCTACCTGCTCGGCGAGACCTACCGCGAGCTCCTGGCCCGTACCGGAATGCAGCCCGACTGCGTCGAGCAGATCGTCGGCGGCACCGTCACCCACGCCGGCGAGCAGTCCATGAACCCCGCCCGCAACGCCTGGCTCGCCATGGGGCTCCCGTACGAGACCGCCGCGACCACCGTGGACTGCCAGTGCGGCAGCTCCCAGCAGGCCAACCACATGGTCGCCAACATGGTCTCCGGCGGGGTCATCGACATCGGCATCGCCTGCGGGGTGGAGGCCATGAGCCGGGTCCCGCTGGGCTCCGGCTCCAAGCACGGGCCCGGCAAGCCCTTCCCGGACGAATGGAACGTCGACCTCCCCAACCAGTTCGAGGCCGCCGAGCGCATCGCCCGCCACCGGGGCCTGACCCGCGAGGACGTCGACCGGCTCGGCGTGCTCTCCCAGGAGCGGGCCGGGACGGCATGGGCCGAGGAGCGCTTCAAGCGCGAGACCTTCGCGGTCCAGGTCCCGACGACGGAGGAGGAGCAGGCCGCCGGGCAGGGCATGTGGCGCCTCGTCGACCGGGACGAGGGCCTGCGGGACACCACCATGGAGGGCCTGGCCCGGCTCAAGCCGGTCATGCCGACGGCCGTGCACACCGCGGGGAACTCCTCCCAGATATCCGACGGCGCCGCAGCCGTGATGTGGGCCTCGCGCAAGATGGCCCGTGCGCTGAAACTCAAGCCGCGCGCCCGGATCGTCGCCCAGGCGCTGGTCGGCTCGGACCCGCACTTCCACCTGGACGGGCCGATCGACGCGACCCGGGCGGTCCTCGGCAAGGCCGGGATGTCCCTCAAGGACATCGACCTCGTCGAGATCAACGAGGCCTTCGCCTCCGTCGTCCTCAGCTGGGCGCAGGTCTTCGGCCAGGACCTGGAGAAGGTGAACGTCAACGGCGGCGGCATCGCCCTCGGCCACCCGGTTGGCGCCACCGGCGCCCGGCTGATCACGACCGCGCTGCACGAGCTGGAGCGCCGCGACAAGGAGTTCGCGCTGATCACCATGTGCGCGGGAGGCGCGCTGGCGACCGGGACGATCATCCAGCGGCTGTGAGGGGATGCGGGACGCGGAAGGCCCCGGTGGCCGGCCTGGTGGGGCCGGCCACCGGGGCCTTCGGGTGCACGCTGTGCTGTCGTGCCGTGTTGCTGGGGGTGTGGCCGCCGGCTTAGTACCAGTGGTTGGCCTTCCAGAAGTTCCAGGCGCCGACGGGGCTGCCGTAGCGGTCGTTCATGTAGTCCAGGCCCCACTTGATCTGGGTGGCCGGGTTGGTCTTCCAGTCGGAGCCCGCGGAGGACATCTTCGACGCGGGCAGGGCCTGGACCAGGCCGTAGGCGCCGGAGGAGGAGTTGGTGGCGGTGTGGTCCCAGCCGCTCTCGTGGGAGACGATCTTGTCGAAGGCGGCGAACTGGGCCGGGTCCTTGATCATTCGCTGGGCGATCGCCTTGGCGCTCGTCGGGGCGGCCTGCGCGGGCACGGTGGCGAGCATGGAACCCGCGACGCCCAGAGCGAGGACAGAACCGGCGAGGGTCTTCTTCGAAGCGGCGATGCGGCGGATGACGGCGTTGGACACGGAGGGAACCTTCCGACGGGAACAGGGGCGGTCGCGGCATGCCGAAGACATGCGTGAGCCACTCACGCGGTGGAGAGGGGTTCGTCCGGCGGGGGCCGTGGGGCCCGGCCGCCTCGGCGACATCACCAGTTAGCCAGGCCCCCGCCGCCCTGGCAACGCCCCCCTGCTACTAGCGGCCTTCGCAGGTGGGGAGGAACGGCCCGCCCCGCCCGGGCCGGGGTTCGGGCAGGTGGCCGGGGGTGCCGGCGGGTCGGCGGGGTCTACTACCGCGGGCCGAATGTGACGTGGGTCCTGTGGGCCGCCTCACCGCCCAGCGGCCCGATTGTCACGTTATGTACCCGGTTGAGGCCTCTTGGGTGGGTGTCCCAGGTCACTTCCGGCCCCCGAATCGAAGGAGACCGGGGCGTCGAACGCAGCTTTCCGAGTCGCGCGCCGCAGCGCCTTCAGCAGGGTGGCCCCGAGCGTGAGGGTCAGGACGACCGTCAGCGCGGCCCGGCCCAGGTCCCAGCCGACCGAGGTGGCCAGGCAGTACGCGACGAACCGGGCCAGGTTCTGCGGCACCGGGTCGCCGGGGTGGAAGGAGACGCCCTGCCCCATGCCCTGGAGGAGCACCCAGCCCTGGAGGTTCATGACCGTCCCGTAGGCGAACGAGCCGAGGAACCCGTACGCCGCGAGCAGCGCGAGCTCGGCCCGCCCCCGGATCCGCTCCGGCCCCGGCAGCAGCCCGGCACCCAGCGAGAACCACCCCAGGGCCAGCATCTGGAACGGCATCCACGGCCCCACCCCGCCCGTGAGCAGGGCGGACGCGAACATGGTGACCGAGCCCAGGACGAACCCGAAGCCGGGACCGAGGACGCGGCCGCTGAGCACCATCAGGAAGAACATCGGCTCCAGGCCGGCCGTGCCCGCGCCGAGCGGCCGCAGGGCCGCCCCCACGGCGGCGAGCACCCCCAGCATCGCGACGGCCTTCGAGTCCATGCCCTGGTCGGCGATGGTCGCGACGACGACCGCCACGAGGAGGGGCAGCAGC
Organism: Streptomyces sp. NPDC034085; assembly: GCF_055575555.1. NCBI lineage: Bacteria > Bacillati > Actinomycetota > Actinomycetes > Kitasatosporales > Streptomycetaceae > Streptomyces > Streptomyces sp. NPDC034085. The sequence continues at coordinate 570,643 of NZ_JBVISL010000001.1, read as the reverse complement.
GCGGCGAAGAGCCACGGGGCGTCCTGGGAGTGGGCGAGGCCGGACTGGCGGTCGGCGAGCAGGGGCCAGCCGAAGGCGGCGATGCCGATGAGGGTGACCAGCGCCAGGGCCGCCGCCGCGCGGGGACCGACACGGACGGGGCGGGGGCGGGGTGCGCGGCCGCTCATGCGGGGGCTCCGGGGGCCGGGGCTTCGGGGGCGGGGGCTTCGAGCGTGGGGGCTTCGAGGGCGCGGGCTTCGAGGGCGGCGGCGACCTGGGACACCGTGAGCCAGTGGCCCGGGGCCAGGACCTTGGCGACCTGCGGGGCGAAGGCGGGGGAGGACACCACGACCTCGGCCGTCGGACCGTCCGCGACGATCTCCCCGCCCGCCAGGACGACCACCCGGTGGGCCAGCTCGGCGGCCAGCTCCACGTCGTGCGTCGCGAGGACGATGGCGTGGCCGTCGGCGGCGAGGCCGCGCAGCGTCTCCACCAGGCGGGCCTTCGCGGCGTAGTCCAGGCCGCGGGTCGGCTCGTCCAGCAGCAGCAGGGCCGGCCGGCCGGTCAGGACCAGCGCGAGCGCCAGGGTCAGCCGCTGGCCCTCGGACAGGTCACGGGGGTGGGTGCCGTCCGGTACGCCGGGCAGCAGGGCGCTGACCAGGGCGCGGCAGGTCCCCGGGGCCGCGTCGGCATCGGCGTCGGCCGCCGCACACTCGGCGGCGACCGTGTCGGCGTAGAGGAGGTCACGGGGCTCCTGGGGGACCAGGCCGACCCGGCGGACCATCTCCTGCGGCGGAGTCCGGTGGGGGACCCGGCCGCCGACCGTCACCTGGCCGGTGGAGGGGGCGAGGGTGCCGGTGAGGGCGGCGAGGAGGGTGGACTTGCCGGCGCCGTTGCGGCCCATGAGGGCGACGGTCTCGCCGGGGGCGACACGGAGGGTGACGTCGCGCAGCACCTCGGCGCGGCCGCGGCGGACGCCGAGGGCGGTGGCGGTGGCGGCCGCGTCGGCCGGGGCCGCGGGCTCCGCGGGGGCGGTGCGGCGCCGGCCGAGGATCCGGGTGAGCCACCCGTGGGGGGCGGGGCCGGTGCCGGGGGCCGCTGCGCGGAGCTGCTCCCCGCCCCGCCCTTCGCCCGTTCCCCGGGGCGCTGCCCCGGACCCCGCTCCCCCGGGGGCTCCGCCCCCGGACCCCCGCGCCTCAAACGCCGGCGGGGCTGGGAGGGGGGCTTCGGCTCCGGGCTCCCGGGCCTTGAAGGTCGGCGGGGCCGGGGTGGGGGCTCCGGCCCCGGACCCCCAGGCCTCAAAGGTCGGCGGGGCCGGGGTGGGGGCTTGGGCCCCGGGCTCCCGCGCCTCGAAGGGCGGCGAGGCTGGGAGGGGGGCTCCGGTCGCGGACTCCCGCGCCTCGCACGTCGGCGAGGTTGGGGCGGGGGCTTCGGCTCCGGGCTGGCGGGTCTCGGAGGGCGGCGGGGTCAGGCGGGAGAGGAGGGGGGCGGCGTGGCGGCGGGCGTCGCGGATCGAGAGGGGGAGCGGGGACCAGCCCGCGAGGCGGCCCAGGGAGACGACCGGCGGGTGGACCGGGGACACCGCCATGACGTCCGCCGGCGAGCCCAGCACCGGCGCCGCCCCGCGGGACGGCAGGAGCAGCACCTGGTCGGCGTACTGCACCACCCGTTCCAGGCGGTGCTCCGCCATCAGGACCGTCGTGCCCAGGTCGTGGACCAGGCGTTGCAGCACCGCCAGGACCTCCTCCGCCGCCGCCGGGTCCAGCGCGGAGGTGGGCTCGTCCAGGACCAGGACGCGCGGGTGCGGCGTGAGGACCGAGCCGATCGCCACCCGCTGCTGCTGCCCGCCCGACAGGGAGGCGATCGGACGGTCGCGCAGCTCGTTCAGTCCGAGGAGGTCCAGCGTCTCCTCCACCCGGCGGCGCATCACCGCGGGCGGCAGGCCCAGCGACTCCATCCCGTACGCCAGTTCGTCCTCCACCACGTCCGTCACGAAGTGCGCCAGGGGGTCCTGCCCCACCGTGCCCACCACGTCCGCCAGCTCACGCGGCATGTGCGTGCGGGTGTCCCGCCCCGCCACCGTCACCCGCCCCCGCAGCGTGCCGCCCGTGAAGTGCGGGACCAGTCCGGACACCGCCCCCAGCAGTGTCGACTTGCCGACACCCGACGGGCCGACGAGGAGGGTCAGCTCCCCCTCCGGGACGGTGAAGTCCGCGTCGCGGAGGGAGGGGTGCGCGGCGCCGTCGTATGTCACCGACACCTGCTCGAAGCGGATCAACGGGAAGACTCCTCGGGAGGAACGGGGGCCACGAAGGCCGGGAGCAGGCCGATCAGGACGGCCGCCGCCGGCCACAGCGGCAGCGCGGGAACCACCAGCGGGACCACCCCCGGCCGCAGCCCCTCCGGGTCCACCGACCCGGCGTGGACCAGCAGCGCCGCCACCGCCGCCCCCGACCCGGCGACCAGCCAGGCCCGCGCCCCCCACCGGTCGGGCCGGTAGCGGGTGCGGATGCTGCGCCGCCCGCCGAGCCGCAGCCCCGCGAGGGCCAGCGCGAGGCCGGTGCCGAGCACGGGCAGCCCGTACGCGGCGCCTTCCGCCGCGAGCAGCCCGTACGTACCGGCGCACATGCCGAGGAGGCCGCCGAGGGTGAGGGCGTTGGTGGTGCGCCGCACGGCCGGCGGAACCTGCGCCGTACGCCCGTAGCCGCGCGCGTCCATCGACGCGGCGACCGCCACCGAGCGCTCCAGCGCCCCCTCCAGCACCGGCAGGCCGATCTGGAGGACGGCCTTCACCCCGCCGGTGGGGCGCCCGCGCAGCCGGCGGGCGGTCCGCAGCCGGGCCACGTCGGCGACCATGTTCGGCGCGAAGGTCATGGCGACGACCACTGCCACGCCCGCCTCGTACAGTGCGGCGGGCAGCGACTTCAGCAGCCGCGCCGGGTTGGCGAGCGCGTTGGCGGCGCCGACGCAGATCAGCAGCGCGGCCAGCTTCGCGCCGTCGTAGAAGGCGAAGACCAGCTGCTCGGCGGTGACCCGCCCGCCGAACCGGACGCCCTGCGCCCAGGCCGGGAGCGGGACTTCGGGCAGGGTGACGAGGGTGTGCGTGCCGGGGATCGGGGAGCCCAGCAGCACGGAGAAGAGCAGCCGCAGCCCGATGACGAAGAGGCCGAGCCTGACGAAGGCGCCGTAGGAACGCGCCCACGGCGCCTCCGTGCGGCGGGCGGCGACCACGTACCCGGCGACGGCGACGATCAGCCCCAGGAGGAGGGGATGGGTGGTCCGGGACGCGGCGGTGGCGAGCCCGAGGGCCCACAGCCACCAGGCCCCCGCGTGCAGGGCGTTCCCGCGCCGGGCCTCGGGGGCCCGCCAGGGCCTTTCCCTTTTGTACGACGGCCCGTGCGGGGCGCCCGCCCGCCCGGCGGCACCGGTCCGGGCCGGGGGTAGGTGCGCGGGTGCCGCGCCGTGCGTGGTGCGCCCGACGCCGCGCCGGGCGGGGTACCCACCCGTGCGGGTGGACCCCGTGGGCGGCCGGCCGGCGCCGGCCGGCCCGCCGGGAGGGCGCGCCGTCATCGCCTGCGGCGGCGGGACTGCCAGACGGTGGCCCCGCCCAGGGCCAGCAGCGCCGCGACCCCGAGGAACAGGCCCGCCGAGGGACCGGAGGAGTCCTCCTGCGCCGACGGGGCGGCTTCGGCGGGCGCCGGGCTCCGCGGCTCCCCGTCGGCGATCGGCTCGCCACAGCCCGTCTTCGGGAAGCCGGAGATCCCGCACAGCAGCGCCGCACTGTTGTAGCGCAGCGGCTTCGCCACCTCCGCCAGCGCCTCCGCCGCCGTGGCCTCCGGGGCCAGCTGGGCGCAGGCGGTGCGCGGGGTGTCCTGCGGCGGGGTCTCGCCGCCGGGCGCGTCCCCGGGCACCCCGAAGTCGATGACCACCGCCACCCGCTTGCGGCCGTCCGCCGGGGCGGTGCCGGCGCAGACGGCCTGGAAGTCGGCGGCCGCGCGCGGCCGGGCGGCCTCATCGGCGGCGTCCTTGCTCACCGAGAAGCGGAAGCCGAGCGTGGCGCCGTCCGCGGGGCGGGCCGTCGAGGGGCCCTGGGTGGCGTACGCCCAGCTGCCGCCCGCACCGTCCCAGAACGACCAGTAGCGGTAGCCCGCCGCCAGGGCCGGGGAGGCCGCGAACAGGGTGAGGGCCAGACCCAGGACGCCCAGGCCGCCCAGGACGCCGAGGACGCCCGCGACCGCACCCGCCGCCGTGTGCGGACGGCGGCCGGTCACAGCTGGTTCTTCTTCCGGCGGCCGCTCAGCAGGATGCCGATGCCCATGCCGGCGGCGGCGCCCGCTCCGACGATCCACCAGATGCCCTGGTTGCCGGAGCCCGGCTCCTCCTTGCCCTCCACCTTCTGCGCGTCGGCGTCCGCGCGCTGCGGGGCCGGGCCCGTGGCGTTCAGGGCCGAGACCAGGTCGGTGCCGCCGAAGGACTTCGGGTCGGTGCCCGTCGCGTGGGCGGTCAGGACGAGGGTGGCCAGGGCGGCCGGGTTGTCCTTGGACCACTGCGCGGAGTTCTTCTGGAGCCACTCCAGCGCGCCCGCCGCCGACTGCCGGTGGCCCGCCGCGGCGAGGGCGATGACGGCGTCGGCGGTGTTGCCGGTGTCCGCCACGGGCTGGTCGGAGCCGGGAGTGACGGCCGTGAGGTGGCCGTCCTTCCTGAGGGCCTCGGCCAGGTAGCCGGCCGCGCCCCGGGCGGCGCCCGCCGGGTCGGCGGGGCCGGCCGGGCAGGCGAGCGCGGCGGCCGCGGTGTCGGAGGCAGCCGGCTCGACGAGGATGCCCTTGCCCAGACCCGCCAGGGCGGCGGCGGCCGTGGCGTCGGCGTTGGCGGCGAGCTTGCCGTCGGCCGGCTGGTAGCCGAAGGCGCCCCGGTCGGAGGCCGGCTCGGTTGAGCAGCCCAGCTGGAAGGAGAGCAGGCCGTCGTACGCGGACTTGCCCGCCTTCGACTTCACCTGGTCCGGCGTCTCGCCCGCCGTGGCCAGCGCGCTGATCACGATCGCGGTGGAGCTGCCCTCGCTGGGGGAGCCGGGGACGTAGGCCCAGCCGCCGTCCTCGTTCTGTACGGACTTCAGCCAGTCGGTCGCCTTCTTGACCTCGGCGTCCTTGCCGCCGAGGGCCTTCAGCGCCTGCACGGCGACGGCGGTGGCGTTGGTGTCGAACACCGTCTTCGCGTCGCATGCGGCGCCCGCGTCCGGCCGGAAGGAGGCGAAGCCGCCGTTCGCGCACTGCTGGCCGGTGAGCCAGGCCACGGCCTGCGGGGCGGGCTTCACGCCCGCCGTCCGCTGGGCGAGCAGCGCGAGGGACTGGCGCCACACGCCGTCGTACGTCGGGTCGGCCTTGCCGAACAGGCCCGAGGGGAGGACCGGGGGCGCGGAGGGGGAGGGCGGCGGGGTGTCGGCGAGGGCGGCGGGAGCGACGCCGACGCAGAGCACGGCGGATGCGGCGAGCGCTGCGGCGCTGCGGCGGACGTTCATGGCGGGGCGGGTGCCTCTCGTACGGGGGGCGGGAGACAGGCACGCGCAGGCACCGGGCTCCGGCTCCGTTTACCTCGACGGTGCCGGCCGCCGGAGGACCCGGCGGCACGAGCCGCGCACCTCCGGTACGGGGCATTCCGGCTCGCCGTCCCGCGTGCTGCGGGCCGGGTCACGGTTGCGGGTCAGCGCCGGATTCGCACCGGCTTCCCCCCATACGGAAGTGTGGACGACGGGCTCACTGTACCGGCCCGTAGCCAGCGGGTCGGGGGGCCCGGGGCGGCAGTGCCCCTTACCGGGGGCGGCCCGGAGTGCGGCCCCGTGGCCGGGCGCGGCGGGCGGGGGCCGGCTCCGGCCGCACCGGATCACAGCGCCCGGTACGCCACCGGGTCCGTGCCCGGCACCGCCTCCGCCCGGCCCTGCTTCACCAGCCGCCGCAGGTGGGCCTCCGCTTCCGAGACGGCGATGTTCCGGGATCCGTACGGGATCTGCTCCCAGGGCCGGTTCCACTCCATCCGCTCCGCGAGCCCCCAGGGGGTCAGGGGCTCGGCCAGCAGCCGCCACAGCCCGGTCAGCCGCTCCTCGTGGTGCTCCAGCAGCTCCCGCACGCGGGCGGGGGCGTCGGTGAAGGCGTGCTGGTGGGCGGGTAGCACCTCGGCGGGCCCCAGGCGGCCGACGCGTTCGAGGGAGTCGAGGTAGTCGCCCAGGGGGTCGGTGACGCGGGTGTCCCCGGGGGCCTCGTACAGGCCGATGTGCGGGGAGATCCCGGGCAGCAGGTGGTCTCCGGAGAAGAGCCGGCCGTTGCCGGGCAGGCCCGCGGGGTGGGCCTCCTCCAGGTGCAGGCAGACGTGGCCGGGGGTGTGGCCCGGGGTCCAGATCGCGCGCAGGCGGCGCCCGGCGAGAGGCAGCAGCTCGCCGGGGACGATCTCCCGGTCGGGGACGGCGGCGCGCAGCCCGGGCAGGGTCCGCATCCGCCCGCTCGCCCGGGCCGCGCGCAGGGGGGCGACGTGCTCCTCGGGGGCCCCGGCGGCGGCGAGCTTCTCGCCCATGTAGTCGAACCAGACGCCCGGCTCGGCGGAACGGGTCCGCACGACGACCTCGGTGTCGGCGGCGTGCATGGCGATCCACGCCCCCGAGGCCTCCCGAACCTGGCCGGACAGGCCGTGGTGGTCGGGATGGTGGTGGGTGATGACCACCCCGTGCACGTCGGCGACCGCGAGGCCGAGCACGCCCAGCCCGGCGATGAGGGTGTCCCAGGAGGCGGGGTCGTCCCAGCCGGTGTCGACCAGGACGGGCCCGCGGCCGGTGTCGAGTACGTGGACGAGGGTGTGGCCGAGCGGGTTGTCGGGGATGGGCACCTTCAGGGCCCAGACACCCCCGCCGTGGTCGGTGACGTGGGGGGTGGTGGTCGGGGTGGGGTGAGGTGCCGGTCGGGGGGTGGGGTGAGGCGTGGGCTGGGGTGCGGCCTCTGACATGGGGGCTCTCCCTGCTGACTGGCCGGTGACGAGAACGCGTTTCAGTAGGAGCCCAAGTCGACCATCTCGCGGGCTTCCTGACTACCCGCAGGATCTTGCGGCAGCCCGCGCCCGGCCGTGTGCGGACCGTGGACTCCTCGAACTAGAACTGGTATCAGTTCTGCGACATCGGTGAGATCGTGCGCAGCCCCTGGAGGCATCGGACATGACCGAGCTCGTGGAACACGCCCAACTGTTCATCGGCGGGGAATGGACGGATCCGCTGGGCACCGGCACCATCCGGGTCGTCTCCCCCCACACCGAGCAGGTCATCGGCAGCGTCCCGCACGCCTCCGAGGCCGATGTGGACCGCGCCGTGGCCGCCGCCCGCAAGGCCTTCGACGAGGGCCCCTGGCCGCGCCTGTCGCTGGAGGAGCGGACCGCCGTCGTCTCCCGGATCAAGGACGCCATCGCCGTCCGGCACGAGGAGATCGCCCGCTCCATCAGCTCCCAGAACGGCTCCCCGTACTCCTGGAGCATCCTCGCCCAGGCCCTCGGCGCGATGATGGTCTACGACTCCGCCATCAAGGTCGCCGCCGCATACCCCTACGAGGAGCGCCGTCAGGGCGCGCTCGGCCCGATCCTCGTGCGCCGCGAACCGGTCGGGGTCGTCGCCGCCGTCATCCCGTGGAACGTCCCCCAGTTCGTCGCGGCGGCGAAGCTCGCGCCCGCGCTGCTCACCGGCTCCGCGGTCATCCTCAAGCCGTCCCCCGAAGCCCCCCTGGACTCCTTCATCCTGGCCGACATCGCACGGGAGGCCGGGCTGCCGGAGGGCGTGCTCTCGGTCCTGCCCGCCGACCGCGAGGTCAGCGAGTACCTGGTCGGACACCCGGGCGTCGACAAGGTCGCCTTCACCGGCTCCGTCGCCGCCGGCAAGCGCGTCATGGAGGTCGCCGCGCGCAACCTGACCCGGGTCACCCTCGAACTCGGCGGCAAGTCCGCCGCCGTGATCCTGCCCGACGCCGACGTGGAGAGCACCGTCGCCGGGATCGTCCCGGCCGCCTGGATGAACAACGGTCAGGCCTGCGTCGCCCAGACCCGCATCCTCGCCCCGCGCAGCCGGTACGCGGAGGTGGCCGAAGCCCTCGCGGCGGCGGCCGGCGCCCTGGTCGTCGGAGACCCCCTCGACCCCGCGACGCAGCTCGGCCCGCTCGTCGCCGAGCGCCAGCAGCGGCGCTCCCTGGACTACATCCGGATCGGCCAGGAAGAGGGGGCCAAGATCCTGGCGGGCGGCGGCCGCCCGGCCGGCCTGGAACGGGGCTGGTACGTGGAGCCCACCCTCTTCGGCGACGTCGACAACTCGATGCGGATCGCCCGCGAGGAGATCTTCGGCCCCGTGGTGTGCCTGATCCCCTACGGGGACGAGGAGGAGGCGGTGCGGGTGGCCAACGACTCGGACTTCGGCCTGAGCGGCAGCGTCTGGACGGCCGACGTCGAGCACGGCATCGACTTCGCGCGCCGGGTGCGCACGGGCACCTTCAACGTGAACACCTTCAGCCTGGACATGCTGGGACCGTTCGGCGGCTACAAGAACAGTGGCGTGGGGCGGGAGTTCGGCCCGGAGGGACTGAGCGAATACCTGGAGCACAAGATGATCCACCTCCCGGCGGGTGCGTGATGGGGGACCGCTGGCAGGTCGAGGTCGACCGGGGGGTCTGCATCGGAGCGGGCATGTGCGTGAACCACGCCCCGGACGCCTTCACCCTCGACTCGGCCCGCCAGTCCCACCCCCGCTCCCCAGTCACGGACGCCAACGAACCCACGCTGACGGCGGCGGAGGGCTGCCCGGTGGAGGCCATCCTCATCACCCTGTCCCCGTCGGGGGAGGCGGTGTTTCCGCCGGAGGAGTGAGGTGTGGGGTGGGGGGCGGGGTGGGGGAGCGGGGTTTCGGTGGGGCGGTGTCAGGGCTGGTTCGGGGGTTTCCCGTCAGTCCCATCGTCGTTCCGTGTCGTGCCGGCCCGTCAAGGGCGCTCCTTCGTCGCGTCGCTTCGCGATGGCCTTCGGCCACCCTTGACAGCCCGTCCCGCCCCGGAAAGCCGAAAGACTGCCGGGAAGCCCCCGAAAGAACGGTCACCAGGGAGAGGTCCCAGGAGCGGGTCTCTCAGGGACGAGGCGAGGGGGTAGGGGTCATGACCCCTTCCCGGATCCGGGCCCATCGAGGCAATGCCCGTGTCCCGGGTCGCTACGCGGTTCTCTTGGTTCGGCGACCGGCGGCCGTCTGGGGTTGATACCCGCACCAGACGTTGACCAGGAGACCATCCGGCGGGCTGCGCAGGCCACCAACCGCCAATTGGCCCGCGTGCGGGGGGTGATGGGCCTGACAGACTCGAAGCCTGACTACTCAGGGAGTTGTGATGCAGGTAGCCGTGGTCACCTTCGACGGGTTCAACGAACTCGACAGCTTCATCGCCTCAGCACTGATCAACCGGTCCGGTCTGGAGGCCTTCATCACGACGCCGACCCCGGTGGTCACGTCGATGAACGGCGTCGAGGTGACCGGGCAGCGGTCGATGGATTTCGTGACCGAAGCGGATGTCGTGCTGATCGGCAGTGGGGTGAAGACGCGTGACGTGGTCGCCGACGACCGGCTCCTGTCCATGCTGCCGCTCGACCCTTCGCGCCAGCTGATCGGTTCGCAGTGCTCCGGCGCGCTCGTGCTCGCGCGGCTCGGCTTGCTGGGTGACATGCCCGCCTGCACGGACATGACGAGCCGGCCCTTCGTCGAGGCCTGCGGCGTCACCGTGCTGGACGCCCCCTTCCACGCCGAGGGGAACATCGCCACCGCCGGCGGCTGCCTGGCCTCCCAGTACCTCGCCACCTGGGTGATCAGCCGCACCCTCGGGGAGGAAGCCGCTCGCGCTGCCATCGACTACGCCGCCCCGGTCGGTGAGAAGCTGGAGACCGTCCAGCGCTCCCTGCGCGCTGTCCACGCCGGTGAGAGTGCCTTGATCTGACACGCCTACTGCTGCCGGATGGGCTCCTGATCAACATTTGGTGCAGGTACCAGCCCCAGACGGCCGCCGGACGCCAAGCAATGAGGAGCACGTAGCGATCTGATGCGCCCATCGGCTTCCCGCGCTGCTCTGGTCGCTGTTCGGTGCGGGTGGGGCCGGGCCCCCGGTCCTGGGCGTGGGACAGGGGGCCCGGATGCCCGGCGGGCCATGGCCCTGGCCCCTCGCCTCGTCCCTGAGAGGCCCGCTCCTCGGACGTGTCCCTGGTGACCGTTCTTTTGGGGGTTTCCCGGCAGTCTTTCGGCTTTCCGGGGCGGGTCGGTCGGTCAAGGGTGGCCGAAGGCGATCGCGAAGCGACGCGACGAAGGAGCGCCCTTGACGGGCCGGCCCGACGCGGAAGGACGATGGGACTGACGGGAAGCCCCCAAACCTCCCTGATCCGGTCCCGGGAGACCCCGCACCCGCACCCCCACCCCTACGCCACAATCAGGCCTTTCGCGCCGCAGCCGCCCCCGCCGGAGCCGAAGCCCCCGCCCCCGTCAGGTCGATCAACCGGCACACCGTCTCGATGTCGATCTTCACCTGGGCGATCGACGCGCGGCCCGAGAGCCAGGTGATCAGGGCCGAGTGCCAGGTGTGCTCGATGACCCGGACCGCAGAGAGCTGTTCCGCCGTCGGCGGGGCGTCGAGGCCCATGGCGTCCAGGATGATGGCCGTCGTCAGCCGCGAGACCGTGTCCACCTCGGGCGAGACGCTCCGGTCCGCGAAGGTCAGGGCGCGCACCATCGCGTCCGCGAGGTGCGGTTCCCGCTGGAGGGCGCGGAAGGCGCGCATCAGGGTCTCCGCGACGCGGGCCGCCGGCTCCTCGCCCGCCGGGGGGCGCTTGCGCAGGGTGGTGTGCATGTGCTGGAGCTGGTCCTGCATGGTGGCGACGAGCAGGTGCACCTTGGACGGGAAGTAGCGGTAGAGGGTGCCCAGCGCGACGTTCGACGACTCCGCGACCTCCCGCATCTGCACGGCGTCGAAGCCGCCCCGGCTGGCCAGCTGCGCGCTCGCGTGCAGGATGCGGCGCCGGCGCGCCTCCTGGCGTTCCGTCAGGGGAGGCGTCACGGCCTTCGCTTCCGCTGTCATGTGTCCCGTTCCTGGCGTTCCGTGTCGTTGCGGCGGCTGATTCCGGGATGGTCCGCGGGTCAGCATGTCAGGCGCCCGAGCCGTGGCGCGAATCACCTGCTCCGCCTCTTACGGTGTGGTTTCCGGCCGGTAGATTCAATGGTCTTCAGGGGATCAACTCTGAAACTTGTTCTACATTATCCGAGCGGTTACGCTCCGGCGAAAGTGCAGGGAGAAGGGGGCCGAGAGTGACCGCAGAGGCCATGGTGACGAGCCCTTTCGCAGGGTCCGCCACCGACGGCGACCGCCCGTTGCGCATCGCACTCCTCACCTATAAGGGGAACCCGTTCTGCGGCGGCCAGGGCGTCTACGTCCGCCACCTCTCCCGGGAGCTCGTCAAGCTCGGGCACTCCGTCGAGGTCATCGGCGCGCAGCCCTACCCGGTGCTGGACACCGGTGCCACGCTCACCGAGCTGCCGAGCCTGGACCTGTACCGCAGCCCCGACCCCTTCCGCACGCCCAAGCGCGGCGAATACCGGGACTGGATCGACGCCCTCGAGGTCGCCACCATGTGGACCGGCGGGTTCCCCGAGCCGCTCACCTTCTCGCTGCGCGCCCGGCGCCACCTGCGGGCCCGTGCGGGCGAGTTCGACGTCATCCACGACAACCAGACGCTCGGCTACGGACTGCTGGGCGACCTCGGCGCGCCCCTGGTCACCACCGTCCACCACCCCATCACCGTCGACCGCAAGCTCGACCTCGCCGCCGCCAAGGACCGCAAGAAGCGCGCCTCCGTCCGGCGCTGGTACGCGTTCACGCGCATGCAGGGCCGTGTGGCCCGCCGGCTGCCCTCGGTGCTGACCGTCTCGGGCTCCTCCCAGCACGAGATCGCCGAGCACCTCGGCGTGCGCGACGACCGCATCCACGTCGTGCACATCGGCGCGGACACCGACCTGTGGTCTCCGGACCCGTCCGTCACGGAGGTCCCCGGGCGGATCGTGACCACCTCCAGCGCCGACGTCCCGCTCAAGGGGCTCGTCCACCTCGTCGAGGCCCTCGCCAAGCTGCGCACCGAGCAGCCCGACGCCCACCTCGTCGTCGTCGGCAAGCGCGCCGAGAGCGGGCCGGTCGCCCGCGCGATCGAGACGTACGGGCTCCAGGACGCGGTGCGGTTCGTCAAGGGCATCACCGACGCCGAACTCGTGGACCTCGTGCGCAGCGCCCGGGTCGCCTGCGTTCCCTCCCTCTACGAGGGCTTCTCGCTCCCGGCGGCCGAGGCCATGGCCACCGGCACGCCGCTGGTCGCCACCACCGGCGGGGCCATCCCCGAGGTGTCCGGCCCCGACGGGGAGACCTGCCTGGCCGTGCCGCCCGGCGACGCGGGGGCGCTGGCCGGCGCGTTGGGCCGGCTGCTGGGCGACGCCGAGCTGCGCGCCCGCCTCGGGGCCGCCGGCCGGGCGCGGGTCCTGACCCGGTTCACGTGGGCCAAGGCCGCCGAGGGCACCGCCGCGCACTACAGAGCCGCCATCGCGCAGGCCGCCGCCGCCCGTACCCGCTGAGCGCGCCGCCCAGCGCACCACCGAGCCCCACCGCAGTGCATCCGCACCACCCTTCACCCCCGTGACCGCGAAGGCAGGACCCCGTGCTGACCGTCGATTTCTCCCGGTTCCCGCTCGCCGCAGGCGACCGAGTGCTCGATCTGGGGTGCGGCGCAGGCCGGCACGCCTTCGAGTGCTACCGGCGCGGCGCCCAGGTCGTCGCCGTCGACCGCAACGGCGAGGAGATCCGCGAGGTCGCCAAGTGGTTCGCCGCCATGAAGGAGGCCGGTGAGGCCCCGGCGGGCGCCACCGCCACCGCCATGGAGGGCGACGCCCTCGCCCTGCCCTTCCCGGACGAGTCCTTCGACGTCGTCATCATCTCCGAGGTGATGGAGCACATCCCCGACGACAAGGGCGTGCTCGCCGAGATGGTCCGCGTGCTCAAGCCGGGCGGCCGCATCGCGGTCACCGTGCCGCGCTACGGCCCGGAGAAGATCTGCTGGGCGCTGTCCGACGCCTACCACGAGGTCGAGGGCGGCCACATCCGCATCTACCGGGCGGACGAGCTGCTCGCGAAGATGGAGGCCGCGGGCCTCAAGCCGTACGGCACCCACCACGCGCACGGCCTGCACTCCCCGTACTGGTGGCTCAAGTGCGCCTTCGGCGTGGACAACGACAAGGCGCTGCCCGTCAAGGCGTACCACAAGCTGCTGGTCTGGGACATCATGAAGAAGCCGCTGGCGACCCGCCTCGCCGAGCAGGCCCTCAACCCGCTCATCGGCAAGAGCTTCGTGGCGTACGCGACCAAGCCCCACCTGCCCGTCGGCGCCGCCGGCTCCGCCCAGTGAGCTCGCCGGGGCGCACCGTACCCGAGCACCTCGTCCTGGACGGGGTGCTGTCCGCCGAGCAGGCGGCGCAGACGGTGGAGGGGATCCTCGCCGTGCAGCGCGCGGACGGGGCCATACCGTGGTTCCGCGGCCACCACCTCGACCCGTGGGACCACACCGAGGCCGCCATGGCCCTGGACACGGCGGGTGAGCACGAGGCGGCCGAGCGCGCCTACACCTGGCTGGCCCGGCACCAGAACCCGGACGGCTCCTGGTACGCGGCGTACGCGGACCGGGCCGACGGGGTGGACACGGGCGCGCCGCAGGACCCGGGCCGGGAGACCAACTTCGTCGCGTACATAGCCGTCGGGGTCTGGCACCACTACCTGGCCACCGGTGACGACACCTTCCTGGACCGCATGTGGCCGTCGGTCGTGGCGGCCGTCGAGTTCGTCCTCGCGCTCCAGCAGCCGGGCGGCGAGATCGGCTGGAAGCGGGAGGCGGACGGCACCGCCGTCACCGACGCCCTGCTGACCGGTTCCTCCTCCATCCACCAGGCGCTGCGCTGCGCGCTGGCCATCGCGGACCACCGCGGTGACCCGCAGCCGGACTGGGAGCTGGCCACGGGCGCGCTCGGGCACGCGATACGCCGCCACCCGGAGCGGTTCCTGGACAAGGACCGCTATTCAATGGACTGGTACTACCCGGTGCTGGGCGGGGCGCTGTCCGGACCGGAGGCGAAGGCGCGCATCGAGCGGCGCTGGGAGGAGTTCGTCGTCCCGGACCTCGGGGTGCGGTGCGTGCTGCCGAACCCGTGGGTGACGGGCGGGGAGTCCTGCGAGCTGGCGCTGACCCTGTGGGTGATGGGGGAGTCGGACCGGGCGCTGGAGGTCCTGCGCTCGATCGGGCACCTGCGCGCCGAGAACGGCATGTACTGGACGGGTTACGTCTTCCAGGACCGGGCGGTGTGGCCGGTGGAGCAGACGACCTGGACGGCGGGTTCGCTGCTGCTCGCGGTGGCGGCGCTGGGCGGGGACGAGGCCACCGGGGAGGTCTTCGGCGGGCTGGCCCTGCCCGCGGGCCTGGAACCGGACTGCTGCCGCTGAGTTCCGTGCGGGGGACCCCCGAACGGGTCCCCCGGGTGGTGGGGGCCGGTGCCCGGGGTGAGGCTGCGGGGGACACCTCAGCCCCCCGGAGGCAACCGTGCCCGTACCCGCAAGCGTCCGTTTCCGTCGAGCCCTCACGGCGGTGGTGCTGTCCACCGCGCTGCTGGCCGGTGCCGCCGCGTGCGGCAACGGCGGCGACCGTGGCCGGCGCGATGAGGTCTCCTCGGCCGCCGCCACGGAGCTGGCCGTCCTCGCCGTGGCGGAGCCGGACGCGGCCGAGGCCGACGAGCTGGCCGCCGCGGCCCCCTCGCCGAGCACCTCCGCCGAGAAGCAGAAGTTCGCCAAGACGCGGTTCGTCGCCAACGCCGGTCTCGCGGCCGGGGCGACGTACCAGTGGATCATCAAGCCGTACCGCGAGGGCAAGTTCAAGAAGGGCGCCAAGGGGCGTACCTTCGCGCTGATCAAGGCGGGTCTGGCCGGGGCCTTCGCGTACAACCGGCTGAAGGCGGCCGCCGACAACGCCAAGGGCGACCCGCTGCTGTCGAAGGCGATGGTCCCGCTGACCGCCGGCATCGACTCCCTCAAGGGCCTGGCCGGCAAGCTCCGCAAGGGCGACGCGGGCGACGCCGACATCGACGCCTTCGACAACGTCATCAACGGCGTCAAGGACGCGGGCAAGAGCTCCGGCGCCGTGGTGACGGACAAGGTGCCGAGCACCTCGCAGCTGACCGGCTGAGACCCGCCTGCTTGAATGGCCGGTGTGATCGAGTTCCTGCTGTGCGCCCTCGCGGCGGCCGGCCTGGGGTGGCTGCTGCGGCGCAGGCACCGGCAGCGCCTCGCCGCCGGCACCCCCGCCGGGATCCCGGGCATGGCCCGGATCCCGGCCGGTGAGGGCCGCTGGCGCCCGGGCCGGGTGTACGCGGACCAGGGCGCGGCCCGCTGGCAGCCCGGGCGGGGCCCGGCGGTGCCCCTGGCGGGCGCCCGGGCCACCGCCGTACGGGCCCCCTCCGTCCGGGAGGGGATCTCCATCAACCCGGGCTCGCGGATCGTGGCCTGCGCCCTTGAAGGCGCAGGGACGATGGAGATCGCCGTGATGCCGCTGGACCTGCGCGAACTCCTCGACGTGGTGCCCGGCCTCAGCCGTTGAGCTCTGCCAGCACCCGCAGGGTGCGGGGGTCCGGGGCCGTGACGAGCAGGTCGGTGACGGGGCCCTTGCGCCACAGTTCCAGTCGTTCCGCGATCCGCTCCCGGGGGCCCACGAGGGAGATCTCGTCGGCGAACGCGTCGGGGACGGCGAGCACCGCCTCCTGCCTGCGCCCGGCCAGGAACAGTTCCTGGATGCGCCGGGCTTCGGCCTCGTAGCCCATGCGGGCCATCAGGTCGGCGTGGAAGTTGCGGGCCGCGTGGCCCATGCCGCCGATGTAGAAGCCGAGCATCGCCTTGACCGGGAGCAGCCCTTCGGCGACGTCGTCGCAGACCTGGGCCCGGGCCATCGGGGCGATCATGAACCCGTCGGGGAGGTCCGTCAGCGAGGCCTGGTAGACGTCGGTGCGGGTGGGTGACCAGTACAGCGGGAGCCAGCCGTCCGCGATGTGGGTGGTCTGGGCGATGTTCTTCGGGCCCTCCGCGCCCAGGAGCAGCGGGAGGTCCGCGCGCAGCGGGTGGGTGATGGGCTTGAGGGGTCGGCCGGTGCCGGTGCCGTCCTGCCCGCGGTAGGGGTGGCTGTGGAAGCGGCCGTCCAGGGTGACCGGGGCCTCGCGGCGCAGCACCTGGCGGACGACGTCCACGTACTCCCGGGTCGCGGTGAGCGGGCTCGCCGGGAAGGGGCGCCCGTACCAGCCCTCCACCACCTGCGGCCCGGACAGGCCGAGGCCCAGCATCATGCGGCCGCCGGAGAGGTGGTCGAGGGTGAGGGCGTGCATGGCGGTGGCGGTGGGGGTCCGGGCGGCCATCTGGGCGATGGCGGTGCCGAGCCGGATGCGGGAGGTGTGGGCGGCGATCCAGGTCAGCGGGGTGAAGGCGTCGGAGCCCCAGGCCTCGGCGGTCCACACCGAGTCGTAGCCGAGGCGCTCGGCCTCGGTGGCGAGGTCGAGGTGGGCGGGGGAGGGCCCGCGCCCCCAGTAGCCGAGTGCGAGTCCCAGGCGCATGGACGGTCCCCTCCGCGAAGCCGGATCTGACGGTACGTCAGGTAGCGGAAGGCGACTGTAGGGCACGCGCGCCCCGCCGGGAAGTGCGCGACGGCCCCCCGCCCGGGCGGGCGGGGGGCCGTGGGGTCGTGACGGGGCGGGCGGTCAGCCGCGCTGGATCCCGGAGGTGTCGTTGAGGACGCCGCGCCGGCCGTCCTGGGTCTGCGCCACCAGGGCCGACGGGCCGCGCTGGTCGACCGCCAGGTACCAGGTGCCCGGGGTCAGTTCGGCGACCGGGACGGGGGAGCCGTCCTCGCCGTAGAGGGGCCGGGCCACCGGAACCGCGAACCAGAACGGCGTGAAGTCCGCCGCCGGGGCGGCCGCCGCGTCCTGCGGGCCGGGCGCCGGCGTGCCGCCGTAGGGCGGAACCGGCTGCGGGTTGCCCCCGTAGCCCTGCGGCTGCTGGCCGCCCGGGTACCCGTACCCGCTGCCGGGCTGGGCGCCGTACGGCTGGGGGGCGGCGGGACGCGGCTCGGGCACGAGCGGCCCGGCCAGCGCGGGGATCTTCGCACCGGCGACGGCCACGCCCGCCAGGGCCAGGTTGGCGAGGAAGGCGATGATGCAGCCGGCGCCCAGGTCGGCCCTGGCCGGGCTGGTGATCAGCGACCACAGCGCGGCCCAGGCCGCCGCCACGGCCAGTACGGTGCCCCACGCCGTCAGGGTCAGGCCGCCGAGCTTGCGGCCCTCGGGCTGGAAACGGGCCGCGATCAGCAGGCCGGCGGCGATGAAGCCGGTCAGGAAGACCGTCGGCAGGGCCAGCCCGTAGACGTCGGTGTCCCACGCACTCGGGAGGTCCAGGCCGGTGGCGGAGTAGAAGTCGAGGAACGAGGCGATGAACAGCAGTACCGCTGCTCCGATCACCACGCCGTCACCTCGAGTGAGGGAGCGGATGTTCACGTCTTGGGGTGTCCTTCTCGGTCTTGGCTGGGGCGGAGCGGGCGCCCCCATGGTACGGAGGTTCACGCGGCCGAGAGGATCGGGGCGGCGGGCCGCCCCTGGACGACTCCCCGTGAACTACCCGCCCAGGAAGCCCACGATGCCGTCCGCGATGCCCTGGGCCGCCTTCTGCCGCCACTCCGGATTCATCAGCTGCGCCGCGTCCTTGTCGTCACGCATGTTGCCGCATTCGAGGAACACCTTGGGCCGGGTCGAGAGATTGAGTCCGCCCAGATCGTCGCGGACCACCAATCCGGTACCGCTGCCGAGGTAGTTGGCGGGGTCGGATCCGGTGGTGCGGCCGAAGTTGCGGGCGATGCGCTCGCCGAGGTCGCGGGAGGGCCCGACGATCCGCGCGGTGTCCGCCGCACCGCTCTTGACCCGGGCCGGGAGGATGACGTGGAAGCCGCGGTTGCCGGCGGAGGCGCCGTCGGCGTGCACGGAGACGACGGCGTCGGCCGCGGCCTCGTTGCCGATCCGGGCGCGCTCGTCGATGCAGGGACCCCACGGGCGGTCGGCCTCGTGGGTGAAGACCACCTTGACGCCCTTGGCTTCCAGCAGGGCGCGCGTCCGGCGGGAGACGTCGAGGGAGAACTCCGCCTCCATGTAGCCGGAGTTGGTGGTGGTGCCGGTGGTGTCGCACTCCTTGCGGTTGGTGCCGATGTCCACCTGCTTGTTGATCTCGGAGGCGTGCTGGAAGTTGCCCGTGTTGTGGCCGGGGTCGATGACGACGGTCCGCCCGGCGAGCGGCCCCTTGGCCGGGGCGGCCGACGGAGCACCGGTACCCGCCGCGGCGGGGCCGGGGGTGGCGCTCGGGCCGGCGCCCGGGGTGGCGCTGGACTTCGCGTCCGACGCCGCCGCCGTGCGCGAGGCCGTGAGCGGCATGCCCGCGGGCTGCCGCCCGTCGGGTCCCGGGCCGGTCAGGACCTGGGTCAGCACCCAGCCCGCCAGGCAGGCCGGGGCGAGCGCGGCCAGCGCCACCGTCAGGGCGGGCCGGCGCGCGAACCAGGGCCGGTCCGGGCTGATCGAGGATCGGGACTCGGGAAGCGGGGGACTGTCGTCATAGCGCACCTCGCGATGCTAGAACGCCCGCCCCGGCCCCGTACGGACCATCCGCCATCCGAGGGCGTGGTGTGATGGTCGTTCTGTCGGACCGGGACCGGACCGCCCTCAGACGCCCTCGGCCGTGCGGCGCAGGACGCGCAGGGAGTCCGTTGCCGACACCTCCTCGAAGGCGCCGGAGGCCAGGGCGCGGAGGTAGATCCGGTACGGGGCCTGGCCGCCGTCCGCCGGGTCGGGGAACACGTCGTGGATGACGAGCGTGCCGCCCGGCGCGACGTGCGGGGCCCAGCCCTCGTAGTCGCCCGTGGCGTGCTCGTCGGTGTGGCCGCCGTCGATGAAGACGAAGCCCAGCTTCCCGCCCCAGGCGGCGGCGACCTGCGGCGAGCGGCCGACGACGGCGATCACGTGGTCCTCGAGGCCGGCCCGGTGCAGGGTGCGGCGGAAGGTCGGCAGGGTGTCCATCAGGCCGATCTCCGGGTCCACCACCGTCGGGTCGTGGTACTCCCACCCGGGCTGCTGCTCCTCGCTGCCGCGGTGGTGGTCGACGGTGATCGCGGGGACCCCCGCCTCGCGGGCCGCGTCGGCCAGCAGGATCGTGGAGCGCCCGCAGTACGTGCCGACCTCCAGCAGCGGCAGCCCGAGGGCCGCGGCCCCGGCGGCCGCCGCGTACAGGGCGAGGCCCTCGCGCACGGGCATGAACCCCTTGGCGGCCTCGAAAGCGGCGAGGGTCTCCGGCTTGGGAGTGGCGGCGGCCATGGGTGTTCCTCCGGCGGTGAGCGGGTGCGGCTTGGCGGCCCATGGTGCCCTACCGGCCGGTAGGGCACCATGGCCGGGGTCCGCCCCGGCCGCGGGTCCCGGCCTGGCCGCCTCGACCTGCGGTCCCTGCGGCTCGCGGGCGGTTCCTCCGCGGGGCTACCAGAGCCATGACCATTCCAACGCCCTCGGCCCCGCCCGGCTATGGGCCGTGGGCCGGACGGGGCGCTCCGGGGGAGCGGATACCGGCTCCGGCGGCGGGTCAGCGGTCCAGCTCGTAGGCGAAGGTGTAGGGGACGGACGGTTCGCCGTGCCGGGCGAGGAAGCTGCCGGTGCCGCGCAGGCCGGCCAGCTCGCCCGTGCCGGATCCGGGGACGACCTCGAAGGAGCAGCGCGTGGTGCCGTCCTCGTGGAACGTGCCGCGTTCCTCGACGGCGAAGCCGCCCTTGCGGCCGTCGAGGCTTCCGGTGAGCAGCTCGATGCCGGTGTAGGTGCCGGTCGTCGCCGTCAGGTACGCGATCGTGTACGCGCAGCTGGTGCCCGCAGCCTCGATGCCGCCGGAGAAGGTGTTGGCCACCGAGGCCCGGGCGAGCCTCGGCAGCACGTCGGCCGGGCCGGCCGGGTCCTCCTCCCAGCGGGTGAAGGTGAAGTGGCCGGTGGCGGTGCGCGTGGGCATGGGCGGGTCCTTTCGACGGGCGGCGCGGGTTCCGTCCCGCGCTGTGACCAGCCTGGGCGGCATACCTGACACCCCCTGTCAGGTATGGTCCCGCCCGGCCGACAATGGGCCCCATGCGCGCCGACCGGCTTCTCTCCCTGCTCCTGCTGCTCCAGAACCGCGGCCGGATGACCGCCCCCGAGCTGGCGGCGGAGCTGGAGGTGTCCGTCCGCACCGTCTACCGGGACGTCGAGGCGCTCGGCGCGTCCGGCGTGCCCGTCGTCGCCGACCGGGGGCCCGCGGGCGGCTACCGGCTGATGGAGGGCTACCGCACGCGGCTGACCGGACTCACCGACGCCGAGGCGGGCTCGCTGTTCCTGGCCGGGGCACCGGGACCGGCGCGGGAGCTGGGGCTGGGGGCGGTGCTGGCCACCGCGCAGCTGAAGCTCCAGGCGGCGCTGCCGGCCGGGCCGGCGGACCGGGCCCGCCGCGTGCAGGACCGCTTCCACCTGGACGCGCCCGCCTGGTTCCGGGACGCCGACCCGGTCCCCCACCTGGCGGCGGCCGCGCGGGCGGTGTGGGAGCAGCGCGTGGTGGAGGCGGAGTACCGGCGCTGGTCGGGGGAGCTGCGCCGGCGGGAGCTGCACCCGCTGGGCCTCGTCCTCAAGGGCGGCATCTGGTACCTGGTGGCGGCGCCGGCCGAGGGCGGCATACGCACCTACCGGGTGTCGCGGCTGCTGGCGGTGCGGGAGACCGGGGAGGGCTTCGAGCGGCCGGCCGGGTTCGGGCTGGCGGCCTACTGGGCGGAGTCCTCCCGGCGTCTGGAGGCCGCGCTGCGCCAGGGCGTGGCGCGGCTGCGGCTCTCGCCGCGCGCGCAGCGGCTGCTGCCCGTGCAGTTCGGGGCGCCGGGGGTGCGGGCCCTGGAGGGGGCCGGGCCGCCGGACGCGGACGGCTGGGCGGAGGTGGAGCTGCCGGTGGAGTCCCTGAACGTCGCTGTGGGGGACCTGCTCCGGCTGGGCGCGGAGGCGGAGGTGCTGGGTCCGCCGGAGCTGCGGGCGGCCGTGGCCGGGGCGGTGGCCGTCCTGGCGGGCCGGTATGCGGTGCCCGTACCGGCGGCGGGAGTCGAGGGATCTGTATGATCCCCTCCCGTACCGGGGAGGGCGGGGGCCGCATGCAGGGTTTAGGGCCGGGCGGGTCGGCGGGGACGGGGCCGTTCCGGGCCGTCGGTGTGCTCGGGCAGGGCGGGATGGGCCGGGTCGTGCTGGCCGTCGCGCCGGAGGGCCGCCTGGTCGCGGTCAAGCAGGTGCACGCCGAACTGGCGGAGGACGACGGTTTCCGGGCGCGGTTCCGGCGCGAGGTCGCCGCCTCCCGGAAGGTGTCGGGTGCCTACACGGCGCCGGTCCTGGACGCCGACCCCGACGCCCCGACACCGTGGCTGGCCTCGCAGTTCGTGCTCGGTCCCTCGCTGGCGCAGGCCCTGGAGGCGGCCGGTCCGCTGGCGGAGGAACCGGTGCGCCGACTGGCGGCCGGGCTGGCCCACGCCCTGGCCGACGTACACCGCACGGGGCTGATCCACCGCGACCTCAAGCCGTCGAACGTGCTGCTCGCCGAGGACGGCGTACGCGTCATCGACTTCGGCATCGTGCGCGCCGCCGGGGACCAGACCAGGATCACCCACACCGGCGCCCTGATCGGCTCGCCGGCCTTCATGTCGCCCGAGCAGATCACCGGCGGGGAACCGACCGCCGCCGGCGACGTGTTCTCCCTCGGCGCCACCCTGGTCATGGCCTGCACCGGGAAGCCGCCCTTCGCCGCGGACTCCGTCCCGAGGCTGCTGCACGACGTGGTGTACGCCGAACCCGACCTGGACGGGGTGCCGCCCGCGCTGCGCGGGATCATCGCCCCCTGCCTGGCCAAGGATCCGGCCGCCCGGCCGACCCCGCGCGAGCTGCTCACCATGGTGGGCGCGCTCGCGCCGGCGGCCCGGCCGTGGCCGGAGCCGGTGAACGCGCTCATCGCCGCGCAGAAGGCGCAGGTCGAGGCGCTCCTCGCGCAGGCCCCCGGGCCGGAGCCCGTGGCGGCCGCCGCCGCGGGGGCGCCCGGCCGGACCGTACGGCCGCGGCGCCGGTGGAGCCGGCGTACGCGGCTGCTGGTCGGCGCCGGTGTCCTGACGGCCTGCGCCGCCGCCGGACTGACGGTCGGGCGGCCCTTCGTCGAGGACGTCTACTACACCGTCGTACCGGAGACCGTGCCGACGCCCGGCACCACGCCCCTGTCCCAGGTGGCCGACAAGTACGTGCCCCAGCCGTTCTCGTGCTCCGACGTCGCGGGCAAGGTGACGGTGCCCGCCGACTTCGACGCCCCGCAGGGGTACGGCTTCACCAAGAGCGAGAACTACGGCTGGGGCGGCCCGTCCCACCTGTGCGTCTGGCACAGCCGCTACGGCGACGAGATCTACGTCTCGTGGGGCCTGTACGTCACGGAGCCGGGGGTCGGCACCGGAGCCCAGCAGGCGAAGAAGGAGCACGAAGACTTCTACATCCGCGGCAGGATCCGGCGCGACCTCGGCCTGGGATTCGCCGAGGAGGGGATGTGGCTGCCGCCGGACGACGACAAGGACCCCGGCTGCGTCCTGTACCTGCGCGACGTCAACCAGACGGTCTACGTCCAGGTGAAGGGCAACCGCTACCCCGCCGGTTCGTGTGAGACCGTCGCCCGGGACGCGGGCCGCAGCGCGCTGGCGGTGATGGCGCGGCCATGAGGCAGCTCAGGGAGAGCGACCCGCGGGCGGCGGGCCCGTACCGGCTGCTCGCCGAGCTCGGCCGCGGCGGGATGGGCCGGGTGCTGCTGGGCGCCGCGCCCGACGGGCGGCTGGTCGCCGTCAAGCAGGTGCACGCCCGGTTCGCCGACGACGAGGGCTTCCGCGCCCGGTTCCGGCGGGAGGTCGCCGCCTCCCGGAGGGTGTCCGGCGCGTACACCGCGGCCGTGATGGAAGCCGACGCCGAGGCGGAAACCCCGTGGCTGGCCTCGGTGTTCGTGCCCGGGCCGTCGCTGGGCGCGGCGGTGGAGGCCGGCGGGCCGCTGCCCGAGCAGACCGTGCGCCGCCTCGCGGCCGGGCTGCTGCGGGGGCTCGCCGAGATCCACCGCGCGGGGCTGGTCCACCGCGACCTGAAGCCGGACAACGTGCTGCTGTCCGAGGACGGCGTCCGGGTCATCGACTTCGGCATCGCACGGGCCGCGGAGGGCCCGGACGGCGCCGAGCTGACGCAGACCGGACTGGTCGTCGGCTCGCCCGCCTTCATGGCGCCCGAACAGGCCGAAGGCCGCGAACTGGGCCCGGCCGCCGACGTGTTCGCGCTCGGCTCGGTGCTCGCGCTGGCCGCCACCGGCCGGAGCCCCTTCGCGGGGGCGTCCACCCTCCAGACCCTGTTCAACCTGGTCCACGCGGAACCCGACCTGGCGGGGCTGCCGCCGGGGCTGCGCCCGGTGGTCGAGTGGTGCCTGGCCAAGGAGCCGGCCGCCCGCCCGGTCCCGGAGCAGCTGCTGGAGCTGCTGGGGCCGGTTCCGGCGGTGCCCGGCGGCTGGCCGCCCGCCGTGCACCGGCTGATCGCCGCACAACGGGCGGACATCGAGCGGCTGCTCGGCGGTGACCCGGAGCGGACGGCGGTGACGGCGGGGGAGCCCGGGCAGCGGCCCGGAGCGGGCCCGGACCGGGTGTCCGCGGCCGCGCCGACCGCCGTGCTCACGCAGGCGGTGGGCCCGGCCGCGGGCGGGCCGCGCCGCCGTTCGGGCGGGCTGGTGGTGCTCGCCGCCGCGGGGGCGGCCGTGCTCGGCGGCGGGGCGTACCTGCTGAGCCCGTGGTCACCGGTGTCACCGTCGGCGAAGGGACCGGCCGTACCCGACCGGTACGCGCGGATGCCGGTGTGCGCGGAGGTGGCGGGACAGCTGCCGCTGCCGCAGGCGGAGCGCCGGCAGGACGAGGACCGCTACACGGAGCTGGACAACGACGCCAAGGCCGCCTGTTCCTGGTACGAGCCGCCGTACGAGGTGAGCGGCGGCGGCACCTACCAGCCGCCGGGACCGCACGCGACCGTCGGCTGGGATCTCAAGCGCAGCGGGAGCGGCTTCGCCAACGGGACGGAGCGCCAGCGTGCGGAGTTCGGCGAGGGGAGACCCGAGACCGGACTGGGGGCGGGTGACGCCGCCTACTGGGACACCCCGGCCACGGGGGAGACCTGCGTACTGGCCGTCCGCGACGGGAACCTCGTCGTGCGGGTGGAGCTGGGCGGCGACCGGCATCCAGCCGAGAGTTGCGAGACGGAGGCGAAGGCGACGGCCCGCGCCGCACTGGCGGTGATGCCGCGATGAGGGGACGGGTATGGAGCCGATAGGACCGTCGGGTCCGGCGCACGTGGGGCCGTACCGGGTGCTGGGCGTGCTCGGCGAGGGCGGGATGGGACGGGTGCTGCTGGGTGCCGCGCCGGACGGGCGGCTGGTCGCCGTCAAGCAGGTCCTCGCTCGGTTCGCCGACGACGAGGGCTTCCGCGCCCGGTTCCGGCGGGAGGTCGCCGCCTCCCGGAAGGTGTCCGGGGCGTACACGGCGGCGGTGATGGAGGCCGACGCGGACGCGCGGACCCCGTGGCTGGCCTCGGTGTTCGTCTCCGGGCCCTCGCTGGGGGCGGCCGTCCAGGCGGTGGGGGCGCTGCCCGAGGAGACCGTACGCCGTCTCGCGGCCGGTCTGGCGTCGGCGCTCGCGGAGATCCACCGGGCGGGGCTGGTCCACCGGGACCTGAAGCCCGAGAACGTGCTGCTCGCCGAGGACGGCGTCCGGGTGATCGACCTGGGCATCGCGCGGGCGGCCGAGAGCGGCGTCGACACCCGGCTGACGCACACCGGGCTGGTGATCGGCTCGCCGCCGTTCATGTCGCCGGAGCAGGCCGAGGGGCGGGAACTCACGGCGGCCAGCGACGTGTTCTCCCTCGGGTCGGTGCTGTACCTCGCCGTCACGGGCCGCAACCCCTTCGCGGGCTCCTCCACCCTCCAGACCCTGTACGACGTGGTGCACGCGGAGCCCGACCTGGACGCGGTCCCGGCGGGGCTGCGCGAGGTCGTGGAGCGGTGCCTGGCCAAGACCCCGGCCGCCCGGCCGGCCCCGGCCGAGCTGTTCGCGCTGCTCGGGCCGGTCGTCCCGGCGGGCCGGCTGCCGTGGCCGCCGGCGGTGCACCGGATGATCGCCGACCAGGGAGCGGCCATCGACCGCCTGCTGCGCGGGGGCGCCGATCCCCGGCGGGCGGCGGAGCCGGACCCGGTGACGGTGGTCGCCGAGCTGGTCCCGGAGCCGGAGCGCGGTCGGGAGCCGGCGCGCCGTCCGGAGCCGGAGCGCACTCCCGAGCCGGCGCGCGATCCGGAGCCCGGGCGGGTCCGGATCCCGGACCGCGGGCCCGGTCCGGCGCGGACTCCGGATCCGGGGCCCGCCGCCCGGCCGGCCCCCGTACGACCGGGAGAGGCGCCGCGGGCGGAGGCACCGCAGGCAGAGGCACCGCCCGCCACCCGGACCGCGCCGGCCTCCGGACCGCGCCGGGGAGCGGGGCGCGTGGCCGTTCCGCTGCTGGCGGCCGTCGTGCTGGCGGCGGCCGGTGCCGCCGTGTGGGTGACCGGGCGCCAGCCCGGCGGCTGGTGGGGCGAGGCGGTGCACACGCGGCTGGACCGCTGCGACGCCGCGGCGCCGAAACTCCCGGTGCCGCCCGGCGCGGAGCGGGCGCCGAACCTGGACACCACCCTGCCGATCCGCAGCGACTACGGCCCCACCACCGCGGTGCGCTGCTACTGGTTCGGCGGGGGGACGACCCGCGTGATCGCGGACTGGTCCCTGAAGCTCGACGGCGAGGGCGGCCGGAACGGGCCGGAGGAGCAGCGCAAGCGGCTCGCCTCGGAGCGGAAGACGGTGGCCACCGCCGTGCAGCAGGTGGCGCAGACGGACACGAAGATCGGCGACGAGACGCTGTGGAGCGGTCCCTGCGAACTCGTGGTCCGTGACGGGAACCTCAGGATCTCCGTGTGGAGCGCCACCGGGGCGGACGCCGATCCGGCCGAGTGCCGGCCGACGGTCGAGGCGATCGCCCGCGCCGCCCTGAAGGCCGTGCCGGCCGGCTGAGCGGGCCGCCGCCTCCCGGCCGGGAGGCGGCCGCCCCGCGCGAAGAACACCTTCTACTGACCTTCCGTCAGATTGAAACGTGTTCTAATCTGCCGCGCATGGGCATCGGAATCACGCAGGAACAGCGGGAGTTGGCCGAGGCCGTACGCGGCTGGGTGGCGCGCACCGTACCGCCCGAGGAGGTACGCAAGCTGCTCGACGCCCCGCCGCGGACGGGGGCGCGGCCCGGCTACTGGGACGGGCTGGTGGAATCGGGGCTGGCGGTGCCCCATCTGGAGGGCGGGACCCTGCTGGACCTGGCCGTCGTCGTGGAGGAGGCCGCCCGGGCGGCGCTGCCCGGGCCCTTCCTGCCGAGTGCGGTGGCCTCCGTACTCCTGGACCGGGCGGGGGCCGCACCGCTCGACGGCCGCATCGGGGCCGTCGCCCTCGGCCCCGGCACCCTCACCGCCGTTCCCGTCGAAGGCGGCGCACACCTCCTGGACGGGGTCGCGCCCCCCGTACTCGGCGCCGGCGAGGCCGACCTCGTCCTCCTCGCCGCCGAAACCGCGCACGGCACCCGCTGGTACGCGGTGGACGCCGACGCGCTGGACGTCCGCACCCACGAGGGAGCCGACCCCACCCGCCCCACCGCCGAGGTCCGGGCGCGGGCGGT
This sequence comes from Streptomyces sp. NPDC034085, assembly GCF_055575555.1. Lineage (NCBI taxonomy): Bacteria > Bacillati > Actinomycetota > Actinomycetes > Kitasatosporales > Streptomycetaceae > Streptomyces > Streptomyces sp. NPDC034085. The sequence goes on along the minus strand of NZ_JBVISL010000001.1, from coordinate 543,708 downwards.
CACCGTCGAGCCCGGCCGGCTGCTGAACCTGGACGCCGCCCTCGTCCACGACCTGGCCTGCACCCTCTTCGCCGCCGACGCCTGCGGCACCGCCGCCTGGGCGGTGCACACGGCCGCCGAGTACGCGAAGACGCGCGAGCAGTTCGGCAGCCCCATCGGCCGCTTCCAGGGCGTCAAGCACCTGTGCGCCGACATGCTGGTCCGTCTCGAACAGGCCCGCGCGCTCGCCTGGGACGCGGCGAACTGCGCCGCCGAGACCCCCGGCGTGCGCTCGCTCGTCACCGCCCTCGCCGCCGCCACCGCCCTGGACGCCGCGTACTCCTGCGCCAAGGACTGCATCCAGGTCCTCGGCGGCATCGGCTTCACCTGGGAGCACGACGCCCACCTCTACCTGCGCCGCTCCCTCGTCGCCCGCCAGCTCCTCGGCCCCGGCGAGGGCCACCTCGTCCGCGCCGTACGCCTCGCGGCGTCCGGCGTCCGGCGCGAGCTGCGCCTGGAACTCCCGGCCGGCGCCGAGGCCTACCGGGCGGCCGCCCGCGCCGCCGCCGAGGGCGCGCGCGGCCTCGACCCGGCCGCCGCCCGCCGGGCGCTGGCACCCACCGGGTACGCGGCTCCCCACCTCCCGCCGCCGTACGGGCTCGGCGCCGGGCCCGTGGAACAGCTCGTCGTCCAGCAGGAGCTGAAGGAGGCCGGGGTCAGGCTCTCCGACCTCGGCATCGCCACCTGGGTCGTGCCCTCACTGCTCGCCTACGGCACCGGCGCACAGCAGGCCGCCCACCTCCTGCCCACCCTGCGCGGGGACGTCACCTGGTGCCAGCTCTTCTCGGAGCCGGGCGCGGGCTCCGACCTGGCCTCCCTGCGGACCCGGGCCGAGCGGACCGGGGACGGATCCGGCTCTTGGAAGGTCAACGGCCAGAAGGTGTGGACGAGTTCCGCGCACACCGCCGACCTCGGGATCCTGCTGGCCCGGACGGACCCGGCCGCGCCCAAGCACAAGGGGCTCGGCTACTTCGTCGTCGACATGAAGAACACCCCCGGCATCGAGATCCGCCCGCTCAAGGAGATCACCGGCGAGGCCCTCTTCAACGAGGTCTGGTTCGAGGACGCGCTGCTGCCGGCCGACGCCCTGGTCGGGGCGGCCGACGGCGGCTGGAAGGTCGCCCGCAACACCCTCGGCAACGAACGCGTCCACATGGCCGACCAGATGACCTTCGACAGCGGGCTGGAGGCCCTGATCGCCCGCTCGGCGGAGCTCGACGGCTCCTACCCGGCCCGCATCGGCGCGCTGGCCGCCGAAGCGCACGCCCTCGCCTGCATCGGCCTGCGGACCACCCTCCAGCAGGTGTCCGGACTGGAGCCGGGCGCCGGGGCGTCCGTACGCAAGCTCGTGCAGACCCCCCACCAGCAGCGGACCGCCGAACTGGCCCTCGAACTGCTCGGCCCGGCGGGCGCCGTGTGCGAGGGCGCGGGGGAGCGGGCGGTGCACGGGATGCTCATGTCCCGCTGCCTGACCATCGCCGGGGGCACCACACAGGTCCAGCTCAACGTCGTCGCCGAGCGGATTCTCGGCCTCCCCAGGGACTAGGAGTCATCGGGCATGAAGTCGTACATCGTGGGCGTCGGCATGACGAAGTTCGAGAAGCCGGAGTCACGGGACTGGCAGTACTGGGACATGGTCGGGGAGGCCGGCGGCGCGGCGCTCGCGGACGCGGGCGTGGACTACGGGCTGGTGCAGCACGTGCCGGCCGGGTACTGCTTCCAGGCCTCCACCGCCGGGCAGCGGGCGGTGTACGAACTGGGCCTGACCGGCGTCCCCGTCTACAACGTCAACAACAACTGCGCGACGGGCTCGACGGCCCTGATGATGGCGCGGCAGTTCGTCCAGGGCGGCCTCGCCGACTGCGTGCTCGCCGTCGGCTTCGAGAAGATGAAGCGCGGCGCGCTGGGCGGCGGCGCCGACGGCGGCGACTTCGCGACGTCGCCGGTGGCCCGGCACTACGGGATCATGGCGGCCGCGCACGGCTTCGAGATGTCCCCGCCCACCGCGCAGATCTTCGGGAACGCCGCCCGCGAACACATGGAGCGGTACGGGACCACCCCCGCCCAGCTGGCGGCGGTCGGCGCCAAGAACCACCGGCACTCCGCCAACAACCCGAACGCGCAGTTCCAGGACGTGTACACGGTCGAGGAGATCCTCGCCTCCAAGACCATCCACGACCCGCTGACCAAGCTCCAGTGCTCCCCCACCTCCGACGGGGCCGCGGCGGCGCTGGTCGTCTCGGAGCGGTTCGTGGTGGCGCACGGACTGCACGACAAGGCCGTCGAGATCGTCGCCCAGGCCATGACCACCGACACCGCCGAGAGCTTCGGCGGCTCCTGCATCGACGTCGTCGGCAAGCCGATGACGGCCGCCGCCGGGCGGCAGGTGTACGAGGCCTCCGGGCTCGGCATCGAGGACGTCGACGTCGTCGAACTGCACGACTGCTTCTCCGTCAACGAACTGCTCACCTACGAGGCCCTCGGCATGTGCGCCGACGGGGCCTCCGGCAAGCTCGTGGAGAGCGGTGCCACCACGTACGGCGGGCGGTGGGTGGTCAACCCCTCGGGCGGCCTCATCTCCAAGGGCCACCCGCTCGGGGCGACGGGGCTGGCGCAGGCGGCGGAACTGGTGTGGCAGCTGCGCGGCGAGGCGGGAGCCCGCCAGGTGCCCGGAGCCCGGGTCGGGCTGGCGCACAACATCGGGCTGGGCGGTGCGGCGGTGGTGACGCTGCTGCGCAGGTGACGGGCTCCCGGACTGCCTACACGGGCGCGAGCTGCGGCATCAGGCGCAGCGCGTTCTCCCGGTTGACGGCGCGGCGGAGCGCGGGCGTCAGCGCGGGGTCCGCGGCCAGCGCGGGGACGGCGATGTCCGCGACCATGTCGGCGGGGCAGGCCGGCCAGTCGCTGCCGAAGAGGATCCGGGCCGGGTCCACGGTGGCCAGCAGGGTGCCGGCCGGGGACATCGGGCCGGCCGTGTCGTAGTAGAAGCGGTGCAGGTGGTCCCGGACGGCGGCCGGGTCGACCGGCGGGTGGAAGGAGCCCGCGAAGGCCTCCAGCCGGGTCGCGATGTGCGGCAGGAACCCGCCGCCGTGCGGCAGGATCACCGACAGGTTCGGGAAGCGGTCGAGGGTCCTGGTGCGGATCATGTTGGCGGCGGCGCGGGTCGTGTCGAGGAGGAAGTCGCACAGGAAGTTCGGCACCCCCGGCACGGTGACCCCCGGCGGCCCGCCGGCCCCCGGCCGGCCGCCGCCCGCGGGAGTACGCGGCCCCCCGCCCTCCGGCGCCCCGGACCCGGTGCCGGGCTCGGCCGCACCGCCCGCACCCGGCCTCCTGCCCCCGCCCGGGGCCGGACCGGCCGCCGGGGTGGCCGGCAGGTTGTGGGGGTGCGTGTCCACCACGGCCGCCCGCTCGTCGAGTTCGGCGAAGATCCCGTCGTAGACCGGGTCCCCCAGGTACACCCCGCCGTAGTTGGCGGTGATGTTCACCCCGGCCGCGCCCAGTTCGTCCAGCCCGAGCCGCAGCGCCCAGGAGGAGACCTCCGGGTCGTCCAGGAAGAGCGGGGTGTGGAACGCGAACCGCCCCGGATGCGCCTGCACGGCCTCCACCGCAGCCCGCAGCGTCACCGTGATGGCCTCCCGCAGCTGCGCGGAGGTCTCGTACCGCGCGGGCAGCATCGGCTTGAGCACGGCCGTGGCGATCCCCGCCCGGTCCATCAGCGCCAGCGCGGACTCCGCGTCCCAGTGCGCCCAGGGCGGCAGCGCCCGCGGGTCGACCAGTCCCTGCGCCTCCCCCCACTCCCGCCAGGCCGGCGCGCAGAAGTGGTGGTGCACGTCGATCACCGCCCGGCTGCCGTCGTCCTCGGCGGCCGCCGAGCCGGGCCGTGCTGCTCCACTGGCGGTGAAACCGCCGACGCCGTATTCCGGCATGCGCGCATTCCCTCTCTTCGGGCCGCGGAGCGGTTTCGCGAACCGGTGCGGAGCGGTTCGCGAACGGGCCGCGGAACGGGTCAGCGAACACCTTAGGACGGGCCCGGCCGGCCGCCGCCCGGACATTCCAGAGGGGGAGGATTCGGCGCCGAACGGCGCAACGCGGTTTTGCCGTCATTCGGCCCAGGGAAAGGAGCCGACTGTCAATTCCGGGTTACCCGAGAGGCATGCGCGCGTGACGACTGAACCGACAGTGGCAGTGGGGGACGGGCCCGGGCTCGAAGAAGCGGTGGCGGCGGTGACGAAGGGCACGCCCGAATACCGCCAGTGCCCCTACCCGGTCTACCGGTCGCTGCGCGAACAGGCCCCGATCGCCCGGCTGACCCCGGGGCACGGGGTGGACACGTACCTCGTCACCCGGTACGAGGACGCCCACGCGCTCTTCGCCGACCACCGCATCGGCAAGGACATGCACGAGGCCATCGACACCTACCACGCCCTCTTCGGCGACGCGTGCGAGGCGCTCGACGACAACCTCCTCTTCGCCGACCCGCCCCGGCACACCCGGCTGCGCCACATCGCCAAGACCGCCTTCACCCCGCGGCACGTCAAGGACCTGCGCCCGCACATCCAGGAGCTGGTGGACGACCTGCTGGACCGGTGCCCGACCGACCGGCCCGTCGACCTGATGACGGCCTTCGCCCTGCCGCTGCCCATCATGGTCATCTGCGAGCTGCTCGGCATCGTCGGGGCCGAGCGCGTCGAGGTGCTGGAGTGGTTCGCCCAGGTGACCCGTTCCCGCTTCAGCCGCGACCTGAAGGACGACCTCGTCGAGGCCGAGCACTGGCTGCGCAATTACTTCACCGGGCTGATCCACCGCACCCGCGAGAATCCCGCCGACGACTTCCTGAGCCTGCTGGTGCAGACCCCGCACGACGAGGAACCGCTGACGGACGACGAACTCGTCTCGATGATCTGGGTGCTGCTCTTCGCCGGCCACAAGACCACCACCCTCCAGATCGGCAACTGCGTCCACAGCCTGCTGACCCATCCCGAACAGCTGAAGGCCGTCCGGGAGAATCCGGAGCTGCTGCCGCAGGCGATCGAGGAAATGGTCCGTTTCGAGGGCTCCGTGGAAACGTCCACCTTCCGGTACGCGCTGGAGGACGTGGAAATCGGCGGGACGGTCATTCCGCGGGGCGCGGTCGTCCAGATCGCGATCGCCTCCGCGAACCGCGACCCGGAGAAGTTCCCCGAGCCCGACAAGCTCGACGTCCGCCGCGAGGGTCTCCAGGGCAACCACCTCGGCTTCGGCTTCGGGACGCACTACTGCCTGGGCGCGCCGCTGGCCCGCCTGGAGCTGGAGATCTGCCTGACGTCGCTGCTGGACCGCTTCCCCGACATGGTGCTGGCGCTGCCGTCGACGCACGGCGGTGACTGGCTCAAGAGCCCCTTCCCCGCCTTCCGGGGGCTGGAGCGGCTCCCCGTGGCGCTGGACCCCTCGCGGACCGTCGACGACTGGACGAAGCCCTCCGGCTGAGCCCCGGCGCCCGGCGCGGGCGTCCAGCGGCCCCCCGCCGTCACGGGCGGGGGGCCGCGCCGTGCGCCTACGGGCCCGCCAGCGCCGGGTCCACCACCGTCTCGCCCGCGGAGGCGCGGCGCAGGCAGTCCGCCAGGTCCTCGACCGGGCCGTCCCGCAGGACCAGCCCCGCCGCGCCCGCCGCCAGGGCCGCGTCGAGCAGGCCGGGACGCGCCGAGCCGGCGCTCACCAGGACCCGGCACTCGGGATCCTCGGCCAGCAGGGCCGTCACCGCCGCGACCTCCTCCACCAGCGCCACCGCGGGCCGGGCCAGGGCGGAGTCCACCACCTCGATGTCCGGCTGGAGGCCGAGGCGGAGCGCGAGGGGCGGGTCCGGCGGTTCCAGCAGGACGCGCAGCGAGCGAGCGGGCCGGTACGTCACGGGCATTTCGTCCACCGCCGCAGCGTAACGGGACGTGCCCGGTGGAGGCGGCAACACGCCGCGCCCGACAACGATCTGACGTCCTGTCAGCAGTCTTCCCAAGTGCGGGGGCGTGCGTTATACATGCCTTCAGCCGACGCTAGAACGCGTTCTAGAACGTGTGCCGGCGGGCGGCCCCGCATACGACCTCGGTGCGGCCGACGGTGCGGACGGCCGTGCCGAGGTCTTCCAAGGAACCGAAGGAGCAGCATCCTCATGCCGATCGATGCCGCCAAGGCCCTCGCCGCCGAACCCCGCCGGGGCGACATCGGCTGGGACCACAAGGACATCCAGCTCTACCACCTGGGCCTCGGAGCGGGAGCGCCCCGGCACGGGCAGAGCCTGGCGACGGACCCCGACGAGCTCCGCTACACCCTGGAGTCCAGGCTCCACGTCCTGCCGAGCTTCGCGACCGTCGCCGGAGCGGGCATGGCCATGCTGGGCGGTCTCGCCGCCCCCGGCCTCGACGTGGACCTCGCGGCGGTCCTGCACGGCGGGCACTCCATCGAGCTGCACCGGCCGATCCCCGTCAAGGGCCGTGCCACCTCCACTTCCAAGGTCGCCGCCCTCTACGACAAGGGCAAGGCCGCCGTGATCGTGCTGCGTTCCGAGGTCGCGGACGCCGACGGACCGCTGTGGACCAGCGACGCGCAGCTCTTCGTACGCGGTGAGGGCGGCTTCGGCGGCGAGCGCGGTCCCTCCGTCAGCGCCGAGGCACCCTCGCGGGACCCGGACCGCACCGAGGAGCGGGGGATCCGCGAGGAGCAGGCGCTGCTCTACCGGCTCTCCGGCGACTGGAACCCCCTGCACGCCGACCCGGAGTTCGCCAAGCTGGCCGGCTTCGACAAGCCGATCCTGCACGGCCTGTGCTCGTACGGGATGACCCTCAAGGCCGTCGTCGACACCCTGCTCGGCGGGGACGTGTCCCGGGTCCGCGCCTACCGGACGCGCTTCGCCGGGATCGTCTTCCCGGGGGAGACGCTGCGCATCCGGATGTGGCAGGAGGCGGGCCGCGTCCTGGTCTCGGCGACCGCCGTCGAACGGGACGACGCGCCGGTCCTCGCCGACACCGTCGTCGAACACTCGTAGCATCCACCCAAGGAGCCGCACCGTGCGCGCAGCACTGCAGAGCGAGATAGGCCAGGACAAGCTCGAGGTCGTCGACGACATGGAAGCCGTGGGCTTCGGCCCCGGCAAGGTCCGGATCCGCGTCAAGGCCACCGGCCTGTGCCACTCCGACCTCTCCGCGATGAGCGGCGTACTGCCGCAGCCCGCCCCCTTCGTCCCCGGCCACGAGGGCTCGGGCGTGATCACGGACGTCGGCGACGGGGTCACCGGCCACGCGGTCGGCGACCGCGTCCTGGTCTGCTGGCTGCCGCCGTGCGGCCACTGCCCCGCCTGCACGCGCGGCCAGGGCCACCTGTGCCTGGAGGCCTTCGGGAACGTCGCCACCCCCAACTTCAGGCGGGCGGACAGCGACGTCTTCGGCTTCGCCGGCACCGGTACCTTCTCCGAGGAGATGGTCGTCCCGGCCGCCTGCGCCATCCCGATCCCCGACGACCTGCCCTTCGACATCGCCGCGCTGATCGGCTGCGGGGTCACCACCGGACTCGGCGCGGCCATCAACACCGCGGCCGTCGGGGCGGGTTCCTCGGTCGCCGTCATCGGCTGCGGCGGCGTGGGCATCTCCGTCATCCAGGGCGCCAAGGTCCAGGGCGCGGCCCAGATCATCGCCGTCGACCCTGTCGCCTCGCGGCGGGAGGCGGCGCTGCGGTTCGGCGCGACCGAGGCCGTGACCCCGGAGGAGTTCGCCGACGCCAAGAACCGGATCACGGCCGGCGAGGGCTTCGACTACGTCTTCGAGGTCGTCGGGAGGTCCGCGACCGCGCAGAAGGCGTACGAGATGACGCGGCGCGGCGGCTCCGTCGTCGTGGTCGGCGCGGGCGCCCTCGACGACGACTTCAAGGTCAACATGTTCTCGCTGTTCTTCGACGAGAAGAAGATCCTGCCGTCGATGTACGGCGGCGGCGACGTGCTCCGCTCCTACGAGCGCACCATCGCGCTGTGGCGGGCCGGCCGCATCGACCTGGAGAACCTGATCACCCACCGGGTGAAGCTGGCCGAGATCAACGACGCCCTGGACCAGATGCGCACCGGCGTCGCCCTGCGCACCTGCATCGAACTCTGAGCACTGCGAAGACCGCCGATCCGACACCGCTGAGAGGAACGTTACGGATGTCACTCCCACTTGAGGGGCTCTCCGCCATCGTCACCGGCGCCGGCCGCGGGCTCGGCCGGGCCGAGGCGCTCGAACTGGCCCGGCTCGGCGCGAGCGTGGTCGTCAACGACTACGGACAGAGCGGCCGCGACGGCTCCGGAGAGGCCTCCGCCACCCCGGCGGAGGAGGTGGCCGAGGAGATCCGCGCGGCCGGCGGCCAGGCGGTGGCCCACCTCGGCGACGTGGCCGACTTCGAGCAGGCGCGGGACCTGGTGGGCCTGGCGGTGTCGCGTTTCGGCAAGCTCGACGTCCTGGTCAACAACGCGGGCATCCTGCGGGACCGGATGGTCTTCTCCATGACGGAGGACGAGTGGGACTCGGTGATACGGGTCCACCTCAAAGGCCACTTCAACACCACCCGCTTCGCCTCCGCGCACTGGCGCGAGCGCTCCAAGGCGGCGGGCGGCCCGGTGTACGGGCGGATCGTCAACACCTCCTCCGAGGCGTTCCTCGGCGGTTCGGCCGGCCAGCCCAACTACGCGGCGGCCAAGGGCGGCATCGTGGGCCTGACCACCTCCACCGCCCTGGCCCTCGCCAAGTACGGGGTGACGGCGAACGCCATCTGCCCGCGTGCCCGGACCCGGATGACCGAGGACGTCTTCGCCGGATTCCAGGTCCCGCAGGAGGGCGAGCTCGACGCCCTGGCCCCCGAGCACGTCGCCCCGCTGGTCGGCTACCTGGCCTCGCCGGCCTCCGCCAAGGCCAACGGACAGCTGTTCGTGGTGCACGGCGGGATCGTCGTCGTGATGGAACGCCCCCGGGTGGCCGCCAAGTTCGACACGGCCAAGGAGGCCTTCTCCTTCGAGGAGCTCGACGCCCTCCTCACCCCGCACTACGAATCCCGCCCGGCGAACGAGACCTTCGCGGCGGCCGAGGTCCTGGGCCTCAAGCACGGCTAGGTGCTGTCCGGCCGGTCCTCCCGGCGGCCGAAGCGCTCCTGGGCCGCCAGGACGGCTTCGGCATGGCGACCCGCCCATGCGCCCATCGCGCGGATCGGGCCCAGCAGCGCGGTGCCCGCCTCGGTGAGGGAGTAGTCGACGCGGGGCGGGGCCTCGGCATACGCCTCGCGTACGACCAGGCCGTTGTACTCCAGGCGTCGGAGGGCTTCGTTGAGCACCTTGGGGCTGAGCCCGCCGATGCGCGTGAGGAGCGCGCGCGGCCTCATCGGTCCGTTCTCGCCGAGGACGTACACGATCACGCTGTCCCAGCGGTTCGACAGGACGTCGAAGGCCACCCTCGCCCGGCAGTCCGCGGCGTACCCGCCGCCGTCCAGGTCCTGTTCCCGAGTCTCTTCCGTCGCGTCGGCCATGCGCTCATCCTGCCCGGCCCGATGCACACCGGATGGTGTGCGTCGGCGCGCCTAGCGTCCTGTCCGTCACACCTCGCGGATCGCCGCACGGACGACAGGAGCGAACACATGCGCATCGGCATTCTGGGGACGGGGGCCATGGCCACGGCCCTCGGCGCGGCCTGGGTACGGGCCGGTCATGACGTCAGGGTGGGCGGCCGGGACGCCCAGGCGGCCTCCCGCACCGCCCGGCGCACCGGTGCCTCCGGGGCCGGCAGCCTTGCCGAGGCCGCGGCCCACGGGGAGGTCGTACTGACCGCCGTACCGGCGCAGGCCGCCCCGCGGCTGGCCGGGGAACTGTCCCCCCTGCTCGCCGGGCGGACGCTGATCGACTGCACCGTCCCGATGGAGCCGGGGGCGGACGGCCCGGTCCTGACCACGGACGGCGCCACCTCCGTCGCCCGGATCGTCGCGGACGCGGCCCCCGGCGCCCAGGTGGTGAAGGCGTTCGGCGTGTGCCACGAGAGCATCTGGACCCTGGACCGGCCGAGCTTCGAAGGGGCCCCGCTGGCGGTGCCGTTCTGCACCGACCAGCCGGACGCCGCCGCGCGGGTGGCGGAGCTCATCACCTCGATGGGCTGCACGCCGCTGCCCTGCGGAGGGCTCGGTCGGGCGGCCCTGCTGGAGGCCGCCGCCGTGTTCGCCATCGGTGTCTGGTGGTCGGGCGCCGAGGTCCGTTCCGCGTTTCCGGCGCCGGCCCTGGCCCCGGGGGCCGTGGACGATTAGCCGGTCCGGTCCGGCCCGGGAGGGGTGTGGCGGCCCCCCGGGCCGGCGTGCCCCTTCCGCCCTCAGTTCAGGAAGGCGAGCGCCGCGTGCAGGTCGGCGGGCCCGCGATAGTGCACCCCGGTCATCCCGAAGGCGACGGCCGCCTCGACGTTCTCCAGCCGGTCGTCCACGAAGAGGCAGCGCTCGGGGACGGCGCCCGCCCGGTCGGCGGCGATCGCGTAGATCTCCCGGTCCGGTTTGGCCACTCCCTCCAGGGCGCTGCTGACGACGTGGTCGGCGAGGTCGGTGAGCCCCATCGCCGCCAGGTCCTCGTCCAGGTCCAGGGAGGCGTTCGTCACCAGGACCAGGCGGAGCCCGGCCGCACGGACCCCGCGCAGTACGGAGACCACCGCCGCGTCGGCCGCGAACGGCGCCCGGGTCATCGCCGCGGCCAGTTCCCGCGCCCCCTCCCCGGATATCCGGCCCGAGCGGGCCAGCCCGTCGGCGACCGCCTCCTGCCACTGGTCCCGGGTGATCCGGCCGAGCAGCAGCGGTCCGTCCAGCTCCTCGGAGAAGGCCAGCGCCGCCGTGGTGCCCTCGGGCAGTCCGGCGAGGCGCTCCAGCTCGGCGAGCCGCGACGAGTCGTAGAAGCGGATGACGTTGTCGAGGTCGCAGAGGACCGCGTCGAAGGGCCGGTCCGTACCGGGGGCCGTGGAGGTCGTCATCCGCCCTCTGTATCACGGCACTTGGTGGCGCTGGACGGTGCGTCCGCTCAGCGCAGCGGCGCCTGCTGGAGCGGCACCGGCCGGGCGGGCGGCGGGGGAGGGTCCACGCGCACGCGCACGGGGGGCGGCGGGGCCGGCGGCTGGCTCAGGCTCACGATCCCGCAGGGCACCTCGGGGGTGGCACAGGGCAGGCGCAGCCGCCCGTCCGGGGTCCACCGCCCGCTCCCGAGCCAGCCCGCCGGGGCGCCGAGCCGGAAGACGTACCGGTCGGCGGGACGCCACAGGGCGAGGCCGGCCGCGCCCACCCGGAGCGCGACCCCGCAGGTCTCCGGCATCAGGACCTGGCCCGGCTGCACCGCGAACGGGTGGGCGTCCTCCAGCCGCAGGCACTCCGGGAAGCGGACCGGGCGCCGGCTGCCCAGCACCCCCCAGCCGAGCCGCGGCTCCCCGGGGGCGTCCGAGCGGATCAGCAGCAGCCCGCTGTCCGGGGCCGCCAGCAGCAGCCGGTCGTCGCTGTCCTCGGCGATCTGCAACAGCGGACTGACCACCCCGCCGCGCCCCAGGTCCACGGCGACGGCCTTGGTACGGCCGTCCACCTCCCGGTCCAGCGCCAGCAGCCGGCCCGCGCGGTCCAGCCAGACGCCGCCGGAGCAGCGGCCCGGGACCACGGCGGCCCGCCGGGGCCCGCCGGAGCACCCGGCCACCTGCCAGACGGTGCTCTCCTCCGCCCCCACGGCCAGGGCGTAGGCCCCGCATCCGTCGGGGGACGGCGGCAGCAGGCGGACCCGTAGCCCCTCCCCGGCCTCGACCGAGCCGAGCTGGTGCTCCCCGGTACGGGGGCCGGCGGCGGCGCCCGAGGGATAGAGCAGGGCGAACGCGTGCCGGTCGGCGACCCGGCGGTGGATCAGCACCTGCCCGTCGGCCAGCGCCAGCACTTCGCTGTCCGCCTCCTCCGGCTGCGCGAGCGGAAGCGGCACGGCGTAGGGCTCCGGACCGTCGAACGTCCAGCGCTCCGGGTAAAGGGCATCACCCTGCCCGGCCAGCCGCGCCGCGTACGCCCCGTCGGCGGAAATCGCGAACGCGGGCGGCGCGGACGCCGCGCCCCCGCCCGACACCGGACCGGGGGCCGCACCGAAGGGGGCAGCCGCTCCGAGGGCCGTGACTCCGGGGGTAGCGCCCTGGGCGGCCGTGGCTCCGGGAGCCCCGCCGAGGGGCGTCGCAACGCCGGGGGCCGTGGTTCCGGGGCCCTCGCCCTGCGGGGCCGTGGCTCCGGGACCCGCGCCCGAGGGGCCCCAGGCTCCGGGGGCCGTGCCCTGCGGGGCCGCGCCCAAGGGCTCCGTGGCCTCGGGCCCCGTGTCCTCCGGGGCCGGGAGCGCGTTGGTCGTCGTGATCTCGGTGGCACAGACAGTCATCCGGGCCGTCACCTCCGGAGAGGAAGCTAGTTTTCGCACTTCCAGCCGAACAGCACGACCCAGCCCGCTTCACACGTACGGGTGGCCACCCGACGATTCCCCTGTGGCGGGGGATGCGCTTGTGCTGCCGCCCCGGCCAGGGGACCACCGCGCGCCACGGACGGTAGCCTTGCCCCGTGCCCCGTCTCTCTGAAGTCATCGCCGCGCTGGACGCTCTCTGGCCCCCCTCGCGGGCCGAGGAGTGGGACGCCGTCGGCACCGTCTGCGGCGACCCCGATGCCGAGGTCACCCGGGTGCTGTTCGCCGTGGACCCCGTACAGGAGATCGTCGACGAGGCGGTGAAGCTCGGCGCCGACCTGGTCGTCACCCACCACCCCCTCTACCTCCGCGGCACCACCACCGTCGCCGCGGACACCTTCAAGGGCCGTGTCGTGCACACCCTGATCAGGAACGGCATCGCCCTCCACGTCGCCCACACCAACGCCGACACCGCCGACCCCGGCGTGTCCGACGCCCTCGCGGGCGCCCTCGACCTCCGCGTCACCGGGCCCCTCGTGCCCGACCCCACCGACCCGGCGGGCCGCCGCGGCCTCGGCCGGATCTGCGAGCTGGACCACCCCGAGACCCTGCGCGAGTTCGCCGCCCGCGCCGCCGCCCGGCTGCCGCGCACCGCGCAGGGCATCCGCGCCGCCGGCGACCCGGACGCGCTGATCCGCACCGTCGCCGTCAGCGGCGGCTCCGGCGACAGCCTCTTCGCGCAGGTGCGCGCCGCCGGCGTGGACGCCTTCCTCACCGCCGACCTGCGCCACCACCCGGTGTCCGAGGCCCGCGAGCAGAGCCCGCTCGCCCTCGTCGACGCCGCCCACTGGGCCACCGAGTGGCCCTGGTGCGAGCAGGCCGCGGCCGAGCTCGACGCCGTTTCCGAGCGCCACGGCTGGGGTCTGCGGACCCACGTCTCGCGCACGGTCACCGACCCCTGGACGGCGCACGCGCCGTCCGCCACACCCCCTTCTAGTGCCTCTGGAGCCCCCAACTGAACGCCGAGCCCGCCGACCAGATCCGACTTCTCGACGTCCAGGCCCTGGACGTCCGGCTGTCTCAGCTCGCCCACAAGCGCAAGTCGCTGCCGGAGCACGCCGAGGTCGACTCCCTGACCAAGGACCTCAGCCAGCAGCGCGACCTCCTCGTCGCCGCCCAGACGCAGGCCAGCGACGCCGCCCGGGAGCAGACCAAGGCGGAGCAGGACGTCGACCAGGTCCGCCAGCGCGCGGCCCGGGACCAGCAGCGCCTGGAGTCCGGCGCGGGCATCTCGGCCAAGGACCTGGCGAACCTGCAGAGCGAGGTCGCCTCGCTCGCCAAGCGGCAGGCCGACCTGGAGGACGTCGTCCTGGAGGTCATGGAGCGCCTGGAGGGCGCCCAGGAGCGGGTCACCGAGATCACCGCGCGCGTCGCCGCGCTGGAGGCCAAGCTGACGGACGCGACCGCGCGCCGCGACGCCGCCGCCGGTGAACTCGACACCGAGACCGCGAAGATCACGAAGGACCGCGAGGTCATCGTCGCCTCCATGCCGTCCGACCTGATGGCCCTGTACGAGAAGATCCGCGTCAAGCAGGGCGGGGTCGGCGCCGCGCGCCTCTACCAGCGCCGCTGCGAGGGCTGCCGGCTGGAGCTCGACATGGCCGAGATCAACGAGATCAAGGCCGCGGCCGCCAACCAGGTCGTCCGGCACGACAACTGCGGCCGCATCCTGGTCCGTGCGGCGGACTCGGGCATCTGATGCCGCGTTTCGTCGTGGAGGCGGACGGCGGCTCCCGGGGCAACCCGGGCCCCGCCGGCTACGGGGCGGTCGTCCTCGACGCGGCCACCGGTGAGACCCTGGCGGAGCGCGCCGAGTTCATCGGCGTCGCGACGAACAACGTCGCCGAGTACAAGGGCCTGATCGCGGGTCTGAGGGCGGCGCGCGAGCTGGCGCCGGACGCGGTGGTCCGCGTCCGGATGGACTCCAAGCTCGTCGTGGAGCAGATGTCGGGCCGCTGGAAGATCAAGCACCCGGACATGAAGCCGCTCGCCGCGGAGGCGGCGACGATCCTCCCGCGCGGCCAGGTCACGTACGAGTGGATCCCGCGCGAGAAGAACAAGCACGCCGACCGGCTCGCCAACGAGGCGATGGACGCGGGCAAGCGCGGCAAGCAGTGGGAGCCGTCCGCCTCCACCGCCGACCTGGCCCCCGCCGGTCCGCCCGGCGACGCGGCGAAGGGTGCCGCGGCGGTCCGCGCGGCTCTCGCCTCCGGCGGTGCCGCGGGCACCCGCGCGGCCGCCGCCTCCGGCGGTGTGGCGGAATCCCGCGCGGCCGACGCCGACGTCCGGGCCGCCCGGAGTGCGGCCGCCACCGAGGCGGCGGCGCTCTTCGGCGAAGCCGAGGCCCTCGCACCGGCACCGGCCGCGGTCCGCGTCCCGGCTCCCGCGTCCGGCACGGCCGTCCCGGTCTCCGGCCCCGCGGTCCAAGGGGTCCCGGCCGCGGCCGGCACCGGCACCGGGTGGGGCGGGCCCGACATGGGCACCCCCGCCACCTTCGTGCTGCTGCGCCACGGCGAGACCGCCCTGACCCCGCAGAAGCGCTTCTCCGGCAGCGGCGGCACCGACCCGGAGCTGTCCCCGGCCGGCCGGCGCCAGGCGGCCGCCGTCGCGGAGGCGCTGGCCGCGCGGGGCACCGTATCGGCCGTCGTCAGCTCGCCGCTGCGCCGCTGCCGGGAGACCGCGCAGGCCGTCGCCGACCGCCTCGGGCTGCCGGTGGCGCTCGAAGAGGGCCTGCGCGAGACGGACTTCGGGGCGTGGGAGGGGCTGACCTTCGCCGAGGTACGGGAACGCTTCCCGGACGACCTCCAGGCGTGGCTGGACTCCCCGAGGGCGGCCCCCACGGGCGGCGGCGAGAGCTTCACCGCCGTCACCCGCCGGGTCTCGGCGGCCCGTGACCGGCTGCTGGCCGCGCACGCGGGCCGTACCGTCCTGCTGGTCACGCACGTGACGCCGGTCAAGACGCTGGTCCGCCTCGCCCTGGGCGCCCCGCCGGAGTCGCTGTTCCGGATGGAGCTGTCCGCGGCCTCCCTCTCGGCGGTGGCGTACTACGCCGACGGGAACGCCTCCGTCCGCCTCCTGAACGACACCTCGCACCTGCGCTGACGGCCGCGCCGCGAGCACCCGAAGGCCCCCGCCCGTCCCCGGGCGGGGGCCTTCGCGCGCGGTCAGTCGCCGCAGCTGCCGGCGGTGCCCCAGCGCAGGAACTCGCCGCCTCCGGAGCCGTCTTCGGCGAAGACCGCGTACCGCGTGTAGGACCATCCGGCCGACCTCGCGGACTCGGAGGTGAGGTCCGCGCAGGCCCGCCGCGCGGCCTTGAGCGCCCAGTTCTCGCGGGTGGCCCGGTCCCACTGGGGCTTGACCGCCCAGACGTACATGACCCGGCCGGCCGGGTCGAAGCCGACGGCCAGGTTCTCGTGGCCGAGCCGGCCGCCGACGGCGCCGCTGTTCCACTCGTCGATGACCGACGTGGCGGTCCGGTCGGCCACGCGGATCTCGTCGGCGTCGCTGGAGGGGATCTTCGCGACGGCCAGCCCGCCCGGGGCCGGGTACCAGTCGGCGGCCTGCCCCACCCGCCGGCTGCCCGCGGCGGTGTCTCCGGAGGTGTCCCCGGCAGTGCTCCGGTCGGTGCTCCGGTCGGTGAGGGAGGCGGAACAGGTGGTGTTGGTACGGAAGTCGTCCGACCACGCGATGCCCGGGCCGCCCGCCCGCCCGGTGTCGACGATCACGAAGGTGCCGTACGGGAGGTCCGGGTAGGCGCTGCGGAGGTGGCGCAGTCCCAGGCACGCGGCCCTGGCGACCTCGCGCAGCGAACCCCCGTCGAGCGCCCGGCCGCCGGAGGTGACGTACACCTCGCCCCGGGGCTGGTGGAAGGTCAGGGCGAACGCCTGGTCGGGATGGTCGCCGGTGTCGAGCCAGGGGCCCGTTCCGATGGACGGGTGGGCGTCGTGCTCGGCGGGCGTCTGCGCCGGGCGGGCCTGGCGCCAGGTGGCGAGGGTCGGCCCGCCGTCCGCCGGCGTGCCCTTGGCGTCGGCGGTGGGGCCGGGGGCGGACGGGGTGCCGGTGGTGCGGGACGCGTTCCCCGGGGTGGCGAGGGCCGGGGCCCCGGCCGCCCGGCCGTCGTCGCGGTGGGCGGCCGGCAGCGAGAGGAGCCCGCCGACGGCCCCGCCGAGGACGGCCGCGCCCACGGTGACGGCGAGCAGCAGGCGCCCCCGGCCGGGGGCGGGCGGGGCCGGCCACGCGGGGTCGTCGACGGCGGGCAGGTGCCACTGGGCGGCGATCGGGTCGCCGGCCAGGGTGGGCGCGAGGCCGGCGGCGAGCAGCTGGGTGGCCTCCGCGGCGAGCAGGTCCGCGCAGCGGGCGGCGGCCCGCTCGGCGGTCGGCCGGGCCTCGGGGGCCTTGGCGAGGGCCCCTTCCACCACCTCGCGGAGCGCGGCGGGCAGTCCGTCGAGGTCGGGGTCCCCCGACATGACGCGGAACGCGACCACGTCGGGGGCGCCGGTGCCGAAGGGGAGGCGGCCGGTGGCGGCGTGGGCGACGAGGGCGCCCCAGGCGAAGAGGTCCCCGGCCGGGCCGGTCGTGCCGGAGCGGTAGTGCTCGGGGCTGATCCAGCCCGGCGTGCCGGTCATGACGCCGGTCCGGGTCACGGACGTGCCGTCGGCGGCGTGGGCGATGCCGAAGTCCAGCATCCGGGGGCCGGCCGGGCTCAGGATGACGTTCTGCGGTTTCACGTCCCGGTGGACCACGCCCGCGCGGTGGATGGCCGCGAGCGCCTGGGCGGTGCCGGCGGCGAAGGCGTACAGGCTCCCGCCGGTGAGCGGGCCGTGGGCGGCGAGGTGCCGGTCCAGGGTCGGGCCGGGCACGTACTCCGCCGCGAGCCAAGGGCGTTCGGCCTCGGTGTCGGCCGCCAGCACGGGCACCAGGCAGGGGCCCTGGACCCGGGCGGACAGGGCCACCTCGCGGCGGAACCGGGCCCGGAACTCCGGATCCTGGGCCTGTGCCGGGTGAACGGCCTTGATCGCGACCCGCGTTCCCCGGGGGTCGAGGGCGGCGTGGACGGTGCCCATGCCGCCGCTGCCGAGGCGCCCGATGATCCGGTAGGGGCCGATCCTCTTCGGGTCGCCGGGGTGGGCGGGGTGAACCCGCCCGCCGGGGGCGGTGCTTCTCAAGGGGGCTTCTCTCTGTCAGCGCGGCTGATTCGGAAGCGACCGTCTCATTTTTGGGACTCCCTATGGCACCCTTTGACATTTTATTTAAGCTGGGCACCGCTCATGTTCCGAGTTCGTGGCGCTCCTCCCGAGGGTGTTCGGCATCCGGCCCTGAGCCAGACGGCAACCACCCAGCGGAGGAGTCCCCATGACCACCCCTCACCCCGGCCAGCAGCCGCAGCCGCCCTACGGCCAGCAGCCGCCTTACGGACAGCCGCCCTACGGGCAGCAGCCCCCGCCGCCGCCCTACGGGCAGCAGCCCCCGCCGCCGCCCTACGGGCAGCAGCCCCCGCCGCCCTACGGCTACCCGGCCCCGCCGCCGCCCCCGCAGAAGAGCAACGCCGGCAAGATCATCGGCTTCGGCTGCGGCGGCATCGTCCTCCTGTCGCTGGTCCTCTTCGCCTGCGGCGCGGTGTTCACCGGCGCCTCCAAGAGCAGCGCCAAGAAGGACACCCCGATCACGGTTCCCAGCGGCGCCCCCTCGGCCCCCAACGCGGCACCGATGCAGCCCGCGCCCGGGAACTCCGAGGCGCCGGCCGGGACGGCCGACAAGAACGCCGACGTGACGCTGACCGCCTCGCCCACGGCCTTCAAGCCCAGCGTCCTGGCCCAGAGCGGCGACTACACCTCCGTGCAGGTGACCATCGTCAACAACGCCGCCAAGCAGGTCGACGTCAACGTCTTCTACTTCGAGGTGACGGGCGAGGACGGCACGCGCAGGCAGATCGAACTGGCGGCGGCCGAGGACCAGATCGACACCGTCAAGCTCGCCAAGGGCGAGAAGGCCACCGGCACCATCACGGTCAAAGGCAAGATCGCCGCGAAGACGGTCACCTTCCGGAACGGCTTCATCGGCAAGACGTACACGGCCCCGGTGAACTGACCACCCGGCCCCGCCATCGAGTGGCCGGCCGCGGCTTCGTCGTGTCTGCGTCCGCCTGCCGTCCGTTATGCCTTCCTGAACCGACTTGCTTCAGGAAGGCATTCCGTGGCCCACCCGCCGAACCCGTACCAGCCTCAGAACCAGCCGTATCAGCAGTATCAGCAGCCGGGCATGCCACCCATCATCATCAACAACTCCGCCTCCTCCGCGGCGTCGGCCGCAGCAGGCGGCTACGGGTGGCGCCCTCCCCACCGCCGTCAGTCCATCGGCGTGCACCTTCTCCTGCTCGTGTTCACCGGCGGAATCGGCAACATCATCTACGCGATGAACGTCAGCTCCTGGAACCGCCGACACGGCCTCTGAGGCAGATGCACATCGAGCCCCCTCCCGGGCGCACGGGGAGGGGCTCGATGTGTTGCGGCCGGATCGTGGACATCGCCTGTACGCCTCCCGCCCCGAGGGCATCGCCGATAGCGTGGCGCCCTTCGACACGGCACCCTCCCGGAGGTCTCCTCGGACGGCTACGCATGGCAGCCGCTCACGACCGTGGAGAACTGTGCGGCGGCACGCGCGTGGATGTACCCGGCCCCCGCCCCACAGCCGCAGCAGCCCGCACAGCCCGTGCCGAAGAAGGCGCCCGGCCGCCACCGGAAGCCCTGACCCCCCAGTGCGGGGAAGAGGGGCCCCACTCCGACTACGGCCAAAGCGGGGGGACAGACGAGTCGGCCTGTACGCCGGGTTCTGTCGCCCGGAGACCTCGCGGTCGCCGGGGAGACGGCCATCCATCTAGGACCGGCGTTGCCGCCGGCCTCGTGCGGTCTACCCGCGAACATCGGGCGGGCAGCCCTCAAGCGTTCGCGCAGACCCGTCCGGGGACGGATCCTCTTGACCTTGCTCCAGGTGGGGTTTACCTAGCCGCCTGAGTCACCTCAGGCGCTGGTGGTCTCTTACACCACCGTTTCACCCTTACCGAGGGCCGAAGCCCCCGGCGGTCTGTTTTCTGTGGCACTGTCCCGCGGGTCACCCCGGGTG
This sequence comes from Streptomyces sp. NPDC034085, assembly GCF_055575555.1. NCBI lineage: Bacteria > Bacillati > Actinomycetota > Actinomycetes > Kitasatosporales > Streptomycetaceae > Streptomyces > Streptomyces sp. NPDC034085. The sequence continues at coordinate 524,078 of NZ_JBVISL010000001.1, read as the reverse complement.
GGCGTTACCCACCACCCTGCCCTGTGGAGCCCGGACGTTCCTCGGCGGGATCCGGGGATCCCGACGCGGCCGCCCGGCCGACTCGTCTGTCGTGCCGACCATGCTACCGGCTGTCCGTGGCGGCTTGACCTTGACGCAGCGGCAGGGTTTCTACTGAGGGGCATGCGGATCGGAGAGATCGCCGCGCTCGTCGGGGTCACCACCCGGGCGATCCGGCACTACCACCATGTCGGGCTGCTCCCGGAGCCGGAGCGGCGCCCCAACGGATACCGGGCCTACACCGTCCGCGACGCCGTGCTGCTGGCCCGGGTGCGCCGGCTCACCGAGCTGGGTCTGGGCCTCGACGAGGTGCGGGACGTCCTCGCGGACGACGCCGGGCGGGAGCTCGGCGAGGTCCTGGCCGAGCTGGACGCCGACCTCGCGCGGCAGGAGGCCGAACTGGCCGGGCGCCGCAGGCGGCTCGCGGTGCTGCTCGCCGCCGGGCCGGGGGAGGGGGAGCCCCTCTCGCCGGCGCTCGCCGCGCTGCTGGCCGAGGTCCCGCCCACCGGCTCCCCGGCCGCCGCCAAGGACCGCGAGCACCTCACCCTGCTCGACGCATCCGGCGCCGGCGGCGAGGAGCTCTACGCCCTGCTCGGACCGCTCGCCTCGGACCCGGCCGTGCTCGCGCTGTACGAGCGGTTGGACGAGCTGGCCGAGGCCCCCGCCGGCGATCCCCGCATCGCCCCGCTCGCCGCGGAGATGGTGGCGGCCGTGCCCGACGCCGTCTTCGACGCGATCCCGTCCGACGGGCCCGTCGTGGCCGGGCTGGGGGAGGCGCTGCTCGCCGAGTACCCGCCGGCGCAGGCCGAGGTCGTACGCCTGGTCATGCGGGCCTTCGTGGAAAGGGGGCGGAGATGACGGGCCTCCGCGCCGCCCGGACGGCGGCCGCGGTGGTGATACCGGGCGAGCTGGTCCTCGTACTCTGCCTCGTCGCCGGGGTGCGCGTGCCCGGGTGGGCGCTCGCGGCCGCCGAGGCGGCCGTGCTCGGGGTGCTGCTGCTGGAGGGCTGGGTGCTGGGCCGGCTGTACGCGCGGACCCGGTCCTGGCGCGAGACCGTGCGGGCCGCGGTCCCGGTCCCGGTGCGGCAGCTGCTGCTGCACGAGGTGCGGGCCGTCGGCTCCCTCGGGCGGTGGGCGCTGCGCCGCGAGCACGGCGTGGGCGCGGGCGACCGTGCGGCTCCGTACACCGGGCCGCAGACGGCCATGATGTACGGACTGCTCTTCGTGGCGGTGGTCGAGACCGTCGGGCTGGCCGTGCTGGTCCCCTGGCCCGCCGTGCACCGCGTGGTGCTCGTCCTCGACGTGTACGGGGTGGTGATGGTGCTCGCCCTGCACGCCGCCTGCGTCACCCGCCCGCACGTGCTGCGGGCCGACGGGTCGCTGAGGATCCGCTACGGGGCCCTGTTCGACCTCACCGTCCCACCGGACGCGTTGGTTTCCGCGCGGGTGGAGCACCGCTTCCCCGAGGGGCGGCTCGTCACCCTCTCCGGTGACGGGGTGCTCGACCTGATCGTCGGCGGCCAGACGACGGTCACGCTGGAGCTGAACCGCCCGCTGGACTTCCGCCGGCCGCTCGGGGCCCGCGGCCGGGCCCGTACCGTCCGCTTCCACGCCGACGACCCCCGCGCGCTGGTGAGCGCACTGCGGCAACCCGCACCCCCGTGACGGGCTGCCGCACTGCGTGGGGACCCTCCGGGGGGAGGCGGAGTCGTACGCCGAGCGTGGCAAGCCGGCCGGGACCTGTCTTGTACAAAACGGCCCCCAACCCCCGCGGGGGGTCAGGCCCGCGGGGGCGGCAGCAGCACGCTCGTGATGCGGCCCGGCACCCGGTCCAGCGCCGAGCCCGGCGGCAGGCCCCCGCGGAGCACCGCGAACCGCGCGGGCGGCAGCCCCGTCATGGCCTTCACCTCCCGGCCCAGGTGCGCCTGGTCGTGGTAGCCGCAGGCGGCCGCCACCTCCGCCGGCGCCGAACCGGCCGCGAGCCGGCGCAGCGCGTGCTGGAGCCGGAACAGCCGGGCCACGGCCTTGGGCGGCAGCCCCACCTCCTCGCGGAACCGGGCCCGCAGGCGGCGCGCGCTCCAGCCGGCCTCGGCGCCGGCGCGGGCCAGGGCGCCCGGCCCGCTGTCGGCCCACAGCCGGGCGAGCGCGCCGCGCACCTCGGGGGCGGCCGCCGGACCCCGGTCCAGGCGGGCGGCGAGGACGGAGTCGAGCAGGTCGAAGCGGGCGCCCCAGCCGTCCAGGGCCTGGAGCCGCTCGGCCAGCTGCCGGCCGCCGGGCCCGAACACCTCGGCGAGGTCCACCAGGCTCTCCCCGAGATGGGCCATCGGGACGCCGAACAGCCGGTACGCGCCGAGCGGGCTCATGTTGACCTCCAGCCCGTGCACCGCGCCCGCGTGCACCCCGATCACGGGGACCGTGCCGGGGCCGGCGACCAGGCCACGCGGGGCGGCGGCGGGCCGCAGCCGGGCGGAGGCGGCCTGGCCGCCGCGGCTCACCCACAGGCCCTCGTCGAAGGTGAAGACGAGGGTGACGAAGCCGGTGGGCAGCTCCAGGCGCCGCCGGGGGGGGCGGGGAAGCGGGTGTGGAAGCCGGTGTAGCCGAGGACGTGCGGACGCAGCACGGCGGCGGGCCGGCGCGCGGCGCCGGCCGGGGCCCCGGCGGGGCGGGGTCCGCCGGGCAGGTCGACGGCAGCCAACTCCGCTCCCTCCCGAGGCGCTCGCGCGGCGGGGGACACCGCCGGGTGCGCAGATGATGGCAGACCCCCCGCGGCGCAGGCCATACCCGGACGCACCGCCCGGAGCACCCCGCCGGCCCCCGTCGCGCTCCAGCGCAACGCCGCGCAACGCCGCGCAACGCCGCGCAACGCCGCGCAACGCCGCGCAACGCCGCGCAACGCCGCGCAACGCCGCGCAACGCCGCGCAACGCCGCGCCGCGCCGCGCCCGCCGCGCCGGCGCCGCACCTGGCCTACACGGGGGCGAAGAGGACCTTCGCCGTGCCCGGGTCGGCGTGGGTGAGGCGCACCCGGATGCGGTCGCCGAGCGGCAGGCCGGCGTGCCCGGACTCGACCCGGCCCACCACCGCGGGGTCCTCCAGGTGGACGGTCCCGACCAGAGGTTCGTGTTCCTTGACGTCGATGACCGTCGCCTCGAAGGTCTCCCCGACGCGGTCCTTGAGCAGGGCCGCCTCCACCAGGTCCACGCATTCCCGCTCGACCGCGTTGGCCAGCCGGCTGCCCTGCGCCATCTCCTGCGGCAGCGCCTCCAACGCCTCGGCCGCCCACGCCGGCGGCTCCGCCCCCGCCACCGCCGCCAGGCACAGCTCGCCGGCGTAGCGGTCGACGAGCCGCCGCAGCGGGGCGGTGCAGTGCGCGTACGGGGCCGCCACCGCCGCGTGCAGGGCCGGGTCCGGGGTCCGGCCGCCGGTGAACGCCGTGTACCCGGCGCCGCGCAGCAGGGTGGTGCACTCCTGGAGGAACGCGGCGTGCGCGGGGACGCGCGGGTCCAGGGAGCGTACGAGCGCCGCGTACGGGACGTGGTGCGGCCACTCGATCCGCAGGGCCTTCGCCGCGCGCCGCAGCCGCCCGACCGCGCCGTCGGGGGCGGCGGGCAGGGTGCGCAGGATGCCGGTGCCGGCGGCGAGCATCAGGTCGGCCGCCGCCATGCCGGTCATCAGGGAGATCTGGGCGTTCCAGCCGTCCGCCGGGAGCGGGACCCGGTAGGCCAGGCTGTACGAGCCGTCCCGCGCGACGACCTCCTGCTCGGGCACGTTCAGGGAGATGCCGCCGCGCTCCGCCTCCAGGGCCTCGCGCAGGGTCCCGATCTCATTCAGCAGGGCCACGGAGGGCTCGGCGGTGCCCGTGTCGACGGCCCTCTGGACGCCGGCGTAATCGAGCCTGGCCCGGCTGCGCACCAGGGCCCGGCGGACGTCGGTGGTCTCGACCCGGCCCTCGGCGTCCAGGTCCAGCCGCCACACGAGGGCCGGACGGGTCCGCTCGGGCAGCAGGCTGGCCGCGCCCTCGGAGAGCACCGGCGGATGCAGCGGGACCTTCCCGTCGGGGAAGTAGAGGGTGGTCACCCGGCGGTGGGCTTCGGCGTCGAGCGCGCCGCCGGGGTCGACGAAGGCGGCGACGTCGGCGATGGCGTAGTAGACGCGGTAGCCGCCGGTGGATCGTTTCACCAGGTGCATGGCCTGGTCGAGGTCCACGGAGGACGGCGGGTCGACGGTGAAGAAGGGGAGGCCGGTCATGTCCTCGGACGGCATCCGGGGAGCGGCGGCCGCCCGCTCGGCCTCGGCGAGGACCTCGGCCGGGAAGGCCGCGGGCACGCCGAGGCGGATCCGCAGGTCGCCCAGCGCGGCGCGCAGGACCGCCCCGTCCGCTCCGGCCATGTGCATGTGACGGCGTGGCATGGACCGAGCCTAGGCCCTGCCCGGCGGATCCGCGCGGGCCCGGACCCGGGGGCGGGCCGTCTACCCTGGCTCGGGGGCCGCACCCCCTGCGCCGCGTCGTATGAAGGAGAACCACCGTGCTCGTGCTGCTGCCGCCCTCCGAGGGAAAGGCCGCCGGCGGCTCCGGCGCACCGCTCGATCCGGCGTCCCTGTCGCTGCCGGGGCTGGCCGGCGCGCGGGCGGCCGTACTGGAGGAGCTCGTCGAGCTGTGCGCGGGGGACGAGCTGAAGGCGCGCGAGGTGCTCGGGCTCAGCGAGGGCCTGCGCGGGGAGGTCGCGAAGAACGCCGCACTGCGGTCGGCGCCCGCCCGCCCGGCCGGGGAGGTCTACACCGGGGTGCTCTACGACGCCCTCGACCTGGCGGGGCTGCCGGCGCCCGCGCGGAAGCTGGCCGAGCGGACGCTGCTGGTGTTCTCGGGGCTGTGGGGCGCGGTGCGGGTGACGGACCGGATCCCCTCCTACCGGTGCTCGATGGGCGTCAAGCTGCCCGGGCTGGGTGCGCTGGGCGCTTACTGGCGTACGCCGATGGCGGAGGTGATGCCCGGGGCGGCGGGGGACGGGCTGGTGCTCGACCTGCGCTCGGCGGCCTACGCGGCCGCGTGGAAGCCGAAGGGCGAGCTCGCGGGGCGGACGGCGACGGTGCGGGTGCTGCACGCGCAGATCGTGGACGGCGTGGAGAAGCGGTCGGTGGTGAGCCACTTCAACAAGGCCACCAAGGGCCGCCTGGTACGCGACCTGCTGCTGACCGGCGCCGTGCCGGCGTCGCCGGCGGAGCTGGTGACGGCGCTGCGGGACCTGGGGTACGTGGTGGAGGCCGAGGCGCCGGCGAAGCCGGCCAAGGCGTGGTCCCTGGACGTCGTGGTCTCCCACATCCACTGAGCCCCTTCTCCTTCGTGACGCGCCGCTGCGACGGCCTGCGACCGTCGGATGCGGGGCGGGGCCGGTGGGCCGGGTGCGGGTGGCTGTGCCGCTGCGCGGGGCTTGCCCCTCCCCGCCCTTCCACCGTTCCCAGGGGCTCCGCCCGTGACCCCGCGCCTCGAACGCCGGCGAGGCCGGCATACCGAGCTCCGCCCCGAGGAAGGGTCCGGGCGCACCCGGGGGAAGGCGGGGCGGTTACCGGCCCAGGGGCCAGGCCACTGCTGCCGGGGTCTGGTCCGCCGCACCCGCGTACTGGGCGCAGGCGTCCGTGAGGGTCTCCAGGAGCGTCAGCGGGTCCGGCAGCGGGTGGCGCACGTCGCGCAGCCAGCTCACCGCGTGGTCGCCCGGGAGGGCCGCCGGGGGGAGCAGGACGTAGCTGCCGCGGCAGTGCCAGCGCAGGCCGGGGTGTTCGTCCATCGTCTCGGGGTGGCAGTCCAGTTCGCAGGGCCACCACTCGTCCTCGTCCTCCGGCGTCCCGCGGGTCGCCGTGAAGAAGAGCATCCGGGCCTGGTCGCCCGTCCCGCCGGACTCGGCGACGGGGCCGACCTCGATGCCGGCGGCCAGCAGGCGCTCCAGCGCGCTGCGCCCGGCCTCCAGGGGGACGTCCAGGACGTCGTGCACCATGCCGGTCGCGGTGATGAAGTTGGCCTGGGGCTGGGTGCGGGCCCAGCGCTCGATCTGCGCGCGGTCGGTGGTCGACTGGGTCTGCCAGGCGAAGGAGACGGGGTGCCGGGCGGGGGTGGGACAGCCGATGCGGTCGCACGAACACCGGTAGCCGGCGGGGTGGGCGGCCGGGGCGACCGGCAGGCCCGCGGCGGCGACGGCGATCAGGAGGGCTTCGCGCTCCTTGCCGGGGTCCTCCGGGGCGGGTTTCGAGCGGCGGCGCAGCCACTGCGCGATCCTGCTCTGCTCGCCGCGTTTGACGCGGCCGGATCCAGACCCCATCTATCCCCTACCTCACCGTTGCCCCGGCAGACCGTTCCATGGTCCCACCATCGGGAGCACCGGGTGACCGCACCCCCCGATCGGACTCCTCGACCGAGTTCCCCACATAACCGCATCATCCGGCCATATGGTTCCCGGCCATGCTGCTGTCACCGGCCCGTCGGCCGCCCCGCGGTGACGTATCCCACGCCGCCCAGCACCGCGTCCACCAGCGCGTCCGCGTACGCGTGCGTCAGCGGCGCGGTCCGCATGAGCCACCGGTACGTCAGCGGGCCCACCAGCATCTCCACCACCAGTCGTAGGTCGGTGTCCGCCGGGAGCTGACCGGCCTGCTGGGCGGCGCGCAACCGCGTCTCGTACAGCGCGAGCTGGGGTTCCAGCAGCTTCTCGGTGAAGCGGGCCCCCAGCTCCGGGTCGGCCGCCCCGGCGGCGGTCAGGGCGCGCGCGGGCGCCTCGTACCGGGCGTCGCCGAACTCGTCGGCCGTGGCGCGCAGGACGGCCTTCAGGTCCGCCGCGAGGTCCCCGGTGTCCGGGAAGCCGCTCCAGCCGCCGTCCGTGCCCGCCTCCCCGGCCAGCGCCAGTGAGGCGTCCAGCAGCACGGCGGCCTTCGAGGGCCACCAGCGGTAGATGGTCTGCTTGCCGACTCCCGCGCGGGCCGCGATGGCCTCGATGGTCAGCTTGTTGTAGCCGACCTCGCCGACCAGTGCGAGCGCGGCGTCGAGGATGGCCCGCCGGGAGCGGTCGCTGCGGCGGGTGGCGTCGGGGGACTTGTTCACCGGTCCAACGTACCAAGCCGGTCCGAGACGTATCGTCTTTCAGCCGTTGTGGTAAACCACCCGATCAGTTCACTGCGCGGCCACCTCGGAGGAGGGACGATTCTCTCGGCACACGCACCACACCACGTGTCCGCAGTCAGTCGTGAGGAGCCTTCTTTGCGCAGAGACGCCACACCCCGGCGCTACCTGATGTGCCCACCCGCACACTTCAAGGTCACGTACTCCATCAACCCGTGGATGGACCCCGCGAAACCGGTGGACCTGCCCCTCGCACTCGCCCAGTGGGAAGACCTGAGGGACCGCTACCTCTCCCTCGGCCACACCGTCGAGACCCTCGACCCCGATCCCGGCCTGCCCGACATGGTCTTCGCCGCGAACGGGGCCCTCGTCGTGGACGGCCGGGTGCTCGGCGCCCGCTTCGCCTATCCCGAACGCGCGGCGGAGGCGGAGATCCACCTCGACTGGTTCCGCGCGCACGGCTTCGCGGACGTCCACGAGCCCTCCCACGTCAACGAGGGCGAGGGCGACTTCGCGGTCACCGCCACCTACATCCTGGCCGGCCGCGGCTTCCGCTCCAGCCCGCTCTCCCACGACGAGGCGCAGGAGTTCTTCGGCCGCCCCGTCATCGGCCTCGACCTGGTGGACCCGCGCTACTACCACCTGGACACGGCGCTCTGCGTCCTCGACGGCGACGAGATCATGTACCACCCGCCGGCGTTCTCCCACGGCAGCCAGGCCGTCCTGCGCAGGCTGTTCCCGGACGCCCTGCTGGTGGAGGCGGCCGACGCGGCGGCCTTCGGCCTGAACTCGGTCTCCGACGGGCGGCACGTGCTGCTCCCGCAGGCCGCGACGGGGCTGCTGGCACCGCTGCGCGACCGGGGGTTCGAGCCGGTGCCGATGGACCTGGGCGAACTGCTCAAGGGCGGCGGCAGCGTGAAGTGCTGCACCCAGGAGCTGCGGCCCTAGGGGGACACCCCCTGGGGCTCAGCGGGGGTCGGCGGGCGGCCACTGCTCGCCCCACTCGACGTCCCGGGCCGCCTTGTAGAGGTCGCCGTGGCGCTTGGTGACGGTGGCCCGGGACAGGCCCGCCTCCCGCGGACCGCACAGGTCCAGCAGGACGAGCCCCTTCCGGATCTGCGGCCTGCGCGTGATCCGGGAGGGGACCGGTGCGACGGGGAAGCGGGTCGCCGCGACGTAGCTGAACTTCTCGTCCTCGTACGGCAGCGACCCGCCCTTGACCTGCCGGTGCAGGGAGGAGCGGCTGACCCGTGCCGAGAAGTGGCACCAGTCCTGCCCGACCTCGATGGGGCAGGTCCCGTCGTGCGGGCAGGGCGCCGCCACCGTCATCCCGGCCGCGATCAGCTGCTCGCGGGCCTCGCGGATGCGCAGGTACCCCTCGGGGGTGCCCGGCTCGATCAGCACCACCGCCCGGCCCGCGCGGGCCGCCTCGGCGACGACCGCCAGGCGGGCCTGCGCGGTCAGCTCGCCGAGCACGTACGACACCGTCACCAGGTCCGCCTCGGGCAGGCTGATCCCGCTGCCGATGACGGCCCTGCGCCACTCGGCCGCGCGCAGCACCCCGGAGGACGAGCGCCCCGCCAGCTCCTTGCCGAGCGCCAGGGCCGGCTCCGCCCAGTCCAGCACCGTCGTCTCGCGGGGCCCGTCCCAGGTGGCGTCCACCGCCCAGGTCGCGGCCCCCGTCCCGCCGCCCACGTCCACGTGCGAGCCCGGCGCCCAGTCGGGGGCGGCCGTGGCCAGCCCGTCCAGGGCGGAGCGTACGGCTTCGAAGGTGGCCGGCATCCGGTACGCCGCGTACGCCGCGACGTCGGAGCGGTCGCGCAGCACGGGAGCGTCGGTGGGGGTGGTTCCCCGGTAGCTGGCGATCAGGCGCTCGACGGCGGCCGTAGCCTGCTTCGGCGGGAGCCCGTCGAGCAGCCCGGCGAGGGCGCTGCGGAGGGTGTCGGCGGTGGTGGGGGCGGGGGCGGCGTTCACCTCCGAAGTTTACGGCGCCCCGGGCGCGCCGGACGCGGGCGGTCCGGACGACGCGGGCGGGCCCGCCGGTGCTTCCGCCGCAGCCGAGGCTTCCGCCGCGTCCGGTGCTCCCGGCGCGGCCATGGCCTCCCGTGCGCGCCAGGGCCGGCACAGCCCGAGGAAGCAGGCCACCGCCAGCAGCGAGCAGCTCAGCTGGACCAGCGCCATCGGCACCGCCGTGTCCTCGCCCGCGATGCCGACCAGCGGCGAGGCGACCGCCCCGACCAGGAACGAGGAGGTGCCCAGCAGCGCGGACGCCGACCCGGCGGCGTGCGGGGTGCGCATCAGGGCCTGCGCGTTGGTGTTGGGCAGCACCAGGCCCATCGCCGACATCAGCACGAACAGCGCGGCGGCGACCGGAACCAGCCCGGCCTCTCCGAACACCCCGGCCGACATGAGCAGCAGCGCGACGGAGGCGGCGGTGATGACCGCGAGCCCGGCGGCCAGCGCCTTGTCCAGGCTGACCCGGCCCACCAGCAGCTTGCCGTTGACCTGGCCGACCGCGATCAGCCCGACGGAGTTCAGGCCGAACAGCAGGCTGAAGGCCTGCGGGGAGGCTCCGTAGATCTCCTGCACGACGAAGGGCGAGGCGGAGATGTACGAGAAGAGCACCGCGAAGGCGAAGCCGCCCGCCAGGGTGTAGCCGGCGAAGACCCGGTCGCCGAGCAGTCCGCGCATGGTCCGCAGCGCGGCACCCACCCCGCCGGTCTGGCGGCGTCCGGGCGGCAGCGTCTCGCCGAGGCTGCGCCACACCAGGAGGGTGAGGGCGAGGCCGACGGCGGTGAGGACGAGGAAGACCCCGCGCCAGTCGGCGAAGCGGAGCACCTGGCCGCCGATGAGCGGGGCGATGATCGGGGCGGTGCCGGATATCAGCATCAGGGTGGAGAAGAAGCGGGCCATCTCCACCCCCTCGTACAGGTCGCGGACGACGGCCCGCGCGATCACGATGGCGGCCGCCCCGGCCAGGCCCTGGAGCAGCCGGAAAGCGATGAGCAGCTCGGCGCTCGGGGCGAGGGCGCAGATCGCGGTGGCGAGGACGTAGACGGCCATGCCGGTCAGCAGGGGCCTGCGGCGTCCCCACTTGTCGCTCATCGGGCCGATGACCAGCTGGCCCAGCGCCATGCCGGCGAGGCAGGACGTGAGGGTGAGCTGCACGGTCGCGGCGGGGCTGCTCAGGGCGGCGGTGACCTCCGGCAGGGCCGGCAGGTACATGTCCATGGACAGCGGGGGGAGCGCGGTGAGGCCGCCCAGGACGAAGGTGACCAGCAGCCCGGTGCGGCGCGCCGCGGCCAGGGGGGCGCGGGTGGCGGGGTCGGCGGGGGACTTCGGGGACGACGGCTCGGGCGACGGTCCCGGTGAGGAGGCCGTCGAAGGGCCACTCTCCGACATGCGGAACTCCAGTCTTTTGATCTGCTTTATGCACCCCTGACCGACCCATGCTCTCAGCTGTCGGAACGTCCCGGGCCGGATGTCCGCTGTGACGTACTCTGCGGCCCCATGAGCGCACCCGTGAAGAAGATCGCCGTAGTGACCGGAGCCGGTTCCGGGATCGGCCGCTCCGTGGCCCTGGCCCTGGCCGGCGCCGGCTGGTCGGTCGCCGTGGCCGGGCGCCGCACCGAGCCCCTGGAGGAGACGGCCGCGGCGGCCGGAGCGGGCGCGGACGTGCTGCCCGTACGGGCCGACGTGAGCGACCCGCAGGACGTGGCCGCGCTGTTCGCGGCGGTGCGGGAGCGGTACGGGCGCCTCGACCTGCTCTTCAACAACGCCGGCACCTTCGGCCCCGGGGGCGTCCCGCTGGAGGACATCGCGTACGAGGCCTGGCGACAGGTGGTGGACGTCAACCTGACCGGCTCGTTCCTGTGCGCGCAGGCGGCGTTCCGGATGATGAAGGAGCAGGACCCGCAGGGCGGCCGGATCATCAACAACGGCTCCATCTCCGCCCACGTGCCGCGCCCGAACTCCATCGCCTACACCGCGACCAAGCACGCCATGACCGGCCTGACCAAGTCCCTGTCGCTGGACGGGCGCCCGTACCGGATCGCGTGCGGGCAGATCGACATCGGCAACGCGGCGACCGAGATGACCGAGCGCATGCAGACCGGCATCCTCCAGGCCAACGGACAGCTGGCGGTGGAGCCGGTGATGGACGCCGCCGACGTGGCCCGCACCGTGCTGCACATGGCGGAGCTCCCGCTGGAGGCCAACGTCCAGTTCGCGACGGTCATGGCCACCGCGATGCCGTACATCGGGCGCGGCTGACCGGACCCCGATGACGGATCATGGCCGCATGACCGATACCGAGACACTGCGCTACACGGCCTTCTCCGAGGACCCGGAAGGCGGCAACCCGGCCGGGATCGTCCTCGACGCCGCCGGCCTGGACGAGGCCGCCATGCTGGGGATCGCGGCCCGGCTCGGCTACAGCGAGACGGCCTTCCTGACCGCCCCGCCGGAGGGGTTCGGCGGCGAGCCCGGCCGGGCGTTCACGGTGCGGTACTTCAGCCCGAAGGCGGAGGTGCCGTTCTGCGGGCACGCCACCGTCGCCACCGCCGTGGCGCTGGCCGAGCGCATCGGGCCCGGGGACCTGCTCTTCGCCACCCCGGCCGGAACCGTCCCGGTCACCGTCACCGCCGAGGAGGGCCGGCTGCGGGCGACCCTGACCAGCGTCGCCCCCCACACCGAGGAGATCGCCGCGGCCGACCTGGCGGAGGCGCTGGCCGCCCTCGACTGGCCGCGGGCCGACCTGGACCCGGCCTTCCCGCCGCGGATCGCCTTCGCCGGAGCCCGCCACCTGGTGCTCGGCGCCGCCACCCGCGCCCGGCTCGCGGACCTCGCGTACGACTTCCCCCGGCTGGAGGCGCTGATGCGGCGCCTGGACCTGACCACCGTCCAGCTGGTGTACCGGTCGGGCCCGGCCGAGTTCCACGTACGCGACCCCTTCCCGGTCGGCGGCGTCGTGGAGGACCCCGCCACGGGAGCCGCCGCGGCCGCCTTCGGCGCGTACGCCCGCGAGCTCGGCCTGGTGCCCGAGCAGGCGGAGCTCACCCTCCACCAGGGCGAGGACATGGGCCGCCCCGGCACCCTGACCGTGACCCTCCACGCGGCCGACCCCCGCGTACGGGTCGGCGGCGCGGCCGTCCGGATCCCCTGACGGGAGCTCGCACGAACGGCCCGGCCGCCTTCCGCGGGGGAAGGCGGCCGGGCCGTCGGGTGTGCGTACGGGTCAGTCCCGGGCGGGGCCGCTCGCCGACGCCGCCGGAGCCGCGGTCGCGGCCGGGGAGGCCGAGGAGCGGCCGGAGCGGGCCGGGAGCAGGAAGAGGGCCAGGACCACCGCCAGGTACAGGCTCCACACCGTCAGCTGGAGCACCGTCGGGTCCGGCTGGAAGTTGAAGACGCCCTTCAGCAGGACGCCGTACCAGCTGTCCGGTGCGATCACCCCGCTGATGTCGAAGGCCCGGTCGCGCAGGCCGCCCAGGAAGCGGGCCTCCTGGAGGTCGTGGACGCCGTACGCGAGGACGCCCGCGGCCACGATCACCAGCATCCCGCCGGTCCACTGGAAGAACTTCGCCAGGTTGATCTTCAGTGCGCCCCGGTAGAAAAGCCAGCCCAGGACGATGGCGGTCGCGATGCCCAGCAGGACGCCGATCAGCGGGGCCGAGGAGCCCTCGCCGCTCGCCCGTACCGACGCCCACACGAACAGCGCCGTCTCCAGGCCCTCGCGGCCCACCGCCAGGAAGGCGGTGGCGACCAGCGCGCCGGTGCCCATGGCGAGCGCCGAGTCCAGCTTGCCGTGCAGCTCGGCCTTCAGGTGCCGCGCGGTGCGCTTCATCCAGAAGACCATCCACGTCACCAGGCCCACCGAGATGATCGAGAGGCTGCCGCCGAGCAGCTCCTGCGCCTCGAAGGTGAGCTCCTGCGTGCCGAACTCGAGCAGTGCGCCGAAGGCGAGCGAGATGCCGCAGGCGATCCCGATGCCGAGCCACACCGGACGCAGAGCGGCCCGGTTGCCGGTCTTGACCAGGTACGCGACGAGGATGCAGACGACCAGGCTGGCCTCCAGCCCCTCGCGCAGGCCGATCAGATAGTTGCCGAACACGGCGTTTCCTCTCCGGCGGGGACTACGCGAACAGCGTCCGGCCCCACCAGTCGTCCTTGTCGCGGACGCCCGGCGGGACGGCGAAGACGGCCGAACCCACGTGCTGGATGTATTCGTTCAGGACGTCCGACTTCGCCAGCTGCCGCTGGATCGGGATGAAGCCCTTGCGGACGTCGCGCTGGTAGGCCAGGAAGAACAGGCCCGCGTCGAGCCGGCCCAGGCCGTCGGTGCCGTCGGTGAAGGAGTAGCCGCGGCGCAGGATCATCGCCCCGTTGTTGCTGTCGGGGTGCGCGAGGCGCACGTGCGCCTCCGGCTTCATCGCCTTCAGGAACGGCTCGTCGCGCTCCTTGGACTTGCCCACCGGGGCGCCCTCGCCCTTGTCGCGGCCGAAGATGTCCTCCTGCTCCTGCAGGGGGGTGCGGTCCCAGATCTCGATGTTCATCCGGATGCGCCGGGCGACCAGGTACGAGCCGCCGGTCAGCCAGTCGCTGCCGTCGCCGGCGCCGACCCACACGTGCTTGTCCAGGGCGGCGGTGTCGGTGCCCGAGATGTTCCGGGTGCCGTCCTTGAAGCCCATCATGTTGCGCGGGGTCTGCTCGTCGGGGGTCGTGGACGAGGTCTTGCCGAAGCCGAGCTGCGACCAGCGCACCACGGTCTTGCCGAAGCCGATGCGGGCGAGCTGGCGGATGGCGTGCACCGCGACCTGCGGGTCGTCGGCGCAGGCCTGCACGCACAGGTCGCCGCCGGAGCGGGCCTGGTCCAGGTTGTCGCCGGGGAAGAGCTCCAGGTCCACCAGGGCCTCGGGGCGCTTGCCCTCCAGCCCGAAGCGGTCCTTGGCGAACAGGCCGGGGCCGAAGCCGATGGTCAGGGTGAGGCGGGAGGGCTTGAGGCCGAGGGCCTCGCCCGTGTCGGTGGGCGGGGCCTCGGGCGCGCCCTCGTACACGTCGCCGACCGGGTGCCCGGCCGTCATCAGCCGGGCCGCCGCCGTCCAGTCCTTGAGGAGCTTGACCAGTTCGTCGCGGCTCTTCGTCTTCACGTCGAAGGCCGCGAAGTGCAGCCGGTCCTGGACGGCGCTGGCGATACCGGCCTGGTGCTCGCCGTGGAAGGGCACGGCCGCCCCGGCGGAGCCCGCCGGGGAGATGTCGGAGCCGCTGCCGAACGCGGCGACGGCACCGCCGGCCGCGGCCGCGCCGACCGCGAGGCCCGCCCCGCCCCAGCCGAGTACGGAGCGGCGCGAGGGCGCGCCCGCGGCGCCCGTGGTCTCTTCCGACACCTGGTCGGTCATGGTGGATCTCCCGCCTCTGCCTGGCTGTGGACTACTTGACGACCGCGGCGGCCAGCTTGGAGAGCGGCTCGCCCAGGGCGCTCACACCGTCCGACAGCTCCTTGCGCTCGGCCTCGCCGACCTTGTCGTACGAGGTGAACTCGTAGCCGTTCTTGTCGGCGCGGTACTTGTCGAGCAGGGTGTTCAGCGCGGCGAACTGGGTGTCGAGCTGCTTGGCCAGCTCGAGGTCGTTCTTCGCGGTGACCGTCTTGAGGAGCTCGTAGGACTTCTCGGCACCCTCGACGTTGGCCTTGAAGTCGACCAGGTCGGTGTGGCTGTAGCGCTCTTCCTCGCCGGTCACCTTGCCCGTGGCGACCTCGTCGAGCAGCTCCTTGGCGCCGTTGGCCATGGAGGTGGGGGTGATCTCCGCCTGGCCGACCTTCTTCTGCCATTCGGTCAGGTCGGTGATCAGGGTGTCGGCGAGCTTCTTCTCGTCGTCGCCGATCTTTCCGTCCTGGAAGAGGGACTTCTCCAGGCGGTGCCAGCCGGTCCAGTCCTTCGCCGGGTCCTGGCCGGCCTCCAGGCCGTCCTCGCGGACGTCGACCTTCGGGTCGATGTCGCCGAAGGACTCGGCGACGGGCTCGGTGCGCTCCCAGCCGATGCGGGAGGGCGCGTAGGCCTTCTTCGCGGCCTCCAGGTCGCCGGCCTTGACGGCGTCGGCGAAGGCCCGGGCCTTCGGGAGGGTCTCGTCGGCCTGCTCCTGGACGTACTTGCGGTACGCGGCGACGGCGGCGTCCAGCTCGGGGCTGCGCTTCTCGGTCCCGCCCTTGCCGGTCGCCTTGGTCTTCGTGCGGATGCCGTCGCCCTTCATGCCGGGCTTGCAGACGAAGGCGTAGTCGCCCGCCTTGATCTCGGCGGTGATGGTGGCCTTGGTGCCGGGGCCGATGTTCTCGCGCTCGGCGACGATCCGGTCGTCCGGGAAGAGCACGTACAGCTCGGTGACCTTGGAGCCCTTGTTCTCGACCTCGATGGTGACCTTGCCGGCCGGGAACTCCGTCTGGGAGACCTCGCAGGCGCTGTCGGTCGCGTTCACGTGGATCGCGCCGGAGCCGCCCTTGTCGCTCTTCTCCGCGCATCCGGTCACTGCGGTGAGCGCGGCCGCCGCTGCTGCGGCGGTGAGGACGGTGAGGCGGGCGGGGCGCATGTGGGCTCCTGGCGGGGGTGAAGACTGGGGGGACGGGCCGGTGAGGCGGACCTAACTTAACCGAGGCTTACCTGACCGATACCCACTCGTCCAGTGATTCAGCTCTCACCTTCAGGCCCCGGACACAAGCCCGTCACGGCCCCTCCATGACCGTCTCAAGCGAGAGTCAAGCGGAAGTCAAGTGCCCGTTCGCCTTCCGAACGCCGACCCGCCTCCCGTCCGCCGGGCAGGTCCGCGGTCGCCGCGGTCCGCCCGGAGCGCGGGGCGGCGGCCGGTCGCGCACGCCGTGCTTGAATGCCAGCGTGAACGATCTAGACGTGATCAGGGTCTTCTGCGCGGGTGACGGCCGGCACGGCAACCTGCTCGGAGTCGTCCGCGACGGCCGCACCTGCCCGGACGACGCGTCCCGGCAGGCCCTCGCCGCCGAGCTGGGCTACAGCGAGACGGTGTTCGTCGACGACCCCGAGCGCGGGGTCGTCGACATCCGCACCCCCGGCACGCGCATGTCCTTCGCCGGGCACCCGCTGGTCGGGGTCGCCTGGCTGCTGGACATCGAGGAGCTCCAGCCGCCCGCCGGTCCCGTGTGGGCGCGCGACGACGGGGAGTTCACCTGGATCACGGCCCGCCCCGAGTGGGTCACCGGCAAGCGCACCGAGCAGTACCCGAGCCCCGCCGAGGTCGACGCGCTGCCCGCGCCGCCGCCCGGCGAGGGCTGGCTGTACGCCTGGGCCTGGGAGGACGAGACCGCGGGCCGGATCCGCGCCCGGGGCTTCCCGCGCCGCCCCGACGGCGTCATCGCCGAGGACGAGGCCACCGGCTCGGCGGCGATCCTGCTCACGGCGCAGCTGAACCGCGCCCTGAACATCACCCAGGGCGCGGGCTCCCAGCTCCTCACCGCCCCGAACCCCGACGGCACGGTCGAGCTCGGCGGACGGGTCCGCTTCGCCTCGTGACGCGACCGCGCGGAAGGAGGGCCGGCCGGGTGCACCCGCACCGGCCGCCGGCCCTCCTGCGCCCGCATCGCCCGGCCGGGGCCTACGCGCTCAGCCGGAACTCCTCGCCCAGCTCGCGGAAGACCGCGCCGTTGAAGTCGAAGGCCCGCTTGCACTCGTCGACGATCCGCTGCTTCTCCAGGTCGTCGGCGGCGATGGCGTCCAGCAGCTCCCGGTAACCCCGCTTGAAGGCGGCCGGGTTGGCGATGTCCGCGAAGACGTAGAACCGCACGCCGTCCCCCTTGCGCTCGAAGCCCCAGGCGCGCTCCGCCTTGTCCCGGATGATCTGGCCGCCGGAGAGGTCGCCCAGGTAGCGCGTGTAGTGGTGGGCGACGTACCCGCCAGGCCAGGAGGCCGCGCACTCGGCGACCCGGTCCGCGTACGCCCGCGTCGCCGGCAGCGCGGTGACCGCCTCCCGCCAGCCGGGGCCGAGCAGGTGCGCCAGGTCGCGTTCGATCTCGGCGACGCGCATCAGCTCGGGCCGGATGAAGGGACCCGCCACCGGGTCGTCCCGCAGGGAGCCGGCGCCCTCCTCCAGCGCCCGGTACACGAACCAGAGCTGCTCGGTGTAGCGGGTGTACGCGTCCACGCCCAGCCGTCCGCCGAGCATGTCGCTCATGAACGTGGAGGTCTCGGCTTCGGTGTGCTGCTCGTGCGAGGCGACACGGATGACCGTGGAGAAGGCGTCCAAGACTGACCTCCGGAGGAGAGGAAGCGGGCCCGGCGGCGCGGTGCCGCCACGCCCGATCCTCCTGTTTAGGTTTACCTAAGTCAATGTGTTCCCGACGTGCTGTCGGCAAAAACCCCCGCGGTGGCAAAAACTCCTGGCAGAAACTCCTACGGCAGGGTCAGGATCTCCGCGCCGGTGTCCGTCACCACGAGGGTGTGCTCGAACTGGGCGGTGCGCTTGCGGTCCTTCGTGACGACTGTCCAGCCGTCCTCCCACATGTCGTACTCGTGGGTGCCCAGCGTCAGCATCGGCTCGATGGTGAAGGTCATGCCGGGCTCGATGACGGTGGTGGCGTGCGGGCTGTCGTAGTGCGGGATGATCAGGCCCGAGTGGAAGGACGAGTTGATGCCGTGTCCGGTGAAGTCCCGCACCACTCCGTACCCGAACCGCTTCGCGTACGACTCGATGACCCGGCCGATGACGTTGATCTGGCGGCCCGGCTTGACCGCCTTGATCGCGCGGTTCAGGGCCTCCCGGGTGCGCTCCACCAGCAGCCGCGACTCCTCGTCCACCTCGCCGCACAGGTAGGTGGCGTTGTTGTCGCCGTGCACGCCGCCGATGTACGCGGTCACGTCGAGGTTCACGATGTCGCCGTCCCGCAGGACGGTCGAGTCGGGGATCCCGTGGCAGATGACCTCGTTGAGCGAGGAGCAGAGGGACTTCGGGAACCCCCGGTAGCCGAGCGTCGAGGGGTAGGCGCCGTGGTCGCACATGTACTCGTGCGCGACCCGGTCCAGCTCGTCGGTGGTCACCCCGGGAGCGATGTGCTTTGCCGCCTCCTCCATCGCCTGGGCGGCGATCCGGCCGGCGATGCGCATGGCCTCGATGGTCTCGGCGGACTGCACCTCCGGGCCGGTGTAGGGAGAGGGCGCGGGCTTGCCCACGTACTCGGGCCGGCGGATGTTTCCGGGGACGGAACGGACGGGAGAGAGCTCGCCTGGTACGAGCAGCGACTGGCCAGACATGCAAGCGAGTGTATCCAGCGGTCATGGGGCAGCATGGCGACGAGAAGCGGTATCGAACGGTATCGAGCGGCGGTACCGCGAGCCGGCGGCGAGAGGAGCCCGAAGGCGATGGCCCTGTTCAAGAAGCGCCAGGTGGGAAAGCCGGGCGAGTGGTTCTACTGCCTCGTCCACCACAAGGTCGAGGAAGGCCCCGAGTGCCCCGCCAAGGACCGCTTCGGCCCCTACGCGACCCCGGAGGAGGCCTCCCACGCCATGGCGACGGCCGAGGAGCGCAACCTCGAATGGCAGAACGACCCCAAGTGGAACGACAAGACCCGCGAGGAGGAGGACGGCGGCGGCGCCACCCCGTGACGGCCCGCACGGGACGGGCGGCGTGACGCCACCCCCGCGGCGGCCCGCGCCGGGCGGTGGGTGACGCCACCCCCGCGGCGGCCCGAGCCGGGCGGTGCAGCGGCCGGCTACCAGCGGGTGGGCGGTGGGGCGGTCAGCTGGTCGGCCAGCCGGGCCAGCCGGTCGCGCAGCCGCCGCCGCCCCCGCTGCGCCGGCAGGCCGTTCTCCCCGGCCGCCGCGCTGACCAGGTGCTGCACGGTGTCCAGGTCCAGTTCGCCGGTCGCGGCCGGCACCGACAGGGCGTCGTGCGCGAGGGTGCCGAGGTCCGGGTCCCCGCCGTCCAGGGACAGTACGGTCGCCCCCGCGCGCCGGGCGTCGCACACCCGCTCCAGCAGCCCCTCGCCGGGCCGCTCCGGAGCCACCACCAGCAGCGTGTGCCCGCGCCGGGCCGCCTCCAGCCGGCCCAGCCCCACCGACAGGTGCGGCGGCTCACCCGGCCGCACGTGATGGCGTACCAGCGTCGGCGCCAGCTCCGGCAGACCCGACCAGGCGGCCTCGTCCACCAGGTGCGCCGCCAGGTGCCAGGGCTCGTACTGCTCCGTGCCCACCAGCAGCAGGCTGCCGCCGGACGGCACCACCGACCGGCGCAGCGAGCCCGCGAAGCGCCGGGCCTCGCCCGGCCACTGGGTTCCGGCGAGCACCTCGCGCAGCAGCGCCACCCTCACGGCATCCATGGCGGCATCCTGCACCATCGCGGCGCCCGCCCGGCCCGACACGGCCCTCCTCGTCCCGGCTACCCGGCAGTACCCTCGCCCCCATGACTTCCTCAGACAGCACGCAGAAGCCGCCGGCCAAGGACCCCTGGGACCTCCCGGACGTTTCCGGCCTCGTCGTCGGCGTCCTCGGCGGCACCGGCGACCAGGGCCGCGGCCTCGCCTACCGGCTCGCCCGCGCCGGCCAGAAGGTGATCATCGGCTCCCGCGCCGCCGACCGCGCGCGGAGCGCCGCCGAAGAGCTCGGCCTCGGCGTCGAAGGCGCCGACAACGCCGAGTGCGCCCGCCGCAGCGACGTCGTGATCATCGCGGTGCCGTGGGAGGGCCATGCCAAGACCCTCGAAGCGCTGCGCGAGGACCTCGCGGGCAAGCTCGTCGTGGACTGCGTGAACCCCCTCGGCTTCGACAAGCAGGGCGCCTACGCCCTCCAGGTCGAGGAGGGCAGCGCCGCACAGCAGGCCGCCGCGCTCCTGCCCGACTCCCGGGTGACCGCCGCCTTCCACCACCTCTCCGCCGTCCTCCTCCAGGACACCTCGGTCGAGGAGATCGACACCGACGTGATGGTCCTCGGCGAGTCCCGCGCCGACACCGACGTCGTCCAGGCCCTCGCGGCCCGCATCCCCGGCATGCGCGGCGTCTTCGCGGGCCGCCTGCGCAACGCCCACCAGGTCGAGGCGATGGTCGCGAACCTCATCTCCACCAACCGCCGCTACAAGGCCCACGCGGGCGTCCGCCTCACGGACGTGTGATCCCCCACGCCCGCGGCCCCGCTCCGGCGGCGGGGTCCGGGCGGGATGGGGGACACTGGAGGGGCTCGACCCCGACCCGTGTTCCCGAGGAGCTGTTCCGGATGCCCCGCCTTGCCGTCTTCGCCCTTGTCGTCTGCGTCCTCGCCGTGGCCGCGGCCGTGGTCGCCTTCGTGGAGGGCAGCTTCCTCGGGATCGTGTGGGTGCTGCTGGCGGGCGTCACGTCCAACATGGCCTGGTTCTACGTCCGCAAGGCCAAGGCCGAGAAGCAGCGCGCGGCCTGAGGCGGTCCCCGTCGGGGCTCAGTCCTCGGGGACGGCGCAGAAGCCGTCCGAGTCCTGCCAGAAGCGGTACAGGTCGCGGCCGCAGTACGTCTCCGGGTCCGAGACGCCGAGCGCGCGCAGGACCCCGCGCACCACGTCGAAGAAGAACAGGTTGACCTCGGGGATCCACAGCAGCGCGAACACCCCGATCAGCGCGAACGGCGCCAGCGGGGCCAGCTCGCGGCGCACGCGGTGGGAGAGCCAGGGCTCGATGACCCCGTAGCCGTCCAGCCCCGGGACCGGCAGGAAGTTCAGGATCGCCGCCGAGACCTGGAGCAGCGCGAGGAAGGCCAGCGCGAAGCGGAAGTGCACCGGCACCCCGTCGAGGGCGTCCAGCCAGAACGGGGCGGTGCAGACGACGGCGAACGCCACGTTCGTCAGGGGGCCCGCCGCCGAGACGAGGCTGTGCTTCCAGCGGCCCCTGATCCGGTCGCGTTCGATGTACACGGCCCCGCCGGGCAGGCCCAGCCCGCCCAGGATCACGAAGACCACCGGCAGCACGATGCTGAGCAGCGCGTGCGTGTACTTCAGCGGGTTCAGGGTGAGGTAGCCCTTGGCCCCGACCGTGATGTCACCGCCGTGCAGCGCCGTGCGGGCGTGCGCGTACTCGTGCAGGCACAGCGAGACCACCCACGCGGCCGTGACGAAGAGGAACACGGCCAGGCCCGGGCTCGCCGCGTAGCCCGTCCACACCGCCCAGCCGGTCACAGCCATGACGGCGACGATGCCGAGGAACACGGAACTGATCTGCCGCTCGCCGCGGACGCCCTGATGACCCATGCGGCGAAACCTATCCCGGGCTCCGGGCCGCCCCGCTCCCGGGGCCGGGGACAATGGGCCGGTGCGTTACGCGATTCTCGGCACCGCCCAGGCCATCCGCGACGACGGGAGCCCCGTCGCCGTCGGCGGAGCCCGCCTGCGCGCGCTCCTTACCGCGCTCGCCCTGCGGCCGGGCCGCGCGGTCCCGGCGGGGCTGCTGGTCGCCGAGGTGTGGGACGCCGCGCCGCCGGGCGACGCCGTCGCCGCGCTCCAGGCGCTGGTGGGGCGGCTGCGGCGGGCACTGGGGCACGCGGCCGTGCGTTCCGTCGAGGGCGGGTACCTCCTGGAGGCGCAGCGGGAGGACATCGACGCGTACCGCTTCGAACGGCTCGTGCGCTCCGCCGCGGCCGACCCGGACCCGGCCCGGGCGGCGGCCCTGTACGACGAGGCGCTCGCGCTGTGGCGGGGCCCGGCGCTGGCCTCCCTCCCCGATCCGGCGGCCGAGGCCGCGCGCTGGAATGCCGTACGGATGGACGCGCGCCGGGGCCGCCTGGGCGCGGCGCTGGCGCTGGGCGAGGCGGAACAGGCCCTGCCGGAGCTGACCGAGCTGTGTGCGCGGCAGCCGCTGGACGAGTCCGCGCAGGTGCTGCGGATCCGGGCCCTGCGTGCGGTGGGCCGCCCGGCGGAGGCGCTGGCCGCCTACGAGACGGTCCGCCAGGGCCTCGCCGCCCGCCTCGGCACGGACCCGGGCCGGGCCCTGCGCGCCCTGCACACGGAACTCCTCTCCCCGCCCCCGGACGCCCCCGCCCCGGCCCCGACCGGAGTCCGGCCCGCCGCGCAGGCGGCCCCCGCCGCCCCGGCCCCCGCCCCCGCGCAGCCGGCCGCCCCCGCCCCCGGGAACCTGCGCGCGCGGCTGACCACCTTCGTCGGGCGGGAGGAGGACATCCGCGTCCTCGGCGACGACCTCGCCCGGGCACGGCTCGTCACGCTGCTCGGACCCGGCGGCGCCGGGAAGACGCGGCTCTCCCAGGAGGCCGCCGAGGCGCACGCCCGCACGGCCCGCGCCGCGGGCGGCGACGACTGGCCCGACGGGGTGTGGTTCGCCGAGCTGGCGCCCGTGGACGACCCCGACGACGTCGCCGAGGCCGTCCTGGCCGCGCTCGGCGCCCGCGAGACGAAGCTGCGCGGCGCCGCCGCGGAGGAACTGCGCGCGCTGACCGACCGGGCCGGCCACGACCCCCTCGACCGGCTCACCGAGCACTGCTCCCGCCGCCGGCTCCTGCTGCTCCTGGACAACTGCGAGCACGTCATCGGCGCCGCCGCCCGGCTCGCCGAGCGGCTCCTGACCCACTGCCCCGGCGTGCGGATCCTGGCCACCAGCCGGGAACCCCTCGGCGTGCCGGGCGAGTTCCTGCGTCCCGTCGAGCCGCTGCCCGACCCCGTCGCGCTGCGGCTGCTGGGCGACCGCGGGGCCGCCGCCCGGCCCGGGTTCAGCGTCGCCGACGACCCGGCCGCCGCCGCGGAGATCTGCCGCCGCCTGGACGGGCTGCCGCTGGCGATCGAGCTGGCCGCCGCCCGGCTGCGCCTGCTCACCCCGCGCCAGATCGCCGACCGCCTCGACGACCGCTTCCGCCTGCTGACCGGCGGCGCCCGTACCGTCCTGCCCCGCCAGCAGACCCTGCGCGCCGTCGTCGACTGGTCGTGGGAGCTGCTGGACGAGCCCGAGCGGGCCGTCCTGCGGCGGCTGTCGGTCTTCGCCGGCGGCTGCGACCTGGACGCCGCCGAAGCGGTCTGCGCCGACCCGGAGGCGGGGGCGGACGCCGACGTCGCCGACAGCATGGCGGCCCTGGTCGACAAGTCCCTCGTCGTGGCCGCGCCCGGCCCCGCCGGCGAGATGCGCTACCGCCTCCTGGAGACCGTCGGCGAGTACGCCGCCGAGCGCCTCGCCGAGGCCGGCGGCGACCGGGAGGCCACCGAGCACCGCCACCTCGTCCACTACCGCGAACTCGCCCGCACCACCGAACCCCTGCTGCGCGGCCACCGCCAGCGCGCGGCCGCCGACCGGCTCGCCACCGAGTACGAGAACCTCCGTACCGCCCTGCGCCGGGCCGTCGCCACCCGCGACGCCGGCGAAGCGCTGTGCCTGGTGCACTCGCTCGGCTGGTACTGGCACATGCAGGACCTGCGGGCCGAGTCCCGGCACTGGTCGGACGCAGCCGCCGAACTCGGCCCCGACCCGTTCCGGCCGCCCCACACCCCCGCCGAGCCCGTCCACGAACGGCTCGTCGACTCGCCCCCGCCCTACTCCGGCGAGGTGCTCGCCGAGGGCTGGCGGGCCCTGCACCTGGTACGCCTGGCCGCCCGGGACCAGACCAGCAGCGACTGGGACACCCCGGAGGTCCGCGAACGGGTGAAGGGCGTGCTCGCCACCTACCGGCCCGGACTCCCGCAGACCTGCCGCCCCCCGGCCTCCCTGTGGATCTACGCCGTGATGATCGCGGGGGACGCGGGGCTGCTCAAGCGGGTCGTGGACGCGACCGTCGACACCGCCCGCGAACTCGGCTACCGCTGGGAGCTCGCCTCCGCCCTCCAGCTGCGGGCGAACATCCTCGCCAACCGCGCCGACTGGGCCGGCGACGCCTCCCGCGACGCCGACGAGAGCCTGGCCCTCTTCCGCGAACTCGGCGACGACTGGGGCTGCGCCGAAGCCCTGTCGGCCCGCGCCGAGTCCCGGGAGAAGCGCGGGGACTACGCCCTGTCCGCCCAGGACTACCGCGAGGCGATCGAGTACGCCGAACGCCTCGGCGCCAAGGCGCAGGTGACGGTGCTGCGGGTGCGGATGGCCGGCTCCCTCGTCGAGAGCGGCCGGATCGAGGAGGCCGAGCGGATCCTCACCGAGAGCCTCACCACGGTGGAACGGTTCGGCAACGAGGCCATGCCCGCCGCCCGGATGTTCCTCGCGCACCTCTACGGCACCACCGGCCGGATCCCCGAGGCCCGCGCCCAGATCCAGCTGCTGCGCGACGAGTTCGCGCTCGGCGCGTTCGCCGTCTTCGACGTGTTCCTGCTCGCCACGACGGCCTGGCTGGACAACCGGGAGGGCAAGCACGAGGACGCCCTGGCGCTGGCCCGTGAGGCCGCGGGGGCCGTCCGCCACCCGCTGGCGATGATGGTCGCCCCCCACATGCCCTCCCTGTACCTGCTGACGGCCGCGGTGGCCCGGGTGGGCCTCGGCGGCCGGGAACAGGCGTACGCGGGGGCTCGGCTGTTCGGCGCCTACCGGGCGCACCTTCCGGCGGGGCACGTCCCGGGCTCCTCGGAGCGGCAGGACGCCGCGCTCGCCGAGCAAGCGGCGCGGGCGGCGCTGGGCGACGCCGCGTACGGGGCGGCGTACGCCGAAGGCGGCGGCCTCACCCTGGAGGAGGCCACCGCCCTCATCTGATTCCGGCCGGCTCCCCCGCGCGGTGCCGTCCGGGACGCGATCCGGACGGACCGGCCTGCCCGGGATCAGGTCTTCTGGCGGAACTTGCGGACCGCGACCGGCATGGTGACCGCCGTGATGGCGACCGACCAGCCCAGGGTGATCCACACGGAGTTGCCCAGCGGGGTGCCGTTGATCAGGCCGCGGGCCGCGTCGGCCAGATTGGACAGCGGGTTGTAGTCCGTGAAGCTCTGCAGCCAGCCGGGCATCGTCGTCGGCGGGGCGAAGATCGAGCTGCCGAACTGCAGCGGCATCAGGACCATCATCGCCATGCCCTGCACGGCCTGTGCGGTCTTCAGCGTCAGACCCAGCAGGATGAAGATCCACATCAGTGAGGCGCCGAAGACGGCCGACAGCCCGATGGCGAGGAACAGTTCCAGCACCGAGGACTTGATGGACAGGCCGAGGATGAAGCCCACGGCGAGCAGGATCGTGATGGCGACCATCATCCGGCCGAGCTCGACCACGATCTTCGCGATGAGGACCGACGACCGGGCGATCGGCATGGCCCGGAAGCGGTCCATCACGCCCTTCTTGAAGTCGTCGTTGACGCCGGTGCCCACACCCATGGCGATGTTCATGCCCATCATCGCCATCAGGCCCGGGACGACGTAGTTGACGTACTCGCCCTGGTTGCCCTTGCCGGAGATCGCGCCGCCGAAGACGAACACGAACAGCAGCGTGAAGATGATCGGCATGAACAGGACGTCGAACATCGACTCCGGGTCCTGCTTGATCTGGAGCGCGTTGCGGCGGACCAGGGCGCCGATGTGGCGCAGGTTGGCCCGCAGGCCGATCCGGCCCTCGTCGGGCAGCGGGGACGTGGCGGCGGCCGCGGCGCCGGTGCGGGGCTTCGTCGTGGTGGCGGTGCTCATGCCGCGACCTCCTGGTCCGTCTCGGTCTTCTCGGTGGGTACGGCGTCCCGCGCCGCGGCCGGCCGCTGGCCGGTGATGGACAGGAACACCTCGTCCAGGCTCGGCAGGTACGTGCCGAGGTCGGCGATCGCGTACCCGCGGGCGGCCAGCAGGCCGACCACGGCGGTCAGCTGCTCGTCGCTCAGGATGGGGACCAGCAGCACCCCCTCGTCCGGCACCGCCTGGGAGCCGGCCACGCCGTCCAGGCCGGTCTCCGCCAGAGCGCGCGCCATGCCGGGCAGGTCGGAAGCGTCCGCCGGGCGGATCCGCAGGGTGCGGCCGCCGACGCGGGCCTTCAGCTCGTCGACCCCGCCCTTGGCGATGACCTTGCCCCGGTCGATGACCGTCAGCTCGCTCGCGAGCTGCTCGGCCTCTTCCATGTACTGGGTGGTGAGCAGGACGGTGGCGCCCTCGGCGACCATCCGCTGCACCTCGTCCCACACCTCGTTGCGGGTACGGGGGTCCAGGCCGGTGGTCGGCTCGTCCAGGTAGAGCACCGCCGGGCGGCCGATCATGGAGGCGGCCAGGTCGAGCCGGCGGCGCATGCCGCCGGAGTAGTTCATCACGGCCTTCTTCGCGGCCTCGGTGAGGGAGAACCGCTCCAGCAGCTCGTCCGCGCGGGCCCGGGCGTCCTTGCGGGACAGGTCCAGCAGCCGGCCGATCATGTAGAGGTTCTCCCAGCCGGAGAGCTTCTCGTCGACCGAGGCGTACTGGCCGGTCAGGCCGATCGTGCGGCGCAGCTGCCGGGGCTGGCGGACCACGTCGAAGCCGGCGACGGTCGCCGTGCCCGCGTCCGGGACGATCAGGGTGGACAGGCAGCGGACCAGGGTGGTCTTGCCGGCGCCGTTCGGTCCGAGGACGCCGAGCACGGTGCCCTCGCGGACATCCAGGTCGACCCCGTCCAGGGCCTTGGTCTCGCCGTAGTGCTTGACCAGCCCCCGCACTTCCACGGCGTGGGAGTTCTTGTCGTTTCGCGTCATGCCGCCATGGGACCAGCCGCCACTGACAAACCGCCGACAGCCGGCCGACAGCCCGCCGACAGCGGACCGACGGGCAGCCGAAAGCCCGCCGGCCCTGTCGGCCGGCGGGCTGTCGGTACGCGCGGACTAGTGGAAGGCGTGCTCCTCCTGCGGGAACGTTCCGCCGACCACGTCCTCGGCGAAGGCCTTCGCCGCGTCACCCATCGTGCGGCGCAGGTCCGCGTACTGCTTGACGAAGCGCGGCATCTTCCCGCCGGTCAGGCCCATCATGTCGGTCCACACCAGCACCTGCGCGTCGCACTCCGCGCCCGCGCCGATACCGACGGTCGGGATGTGCAGGGACCGGGTGACCTCGGCGGCCAGCTCGGCCGGCACCAGTTCCAGGACCACCGCGAAGGCACCGGCGTCCTGCGCCGCCTTCGCGTCGCGCAGCAGCTGGTGCGCGGCCTCGTCGGTGCGGCCCTGCACCCGGTAGCCCATGGCGTTGACGGACTGCGGGGTCAGGCCCAGGTGGGACATGACCGGGATGCCGGACTGCACGATCAGCTCGGTCTGGTGCAGCGAGCGCTCGCCGCCCTCCAGCTTGACCGCCCCGACACCGGCCTCCTTCACCAGCCGGGTCGCGCTGCGCAGGGCCTGCACGGCGCCTTCCTGGTAGGAGCCGAACGGCAGGTCGCCGACGACCAGGGCCCGGCTGGTGCCCCGTACGACGGCCGCCGACAGCAGGGTCATCTCGTCCATCGTCACGGGGACGGTGGTGTCGTAGCCGAGGTGACAGTTGCCCATCGAGTCACCGACGAGGATGACCGGGATGCCGGCCTCGTCGAACACGGACGCCGTCATGGCGTCGTAGGCGGTGAGCATGGGCCACTTCTCGCCGCGCTCCTTGGCGAGGTTCAGGTCGCGGACGGTGATTCGCCGGTTGCCCGTCCCCCCGTAGAGGGTGGGGGAGGCGGCTTCGCGGGCAGGCGAAACGGCATGCGTCATTGCAACTGCTCCTTGTGTCATCTCGAGGCGCCCTCACGGCGTCCCCGGACTCACCCACCATGGTGGCACCCGTCGGGCCGTGGACGGAAGTGGCAGGGCTGCGGCGCGCTGACCCGTCCGTCACACTCCCGGCCCGCCTCCAGGCGCGCAGGAGCCAATGTGCGCGTTTCGTGACAAGCGGAACCCCGGCCGTACGACCGTTCGTCCTCTCGGTCGTACGGCCGCGAGGACGGCACGAAAGGCTTCGGACATCGCCTAGGGTCAAGGGGCGGGGACGGAGCGCGAGCACGGCAGCGAGGACATGGCATGGCACAGGCGTACATGACGGAGACGGGGAACGGCGGCTCAGAGCCCGGACCCCCCGGATCCGGCCTGAAGCGCCGGCTGGCCGAGCTGCGCGGCGACCGGGGCATCTGGAAGCGCGGGATCGTCACCGCCGCCGTCGCCGCGCTGATCTCGCTGGTCATGATCTTCCACGCGGAGCTGCCCAACGACGTGGGCAACCTCGGCAGCCTCACCGAGACCTTCCTGCCCTGGCTGGGCCTGGCCGTCCCGGTCCTGCTCGCCATCGCCGTGGTCCGCAGGTCCGCCACGGCCCTGATCGCGATACTGCTGACCGCCGTGGTGTGGGTGAACCTCTTCGGCGGCCTGCTGACGGACAAGTCGGGCGGCGGCGGCAACCTGATGGTCGCCACCCACAACGTGGACGCCGACAACCCCGACCCCCGCGGCACCGCCGAGGCGGTCGCCACGTCGGGGGCCGACGTACTGGCCCTGACCGAGCTCAAGGCCGGCGCCGTCCCCGCCTACGAGAAGGCCCTGGAGCGCACGTACAAGTACCACGCGGTCGAGGGCACGGTCGGCGTGTGGAGCAAGTACCCGCTGACCTCCAGCAAGCCCGTGGACATCCGGCTGGGCTGGACCCGCGCCATGCGCACCACGGTCGCCGGCCCGTTCGGCGAAATCGGCGTCTACGTCGCCCACCTGCCCTCGGTCCGCGTCAAGCTGAACGCCGGCTTCACCGCCAACCAGCGCGACGACAGCGCCGACGCGCTCGGCGCGGCCCTCGCCTCCGAACCGCTGAAGAACGTCATCCTGCTCGGCGACCTCAACGGCACCATGAACGACCGCGCCCTGTCCGAGGTCACCTCGCAGATGCGCTCCACCCAGGGCGCGGCCGGCGACGGCTTCGGCTTCAGCTGGCCCGCGCAGTTCCCGATGGCCCGGATCGACCAGATCATGGTCCGCGGGGTGAAGCCGGAGGCCTCCTGGACGCTGCCGCGCACGAGCAGCGACCACCTCCCGGTCGCCGCCCGGGTGACCGTGCGCAAGTGACGTGAGGGGCGCGACGCCCGCACGCGACGGAGGGGCCCGCCGCACGAGCGGCGGGCCCCTCCCGGGTGCGGCGGCTACGCGCGCTCGCGCCAGCCGTTGGTGATGGGCAGGCGGCGGTCCTTGCCGAAGCCCTTCGCGGAGATCTTGGTGCCCGGCGGGTACTGGCGGCGCTTGTACTCCGCCGTGTCCACCATCCGCAGGATCCGGGCGACCAGCTGCCGGTCGAAGCCGGCCTCGACGATCGCCTCCAGGCCCTGGTCCCGGTCCACGTACAGGGCCAGGATCGCGTCGAGCACCGGGTAGTCCGGCAGCGAGTCCGTGTCCACCTGCCCCGGGCTGAGCTCGGCGCTCGGCGGCTTCACGATCGAGTTCTCCGGGATGGGCGGGGTCTCGCCCCGCTCCTGCGCGGCCCGGTTGCGGTACCGGGCGAGCCGGAAGACGTCGCTCTTGTAGACGTCCTTGATCGGCCCGTACGCGCCGACGGAGTCGCCGTAGAGGGTGGAGTAGCCGACGGCCAGCTCGGACTTGTTGCCCGGGGCTAGCACGATGTGGCCCTCCTGGTTGGAGACCGCCATCAGCAGGGTGCCGCGCAGCCGGGACTGGAGGTTCTCCTCGGCCAGGCCGGTCAGGCCCAGCGCGCCCATGTAGGCGTCGAACATCGGCTCGATCGGGACGGTGCGGAAGTTGAGCCCGGTCCGCGCGGCCAGGTCGGCGGCGTCGCCCTTGGAGTGCTCCGAGGAGTACTTCGAGGGCATGGAGATGCCGTACACGTTCTGCGCGCCGACCGCGTCGCAGGCGATGGCCGCGACGAGCGCCGAGTCGATGCCCCCGGAGAGCCCGATCAGGACGGAGCGGAAGCCGTTCTTGCGGACGTACGCGCGCAGGCCCACCACCAGGGCGTCGTAGACCTCCTCGTCGTCGTCCAGGCGGTCGGCGTAGCCGCCGGGCACGACCGGCTCGTACGCCTGGACCGGCTCCTCGGAGAGGATCACGCGGTCGATGCGCAGCCCGTCGTCGACGACGCCCTCGGGGGCGTCGGCCCGCGCCGCCGGCAGGTCCAGGTCCACCAGCACGCAGCCCTCGGAGAACTGCGGGGCGCGGGCGATGACCTCGCCGGAGGCGTCCACGACGATCGAGTCGCCGTCGAAGACCAGCTCGTCCTGGCCGCCCATCATCGCCACGTAGGCGAGGGTGCAGCCGGCCTCCTTCGCCCGCCTGCGGACCAGTTCGAGCCGTACGTCGTCCTTGTTGCGCTCGTACGGGGAGGCGTTGACCGAGATCAGCAGCCCGGCCCCGGCGGAGCGGGTCGCCGGGACGCGGCCGCCGTCCTGCCAGAGGTCCTCGCAGATGGCCAGGGCCACGTCGACGCCGTGCACCCGGATCACCGGCTGGGTGCTGCCCGGCACGAAGTACCGGAACTCGTCGAAGACGCCGTAGTTGGGGAGGTGGTGCTTGGCGAACCGCAGCACGACCTTCCCGCCGTACAGCACGGCGGCCGCGTTCTCCGGGGAGCCGGGCGGGAGGCCGAGCCGCGGGACGGCCTTCTCGCTGCGGTCGAGGTAGCCGACGACGACGGGGAGCCCGCCGAAGCCCTCGTCCGCCAGCCGCCGGGCGAGCGCGGCCAGTGCGGTGCGGGACGCGTCGACGAAGGACTCCCGCAGGGCCAGGTCCTCGACGGGGTACCCGGTCAGCGTCATCTCCGGGAACGCCACCAGGTGGGCGCCCTGCTCGGCGGAGTGCCGCGTCCAGTGCACGACCGAGTCGGAATTGGCGGCGATGTCGCCGACCCGCGAGTCGATCTGATTCAGCGCGAGGCGAAGTTGAGGCACGGGGCCCAGTCTAATCGTCTTTCTGACGCGATGTCCTGGGCCCCGGCCGTCCGGGTACGGATCCGGGCCCGTTCAGCCGATCGGGCCGCTGAACTTCGCCGGGGGCAGCAGCACGCCGGGGGAGAGCTCCGCGCTGATGCTCCGGGTGCCCACGGGGACCTCGAAGGCGGCGCTGCCGGAAGCGGAGTGGCCCGGTTCGATGACGGTGTCGACGCGCTTGGGCATCCGGCCGTCGAAGACGAGCTTGCCGGCCTTGCCCTGGTCGTCGCGGACCTCGGGGATCGCGTGGACGACGCGGTGGGGCTCGTCCGAGGTGTTGGTGATGGTGAAGGGCACCTCCACCGCGTTGCCCACCTCGATCCACTTGCTGCTGGTCGTGTACGCCCGGGGCTGCCCGATCGTCAGCTCGATTCCGTTGGGGTAGGTGTACGTACGGCCGAAGGCGAGCGGGGTGCTCATGCCGGGGCCCGTCGACGGGGCGGGGTAGGGGGTGTCGGCGTCGGGGTCCTCGTCGTCGTAGTCGTCGTAGTCGTCGTCCTCCCATTCCCCGCCGGCCGGGCCGTGGGCGGAGCGGTCGATGGCCCGGTCGATGACGGTGACGGTGGTGAACCAGCCGCCGACGCACGCGCCGAGGCCGAGCACGCCGAGCACGGCACCCACGACGGCCATCGCCTTGCGCGGGGCGCCGGCGCGGGCGCGCACGAAGGCGGCGATGCCGAGGCCGAGGGCGGTCAGGCCGAGCAGGGCGCCGATCCAGAACACGAAGGGGACGAGGGCCACGGGGACGGCCACCAGGCCCAGGACCAGCGCGGCGACGGCCATCCCGTTGGAGGGCGCGGCGGGGGCGGGGTGGAAGCCGGGGTAGCCGGGGTATCCGCCGTACGGCGCTGCGGGCTGACCGGGCTGACCGGGCTGGCTCCAGGCGGCGGCGGGGGGCGCGGCGGAGATCGGCGCGAACTGCGGCGGGGTGGCCCCGGGGGCGGGGGTCGCGAAGGGGTTGTACTCCTCGGCCGGCGGCGGGGTCGGCGGGGCGAGGGGAGCCGGAGCGGGGGCGGGCGGCGGCGTGAGGGGCGGGATGCCCGCCTGCGGCGGCGCGACCGGCGGTACATCGGCGTGCGGGGTCGCCCCACCCGCCGGGATGGCATCCTCCGGAGCGGGGGGCGGGGTCTTCGCCAGGGACGGGCCGCCGGCCTCCGGAGCGGGCGCCGGGGTCTTCTCCAGGAACGGGCGGGTCTCCGGAGCGGGCGCCGGCAGCTTTGCCAGCGACGGGCCGGCCGGCTCGGACTCCGGCGGGGTCTTCTCCAGGGACGGGCGGGTCTCCGGAGCGGGGGGCGCCGGCGACGGGCGGGCGTCCTCCGGTTCGGGCGCCGGGGTCTTCGCCGGCGACGGGCCGGCTGGCTCCGGCTCCGGCGGGGTAGGGGCCTGGGCCCCGGGGGACTTCAGCAGCGACGGCCTTGCCGGCTCCGGCTCCGGCGCCTGCGGGGGCTCCGACGGCGACGGCTTCGCCGTCTCGGGTATGGGCGTGCCCGCGGCCTCGGTCGGCGGACCGGACGGGGGCTCGGGCGGGTTCGGGGGCGTGCTCATACCTGGCGGCGTCCTTGGGTTGTGCGGCGTACGGAGCGCGGAACGCGGTGTACGGACGATGCGGGCAGACTGCCACGCCCTCCGGCCCCCTCCAACCCCGGTACGGCCCCGGCCCCGCCCGGGGGAACGGAAATCGGCCGATGTGCCGGAATCGCGGGAACCCGGCCGGTCCCGTGCCCGTTCCCCCGGTGTGGGACTCGGCCGGATGGCCCAGCAGCGCCGCCGCCCGGGGGCGCCGCACGCCATCGCCGCATCCGCTGAGGAACAGTCACCCCATGCGCACACACCGCCCCGCAGGCGAGGAACGCCCCAGGGGCCGGACCGGGCCCGTCGCCCTCCTCGTCGGCCTCGGCGCGGCCGCGTACACCGCCTGGGTGCTCGAAGTCGTCCTCTCGACCGGCCTCAACCCCATCGAGGCCTACGTCAGCGAACTCGCCGCCCAGGACCAGCCCCTCGGCGGCCTCTTCCGGGCCACCGACTTCACCGCGGGCCTGCTCGTCTTCCTCGGCGGGCTGCTCGCCCTCGCGCGCGTCCGCGGCCCCGCGTCCAGGGGCGCCTGGGCCGTCGCCGGCTGGGCCGGGGTCACCCTCTTCGGCGCGGCCACCGCCGCCGACGCCTGGCTGCCGCTCAGCTGCCGGCCGACCGTCGACCCGGAGTGCGCCGCCCGCGAGACCGCCGGACTGGTCCCGGCCACCCACCAGGCGCACGCCGTCAGCAGCAGCCTCGCGATGGCCGGCGCCCTCGTCGGGACGGTGGCCCTCACCGTCGCCGCCCGCCGCTACGGGCGGCATGCCCCGCTCGCCCGCCACGGCCCGGCCCTCGTCGTCCTCGAACTGCTCGCCACCGCCTGGACCCTGACCGCGATCTCCCTGTTCACCGCCGGGCGCGGGACCTGGGCGCTCGGCGCCGGGCAGCGGCTCCAGGTGCTGCTGGTCGCCCTCTGGCTGGGGCTGCTGGCGTACTCCGTCCACCGGGAGCGCCGGACGTGAGCGGCCCGGCCCGCTTCGTCCGGGTGGACGGGGTCCCGCTGCACGTGGTCGTCGAGGGCGCCGGGCCCCCGGTGGTGCTGAGCGCCGGCCTCGCCATGGCCTGGTTCGACTGGGACCCCGTCGCGGCCCTGCTCGCGGCCCGGGGCCGCACCGTGGTCCGGTTCGACCGTCCGGGGCACGGGCTGAGCGGCCCCGCGGCCGGGCCGTCGGGCGCCGCCGCGGAAGCCCGCCGCATCGCCGGGCTGCTGGACGCGCTGGGGCTGGGCGGCGCACCGGTGACCGCCGTCGGGCACTCCATCGCCGGGTTCCACGCCGAGGCCTTCGCCCGCCTGTACCCGGAGCGCACCGCCGCCCTCGTCCTGGTCGACGCCAGCGTGGAGGAGGCCCCCCGTACGGTGCTGCCCGCCGCGCTGCGCACCGGCGCCGCCCGCGCCCTCGGCCGGGCCGTGACCGCCGCCGGGCTCCCGGCCGCGCTGGGGCCCGCGCTGCGGCGCGGCGCCGTACGGGCCTCCCGGGCGGGGCGGGCCGCCGACCCGGCCGCGCGGGACCTCGTACGCCGCTGCTACCGC
Source organism: Streptomyces sp. NPDC034085 (assembly GCF_055575555.1). Taxonomy (NCBI): domain Bacteria; kingdom Bacillati; phylum Actinomycetota; class Actinomycetes; order Kitasatosporales; family Streptomycetaceae; genus Streptomyces; species Streptomyces sp. NPDC034085. The sequence continues at coordinate 490,073 of NZ_JBVISL010000001.1, read as the reverse complement.
ACGGGCCGGGTCTGGCGCGGCGCCCTCCTGGAGAACGCCCGCTACCCTGACACCGCCGCCGAACTGCTCGTCCTGCGCGGGGAGCACCCGCTGGCGGCCCCCGCCACCGTCCTGGCCGGCCACGACGGCTCGGCCGGGGGCGCCGCCCTGCGCTGGCTCGGCCGTCAGGCGGCGCTGGCCGACCTGCTCGGCGCCCGCTTCGAGGTCGCCGTACCGGCCGGGCACCTGGTCATGCTGGACCGCCCGCACGAGGTGGCCCGGGCGGTCCTGCACACGGCATAGGGGGCGTCCGCAGTCCCGCCTGCCCGTCGGGCGGCCGGCGCTACTTCGCGGACACCCCCTGGCACCAGCCGGCGTTCGTGCGCCCGGTCCGCGCTCACCCGCGCGGAGCGGCCCCGCGCTGCTTCAGCATGTCCGCCATCAGGGTCAGCTCCGACTGCTGCGCCTCGGCCATGCCCTGCGCCAGCGCCCGCTCCGCGGGCGTGCCGCACTGGCGGGCGCAGGCCTCGGCCATGGAGACGCCGCCCTTGTGGTGGTCGGTCATCAGCTGGAGGTAGAGCACCTCGGCGTCCCGGCCGCCGGCCGCACCCAGCCGTTCCAGTTCCTCCTTGGTGGCCATACCGGGCATCAGCGCGCCGGGCTTGGTGCCGACGTGCCCCTCGTGGCCCCCGTGACCTCCGTGCCCCTCCGAGGACTGCATCCAGGACATCGGCGGCTCGTCGGCCACCACCTTCGGCAGCCCCCAGAGGTCCAGCCAGCCCAGCAGCATGCCGCGCTGGTTGGCCTGGGTGTTCGCGATGTCGTACGCGAGGCCGCGCACGGGCTCGTCCTGGGTGCGGTCGCGGACGATGAAGGACATCTCCACCGCCTGCTGGTGGTGCACCGCCATGTCCCGGGCGAAGCCCGCGTCCGGCGAGTACAGCGCGGGCGCGGCGCGGTCGCCGCCGCCGTCCGGGCCGTTCGCGGTGGCGACCGTGGCCCCCACCGCGAACAGCACCGCCAACACGACGGCCGCGCCCGCCGCCCAGTACGTACGGGTCACTTCTCGCCCAGCCCGTTGGTGCAGGCCGCGCCCGGCTCGGGGGTCTGCTGGCCCTGCACGTACTTGGTGAAGAACTGCGCCACCCGCGGGTCGTCCGCCTTGTCCACCGTCAGCTGCTTGCCCCAGGCGCTGAGCATGATCGCCCCGGTCTGCTCCTTGACGGGGCTCATCAGCGTGTACGGGGTCTTGGTGACCTTCTCCCTGAGCTTGTCGAGCTCGCCCGCCGCGGCCTTGTCGCTGTACGTCACCCAGACCGCGCCGTGCTCCAGCGAGTGGACGGCGTTCACCTCGGGGACCGGGTTCTTGTAGACGTCGCCGTTGCAGTTCATCCAGCGGGGGTGGTGGTCGCCGCCGACGGGCGGGTTCATCTCGTACTTGACCGGGGTCTCGACGTGGTTGCGGCCGAGCTTCTTGGCGTCCCAGGTCTGCTCGCCCGACACGGGGGCCTTGCGGGCCGCCTCCGCGTCCTTCTCCTTCTGCTTCTGGTCGATCAGCACCCAGGCCCCGAACCCGACGAGTCCGGCGACGATCGCCGTGGAGATGCTGATCGCGAGGATCTTGTTGCGCCGCTCGCGCGACTGCTCGGCGCGGCGCATCTCGGCTATGCGCTGCTGGCGGGAGTTCTGGTCCGACGTCCTGCTGGCCATGTGCCCTGGTTCCTTCTGCTGAGGGGGGTGTGGGGGTGGAGCCGGTGGTGCCGTCCGGTGCGCCGGAGCGCTCAGGTCCGCAGCACTTGCAGGACGTGCAGCCCGGGGGCGCGCGCGAGGGTCCCGGGCGGCCGCACCGGCCCCGCGGCCGCGCCCGGGCGGACGGCGGGCGCCGGTCCGCTCCGGGGCAGGGCCACGGCGGGCGGCGGGGCGGGCAGCACGGCCGGGGTCACATGGGAGAGGGGGGAACAGCCCGGCAGGTCCTGCGGGGACACGCACGTGGCGTGCGCGCCGTGCCCGGCGTGCACCCGTCCGGGTTCCGCCACGGGCCGCACGCACAGCAAGGCCACGCCGGCCGCCACGCCGACGGCGACCAGCAGTGTCAGGACGGCGCGCCGAAGGGGGCGCCCGTGGCGCCCGCTCCCCGTGTGCTCCCAGCCCCCCATGGGCGCCGATGGTAATGCTCATGACGGCTCCGAGGTCAGAGCGGGGGTGCCATCGGCTTTGGGGGGTGCGTAATGTGGCGGAAACCACCACTGGCGATACTGGACGGGCCCGACTGCGCCCCCCGTCCTTTTGGGGTGGTGGTGCACAGATCGTCTGAACTGCGAGGATGAAGGCATGGACAAGCAGCAGGAATTCGTCCTCCGGACGCTCGAGGAGCGCGACATCCGCTTCGTGCGCCTGTGGTTCACCGATGTGCTGGGCTTCCTGAAGTCCGTCGCGGTCGCCCCCGCCGAGCTGGAGCAGGCTTTCGACGAGGGCATCGGCTTCGACGGCTCCGCGATCGAGGGCTTCGCCCGGGTCTACGAGTCCGACATGATCGCCAAGCCGGACCCGGGCACCTTCCAGATACTGCCGTGGCGCGCCGAGGCCCCCGGGACGGCCCGGATGTTCTGCGACATCCTGATGCCGGACGGCTCCCCGTCCTTCGCGGACCCCCGCTACGTCCTCAAGCGCATCCTCGCCAAGACCTCCGACCTGGGCTTCACCTTCTACACCCACCCGGAGATCGAGTTCTTCCTGCTGAAGGACAAGCCGCTGGACGGCACCCGGCCGGTCCCGGCCGACAACTCCGGCTACTTCGACCACACTCCGCAGAACGTGGGCATGGACTTCCGCCGCCAGGCGATCACCATGCTCGAATCCATGGGCATCTCCGTGGAGTTCAGCCACCACGAGGGCGCCCCGGGCCAGCAGGAGATCGACCTGCGCTACGCCGACGCCCTCTCGACGGCCGACAACATCATGACCTTCCGCCTGGTCATGAAGCAGGTCGCGCTGGAACAGGGCGTCCAGGCCACCTTCATGCCGAAGCCCTTCTCCGAGTACCCGGGCTCCGGCATGCACACCCACCTGTCCCTCTTCGAGGGCGACCGCAACGCCTTCTACGAGTCGGGCGCCGAGTACCAGCTGTCCAAGGTCGGCCGCTCCTTCATCGCGGGCCTCCTGCGCCACGCGGCGGAGACGGCGGCGGTCACCAACCAGTGGGTCAACTCCTACAAGCGCATCTGGGGCGGCTCCTCCCGCACCGCCGGCTCCGGCGGCGAGGCCCCCTCGTACATCTGCTGGGGCCACAACAACCGCTCGGCCCTGATCCGCGTCCCGATGTACAAGCCGGGCAAGACGGGCTCCTCCCGGGTCGAGGTCCGCTCGATCGACTCCGGCGCCAACCCGTACCTCACGTACGCCGTACTCCTGGCGGCGGGCCTCAAGGGCATCGAGGAGGGCTACGAACTCCCGGCGGGCGCCGACGACGACGTCTGGGCCCTCTCCGACGCCGAACGCCGCGCGATGGGCATCGAACCCCTCCCGCAGAACCTGGGCGAGGCCATCTCCCTGATGGAACGCAGCGAACTGGTCGCCGAAACCCTCGGCGAACACGTCTTCGACTTCTTCCTGCGCAACAAGAAGCAGGAGTGGGAGGAATACCGCTCGGAGGTCACGGCCTTCGAACTCCGCAAGAACCTCCCGGTGCTGTAAGGGCAGGTCAGCGGCGGTACCCCAGTCAGACGGCACCCCGGGCCAGCGGCAGTCAGCCGCTGGCCCGGATCCGTCTCACCCCTCCTGGGCCGTCTGTGGGCCGTCGCCCGTCGGATCGGCGGCCTTGTAGACCTCGTCCACGGCCCGCAGCGTGCGCTCGTGGCCGCTGACCCTCTCCGCGAGCGGGGACCGGGACGCCGACCTGAAGTTCTGGCATCACGGCGGCGAGAAGCTCGCCTGCACCACGGACGCGGGCGAGGAGAAGCTCCGCGACCGGCTCGCCGGCCTCGCGGACGTGGTCTCCACGGGCAGGACGACCTTGCCGCCCGCGGCATAGAGCGGCTGATGGTCGAGGGCGGGGGCCAGATCCACACGGCGTTCTTCTCCCAGGGCTTGGCCGATGAGATCCACCTCGCCATCGCCCCCCTAGTGGTCGGCGACCCGGGCGCCCCCGCTTCTTGCACCCCGCCAGCTACCCGGGCGGCTCCACCCGCCGGATGCACCTCGCCGAGGCCACCACCATCGGCGACGTGGTCCTGCTCCGCTACCTGCCCAAGCAGGAGGGATCCGCGTGACACGCCGACGACTTGATGTGGATGGAGCGGGCCATCGAGCTCTCCCGCAAGTGCCCGCCGGCGGACGGCGCGTTCTCGGTCGGCGCCATCATCGTGAGCGTTGACGGCGAGGAGCTCGCCAGTGGCTACTCCCGCGAGACGGACGCCCACGTCCACGCCGAGGAATCGGCCCTGGCCAAGCTCCCGGCGGACGACCCGCGCCTGGCCGACGCCACCATCTACAGCACCCTGGAGCCCTGCTCCGAACGCCGCTCCCGCCCCCTCACTTGCACCCAGCTCATCCTCCGCTCTCCGATCCGCCGTGTCGTCATCGCCTGGCGCGAGCCGAGCCTCCTGGTTGCCGACTGCGTGGGCGTCGAAACCCTTCGCTCGGAAGGTGTCGAGGTACTGGAACTCACAGATCTGGCCTACAACGCTCGGATGGTGAACTCCCACCTGCTCTCGTGAGCAGGGGTTGGCACTGAAGCTGACTAGCGACCCCTACATTGACTTCTGAGTATATTTGGTCGGGTTTAGGAAGGTATCTGCAAACTCTGGCCCTCTGCGAGGTTGGAGGATTGCCTCTGTGGCAACCACTTTGAGTTCGCGTTTACTGCAACAGTAACGCCCCTGACGCTTACGGTGAGGGGCCTACCCTCTTCGTCTCCGGTATGGGTTCCATCGGGCTTGAACTGCATGTGGTTCTTAACTTTTTCCTCGAATTCTGCGGCCTCATCTGGCGGTACACCCATCGCCATCAGCCCAAGGCCAGGTTCCCACAGGAACCATCGGGTTCCGCCATTTGGGTAGATTGCGAGGATCGTAGTTGCAGGCAATGGGGGAGTTTCAGGCCATAGGTTCCTGTCGGCCCACTCGCAAGCGTCCTTGTACACCCCCCACCCGGAGATCAGATCGTTCAGGGTGGCTACCAGGTTGCGAGAATCGATTCTCGTGCGAGAACTGATCTGCTGACACAGGTCTCGAAAGAATGAGAGTCCTTCCGGGTAGGAGAGTGCTGCCAGTTCGAGGGATGGTCCAATCCGGTGGATGGCGGGTCCCAGAGTCCGGCTAAATGTGCCGAGGGTCCCACCTACACTGCCGTGCGTCACCTGCGACAACAGTCGGTATGTATCGTAGTCCGACTCGAAACCGTTCTTCTTTGCGCGATCGTAGAGGTTCTCCCTCGCCCAATCCTTCTTGAAAGCGTTTCCGTATCGAGTGATTGAAGCGGAGTAGTCCGCTAGTCCATCGCGTCCGAGCTTCCTTCTTCTGTGAAGCTCTCTCTTCTGCTGTGCACTTCGGAGAAGAGGGAGTCGCTTGGTTGTTCTCGCTAGTATTTGATTGGTGATCGTTCGGTGTGCAGTGTAGCGCTCCGAGGCTTCGCTTTCAGCCGCCACATAGCAGTAGTTCACGAGGTGTTCGTAGAGCGATCTCGATGTGCGGGCCGCACTTCGCCCATCGCCATCCCACAGGGATTTTAGTAGGATTGTGAAGTCGTTTAGGGCGTGATTGAAAATGAAGGAGCATGCTTCGTCTTCTGTGTGATTCCAAAAGGATCGAGAGAATATGTGAAGCTCGACTTGCGTGGCGTTGAGTGTATCGCTGAGCACTGATAGTTTCGCCTGGAGCGCGTTTTCCAGCTCTCTGCCTACTGAGATTCCAAATCGGCGAGAGGGCGGGACTGAAAGATCGACACGACTGAAGAGGTCCATCGCGCTCCTATGTGAAGGTGCCTTCTTGTGAAAGGGGTTCCGCGGCTTCGCCTGCTAGTCGGGGTCTGGCAAGGCTGGTAGCTGTCCTCCGAATTCCTGGCGCGATTCTGATTAGCTGTTCGGCGATGAAATTAACATCCTGGTGAATGTTTCGGTAGTCGAACCGCAGATACTGTAGGCGGGCCAGTCGTGCCAAATTTTCGGGAAGGGCCTCGTGATTTAAACGAGAAGCCCCGGAGAGGAGGATGGGAATTACCTTGCGGTCGAGCTGGAGGGCTTGTTCGATTTCCCATGAGACCCACACTCGCTCCGTGGCGGGCGTGGATGCTTCTTCGGTGAGCTTAGCCGACCAGTCCGGATCTATGATGGCGAGCAGAATTTCACAGCCGGCTATCGCGTCTGAGATTGCCTCAGCATAGTCGGCGCCGGGGTCGATAGACCTAGCTGCTCGGAATGTGCTTCCTTCCGCAAGGCGCGCTGACAGCAATTCGTCAAGTAGAGCGGCGGCGTAAGCTCCGCCCTCTTTGCGGTAGTTGATGAATATTTGGGACAATTTTCCATCTTTCGTGCCAGCGTGATCCGAAATCCTCTTTCTGGAAGGTCTCATGCTTAACTCTCCGCTGCCCTAGGGTAATAGCTGATGTGGTTGCGCTGGATGTTGAGCGTGGCGCCGTGCCAAGCGCCTGGAGGAGAGGGTGACCTTGACGGAACCTCAAGGTGAGAGGTCCGCGCCGGAGTCGAGCGGAGTGCGACCCCGTGTTCCCGCGCAAGGTGTCGGCGGCGTGCTGTCTCGCGAGGATTTGCTGGACTTGACGAAATGGCACATTGACAGGTATGACCGCCTGCGTTCTTCGACGTCCGTTCGGGCCTCCGTTCTGCTTGGGGCAAACGCCATTCTGGCTACTAGCTCACTGATTCTCCTGAACTATCACTTGCAGAAGGTCAGAACCTCACCCGTGTGGTGGGTGGAGTTACCGTTCGGCCTGATGGCCGCCGCCGCGCTGTCCCTAATCCTGAAGAGTCTCTGGAGTTCGATCAACGCCATTGCGGCGCGGAAGACGGTGCGGTCGCTGCATGCGGCTGAGATTCCTTCGAGGTTCTTGTTCAACTGGGGTGACACGCTAAAGTCCGTCGATGGGCATAGCGACTTTGTGGGAAAAGTGAGGGTGCTTGATCTTGACGCGATACTAGGTCACGCTGTTGCAGAGCTATGGACTGATATTCTTCAACACTCTCAGAGGCATCAGCACCTCCGATCGGCAATCGGCACATTCCGCTACTGCGTCCTAACTTTGGCGCTGCTTGCTGTCTTTACGTTTGCTACAGCGCTGCGCTAGAGCCTTCTTTCAAGAAGCCTTGGTGGATTTCCTTGATGGGGTGAGCGCGGGGTAGAGAATTCTATTTTCGAGTCGCGTGACATCGGCGGAACGCTGGCCTGCGCATCGCGTCTAATGCAGGCCTGAGGTGTAGCTTCACGCACTGCAAATCTGCTGCGCGAGAAACTGGCTGCTTGGTGAGGTTACACCTGCGGAATGCTCGGATACTGGGAGGGGGCTTTGCAAGAAGATGGTGCTGCGTTGGCGTATGAAGAGCAGATCGTGTGGACAGAGGAGATCGAAGAGTTCGACTACGTTCGGCAGTCCTGCACCTAGCGTCTTCGACGCGGCGAGGGCCTGTGGCTTGGAGGGTGCCGGCGCGTGGGTACGCCGTCCTCAAGCGCGATGCCCCGAGCGGGGTCGTGCCAGGCAAGTTCGTGAGGCGGGTCTTCTGGGTGAAGGAGCACGACCGCTCCGAGCAGCCGCGCGGCATCTACCGGACCTCGGCTCCAAGCGGGGCTGTTGACGCGCGGACCGTTGCGCCCGGCGTCTGGGGTGAGCTGACGGAGCGGGCTTGGGGGTGTCCGCTACCTGCCGAGTAGGGAAGTCTGCCGGGCATGGGCTGCCGCCTCTGGGCCCGTCGGAGGGCGCCCGGGGCGACCAGCGTCGACTAACTACGACGTCTACGACGCTGCCGGGTGCAGGTCAGATGGCGTGGGCCGCAGGTGGCTGGAGCCGGGCATGACTTCCTGCGCAACAAGAATCAGGAGTGGGAGGAGTACTGCTCGGAGGTCACGGCCTTCGAACTCCGCAAGAACCTCCCGGTGCTGTAGCCGCAGCTCAGCGGCAGTACCCCCGCACCACGACCCTCCGGGCCGACGGCACTCAGCCGTCGGCCCGGAGCCGTTTCAGGTCCTGGGCGTTCCTGCGCCAAGGGGGTGCGCGCGGTGAATGGCTACGGCTTGGCGCACGTGAGGGTGACCTGGTCGCTGCGGGCGCTCAGGTTGGCGGACGGGACGTGCAGGGTCATGAACACGCTCTGGGAGGCTCCGTTCACGGTCGGCGACAGCTCGACCACCTTGAGCAGGGAGACGCCCTGGGTGCCGGAGTCGAAGTGGGCCGTGCCCTTCGCGAAGGGTTCGGAGCTGGAGGCGTACGTCCAGTAGTAGGCGACGTCACCCGTGCCGGTTCCGGTGATCTTGCCGTCGAACTCCGCCTTGTTCGGCTTGGAGCAGTCGACCACAGTGCCCGGCTTGGTGAGGGTGACGACCTCGACCTTGGTGACCTTCACCTTGCCCTGCTTGCCGCCGCCGTCGTGTTCGCCCCGGGCCGGGGTGAGGCAGCCGATGCGGTTGCCCTTGGAGTTGACGGTGTACTTGCCGTAGCGGACGCCCTGCTTGTCGAGGGTGCCCTCGTCGCCGACGCGGGTGCGCTGGTCGGTGCGCGGCCCCTTGATCGTGACGGACTGGCCCGGCTCGAACCCCTCCAGTACGAGGGTGTACGAGGTGTTGCGGCCCTCGCCGGTCGCGACCAGCTCGCAGGAGGCGGCGGGCAGGGCCGCCGGTGCGGCGAAGGCCGGGGTGAGGGTGGCCGCGGAGAAGAGGAGCGGGGCGGCGAGAAGAATGAGGTGGCGGTGCTTCATCGTGCTGCCCTCCGGGACGGAAAAGCCCCCGATGTGCCGTTCCCAGGATATCGGCGGCGGCCGGGCGGGGCAGGCCGGGCGGCTCCGCCCCGGCGGAGGTCAGGTGCCGGGCGGAAGGACGGCCGGGTGCCAGGTGGGGTGGGGGGCGGTGGGGCGGGTCGTGGTGGTGTGGAGCCGGGCGTCCAGGCCCAGGACCGCTGTGGTCGTGGTGCCGGCCGGGTCGAGGACGGCGGAGGGGGCGCCGGCGTAGAGCATCCGGGACTCCGTCCAGGCGGGCGGGCCGCCCAGGGTGGTCGCCGCGACGGTGCCGGTGTCCGCGCGGCCAGCCACCGTGCGGCCCGCGACGCCGACCGCGCCGTAGCCCGCACGGCCGCCGGACTCGGAGACGCCGGAGACCTGTGGGCCGCCCGTGCCCGCACCCGCCGTGACCAGCGCGCTGCGGACCACCCCGGAGTCGGGGCGGCGGAAGTAGAGGCGGACGCCCGCGCCGTCCCGGGCGGCCGAGAGCGGCACGGTGGTGGCCGGCAGGCCCGTGGGGAAGGGCCCGGCGAGCGGGGCGCCGGGGGCCGGCTGCGTCCAGGCCAGGACGGACGTGGTGGTGGTGGCGTAGACGTGGCGCCGGCCGGCCGCGTCCACGACCGCGACCGGGTCGCTCTGGAGGTCCTCGCCGCCCAGCTGCTGCCAGTCGGTGAAGGCCCCCGACGGCTGCTGGAGGCGGGCACGCAGGGTGCGGCGGGTGTCGCGGAGGTAGACAGTGAGGCGGCCTTCGGCGTCGACGGCGGCCGAGGGGGCGCTGACGGCCGAGGTGCCGGGCTCGTCCCCCGGCTCGGGGGTGCCGAGCGAGGTCCACGCCCCGAACGGGCCGTCGGGCGCGGCCTGGACGGCGTACACGACCTCGCGCCGGTAGTCGGCCGGCCGGGCGCCGAGCGTGGTGCGGGTGGCGAGGACCGCGACGCGGCCGTCGGGGAGGCGGGCGGTGGTGGCGCCGGGGTCGATGCCGGTGCCGGGGAGCAGGGCGGGCCCGGTCCAGGCCCCGGCCCGGTCCCGGCTCCAGACGGCCATCCGGCCGTCCAGCGCGGCGAAGGCCCACAGCCGGCCGGGGGTGCCCTCGGTGAGCCAGGAGGTGGTGTCGGCGCGGGCGTAGCGCAGGGACTGGGCCCAGTTGCGGCCGGTGGGGCTGCCGGCCACCTTGCGGTCGCCGCAGCCGGAGGGGGAGCCGCAGTAGTCGGCGCGGTCCTGCCAGGCGTAGGTCTTCAGGAAGCCGGTCTTCGTCTCGGCGGTCTGCGGGTCCAGCGCGTGCGGGAGGGTGCCGTTGTGGTAGCCGAGGTAGTTCTGGACCGAGAACCGCGGCCGGTCCGCGACGCGCTCGGCGTACACGGCGGTGGCGGCCTGCACGAAGCGGGCGCCGTACATGTGGTCCTGGTGGTCGGTGTACTTGCCGGTGTCCGCGTAGCGGTTCGGCGTCGGGTCCTGCATCCGTATCGTCGTCGGCCGGTACCGCTCCAGGACCCCGGCTATGGACTCGACCACCTGGTCCCTCGTGTACGAGAACTCCTCCTTGACCGGAGTGCCCGTGGTGAGCTGGGAGCCCAGCGCCGCTATCCGGCCGTTCCACAGGCCGCGCAGGCTGTCCGGGTTCTCCGCGGCCGGGTTGCGGGCCTCGCGCAGCTGGAGCCAGACCAGGTGGACCTGGGGGCGGGCGACGAGGACGTCGAGCTCGGCCTGTCCGCCGCCCGCGGTGGGTATGACCGTACGCTGCCACGCGCTGGTGCGGTCTCCGGTGGCCATCTGGGCGTAGGCGGAGCGTATGCCGTTCTGCCGGGCCTCCGCGTACCGGGCGCGGTCGGCGGGCTGTTCCGGGTCCTTGGCCTCGCCGCCGCGCGCCTCGTTGCGGCCGTCGGCTTCGCCGGAGGTGAGGTAGGCGGTGGTGACGGGGACGCCGGCCAGCAGGGAGCGGCTGAGGTCGGGGTTCATGAAGAACAGGTCGTCGTCGGGGTGCGCGACGATCTGGACGACCGTGCCGGAGGTGGTGCTGGCGGGGAGGGCTGCGGCGGGGTTCTTCCCCTGGCTGGTCTCGGCCGCGGTCTGCTGGCCGGAGGCGAGGGACAGGACACCGGAGGCGCCCACGGTGAGCATGGGCAGCACGGCCGCGAGGAGGAAGCGGCGGCGGGAAAGGGGCATGGTCACGGCCTCTTGAGGTCGCTTCGGGCAGGAAGAACCGCTGTGCAGTCAGTGAGAGGCCAAATCGGGGGAGTTGGTTCACCGATTTCGCCGATGACGCGTGCTTTTCCGAAAACGACCGGTTGTGATGGTGCCCTTTCGTGTCGCCGCGGCGCCCAACGGTCCGGATCGTGGACGCGGTTGGGGGTCGGCCGGACCCGGGGGCGCCGCGCGGCTGTCCCCCGCGGACGTCTCACGTGAATGCGGGCGGGTCGTTCCCCCGCACGCCGTTGGATTCAGTCCGAAATAGTCACAAACGCCGCATACTTCGCCGGTCCCGAGGGCGCGAGGGGCGCTCGTCCCGGCGCTCCCCGCGAGCGCCGCCGGGGCCGACCTGCCCGAGTGCTTCGGCCGCCGGGCGACCGCGACCGGCTCCGGGGCGGCAGGGGGAACGACACGCTCCGGGCGGGCTCCTCCGGCGACCGCCTCGACGGGGGGCCGGATGCCGACGACTGCGACGGCGAGGCGGGCTCCGGCGACGTCGCGAGGAGGTGCGAGACGGTGGGCGGCCTCCCGTAGACCGCCGCGCGGGCTCGCGCAGGACCGGAGACGGGACACCCTCCCCGACGCGGCGTCCCCCGCACGCGTCACGGCCCGACGGGCGCCCGCGCGCCCGGGGCCGGCCGGGACGCGGGGCCCCTACGGAGCGGTGTTGCGCGGCCCCACCGGCTGCCACGGCGCCAGGTAGGCGTCGGAGTCCTCCGCCGAGGACGTGACGTACAGCCGTGCGTCGAGGCCGACCACGGCCAGGCTGACCAGGTTCCTCCCCGTCATCGTGCTGGACGGGGCCCCGACGAACATCAGCGGCGAGCGCTGCCACGCCCCGCCCGGGCCCAGGTCCGAGCCCAGCTGCCCGCCCGCCGAACGGCCCGCCAGCACGTGCCCGCTGGCCGTCACCGGGCCGAAGCCCTGGAGGCCGCCCAGGTCGGTGAGGTGGTTCACCTTCAGCCCGCCGTCGCCCGTCACCAGCGCCGAGCGCACGTTGCCCGACCCCGGCTTGCGGAACCACAGCCGTACGCCGCCCTCGCGCCCCTGCGCCGTCAGCGGGAGCGTGGTGTCGGGCAGCCCGGTGGCGGTGGGCGGGCCCAGCGGGGCGCCGGGCTCCGGCTGCGCCCAGCCGGTCACCGTCTTCGTGGTGGCGGCGAAGACCATCCGCCGCCCGGCCCCGTCGGTCGCGGTGGCCGGGGTGCCGTGCAGGTCGGAGCCGCCGAGGCTCTCCCACGGGCCCCACTCCCCGTCCGGGCGCCGGACGCGGCCGCGCAGGGTGGAGGCCCCGTCGCGCACGTACACGGCCAGGGCGCCGGTGCCGTCGACGGACACGGCGGGGGCGCTGATGTCGGAGGTCCAGGCGTCGTCGGCGGCCTCCGGGGTGCCGAGCGACTCCCAGGGGCCGAACTCCTCGGAGCCGGGGGCGCGCTGGACGGCGTACACGATCTCGCGCAGGTAGTCGGCCGGCTTGTCGCCGAAGGAGGTGCGGGTGCCGAAGGCGGCTATCCGGCCGTCGGCGAGGGTGACGGTGGAGATGCCCTGGTCCATGCCGGTGCCGGGCAGCAAACGGGGGCCGCTCCAGGCGCCGATCAGGCCGCTGCGGTGCCAGAGCGCGACCTGGCCGTCGAGCACCTTGAAGGCCCACAGGCCGTGCTCCCCGTCCGAGGCCAGCCAGGAGGTGCTGGTGCCGCGCGCGTAGTTGACGGTCTGCGTCCAGCGGTTGCCCGAGGGGTGGTCGGCGACCTTGAGGTCGCCGCAGCCGGCCTCGCTGCCGCAGTGGTTCTCCTGGTCGAGCCAGGCGTAGGTGTCCAGGATGTCCAGCTTCTCTTTGGCCTCGCCGGGGTCGAGGGTGCTGGGGAGCGAGCCGTTGAAGTAGCCGATGTAGTTCTGCACGGCGAAGTGCGGGCGGTCCTTGACCTCCCGCGCGTAGGCGGCCGTGGCCATCTGCACGAAGCGGGCGCCGTAGAAGTGGTCCTGGTGGTCGGTGTACCGCTTGGTGCCGGGGTACCGGCCGGGGGTCGGGTCCTGGGCGCGGACGGTGGTGGGCCGGTACCGCTCCAGGATGCCCCCGATCGTCCGGACGACCTGCTCCTTGGTGTACGTGAACCCCTGCTTGACCGGGGAACCGGAGGCGAGCACCGACTCGAGGTGCGGGACCCGGCCGTCCCACAGGCCGTGGAGGCTGTCGGGGACGTCGGTGTAGACGTTGCCCGCCTCGCGCATCTGCAGCCAGACGAGGTTGATCTCGGGCTTGGCGACGAGGACGTCGACCTCGGCCTGTCCGCCGCCCGCCGTCGGGATCACGGTGCGCTTCCAGGCGCTGCTGCGGTCGCCGGTGGCCATCTTGGCGTAGGCGGCGCGGATGCCGTTCTGGCGGGCCTCGGCGTAGGCGGGCTTGTCGGGCGGGGTGGAGGCCTGCTTGGCGGCGCCGGCGTTGATGCCGTCGGCTTCTCCGGAGGTGAGGTAGACGGAGGTGACGGGGTGGCCGGCGGCTATGGAGTACCGCAGGTCGGGGTTCATGAAGTACAGGTCGTCGTCGGGGTGGGCGACGATCTGGAGCACCCGGCCCGGGTCGGGGGCGTCCACGGCGGTGGCGGTGGTGGCCCGGGAATCGGCGGCGGTCGGCGCGTCGAAGGCGGCGAGGGCCTCGTTGCCCCGGAGGATGAGCATGCCGGCGGCTGCCGTGGCGGCGACGAGGCCGACGGCCTTGACGGTCTTCCGCGCGGCGGGGTGGCCTGCGGCCGCACCGCGACTCCGGCTCGGCACGTGCCACCCGGCGGCTTCGGCGGGCTCGGCGGCTCCGGCGGTGTTCGCCGTGGCTTCGGTCGGGCTCGCGGCGGCTTCGGCGGTGCTCGCCGTGGCTTCTGCGGTGCTCGCGCCGGCTCCGGCGTCGGCGCTTCGCGCCGCAGCCGGTACGCCGGGCGCGGCAGCGGGGCCGGCGGCGGCGCTGTCGCCGGGTTCGCCCTTGGCAGGGCGAAGGGCGGAGGTCCCGCGCTGGTGGGGGAAGCGTCCAGCGGGGCTCGACACCCGGTCGGGCTCCGGCGAGGAGAAGGGCGTCGCGGCGGAGCGGACGGGTCCGTCGGACATGGGGGCTCCTCGCGGCCGGTCGGGTGGGGACCGGGCCCCCTCAGGCATAGATCTACAAGTAAGCAGATAATCCGATAAGCCGCCTCATGATATCGGCCACGGTGACCGGTGAGTCGAACGCCTGCTCCGGCTAGGCTCGCTCCCAGGCCGGCGGCCAGACCAATCCGCAGCGACACACTCGGGAGGCGGCGGGATGACAGTCCCGGGACGCAGGAGCAGCACTTTCATCAGGCTGCTGCGCAGCGGGTTCACCGACCCCACGCACGCCGCCCGGCTCCTCGACGCCGACGCGCTGGCCGCCGTACGCGCCGACCCGGTCCTGCTCGACGCCCTCGGCGCCACCGCCGACCCGGACCTCGCCCTGCACGGGCTGGTGCGCCTCGCCGAGGCCCAGACCCCCGAGGACCTTCCCCGGCTCCTCGACACCCTGGTCAGCGCCAAACCCCTGCGCGACCGGCTCCTCGGCGTACTCGGCGCCTCCGAAGCCCTCGCCGACCACCTCGCCCGCCACCCCCGCGACTGGCATGCCCTGGTCACCTACGAGGCCGCCGACCTGCACCCCGGACTCGCCGAGTTCGAGCAGGGCCTCGCCGACGCCCACGACCCCGTCGGCCTGCGCGTCGCCTACCGCCGCTGCCTGCTGTCCATCGCCGCCCGCGACGTCTGCGGCACCACCGACGTCGCCCAGACCGCCGCCGAACTCGCCGACCTCGCCACCGCCACCCTCCGCGCCGCCCTGCGCATCGCGAGCGCCGCCGCCCCCGAGGACGCCGCCTGCTGCCGGCTCGCCGTCATCGCCATGGGCAAGTGCGGCGGCAACGAGCTCAACTACGTCTCCGACGTCGACGTGATCTTCGTCGGCGACGCCGCCCCCGGAGCCGACGAGGGCAAGGCGCTCCAGGCCGCCACCCGCCTCGCCTCCCACCTCATGCGGATCTGCTCCGAGACCACCGTCGAGGGCACCATCTGGCCCGTCGACGCCAACCTCCGCCCCGAGGGCAGGAACGGCCCCCTCGTCCGCACCCTCTCCTCCCACCTCGCCTACTACCAGCGCTGGGCCAAGACCTGGGAGTTCCAGGCCCTGCTCAAGGCCCGCGCCGTCGCCGGCGACCCCGACCTCGGGGCGCAGTACGTCGCCGCCATAACCCCCCTCGTCTGGCAGGCCGCCGAACGCGAGAACTTCGTCGCCGACGTCCAGAAGATGCGCCGCCGCGTCGTCGACAACATCCCCGCCGCCCAGGTCGACCGGGAACTCAAACTCGGCCCCGGCGGCCTGCGCGACGTCGAGTTCGCCGTGCAGCTGCTCCAGCTCGTCCACGGCCGCAGCGACGCCACCCTGCACTCCGGCACCACCCTCGACGCCCTGCACGCCCTCGCCGCCGGCGGCTACGTCGGCCGCGCCGACGCCGCCCAGCTGCACGACGCGTACCGCTTCCTGCGCGCCATGGAGCACCGCATCCAGCTCTACCGGCTGCGCCGCACCCACCTCGTCCCCGAGGACGAGTCCGACCTGCGCCGCCTGGGCCGCTCCATGGGACTGCGCACCGAACCCGTCGCCGAGCTCAACAAGGCCTGGCGCCGGCACGCCTCCGTCGTGCGCCGCCTCCACGAGAAGCTCTTCTACCGGCCCCTGCTCGACGCCGTCGCCCAGCTCGCCCCCGGCGAGACCCGGCTCTCCCCGCGCGCCGCCGGCCAGCGCCTCGAAGCCCTCGGCTACGCCGACCCGGCCTCCGCCCTGCGCCACCTGGAGGCCCTCGCCTCCGGCGTCAGCCGCAAGGCCGCCATCCAGCGCACCCTGCTGCCGGTCCTCCTCGGCTGGTTCGCCGACTCCGCCGACCCCGACGCCGGACTGCTGGGCTTCCGCAAGGTCTCCGACGCCCTCGGCAAGACCCCCTGGTACCTGCGGCTGCTGCGCGACGAGGGCGCCGCCGCCGAGAACCTCGCCCGCGTGCTCTCCGCCGGACGCCTCGCCCCTGACCTGCTCATGCGAGCCCCCGAGGCGGTCGCCCTGCTCGGCGACCCCGAAGGCCTCCAGCCCCGTACGGCCGAGGCCCTCGAACAGGAGGTGCTCGCCGCCGTCGGGCGCGCCGACAGCGCCGAAGCCGGCGTCGCCGCCGCCCGCGGGGTCCGCCGCCGCGAGCTGTTCCGCACCGCCGCCGCCGACATCATCGGCTCCTACGGCACCGAGGACAATCCCGCCGAAACAGACCCCGGCGCCCTCGTCGACCGGGTCGGCGACGCCGTCTCCGACCTCACCGCCGCCACCATCGCCGGAGCCCTGCGGGCCGCCGTGAGCGACCAGTGGGGCGAGACCCTCCCCACCCGCTTCGCCGTCATCGGCGTCGGCCGCTTCGGCGGACACGAGCTCGGCTACGGCTCCGACGCCGACGTGCTCTTCGTCCACGAACCCCGCGAGGGCGTCGACGAACAGGAAGCCGCCAGGGCCGCCCAGACCGTCGTCGCCGAGATGCGCCGGCTGCTCCAGCTGCCCACCGCGGACCCGCCGCTGCTCATCGACGCCGACCTGCGCCCGGAGGGCCGCTCCGGACCCCTCGTACGCACCCTGTCCTCCTACGCCGCCTACTACCGGCGCTGGTCCCTGACCTGGGAGAGCCAGGCCCTGCTGCGCGCCGAGCCCGTAGCCGGCGACACCGATCTGGGCAGCCGCTTCATCGAGCTGATCGACCCGCTGCGCTACCCCGCCGAAGGCCTCGGCGAGGACGCGGTCCGCGAGATCCGCCGGCTCAAGGCCCGCATGGAGGTGGAACGCCTGCCGCGCGGCGCCGACCCCACCCTGCACACCAAACTCGGCCGCGGCGGCCTCAGCGACGTCGAGTGGACCGTCCAGCTGCTCCAGATGCAGCACGCCTGGGCCGAACCGGGCCTGCGCACCACCCGTACCCGCGCGGCCCTGGCCGCCGCCCACGCCGCCGGACTGCTCCCCACCGAGGAGGCGCAGACCCTTGACGAGGCCTGGGTCCTCGCCACCCGCGTCCGCAACGCCGTCATGCTGGTCCGCGGCCGCGCCGGCGACACCTTCCCCTCCGACGCCCGCGAACTGGCGGCCGTCGGCCGCTACCTGGGCTACCCGGAAGGCAGGGTCGGCGAGATGCTGGACGACTACCGCCGCATCACCCGCCGCGCCCGCGCGGTGGTGGACGAACTGTTCTACGGGGCATAGCGGCTGACTGGTGGTCAGCCCGTCGCTCCCGCATGGTCCAATGGCCCGATGGCATGGGACGAGTGGGACAGGGCGAAGGCCGATGCGGCGGCCCGCAACACGCCGATGCGGCTCAACCAGGTGCCGGGAGGAGCGGCCGACGCCGACCTCGTGGTGCACCAGGACGACCTCGGCGCGGTGGGCCACGAGGCGTTCGCGCTGCACGGCCGGCTCCAGAAGCAGGCCGACATCGCGGGAGCGGGCATCGACAACGCGGGCTCCGGCTCGACGATGCAGGCCGCCGCGGCCTTGAAGGCGAGCGGCTTCGCGCTCGGCGGCGAGCTGGAGACGACGGTGTCGGTGTGGACCTCGCAGGTCAAGGCCGTCCTCCAGGCGTGCGCGCACATCTCGAACCACCTGGACTACTCGAAGAAGGCGCACGCCGCTGACGACGACGCCATCGCGGCGTCCCTGCGCAACCGGGACGGCTCGGCCGTTGCGGTCTCGCGCCTCACCGAGTACTTCAGGTAGGGGGACGGGCGTGAACTACGACCAGCTCATGCAGGTCGACCTCGCCAAGCTGGGAGCGGCGGTCGCCGACTGGAAGCGGATGGCGGGTGACGTGCAGCGCCTCGGGGGCGATGCCCGCGACGGGCTGAAGGCGAAGGCGGCGGGGGCCCGGTGGGAGGGCGTCAACGCGGGAGTGACGCGGGCATTCGTCGACAAGACGGTGAAGGAGTTCGAGGACCTCCACACCGAGGCGCGGAGCGTCTTCAGCGTGATGGACGACGCCCACGCCGAGCTCAAGGGCTTGCAGCAGCGGGCGAGGAACCTGACGGAGGACGCCAAGGAGAACGGCTTCACCGTATCGACGGGAAATGGCGGGGCGGTGGTCATCGCCGAGGCCGTGGAGTGCTCGGCATCCCGCGACCAGCGCACCGCCGACCTCATGCGGTGGTACGCCGACGCGCTCACCGACGTCGTGACCCACGCGGCAGAGGTCGACGCGGCCGCCGTCAAGGCCCTCCGGGCCAACCACGGCGGCGACCCCCACAACGCAGGGCACGCCGCGTACACCTCGCTCGACCAGGACATGCTCCCGAGGGCCCTGAAACTGGCCGCCCTGGGCGAGGACACCAACGAGAAGCAGCAGAAGGAACTGCGGCGCCTGTGGCAGTCCCTCGGCCCCGAGTCCCGTGCACAGCTGTGGACACGGCACAAGGACGACCTGATCGCAGCCGGCCTGCTGACGCCCCAGGTCAAGAGGGTGGCGGCAGATCCGGGAGCAGGTCCGTACGACGTGGAGTCTCCGGGGCCGTCGGACTACTGGAAACTGCTCCAGGCCAAGGGGATCTCCAACGCGGGAGACTTCCTCGGGATGCCCGACGCCGCTCGGCACATGGACCACTACCTGCGGGGCATGGGTACTCCGCTTGATCTCGATGTCGACCGGATGCTGACGGATGACGCCCTCCTGCGGCAGAGGTCGGAGGCCCAGCGTGCTGCGGAAGAGGGCGAGTGGCGCCGCCAGGCAGTGGAAGCCTTCGAGAAATCGGGCGGTAAACCGGTCGCCATCCCGGTCGAGACCGCGGGAACCGGCTACAAGCACGCCGACGGCGTGGGCCCCGAGCGGAACTGGTACCTGGCGGTCGGTGCAGGAATGACGAACACGACCGGGGTCGTGACAGCGGTCCCCGGCCCCGACGGCAAGCCGCAGGTGGCCGTCGACTACCAGGTGAACGTCTGGGACCGCTACAACTGGGACGCGGGGAAGTTCACGACCATCGGCCCGACCGAGGTGACCGATGCGGACATGGCCCGGTTCCACACGACCGGCCTGGCGAGGGAATTCGACATGAGGGGAAGCAGCTCGGTGCAGCAGCACGACCTGGACTCCGGTGGCCCGGGACCGGCCCCCGTGGAGCCGGGCCGTGACGGCACCCGCGCCGACCTGGGCCGGAACGGAGACGCACGGTGAACGTGAGCCGTACGAGGCTCGGGGCGTTCTGCGGCGGCCTGGCGGTGGCGGCCGGCACGGTTGCCGGGTGCACGGGCGGCCCGGCCCAGCAGAGGGTGCCGTACTTCAAGGAGGGGGTCACCGCGTCGGCCGTGGCGGAACACCTGCGCGTGGCCCTGCCGGCTACGGCGACCGATGCCAGGGCCGCGCACCAGGTCGCCCACCACGACGACTCGCTCCTGCTGTCGTTCGTCTTGCCGACCGGAGAGGTCGACGCCTTCGTCACTCAGCTCCAGTCCGAGAACCCGGTACGGACCGGTAGCCCCATCGGCACTGCGGAGAGGGCGTTCGCCCCGCTCGGCCTGCCGGAACCGGCCACGATGCCGGGCGTGCGGGGAGCCCAGCTGTGCGCACCGTGCATGGAGAGGGACCTGGACTTCCTCGACCTGGCGGTGGCACCGCTCGACGAGAAGAGCAGCCGGGTCTACCTCCGGGCCGTCGACTGAGGAAGCCGCGTCCCCCGCCCTTGACCGGGCCGTGCGGGGCTAGACCCGCCGGAAGCGGTTCAGGAGTTCCGTTGCCGGGTGGGGGCCCGTCGGGAGGGGGCGGCGGGGGAGGTGGTGGGGGAGCGAGCCGTACCAGGTGCGGGAGACGGCGAAACCGAAGGCCAGGCACAGCACGCCGCCGACGGCGTCGAGCCAGAAGTGGTTGGCGGTGGCCACGATCACGACCAGGGTCAGCGTGGGGTAGAGGAGGCCCAGGATGCGGGCCCAGGGCGCGGAGGCGACCGCGAAGATCGTCAGCCCGCACCAGAGCGACCACCCTATGTGCATGGACGGCATCGCCGCGTACTGGTTCGACATCTGCTTCAGGTTCCCGGAGGCCATCGAGCCCCAGGTGTGGTGCACCAGCACGGTGTCGACGAAGTGCTGCCCGTTCATCAGCCGGGGCGGCGCGAGCGGGTAGAGGTAGTAGCCGACCAGGGCCACGCCCGTGGTGGCGAAGAGGACGAGGCGGGTGGCGGCGTAACGCCCGGGATGGAAGCGGTAGATCCACACCAGCACGCCGATCGTCACGATGAAGTGCAGCGTCGCGTAGTAGTAGTTCATGCCGACCACCAGCCACGTCACCGAGTTCACGGCGTGGTTGACGGTCTGCTCCACGGCGATGCCGAGCCCGCGCTCCACGCTCCAGATCCAGTCGGCGTTCGCGAGCGCGGCGGCCTTCTGCTCGGGCACGGCGTTGCGGATCAGCGAGTACGTCCAGTAGCTGACGGCGATCAGCAGGATCTCGAACCAGATCCGCGGCCGACGCGGGGCCCGCAGCCGGGTGAGCAGCGCGGGGTGCGGCTCCGGACGGGAGTCGATCACGGCCACGGTGGGTGACGAGACGTCCGTCCCGGTATCCAGTGTCTTCACGCTCGCTTCACCCATGGGGAGAGAGTCTGCCAGATGCCTTCCCGCCTCCGATCATCCCTCGGGACGGTCTTCGGCGCCTCCCCTCAACCCTGCGGACTACCCTCCGCAGCGACCCGTGGCACCTAGGTGCTACGCCGCTGCCCCGGCCCCGAGGCGGTCGAGCCGCGGACCACCAGCTCGGGCAGGAAGACGAACTCGCTGTGCGGGGCCGGGGTGCCGCCGATCTCCTCCAGCAGGGTCCGCACGGCCGCCTGCCCCATGGCCTGCACCGGCTGGCGGATGGTGGTGAGCGGCGGATCGGTGAACGCTATGAGGGGGGAGTCGTCGAAGCCGACCACCGACACGTCCTGCGGCACCCGCAGCCCCTGCTGCCGGGCGGCCCGGATCGCGCCGAGCGCCATCATGTCGCTCGCGCACACCACCGCCGTGCAGCCCCGCCCGATGAGCGCGGCCGCCGCGGCCTGACCGCCCTCCAGGCTGTAGAGGGAGTGCTGGACCAGCTCCTCCACCTCGGCCTCGCCGAGCCCGAGCCGCTCCCGCACCGCCGTCCGGAAGCCCTCGATCTTGCGCAGCACCGGCACGAACCGCTTGGGCCCGACCGCGAGCCCGATCCGGGTGTGCCCGAGCGCCGTCAGGTGGGTCACGGCGAGCTGCATCGCCGCGCGGTCGTCGGGGGAGACGAAGGGGGCCCGCACCTTGTCGGAGAAACCGTTGATGAGGACGTACGGGACGCCCTGGCCGCGGAGTTGGTCGTAGCGGCCCATGTCGGCGGTGGTGTCGGCGTGCAGGCCGGAGACGAAGATGATCCCGGAGACCCCGCGGTCCACCAGCATCTCGGTCAGCTCGTCCTCGGTGGACCCGCCGGGCGTCTGCGTCGCCAGCACCGGCGTGTACCCCTGGCGGGTCAGGGCCTGGCCGATGACCTGCGCGAGGGCGGGGAAGATGGGGTTGTCCAGCTCGGGGGTTATCAGCCCGACGAGGCCGGCGCTGCGCTGGCGCAGCCGCACGGGGCGCTCGTAGCCGAGTACGTCGAGCGCGGCCAGCACGGACTCACGGGTGCCGGCGGCCACGCCGGGCTTGCCGTTGAGCACGCGGCTGACTGTGGCTTCGCTGACCCCCGCCTGGGCTGCGATGTCGGCAAGCCGTGCGGTCACGGGATTGGACTGTACCGGTAGCCGGCTCACATCGCCCACCACGTGCAGGAATCCGCGGGAAGACGGACCGTGCGGCCGTCCGTCTCCACCGGGGCGCTGGAGAGGACGGGCCGGCCGGGGGAGGGGAGCTCCACGGGGGTCGGCCGGGTGTTGAGGGTGCAGGCGAAGCCGGGGCGGGTGAAGAGGAGGACGCCCTCGGGGGCGGGACACCAGCGCATGCCCCGGGCCCGGACGGCGGGTCCCGCGCCCGCCCCGGGCCACTCGTCGCGCGGCCCGCCCTGCCCCGACTCCGGCGCCCCCAGCCCCGGCATGGCCCGGCGCAGCTCCAGGGCGGCGCGGTAGAGCTCCAGGGTGGAGTGCGGGTCGCCGGTCTGCGCGGCGACGCTCAGCCCCGCCCATCCCCGGGGCTGAGGGAGCCAGCTGCCGCCGGCGCCGAAGCCGTACGGGGGCTCGTCGCCCGACCACGGGATCGGTACGCGGCACCCGTCGCGCAGCCCCTCCTGCCCGTCGGCCCCCTCCTGCCCGTCGGCCCCGCCGCTCCCCACCGCGGGCCGGCGGCGGAACGCCGGGTCCTGGCGGGCCCCGTCCGGGATGTCCGTCACCTCCGGCAGGCCGAGCTCCTCGCCCTGGTACACGTACGCCGACCCCGGCAGCGCCAGCATCAGCAGCGCGGCCGCCCGCGCCCGGGCCAGCCCCCGCGCCCCGCCCCCGTACCGGGTGACGTGCCGTACGACGTCGTGGTTGGACAGCACCCAGGTCGTCGGCGCGCCCACGGAGGCGGTGGCGGCCAGGGACTCGTCGATGACGGTCCGCATCGCGGCCGGGTCCCAGGGGCAGTTCAGGAAGCGGAAGTTGAAGGCCTGGTGCAGCTCGTCGGGGCGCACGTACAGCGCGAGCCGCTCCGAGGTGGGCGCCCACGCCTCGGCGACCCCGATGCGCTGGCCCCCGTACGAGTCGAGGAGGCGGCGCCAGGAGCGGTGGATCTCGTGGACCCCGTCCTGGTCGAAGAAGGGCAGCGGCTCCGTGCCGATCAGCGTGGCCTGCGCGCCGCGGCCGATGTCGGGCAGGCCCGGTGCCTTGACCATGCCGTGGGCCACGTCCACCCGGAAGCCGTCGACGCCCAGGTCGAGCCAGAAGCGCAGCACCGAGGCGAATTCCCGGGCGACCTCCGGGTGCTCCCAGTTCAGGTCGGGCTGCTCGGGCGCGAAGAGGTGCAGGTACCACGCGCCGTCCGGCACCCGGGTCCAGGCGGGGCCGCCGAAGACGGACTCCCAGTCGTTGGGCGGCAGCGCCCCGTCCGCGCCGCGCCCCGGCCGGAACAGGTACCGCTCGCGGGCCCCGCTGTCCCCGGCCAGGGCCTCGCGGAACCAGGGGTGGTCCTCGGAGGTGTGGTTCGGGACCACGTCCACGATCACCCGCAGGCCGAGCGCGTGCGCGGCCCGTACGAGGTCGTCGGCGTCGGCGAGGTCGCCGAAGAGGGGGTCGACGGCGCGGTAGTCGGCGACGTCGTAGCCGCCGTCCGCCTGCGGGGACACGTAGAAGGGGGTCAGCCACACGGCGTCCACCCCGAGGCGGGCCAGGTGGGGGAGCCGCTCGCGCACCCCGCGCAGGTCCCCGACGCCGTCGCCGTCGCTGTCGGCGAAGGAGCGGACGTACACCTGGTAGATGACGGCATCGCGCCACCAGCCGACTCCGACCGTCGGGTCGCTGGAAGCTCTTGCAAGCGGGACGGCCGTCAACTCGTGCTTCATACCGCAGTCAACGCGCGTACACGCCCCGTGGTTGCGGGCCTGTGGGGTCGAAGCGGACTCGGAATCACAGCAAGCTGCGGCAACCGTCCGGACACACGGATGTAACGATCAGCTCCGCTTGCAGAAAATTGCCGCAAGGTCTTTCCGTCGGCTTTCAGGCTTGTTACGTTCCTCGCAACTCGGGACCGCGAGGGCGCGGCCGGGATCATCGAAGGAGTTCATATGCGGCGTGGCATAGCGGCCACCGCGCTGGTCGCGACCCTGGCGCTCGCGGCGACGGCTTGCGGCGGTGACACCGACGACAACGGTGGCGGGACGAAGGCCGGCGGCGAGCTGTCCGGCACCGTCACCTGGTGGGACACCTCGAACGACGCCGAGAAGGCCAGCTTCCAGAAGATCGCCGAGGCCTTCACCGCGAAGCACCCGAAGGTGACCGTCAAGTACGTCAACGTCCCGTACGGCGACGCGCAGAACAAGGTCAAGAACGCCTTCAGCAGCGGCGCCGACGCGCCCGACGTGATCCGCGCCGACGTCGGCTGGGTCGCCGACTTCGCCTCCCTCGGCTACCTCGACGAGGTCCCCGCGGACACCGCGAAGAAGATCGACGCCGAGTTCCTGCCGCAGGCGGCCGCCAGCGGCAAGTTCGACGGCAAGACCTTCGCCGTCCCGCAGGTCATCGACACCCTCGGCCTCTTCTACAACAAGAAGATGCTCGCCGACGCCGGCGTCCAGCCGCCCAAGACGCTGGAGGAGCTGAAGACCGCCGCCGCCGCCATCAAGGCCAAGAGCGGCAAGACCGGCCTCTACCTGCGCGGCGACGACTCCTACTGGTTCCTGCCCTTCATCTACGGCGAGGGCGGCGACCTCGTCGACGCCAAGACCAAGACGGTCACCGTCGACAACGCGGCCGGCGTCAAGGGCTTCAAGGCCGCCCGCGACCTGGTCGCCTCGGGCGCGGCGGTCACCAACGCCACCGACGGCTGGACCAACATGCAGACCGCCTTCAAGTCCGGGGAGGTCGCCATGATGATCAACGGCCCCTGGGCCGTCGCCGACAGCTACGCGGGCGAGCAGTTCAAGGACAAGTCGAACCTCGGCGTCGCCCCCGTCCCGGCCGGGTCCGCCAAGGCCGGCGCCCCGCAGGGCGGCCACGACCTCGCCGTCTACGCCGGCTCCAAGAACACCGCCGCCGCGCACGCGTTCGTCGAGTACATGACCTCCCAGGAGGTCCAGGTCCAGTCCGCCAAGGACCTGAGCCTGCTGCCGACGCGCACCGCCGCCTACGAGCAGCCGGACGTCAAGAGCAGCGAGATGGTCCAGTTCTTCAAGCCGGCCGTCGACAAGGCCGTCGAGCGCGCCTGGATCCCGGAGAACGGCTCCCTCTTCGAGCCGCTGAAGGTCGAGTACACCAAGGCCGTCACCGGCACCTCGACCCCCGAAGAGGCGGCCAAGGCGGCCGGCGTCGAGTTCCGCAAGATCCTCAAGGGCTGGAAGTAGTACGAACGATGGCTGCTGACACCAGCCGGTCGGTGGCGAAGGCCGCGGACGGCGAGACGACCCTCGCCGGCCGCGGCCCCAGCCGCACGACTGCCAGGAGCAACCGCGGGAACGGCGGCGCGGGCAACCGCGGCCTCGCCCGCGCCCTCGCCACGCACTGGTACGCCTGGGCCATGACCGCCCCGGTGGTGCTCGTCCTAGGAGTGATCGTCGGCTGGCCGCTCGTACGCGGCGTCTACCTGTCGCTGACGAACGCCAACGAGCGCAACGTCGCCCGCACCATCGGCGTGCGCCACATCGACGCCACGTACGAGTTCGTCGGGCTCGACAACTACACGGCGGTCCTCGGCGACCCCGTCTTCTGGCAGCGGCTGGTGTGGACGGTGGTGTGGACCGTCGCCTGCGTGTCGATCACCTTCGTCCTCGGCCTCACCCTGGCCACCATGCTCAACCGGCAGTTCCGGGGCCGCGCCGCCTACCGGATGGCGCTCATCCTGCCGTGGGCCGTGCCCGGCTTCGTCTCCGTCTTCGCCTGGCGGTTCCTCTTCAACCGCGACAACGGCATCCTCAACAAGGTCCTCGACGGCGGCGGCATCGCAGCCGTCCCGTGGCTCGACGACCCCACCTGGGCCAAGCTCTCCGTCATCGCCGTCAACGTCTGGCTCGGCATCCCCTTCATGATGGTCGCCCTGCTCGGCGGCCTCCAGTCCATCCCCGGCGAGCTGTACGAGGCCGCCGAGATGGACGGCGCCGGACCCTGGCAGCGGTTCCGGCACATCACCCTGCCCGGACTGCGCGCCGTCAGCATGACGGTGATCCTGCTCTCCACCATCTGGACCTTCAACATGTTCCCGGTGATCTTCCTGCTGACGCGGGGCGGACCGGGCGACTCCACCGAGATCCTGGTGACCCAGGCCTTCCGCGAGGCCTTCATCGCGAGCCCGCGCGACTTCGCCGGCTCCGCGACGTGGGGCGTCCTCATCCTCGCCCTGCTCATGATCTTCGCGCTGGTCTACCGGCGCTCGCTGCGCAAGCAGGGAGAGGTGTGGTGACCATGACCTCCAGCCGTACCGCCGGGGCCGCGCGTCCGAGGGGCAGCCGCTCCCCGCTCGCCTCCTTCGGCCTGCACGCCACGCTCGTCGCCGCGTCCGTGATCGCCGTCTTCCCCGTGCTGTGGATCCTGCTGACCTCGCTCAAGCCGGCCGAGGACGCCATCAGCACGGACTTCGTGAAGGAACCCACCCTCGCGAACTACCACTACCTGCTCGAGTCGAGCCACTTCCTCAGCTGGTTCGCCAACTCCGTCCTGGTCGCCGGCGTCACCACCGTCCTCGGCGTGTTCATCGCCGCGACCACCGGATACGCGGTCAGCCGCTTCAAGTTCCCCGGCATGAAGCCGCTGATGTGGACCCTGCTCATCACGCAGATGTTCCCGATGGCCATCCTGATCGTCCCGCTCTACAACCTGATGGGAGAGCTCGGGCTGCTGAACCAGCCGCTCGGCCTGATCATCACGTACCTCACCATCGCCGTGCCGTTCTGCGCCTGGATGATGAAGGGCTTCTTCGACACGATCCCGGTCGAGATCGACGAATCCGGCCGCGTCGACGGCCTCAACCCCTTCGGCACCTTCTGGCGCCTGATCCTGCCGCTCGCCAAGCCCGGCCTCGCCGTGACCGGCTTCTACGCCTTCATCACCGCCTGGGGCGAGGTCGCCTACGCCTCCGCCTTCATGGTCGGCGAGGAGAACCTCACCCTCGCGGGCGGGCTGCAGACCTTCGTCACGCAGTACACCTCCAACTGGGGCGCCATGAGCGCGGCTTCCGTCCTCATCGCGATCCCGGCGGCGGTCTTCTTCCTCTTCGCCCAGCGTCACCTCGTCGCCGGCATGACGGCGGGCGCCACCAAGGGCTGACCACCCGGCGCCCGCCCCCGTACGACCGGCCCGACCTCTCCAAGGACACCATGACCCAGCACCTCGCCGACGCACTCCCCACCCCGACCGGCACCCAGCCCGGCTGGTGGAGAGACGCGGTGATCTACCAGGTCTATCCGCGCAGCTTCGCCGACTCCAACGGGGACGGCATGGGGGACCTCGAAGGCATCCGCACCCGGCTGCCCCACCTGCGCGACCTGGGTGTCGACGCCGTGTGGCTCAGCCCCTTCTACGCCTCCCCGCAGGCCGACGCCGGCTACGACGTCGCCGACTACCGGGCCATCGACCCCATGTTCGGCACCCTGCACGACGCCGACGCCGTGATCCGCGAAGCGCACGCGCTGGGCCTGCGAATCATCGTGGACCTCGTCCCCAACCACTGCTCCGACCAGCACGAATGGTTCAAGCAGGCCCTGCGGGAAGGCCCCGGCAGCACCCTGCGCGAACGCTTCCACTTCCGGCCCGGCAAGGGCGAGGACGGTGCGCAGCCCCCGAACGACTGGGAGTCCATCTTCGGCGGCCCCGCCTGGACCCGCGTCGCCGACGGCGAGTGGTACCTGCACCTCTTCGCCCCCGAACAGCCCGACTTCAACTGGGAACACCCCGCCGTCCAGGACGAGTTCCGCTCCGTCCTGAGGTTCTGGCTGGACCTGGGCGTCGACGGGTTCCGCATCGACGTCGCCCACGGCCTCGTCAAGGCCCCCGGCCTGCCCGACCTCGGCCGTGACGAGCAGCTCAAGCTCCTCGGCAACCAGGTGCTGCCCTTCTTCGACCAGGACGGCGTCCACGAGATATACCGCTCCTGGCGGCAGGTGCTGGACGAGTACGCCGGCGAACGCATCGGCGTCGCCGAGGCCTGGGCCCCCAACGTCGCCCGCACCGCCCTCTACGTGCGCCACGACGAGCTGCACCAGGCCTTCAACTTCCACTACCTGACCACCGGCTGGGACGCGGCCGCGCTGCGCGCCACCATCGACGACTCGCTCGACGCGATGCGGCCGGTGGGCGCCCCGACGACCTGGGTGCTGTCCAACCACGACGTCGTGCGCCACCGCACCCGCCTCGGCGGCCTGGACCGGGCGCGCGCGGCCGCGCTGCTGATGCTGGCCCTGCCCGGGTCCGCGTACGTCTACCAGGGCGAGGAGCTCGGCCTGCCGGAGGTCGTGGACCTGCCCGACGAGGTGCGCCAGGACCCCTCCTTCTTCAAGGCGAACGGGCAGGACGGGCTCCGCGACGGATGCCGCGTGCCGATCCCGTGGTCCGGCGACGAAGCCCCGTACGGCTTCGGCGAGGGCGGCAGCTGGCTGCCGCAGCCCGCGGAGTGGGCGGGTCTGAGCGTCGCCGCCCAGACCGGCGACCCGCGGTCCACGCTGGAGCTGTACCGCACCGCGCTGCGGATCCGGCGCGAGCACGCCGACCTGGGCGCCGGGGACGCGGTGGAGTGGCTGGACGCGCCCGAGGGGGTGCTGGCGTTCCGCCGGGGCTCCTTCGTGTGCACCGTCAACACGACGGACGCCGCCGTACGCATCCCCGCGCCCGGTTCCGTGCTGCTGGCGAGCGGCGACCTGGCGGCCGGCCCCGACGTCCTGCCCGGCGACACGGCGGTGTGGTGGCAGGGGTGAGCTCCCCGCTGCGGCTGACGGACATCGCCTCGCAGGCCCAGGTCAGCGAGGCGACCGTCAGCCGTGTGCTCAACGGCAAGGCGGGCGTGGCGGCCGGCACCCGGCACCGGGTGCTGGCCGCCATGGACCTGCTCGGCTACGAGCGGCCGGTCAGGCTCAAACGGCGCAGCAACGGGCTGGTGGGACTGCTCATACCCGAGCTGACCAACCCCATCTTCCCGGCGTTCGCCCAGGTCATAGAGCAGGCGCTGGCAGGGCACGGCTACACGCCGGTGCTGTGCACCCAGACCCCGGGAGGGGCCACCGAGGACGAGCTGGTCGAGCAGCTGGAGGAGCGCGGGGTCACCGGGATCGTCTTCCTGTCCGGCCTGCACGCGGACGCCTCGCAGGACCCGTCGCGCTACCAGCGGCTCTCGGCCCGGGGGCTGCCGTTCGTCCTCATCAACGGCTTCAACGAGGCGATCAGCGCCCCCTTCGTCTCCCCGGACGACCGGGCGGCCGCCGACATGGCCGTACGGCACCTCGAGGAACTGGGACACCGGCGGATCGGGCTGGCCATCGGGCCGACGCGGTACGTCCCCTCGGCGCGCAAGGAGCAGGGGTTCCTTGCGGCCCGGCCGGGGGCGGCGGAGGAAGGCCTGGTCCAGCGGACGCTGTTCACCGTCGAGGGCGGCCACGCGGCGGGCGGCGCCCTGCTGGAGCGGGGCTGCACGGGCGTGGTCTGCGCGAGCGACATGATGGCGCTCGGCGTCATCCGCGCCGCCCGCGAGCGGGGGCTGCGGGTGCCGGAGGACGTGTCGGTGGTCGGCTTCGACGACTCCCCGCTGATCGCCTTCACGGACCCCCCGCTGACGACGGTCCGCCAGCCGGTCCGCTCGATGGCCACGGCGGCGGTCGGAGCCCTCCTGGAAGCGGTGGCCGGCACCCCGGTCCAGCGCACGGAGTACGTCTTCCAGCCGGAGCTGGTGGTCCGGGGCTCGACGGGGCCGGTGGGGGGGTAGGGGGGCTCGGTGGGGCGGGGCGCGGCGGGGGTGGGGGAGCGGGGTTTCGGTGGGGCGGTGTCGGGGAGGGTTTGGGGGTTTCCCGGCAGTCCCATCGTCGTTCCGGTTCGGGTCGGTCCCTCAAGGGCGCTCCTTCGTCGCGTCGCTTCGCGATCGCCTTCGGCGACCCTTGACCGACCGACCCGCCCCGGAAAGCCGAAAGACTGCCGGGAAGCCCCCAAAAGAACGGTCACGGGGCAGGCGAGGCAGGAGCGGGCCCTCAGCGATGAGGCGAGGGGCCGGGGGCATGGCTACCTGCACGAAAAATGGTGACCAGGACAGCACGGCCAGCGCCCCGGCGCGACAGATCGCTACGCGCTCCTCATTGCTTGGCGTCCGGCGGCCGTCTGGGGCTGATACCCGCACCAGACGGTGACCGGAGCGAGGCGGCGGCCGGGTACGCGGGGAAAGGCCGCGGGGACGGCCCGGCGGTTGCCGGTCCGTCCCCGCGGTGGGAGCCGCTTCGGGTCAGGCGCCCAGGTGGTAGTTCTTCGCCCACTCCTTCGCGCCGGTCTTGTCACAGCTCGAGCTCCAGACCGGGCCCGCGAACGCCGGGAGGTTGTGCGGCACCGCGGCGAACGAGGTGCAGCTCGACGCGAAGCCGGCACGGCCGCCGTCGAAGTAGTTGAGGTCGACGTCGTCGGCCAGGGCGGCGCCGGCCCCGCTGAGCAGGATGCCGGCAGCCAGGAGGGACGCGGTGACAGCAGAACGAATACGCATGACTCCCCTTAAGGATCTGTGGAACGACGCGCCGGTCGGTCTGGGCGTCGGCCGGTCCAACGGTCGGGGAGTGCGGTGGGGAACGGGTGTTCACTCCAATGCCCGCAGCTGTATCGTTTCCGCGCCCTGCGTCCACCCCTGATGGCCAATCTTCCGCTAGCGCATGTCACAAGCTCCTGATCAACGTCTGGTGCAGGTATCAGCCCCCGGCGGTCGGCAGTCGCCGAGATGTGAGAAGCGTGTAGCGATCTGTCGCGCGCGTGCGCTCCCGCGCTGCTCTGGTTGCTGTTCGGTGCGGGTGGGGCCGGGCCCCCGACCCTGGGCGAGGGACGGGGGGCCCGGGTGCCCGGCGGGCCATGGCCCCGGCCCCTCGCCTCGTCCCTGAGAGACCCGCTCCTGCCTGTCCTCCCTGGTGACCGTTCTTTTGGGGGGTTCCCGGCAGTCTTTCGGCTTTCCGGGGCGGGGCGGTCGGTCAATGGTTGAGCGCAGCGAAATCGCGTAGCGACGCGACGAAGGAGCGCCCTTGACGGGCCGGCCCGACACGGAATGACGATGGGACTGACGGGAAACCCCCAAACCCTCCCTGATCCGGCCCAGTCGGGACACGGCTCCCGGGGCTCCGCCCCCGGTTCGGTCGCCCTTCGCCCACCTGCCGGAAACAATTCTGCAATCTCTTGCGCAAGGTCTTGCAACACTCCTGGGCGCCCCCTACGGTCGCGTGCAACCCCCACACCTCTCCCCGCCAGGAGGATCCCCACATGTCCCCGTCCCCGCGCGCCCGAAGAAGCCCCGCCCGCCGCTCCCCGGACCGCTCCCCGGACCGTTCCAGCCGCCGCCCCGCCCGGTCCCTGCTGGCCCTCGCCGCCCTGACCGCCCTCGCCGGTAGCGCGCTCGCCGGGCAGGCGCCGCAGGCGGTGGCCTCCGCGCCCGGGGGGAAGGACGTCACCGCCGTACTGTTCGAGTGGCGCTTCGACTCCGTCGGCAAGGCCTGCACCGAGTCCCTCGGGCCCGCCGGGTACGGGTACGTCCAGGTGTCGCCGCCGCAGGAGCACGTGCAGGGGGCCCAGTGGTGGACCTCGTACCAGCCCGTCAGCTACAAGATCGCCGGGCGGCTCGGGGACCGGGACGCCTTCAAGCGGATGGTCGACACGTGTCACGCCGCCGGGGTCAAGGTCGTCGCGGACTCCGTCATCAACCACATGGCCGCCGGCGACGGCGTCGGGACCGGCGGGTCTTCGTACACGAAGTACGGCTACCCGGGGATCTACTCCGGCTCCGACATGGACGACTGCCGGGCGACGATCTCGAACTACCAGGACCGCGCCAACGTCCAGAACTGTGAGCTCGTGCAGCTCGCGGACCTGGACACCGGCGAGGACCACGTACGCGGGCGGATCGCCGGCTACCTCAACGACCTGCTCTCCCTCGGCGTCGACGGTTTCCGGATCGACGCCGCCAAGCACATGCCCGCCGCCGACCTGGCGAACATCAAGTCCCGGCTGGTCAACCCGGGCGCGTACTGGAAGCAGGAGGCGATTCACGGGGCCGGGGAGGCCGTGTCGCCCTCCGAGTACCTCGGCACCGGGGACGTGCAGGAGTTCCGGTACGCCCGGGACCTGAAGCGGGTGTTCCAGAACGAGAACCTCGCCTACCTGAAGAACTTCGGCGAGGGCTGGGGGTACATGGCGAGCGGGCAGTCCGCCGTCTTCGTCGACAACCACGACACCGAGCGCGTCGGCGACACCCTGAACTACAAGGACGGCTCCGCCTACACCCTCGCCAGCGTGTTCATGCTGGCCTGGCCCTACGGCTCCCCGGACGTGCACTCCGGGTACGAGTGGAGCGACAAGGACGCCGGGCCGCCCAACGGCGGTGCCGTGAACGCCTGTTACGCCGACGGGTGGAAGTGCCAGCACGCCTGGCGGGAGATCTCCTCCATGGTCGGCTTCCGCAACGCCGCCCGCGGGCAGGGCGTCACCGACTGGTGGGACAACGGCGGCGACCAGATCGCCTTCGGGCGCGGGGCCAAGGCGTACGTCGCCCTCAACCACGAGACCGGCGCCCTGACCCGGACCTTCCAGACCTCCCTCGCCGCCGGGACCTACTGCGACGTCCAGAGCGGCCGCGCCGTGACCGTGGACTCCGGCGGCCGGTTCACCGCCACCCTCGGCGCGGGGACCGCCCTCGCCCTGCACGTCGGTGCCCGTACGTGTGCGGCGTCCCCCGCCGGGGCCTCCTTCACCGTCGACGCCACCACCTCCCCCGGCCAGAACGTGTACGTCGCCGGCGACCGCCCCGAGCTCGGCGGCTGGAACACCGCCGCCGCCCTCAAGCTCGACCCGGCCGCCTACCCCGTGTGGAAGCTCGACGTGACCCTCCCGCCCGGGACCTCCTTCGCCTACAAGTACGTCCGCAAGGACGCCTCCGGCAGCGTCACCTGGGAGAGCGGAGCCAACCGCACCGCCACCGTCCCCGCCAACGGCCAGGTCACGCTGACCGACACCTGGCGCAGCTGACCCCCCGCACCTCACCCACCGAGGAGAGACCCCTTGATACGCCCCGCCGCAGGAGCCCTCGCCGCCGCCCTGGCCGTGACGCTCCTGCCCGCCCTCCCCGCGGCCGCCGCCGCCCAGGCGCAGCCCCCGGCCCCGCCGTCGGACGCCAAGCTGGCCGCCGAGCCCGCCCGGCACGACCTGACCCGGGAGCAGTTCTACTTCGTGCTCCCGGACCGGTTCGCGAACGGCGACCCGCGCAACGACCGGGGCGGGCTGGCCGGCGGCCGCCTGGAGACCGGCCTCGACCCGACGGACAAGGGCTTCTACCAGGGCGGGGACCTCAAGGGGCTCACCGACCGGCTCGACTACATCAAGGGGCTCGGCACCACCGCCATCTGGCTGGCGCCGATCTTCAAGAACCAGCCCGTGCAGGGTGAGGGCGCCAACGCCTCGGCCGGCTACCACGGCTACTGGATCACCGACTTCACGCAAGTCGACCCGCACTTCGGCACCAACGCCGACCTGGAGCGGCTCATCGACAAGGCGCACAGGAAGGGGATGAAGGTCTTCTTCGACGTCATCACCAACCACACCGCCGACGTCGTCGACTACCGGGAGGGCTCCCACACGTACCTGTCGAAGGGGGCCTTCCCCTACCTGACCAAGGACGGGGTCCCCTTCGACGACGCCGACTACGGCGACGGGACCGCCGGGGCCGGCGGGAAGAAGAAGTTCCCCGCCACCGGTCCCGGCACCTTCCCCCGCACCCCCTTCGTGCCGGAGGGCAAGAAGGACCTCAAGGTCCCCGCCTGGCTCAACGACCCGGCGATGTACCACAACCGGGGTGACTCCACCTTCGCCGGGGAGTCCTCCGAGCAGGGCGACTTCTCCGGCCTCGACGACCTGTGGACCGAGCGTCCCGAGGTCGTCAGCGGCATGGAGAAGATCTACGAGAAGTGGGTCAGGGACTACGACATCGACGGCTTCCGCATCGACACGGTCAAGCACGTCAACACCGGTTTCTGGACCCAGTGGGCCACCGCCCTCGACGCGTACGCCGCCAAGCGCGGCCGCGAGGACTTCTTCATGTTCGGCGAGGTGTACTCCGCCGACACCGCCGTCACCTCCCCGTACGTCACCCGCGGCCGCCTCGACGCCACCCTCGACTTCCCGCTCCAGGACGCCGTCCGCGCGTACGCCTCCCAGGGCGCGCCCGCCGGCCGGCTGGGCTCCGTACTCGCCGAGGACTACCGCTACACCACCGACAAGGCCAACGCCTACGAGCAGGTGACCTTCCTCGGCAACCACGACATGGGCCGCTTCGGCTCCTTCCTGAAGCAGGACCGGCCCGGCGCCGGCGAGCAGGAGTTGCTGGAGCGCTACCGGCTCGCCAACGAGCTGATGTTCCTCTCCCGGGGCAACCCGGTGATCTACTCGGGTGACGAACAGGGCTTCACCGGCGCAGGCGGCGACAAGGACGCCCGCCAGCCGCTCTTCGCCACCCGCGTCGCCGACTACCTGGACGACGACCAGCTCGGAACGGTGCGCACACACGAGAGCGACGCCTACGATCCGGAGCACCCGCTCTACATGCAGATCAGTGCTCTCTCGAAGCTGACCAAGGCCCACCCGGCCCTGCGCGACGGCATCCAGACCGAGCGCCTCGCCGACGGGTCCGCGTACGTCTTCGCCCGCACCGACCCCAAGACCCGCACCGAATACCTCGTCGCCGCCAACAACAGCGGCACAGCCCGCACCGTGGAGATCGACGCCCCGCCCGGCGCCCGCTACCGCCCCCTGTACGGAGCCACCGGCCCCCAGGGCACCCCCTACGCCGGTCCCGCCCCGGTCACCGCCTCCCCGGCCGGCAAGCTCACCGTGCAGCTGCCCGCCCTCGGCACCACCGTCCTCCGGGCCACCGCCCCCCTGCCCGCCCCCGCCGCCAAGCCCGCCCTCACCCTCAAGGCCCCGGCCCCCGGCGCCTCCGGCACCGTCGAGCTGTCCGCCGACGTCACGGCCGGCGCCGGCCCCGGCGCCCTCACCCGGGTCGTCTTCGCCGCGCAGACCGGTACCGGCCCCTGGCAGGTCCTCGGCTCCGCCGACCACGCCCCCTACAAGGTCACCCAGACCATCCAGCCCGCCACCCCCGCCGGAACGCCCCTGCGCTACAAGGCCGTGGCCGTCGACTCCGCCGGCCGCACCGCCGGCGCCCTCGCCGCGTCCGCGACCGGCCAGACCCCGCCGCCCACCGTCCCCACCGCCACCCAGCGCGACTACGCCGTCGTCCACTACCACCGCCCCGACGGCGACTACGCGAACTGGCGCCTGTACGCCTGGGGCGACCTCGCCGACGGCGAAGCCACCCCCTGGCCCGAAGGCCACCCCTTCACCGGCCGCGACGCCTACGGCGCCTTCGCGTACGTCCGCCTGAAGCCCGGAGCCTCCTCCCTCGGCTACCTCGTCATCGACAAGGACGGCACCAAGGACGTCGCCGCCGACCGCACCGTCGACCTGACGAAGACCGGCGAGATCTGGCTCGAACAGGGCCAGGAGCCCGCCCGCACCGACCGCCCCGCCCACCCGCCCCAGGACCAGACCAAGGCCGTCCTGCACTACCAGCGCCCCGACGGCGCCTACGACGGCTGGGGCCTGCACGTGTGGACCGGCGCCGCCACCCCCACCGACTGGTCCAAGCCGCTGCTCCCGGTGCGCACCGACCCCTACGGCGCCGTGTACGAGGTCCCCCTCGCCGCCGGCGCGACCAGCCTCAGCTACATCCTCCACAACGGCGACCAGAAGGACCTCCCCACCGACCAGTCCCTCGACCTCAAGGCCACCGGCCACGAGGTGTGGATGCTGGGCGGCCGCGAGAAGTACCTCCTCCCGCAGCCCGCCGGATCCGCAGCCGCCCTCGACCTCGCCAAGGCCGAAGCCGTCTGGATCGACCGCGACACCCTCGCCTGGAACGCCCCTCCGAGTGCCGCCTCCGTCCAGCTCCTCGCCTCCCGCGACGGCCGGATCACCGCCGACGGCGGCATCCTGCGCGAGGGCGGCGCCCAGTGGCTGCGCCTGACCCGCTCCCCGCTCACCGCCGCCCAGAAGCAGAAGTTCCCGCACCTGGCGGCGTACGGCGCCTTCAGCGTCGACCCCCGCGACCGCGACCGGGTACGCGAAGCCCTGCGAGGCCAGCTCGTCGCGAGCGCCCGCGCCGCGAACGGGGCCGTACTCGCCGCCACCGGCGTCCAGCTCGCCGGCGTCCTCGACGACCTGTACGCCAACGGCACGCCGCTGGGCCCCGTCTTCAAGGACGGCCGCCCCACCCTCTCCGTCTGGGCCCCCACCGCCCAGCAGGTCTCCCTCGAACTCGACGGCCGCACCGTCCCCATGCGCCGCGACGACACCACCGGCGTCTGGTCGGTGCGCGGCGAACGCTCCTGGACCGGCAAGCCCTACCGCTACGCCGTCACCGTCTGGGCCCCCAGCACCCGCCAGGTCGTCCGCAACCTGGTCACCGACCCCTACTCCACCGCCCTGACCGCCGACTCCACCCACAGCCTGGCCGTCGACCTGGCCGCCCCCGAGCTCGCCCCGCCCGGCTGGAAGGAGCTGCGCAAGCCCGCAGCCGTCCCCTTCACCGGCGCCCAGATCCAGGAGCTGCACATCCGCGACTTCTCGATCGCGGACGCCACCACCCGCCACCCCGGCCAGTACCTGGCCTTCACCGACACCGGCTCCGCCGGCATGCGGCACCTGCGCGAGCTGGCCGCCGCCGGCACCTCCTACGTCCACCTGCTCCCGGCCTTCGACTTCGGCACCGTCCCGGAGAACCCGAAGGACCGCACCGAACCGGCCTGCGGCCTCGAGCCGTACGCCCCGGACTCCGAGGAGCAGCAGGCCTGCGTGGCCGCGGCCGCCGCGAAGGACGGCTACAACTGGGGCTACGACCCGCTGCACTACACCGTCCCCGAGGGCTCGTACGCGAGCGACCCGAACGGCACCGCCCGTACGGTGGAGTTCCGCAGGATGGTCCAGTCCCTGAACGGGGCCGGCCTGCGCACCGTCATGGACGTGGTCTACAACCACACCGTCGCCTCCGGGCAGTCGGACCGGTCCGTCCTCGACCGCATCGTCCCCGGCTACTACCAGCGCCTGCTGGCCGACGGAAGCGTCGCCACCTCCACCTGCTGCGCCAACACCGCGCCCGAGAACGCCATGATGGGCCGGCTCGTCGTGGACTCCCTCGTCACCTGGGCCCGGCAGTACAAGGTCGACGGTTTCCGCTTCGACCTGATGGGCCACCACCCGAAGGCCAACATCCTCGCCGTCCGCAAGGCCCTCGACGAGCTCACCGTCGCCAAGGACGGGGTCGACGGGAAGAAGATCGTCCTCTACGGCGAGGGCTGGAACTTCGGGGAGGTCGCCGACGACGCCCGCTTCGTCCAGGCCACCCAGAAGAACATGGCCGGCACCGGCATCGCGACCTTCTCCGACCGGGCCCGCGACGCCGTGCGCGGCGGCGGCCCCTTCGACGAGGACCCCCGCGTCCAGGGCTTCGCCTCCGGCCTGTTCACCGCCCCCAACGGATCACCCGCGAACGGCACCCCGGACGAGCAGCGCGCCCGCCTGCTGCACGCCCAGGACCTGCTGAAGGTGGGCCTGACGGGGAACCTGGCCCCGTACGCCTTCACCGACTCCGCCGGCCGCCGCACCAAGGGCTCCGAGGTGGACTACAACGGCGCCCCGGCCGGCTACGCGGCGGCCCCCGGCGACGCCCTGGCGTACGCCGACGCCCACGACAACGAGTCCCTGTACGACGCCCTGGCCTACAAGCTGCCCGCCGGCACCTCCACCGCCGACCGGGCCCGCATGCAGGTCCTGGCCATGGCGACGGCCGCCCTCTCCCAGGGCCCGGCCCTCTCCCAGGCGGGCAGCGACCTGCTCCGCTCGAAGTCGCTGGACCGCAACTCCTTCGACAGCGGCGACTGGTTCAACGCCCTGCACTGGGACTGCCGCGCCGGCAACGGCTTCGGCCGGGGCCTGCCGCCCGCCGCCGACAACCGCGCCAAGTGGCCGTACGCCAAGCCCCTGCTGAGCGGCGTCCCGGTGCCCGGCTGCGCGGAGATCGACGGCGCCTCCGCCGCCTACCGCGACCTGCTGAGGATCCGTACGACGGAAGCCGCCTTCGCCCTCACCACCGCCGAGGCGGTCCAGCAGCGGCTGTCCTTCCCGCTCTCGGGGCCGGGGGAGACCCCGGGCGTGCTCACCATGGCCCTGGGCGACCTGGTCGTGGTCTTCAACGCCACCCCCGCCGACCAGCACCAGCGCGTCCCCGCCCTCGCCGGCGCCGGCTACGCCCTGCACCCCGTACAGGCGCAGGGCGCGGACCCGGCGGTGAAGCGGTCGGCGTACGACCCGGCGACGGGGGAGTTCACCGCACCGGCGCGCACGGTCGCGGTGTTCAAGCGGGGCTGAGCCCGAGCGCGGCCTGCCCCGGTCGGGGCCGGCTGCCGCCCGACAGGAGCACGGTGGTGCCGGAGGCGACTCCGGCACCGCCGTGCCTCACACGTCCAGGCGCCGCTCCAGCAGGATCACCCCGTACACCCGCCCGTCCGCGGCCTGCTTCGAGGGGAACTCGCCGACCACCCGGTAGCCCGCGCCCCGGTAGTACTCCACCAGCTTCGGGTTGCTGGAGACGCAGTCCAGCCGCGCCCGCTCCCGGCCCGTGCGGGCGATCCGGTACTCGGCGTGCTCCAGGATCCGCAGGCCCGCCCCGGCCGGCGCGGCCTCCCGCTCCACCATCAGCCGGTGCACGTACCCCGCCACCGGCGGCTGCACGCCCCAGGCTTCCTCGTCGGACCACCAGAGCTCGTACGCCCCCACGACGCGCCCGTCGGCGTCCTCCGCGAGCCAGACCTCACCGTCGCGCATGACCGCGCGGAAGTGCGCCGCGTCCTTCTCGCCCGGCTTCCACTGGTCGATGCCCCGGCCGAGCATCCAGCGCGCGGCCCGGTCGTACAGCTTCACCAGCGTGCCGGCGTCCTTCTCCCCGGCCGCCCGGAACAACATCCCGTCGTCAATGATCACGCGGGCATTATCACCACCGGCCGTGCGTTCATCCGCCCTGGCGGGGTCCCGGAACCAGCGCCGCCAGCCGCCCGACCAGTTCCCCGAAGGGCCCGTCGGCCGGCTCGTCGGCCAGGATCCGTACCAGGATCCCCGCCATCTCCTCGTCGTAGGCCGCGCTCACCGCCGCCAGCGCGGCGAAGTCGTGCACCAGCTGGAGTTCCAGCTCGCCCCGGGGGATCCGCCGCCCGTCCAGCCACAGCAGCGCCGTGGACTCGGCCAGCGACACCCACGACCGTACGACGAGCTCCAGCCGGGCCGGCGGGTCCTGCACGCCGATGTGCACGAGGATCTGCTCGTACGCGGCCTGCCGGACCTCGTCGATCATCGCGTTGGCCCGGCTGCTGCCGGCCGCCGGACCACCGCGCAGCAACGCCGAGAAGCCGGGCCCGTGGTCGTCGACGAAGGCGAAGTACCGGCCCATCACCCGCAGCAGCCGGGCCCCGAGCGGGCCCTCCTGCGGTTCGTGGAACCGCTGCGCCAGCTCGTCGGCGGCCCGCCGCAACGCGGCCTCGTACAGGCTGAGTTTGCCGGGGAAGTAGTGGTAGACGAGCGGGCGGGATATCCCGGCGGCCGCCGCGATCTCGTCGATCGACACGTCGTCGGGGGAGCGGTGGCTGAACAGCTCCAGGGCCACCCCGATCAGCTGCTGCCGCCGCTCCTCGACACCCATCCTGCGCCGCACCCCGGTTGTCATGCCGACACCCTACTTCCCGCGCGGGTGTGGGCCGTACGGGTGACGGGCCGCCGCCGCTACAGGTCGAGCGTGAGCCGGTCGGCGGCCGCGCGGGAGACGCACAGCAGCATCGAGCCGGCGCGTTCGCCGTCCGTGAGGAGATCGTCGCGGTGGTCGACCCGGCCCGCCACGACCCGCTGCCGGCAGGTCCCGCAGAAGCCCTGCCCGCAGGAGTACGGGGTGTCGGGCAGCACGCGGCGCACCGCCTCCAGCGCGGACTCGTCCGCCGCCACCTCGACCGCCGTGCCGGTGCGGGCGAGTTCCACCGTGAAGGGCTTCGCCTCGGCGGGCGGCGCCGCCGCGAAGCGCTCCAGGCGGACCGCCCCCGGGTCCGGGACGGCCTCCGCGACCGCCCGCATCAGGGGCTCGGGGCCGCAGCAGTAGACCAGGGTGCCGGGCCGGATCCCGGCCAGCGGGGACAGGTCGGGCAGGCCGGCCTCGTCCTCGGCGGTGACCGTCACCCGGTCCCCGTAGGCGGCGAGTTCGGGCAGGAACGGCATCGAGGCGCGGGTACGGCCCCCGTACAGCAGCGTCCAGCCGGCGCCGGCCGCCGTGGCCGCGCGGAGCATCGGCAGGATCGGGGTGATCCCGATGCCGCCGGCGACGAACGCGTACGAGGGCGCCGGCTCCAGCTCGAACCGGTTGCGCGGCGGACGCAGTTGCAGCTCCGCCCCTTCCACCAGCCGCTCGTGCGCCTCGCGGGAGCCGCCGCGGCCGTCCTCGACCAGCCGGACCGCGATCGTCCAGCGCCCCGCCTCGGCCGGGTCCCCGCACAGCGAGTACTGGCGTACCAGCCCCGAGGGCAGGGCCAGGTCCACGTGCGCGCCCGGGGTCCAGGCCGGCAGTTCGTCCGACTCCAGGACCAGGCGCAGCACCCCTTCGGCGGGCTCGGTGCGCGAGACGACCACGGCCCGCAGCGTCCGGCGCGGCGAGTACCCCGACACGGGGTTCTCCAGCGCGGGCAGCGGCCACAGGGGGGAGCGGTCCACCCGCTTGAGCAGGGCGCGCCGGGTGAGGGCGGCGGCCCCCGCCACCGCCGCGACGGCCAGGGCCCGCTTCACGGCCGCACCCCGCCGTTGGCGCCGGGGGAGGAGGCCAGGTAGGCCTGCGCCTGGGCGGTGGAGCCCTCCTGGGAGGGGTGGTAGGTCCGCGACAGGTACGTCGGGATGGAGCGGGCCATCGCCCCCGCCGAGGGCAGGACGCCCTTGCGGCCCGCCCGCAGGAACTGCCCGTAGGAGGCTTTGGCGCCCGGGAGGAGGGGGTCGTTCGCCATGAAGAAGCGGGCGCCGCGCTGCCACAGGAAGAGCAGGGCGGCGAAGGCGCTGGCCCAGGTGCGGACCCGGCGGCGGTAGCTGCCGTCCATGTGCATGAACAGGTCGAAGGCCACCGAGCGGTGCTCGACCTCCTCCGCGCCGTGCCAGCGCAGCAGGTCCAGCATCATCGGGTCGGCGCCGCGCCGGTCCAGCTCGCGTGCGTTGAGCACCCAGTCGCCCAGGAACGCCGTGTAGTGCTCGATGGCGGCGATCATCGCGATCCGTTCCCTGAGCCACCAGGTGCGGGCGCGGCCGGGCGGCAGGGTCCGGTCGCCGAGCAGCTTCTCGAAGAGCCAGTCGACCTGGGCGGTGTAGGGGGTCGGGTCGAGGCCGAGGCGCTTGAGGTGGGGGAGTACGTCGTCGTGCGCGGCGGCGTGCATCGCCTCCTGCCCGATGAAGCCGATGACGTCCGCCCGCAGCCGCTCGTCCGTGATGTGCGGCAGGGCCTGCTTGTAGACGTGCACGAACCAGCGCTCACCGGCGGGCAGCAGCAGGTGCAGCACGTTGATGGTGTGCCCGGCGAAGGGTTCGCCGGGCAGCCAGTGCAGCGGGGTGTCCTCCCAGGAGAAGGACACGTTCCGGGGCGCGAGGCCTATGTGTTCCGACGCCACGGGGGCGGGGGCGGGCAGCCTATTAGACATGGCGTCAATGTACTGATGGGTACCCGCCAGGAAAACCCCCCGGCGTTACCGAACCCGCCGGCGCTGCCGAACCCGCCGGCGGGGACCACCCCCTAGCGGAGCGCCCCGGCCTTGGTGCCGTCCGTCAGCTTCCCCGACAGGTCCACCTGCGCACCCTCCGGCGCCTTCAGCGCCAGCCGGTTGCCGGTCGCGCTGCCGCTCACCCCGGACCCCGACGCCGACACCGAGGCGAACTGCGCGCTCCCCGCCGCCAGTACGTACCACTGCCCGGCGCGGGACTTCCACAGCACCCCGGCCAGTACCCGCGGCTCCCGGGGCCCGCAGGCCGGGGAGCCCTCCGCCTTGGCCGCCTGGGCCGCCAGCGGCGCCCCCGGGGCCAGGAACTGCGCCTGCACCCGGTCCGCGGTGCCCTGCCAGGTCTCCGCCCGGGTGCACAGCCAGGTGGCCGTCCCGTCGCCCTCGGGCAGCGGCTGCTTCGCGTACGTCCAGGCGTTGACGGTGCGCACCCCGTGCGAGCGCACCGACGGCAGCAGGCACGCCGTCTTCGACCACTCCCCGAGCTCCGCCCCCTCCGTCACGTCCCGCACCGCGCCCGGCGCGCCCGAGGTCAGCCGCGCCGGGGTCAGCTCGCCCAGGTCGGTCACCAGCCGGGTGGCGCCGTCGCCGGTCAGGGACAGGGCGCTCCAGCTCGTGCAGTCGCCGCCCGGGGCGGGGCCGACCACGGGCGGGGTGACCCCGTCCGGGGTGAGCTTCAGCGGGGCCGGCTGGTCGCCCGGCTTGAGCAGGTCGCGCAGGGCGGCGCCGGTCACCCAGGGGGCCGTCAGGTAGCGCACGTTGCCGTCGACCCGGCTCAGCACGAGCGCCGTCGCGGTGTCCGCCGTCGCCCCGTCGGTCCGGGCGAAGTCCAGGGCGGCGCCGGCCGTGCCGTTGCGCGGCTCGGCGTACCGGACCACGCGCAGCCCGTCGTACAGCAGGACCACCACGGCCTGGTCGACCGTGCCCGCGAACAGCAGCTGCGCCGGCCCCATCGGAGGCCCGGACGGGGTGCCCGGAGTGGCCGAGACCACCACCTCCTTGCCGGGGCGGGCCCATACGGCGAGCGCCCGGCGCAGCAGCCCCGCGTCCCCGGCGCGGTCGCCGCGCGCGGGCCAGGCGGAGTAGTCCGTACGGGAGGACGTACGCCACACCGTGGGCGCGGCCCGCAGCAACTGGCCCGGGTCCAGGGCCTGTTCCGCCACCGCGTTGCGCGCGTACGGCGGGGCCGCGGGCCCGTCCGAGCCCCAGCCCCCGCCCGGCAGTGCCAGCAGCGCCCCGCACACCGCGAGCGCCGCGGCGGCGGCCAGGCCGGCCCGCGCGAACCGGCGCCGGCGCAGCAGGTCGGTGGGGCGGGCCTGGAGCACGCACGGGTCGAACTCCGGGGAGGCGAAGAGGGCGTCGTGCGCCGGATCCCCGGACTCGGCGACCGCCGCCGCCGGGTCGGCGACCCCGGCGTCGGCGAGCACCCGGAGCACGTCCGGCTCGGCCAACCCCTCCAGCGCCCGCAGCACGCAGGCCGCGCGGCCGGGGCCGTTCAGGGTGGCCAGCCACTGGTCCAGGGCCAGTTCCTCGGCCCCGCCCGAGCGCGGGAACAGCCGCAGCCCCCACACCTGGGGCAGCAGCGCGGGCAGCTGCCCGCGCAGCGGGAGCGCCCGGAAGGTCAGCGGGATCCCCGCCTCCAGGGCGGAGCGCAGCACGCGCAGCCGGACGTACGCGTACCCGGACTCGGGCCCGCCCAGCCCGCCGCGCTGCGCCGGCACCCCGCCCTGCACGGCCGCGGGGTCGGAACCCCGCCGCCCGCGCGGCAGCGCCCGCTGGGTCAGCGAATGCGCGGTGAGCACCCGCCGGTTGCGGCCGAGGGCGGGGGGCAGCACCAGGTAGGCCAGCCGCACCAGCCGCGGGTAGTGCTCGACGATGGCGGCCTCGGCCTGCTCGACGTCGGGGGTCAGGGGGCGGGTGGCGGTATCCGGCGCAGTCACGTTCAGCAGAACGAGCGAATCGTCGGATGGTCACCCGCCCTGGCGCACCCGTTCGTGCGCATTCCCGCCTTCGAGGTTTACGGGGCGGCCCTGTGCGCCGACCGGCTCCGTCAGGCGGTCAGCCTGGCGCGCAGCGCCTCGACCGTCTCCTCCGAGACGCCGAGGCCCTCGTGGACGTACTTCTCCATCGAGCCGTAGCGGACGCGGACCTCGTCCAGACCGGCCTCCAGGTACGCGGGGAACACCCCGATCAGCGCCAGCGCGATGTCCGGGTCCCCGCCCGCGGCGGTGAAACCCTCGATCAGCGGCGCGAAGGCCAGCTTGACCGCCGGATTCACCGACAGGTACTCGGCCATCAGGGTGTCCTCGTCGGCGCCGAGCAGCGCCAGGATCAGCGTCGCTCCCCAGCCCGTACGGTCCTTGCCGGCCGTGCAGTGGAAGAGCAGCGGGCCCGCCTGCGGGTCCGCGGCCTCGGTGAGCAGCGTCCGGTACGCCGCCTGGGCGGAACCGGTGCTGACGAAGGAGCGGTAGACGGACCCGAACAGGGTCTGCGCCTTGCCGCCGCCCAGGTGCTCCTCGGCCACCACCGGGTCGGCGAGGAGGTCCTTGAGCTGGGTGGCGGCCGGCATCCGGCGGTCGCTCATCTTGTCGGCGAGCACGTCGCGCACCAGCAGCCGGACGCCGTCGGGTATCCGGTCCGGGTGGTCGGCCCGCTCGGGCGCGCTGCGCAGGTCGATGACGGTGCGCAGGCCCAGCGCCGCGACCGCCGGGTCGGCGTCGAGGTCGAGCCGGTCGAGCGCGCCCGAGCGCAGCACGAGGCCGGGGCGGACGGTACGGCCGCCGGCGAGCGGGGTGCCACCGAGGTCGCGGAGGTTGGCGACGGTGGTCGAGGGGGTGGCGGTCATCGTGGCGGCTCCAGCGGTGTGG
Source organism: Streptomyces sp. NPDC034085 (assembly GCF_055575555.1). NCBI lineage: Bacteria > Bacillati > Actinomycetota > Actinomycetes > Kitasatosporales > Streptomycetaceae > Streptomyces > Streptomyces sp. NPDC034085. Next base: position 445,377 of record NZ_JBVISL010000001.1, on the reverse strand, counting down.
CGTGCTCGGGGTGGCTTGCTCGTGGCGGCTTGCTCGGGTCCTGCGCGCCGTTCGTCCCCTTCGGGGCACATGGGTCAGACATGAGTGATTTTCCGATGATTCGATCCGGAACGACAATCGACGGCGACGGACAGCCCGATCCCCAGAGCGAGCGCCACGAGGTGGCCGGCGTCGGTGAAGGTCCGCCCGCGCCGCAGCACCGGCTGTGCGGCGACGGCCAGCAGGCCGGCCCGGACCGCGGTGCGCACCGCCCCGCGCGGCAGCGCCGAGGTCAGCGCGCCCAGGACGGTGTTGAACCCGTAGCTCGTGCCGACGTCCAGGGCCCGGCGGGTCTCGCGGTCGGCGCCGCGGCGCAGGGCCCCGTAGACGAGGAGCGTCGCCGCGGTGTGCCCGAAGAGGAAGACCGCGGCCGTCCACCACGCCCCGTACGCGTACTCCGCGTAGCCCAGGACCGCGACCAACAGCAGGGCGTACGGCAGCGGCATGGGCTCCTCGACCACGCAGGCGCTGCTCAGCAGCGTCTCCCAGCGGCCGGCGTCGAGGTTGTCGACGTTCGTCGAACAGCCGCGCAGCACCCGCTCCCGCTCGGCCGGGACCAGCCGTTCGAGGGCCTGGGCCCCGAGCTGGACCCCGCCGGCGTAGACCGCCCCCAGCGGCAATGACCATGACCATGGCAATGGATTCACCCTGCCATGATCGGATACGGCCCTCTTGCGGGTGGCGGCGGGCCCCGTGCGAACATGGCCGGGACATGCCTGAATCCTCACCCCGCGCGCCGATGCGCGGCACGCGCGCCGCGATGTTCGCGGCCGTGTGCGTGGCTCTGGGTGCGGTGGGGCATTCGCTCATGTCCGGGACGGATGTCCCTTTGAGTAGCCTTCTGGCCGCTTTCGCCGTCACCGGGGCGCTCGCCTGGGCCGCTGCCGGACGGCGCTGCGGACCGGCCGGGATCACCGCCGCGCTGCTCGCCGTACAGGGCGTCCTGCACCTCGCCTTCTCCGCCGGCCAGGCCCCGCGCCACGGCCATGGCCACGGCCGTCCCGCCCGGGCACCGGCCGCCGTGCCCGAGCCGCTGCCCGGGCACCACCACGTGCCCGGCATGCGGATGGACGCCCCCGCGGGCGCTCCGGCCGCGGACGGCATCACGGGCCCGGCCGGCGGCGACCTCCTGGGCGGCACGGGCGACCTGGCGAGCGGCGCGGGCGACATGGCCCCGGGCGCGGGCGACATGGCCGGGATGGGCGACCTGCTGGGCATGGCCGGGATGGGCGACCTGCTGGGCACGGCCGGGCACGGCGGCCTCGGGATGATCGCCGCGCACGTCCTCGCCGGGGTCTTCTGCGCCGTCTGGCTGGCCCGGGGCGAAGCCGCCGTCTTCCGGCTGGCCGGCGTCCTCGGGGCCACCGCGCTGCTGGCCGCCCGCCCGCTGGCCCGCGCGCTCGCGCTGCTGCGGACCCGGGTGGCTCCCGTACCGGCCCCGCCCGCGCAGCGTCCTCCGTACGAACGCCCGCCCCGCCTGCGCGGAGCCGTCCACGCCCACACCGCGGTCCGACGCGGCCCACCCGGGTGGCGGGACACCCGCACCACGGCCCCGACGCCGTGTCGCCAGAGCCCCGCCCGGCCGACGGCCCCCGCCGCGTACGCCCACCGCGTCGCCGCGGGCCGCCGTCGCGCCCCCGCGCGCGCGCACGCACCGGGCAGCGCCGGCCCCGCCCGCAGGGCGGCCGGAGCCGCTCCGGCGACACCCGTCCCGCTCCCCGCGCCCGCCTGACCGGCGCGTTCCGGGCGACGGACGAGACCGGGGCCGATCCCCCCGTTTCGCCGAACCCCGAGGACCGACATGTCCCTTGACGAGCTCCAGAACGCCCCGGTGCCGGACGCCGCCGCACCGGCCGGGCCCGCCCGCCGCACCGCCGGCGGCTGGGCCGCGCTGCGGCCCCTGCTGCTGCGCCTGCACTTCTACGCGGGCCTGCTCATAGCCCCGTTCCTCTTCCTCGCCGCCGCCACCGGCCTGCTGTACGCCGGCTCCTGGCAGGCCGAGCGCATCCTCTACTCCCACGAACTGACCGTCGACAGCGTCGGTGAGCAGGCCCTGCCGCTCAGCGCCCAGGTCAAGGCCGCCCAGGGCGCCGCCCCCCAGGGCAAGGTGCTCGGCGTGTGGCCCGCACCCGAGCCCGACGCGACCACCCGGGTGATCATGGAGAACCCGGGGCTCGGGGAGGGCGAGACCCTCACCGTCTTCGTCGACCCCTACACCGCCGGCGTGCGCGGGCAGCTGACCACCTCCGGTGACGCGCTGCCGCTGCGGGCCTGGCTGAGCGAGTTCCACGCGAGCCTCCAGCTCGGCGAGCCCGGCCGCAACTACAGCGAACTCGCCGCCAGCTGGCTCTGGGTGGTCGCCCTGGGTGGAATCGCCCTGTGGATCGGCCGCCGCCGCGCCCGCACGGCCGACCTCGTCCGGCCCGACCGCAAGGCCACCGGCCGGCGCAAGACCCTCTCCTGGCACGGCAGCATCGGCCTGTGGGCCGCCGTCGGGCTCGTCGGCCTCTCCGTGACCGGCCTGACCTGGTCGAACTACGCCGGTGAGAACATCGGGCAGCTCCAGGACCGGCTCGGCGGAGCCACCCCCTCCGTCGCGGCCGCGCTCAAGCCCGGCGCGGGCGCCGACGGCGGCGACGAGCACGCCGGACACGTCATGACCGACGGCATGGAGATGCCCCCGCCGGCCCCCGTCACCGACGTCGGCATCGACCGGGCCGTGGCCGCCGCCCGGGCCGCCGGGGTGACCGAGAGCCTGCGCGTGACCCTGCCCGCCAAGGGCAAGGGCTACGTCGTCAAGGAGAACGACAAGACGCTGCCGGTGCACCTGGACTCGGTCGCGGTGGACCCCGCCGACGGCCGGATCATGGACGAACTGCGCTTCGCCGACTACCCGCTGCTCGCCCAGCTGACCCGCTTCGGCATCGACCTGCACATGGGCCTGACCTTCGGGATCGCCAACCAGCTCGCGCTGGCCGCGCTCGCCGTCGCGGTGATGTTCCTCGTCGTGTGGGGCTACCGGATGTGGTGGATGCGCCGTCCCACCAAGGAGCGCCGGCTGTCGGTGGGCCGCGCCCAGCCGCGCGGCGCCTGGCGCAGGCTGCCGGTGACCGCGCTCCTGCCGCTGGCCTGCATGACGGCGGTCGTGGGCTGGTTCCTCCCGCTGCTCGGCATCAGCCTGGCGGCCTTCCTCGTCATCGACCTGGCCGCCGGGTTCGCCGCGCGCCGGCGTGCGGGGCGGACCGCGTAAGGAGGAGCGGGGGGAGTGGGCCCGTACGCGCTTTCCCGCGTACGGGCCCACCGTCATCCCCGCCGTCAGGGCGCGTACTTGTAGCCCACGCGGCGGACGGTCTGGATGGCGCCGCGGTGCGCCGCGCCCAGCTTGCGGCGCAGGCGGGCGATGTGGACGTCGACGGTCCGGCCGTCGCCGACGTGGCCGTAGCCCCACACCGTGGTCACCAGCTGGTCCCGGCTGTGCACCCGGTGCGGGTGCGCCACCAGATGGGCGAGCAGCTCGAACTCCAGGTAGGTGAGGTCCAGCTGCTCGCCGTCGACCTCGGCCGTGCGCTGCGCGGTGTCGATGCGCACGAGCGCGTCCCCGGTGGTCGTCGGGGACTCGGACGCCGACCGGACGGACGGGCCCGGTCCGGCGGCGGGTGCGGGAGCGGGAACGGACTGCGGGGCGAAGGCGATCGGCTGCTGGTCGGCCGGTACGAGGACCAGGTAGCCGACCATCGGCGGCTGGCCCGGCAGCGTGGGCAGGGCGTGCTGCGGCGCGGGCAGCCAGGTGGCGCCGGGCGGCAGCAGGTCCACCACCCGGGCCACCTCGTCCCGGTCGACGGCCCGGAGCCGGTGGCGCGGACCGGGCGGGAAGGGCAGGGAGGCGGAGGTCGCGGCGGAAGCGGCAGAAGCGAGGGAACGGGTGCTCGTCATGAGTGGTCGGCTCTTTCACGCGGAGAGGTCGGCAGAGGACGTACGTGTGCATGTGCGTGTGCACGTAGTCGTTGCGTACCGCGCAGACCGAAGGCCCCGGGTCTGGTGAGAGGTCCCGGAAGGCTTTAGAGGGCCGGCGCGTTCTCGGCGCGGCAACACACCCGGTCGAAGTCGTGGTCCTGACGGGACGGCCAGAACGGCTCCAGGTCGCTGCGACCTGTCGGGGGGTGTGAAGGGCTGGCCATGGGCGCCATTGAAGCAGAAACGACGGGCCCGGGGCAGGGCGCGTCCCACCTGATGGATCGGAATCTCAAATTCCGTCGTCATGATGTCGTCAGGCCGTCACAATCCCGGCAAACCGTCCTGCGGCGAGCTGCTCCCGGACACCCCGTTCCGGCGCCCGTATCGCATCGTGGACCGATCCGTCCCGGCAACACGACAGCCCCCCACCGCCGTTGCCGGCGACGAGGGGCTGTGCGGGGGCCGGAGCCCCGGGCCGGGGGCTCAGACCAGGCCGTCCTTCTCCAGGCCCGTGCAGCAGGTGTCCGTGATCAGGCGGGTCACCACGTACGGGTCCACGTTCGCGTTCGGACGCCGGTCCTCGATGTAGCCCTTGCCGTCCTTTTCCACCTGCCACGGGATGCGGACCGACGCGCCGCGGTCCGAGACGCCGTAGCTGAACTCGTTCCACGGGGCCGTCTCGTGCAGACCCGTCAGGCGCTCGTCGATGCCCGCGCCGTAGTTCTTGACGTGGTCCAGCGGCTTGCTGCCCTCGCCCAGCGCCTCGCACGCCGAGATGATCGCGCGGTAGTCCTCGCGCATCGCCTTCGTGGAGAAGTTGGTGTGCGCGCCCGCGCCGTTCCAGTCGCCCTTCACCGGCTTCGGGTTCAGCGTCGCCGACACGTCGAATTCCTCGGCCGTGCGGTACAGCAGCCAGCGCGCGATCCACAGCTGGTCGGAGACCTCCAGCGGGCTCAGCGGGCCGACCTGGAACTCCCACTGGCCGGGCATGACCTCGGCGTTGATGCCCGAGATCTCCAGGCCTGCCGCCAGGCAGTGGTCCAGGTGCTTCTCGACGATGTCACGGCCGAAGATCTCGTCCGAGCCCACGCCGCAGTAGTAGCCGCCCTGCGCCGCCGGGAAGCCGCCCACCGGGAAGCCGAGCGGGCGGTCGCCGTCGAAGAACGTGTACTCCTGCTCGATGCCGAAGATCGGCGCCTGGCCGGCGAACCGCTCGGCGACCGGACGCAGCAGCGCGCGCATGTTCGACTCGTGCGGGGTCATGTCGATGTTGAGGACCTCGCACAGGACGAGGAGGTGGTTCCCGCCGCGGATCGGGTCCGGGCAGGAGAAGACCGGCTGGAGGACGCGGTCCGAGGCGTGGCCCTCGGCCTGGTTGGTGCTCGAACCGTCGAAGCCCCAGACCGGCAGCTCCGCCCCGTCCGCCAGGATCTTCGTCTTGGAGCGGAGCTTCGCCGTCGGCTCGGTGCCGTCGATCCAGATGTACTCAGCCTTGTAGCTCACGGGACCATCCTGACTCTGCGGGGTGCTGCGGGTGGCTTGATCGGTGCGCGCGCCTGGCGCCTTTGTCGCTGGTCGCAGCGTGCCCCGTGGCGATTTCTCATCCGTTGCCCGTGTGTGAACCCCGTGTTACCGGGGTTTACACCGCAGGTCGGGTGGCTTGTGCGGGTCGGCGGCCGTACATCCGTCCGAGTGGGGCACACTGAGCAGGTGAGCATTTCGTACGATTTCAGCGCCTCCGGCAGTGGCCCCGCCGCGGGCCCCGGCGGTTCCCGCCCCCGCGTCGGCCTGCTCGGCACCGGCCCCTGGGCCCACCGCACCCACGCCCCCGCCCTCGCCGCGCACGCCGGCTCCGACTTCGCCGGGGTCTGGGGCCGCCGTCCCGAAGCCGCGGCCGAGCTGGCCGACGCGTACGGGGTGAAGGTGTACGAAGACCCCGACGCGCTGTTCGCCGACTGTGACGTCGCGGCCTTCGCCCTGCCGCCCGACGTCCAGGCCCCCCTCGCCGTGCGCGCGGCCGCCGCCGGCTGCCACCTGCTGCTCGACAAGCCCGTCGCCACGACGGCCGCGGACGCCCGCGCGGTGGCCGACGCCGCCGCGGCGCACCGGGTCGCCTCCGTCGTCTTCCTCACCCTGCGCTTCGCCGAGCCCACCGCCGCGTGGGTCCTGGAACAGGCAGGACGCTCCGGCTGGTTCACCGCCTCCGCGCACTGGCTCGGCGCGGTCTTCCCGCCCGCCGGCGAGCCCAGCGCGTACGCCGACTCGCCCTGGCGGAAGGCCAAGGGCGGCCTGTGGGACGTCGGCCCCCACGCCCTGTCCGTCCTGATCCCGGTCCTGGGCGACGTCACCTCCGTCCGCGCCACCCGCGGCCCGTCCGACCTGGTCCAGCTGGCCCTGCGGCACGCCTCCGGGGTCGTGAGCAACGCCGTGCTCAGCCTGAGCGCGCCCCGCGCGGCAGCGGGGGTCGGGCTGGAACTGCGCGGGGCCGAGGGCGTCTTCGCGCTGCCCGACTGGAGCGACGTCCCCGGCGCCTACGGGCGGGCCCTGGACGCGCTGCTCACCGCTGCCCGCACGGGGACGCCGGATCCGCGCGGGGCGGAGTTCGGGGCCCGGCTGACGGAGATCCTGGAGGAGGCGGAGGGGCAGCTCGCGGACATGTGACCCGGGGTCATTTGATGAGGGCGTTGGCCACGATGACGGCCAGCCCGATCGTGGCGTCCGCCAGGCCGAAGAGCAGGGCCGTGGCGATCCGGTAGCCGACCCGGATCGCCACGAAGGCCCCCCAGGCGAACAGCAGCGCGGTGTTCAGGCCGAGCCCGACGGCCGTCACCCCGTACGGGTCCCAGTGCGCGAACCCGGCGAGCAGGAGCAGCAGCACCGTCGGCAGGGTGGCGGCGATCATCGGCCACTCGTTCCCCAGGGCGCGGGCCAGCAACCTCCACCGGTGCCCGGCGGAAGCGTGCTCGTGGCCGGCCATGTGGTGCGAGTACCCGTGCGCGAGGGCGGCGGTGACGGCGGTGACCAGGACCCAGCTGGCGTCGTAGAACGGGGTGTACTCCCCGCCCTCCCGATGCAGCGCGGCCAGCAGCGCACTGGCCAGCACGGTCCCGTACACCCCGCCGAACATCCAGTCGGCCCTGCGGCGGGGCGGGGGGAGGGGGTACGGGGCGGCGGGGCTCGGTGGGGGCTGCGGCGGCTGCTGGGGCTGCGGCGGCTGGTCGGTCATGGGGCCCCTTGGTATGTTTCGTCCCTATTTGCTCCTCGGGCCACCCTAGCGGGACGGGGGGTGGGGGCGGTGTGAAGGGGGGCGGGGGAGGGGAGCGGGGTTTCGGTGGGGCGGTGTCGGGGCTGGTGTGGGGGTTTCCCGTCAGTCCCATCGTCATTCCGGTTCGGGCCGGTCCCTCAAGGGCGCTCCTTCGTCGCGTCGCTACGCGATTTCGCTGCGCTCAACCCTTGACCGACCGACCCGCCCCGGAAAGCCGAAAGACTGCCGGGAAGCCCCCAGAAGAACGGTCACTGGGGAGGACGGGCAGGAGCGGGTCTCTCAGGGACGAGGCGAGGGGCCGGGGCATGGCCTGCCGGGCATCCGGGTTCCATATCCGGTGCCCAGGACCAGGGGCCCGGCCCCACCCGCACCGAACAGCGACCAGGGCAGCGCGGGAAGCCGATGGGCGCGACAGATCGCTACGCGCTTCTCATTGCTTGGCGTCCGGCGGCCGTCTGGGGCTGGTACCTGCACCAGACGTTGATCAGGACCACATCCGGCACCGACAGGCGCGTCTGCTTGGCGTCCGGCGGCTACCTTGATCAACACAGCTGATCAATCCCTGAAGAAAGCCTTATCGTGAGCGAGACCCGCCCCCACGTCCTCTTCTCCTTCGGCACGCTGATGGACCCGAAGGTCCAGAAGACCCTCTTCGGCCAGACCGTGCCCAGCTTTCCCGCGTCGCTGGCCGGGTACGCGACCAGGCCGCTGAAGATCACCGACCCCGAGGTGATCGCGGCCAGTGGCCTCGACGTGCACCTGACCCTGGAGCGCAGGATCGGTGCCGTGGTCGAGGGAGCCCTTCTCCACCTGACCGACCGGGAACTCGCCGCAGCCGACGCCTACGAGGTCGACGACTACATCCGTCGACGGGTGGTCCTCGCATCGGGCGAGAGCGCCTGGGCCTATCTGGACGCGAAGCCGCTGCGCCCGTCGGCGCGGATCGTGATCGTGGGCGACAGCATCGCCTACGGCCGTTGTGACCCGCAGGGAGGATGGGCGTCCCACCTGGCCTCGGCCCACATAGCCGAGAACGAGACCGACCACCGGGTGTTCAACCTGGCCATACCCGGCATCACCTTGGCAGACGTCAGTGAGCAGACGCCCACCCTGCTGGCCCCTCGCCGGCCTGACACCCTCGTCGTCGCCGCAGGCATCAACGACTCCGCCCTCCCCGACGGTCTCGCACCCGTCGCGGACGCTCTCCAGAACCTCGCTGCCGCAGCGCACACGCACAACGCCCGCCTCGTCGTCCTGGGCCCGATCTGGCTGGACGAAGAGCGCACCAGCAACTACGAGGGCCTCTGCTTCACCCGGGAACGGGCCCTGGCCCTGCGCGCATCCCTGCGGGCCTGGTGCGATGAGAACCACGTCGACTTCGTCGACATGTGGGAGCCCCTGCGCGAGAAGCCGGACCTCCTCCTCGACGGCATCCACCCCACCCCGACCGGCCACCAGGCCCTGTACCACCACCTCACCGCCCACACCCGCTGACCGGCCCCTGACCCCTCGCCTCGTCCCTGAGAGACCCGCTCCTCGGACGTGTACCTGGTGACCGTTCTTTTGGGGGGTTCCCGGCAGTCTTTCGGCTTTCCGGGGCGGGTCGGTCGGTCAAGGGTGGCCGAAGGCCATCGCGTAGCGACGCGACGAAGGAGCGCCCTTGAGGGACCGGCCCGACACGGAATGACGATGGGACTGACGGGAAACCCCCACACCAGCTGTGATGCGGTTTAGGGTCAGCCGGCTGCCGTGATGCCGTCCAGGAAAGCGACCCAGGTCGTGGGTGCCACCGCCAGCTCGGGGCCACCCGTCATCTTGGAGTCGCGGACGCGGATGGCGGCCGTACCGGTGGCGACCTCGACGCAGTTGCCTTGGTCAGCCCCGCTGAAGCTGGACTTTATCCAGCGGTCCGACTCAGGGGCCGAATGCATCTTCATGTGAGTTTCTCCATCTGCTCTCTGATGAGGTCCGCGCTGCCTCGCGCGGAAAGAGCCTCGCCCATCAGGTCTTCGAAGGCGCGCTGCGCTGCCCGCACATGATCAGGTTCTTCGACGATGCCGGTAGTACGGTACGCCTCCACGCAGACCACGGTCACGTGGCTGGGGGCGGTGAGGAAACTTGCCGAGCTGTTGATCATCAAGTGTGCCTCCGCGTCGAGAGGGAGGACACGGATGCCCATCATGGGGCGTTCCATGTGGGTCAGAAGCGCAGCGAGCTGACCACGCATCACTTCGCGATGACCCAGGTGGCGGCGGATTACGGATTCACACAGGACCACGCGGACCTCGGGAGGAGCGGCCCCGCGGAGGATGTCCTGTCGCGTGAGCCGGGCGCGTACCGCCTGCATGATCTCGGCTTCGCCGGCGCGAGGGTCACCCTTGCTGAGGATGGCGCGCGCATAGTCGGACGTTTGCAGGAGTCCTGGAACGACGTGCTGGGACCACTCCCAGATGGCGATCGCCTCCCGCTCCAGCCTCATGCGACGCCGGTGTATTGCCGGGAAACTCTGCGCCACGGCTTCCTCATACAGCCGCTTGAACACCCCGTCCGTGCCGAAGATCTGGTCCAGCACCGCCGGCAGCTCCGGTGGGATCGGTCCCTTGCCCGACTCCAGGCGGCTGATCGTGCTCTTCGAGGTGCGCGCCAGGCGGGCCAGGTCCGTCTGGGTCAGGCGGCGTTCCGGGTACAGCTCCCGGGCGCTCTTGAGTTCCTCGGCGAATCGGCGGCGTGGATCCGAGTCCACAGACGCCCCCCTTCCCAGTTCCCATGCTGTTGGTCACGGCCGGATTCCGGGGCGTTCTCGCAGGTCACGCGGGCCGGAATATGCCACGCCGACCAAAGCGCAGATCGGTCCCCCAAGCGCTTTCGATCGTAGCTCCGTCTCCGTAACTCTGGCCTCACGGAAGGTGATTGAGCACTCGAACGAATGGTGGAATGTCATGCATGACGCGACGGGCGCCCCCGCCGACGACGACACGGAGTGGCTCGCCGGTGTACTCCCCCAGCTCGGCCGGGCCTGGGGGGACCTGGTGACCGGGCTGGATGCGGCCCTGCGCGGGTTCGTCTTCGTGCAGCGGTTCAGTGCCACCCCGCGCGGGGCGCGCCTCGCGCGGCATCTGGCCCTCGTGCAGCTGCACGCCTGGGGGGTTCCGCACGGGAGCCGGGACGCCGACGACGTCGGGCTCGTCATCGCCGAGCTGGCCGCGAACGCGGTGACGCACGGGCGGGTGCAGGGGCGGGACTTCGAGCTGCGGGTCACCCGCCTCGGCGAGGTGGTGCGCGTCGAGGTGTCCGACGGGCGGGGGGACCGGCGGCCCCGGGTGCGGGCGGGCGGGTACGGGATGCCCGTCATCGGGGCCGTCGTCGCCGCCTGGGGGGTGGCGGACCGGGTGGTCGGCAAGACCGTGTGGGCCGAGTGCGTCCTCAGGGGGTGAAGGCCTCCCGGGCCGCCGTCAGGAAGGTGCGGATGGTGTCGCGTTCGGTGGGGGAGAGGGCTGCGAGGGCGTCCAGGACGCCGTTCAGCATGGGGCCGAAGAACTCCTGGCCCAGGCGGACCGCCTCCGGGCTGACCCGGAGCAGGACGCGGCGGCGGTCGCCGGGGTCGCGGGTGCGTTCCACGTGGCCGAGGCGCTCCAGGCGGTCGATCGCCGCCGTGGTGCCCGCCGAGTTGAGGCCGAGCCGGGTGCCCAGCAGGCCCGCCGTGGCCGGTTCGCCGGCGCGGGCCGCGTCGAGCAGGCAGACCAGGGCCCGTACGTCGGTCGGGTGCATGCCGTTGGCGGCGGCGAACTCCGCCTGCCGGAGCCCGAATTCGACGGTCACCGCGCGCAGCAGGTGCACCAGTCCAAGGTTGTCGTCCACATCGCCTCCAACTAAGATCCCTCGCTCAGCGAGATTATCGCCCAGCGAGGCATTGGAGCCGGCCATGTCCGGGACGTCTTTCCGCGCCGCCTACGACGGGGTCCTCGACCGGTGGCCCGGTCCCGTCGAGGCCGTCGAGGTGCCCACGCCGTACGGAGTCACCCGCGTCAACAGCGTCGGTCCGGCCGGGGCGCCGCCGCTGGTGCTGCTGCCCGGCGGCGGGGCCACCTCCACCGTGTGGGGTGCGTGTGTCGCGGCCGGGCCGGCCCGGAGCCGGCGGGTGCACGCCGTGGACCTGGTGGGAGAGCCCGGGCTCAGCGTCCCCGCGCCCGGGCGGGCGGTGCGGTCGGTGGGGGACCTCGTGGAGTGGTTCGACGCGCTGCTCGACGGCCTCGACGCACCCGGCGGCGGGCCCGTCACCCTCGCCGGGCACTCGTACGGGGCCTGGATCGCCGCCCACCTCGCCGCGCGGCGGCCGGGGCGGCTGGACCGGCTCGTCCTGCTCGACCCCACGCAGGTGTTCGCCGGGCTGCGCCCCGGCTACGTCCTGCGGGCGCTGCCGATGCTGGTGCGGCCCACCCCGGCGCGGATCCGGTCCTTCCTGGCCTGGGAGACCGGCGGGGTGCCGCTCGACCCCGCCTGGACGCGGCTCCAGGAGGAGACGGCCCGCTTCCCCACCGTCCGGCCGGTCACCGGCCCGCGGCCGGACCTCGCCGGGCTGCGGGAGCTGCCGGTGGAGGTGCTGTTCGCCGGGCGGGCGCGCTGCCACGATCCCGCCCGGGCGGCCCGGGTCGCGCGCGAGGTCCTGCCGGGCGCGCGGGTCGGCGTACTGCCCGGCGTCTCGCACCACGCGCTGCCGCTGACGGCGGCCGAGGAGATCGCCCTCCGGCTGGCTCCCTGACGTCCGGCCGCAATTGCCTCGACCGCGCCGCCGCAAGTCCCTAGCCTCGATCTCCATGAGCAACGTGCAGACGATCCACGACGTGCCCGTCCTGCTGTGCGACCCGGAGGGGGAGCCGATCGGCGGTGAGGGTGACGTGACCGACCTGGTGGGCAACGCCGCCTGGTCGGGCGCCCAGTGGGTCGTCATCCCCGTCGAGCGGTTCGGTGACGACTTCTTCCGGCTGCGGACGCGGGTCGCCGGCGAGATCGTCCAGAAGTTCGTCACCTATCGCGTGGGGCTCGTGGTCCTCGGCGACATATCCGCCCACGAGGAGGCCAGTCCGGCCCTGCGGGACTTCGTCCGTGAATGCAACCGCGGGCGCCAGACCTGGTTCCTCACCGACCTCCGGCAGCTGCGGGAGCGGCTGGCGGGCTGAAGGCCCGTACCCCCCGCGGCCGGCCCCGTGTTACGCGGGCCCGGCCGTGCGGGAGAGGGCGTCGCGGACGGCCTCCTCCGACCGGGCGACCACGGCCGTGCCGTCCTCGGCGGTGATGATCGGGCGCTGGATGAGCTTCGGGTGGGCGGCCAGGTGGGCGATCCAGCGCCCGCGCGCCTCCTCCGTCGCCTCGCGGGGCAGGTCCCGTACGCCGGTCTCCTTCGCCAGGGCGTCGGAGGTGCGCGTGATGTCCCACGGCTCCAGCCCGAGGCGGCCCAGCACCGCGCGGATCTCGTCCTCGGACGGTACGTCCTCCAGGTAGCGGCGGACGGTGTACTCGGCGCCCTCCGCGTCCAGCAGGGTCAGCGCGCTCCGGCACTTGGAACAGGCGGGGTTGATCCAGATCTCCATGCCCGCAAGCGTAGCCAGACTCCGTCTGGCCAGGGGCTTCTGTCAGTGCCCCCCGGTAAAATCGAGGGAGAACGACAGGAAGCCAACTACCGTTTGGGAGGCTGTAGATGGCCGCTGCCGCGATCATTTCGATGCCCAAGAAGAAGCCGCTGCCGGCGGGCCTGCCCCGCGAGTGGTACGAGAGCCACAACCGCCGTCTGAAGGCGATGCGGCTGGCGATCTCCCTGCTCGACACGGGGACGTACGACGCCAAGCGCGCCACCAACCGCAAGATACGGACGATGGCGGTGCGCGTGGGGATCCACCGCCCGTCCAACCTCACCTGCCGGATGGTCCGCGCCTTCATCACCGCCCACGCCGGCTGACGCACCGGCAGGACGGCCGGCCGGCCCGCGCGCCGGCCGGCCCCGCTCAGGCCTCGTCGAAGGTGATCTCCTCGACCGGTCGCGTCATCCGCACGGTCTCGCCGTCGGTGACCACGATGCCCTGCAGGCCGGTGAGCCGCTCGGCCGTCCCCTGGAGGTAGTACGTGTCACCGGCGCCGGCGAGGAAGGCGGGCAGGCAGGCCAGGGGCGCGCCCTCCAGGTGCAGGTCCAGGTAGTCCTTCAACCGGCGGAAGAGCTTCGGGAGGATCACGGCACCGTCGTCGGCGGTGAGCGAGGCCATGCCGGTCACCTTGAACCCCGAAGTGGTCACGTCGGCGTCCCAGACGCCCCTCTTCCCGGGCGGGGCGCTCTTCGCCCCCTGGGCGGCGACGGCCAGCGCGTTGCGCAGGTGGTCGGGGAAGCCGCTGTAGAAGGCCGGGTAGGCCAGTCCCTGCCTGACCAGGTGGTGGTTGGCGGTCTTGGTCAGCTGCTCCACGTCCACGTCGATCTCGTAGCCGCCCAGCACCGGCGGCCTGCCGCGGCCGACCAGGGCCACGCACCGGCCGTAGACGTCCGTGCCGCGGGTGAGGATGTACCCGGGCACGGTCTCGGGAACGCAGAGGACGACGCTTTCCCGGTCGCTCTCCTTCGGCGCCTTCTCGTCACGGTGGAAGTCCTTGAAGTTGAGCCACTTCAGCAGCTCGTCCGCGGCCCGGTGCGCCAGACCCAGGGGCTGGTGCTGGACTCCCGACTCGTCGTCGCCGTAGTGGGTCTCCAGCGCATCGATGCCCTCCAGGCGGACGGACGCGCGCCCGTCGGCCTTCGGCAGGACCTGGTGGGCGCCGGGGACGAGGCGCCAGTCCGCCACGTCGTCCGGGGTGAAGGCGATGGTGTCGCCGTCCGGCTGGAGGTCTTTCGCCCTGAACGTTCCCCTGATGATCAACATGGACATGATCGCTCCTACGGATCTCGTGCATCCAGTGACAGCAACAGCAGCGCCACGTCGTCGCCCGGGCCGCCCCGGGTGAAGGCCGCGAGGTCCCGCCACACCGCCGGGACCAGGCCCTCGGGGTCGTTCGCCAGCACCGGCACCCGGACGGCCAGCGGGTAGAAGTTCCCGGCCGTGTCCCGCGCCTCCGTGACCCCGTCCGTGTGGGCCAGCAGCCGGTCGCCCGGCAGCAGCGGGAGCTCGGCCACGGCCGGAAGGGCGGGCCCCGTCAGCCCCAGACCCAGCGGAGGCCCCGGCTCCACGGCCAGCTCGGTGGCCGCGAAGTCCCGCAGCAGCAGCGCCGGCGGATGCCCGCACGACACGACCCGTACGAGGTCCCGCTCCGGCGGGAACTCCAGCAGCAGGGCCGTCGCGAACAGCTCCGGATGCGCCACGGACTCCGCGGCGGCGTCCGCCGCCAGCCTGCGGTCCAGCCGGGCCGCGACCGCCGCCAGCGCCGGGTCGTCCAGCACCGCCTCGCGGAACGCGCCGAGCAGCGAGGCCACCGTCCCGACCGCCGCCAGCCCGTGCCCCTGGACGTCCGCCACCACCGCCCGGACCCCGTACGGCCCGGCCCGTACGTCGAACAGGTCGCCGCCGACCAGCGTGCCCCGCTGGGCCGCCCGGTACAGCCCGGAGCAGCGCACCCGCCCCACCCGCTCCGGGACCGGCGGCAGCACCGCCATCTGGGCCGCCTCGGCGACCGTGCGCACGCTGACCAGCTGGGCGTCCCGGCGCCGCCGTACCCAGGCGATGACCACGCTGAGCAGGCCGACGGTGGCCACGGTGGCCAGGTCGGTCCCGCGGGCGTTGCCCACGCCGAGCTCCGGGATGCCCAGCAGGAGCAGCACGAGCGCCCCGAAGACGGCGGTGCCGGCGGCCCCGTACGAGAAGGCCGCCACGGCGGGCAGGGCGGCCAGGAAGTAGCCCAGTTCCTCCGTGCGGGTGGTCCACTGGGTCAGACAGAGCGCCACCATCGCCACCGCGGGCGCGATCCGGGCCCAGCGCGGTGGCGGCGCCCCCTGCAGCCAGCCCGGCTCCTGCCGTCCGCGTCTCACCCCTCCACCCTGGTACGGCGGCCCGGGCCGCGCACGCCGGGTGGCTCCGGCGGCCGCGGACCGCGACAGTGGATCGGTGACGGATACGCAGAGCGCGGCGATCAGCACCCGGCTGAACTGGCTGCGGGCGGGAGTGCTCGGCGCCAACGACGGGATCATCTCCACCGCGGGCCTGGTCGTCGGTGTCGCCGGCGCCACCACCTCGCGTGCCGCGATCCTCACGGCGGGCGTGGCCGGACTGCTCGCGGGATCGCTGTCGATGGCGGCGGGGGAGTACGTGTCGGTCAGCTCCCAGCGCGACTCCGAGCGGGCGGCCCTGGAGCTGGAGCGGCGGGAACTGGCGCAGGAGCCGGAAGCGGAACTGGACGAGCTGACGGAGCTGCTGGCCGCGCGCGGCCTGAGCCGGGACCTGGCCCGGGAGGCCGCCGAACAGCTCACGGAGCGGGACGCGCTGCGGGCGCACGCGCGGGTGGAGCTCGGCATCGAGCCGGACGAGCTGGCGAACCCGTGGCACGCGGCGTTCGCCAGCCTGGTCGCCTTCACGGCGGGGGCGCTGCTGCCGCTGCTGGCGGTGGTCCTGCCGGGGGCGTCGGAGCGGGTGCCCGTGACGGTGGTGGCGGTGCTGGTGGCGCTGGCGCTGTGCGGGGTGGTGAGCGCGAGGCTGGGCGGGGCGCCGCCGCCGAGGGCGGTCCTGCGCAACGTGGTGGGCGGGGCCCTCGCCATGGGGGTCACGTACGCGGTGGGCACCTGGCTCGGCCGCTGACCCCGTCCCGCACCACGAGGGGGAACACTGGCCCCATGCGGATCGCCATCACCGGAGCTTCCGGACTCATCGGACAGGCCCTCGTACGCTCCCTCCACGCCGACGGGCACCACACCGTCCGCTTCGTGCGGCGCGCCCCCGCCGCCCCCGGCGAGGCGCGGTGGGACCCCCGCGCCGGCTACGTCGACCCCGACGGGCTGCGCGGGTGCGACGCCGTCGTGCACCTCGCCGGGGCCGGGGTCGGGGACCACCGGTGGACGGACGCGTACAAGAAGGAGATCCGCGACAGCCGGGTGCTCGGGACCGCCGCCGTCGCCCGGGCGCTCGCCGCCCTCGACGCCCCGCCGCCCGTGCTGGTCTGCGGCTCCGCCGTCGGGTACTACGGCGACACCGGCGACCGGCCCGTCGACGAGTCCGCGCCCGCCGGCACCGGCTTCCTGGCCTCCGTCTGCGTCGAGTGGGAGGCGGCCGCCGCCCCCGCCCGGGAGGCAGGGATCCGGACCGTGTTCGCCCGCACCGGGCTGGTGGTCGCCCCCGGGGGCGGGGCCTGGGGGCGGATGTTCCCCCTCTTCCGGGCCGGCCTCGGCGGCCGGCTGGGCAGCGGCCGCCAGTACTGGTCGTTCATCTCGATCCACGACGAGGTCGCCGCCCTGCGGCACCTCGTCGACACCCCCACCCTCTCCGGCCCCTTCAACCTCACGGCCCCCGAGCCCCTGACGAACCGTGAGGTCACCGCCGCCATGGGCCGCGTGCTGCGCCGCCCGACCCCGTTCGCCGTCCCCGCGCCCGCCCTGCGCCTGGTGCTCGGCGAGCTGTCCCAGGACGTGCTGGGCAGTCAGCGGGCGCGGCCCGCCCGGCTGCTGGAGTCGGGGTTCGCCTTCCGGTACCCGGGCATCGAGGAGTCGATCAGAGCGGCCCTCGCGTAACCGCAGGCGCACCGGATCGACCGTGTGCGACCGTTCGTGACCCGTGTGCGACCGCTGTGCGACCGGAGTTGTGCGCAATCCCCACCCGGACTCGGGTTCTCCCGGAGCCGGTTGGGGGAAGGAGGAACCCCACACAGCCGCGCCGACCTCGGGGAGGGGCACGTGCTCAGCAGCTCACACCATGCCGCACATCACGCGGACGTCGTCATCGTAGGAGCCGGAGTCTCAGGACTCGCGGCAGCGCAGCACCTGATCGCGGCAGGGGTCACCGTCAGCGTCCTGGAGACCGCCGACGACCCCGGCGGCCGCATGGCCACCGCCTCCGCCGACGGATTCCGGCTCGACCGGGTCGGCCAGCTCCTCAACACCTCGTACACCGAACCCGCCCGCACCCCGGGCCTCGGGGGGCTGGCCCTGCGCCCCTTCGCCCCCGGCGTCCTGGTGCACGGCGCCGACGGCAGGCAGCAGCGGGCCGGGGCCCTCACCCCCGCCCGCGCCCTCGCCAGCGGTTCCCTCGACCAGGCCCGCTTCAGCGCCGCGCTCGGCCGGCTCGCGGCGCTGCCCCTGGAACGGGTGCTCGCCCGGCCCGAGCGCAGCGCCCTGGCCGCCCTCGGCTCCCGGGGCCTGCCCCCGCGCACCGTGTCCGGCGTCCTGCGCCCCCTGTTGTCCACCCTGCTCCGCGACCCGGACCTCACCACCTCCAGCCGCGTCGCGGACCTCGCCCTGCGCACCTTCGCCCGGGGCCGCCTCGCCGTGCCCGAGGGCGGCGCCGCCACCCTTCCGGACCTGCTCGCGGCAGCCCTGCCGCCCGGCACGATCCGCACCGGCATCCGGGTGCGGTCGGTGGCGACCAACCTCGTCACCACCGAGGAGCACGGGGACTTCGCCTGCCGTTCCGTCGTCCTCGCCACCGGCGCCCGGGCCGCCGCCGAACTCCTCCCGGGGCTGCGGGTGCCGGCCTTCCACGAGGTCACCGTCATCCACCACGCGACCCCCGCGCCCCTGCCCTGGGACGGCTCGCTGCTCCTGGACGCCGATCCGAAGTGGCCGCTGGCCCACACCGCCGTGATGAGCGCGGTCGACCCCACCCGGGCACCCGCCGGCCGCAGCCTGGTCACCACCACCGTGCACGGTCCGCCACCGCCCGCCCGGACGGTCGCGTCCCGCCTGGCCCGGCTGTACGGGACCTCGACGCGGGACTGGGAGCTGCTGGCCGTCCACCACACCCCCGAGGCCGTCCCGGCCATGCCCCCGCCGCACGACCGGCAGCGGGCGGTACGGGTCCTGGCCGGGCTCTACGTCTGCGGGGACCACCGCGACTCCAACACCGTCCAGGGCGCCCTGCACTCCGCCCGCCGCGCCGCCACCGCTCTGCTGCGCGACTTCGGCATCCCGCTCCCGGCCCAACCGGAGGAGGTCCTTCCGGCGGCGGCCTGAACGTCGGGGCCCGGTCCCCGCGGACCGGGCCCCGCCCCTGCCTGCCCGGCGCGCCCGAGCCGCCCGGCGCGCAGGCGTCAGCTCAGTGCCGACACCCGGTCCCGGTACGTCCGCACCGCCGCCGCGTCCCGGTACGGCTCCAGCCTCCGCTCGAAGTCCCGTACGTACTCCACCGCCCGCACCGACCGCATCTCCATCGCCTGCTGCGCCGCCTCCGCCCCCAGCGCGCACGCCTGGTCCAGCTCGCCCAGCCCCAGCCGGGCGGTGGCCAGCACCACCCGGCAGAACAGCCGCGAGCGCGCGAAGCCCGGCGCGCGCAGCTGGAGGGAGCGCTCCGCGTGCTGGGCGGAGGCCCGGTACTGCTGGAGGTCGCGGTGGCAGTGCCCGAACTCGTCCGCCAGCTGCCCTTCGTCGAACAGCCGGGCCCAGTGCGGTACGTCGTCCCCCGGCCTGGCCGCGCCCAGCGCCCGCTCGGCCCGCACCAGCGAGGCCGTCGCCGCCCGCACCTCGCCCAGCACCGCGTGCCCCCGCGCCTCCGAGGCGTGCAGCAGCGCCTGCACCACCGGCGGCGGCCCCGAGCCCACGCCCTGCTGGGCGACCCGGGCCAGCTGCACCGCCTCCCGGCCGTGCCCGAGGTAGACGGCCTGGCGGCTCATGGTGATCAGGACGTAGGACCCGTACTGCCGGTCCCCGGCGGCCTGCGCCAGGCGCAGCGCCTGGACGAAGTACCGCTGGGCGAGGCCGTGTGCCGCGATGTCGTACGAGGTCCACCCCGCGAGGCGGGTCAGGTCGGCGGCGGCGGCGAACAGGCGCCGCCCGGTGGTCTCGCCGTAGGTGCCGCGCAGCATCGGCTCCGCCTCGTGCTCCAGGTACCGCACCAGGGCCTGCCGGGCGTGCCCGCCGCCGTAGGTGTGGTCCAGGGTCCGGAACAGGTCGCTCACCGAGCGCAGCGCGGCGATGTCCCCGCTGGTCACCCGCTGCCCCGGCCCCCGGTCGATCTGCCGCTGGCGGGGCACGGTGGCGCGGCCCTGGGCCGGGACCCGGTGGGCGGCGGGGTCGGCGCCGCGCCCCACGCGTTCGTCGGGCCGCCCGATGAGCCAGTCCCGGCTGGGCACCACCAGGCCGGCCGGGGTGAAGGCGATCTTGCGCAGCTCGGCGTGCGAGCCGGAGTCCTTGCGCCACAGCCCGCTCGCGATGTCCACGGCCTCCTCCGGGGTCGCCGCGAACTCCAGCCCCGCGTACACGGGCGCGCACGCGTCCAGGCCCAGATCCTGTGCCGACAGCCGCCGCCCCAGGCGCCGGGTGAAGACCTCCGCGATCAGCGCCGGGGTGGTCCCGCGGGGCTGCTGACCGCGCAGCCAGCGGGTCACGGACGTCTTGTCGTACCGCAGGTCCAGACCGTGCTCCAGCCCGAGCTGGTCGACACGGCGGGCGAGCCCGGCGTTCGAGAACCCGGCTTCCGCGATCAGTGCCGCGAGCTGCCGGTTGGGGACACGCTGGGCAGGTCGTTCGGTCATCGGCTCCACGGTTTCCGTACGTGACGGACCGGAGTCCCGGCCCTGTGAACGGCGTGAATGTAGCGGCCAACTCCCCTCACACCGCCCTCTCTGCCCCACATTCATCCGATCGTGTGCAGAATGCGTAGGGCTCTTTACGGACCGACCCACCCGGTCCGCGTACGCTGCGCCCCATGACCCGCCGGCCCCAGGGGACCCACCTCCCCCACCCGTACGCGCCGTCCACCGCTCCGCTGCCCGCTCCGGAGCTCACCGAGGCGGAGTGCCGCCGCTGCGGCACCCACATCGCGGGACTCGACGGGCGCTACGCGTGCGGGGTGTGCGGCTGGGTCAACGACCACTCCGAGGGCCACCGCGAGCTGCCGGGGGCCGACCAGGACCCGGACCGGCCGCCCGCCGGCCGCAGGCGCCCCCCGCAGCTGCCGGGGCCGCTCCCGGAGCCGGGCAGGTAGCGGGCTCGTGGGCCCGCTACCGGGGGCCCGGGGGGCCGCGCGCGGGCGGCCGTACTCTTGACCGGGTGCGATACGTGCACACAGCAGGTTCAACGAGGAGGCGCTGCGGTGACTGAGCTTCGGTTTGTCCATCTGGGCTTCGGGCCGGAATCCGTCGAGTACACCGAGGCCTGGGAAGAGCAGCGCCGGGTGCACGCGGCCCGCTTCGCCGACGAGATCGGCGACACCTGCCTGATGGTGGAGCACGAGCCGGTCTACACGGCCGGCCGGCGCACCGACCCCAGCGAGCGCCCCCTCGACGGCACGCCGGTGATCGACGTGGACCGCGGCGGCAAGATCACCTGGCACGGCCCGGGCCAGCTGGTCGGCTACCCGATCATGAAGCTGCCCCGCCCCGTCGACGTGGTCGCCCACGTACGCCGCCTGGAGGACGCCCTCATCCGCACCGCCGCCGACTTCGGCCTGGAGACCACCCGGGTCGAGGGCCGCTCCGGCGTCTGGGTGCTCGGCGACCCCGTGGAGGAGCGCCCCAAGATAGGCGGCCTCTCCCTGGACTTCGACCCCCGCCTGCACGACGAGGAGTTCGACGCCCGGCTCAACGGCCCCGAGTACGCCCCGTCCAACGCCGGCCAGCGCCGCGAGGACCGCAAGCTCGCCGCCATCGGCATCCGCGTCGCCAAGGGCGTCACGATGCACGGCTTCTCCCTGAACGTGAACCCGGACGCCACCTGGTTCGACCGGATCATCCCCTGCGGCATCAGGGACGCCGGTGTGACCTCGCTCTCGTACGAACTGGGCCGCGAGGTCACCATCGCGGAGGTGCTGCCGGTCGTGGAACGGCACCTGAAGGACGTGCTGGAGCACGCCGAGCTGAGGCCGCGGGAGATCGAAGCCGCCGGGGCCTAGCCGCGCGGGGGAATGCGTCCGGGCGGCCCCCGGTTGGCGGACGTAAGAGCGTACGAATTTACGGGCGTACCCTGGTGGACGCCGAAGAATCGAAGTCACAGGGAGCCGGTCGTGTCCGCAGTCGCACCCGACGGACGCAAGATGCTGCGCCTGGAGGTCCGCAACAGCCAGACCCCCATCGAGCGCAAGCCCGAGTGGATCAAGACCCGGGCGAAGATGGGTCCCGAGTACACCAAGATGCAGGCCCTGGTGAAGGGCGAAGGACTGCACACGGTGTGCCAGGAAGCCGGCTGTCCGAACATCTACGAATGCTGGGAGGACCGCGAGGCCACCTTCCTCATCGGTGGCGACCAGTGCACCCGGCGCTGTGACTTCTGCCAGATCGACACGGGCAAGCCCGAGGCCCTGGACCGGGACGAGCCCCGCCGCGTCGGCGAGTCCGTGGTCACCATGGACCTGAACTACGCCACCATCACCGGCGTCGCCCGCGACGACCTGGCGGACGGCGGCGCGTGGCTGTACGCGGAGACCGTGCGCCAGATCCACCAGCAGACGGCCGGCCGCGAGGGCGGCCACACCAAGGTCGAGCTGCTGGCCCCCGACTTCAACGCGGTCCCGGAGCTGCTGGAGGAGGTCTTCGCCTCCCGGCCCGAGGTCTTCGCGCACAACGTCGAGACCGTGCCCCGGATCTTCAAGCGGATCCGCCCCGGCTTCCGCTACGAGCGCTCCCTCGAGGTGATCACCAAGGCCCGCGCGTACGGGCTGGTCACCAAGTCGAACCTGATCCTCGGCATGGGCGAGGAGCGCGAGGAGGTCTCGCAGGCCCTGAAGGACCTGCACGAGGCCGGCTGCGAGCTCATCACCATCACCCAGTACCTGCGGCCCTCGCCCCGCCACCACCCCGTGGAGCGCTGGGTGAAGCCGGCCGAGTTCGTGGAGCTGGCGAAGGAGGCCGAGGAGATCGGCTACTCCGGCGTGATGTCCGGCCCGCTGGTCCGCTCCTCGTACCGGGCCGGACGCCTGTACAACCAGGCCATGGAGAAGCGCGCCGCCCTCGGGTCCGGCGCCGCCGGCTGACTCTGTGTGCGTGTGAAGTCACGCACAATACCTACCAATCGGTAACACCGCGACGACGCGGCCCCTAGGCTCTTTTCGTGTGAGGAGCCCGGCGGGCCGCGCCGTTGTTTGCAACGTGTCCATCACATTTGACCGACCGGCCACACCCTGGTAACACCAGTCAGTGACGCTGGATCCACGCACCGCACACGTCCTTGATGCGAGCAGTGAGAGTAGGGGTCGACATCATGCAGGCCGCGCCAGTCCGCGCCATCGCCATCCCGTCCTTCAGTGAGGCCTTCCGCGGCCTGGAATCGCTGCTCATGAGCGGTGCCCGGCGCAACGCCTGGACGGCCGTCCTGGAGGACCGCCGCCGGGCGAAGGACCGCGTGGAAACCGAGCACGTACTCGAGGCCGCGGCGACCCGGACCCCGCAGGACACGTAAACTTCGCCCTATGGCGAGGAAGTCAAACGCAGAGACTGCTGCGAACCCCGGGCGACTGAAGCAGATCGCCCTGACGTACAAGATGACGCGCAAGGCCGACCCGAAGGTCGGTCTGATCGTCGCGGGCGTGGGAATCGTCGCTTTCGGCGTACTCCTTGCGATCGGCTTCCTGATCGGCCACCCGGTCTACCTGGGCATCCTGGGCCTCCTGGTGGCGTTCCTCGCGATGGCGATCGTCTTCGGGCGGCGGGCCGAGCGGGCTGCCTTCGGGCAGATGGAGGGGCAGCCGGGCGCGGCCGCGGCCGTACTGGACAACGTGGGACGGGGCTGGACGACCACCCCGGCCGTCGCGATGAACCGGAACCAGGACATCGTCCACCGGGCCGTCGGCAAGGCGGGCGTCGTCCTGATCGCGGAGGGCAACCCGAACCGGGTCAAGACCCTGCTCGCGGCCGAGAAGAAGAAGCTGGCCCGGATCATGCCCGACATCCCGGTCCACACCTTCATCGTGGGCACCGGCGAGGGCGAGGTGCCGCTGAAGAAGGTCCGTACGACGCTGCTGAAGCTGCCGCGCGTCCTGACCGGCCCGCAGATCACCCAGGTCAACGACAAGCTCCGGGCCATGGGCGACCTCATGAGCAACATGCCGGTCCCGAAGGGCCCGATGCCCAAGGGCATGCGCATGCCGCGCGGCGGAAAGATGCGCTGACCGCACTCCTCGTACGCACCAGGGGCGCCCCCGATGCCAGCCGGCTCGGGGGCGCCCCTGTGCGTATACGGAGTGGGTGGGCATGCACATGTGTATACGAGACGGGGTGCGCGGGGCGGCTTCCGCCTCCGGTGCCCGTCCGTACGCCCAGCCGCTCGCGGGCCGCTAGAGCCGGACCTGCACCGCGCCCGCCAGGCGGTCGTGCAGCCCGCGCCCGTCGCGGTCCCAGACCAGCGCGGGGACGACCAGGGCCAGCAGCAGGGTGCGGAGCATCACGCGCAGGATGCCGAGGCGCCCGCCGTCCTGCGCGATCACCCGGAGGCCGAGGATCCGCTTGCCGGGGGTGAAGCCCACGGTGCCCACGGTCAGCAGGGTCAGGGACAGGAACAGCACCAGCGTCCAGTTCCCGGCCGCGGCCAGGTCGCCGTGGGTGATGAGCCCGTACGCGATCAGCTGGCAGCCGATCCAGTCGATGACGACGGCGCCGAGCCGGCGTCCGAAGCGGGCCGCGGAGCCCGGGCCCGACCGGGGCAGGCCGAGCCGCTGGCCCGGATAGCCGAAGTCGACGCCCATCTCCTCGGCGGCCGCGCGGGGCCCGGAGAGCCAGGAACCGATTGCTTGCCTGTTGTCCACTCCACCACGGTACCGGTGCTCCTCCACGGCACCTGGACCGGACCCTGGTTAACTTGTGCGAAACAAATGGGTCATGCTTGGGAAATCCCGTCTGCTTATGGTCGGGTCAGCGTGCGGCACCGCACTGACGCACCACGAGCTATAAAGCCCGTCCCTGCCCCGGGACCGGGAGTAGGAGGAGTTGGATGTTCAAGAACGCCGACGAAGTGAAGCAGTACATCGAGGAGAACGACGTCAAGTTCGTCGACGTCCGCTTCTGCGACCTGCCTGGTGTGATGCAGCACTTCACCATCCCGGCGCGAGCGTTCGACCCGGCGGAGGAGCTCGCCTTCGACGGTTCCTCGATCCGCGGCTTCCAGGCGATCCACGAGTCCGACATGGCGCTGCGTGCCGACATCACCACCGCGCGCCTGGACCCGTTCCGCAAGGACAAGACGCTCAACATCAACTTCTTCATCCACGACCCGATCACGGGTGAGGCCTACAGCCGCGACCCGCGCAACATCGCGAAGAAGGCCGAGGCCTACCTCGCCTCCACCGGCATCGCCGACACCGCGTTCTTCGGCCCCGAGGCCGAGTTCTACGTGTTCGACAGCGTGCGCTTCGCGACCTCCGCGAACGAGGGCTTCTACCACATCGACTCCGAGGCCGGCGCCTGGAACACCGGTTCCGAGGAGAACAACCGCGGCTACAAGGTCCGCTACAAGGGTGGTTACTTCCCCGTAGCCCCGGTCGACCACTTCGCCGACCTGCGCGCCGAGATCTCCCTCGAGCTGGACGCCCAGGGCCTCCAGGTCGAGCGCCAGCACCACGAGGTCGGCACCGGTGGCCAGGCCGAGATCAACTACAAGTTCAACACGCTGCTCGCCGCGGCCGACGACCTGATGCTCTTCAAGTACATCGTGAAGAACGTCGCCTGGCGCAACGGCAAGACCGCGACCTTCATGCCGAAGCCGATCTTCGGTGACAACGGCTCGGGCATGCACGTCCACCAGTCCCTGTGGGCCGGCGGCGAGCCGCTCTTCTACGACGAGGCCGGCTACGCGGGCCTGTCGGACACCGCCCGCTACTACATCGGCGGCATCCTCAAGCACGCCCCGTCGCTGCTCGCCTTCACCAACCCGACGGTGAACTCGTACCACCGCCTGGTGCCGGGCTTCGAGGCGCCGGTCAACATGGTGTACTCGCAGCGCAACCGCTCCGCCGCCATGCGCATCCCGATCACGGGCTCGAACCCGAAGGCCAAGCGCGTCGAGTTCCGCGCGCCGGACCCGTCCTCGAACCCGTACCTGGCCTTCTCGGCCCTGCTCCTCGCGGGCCTCGACGGCATCAAGAACAAGATCGAGCCGATGGAGCCGATCGACAAGGACCTCTACGAGCTCTCGCCCGACGAGCACGCGAGCGTCCCGCAGGTCCCGACCAGCCTCGAGGACGTCCTCAAGGCGCTGGAGGAGGACCACGAGTACCTCCTCGCCGGCGGTGTCTTCACCCCGGACCTGATCGAGACCTGGATCGACTACAAGCGGACCCACGAGATCGCCCCGATCGCGCAGCGCCCGCACCCGCACGAGTTCGAGCTGTACTTCGACCTGTAAGAAGTCCAGGTCAGCACAGGCAGGGGAGGCCCCCGCCGCTCTCTTCGGAGAGGGGCGGGGGCCTTCTGCTTTTGACAGCCCGGGTTGGCCGCGCAACGGTTGATAGGGAAGTAAATGCCCGATAAGCCAGACATGTTCGGAGGTGCATGGAAATGCGCCGTAGGATCGTTGGAGCTGTTGTCGCCGGAGCCGCGGGGCTCACGCTGGGTCTGCTGCCGGTCGCCAACGCCTCCGCCCACGATGGCGGCGGCGGCTGGGACTCGCGCTCGGACCACCGGCACTCCAGCAACTGGAACCACGACGACGACTGCGGTGGGAACGGTCGTTGGCACGACCACGACCACGGCTGGAACGACAGCGACTGGGGCAACTGGGACAACGCCGGCTGGCACGACCACGGCGACTGGGGCGGTTGGCGCTGACCCGCCGCACCTCAGGCCCTCCACCGGTGCCCCTGCCCCGCGTCTCAGCGGAGCAGGGGCATCGCGCCGGTGAGCTCGCGCAGGGCGCGGACGGCGAGGTCCGCGGGGGAGCCGGGACCCGAGACCGGGCCCTCGCCGGCGGACCACAGCTCCAGAGAGACGCGGATCGCGTCCGTGGCGGCCGCGGCGAGCAGGCGTACCGACATGGGGTCCGCCTCCGGGCCGGCCAGCCGGGCCACCACCGGGACCAGCCGCTCCTCGGAGTCCTGGTTCACCCGGTACCAGACGGCCCGCAGGGCCTCGTCCGAGGCGGCCGCGCGCAGCAGGCCGCGGGTGACCTCCAGCCCCTCCTCGACGGCCTTGGAGTCGCTGAGGGAGCGGGTCACCGCGCGCTCCAGGGCCTCCGCGAGCGGCGTGCCGGGGTGCTCCTCGGCGAGCAGGGCGCGCCAGGCGTCGCCGCCGCCCGCGAGCAGCGGGGCCACTGCCTCCTGCTTGTTGCGGAAGTAGCGGTAGAACGTGCGCAGTGCGACCCCCGCGCGGTGGGCGATGTCCTCGGCGGTGGTGCCGTCGGGTCCGTGCGCGGCGAAGAGCTCGCAGGCGGCGCGGGCGATGTCCAGCTGGGTGGCGGCCTTGCGGCGCTCGGTCAGCGACTGGGTTCCGGGGCCGCTCTGCGGGGAGTACGGGCGAGGTGATCTCACGGGGGAAGCCTACCGCCAGGGCTCGCTGACGATTGCAATTGGTGCCAGCCTGGCAAAACGTGTCACGTAGTCGGTACGCTCCCCCCATGAACCGTTACGAAGGACGTCGCGTCCTCATCACCGGTGCCGGCTCGGGCATCGGCCGGGCCACGGCCCACCGCATTCTCTCCGAGGGCGGCCGCGTCCACGCCGTCGACGTGAACGAGGCCGGCCTGAAGGCCACGGCCGAGCAGGCCGCCGCCGACGGCCATGGCGCCCGCCTGACCACCGCCGCCCTGGACATATCCGACGAGGCAGCGGTCAAGGCGGGAGTGGCCGCCGCCGTCGACGCCCTCACCGGCATCGACGTGCTGGTCAACGCCGCGGGCATCCTGCGCTCCGGGCACACCCACCGGACCACGCTCGACCTGTGGAACCAGGTCATCGCGGTCAACCTGACCGGCACCTTCCTGATGATCCGCGAGTCGCTCCCCGCGCTGCTGGCCGGCGAGCAGCCCGTCGTCGTCAACTTCAGCTCCACCTCGGCGAGCTTCGCGCACCCCTACATGTCCGCCTACGCGGCCAGCAAGGGCGGCATCCAGTCCATGACCCACGCGCTGGCCGCCGAGTACAGCAAGCAGGGCCTGCGCTTCGTGGCCGTCGCCCCCGGCTCCATCGAGAGCGGCATGACCACCGGCACCGGCCCCGGCCTGCCCGAGGACACCGACTGGAGCCTGTTCGCCAAGCTCGCCCCTGCCCTCGGCCAGGGGTTCGCCGGCCCGCAGACCGTGGCCGGAGTCGTCGCCATGCTGGGCTCCGAGGACGGCGCCTTCATCACCGGCACCGAGATCCGCATCGACGGCGGCACGCACTACTGACGGAACCGCTCCCAGAGCCGGGGGAAGCGCTCCGCCAGCACGGCTTCGTTCTCGAAGTCCAGCGGGGTGCCCTCCGGCTCCTCCGCCTGCAACGGGACGCCCAGATCCGGGGCCACCGCCCCGGTCAGCTGCTCGTACGCCTCGTCGGCCGCATACCCCAGCTCCTCGCCGTCCCCGTCGATCTCCTCGTCGAACTCCCCCAGCAGCTCCGCCAGCTGGTCCGGGTCGTGGACCCCGCCCTCGAAGACCTCCCGGCCCTGCCCGATCAGCCAGCACCGGAAGTAGTCGAACGCGTCGTCGCTCGCGCCGTCGAGCAGCACCCACGCGGCGCCCCACAGGTCCCAGGTGTACGCCCGGTTGTACCGGGACTCGAAGTGCCGCGCGAAGTCCAGCACGGAGTCGGGGTCGAGCTGCGCCAGCCGCTCCACGAGCAGCTCGGCGTGCTCCTCGGGGTCGCCCTCGGCGGCCTCGCGGGTACGGTCGACGATCTCCCAGAACTCCGTCTCGTCCATCACCGCTCCAGCATCACGGGTCGCCCCCCGCGCCGCCACCGCTCATACGGCCAAAGGCCGGTGTCCGACCCCTTTGGGGGGTGGGCACCGGCCTTCGGCGGGTTCGGTCGGTCGCGTACGGCTCAGAGGCCGTAGCGCTCCCGGGCCTCCTTGACGGCGGACGCCGGGACCTCGCCGCGGCGGGCGAGCTGGGCCAGCGCGGCCACCACGATCGACTGCGCGTCGACACCGAAGTGGCGGCGGGCGCCCTCGCGGGTGTCGGAGAGGCCGAAGCCGTCGGTGCCCAGCGAGGTGTAGTCCTGCTCGACCCACTGGCTGATCTGGTCCGGGACCTGGCGCATCCAGTCGGAGACGGCCAGCACCGGGCTGGTGACGCCCTCCAGCGCACGCGTGACGTACGGGGTGCGCACCTCGCCGCGCAGCAGCGCCTCGTCGCACTCCAGCGCGTCCCGGCGCAGCTCGCCCCAGGACGTGGCGGACCAGACGTCGGCGGCCACGTTCCAGTCGGCGGCGAGCAGCTGCTGCGCCTCCAGGATCCAGTGGATCGCCGTGCCGGAGGCCATCAGCTGGATCTTCGGGGCGTCGGCGGCCGGGGCCGCCTCCGCCAGGTCCGCCGCCGTGTTGAAGCGGTACAGGCCCTTGAGGATGCCTTCCTCGACGCCCTCGGGCATCGCGGGCTGCGGCTTCGGCTCGTTGTAGACCGTGAGGTAGTAGAAGACGTCTTCCGGCTTCTCGCCGTACATCCGGCGCAGGCCGTCCTTGACGATCACCGCGATCTCGTACGCGAAGGCCGGGTCGTAGTTGAGCGACGCCGGGTTCGTGGACGCGATCAGGTGCGAGTGGCCGTCCGCGTGCTGGAGGCCCTCACCGGTCAGGGTGGTGCGGCCGGCGGTGGCGCCGACGATGAAGCCCTTGCCGAGCTGGTCGGCGAGCTGCCACATCTGGTCGGCGGTGCGCTGCCAGCCGAACATCGAGTAGAAGATGTAGAACGGGATCATCGGCTCGCCGTGCGTCGCGTACGACGTGCAGGCGGCGATGAAGTCGGCCATGGCGCCGGCCTCGGTGATCCCCTCGTTGAGGATCTGGCCGTCCTTGGCTTCCTTGTAGTACATGAGCTGGTCGCGGTCGACCGGCTCGTACGTCTGCCCCAGCGGCGAGTAGATGCCGGCCGACGGGAAGAGGGACTCCATGCCGAAGGTGCGGGCCTCGTCGGGGACGATCGGCACCCAGCGCTTGCCGGTCTCCTTGTCCCGCATCAGGTCCTTGACGAGGCGGACGAAGGCCATGGTGGTGGCCATCTCCTGCTTGCCGGAGCCCTTGAGCAGCGGGGCGAAGGAACGGTCCGCGGGGGCGGGCAGGGCCACGTGGTGGACCTTGCGGGCGGGGGCGGGGCCGCCGAGGGCCGCGCGGCGCTCGTTCAGGTACTGCACCTCGGGGCTGTCCGCGCCCGGGTGGCCGTACGGGACCTGGCCGTCGGCGAAGGCGCTGTCCGGGATCGGGAGGCCGAGGAGGTCGCGCATGTCCTTGAACTCGTCGATCGTCAGCTTCTTCATCTGGTGGTTCGCGTTCTTCGACTCGAACCCGGCACCCAGCGTGTAGCCCTTGACGGTCTGCGCGAGGATGACCGTCGGCGCGCCCTTGTGCTCCAGGGCGGCCTTGTACGCGGCGTAGACCTTGCGGGGCTCGTGGCCGCCGCGGGAGGTGTGGAAGCACTCGGCGATCTTCGCGTCGGAGAGCACGCCGGCCAGCTGCACCAGCTCGGCGTTGACGCCGAAGAAGTGCTGGCGGATGTAGGCCACGTCGCGGGTCGCGTACGTCTGGAACTGCGCGTCCGGTACCTCGCGCAGGCGGCGTACCAGGGCGCCCGTGGTGTCGAGCTGGAACAGCTCGTCCCAGGCGGAGCCCCACAGGGTCTTGATGACGTTCCAGCCGGCGCCGCGGAACTGCGCTTCCAGCTCCTGGACCACGCGGAAGTTCGCGCGGACCGGGCCGTCGAGGCGCTGCAGGTTGCAGTTGATGACGAAGGTCAGGTTGTCGAGCTGCTCGCGGGAGGCCAGGGCCAGGGCGGCGGTCGACTCGGGCTCGTCCATCTCGCCGTCGCCGAGGAAGGCCCAGACGTGCGAGTTGGCCGTGTCCTTGATGCTGCGGTTCTGCAGGTAGCGGTTGAAGCGCGCCTGGTAGATCGCGGAGAGCGGGCCGAGGCCCATGGAGACGGTCGGGAACTCCCACAGCCACGGCAGGCGCCGCGGGTGCGGGTAGGACGGCAGGCCGTTGCCGCCGGACTCCTGGCGGAAGTTGTCGAGCTGCTGCTCGGAGATCCGGCCGTCGAGGAAGGCGCGGGCGTAGATGCCGGGGGAGGCGTGGCCCTGGATGTAGAGCTGGTCGCCCGATCCGTCGGCCTCCTTCCCGCGGAAGAAGTGCTGGAAGCCGGTCTCGTACAGCCACGCGGCGGAGGCGAAGGTGGCGATGTGGCCGCCGACGCCGAACTTGGAGCCGCGGGTCACCATGGCGGCCGCGTTCCAGCGGTTCCAGGCGGTGATCTTCGCTTCCATCTCCTCGTCACCGGGGAAGGCCGGCTCGGCGGAGGTGGGGATGGTGTTGACGTAGTCCGTCTCCAGCAGCTTCGGCAGGGCGAGGCCGGCGGCCTCGGCGTGCTGGAGGGTGCGGCGGAGCAGGTATTCGGCGCGGCGCGTACCGGCGGCCTTGGCGACGGCGTCGAGGGAGGCCGCCCATTCGGCGGTCTCTTCGGTGTCGCGGTCCGGGAGCTGGTCGAGCTCGCTCGGAAGCTTTCCTACGGGGTCGGACATCGGTGTGCGCCGCCTTCCGGACAAAGGAGAGGAGGTGGTGAAGAGAACCCTGACGGGCAGGACAGGGTCATTGGACCCGGGTGGGGTCCGCAGTGACTGTAAATCGCTGATCGATGATCGATCAAATAAAAGTGACGAATATTCGACGCCAGGGCGAAAGTCGGCACCCGGTGCCATGAACGCAGGCACCCGGTGCCTGCTTCATCAGTACACGCCAATACCTTGGCGATCCCCTGGAGGATCGCTCAAAACCGCAGGTCAGACACTACGCGGGGCGCAGCCCAGGACGTGCCGCTTCACCAGCACCCCGATATCGGGGTCCTGGCTGCGGAACGCCGCGACCAGGGCCTCGTGCTCCTCCGCGTAGGACTTCTGGACCGTGCCCAGCCACCGGATGGACAGGGCGGTGAACACCTCGATGCCCAGGCTCTCCCAGGTGTGCAGCAGCACGCTGTTGCCCGCGGCCCGCACCAGCTCCCGGTGGAAGCCCACCGTGTGCCGCACCTGCGCCGTGCCGTCCTGGACGCGGTCGGCCTCCCACAGGGCCGCCACGTGCGGTTCCAGGGCCGAGCAGTCGGCCGCCAGCCGCGGGGCGGCCAGCTCGGCCGCGATCTGCTCCAGGCCGGCCCGGACGGGGTAGATCTCCTCCAGGTCGGCCGCCGAGAGGTTCCGGACGCGCACGCCCTTGTTCGGGGCCGACTCGATCAGCCGCAGCGTCTCCAGCTCGCGCAGCGCCTCGCGCACGGGCGTCTGACTGACCTCCAGCTCGACGGCGATCCGGCGCTCCACGATCCGCTCGCCGGGCTTCCAGCGCCCGCTGACGATCCCCTCCACGATGTGCTCGCGGATCTGCTCGCGCAGCGAGTGCACGACGGGTGGGGTGATCATCGGCGCTTCAACTCCTGTGGGGGCGGGCACGCGGGGGCCTGATGCGTAACAATACGGCGGTCGTGGCCTGCTGCGATGGGTTCCGAGTCAGGGACCCAGGGTGAGGCTCGTTACAACGACGGCGCCCCCGCCCGGACGGATCCGGACGGGGGCGCCGCAGGCGGCAGCCGGGGCTGCGCGCGGGGCCTTACAGGCCGAGCTCGACCTCGAACTCGCCGGCCTCGAGGATCGCCTTGACCGCGCCGAGGTACCGGGCCGCGTCCGCGCCGTCCACCAGGCGGTGGTCGTAGGACAGGGTCAGGTACGTCATGTCGCGGATGCCGATGTTCGTGCCCTCGGCGGTCTCGATGACCACCGGGCGCTTGACCGTGGCACCGATGCCCAGGATGGCGACCTGGTTCGGCGGCACGATCACCGTGTCGAACAGCGCGCCGCGCGAGCCGGTGTTGCTGATGGTGAAGGTCGCGCCGGACAGCTCGTCCGGGGTGATCTTGTTGCCGCGGACCTTGGCGGCCAGGTCGGCGGTCGCCTTGGAGATGCCCGCCAGGTTGAGGTCACCGGCACCCTTGATGACCGGGGTCATCAGGCCCTTCTCGGAGTCCACGGCGATGCCGATGTTCTCCGAGTCGAAGTAGGTGATGGTGCCCTCGTCGTCGTTGATCCGGGCGTTGACGACCGCGTGGGCCTTCAGCGCCTGGGCGGCGGCCTTGACGAAGAACGGCATCGGGGACAGCTTGACGCCCTCGCGGGCGAGGAAGCCGGCCTTGGCCTTCTCGCGCAGCTTCATGATCTTGGTGATGTCCACCTCGACCACGGAGCTGAGCTGCGCCTGCGAGTGCAGGGCCTTCATCATGTTGTCGCCGATGACCTTGCGCATGCGGGTCATCTTGACCGTCTGGCCGCGCAGCTCCGACACCGCGGCCGGAGCCTTGGCGGCGGCGGCGGCGGCCGGGGCGGCAGCGGCGGCGGGAGCCGGGGCGGCAGCGGCGGCCTTGGCGGCCTCGGCGGCGGCCAGGACGTCCTGCTTGCGGATACGGCCGCCGACGCCGGTGCCGGTGACCGCGGACAGGTCGACGCCGGACTCCGAGGCGAGCTTGCGCACCAGCGGGGTCACGTACGCGCCCTCGTCGCCGGAGACGGCGGCGGGAGAGGGAGCGGCGGCGACGGGAGCCGGAGCGGCGGCCGGAGCGGCCGGAGCCGGAGCGGCGGCCGGAGCCGGAGCGGCCACGGGGGCCGCCGGAGCCGGAGCAGCCGGAGCCGGAGCGGCAGCGGCCGGGGCGGCCACGACCGGAGCCGGGGCGGCGGCGGCCGGAGCCGGGGCAGCCGGAGCCGGGGCGGCGGCGGCCGGAGCCGGGGCAGCCGGGGCCGGGGCGGCGGCAGCCGGAGCCGGGGCAGCCGGAGCCGGAGCGGCGGCAGCAGGGGCCGCGGCCGGAGCCGCGCCCGCGACGCCGATGACGGCCAGACGGGCGCCGACCTCGGCGGTCTCGTCCTCGCCGACCAGGATCTCCAGCAGGGTGCCGGAGACCGGCGCGGGGATCTCGGTGTCGACCTTGTCCGTGGAGACCTCGAGCAGCGGCTCGTCGGCCTCGACGGACTCGCCGACCTCCTTCAGCCAGCGGGTGACGGTGCCCTCGGTGACGGACTCGCCCAGCGCGGGCAGCACGACGTCCGTGCCGGAGGCGGCGCCCGCCGGGGCGGCGGCCGGGGCAGCCGGGGTCTCGGCCGGTGCGGGGGCGGCCGGGGCCTCGGCGGCAGCGGGCTCGGCCGCCGGGGCGGCAGCGGGCTCGGCGGCCGGGGCGGCGGCCTCGGCCGGAGCGCCGGAGCCGTCGTCGATCACGGCCAGCTCGGCGCCGACCTCGACGGTCTCGTCCTCGGCGACCTTGATGGAGGCCAGGATGCCGGAGACGGGCGAGGGGATCTCGGTGTCGACCTTGTCGGTCGAGACCTCGAGCAGCGGCTCGTCGGCCTCGACGCGCTCGCCCTCGGCCTTCAGCCAACGGGTGACAGTTCCCTCGGTGACGCTCTCGCCGAGCGCCGGAAGGGTTACGGAAACCGACATGGTTTCAGTTGCTCCTAACGGAAGTGCGGAAGTGGTCGTCGCGCCCGTGACGATCAGTCGTGGTTGTGCAGCGGCTTGCCGGCCAGAGCCAGGTGGGCCTCGCCGAGGGCTTCGTTCTGGGTCGGGTGCGCGTGGATGAGCTGCGCGACCTCGGCCGGCAGGGCTTCCCAGTTGTAGATCAGCTGGGCTTCGCCCACCTGCTCGCCCATGCGGTCACCGACCATGTGGATACCGACCACGGCACCGTCCTTGACCTGGACGAGCTTGATCTCGCCCGCGGTCTTCAGGATCTTGCTCTTGCCGTTGCCCGCGAGGTTGAACTTCGCGGCGATGACCTTGTCCGCACCGTAGATCTCCTTGGCCTTGGCCTCGGTGATACCGACGGAGGCGACCTCGGGGTGGCAGTACGTGACGCGCGGGACACCGTCGTAGTCGATCGGAACGGTCTTCAGACCGGCCAGACGCTCCGCGACCAGGATGCCCTCGGCGAAGCCGACGTGCGCGAGCTGGAGGGTGGGGACGAGGTCGCCCACGGCCGAGATGGTCGGCACGTTGGTCTGCATGTACTCGTCGACCAGGACGTAGCCGCGGTCCATCGCGACGCCCTGCTCCTCGTAGCCCAGGCCCTGGGAGACCGGACCGCGGCCGATGGCGACCAGCAGCACCTCGGCCTCGAAGGTCTTGCCGTCGGCCAGCGTCACGCGGACGCCGTTCTCGGTGTACTCGGCCTTGTCGAAGAAGGTGCCGAGGTTGAACTTGATACCGCGCTTGCGGAAGGCGCGCTCGAGGATCTTCGAGCTGTTCTCGTCCTCGACCGGGACGAGGTGCTTGAGGCCCTCGATGACAGTCACGTCGGTGCCGAAGGACTTCCACGCCGAGGCGAACTCGACGCCGATGACGCCGCCGCCCAGGATGATCGCGGACTGCGGCACGCGGTCCAGGACCAGCGCGTGGTCCGAGGAGATGATGCGGTTGCCGTCGATGTCCAGGCCCGGCAGCGACTTCGGCACGGAGCCGGTCGCCAGCAGCACGTGGCGGCCCTGGACCCGCTGGCCGTTCACGTCGACGGAGGTCGGCGAGGAGAGGCGTCCCTCACCCTCGATGTAGGTCACCTTGCGGGAGGCGACCAGCCCCTGCAGGCCCTTGTACAGGCCGGAGATGACATCGTCCTTGTACTTGTGCACACCGGCGATGTCCACGCCCTCGAAAGAGGCCTTGATGCCGAACTGTCCGGCTTCGCGCGCCTGGTCGGCGATCTCACCGGCGTGCAGCAGAGCCTTTGTGGGGATGCAGCCGTTGTGCAGGCAGGTGCCGCCGAGCTTGTTCTTCTCGATCAGCGCAACGTCGAGACCCAGCTGGGATGCGCGCAGCGCCGCGGCGTAACCGCCACTGCCACCGCCGAGGATCACTAGGTCGAAAACGGTGCTGGCGTCGTTCGCCACGTCACGTCCTCCATGCATGTGCGCCGGGCACCGGTCCTCTGTGACCGGGCGGCGGCTGGTAATCGGCCGCTTGTTTCTTCGGCCCTGTGGTGGGGGCCCTGTCCTGCCGAGAACCCATCTTCGCATTTGTCGGGGGAACGCGGGACGCCGGGCCCCGGCTGTGCACCGTCGTTCTGCCCGAGATCCGGGTTACCCGTGCGTAGAAACCTACTGATTCCCGAGGTTTCTTCCAGGGCGAACGCGCCCCGGGACCCTGTCCGGGGTCCCGGGGCGCGGCGTGCGTCACAGAGGGCGTCTCACGGAGTGGTACGTGCGGCGCCGGTGCGAGGCGAGCGGTACGTCAGCCGAGGTCGCCGGTGGCGGTGCGCTCGGCCAGCCGCACCAGGGTGCGCACGGCGGAGCCGGTGCCGCCCTTGGGGGTGTAGCCGTACGGGGCGCCCTCGTGGAAGGCGGGGCCCGCGATGTCCAGGTGCGCCCAGGTGATGCCCTCGCCGACGAACTCCTGGAGGAAGAGGCCGGCCACCAGGCCGCCGCCCATCCGCACGCCCATGTTGGCGATGTCGGCGGTGGGGGAGTCCATGGTCTTGCGCAGCTCCTCGGGGAGCGGCATCGGCCAGGAGGACTCGCCGACCTCCTCCGCGATCTCGTGGATCGAGGTGCGGAAGGCGTCGTCGTTGGCCATGATCCCGAAGGTCCGGTCGCCGAGCGCCAGCACCATCGCACCGGTCAGGGTGGCGACGTCGACGATCGCGTCCGGGTTCTCCTCGGAGGCCTTGGTCAGGGCGTCGCCCAGGACCAGGCGGCCCTCGGCATCCGTGTTCAGCACCTCGACGGTCTTGCCGCTGTACATGCGCAGCACGTCGCCGGGCTTGGTGGCGGAGCCGGAGGGCATGTTCTCGGCGAGCGCGAGCCAGCCGGTGACGTTGACCTTCAGGCCCAGCTTGGCGGCGGCGATGACGGCGGCGAAGACGGCGGCGGCGCCGGACATGTCGCACTTCATCGTCTCGTTGTGGCCGGCCGGCTTCAGGGAGATGCCGCCCGAGTCGTAGGTGATGCCCTTGCCGACGAAGGCGAGCGTCTTCTCCGCCTCGGCGTGGGTGTAGGAGAGCCTCACCAGGCGCGGCGGGTTCTCGGAGCCCTTGCCGACGCCCATGATGCCGCCGTAGCCGCCCTTGACCAGCGCCTTCTCGTCGAGGATCTGGACCTTGACGCCGTTCTCCTTGGCGGTCGCGGAGGCGACGGCGGCGAAGGCCTCGGGGGTGAGG
Source organism: Streptomyces sp. NPDC034085 (assembly GCF_055575555.1). Taxonomy (NCBI): domain Bacteria; kingdom Bacillati; phylum Actinomycetota; class Actinomycetes; order Kitasatosporales; family Streptomycetaceae; genus Streptomyces; species Streptomyces sp. NPDC034085. The sequence continues at coordinate 408,730 of NZ_JBVISL010000001.1, read as the reverse complement.
TCGTTCGGCGGGGTGTTGATCAGGTCGCGGGCGACGTTGACCTCGGTGGCGACGACGACGGCGCGCTCGGCGGCGGCCTTGTGCTCCTTGTCGCGCGGCTTGGCACCGAGCAGGACCACGTCGGCCAGCGGCTGCTTGGGGCCGCCCTGCTTGTCGCCCTTGCCGTTCTTCTTCTCGCCGCCCTGGTACGCGGTGAAGGCGTACGCGCCCAGCAGGGCGCCCTCGGCGACGGCGGTGACGGCGGAGGCGTCGTCCACGGGGAGGGCGAAGGCGGCCTTCTTGGAGCCGTGCAGGGCGCGGGCGGCGGAGCCGGCGGCGCGGCGCAGGGCCTCCTCGTCGAAGGACTCGTCCTGCTCCGGGGCCGCTCCCAGGCCGACCACCAGCACGACCGGGGCCTTGAGGCCGGCCGGGGCGGGCAGCTTGGTGGTCTCGCCCTCGGCGCCCGTGGCGCCGAGCGAGTCGAGCACGGCGGCGAGCTTTCCGTCGAACGCCTTGTCCACGGCCTCGGCGCCGGCGGCCACGACGAGGCCCTTCGGGCCCTTCGCCACGCCGACCACGAGGGCGTCGGCGCGCAGCGTCGCAGCGCCGGCAGTGCTGAGAGTCAGAGCAGTCACGGTGGTGAAGTCTCGCTTCCGTTTGTGTTAGTGGGCGCTTGGGTCGCGTCGGGGTCACCGGCCGCTCCGCAGCGATCGTATTAGGGCCCGGCGGCCGCCGGAAATGAGCCTACGCGCACGTACTCGTCCGGACGTCACTCGAAGGTTTGTCAAGCTGTTCGATCAATGCGCGGCCAGGTTCACCCATCTGTGGACTCTGCTCCAGGTTTGCCCCTTAGACCGGACGAGGTCCGAGAGACTCGGGTCACTCTCGCAAGGGGACGTGGGGTCCTTTTGCATGAATTTCCACAGCGCCTCCCCGGCCCGGCCGTCCGCCAAGGGCCGCTGTCGAGGGATGCCTGCGGGGGGAAAGGCCGAAATGGTCAACAGGAACCGGATGAACAGGGTCGCCGCCGCGATGGCCGCAGCAGCCCTGATGTCCGTGGCAGTACCCGCCGCGACCGCCCACGCGGCGGTCGTGACACCGCGCGTCGACCTGAAGGTGCTGGTCGTGGACGACGGCGGCAGCTCGGTCGGGGCGATCACCGCCCAGCTCAAGGACACCGGGGTCCCCTACACCCGGGTCGATCTGGCCAGTGCCGGCCGCCCCGTCATCGACGCGGCGTTCCTCGCCGACACCGTCGACGGCCGGCCCCGGGCCAAGTACCAGGGGGTCGTCCTCCCCAACGAGAACCCCTTCGGCGAGGGCTCCGCCGAGATGGCGGCGCTCACCGCGTACGAGACGGCGTACGGGATCCGCCAGGTCGACGCCTACACCTGGGCCCACCCGGGAGTCGGGCTCGAGTACACGGACAACGGCGGCTACAGCGGCCAGCTCGACGGCACCCAGGCCGCCGTCACCGCGGCCGGCAAGGCCGGCCCCTTCGGCTACCTCGGCGGTCAGGTCACCTTCGAGGACAACTCCGCCGTGGTTCCGGAGAGCTTCGGGTTCATGGGCAAGCCGCGCACCGGCTACACCAGCTACCTGGACGCCCCCGTCACCGGCGGACGGGCCTCGCTCGTCGGCGAGTACGCCCACGACGGGCGCAGCGAGCTCGTCGTCACCTTCGGGTACAACCAGTACCAGCAGCAGTTCCGGCTGCTGGCCCGAGGGATCGTCGAGTGGCTGACCCAGGGCGTCCACCTCGGGCAGGAGCGCAGCTACTTCGCGGTCCACGTGGACGACGTCTTCGCGCCGGACGCCCGCTGGAGCAAGGAGCTCGACTGCACGCCCGGCGACTACGCCTGCGCGGGCGGCGAGGGCAAGGAGAGCACCATCCGGATGACCGCCGCCGACGCCCAGTACGCGGCGCAGTGGCAGACGTCCAAGAACTTCAAGCTGGACATGCTCTTCAACGCGGGCGCCGGCGAGGAGTGGAAGGCCGAGAACGGCGGCACCGACGCGCTGACCGCCCAGCTCGTCGCCGACCGCGCCAAGTACCGCTGGATGAACCACACCTACTCCCACCCCTTCCTCGGCTGCGTCCAGGACACCAGCACCAACCCCTGGACCTGCACCAAGAACGCCCAGGGCGCCGTCAACTGGATGAGCCGCGCCGAGATCTCCGCGCAGATCCGCGACAACAACAACTGGGCGCTCTCCAAGGGCATCACCACCGACCGCACCGAGCTCGTCACCGGCGAGCACTCCGGCCTCAAGACCCTCCCGCAACAGCCCCAGGACAACCCCAACCTGGCCGGCGCCCTCGCCGACAACGGCGTCAAGTGGGCCGGCAGCGACAACTCCCGCGAGCCCGACCAGCGGGCGGTCGGCGCCGCCCTGACCGTCCCCCGCTACCCGATGAACGTGTACTACAACACGGGCACCAACGCGGAGATGGCCGACGAGTACAACTGGATCTACACCAGCCGCGCCGACGGCGGCAGCGGCATCTGCGAGGACAACCCGGCGACCTCCACCTGCCTGCCGGCCCCGCTGGACACCGCCACCGGCTACCTCGACCACATCGTCCCGGCCGAAGCGCGGACCGCCCTGCGCCACGTGCTGGCCAACGACCCGCGCCCGCACTACGTCCACCAGTCCAACCTCGCCGAGGACCGCACCCTCTACCCGGTGCTCAACCAGGTCCTCGACACCTACCGCTCCCTCTACGCGCCCAGCGCGCCGATCGTCAACCAGAGCATGAAGGACACCGGCGTCGAGCTCCAGCGCCGCGCCGCCTGGGACAAGGCGCTCGCCGCGGGCAAGGTGACCGCCTACAGGATCGGCAAGGACGTCGTCGTCAAGGCGCCCTCCGGAGTCGTCGCCCCGGTCACCGCACCCAACGGGACGAAGAAGCAGATGCTGCTCGGCACCACCGACTTCGGCACCGCCTACGCCGGCACCCGCTCCGCCTGGACGGCTCCCGAGCTGCTCCAGTCCGCGGTCACGCTCAAGCTCCTCTGACCGCACCGCACCGCATGCACGGGTGAGTGAGCCGAAGGGGGCGCGTCGGCGAAGGAGGGCGAGCGCCCGGAGGAAACCGTGAGGCACGAACGGTTTCCGAGGACGCACGCCCTCCTGGAGCCGGCTGAAGCGCCCCCGGAGGCGAACGAGCCCCAAAAGAAGAGAGTCCTGGGGGGACACACCGCATGAGCCATGGGCGCCACGTCACCATGCTCACCGAAGGCACCTACCCGCACGTCCACGGGGGCGTCAGCACCTGGTGCGACCAGTTGGTACGCGGCATGCCGGAGGTCGACTTCAACGTCATAGCCCTGACCGGCTCCGGACGCGAGCCGGTCACCTGGGAGCTGCCGCGCAACGTCTACCGGCACACCGCCGTCCCGCTCTGGGGCCCGCCGCCCCACCGGACCCGCCGGTCGGCCCTGCGGGGCAGGGCCCGCCGCCGCTTCACCGACACCTACGAAGCCTTCCTGCTCTCCCTGATCGATCCCACGCACGGCGGCTTCTCCGAGGCGCTGGGCGAACTCGCCCGCCTCGCCCGCGCCGGCCGGCTCGCCCCGGCGCTGCGCTCCGAGTCGGTCCTGCGCCTGCTGATGGCCGTATGGACCCGCCCCGGCCTCGTCACCGCCGCGGCCCGGCCCACCATCCACGACGCGCTCACCGCCACCGACCTGCTGGAACACGCCCTGCGGCCGCTGTCCGTACGCATCCCGCCCGACAGCGTCGCCCACGCCGTCAGCAGCGGCCTCGCCACCCTCCCCGCCCTCGCCGCCAAACACCTGGACGGGGTGCCCTTCCTCCTCACCGAGCACGGCATCTACCTGCGCGAGCGCTACCTCGGCTACCGCAGCGCCGCCCAGCGCTGGCCCGTCAAGGCCCTGATGCTGGGCTTCTACCGCGAGCTGAACTCCGAGGGCTACCGGCAGGCCGACCTGATCACCCCCTGCAACCAGTACAACCGCCGCTGGGAGGAACGCGGAGGCGCCGACTCCGAACGGATCCGCACCGTCTACAACGGCGTCGACCCGCACGTCTTCCCCGAGGCCGGCCCCGAACCGGAGGTGCCCACCCTCAGCTGGTGCGGCCGCATCGACCCGATCAAGGACCTCGAAACCCTCATCCGCGCCTACGCGTTCATGCGCGAGGAGCTCCCCGCCCTGCGCCTGCGCCTCTTCGGCCCGGTCCCCGCCGGCTGCGAGGACTACAAGCTGCGCCTGGAGAAGCTCGCCGCCGAACTCGGCGTCAGCGACGGCATCACGTACGAGGGCCGCATCGACCAGGTCGCCAAGGCCTACGCGGCGGGCTCCGTCGTCATGCTCTCCAGCATCAGCGAGGGCTTCCCCTTCAGCATCATCGAGGCCATGTCCTGCGGCCGCACCACCGTCTCCACCGACGTCGGAGGCGTGCGCGAGGCCGTCGGCGACACCGGTCTCGTCGTCCCGCCCCGCGAGCCCGAGACCATGGCCCGCGCCACCCTCGCCCTGCTCCGCGACGACGAACGCCGCGCCGAACTCGGCCGGATGTCCCGCAAACGGGTCGTCGAGAAGTTCACCCTCCACCAGTCCGTCGACGGCTTCCGGCACATCTACCGCGAACTCGCCGACCGGACGCGGGCCGGCCGGCCGGTCCTGCCCCCGCACACCGACGACTGGAGCGGGCGCCTCGCCGACCCCTGGTCCAAGGACCCCTGGCACAAGGAACTGGCCGCCGACGGGAGCGTGTGGTGAGCGGATCACTCTGGCTCAAGCCGCCCGGCCCGGACGGCTCCTGGGTCCACGTCGGCCACCCGGCACCCGCCGGCCGCACCGACACCCTGCCCGACCTGCCCCGGCCCCGCCCCGGCCGGCCCGGGGCCCCGGCCGCCGATCCCATGGACGAACTCGCCGAACGACTCGGCGTGTTCGTCGCCGCGGCCGTCCACCCCGACGAGATCGCCGCCATCCTCGAATCCGACGGGATGACCGACGAGTACATCCGCCTCACCTACGGCCGCCAGGACTCCTTCGCCCTCGCCGAGGAGCTCTACGCCCGCGTCCCCCGCTCCTTCCCCGAGCCCGACCGGCTCCCCGACCCCTGGAAGGTCTCCCTCACCGCCTGCCTGCTCCGCGGGGTGATCTTCGCCCTGCCCGGCCTCGCCTACGTCCTCGGCGCCCCCCTGCTGGAAGGCCCCCCGGACCGGCTCGGACTGCCCGCCGGCACCCTGACCCTGCTCGCCGGCGCCCTCATCGGCTGGGTCTGGGACCAGAGCCTGTCCCACCGCGCCTACTCCTGGCTCGGCCTCGGCGACCGGGCCGCCGCCGGGCGGACCCTGCTCGTCGGAGCCCCCGCCGGGGCGCTGCTCGGCACGGCCGCCGCCTTCGCCGTCCCCGGCGGGCCGCCGTTCTCGTACGCCTTCGCCGCCGGGCAGGCCGTGTACGTCGGCGCCGCCACCGTGCTGCTGGTGCTGGGCCGTGAACGGGTGCTGCTGGCCGCACTCGGCCCCATGGCCGCCGGCGCGGTCCTCGCGCTCTCCACCGGCCTGCCCGTACCCGTACGGATCACCCTGCTCGTGGTGTCCCTGCTGGCGGCGTGCACCCTCGCCCTGCGGGAGCTGCCGCTGGCCGAGGGCGTACGGGCGGGCGTGCGCAGGATCCACCGCTGGGCGGAGCGCCGCCCGGGCGAAGGCGGCCCGGTGCGCTGGCGGATGCTGCGCGGCCCCGAGGAGGACCACGCCCGGCGCGGGCCCCGCCTCGGCGACTCCGCGCCCTACGGGGTCTTCGGCCTCGGCACCGGCCTGCTGGTGCTGTACGCCGCCCTGGGGGAGGTGCTCAGCGGCGGCCCCGCCGAGGCGGTCGCCGCGCCCTCCGCCGTGGCGCTCACCCTCAGCATGGGCCCCGCCGAATGGCTGCTCCACCGCTTCCGCAGCGGCAGCCTTGCCGGGCTGCGCGCGGCCCGCTCGCCCGGGGCGTTCTGGCGCAGGATGCTCGTCACCCTGGCCCGGTGTCTCGCCGTGTACCTGGCGGTGCTGCTCGCCCTGGGCGTCACCGGAACCCTGCTGTGGCCGCACGCGCCCGGCCTGACCGCACTGCGCGTCGCCACCCTGCTGCTGCTCGGCGCCGTGATGTGGACCGGGTTGCTGCTCCAGTCCTTCGGCGCCGTCCGGCCCGCCGCGGTGGTCTGCGCCGGGGCCGCCTGCGCGCAGAGCCTGGCCCTGCTGGCCGGGATCGGGCAGCCGCGCCTGGTCCAGCTGGCGGTCGCCGGCACCGCCGCGGCCGCCCTGGCCGTGCTGGTCTGCCTGCTCCTCGGCCGGGCCACGGCACACCGCTGACCCGCCGCGGGCCCGCCCGCGACCCCCCGACCCGTGACCCCGCACGAGAAGACGAAGGACCCCATGCTGCTGGTGCCGCTCTACGAGCACCCCGCCGACCGGCCCGACGCCTGGGAGCGGCTCATCCGCTCCGCCGGGCAGCTGCACTCGGTGGTGCTCAACCCCGACAGCGGGCCCGGGCGGGCCCCCGACGAGCGGTTCGCCGCCGTCTCCGCGCGGCTGCGCGACGCGGGCGTGCCCGTCCTCGGCTACACCGACACCGACTACGGGCGGCGCCCGCACGCCGCCGTCGTCCAGGACCTGCTGCGCCACCGCGACTGGTACGGCGTCGACGGGGCGTTCCTCGACCAGGCCGCCGCCGGCCGGGAACTGCTCGGGCACTACGGCCGGCTCGCCGTCGCGGCCCGCGCGGCGGGCGCCCGTACCCTCGTCCTGAACCACGGCGTCCACCCGCACCCCGGGTACGCCCGCATCGCCGACCTGCTCGTCACCTTCGAGGGCCCCTGGGACGCCTACCGCGACACGGCCGCGGCGCCGCCGCCGTGGACGGCCGACCACCCCGCGCAGCGCTTCTGCCACCTCGTGTACGCGGTCCCGCCGGGCGCGCCCGCCGCCGAACTCGCGGCGCAGCGGCACGCTGGGGTGCACTGCGCCGTCCCCGGCACCGGAGCGCACCCGTGGGGAACCCTCCCGAACGCCCTGGAGGCCGCCGGATGAAGCGTTCCACCACCGCCCTCGCCGCGGGCTGCGCCGCCGCGCTGCTGCTGCTCACCGCCTGCACCGCCGGCCCGGACGACGACGGCGAGAGCCCGGGCCCCGCCCCGTCCTGGCCCTCCCAGGCGCCGGGGGAGCGGTGGCAGCCCCGCCCGGGCACGGGCTGGCAGTGGCAGCTCAGCGGCGAGCTCGACACGTCGGTGGACGTGCCGGTGTACGACATCGACGGGTTCAACACCACCAAGGAGCAGGTCGCCGCACTGAAGAAGGACGGCCGCCGGACCATCTGCTACATCTCCGCCGGCGCCTGGGAGGACTTCCGCCCGGACGCCGGGGACTTCCCCGAGTCGATGCTCGGCAAGGGCAACGGCTGGGAGGGCGAGCGCTGGCTCGACATCCGGCGGTTGGCCGAACTGGAACCGCTGATGGCGAAGCGGTTCGACATGTGCCGCGACAAGGGCTTCGACGCGGTGGAGCCGGACAACATGGACGCCTACCGCAACACCTCCGGCTTCCCGGTCACCGCCGACGACCAGCTGAAGTTCAACCGGTTCGTCGCGAAGCTCGCCCACGACCGGGGGATGGCGGTCGGACTCAAGAACGACCTCGACCAGATCCCGGAGCTGGTCGGCGACTTCGACTTCGCCGTCAACGAGCAGTGCGCCGAATACGACGAGTGCGAGGAGCTGACCCCCTTCATCAAGGCGGGCAAGGCCGTCTTCCACGCGGAGTACGACCTCCCGCCGTCCCGCTTCTGCAAGCAGTCCCGCCGGCTGAAACTGAGCTCCTTGCAGAAGAAACTCGAACTGGGCCCCTGGCGCAAGTCCTGCTGACGCCGGCGGCCGGGGCCGGGGGCGGGGGCGGTGAGCGGTAGCCCCTTGGGCGGTCTCACAGTTGGTTTGGGGGTTTCCCGGCAGTCCCATCGTCGTTCCGTGTCGTGCCGGCCTGTCAAGGGCGCTCACTTCGTTCGCGTCGCTTCGCGATTTCGCTGCGCTCAACCCTTGACAGCCCGACCCGCCCCGGAAAGCCGAAAGACTGCCGGGAACCCCCCAAAAGGAACGGTCACCAGGGAGGACAGGCAGGAGCGGCTCCCTCAGGGACGAGACGAGGGGTTGGGGCAATGGCCCGCCGGGCATCCGGCGGCCTAAATCCCGAGCCCCGGGCCGGGTGCCCGGCCACCCGCACGAAAGGCTGACCACAGCCCCCCGCGGAGCCCCCAGACGCGTCAGATCGCTACGCGCTCCTCACATCTCAGCGTCCGGTCCCCGTTTGGCTTGACGACCAGGGGCGCTCACCGGTGGCTTGCCAGGCGGTATCAAGCTCTTCGGGCCTCGAAGAACGCGCGCGACGCTCGTGCAACCAACGCCAGATCACGTGCACGACCAGAGCACACGCGACAGCAACAGCGATGAACCGGATGGTGTGCCAGGTATTCACGACAACCAAACTCGCCCCGCGAGACTCCCCGTCCAGGCGCATGGAGGTCTCATAGAAGGCGACGACCGGAATGAGGAGCCGAAAGAAGAGGCCGCCGACACCCGGAATGCGCGCCACGTTGCCGAGGAACCCGACGGGTGCCCCGAACGCAAACGCCAGCGTTCCCCACACCAGGATTTTGGACAGCGACCCCCCGCCTGATGTGCCGAACCCCTCCGGGGTGGCGGGGCTGAGGTCCTTGAACAGGTAGTAGGCGGTCACTCCGATGGCCAGCCCGAAAGGTGCCAGCAAGGCCGACTCGATTTTGGACCGACGGAGGTAGCCCACCAGGAACGCATAACAGGCCCACGACCACCCACCGGCGAAGATGGCGTTCACGACCACGCTGACGGGATTGTCCGACTTCTCGGAAAGAGGGCCCAGCAGGCCGAGTGCCAGACCGATCCCGAGTGGCCCTGCCAGCGACGCGGCGCGTGTGAGCGTAGAGCTTGTGATGTCTCTTCTCCGTCCATTCCGAACCCAAGCGGAGATCCTGAGTCAAGCCGTCTCGGCGCAGGACCAGTCAGTCCAGGGGGAGGGACTGCGTCAGGACCGTCGGTACGCCCACATCGGCTCCCCTTGCCAACCGGCGCGAGGATCTCGACGAGGTCCCGGGCTACGGGTGCATCGTGCCATGGGCCCATGGCCCGCTCCAGGGTGCGTAGTTCGCGGACCATGCGTGCGGACCGGGTCTGGTCAACATGTGGTGCAGGTATCAGCCCAAGACGGCCGCCGGGCGCTGAGCAAAGAGGAGCGCGTAGCGATCTGTCGCGTTGGGGCGCTCCCCCTGCTGTCCTGGTCGGCGTTTCGTGCAGGTAGTCATGCCCCCAACCCCTCGTCTCGTCCCTGAGGGGGCCGCTCCTGCCTGTCCTCCCTGGTGACCGTTCTTTTGGGGGGTTCCCGGCAGTCTTTCGGCTTTCCGGGGCGGGTCGGGCTGTCAAGGGTTGAGCGCAGCGAAATCGCGGAGCGACGCGACGAAGGAGCGCCCTTGACGGGCCGGCACGACACGGAACGACGATGGGACTGACGGGAACCCCCCAAGCCAACTGTGAGACCGCCCAAGGGGCTACCGCTCACCCGGCCCCGACCCCGCCCCCCTCACGCCGGCAGGATCGCGTGGACGCGGAAGCCGCCGCCGTAGCGGGGGCCCGCGAAGCAGGAACCGCCCAGGGCGCCGGTCCGTTCGCGCATGCCGAGCAGGCCGTGTCCGCCGCCCGGGTCGCTCTGGCCCGGAGCCGAGTCCGCCGAGTCGCCCCCGTCGTCCAGCACCGTCACCTCCACCGAGGGCCCCACCCGCACCACGCTCACCTCGGCCCGCGCCCCCGGGCCCGCGTGCTTGCGGACGTTGGTCAGCGCCTCCTGGATCACCCGGTACGCCGCCAGGTCCACGGCCGCCGGCAGCGGCTCGGTGCCGGTGCCGGTGCCCAGCTGGACGGTCGCCGCCACCGGCAGCCCGGCGTGCCGGAAGGTGTCCAGCAGTTCGTCCAGCAGGGCCAGCCCCGGCGCCGGTTCCGTCGGCGCCTCCGGGTCACCGGACTGCCGCAGCAGCCCGACGGTGGCGCGCAGCTCGTTCAGCGCGCTGCGGCTGGCGTCCCGTACGTGCGCGAGGGCCTCCTTCGCCTGGTCGGGCCGCTTGTCCATGACGTGCGCGGCCACCCCCGCCTGCACGTTGACCAGGGCGATGTGGTGGGCCACCACGTCGTGCAGGTCCCGCGCGATGCGCAGCCGCTCCTCCGCGACGCGGCGCCGGGCCTCCTCCTCACGGGTCCGTTCGGCCCGCTCGGCCCGCTCCCGTATCGCGTCGACGAAGGCCCGCCTGCTGCGCACCGCGTCTCCGGCGGCCGCGGCCATCCCGGTCCAGGCGAAGATGCCGATGTTCTCCTGCGCGTACCAGGGCATCGGGCCGGCCAGCATCGCCACCCCGGTGAGCCCCGCCATCGTCAGCAGCCCGGTCCGCCAGGTGGTCGGCCGGTCGGTGGACGCGGCCACCGCGTACAGGGCGATCACCGCGCTCATGGCGACGGGCGCCCGCGGCTCCGCGGTGGTCAGTTCCAGCAGCGACAGCCCGCAGGTGACGGCGAGCACGGTACGGGGCCGGCGGCGCCGCAGCACCAGGGCGGCCGCGCCGAGCAGCATCAGCAGCAGGGAGAACGCGTCGGGCGTACGGGTGCCGAAGGTGGGCCCGTGCGGCCCGTGCGGCTCGGCGAAGGAGCCGACGACCATGGACACCAGCGCCCCGAACGCGAGGACGGCGTCGGTGGCGAGCGGATGCTCCCGCATCCACTGCCGGGTGCGGGAGAAGGGGCCGTGGTCTGTCGTCACCCCGATACGGTACGGGCTCGTCCTAGAGCCGCGCGGGCCCCGGGGGAGGGGGACCGGCGGGGGGTGACGGCGGCCGGGGGCCGAGCGGGGTCCGCGAGCGGGCCGGCCCCCACTTGGCGCGCACCACGCACACGGCCATCACGGCGGCGAGGGCCGCCAAGTGCTCCTTGCCGGCCAGGTTGTTCTTGACCAGCACCTCGCCGGTCATCACCAGGATCACCAGGGCCCCGGTGAGGTACGCCCGGTAGCGCCAGCAGACGTAGACGGCCAGGCCCACCACCGCCGCGGACGGCCCGGTGTCGTTGACGACCCGGTCGGTCACCGGCAGGCCGAAGGGGTGGTCGGGGCCCACCGAGAGCCCGATCCGGGCGTAGGTGGTCCCGGCGAGGGTGGCCACGTACCCGACGAGCAGGGTGCGCCACCAGCCGATGCAGATCTCCGCGATCCCGAAGACCAGCAGGATCTGCGCGAGCGCCCCCCACACGGGCAGGTCGAGGGCCGGTACGAACAGGGACAGCGGGGTGCGCAGCAGCGCGAGCCACAGGGGGTCCGCGGCCTTGACGGAGCCCAGGTTCTGGACCGGCTGGAAACCCCAGGCGGTGTTCTGCACGACCTGGAAGACGGAGGTCAGGCCGACCGCCCCGAGGGTCATCGGGGCGGCCCGCCACCGGTCGCGGGCCAGCGCGTCCCGCACGATCCCGGAGAGGGGACCCCACTCGCGGCGGGCGAACTGCCGGACCTCCGTCTTCCAGGACGTCAACGAATCGTCTCCAGGTGTTTGCGGTGCAGCCACTTGGGCAGGCCGGGTGCTTCCAGGAAGCCCTCGGCCCGGCCCGCGGCGATACCGATCCGCAGCAGGTCCGAACTCTTCTCGAAGAGCATGAACCGCGGCTCCCAGATCGGGCGGTATTTGGCGTTGGCCCGGTAGAGGGACTCGATCTGCCACCAGCGGGAGAAGAAGCTCAGCAGCGAGCGCCACATGCGCAGCACCGGACCCGCGCCGAGCTTGGACCCCCGCTCGAAGACGGAACGGAACATCGCGAAGTTGAGCGAGACCTGTGTGACGCCGATCTCCTTCGAGCGTTCCAGCAGCTCGATGACCATGAACTCCATCAGGCCGTTCTCGGAATCCCGGTCACGGCGCATCAGGTCCAGGGACAGGCCCTTGGGGCCCCACGGCACGAAGGACAGCACGGCGCGCAGGTCGCCGTTGCCGTCGGTGCACTCGAGCATCACGCACTGCCCGTCGTCCGGGTCGCCCAGGCGGCCCAGCGCCATGGAGAAGCCGCGCTCGGTCGCACCGTCGCGCCAGTCGTCGGCCCGCTCCAGCAGGACGGCCATCTCCTCGGCCGGGATCTCGGCGTGGCGGCGGATGCGGACCGTGTAGCCGGCCCGCTTGACCCGGTTGTAGGCCTGCCGGACGGTGCGCATGGCGCGCCCCTCCAGCGTGAACTCGTCGGTCTCCACGATGGCCTCGTCGCCGAGTTCCAGGGCGTCCAGGCCGTGCCGGGCGTAGATCTGCCCGGCCTCCTCGCTGGCGCCCATCACGGCCGGCACCCAGCCGTGCTCGCGGGCCTCGGCCAGCCACGGCTCGATCGCCCCCGGCCAGGCCTCGGGGTCGCCGATGGGGTCGCCGGAGGCGAGCGAGACCCCGCCGACGACGCGGTAGGTGACGGCGGCCTTGCCGGTCGGGGACCAGATCACGGACTTCTCGCGGCGCAGCGCGAAGTAGCCGAGCGAGTCGCGGTCGCCCTGCTTGGCGAGCAGCGCCCGCAGCCGCTCCTCGTCCTCGGGGGTGAGCGGGTCGACGGCGCGCCGCGAGCGGAACGCCGCGAACAGCACGGCGAGCAGCAGCAGCATCGACATCACGTTGATGAACACGTCCACCCAGGCGGGCGTGGTGATCGCGCGGTAGGCCTTGTCGTCGGGCGCCAGCGTGATCAGCCGCATCACGCCGTAGCGCCAGCGCGCCAGGAACGTGGCGTCGGCGCGGTCGGCGTCGGTGTTGGTGGCGCCGACCAGCAGGGCGGCGATCAGTGAGGTGAGCAGCAGGCCGACGGCGGCCACCGCGGTGGCGAGCTTCGGGTTGGAGCGGTCGCCCTTCGCGTAGAACTCGTGGCGGCCCAGCAGCAGGGCGCCCACGAACGCCGCCGTCAGGACGAGCGAGACCCAGTTCTGCGCGTGCTCACGGAACTCCGGGTAGCACATGTTGAGTTCGCCGCCCGTGCAGGGGGCGAAGGCGGCGACCGCGAAGGCCAGCAGCAACATCCCGCCGACCACCAGGTTCAGGATCCAGGCGGCCCGCTTGCGGCGGCCCATGGTGACCGCGAGCAGCAGCGAGAACAGCCCGGAGGCGAAGCCGGCCGTCAGCAGGTACGGGGTGTAGAAGTCGGCGGTGTTGTGCCGGCGCAGGTCCTGCCCGAGCGAAAGCCACACCGCGCTGAGGAAGTTCACGAAGGTGACGGCCCGCAGGTACCAGACCGCGAAGGCGGCACTGTGCCGCGACCTGGGAGTGCCCCTGCGGCTCTCCGGCTTCGCGGCCGCTTCCCCTCCCTGCTCCTTCTCCTTCTTGTTGTTGGAACCCTTGCCGGAAGCCTGATCGAGGCTCCGGTCGGTGTCTACGCTGGTCAAGCGGACCTCTCCCATGAAAAGCGATGATATGGGGCGTCGCCGGTCCGCAGCGCAGTGCGAGCACTGCGGACTGGCCAGGCCCGTAGTGCCCGTTGTCTCAGTCCGTCGGCTGTTGCGCGGCAGCCCTCTCCGGGAGTTCCGCCGCGAGCGCGGCGGCCGCCTGGACCAGGGGGAGCGCCAGCAGGGCCCCGGTTCCCTCTCCTACGGTGACGCCGTGGTCGAGCACCGGGTTGAGTGCCATCCGGTCCAGGGCCTTGGCCTGGCCCGGCTCCCCGCTGGACTGCCCGGCCAGCCACCAGTCGGGGGCGCGGAAGGCGGCCCGCTGGGCCACCAGTCCGCAGGCCGCCGAGACGACCCCGTCGAGGATGACCGGCGTACGGCGCACCGCGCTCTGGAGCAGGAAACCGGTGATCGCGGCGACGTCCGCGCCGCCCACCGCCGCCAGCAGCGCCATCTGGTCCCCGAGCACCGGGCGGGCCCGGCGCAGGGAGTCGCGGATGGCGGCGCACTTGCGCATCCAGGCCAGGTCGTCGATGGGCAGCCCGCCGCGGCCGGTGACCACGGACGCGTCCGTCCCGCAGAGCGCGGCCACCAGCGTGGCCGCCACCGTGGTGCCGCCCACGCTCAGATCGCCGAGGACGACGAGGTCCGTACCGGAGTCGGCCTCCTCGTCGGCGACCTGGATGCCGAGCCGCAGCGCGTCCTCGGCCTCCTCGGCCGTCAGCGCGTCCTCCACGTCGATCCGGCCGCTGCCCCGCCGTACGCGGGTGCGCACCACGTCCTCGGGCAGCAGCTCCGGTTCGCAGTCCAGGCCCGCGTCCACGACGCGTACGCCCGCCCCGAACCGGCCCGCCAGCACCGCCACCGGGCTGGTCCCGTCCAGTACCGCGCGCACCAGCTCGTGGGCGCTGCCCGCGGGCCGGGCGGAGACGCCCTGGGAGGCGATCCCGTGGTCGGCGGCGAACAGCACGACCCGCGGCCGCTCGATCGGCCTGACCGGTACCCGGCCCTGCGCGGCGGCCAGCCATTCGGCGAGCTCGTCGAGCCGGCCCAGGGCGCCGGGCGGCACGGCCAGCCGCTCACGGCGCTCCTCGGCGTCACGTCGCACGCCCCCGTCGGGGCGTTCGATCAGATCGGAGAAGTCGTCGAGATTCAGCGTGGTCATCTGCCAGAGATTACAGCCGTCCCGACACTCCCTCAGGGGGTGTGCCGGGTCCGCTTCACCGCGGTGGTGCCTTGAGGACGAGCGCCTGCCCCGCGACCACCAGGAGCACGTGCTCGCACTCGCCCGCCACCGCGTTGTTGAGGCGGCCCAGCTCGTCGCGGAACCGCCGCCCGGACGCGGTCGCCGGGACCACCCCGGAGCCCACCTCGTTGCTGACGAGGACCACGGTGCGGCGCGCGGCGCGGACCGCCGCGCCCAGTTCCGCGGTCCGCTCCCGCAGGGCCTTGCGGCCGGTGGCCGCCCACACCGCGTCGTCCCACGCCCCGGCCCGGTCCATGGCGTCGGTGAGCCACAGCGCGAGGCAGTCGATCAGCAGGGGCGGCCCCGACTGCTCCAGCAGCGGCACCAGTTCGCAGGTCTCCACCGTCCGCCAGGTGGCCGGGCGCCGCTCCCGGTGCAGGCCGACGCGCTGGGCCCATTCGGCGTCGCCGTCGCGGGTGCCGCCGGTGGCGACGTAGACGACCTCGGGGAAGGCGGCCAGGCGCCGTTCCGCCTCGAAGGACTTGCCGGAGCGGGCCCCGCCCAGCACCAGGGTGCGGCGCGGCACGTCCGGTGCCGCGTCGTGGTCGCCGGCCACCACGGTGGTGCCGTCCGGCACGGCCCGCGCCCCGGCCGCCGCGCACCGGCGCTCCAGCTCCGGGCCCGGCGGGGTGTCGTGGTCCAGGTGTACGGCGATCACGTCGGTGGCGGGGCCGACGGCGCCGCTCGCGCGCAGCCGGGCCAGCGCCTCGGGCCGGCCGAGGACGTCCGCGAGGACCAGGTCGTACGGGCGCTGCGCGGTGCCGCCGTTGGTTCCGGCCGGCGCCCCGCCCGGGGGCAGGTATAGCAGCCGGCTCCCGTCGGGGCCCGTGACCTCGTACCCGGTCCCCGGCGCGTCCATCGGCACCGCCCGCACCCGGTGACCGCTGATCACCGCGAGCTCCCGCCCGTCCGGGACCCGCCCGGCGGCGGGCAGCCCCGGCGGCAGCTCGACGGCCGGCCCGTCGTGGGGGTGCGTCAGCAGCACCTGCCGTACGCCGGCCAGCGAATGCCCCGCGCGGGCACCGGCCAGCACCGCCCCGGGGGTCAGGTCGAGCAGCAGCGCCCCGTCCACCAGGACGGAGGTCGCCGCGCGGGCCCGGGTGCCCACGGAGACCGCGCAGGCGGCGCAGGGACAGCCGGGGCGGGGCAGTCCTTCAGGGGTACCGGTGCCGAGCAGAGTGAGTTCCACACGGAGATCCTCCCGCGTCGCCGGTAGTGGTGCGCGCCCGGCTACTCTGCGGGCACACTCAAGGCGAGAAGCGTGAGATCGCGGACGAACAACGGAGGCGGACATGGCGTGGACGTGGCGGTTCGAAGCGGCCGACGGCAGCGAGGTGGCCCCGGCGGTGGAGCCGGAGGAGTTCCCCACGCAGGGGGACGCCGAGACCTGGCTCGGCGAGGTCTGGAAGGAGCTCCTGGACGGCGGCGCGGAGCGGGTGACCCTCTTCGAGGACGGCACGGAGATCTACCCGATGAGCCTGAGCGCGGCCACGGAGGCCTGACCCCTGGCCGGGGGGTGTGCCCTGCGGTGCCGGGCCGTGCCGGTGGGCCGGGTGCGGGTGGTGGGCCGCTGCGCGGAGCGGGGTCCCCTCCCCGCCCTTCGCCCGTTCCCCGGGCTGCGCCCGGACCCCCTGGGGGCTCCGCCCCCAGACCCCCGCGCCTCAAACGCCGGCGGGGCTGTTCAACAGCCCCGCCGGCGTTTGAGCGCAACGGGGCAGGGGCGGAGCCCCTGGGAACGGTGGAAGGGCGGGTGGGGGACACGGCCCCGCGCAGCGGTGCCCCCGGCCCGCGACGGGGTCGAGCGGTGCTCGGAACACGCCGGAGCCCCGGGGGAGTGGTCCCCCGGGGCTCTGCAATCCAGGCGGGCTATCCCCGCACTCCGCACAGGTGCAGCAGCGCCGCGACCCCCCGGTAGGGGTCGGTGCGGCCGGCCCGCTCCTCGGCGGCCAGCAGCCGCTCCAGTTCGTCGTCCGGCGGCAGCTCCGCCGCCGCCTCGGTCCCGTCCGTGAAGACCCGTACCCCGTACCAGGTGTGCAGCGGCGCGCCGATCCCCGACAGCGTCGCCGTCAGGTCGGCGAGCCGGTCGGCCCGTACGTCCAGGCCCAGCCGGTTCGTGTAGTCGACGGTGTCGAAGGCGGCCAGCGCCCCCGCCCAGTCCCCGGAGAGCCCCGGCCGCAGCGCGAGCGCGTCGCCGTTGCGCACCAGCAGGGACAGCAGCCCGCCCGGGGCGAGCATCCTGGCCAGCCCCGCGAGCATGGCGTCGGGTTCCGACACGTACATCAGCACTCCGTGGCACAGCACCACGTCGAAGCTGCCCGGTTCGAAGTGCGCGCCGGTCTCCCGGCCGTCGCCCTCCACCAGCTCGACCCGGTCGCGGATCCCGGCCGGTTCCGCGGCCAGCGCCGCGTGCGCGACCGCCAGCATGGCGGCGTCCTGCTCAAGGCCGGTGACCCGGTGTCCCGCCCGGGCCAGGCGCAGCGCCTGGGTGCCCTGGCCCATGCCGACGTCGAGGACCCGCAGCCGCTGCCCGACCGGGAAGCGGTGCGTGATCTGTTCCTCGACCTGCCGGCCCACGAGTTCCTGGCGGACGGCGTTGCGCAGTCCGCCCAGGCCCTCCAGCCACAGCCGGGCTCCTCCTGAGAAGCCCTCCCCCCGCGATGCCCCCGGTGCTCCGGGCGCCGCTCCGGTCAGGGCCGCTCTCCGCGCTTGACCTGCGGCTTGGGCAGGCGCAGGCGGCGCATCTGGAGGGTGCGCATCAGGCCGTACGCGACGGCGCCGCGGCGCGGCTCGTCCGCGAAGCGCTCGTTCAGCGCCTTGCGCAGCCGGAACCACAGGCCGACGGAGTCGAGGATGATCAGGACGATCACGCCGAGCCACAGCATCAGCGCGACGTTCTGGATCGAGGGGACCCGGATCATGCTCAGCACCAGGATGATCACGGCCAGCGGCAGGAACATCTCGGCGACCGAGAAGCGGGAGTCCACGAAGTCACGGACGAACCGGCGCACCGGGCCCTTGTCACGGGCGGGCAGATAGCGCTCGTCGCCGTTGGCCAGCGCCTCGCGCTGCCTGGCCATCTCTTCGCGGCGGCGCTCGCGGGCTCGCTTGGCGTCCTCCTTGCGGTTGCCGGTCGAGGCCACCACGGCCTTGCGCTGCGACTGGGCCACAGCACGCTTCGGCGTCGGGCGGCCCTTCGGGGCCTGCGGGTCACGGGGCTGCGAAGGGCCGGCGCTCACCTTGTCGGTGGCGGAGGCCTTCTCTTCCTTGGAGGAGCGGCTACCAAACACAAAACCCAAGCCTACGTGGTCGGGGCCACCCGCCCCACCCCGGCGGGGAACGATCCGGCAACGGCGGGCGTCTACCCAGTGCGCACCTCCCGCGTCCCGGCGTTCGCGGGCCCGTGGGGTCTCGGGGACCACCTACTCCTCACGCCTGACACGGCGGCGGGGGTACTCGTCCTCGAGGAGGAGCGCATCCGTACTCGAACAGTGCGGTAATGGAGACAGGGCCCGTACTGTGGGTCCTGTCGGTGACCTGGAACACAGTCCGTCCAGAAGGGGGCGCGCGAAGCCCATGAGCGGTGTCATGAAGCGTATGGGGATGATCTTCCGCGCGAAGGCGAACAAGGCCCTTGACCGGGCCGAGGACCCGCGCGAGACCCTCGACTACTCGTACCAGAAGCAGCTCGAGCTGCTGCAGAAGGTGCGCCGCGGCGTCGCCGACGTGGCGACCTCCCGCAAGCGCCTGGAGCTCCAGCTGAACCAGCTCCAGAGCCAGTCCGCCAAACTGGAGGACCAGGGCCGCAAGGCCCTCGCCCTGGGCCGCGAGGACCTGGCCCGCGAGGCCCTGTCCCGCCGTGCCTCCCTCCAGCAGCAGGTCAGCGACCTGGAGGTGCAGCACCAGACCCTCCAGGGCGAGGAGGAGAAGCTGACGCTGGCCTCGCAGCGCCTCCAGGCCAAGGTGGACGCCTTCCGTACGAAGAAGGAGACCATCAAGGCCACGTACACGGCCGCCCAGGCGCAGACCCGCATCGCGGAGTCCTTCTCCGGCATCTCCGAGGAGATGAGCGACGTCGGCCTGGCCATCCAGCGGGCCGAGGACAAGACGGCCCAGCTCCAGGCCCGGGCGGGCGCGATCGACGAGCTGCTGGCCTCCGGGGCCCTGGACGACCAGAGTGGTCTCGGCTCCAAGGACGACATCCAGGCCGAGCTCGACCGCCTCTCCGGCGGCAGCGACGTCGAGCTGGAGCTCCAGCGGATGAAGGCCGAGCTGGCCGGCGGCCCGTCCGCCCAGCAGCAGGCCCTCGAGGGCGGCGCCCCGGGCACCGCCCAGCCGCAGCAGACCCAGCACCGGTTCGACAAGCAGTAGGACAGGGGCCCGACATGATTGTCCGCATCATGGGGGAAGGGCAGGTCAGGCTCGGGGACGAGCACCTGGCCGAGCTCAACAAGCTGGACGACGAGCTGCTCGCGGAGATGGAGAGCGGCGAACAGGACGCCTTCCGGCGCACGCTGGGCGCGCTGCTCGACGCCGTACGGCGGCTCGGCAGCCCGCTGCCGGACGACGCGCTGGAGCCGTCCGAGCTGATCCTGCCCGGACCGGACGCCACGCTCGACGAGGTGCGGGCGATGCTCAGGGACGACGGCCTGATCCCGGGCTGACGCGGCCCCGGGTACACCGACGGCGAAGGGCCCGCCCCCGTACGCGGGGGCGGGCCCTTCGTGCCGTCCGCCCCGCCCCCGGCGTCACTCGCCCTTCCCGGCGCCGGCCCCGTGCTTCTCCGCCGAGGCCTTCTCCGGGTCGGAGAGCCCGCTGATGAAGTTCTCGAACTTGCGCCGGGGCCGCGCCCAGCGCCGGTCGTGGTGGAAGGCCCGCAGCCCCGCCTTGGCCCGGGCGCGCGGCCGCTTCGCGTAGAAGCGCCTGGCGTACGGGGAACCGGGCCGCGCCAGGCGCACCGCGCCGATCAGCGCCACGAAGGGGATCACCAGGCCGAATATCGCGGTGCGCGGCTTGCCCTTCCACAGGGCGATCAGGGCCAGGAAGAAGTTGGTGGCGGTGTTCATGACGACGAGCCCGCGGCTGTGCCGTTCCTCCGGTGACAGCTCGTTGACCCCGAGGGGCAGGAAGCCGCCCAGGACCAGCGCCACCAGCGCGGCCGTCAGCACCACGACCTCGACGCTCTTGCGTCCCTGTTCGCTCCAGTAGACGTCGTCCAGGTGCAGGATCAGCGCGAACTCGTCCAGCACCAGGCCCGCCCCCAGTCCGAAGAGGACCGCCGACAGGCACGCGCCGAAGCTGTGCCCGCCGCTGCCGATCGCGCCGAACCCGCCGACGATCACCAGCACCACGCCGGGGACGACGTGGTGGACGTGCAGCCCGCCCGGGGTGATGTTCTTGAAGGGGCCGCGGCCGGCCCGGATCAGCCGCGTGATCACGCGTGTGACCAGGAACGACAGCACGAAGGACACCAGGGCGAGCAACAGCGGGAGCTTGCCCGGCTCGACGATGTTCCGTTCCCACCAGTGACCCACGACACCCGCTCCCGATATGGCACGTATTGAGCAATTTACCGTCCACCGTAAGCGGGTAGCGTTCCCGCCGATGACAGATTCGACCGATGATCCACTGCCGCCGCCTCCCCAGGGGCGCGCCTCGCTGCCCGACGGGATCCGCTTCGCCTTCGGCACCCTGACCGTGCTGCCCGCCCGCATCACGCGCTGGGACCGCCCCGCCGCCCGCACCGGCATGGCCTGCGCCCCGCTCGCCGGCCTCGTCGTCGGACTGCTCGCCGCCGTGCCCGGAACGCTCCTGCTGCTCCTCGGCGGCGGCCCCCTGCTCGCCGCCGCCGTCACCGTCGCCGTCCCGGCGGCGCTGACCCGCGGGCTCCACCTGGACGGCCTGGCCGACACGGCCGACGGCCTGGGCAGCGCCAAGCCCGCCGAGGAGGCCCTGCGGATCATGAAGCAGTCCGACATCGGCCCCTTCGGCGTCATCTCCCTGCTGGTCGTCTTCCTGGTGCAGGTGGCGGCCCTCGCCAACGCGTACGCCGACAGCTGGATCCGGGGCGCGCTGGCCGCCGTACTCGCCGCCGTCACCGCCCGCCTCGTGATGACGCTCGCCTCCCGCGAAGGGGTCCCCGCCGCACGGCCCGAGGGGCTCGGCGCGGCGGTGGCCGGCGTGGTCCCGCGCAGCGCGGCCGCCGCGGTGGCCACCGCCGTCGCCGTGGCGGCCGCCCTGGCCGCCCTCCCGGCGGGCCCGCTCGCCGCCGCCCAGCACGCCGCGGCGGTCCTCGCCGCCGTGGCCGCCGCCGAACTCCTGCTGCGCCGCTGCACGCACCGCTTCGGCGGGGTCACCGGGGACGTCTTCGGCGCCCTGAGCGAGGTCGGCGCGACCACGGTGCTGCTGGTCCTCGCCCTCGGCTGAACCCCGGCCGAGGGGCGGGGCGGACGCCACCGCCCCGGGCCGCCCCCCCCCGCGGCCCCGCCTCGTCGGCCGGCGCGCGGGAGCGGCCGCCTACCCTGACCCGTATGACCGACCCCGCCGACGCCGGCCCCGCCCGCATCCGAGTCCTGCTCGCCGACGACCAGGCGTTGCTGCGCAGCGCGTTCAAGGTGCTCGTCGACTCCGAGCCCGACATGGAGGTCGTCGGGGAGGCCATCGACGGCGCCCAGGCCTACGCCCTCGCCCGCGAGCGGCGGGCCGACGTGGTCCTGATGGACATTCGGATGCCGGGCACCGACGGGCTCGCCGCCACCCGCATGATCAGCGCCGACCCGGAGCTGTCGGGCGTCCGCGTCGTCATGCTCACCACCTTCGAGGTGGACGAGTACGTGGCCGCGGCCCTGCGCGCCGGAGCCTCCGGCTTCCTCGGCAAGGGCGCCGAGCCGGAGGAACTCCTCACCGCCATCCGCGTCGCCGCCGCCGGCGAGGCGCTGCTCTCCCCGGCCGCCACCAAGGGGCTCATCGCCAGCTTCCTCGCCCAGGGCGGCCGCGCCGACGCCCCCGCCCCCGGTTCGGCCCACGCCGAACGGCTCGCCGCGCTGACCGGCCGCGAGCGCGAGGTCCTCGTACAGGTCGCCGGCGGCCTCTCCAACGACGGCATTGCCGCCCGGCTCGAGGTCAGCCCGCTCACCGTGAAGACCCACGTCAACCGGGCCATGGCCAAGCTCGGGGCGCGGGACAGGGCGCAATTGGTGGTCATCGCGTACCAATCGGGACTGGTCCGGCCGCGCGCCGAATGACCGGCGGCGGGCCGCAGTAGGACGGAGTACTGCGGACGCGGTATGCCGCACACGAGGACGGCACCTGGGAGCGACGCACCGGCGCCCCGGCGTGCGAAAGGCTGGGGGGCCCTCGCGAACGACACTGCAGAGAGATCCCACACCATGTCCTGGCTGTCCCGCTTCAGCCTCGCCCAGAGAGCGCTGGTCGGCCTCGTGTCGATCGTCGCGCTCGTCTTCGGGGCCATAGCCATCCCGCAGCTCAAGCAGCAGCTGCTGCCGTCCATCGAACTCCCGATGGTCTCCGTGCTCGCCCCGTACCAGGGCGCCTCGCCCGACGTGGTCGAGAAGCAGGTCGTCGAACCGATCGAGAACACCCTCAAGGGCGTTGACGGCATCACCGGCATCACCTCGACCGCCAGCGAGGGCAACGCCCTCATCCGCGCCACCTTCGACTACGGCGACGAGGGCACCAAGCAGCTCGTCGCCGACGTCCAGCAGGCCGTCAACCGGGCCCGCGTCCGGCTGCCCGCCGAGGTGGACCCGCAGGTGGTGGCCGGCTCCACCGACGACATCCCCACCGTCGTCCTCGCCGTCACCTCGGACAAGGACCAGCAGGCGCTCGCCGACCAGCTGAACCGTTCCGTCGTCCCCGTCCTGGAGGACGTCGAGGGCGTCGGCCAGGTCAGCGTGGACGGTGTGCGCGACCTCCAGGTCACCGTCACCCCCGACAACGCCAGGCTCGCCGCGGCCGGCCTGGACGGGGCCGCGCTCGCCGAAGGCCTCAAGGCGGGCGGTACGACCGTTCCCGCCGGCTCCTTCGACGAGGGGGGCAAGAACCGCACCGTCCGCGTGGGCTCCGGCTACACCTCCCTCGCCCAGCTGGAGGACCTCCGCCTGACCGCGGGCCCCGGCAAGCCCGCCGTCCGCCTCGGCGACGTGGCCGCCGTCAGGCAGGAGCCGGCCCGCGCCGACTCCCTCACCCGCACCAACGGCAAGCCCAGCCTGGCCCTGGTCCTCACCATGGACAAGGACGGCAGCGCCGTCGCCATCTCCGACGCCGTCAAGGACAAGCTCCCCGAGCTTCGTTCGGCCCTCGGCCCCGGCGCGGAGCTGACCGTCGTCAGCGACCAGGGCCCGGCCGTCGCCCGCTCCATCTCGGGCCTCACCACCGAAGGCCTGCTCGGTCTCGCCTTCGCCGTCGTCGTGATCCTGGTCTTCCTGGCCTCGATCCGCTCGACGCTGGTCACCGCGGTCTCCATCCCGCTGTCCGTGGTCCTCGCCCTGATCGTGCTGTGGACCCGCGACCTGTCCCTCAACATGCTGACGCTGGGCGCCCTCACCATCGCCATCGGCCGGGTCGTCGACGACTCGATCGTGGTCCTGGAGAACATCAAGCGCCACCTCGGCTACGGCGAGGAGCGCGAGGCCGCGATCACCACCGCCGTCAAGGAGGTGGCCGGCGCGGTCACCTCGTCCACGCTCACCACCGTCGCCGTCTTCCTGCCGATCGGCCTCGTCGGCGGCATGATCGGCGAGCTGTTCGGCTCCTTCTCGCTCACCGTCACCGCCGCCCTGCTGGCATCGCTGCTGGTGTCCCTGACGGTCGTCCCGGTCCTGTCGTTCTGGTTCCTGCGCGCCCCCAAGGGCACCTCGCAGGACCCCGGGGAGGCGCGCCGCGCGGCCGAGGAGAAGGAGGCCAACAGCCGCCTCCAGCGCTTCTACGTACGGGTCCTGGGCTTCGCCACCCGCCGCCGCCTGACCAGCGTGGCGATCGCGGTCCTCGTCCTCGTCGTCACCTTCGGGATGACCCCGCTGCTGAAGACGAACTTCTTCGACCAGGGCGACCAGGACGTCCTGACGGTCAAGCAGCAACTGCCCGCCGGTACCTCGCTGGCCGCCTCCGACGAGGCGAGCCGCAAGGTGGAGAAGGCGCTCGCCTCCATCGAGGGCGTCAAGGACCAGCAGGTCACCGTCGGCTCCTCCGGCTTCCTCGCGGCCTTCGGCGGCGGCACCGGAACCAACCAGGCCTCTTTCCAGGTCACCCTGGACGACGCCGGCCAGTCCGACGCCGTCAAGCAGCGCATCCAGGACGCCCTCGGCAAGCTCCAGGGCATCGGCGACACCTCCGTCTCGGCGGGCGGCGGCTTCGGCAGCCAGAACCTGAGCGTGGTCGTCAAGGCCGGCGACGGCGCCGTCCTCGCCAAGGCCGCCGAACAGGTCCGCGCCGAGGTGGCCACCCTCGAGGACGTCACCGACGTACAGAGCGACCTGGCCCAGTCCGTTCCCCGCATCTCGGTCACCGCCACCCCGAAGACCGCCGAGGCGGGCCTGAACCAGGCCGCCCTGGGCGCACTCGTCGCGCAGGCCGTCCGCGGCAACCCGGTGGGCAAGGCCGTCCTGGACGACACCGAGCGGGACATCGTCGTCCGCTCCGCGCAGCCGGCCACCACCCTCGCCGAACTCCAGGCCCTGCCGGTCGGCCCGGCCAGGCTCGGCGACATCGCCGAGGTGAAGGTCGTCCCCGGCCCGGTCGCCATGACCCGGATCGACGGCGCCCGCGCCGCCACCATCACCGCCAAGCCGGTCGGCGACAACACGGGCGCGGTCAGCGCCGCGCTCCAGAGCAAGCTCAAGGGCCTGGACCTGCCCGAGGGGGCCACGGCCACCATCGGCGGCGTCTCCGAGGACCAGGACGAGGCTTTCGCCTCGCTGGGCCTGGCCATGTTCGCGGCCGTCGCGATCGTGTTCATGCTGCTGGTCGCGACGTTCCGCTCGCTGGTCCAGCCGCTGATCCTGCTGGTCTCCATCCCCTTCGCCGCCACCGGCGCGCTGGGCCTGCTCATCGCCACCGACACCCCCATGGGCGTCCCGGCGATGATCGGCATGCTGATGCTCATCGGCATCGTCGTGACCAACGCGATCGTCCTCATCGACCTGGTCAACCAGTACCGGGCGCAGGGCCTCGGCGTCGTCGAGGCGGTCGTCGAGGGCGGCCGCCACCGCCTGCGGCCGATCCTGATGACCGCCCTGGCGACGATCTTCGCCCTGCTGCCGATGGCGCTGGGCGTCACCGGCGAGGGCGGCTTCATCTCACAGCCGCTCGCGGTGGTCGTCATCGGCGGCCTGGTCAGCTCCACCCTGCTGACCCTGCTCCTGGTGCCGACCCTCTACACGATGGTCGAGCTGCGCCGGGAACGCCGCCGCGCGAAGAGGCGCGCCCGCCTGACGGTGGTCCCGCCCCGCCCGACGCCCGACACCCCGGCCAAGGCCTGACCCTCCGCCCCGAGGCCCCGGCAGCCACCGCCGCCGGGGGCCTGCTGGGGCTGGGTCTGCGTCACGGTGAAGGGCGCGGGGTCGCCTGCGCCGCACGGTGACGCGGCGCCCGCCCGCATGGGCCGGCCGGAGGAGGAAACGCCGAGGGCGCCCGGCGTGAGCCGGGCGCCCTCGGTGCGCAGGGGAGGAGCCGCTACGGGAGCGCCAGCATCCGTTCCAGGGCGAGCTTGGCGAAGCTCTCCGTCTCCTTGTCGACCTCGATCCGGTTGACGAGGTTGCCCTCGGCCAGGGACTCCAGGGTCCACACCAGGTGGGGGAGGTCGATGCGGTTCATGGTCGAGCAGAAGCAGACCGTCTTGTCGAGGAAGACGACCTCCTTGTCCTCCGCGGCGAATCGATTCGCCAGGCGGCGGACCAGGTTCAGCTCGGTGCCGATGGCCCACTTGGAGCCGGCCGGGGCCGCCTCCAGCGTCTTGATGATGTACTCCGTGGAGCCGACGTAGTCCGCGGCGGCCACGACCTCGTGCTTGCACTCGGGGTGCACCAGCACGTTCACGCCGGGGATGCGCGCGCGGACGTCGTTGACCGAGTCCACCGAGAACCGGCCGTGCACCGAGCAGTGGCCGCGCCACAGGATCATCTTGGCGTCGCGCAGCTGCTCGGCGGTCAGGCCGCCGTTCGGCTTGTGCGGGTTGTAGAGCACGCAGTCGTCCAGCGACATGCCCATGTCGCGGACGGCGGTGTTGCGGCCCAGGTGCTGGTCCGGGAGGAAGAGCACCTTCTCGCCCTGCTCGAAGGCCCACTCCAGGGCCTTCTTCGCGTTGGACGAGGTGCAGATCGTGCCGCCGTGCTTGCCGGTGAAGGCCTTGATGTCGGCGGAGGAGTTCATGTACGACACGGGGACCGTCGTCCCGGCGATCCCGGCCTCGGTCAGTACGTCCCAGCACTCGGCGACCTGCTCGGCGGTGGCCATGTCGGCCATCGAGCAGCCGGCCGCGAGGTCGGGCAGGACGACCTTCTGGTCGTCCGACGTCAGGATGTCCGCGGACTCGGCCATGAAGTGCACGCCGCAGAAGACGATGTACTCGGCCTCCGGCTTGGCAGCGGCGTCCTTGGCGAGCTTGAAGGAGTCGCCGGTGACGTCCGCGAACTCGATGACCTCGTCACGCTGGTAGTGGTGGCCGAGGATGAAGACCTTGTCGCCGAGCTTCTCCTTGGCGGCGCGGGCGCGGTCCACCAGGTCCGGGTCGGACGGCGAGGGCAGGTCGCCGGGGCACTCCACCCCGCGCTCGCTCTTGGGGTCGGCCTCACGGCCGAGCAGCAGCAGGGCAAGGGGCGTCGGCTGGACGTCCAAAGGCTGGGCGGTGGTCACGACACGCACCCTTTCTGTTCTGCGACAAGGATTTCCGGGACTGCGGGGGTGTGGCCCGCCACTTCTCGTCTATTTGACGCTATCTATCATAACTGCTTCACGTCACTTTGACGATGCCGATAGTGTCGATGTGACGCATTCGCCCCGTCCGGGACGCGCCGCTCCACCGGTCCTCGTCGCGGGGTCCACCCGCCCGCCCGGGTGTGCGAGCATGAATTGAGAAACAAGGCGCCGGACCCCGGAATGAAACCGCGGTCCCGCTGGTTGCCACCGACGGCAAGAGTCCGACGTTTCCCCAGCCATCGCCGGGGAGCCGCCCACTTCGGGAGTGAATGCAGATGTCCGTACAGGACGACAAGACCACTGTGAGCGACGGCATCCTCCTGTCCGACGCCGCCGCCGAGAAGGTCAGGACCCTGCTGGAGCAGGAAGGCCGCGATGACCTCGCGCTGCGCGTCGCCGTCCAGCCCGGCGGCTGCTCCGGCCTGCGCTACCAGCTCTTCTTCGACGAGCGCTCCCTCGACGGCGACGTCGTCAAGGACTTCGACGGTGTCAAGGTCGTCACCGACCGCATGAGCGCCCCGTACCTGGGCGGCGCCTCCATCGACTTCGTCGACACCATCGAGAAGCAGGGCTTCACGATCGACAACCCGAACGCCACCGGCTCCTGCGCCTGCGGCGACTCGTTCAGCTAAGCCGTACGGCGAAGGGCCCGGGCCCCGGTCGGAAACGACCGGGGCCCGGGCCCTTCGTGTCTCTGGCCGCCGCCACCGCCTACTGGCGGGGCAGCGGCTTGCCCGAGGTCGCGTCGACGACCTTGCGGTCACCGAGCGGCTGCTGGAGCGTCGCCGTCAGGGACATCTCCTGCGCGATCATGATGCAGGCCTGGTCCGGCTTGTTCGGGGTGTCCGTGATCTTCACCAGGACCGAAGCGCCCTCCTCCCGCGCCTCCAGGGTGTAGGTGCTGCACACCCCGCCCCAGAAGTTCACGGTCAGCGTCCGGTCGGCCTGCGCGTACGAGAACCCGGGCACGGTGTGCGACTTCGGGGGCGCCGGGGTGCCCGCGTCACCGGCCGCGGCCGGCTGGACCACCGTGCGGCCCGGCTTGCCCTGCGCGCCCGCCACCTCGAACAGCCAGGCCGGTACGAGACCCCGCCCGCCGTCCACCGACCCCGCGACCAGCCCCAGCGCGGCCCCCCGCACGCTCTCGGTCCGCGGCGGCTTCATCGGGCGCGGCTCCGGGTTGCACGGCAGGGTGTCCGTCGCCCCCGTCGGGGTGTCCGGGGTCAGCGGCACCGTGGTGGCGCAGCCGCCGGGCCCCGGACCGGTGCCGTCGCCGCCGCCCTTGGCCGCCGCGTTGAGCCGCTCCAGGGCCTCGGCGGCCCCGACCACCGGCTGCTCGGCCGCGCGGACCGGCGGCTTCAGCTCGCCGCTGCCCGCCACCACCGCCGCGTCCGCCCCGACGCTGATCCTGCTGGACCAGCCCTGGGTCGGGAGCCCGCCCACCACCGGGTCGGCGCTCACCACCCGGACCGCGCCCTGGGTGAGGTGGGCGTCGGCCTTGGCGTCGCCCTGCCCGGCGGCCGCCAGCACCGGGGCCGCGGCGGCCTTGGCGGCCTGCTCGGAGACCGGCTTCGCGGTGCCGTCGCCCTCCTGGGGGAGGGTGGCCGGGCCGCAGGTGTCCTTGCCGCGCACGCAGTCGTCCCCGCTGCCGCCGGGGCCGCCCGCCTGGAAGCGGGAGAAGCTCCAGGTGCCGGGCGCCTTGAGGGCCACCGTCAGCCGGGGCCCGGAACCGTCGGCGACCTCACCGGCCTGCCAGGCGTCGCCGACCAGCCGGGGCGCGCCGGTGATGCCGAGGGCCTTCGCGAGCCGGGCCACCTCGTCGGAGGTGACCTCCCCGGCCGCGGCGAAGGAAGGGGCGGTGGCCGGGCCCTCGGGCAGCTTCACGTCGGCCCGGTAGACCACCGGCCCGCCGTGCGGGTCCGGCTCCCCGGGGGCGATCCCGGGGCCCGAGGGGGACCCGGCCGCGCGCGGCGCGACGGCCGCGCTGTCACTCGTACGGGCGCGGCCGCCCGAGGCGTCGCCGTACGCCGTCGACGCCCAGTACGCCGTACCACCGCCGGCCAGCAGGACGGCGGCCGCGATCGAGCCGATGGCCCAGGCGGGCCGCCGTCGTGTGGCGCGTGATGTGTCGGGTTGTTCGCTGGTCACCGCATCGCTCCTTAGCGTGTCCCGCCGTACGTGATGCGGGTGTGACGCAGCGGCCGCGAAACCGGTTCCCCTGCCGTCCCGGCTAGTCGCCGTACGCGGCGGTGGCGGCGATCAGCCGGGCCGAGGCGGGCGGGACGCTCACGCCGTGGATCTGCGAGGGACCCACCCGGACCGGCCGGGACTCCCGCTCCACCGCCCAGTGCGGGGCCATGCGGGCGCAGTCGCCGAGCAGCCGTGCGAAGCCGGGCCGCGCGTCCGCGGCGTGGTCCGTGTACCCGAAACCATCGGTATAGGTCATGGGGGCACCGTATGGTGGCCATCCTGGGCGAAGGAAGTCCTACTACGGGGTAGTTTCTCCGGGTCGGAGCGGGTGCGCGGACCGGGTAGTTTTGAATGTCCCCCTCGCCGTCCTCCGCAGGAGCGTCCACGCCGTGCGCATCGCAGTCACCGGCTCCATCGCCACCGACCACCTCATGACCTTCCCGGGCCGCTTCGCCGACCAGCTCGTCGCCGACCAGCTCCACACGGTCTCCCTCTCCTTCCTCGTCGACAACCTCGACGTCCGACGGGGCGGCGTCGGCCCGAACATCTGCTTCGGCATGGGACAGCTCGGCACCCGTCCGATCCTCGTCGGCGCGGCCGGCTCGGACTTCGACGAGTACCGCGCGTGGCTGGACCGGCACGGGGTCGACACCGAGTCCGTCCGGATCTCCGAGGTGCTGCACACCGCGCGCTTCGTGTGCACCACGGACGCCGACCACAACCAGATCGGCTCCTTCTACACGGGCGCGATGAGCGAGGCCCGGCAGATCGAGCTGAAGGCCGTCGCCGACCGGGTGGGCGGCCTGGACCTCGTCCTCATCGGCGCCGACGACCCCGAGGCGATGCTCCGCCACACGGAGGAGTGCCGCACGCGCGGCATCCCCTTCGCGGCGGACTTCTCGCAGCAGATCGCCCGGATGGACGGCGAGAACATCCGCACCCTGATGGAGGGCGCGACCTACCTCTTCTCGAACGAGTACGAGAAGGGCCTCATCGAGTCGAAGTCCGGCTGGACGGACGAGGAGATCCTCGCCAAGGTCGGCACCCGCGTCACCACCCTCGGCGCGCAGGGCGTGCGCATCGAGCGGGTCGGCCAGGAGCCGATCCAGGTCGGCTGCCCTGAGGAGACGGCGAAGGTCGACCCGACGGGCGTCGGCGACGCGTTCCGCGCGGGCTTCCTGACGGGTCTCGGCTGGGGCGTCGGCCTGGAGCGGGCCGCCCAGGTCGGCTGCATGCTGGCCACCCTCGTGATCGAGACGCTGGGCACCCAGGAGTACACCCTGGCCCGCGCCCACTTCATGGAGCGCTTCACCAAGGCGTACGGCGAAGAGGCCGCCGCGGAGGTCCGCGCGCACCTTTCCGCGGCCTGATCGCCGAACGGTTCCCGACGCGGCCCCCGCACCCTCCGGTGCGGGGGCCGCGCCCGTGGGTCAGGCCTCGCGCCGGACCCGGTAGGCCGTGCCGGCGGAGCGCGGGGTCTCGCCGAGGTAGGTGTGGCCGCGCATCGCGCACCACGCCGGGACGTCCAGGCGGGCCACCTCGTCGTCGGAGACGACGGTGACGGTTCCGCCGACCGGGACCGTGGTGATGGCCCGGGCCAGTTCGATCACCGGCTGCGGGCAGCGCAGCCCGAGCGCGTCGACCTCGACCGCGTCGGCCACCGGCGCCGCCGCGGCCGGCTCCGGGGCGCCGAGCTTCGCCCGGACCCCCGCGACCGTGCCCGGCAGTACCTCCAGGAAGCCGTTGACCTCGTCGGCGGAGGTCCCCCGAGGCAGGGAGACCCGTACGTTCCCCTCCGACAGCACCCCCATCGCCCGCAGCACGTGACTGGGGGTCAGCGTGGAGCTTGTGCAGGAGGAGCCCGAGGAGACGGAGTACCCCGCCCGGTCCAGCTCGTGCAGCAGGGTCTCGCCGTCGGCGTACAGGCAGGAGAAGGTGACCAGGTGCGGCAGGCGCCGGTCGGCGTCCCCCACCACCTCCACGTCCGGGACCAGCCGCACCACCCGCCGCCGCAGCCGGTCCACCAGGATCCGCAGCCGGGCCGCCTCCGCGTCCGCGTCCGCCCGCACGGCGCGCAGCGAGGCCGCCGCCGCGACGATGGCGGGCAGGTTGGCGAAGCCGGCGGAGCGGCCCGACTCCCGTTCGTCGGCGGGGCCTTGGGCGGAGAAGCGGACCCCCTTGCGGACGGCGAGCAGGCCCACCCCCGGCGGCCCGCCCCACTTGTGGGCGCTGGCCGCGAGGACGGACCACGAGCCCTCCACCCGCCCCCAGCCCAGCGACTGGGCGGCGTCCACCAGCAGCGGCACCCCGGCGGCCCGGCAGACCTCGGCCACCTCGGCCACCGGCTGGACCGTGCCCACCTCGTGGTTGGCCGACTGGAGGCAGGCCAGAGCCGTGTCGGAGCCCAGCGCGGCCTCGTAACCGGCGGGCGTCACCGCGCCGAGCCGGTCCACCGCGACCTGCGTCACGGTGCCCCCGGCCGCCGCGTGCGCGTCCGCCGCGTGGAGTACGGAACTGTGCTCCACCGCCGACACGACCAGACGGCTCCCTACGCGCCGGCGCCCCGCGAGCACCCCCGCCATGCCCGAGTGAACCGCGTGCGTCCCCGAAGGAGTGAACACGAGCTCGTCGGCGCGGCATCCCACCGCCTCGGCCGCCGCCTCGCGCGCCGCGTCCAGCAGAAGCCGGGCGCGCCGCCCCTCCCGGTACAGCCGCGCGGGGTCCGCCCACCCCTCGTCGAGGGCGGCCTGCAGTGCCTGCCGGGCCACGGGGTGGAGGGGAGCGGCGGACGCGGTGTCGAAGTAGGGCATCCGGCCACGGTAGAGGGTGCCCCCGCGAGCGGCCGGGCCCCGCCCCGCCGCAGCCGCTTCAGGGGCCGTCAGATGCCGCCCCGAGCCCGTCGTTCAGGGCCGGGCGGGCCGTCCCCCGGACGGCGGATCCATCCCTTCGGGGGCAGTAGCGGCGCGTTGGGCACCCTCCCCGCGCGACCCCAAATAGCGTCCAGTAGGGTTTGGTCCGCATAAACATCCAAACCCCTGCCTGCGTCAGGGCCGGCGACCGACCCGAACACGGCCGCGGCCGGCCGCGCGGGCCGAGACTCTCGGGAAGGCGCTACGTGAGTCCCTACGGCTCCGACCGCTCGCCGCGGCGCCCGATGCGGCGGAAGCTGCTGCAGGCGCTGACTGCGGGCGTGGTCCTGGCGACCGCCACTGGTTGCTCGTACACCTGGAAAGACTTCCCCCGCCTCGGAATGCCCACCCCGGTCACGGAGGAGGCGCCTCGCATCCTCTCCCTGTGGCAGGGATCCTGGGCGGCCGCTCTCATCACGGGCATCCTGGTGTGGGGCCTGATCATGTGGAGCGTCATCTTCCACCGGCGTAGCCGGACGAAGATCGAGGTCCCCGCGCAGACCCGGTACAACATGCCCATCGAGGCGCTGTACACCGTGGTCCCGCTGATCATCGTCTCCGTGCTCTTCTACTTCACCGCGCGTGACGAGTCGAAGCTGCTCTCCCTCTCCGCCAAGCCGGCGCACACGGTCAACGTGATCGGCTTCCAGTGGAGCTGGGGCTTCAACTACGTGGAGAACGTCGACGGCGACGGCGCGACCCCGAAGGCGGGTGCGGCTCCGAAGGAGCTCGCCTCCCTGCCGGACCGCTTCGTCAAGGACTTCCCCGCGGGCGCCGAAGGCGTCTACGACAAGGGCGTCCCCGGCGACCGGAACCCGGACAACAACAACCCGGGGCCGACCCTCTACCTGCCCAAGGGCGAGAAGGTCCGCTTCATCCTGTCGTCGAACGACGTCATCCACTCCTTCTGGGTGGTGCCCTTCCTGTTCAAGCAGGACGTGATCCCCGGCCACACCAATGTCTTCGAGGTCACCCCGACCCAGGAAGGCACCTTCAAGGGCAAGTGTGCCGAGCTCTGCGGTGTCGACCACTCCCGCATGCTCTTCAACGTGAAGGTCGTCTCCCCGGCGGAGTACAAGGCGCACCTCAAGGAGCTGGCGGAGAAGGGTCAGACCGGCTTCCTGCCGGCCGGCATCAAGCAGACTGACCCGGCCCGGAATGCGGAAGTGAACAAACTGTGAGCATCCTCAACGAATCCCAGGGTGCCGCCGCAGCCGACTCGTACGAGAACGAGCTGCCGGTACGGCGCAAGCAGCCGGGCAACGTGGTCGTGAAGTGGCTCACCACCACCGACCACAAGACCATCGGCACGATGTACCTGGTCACGTCGTTCGTGTTCTTCCTGATCGGCGGTCTCCTGGCGCTCTTCATGCGCGCCGAGCTGGCCCGTCCGGGCACGCAGATCATGTCGAACGAGCAGTTCAACCAGGCGTTCACCATGCATGGCACGATCATGCTGCTGATGTTCGCGACGCCGCTGTTCGCGGGCTTCGCGAACTGGATCATGCCGCTGCAGATCGGCGCGCCCGACGTGGCGTTCCCGCGGCTGAACATGTTCGCGTACTGGCTGTACCTCTTCGGCTCGACCATCGCGGTGGCCGGCTTCGTCACCCCCTCGGGTGCCGCCGACTTCGGCTGGTTCGCCTACTCCCCGCTGTCGGACGCCGTCCGCTCGCCGGGCATCGGCGCCGACATGTGGATCATGGGTCTGGCCTTCTCCGGCTTCGGCACGATCCTCGGCTCGGTCAACTTCATCACCACGATCATCTGCATGCGCGCTCCGGGCATGACGATGTTCCGCATGCCGATCTTCACCTGGAACGTGCTGCTGACCGGTGTCCTGGTCCTGCTCGCCTTCCCGGTCCTGGCCGCCGCGCTCTTCGCGCTGGAGGCCGACCGCAAGTTCGGTGCGCACGTCTTCGACGCGGCCAACGGCGGCGCCCTGCTGTGGCAACACCTCTTCTGGTTCTTCGGACACCCAGAGGTGTACATCATCGCGCTGCCGTTCTTCGGAATCGTCTCCGAGATCATCCCGGTCTTCTCGCGCAAGCCGATGTTCGGTTACATCGGCCTGATCGCCGCGACGATCGCGATCGCCGGCCTCTCGGTGACCGTGTGGGCCCACCACATGTACGTCACCGGCGGTGTGCTCCTGCCGTTCTTCTCCTTCATGACCTTCCTGATCGCGGTACCGACCGGTGTGAAGTTCTTCAACTGGATCGGCACCATGTGGAAGGGCTCGCTGTCCTTCGAGACCCCGATGCTCTGGACGATCGGCTTCCTGGTCACCTTCACCTTCGGTGGTCTGACCGGCGTCATCCTGGCCTCGCCCCCGATGGACTTCCACGTCTCCGACTCGTACTTCGTCGTCGCGCACTTCCACTACGTCGTCTTCGGCACCGTGGTGTTCGCGATGTTCGCCGGCTTCCACTTCTGGTGGCCGAAGTTCACGGGCAAGATGCTGGACGAGCGCCTCGGCAAGATCACCTTCTGGACGCTGTTCATCGGCTTCCACGGCACGTTCCTCGTGCAGCACTGGCTGGGTGCCGAGGGCATGCCGCGCCGTTACGCGGACTACCTCGCGGCCGACGGCTTCACCGCGCTGAACACGGTCTCCACGATCAGCTCGTTCCTGCTCGGCATGTCGATGCTGCCCTTCATGTACAACGTCTGGAAGACGGCGAAGTACGGCAAGAAGATCGAGGTCGACGACCCGTGGGGCTACGGCCGTTCGCTCGAGTGGGCGACGTCCTGCCCGCCGCCGCGGCACAACTTCCTCACCCTGCCGCGCATCCGCAGTGAATCGCCGGCGTTCGACCTGCACCACCCGGAGATCGCGGCCCTCGACCACCTCGAGGACCACACCGCCGGCGGCACCAAGGCGCTCACCGGCGACAAGGAGGCCGGCAAGTGAAGATCCAGGGCAAGATGTTCCTCTGGCTCTCCTTCTTCATCCTGATCATGACCGTCGTGTACGGCGTGTGGTCGAAGGAGCCCGTCGGAACCACCGCTCTCGCGCTGGCCTTCGGCCTGAGCGCCATGATCGGCTACTACCTGGCCTTCACGGCCAAGCGCGTGGACGAGATGGCCCAGGACAACCTGGAGGCCGACGTCGCCGACGAGGCGGGCGAGCTGGGGTTCTTCTCCCCGCACAGCTGGCAGCCGCTCTCGCTGGCGATCGGTGGCGCGCTCGCGTTCATGGGCGTCGTCTTCGGCTGGTGGCTCATGTACTTCTCCGCCCCCATCATCCTGATCGGCCTGTGGGGCTGGGTGTACGAGTACTACCGCGGTGAGAACCAGAACCAGTAGCAGTAGGCACCACACCGCGGCCCGCCGCGGTGCCTGAGGGGCCCGGACACCTTTTCGGAGGAGTCCGGGCCCCTCGTTTGCAGTCACCCCGCGCGCCGGATTTGTCATATCTTCATAGCGTTGGGCGCATGAAACAGTCACCGCGTCTTTGGACGGTACTCAGCTGCTCCCTGCTGGTCGCGTCCCTCGGGGCCGGCGCCACCGCATGCGGGTCCGGCGACAAGAACCCGCTGTCCGCCCGCCCGTACGACGCGGGCGATCAGGTCGCCTTCAACCAGGCCACCGGCGGACGCCCCGCCGACCCCGACAAGCCGCTCGAGATCACCGCCAAGGGAGCCGAGGCGCGGATCACCGACGTGGCGGCCGTGGACACCCACGGACGGCGCCTGGCGGGCGAACTCTCCGCCAAGGGCGACCGCTGGCACAGCACCGCCCCGATGGCCGCCGGCGTGCACTACACGGTCACCGTCAGCACGGAGGACCAGCGCGGGGCCCCGGGGCAGCGCACGCTGACCTTCGAGACCACCCCGGCCAAGAAGGTCCTCAAGGTCGAGTTCGGCCCGGACGAGGGCAAGTACGGCGTCGGACAGCCCCTCACGGCCGAACTCAACGAACCCGTCAAGGACAAGGCCGCCCGCGCCGTCGTCGAACGGGGCCTCGTCGTCGACGCGCCGCCCGGAGTCGAGGGCGCCTGGCACTGGGTCGACGACAAGAACCTGCACTACCGCCCGAAGGACTACTGGCCCGCCCACACCACCGTCTCCGTACGGAGCAACCTGGAGGGCATCAGGATCTCCGACGAGCTCCACGGCGCCGCGTCCAAGCCGCTGAAGCTGGAGATCGGCGACCGGGTCGAGGTCACCACCGACGCCGCCGCGCACTACCTCACGTTCGAGCGCAACGGGGAAGTGATCAACACCATCCCGGTGACCACCGGCAAGCCCGGCTTCTCCACCCGCAACGGGGTCAAGGTGGTGCTCGGCAAGCAGTACTTCGTCCAGATGCGCGGCGACACCGTCGGCATCGGCGGCAGCGAGTACTACAACCTGCCCGTCTACTACGCCACCCGGGTGACGTGGAGCGGCGAGTACGTGCACGCCGCGCCGTGGTCGGTCGGCTCCCAGGGCTACGAGAACGTCAGCCACGGCTGCACCGGCATGAGCACCGGCAACGCCGCCTGGTTCTACGAGAACATCACCGAGGGCGACATCGTCAAGGTGATCAACAGCATCGGCGACGACATGGACACCTTCGGCAACGGCTTCGGCGACTGGAACATGGAGTGGAAGGAGTGGCGCGAGGGCAGCGCCCTCCTGAAGGGCACCCAGGAGGGCCGCAGCGCCATCGACCAGGCGCGGCTGCGCCCCACCGTCTGAGAGCCCCGCAGAAGGCCGTACGGGCCCGCGGGCGGCCCCTGGGCCGGCCCGCGGGCCCCCGCGCACACCCCGGGCGCCCCGGGCGCCCCCGCGCCTCAGGCGTCCAGCGACAGCCGCGCGCGCAGCAGCCCCGCCAGGGCCCCGGGGAACTCCACCGGGTCCACCGGAAGGGTGACCGCCGCGTCCGCGCGGCTCCACGTGGCCAGCCACGCGTCCTGGGGCCGTCCCATCAGCAGCAGCACCGGCGGACACCGGAAGATCTCGTCCTTGATCTGCCGGCACACGCCCATGCCCCCGGCCGGGACCGCCTCGCCGTCCAGCACGCACACGTCGATGCCGCCCGCGTCCAGTTCCTTGAGGACCGCCGGAAGCGTGGCGCACTCCAGGAACTCCACCGGGGGCAGGTCAGCTGCGGGCCTGCGCCCGGCTGCCAGCCGCACCTGCTCCCGGGTGCCCGCGTCGTCGCTGTAGACCAGAACCCGCGCAGTCGCCCGCATTTCGTCCTCCACGTGGCCGTGAATCACGCTGATGATGCGCGGGATGCTACTCCGTCCGACCGGCTGTCAACATCGGTTCCGCCGCCCTCGCGACCGGTCCTCTGATGGGCCGTTCGGGCCTTGCACACCCCCCTGACACTCCGAACGGCACCCCCCGGGGTGAGGGCGGGATAAGCGACCGACATAATGTCGGTCGTGGCGACAGCAACGACAGTAGATACCGGGCACGCGCACCCGACGGTCAACCGGCCGAACCTCGTCAGCGTCGGAACCATCATCTGGTTGAGTTCCGAGCTGATGTTCTTCGCGGCCCTCTTCGCGATGTACTTCACCCTGCGATCCGTGACGGGCGCCGAGTTCTGGGCGGAGAAGGCCTCGGCCTTGAACCTGCCCTTCTCGGCGACGAACACCACGATCCTGGTGCTCTCCTCGCTCACCTGCCAGCTCGGCGTATTCGCCGCCGAGCGCGGTGACGTGAAGAAGCTCAGGTCGTGGTTCATCATCACGTTCGTCATGGGTGCGATCTTCATTGGCGGCCAGGTGTTCGAGTACACCGAGCTGGTCAAGCACGAGGGTCTGAGCCTCTCGTCCGACCCGTACGGCACGGTGTTCTACCTGACCACCGGCTTCCACGGTCTGCACGTGACGGGCGGTCTCATCGCCTTCCTGCTGGTCCTCGGCCGGACGTACGCGGCCAAGAGGTTCACCCACGAACAGGCCACGTCGGCCATCGTCGTGTCCTACTACTGGCACTTCGTCGATGTCGTCTGGATCGGCCTCTTCGCGACGATCTACCTGATCAAGTAGCGAACACGTCGCCGGGCCCCGCCCGGCACCATCCAGAAACACCGACGCAGAAGATCCTGACACCGGGGTAATCCGTGAAAAAGCTCTCCGCACGACGACGCCATCCGCTGGCGGCGGTCGTCGTTCTACTCTTCGCGCTGGCGGTCACGGGGGGGCTGTACGCTGCCTTCGCGCCCGCTGGCAAGGCGCAGGCCGATGAAACCGCCCAGTCCCTCGCCATCGAGGAGGGCAAGAAGCTGTACGCCGTGGGCTGCGCAAGCTGCCACGGTACCGGCGGTCAGGGTTCCACTGACGGCCCCAGCCTGGTCGGCGTCGGCTCCGCGGCCGTCGACTTCCAGGTGAGCACGGGCCGCATGCCCGCCCAGCAGCCCGGCGCCCAGGTGCCGAAGAAGCCGAGGATCTACTCGCAGGCCCAGATCGACCAGCTGGCGGCGTACATCGCGTCGCTCGGCGCCGGTCCGATCACGCCGGCCGAGAAGCAGTACGACCCGGCTGGTGCCGACATCGCCGCCGGTGGTGAGCTGTTCCGCAACAACTGCGCGCAGTGCCACAACTTCACCGGCGAGGGCGGCGCGCTGACGCTCGGCAAGTACGCCCCGAACCTCGAGGACGTCGAGCCGAAGCACATCTACGAGGCCATGCTCACCGGCCCGCAGAACATGCCCTCCTTCCCCGACAGCACCATGCCGGAGAAGCAGAAGAAGGACATCATCGCGTACCTCCAGAACGTGAACGGCGAGAAGTCGGTCAGCCCTGGCGGCCTGAAGCTCGGTGGCCTCGGCCCCGTCTCCGAGGGTCTGTTCGGCTGGATCTTCGGTCTGGGTGCGCTGATCGCTGTCGCCGTCTGGGTCGCGGCCCACACCGCTAAGGCCAAGAAGTCATGAGTAGCCAAGACATTCCCGAAGACAAGCACCTGCCGAGCGAGCAGGGCGACGCGCACCACGGTGCCGTAGCGGTCGCGGACGACCCGTTCGCCGACCCCGGCCTCCCGGTCCACAAGCCGCGCATCCAGGACATCGACGAGCGGGCCGCCAGGCGGTCCGAGCGCACGGTGGCGATGCTGTTCACGCTGTCGATGCTGGCCACGATCGGCTTCATCGCCGCGTACGTGGCCATCCCGGTGGAGAAGATCGTCTACATCTTCCCCGTCGGGAAGGTCAGCGCGCTGAACTTCTCGCTCGGCCTGACGCTCGGCCTGGCCCTGTTCTGCATCGGCGCCGGCGCGGTCCACTGGGCCCGCACGCTGATGTCGGACGTCGAGGTCGCCGATGAGCGCCACGAGATCGCCGCCTCCCCGGAGGTCAAGGCGAAGGTCATGCAGGACTTCGCCGACGGTGCGAACGAGTCCGGCATCGCCCGCCGTCCGCTGATCCGCAACACGATGCTCGGCGCGCTGGCCCTGGTGCCGCTCGCCGGAGTGGTGCTGCTGCGCGACCTGGGCCCCCTGCCCGAGGACAAGCTGCGCAAGACCCTGTGGTCCAAGGGCAAGCTGCTCATCAACCAGAACACGATGGAGCCGCTGCGTCCCGAGGACGTCCTGGTCGGTTCGCTGACCTTCGCCATGCCGGAAGGCCTGGAGGAGGACCAGCACGACTTCCAGGTCCAGATCGCCAAGGCCGCCCTGATGATCGTCCGCATCCAGCCGGAGGACATCAAGGACAAGCGGGAGCTGGAGTGGTCCCACGACGGCATCGTGGCCTTCTCCAAGATCTGCACCCACGTCGGCTGCCCGATCAGCCTGTACGAGCAGCAGACGCACCACGTGCTCTGCCCGTGCCACCAGTCCACCTTCGACCTCTCCGACGGCGCCCGTGTCATCTTCGGCCCGGCCGGTCACGCGCTTCCGCAGCTGCGGATCGGCGTGAATGACGAAGGCTTCCTCGAGGCGCACGGCGACTTCGAAGAGCCCGTCGGTCCTGCATTCTGGGAGCGCGGATGAGCACCTCCACGAACACCTCGGCCACCGGGGCGTCGCGCAACGCGTCGCGCGGTGAGCGCGTAGCCGACTGGGCGGACGGCCGCCTGGGCATCTACGGCCTCGCCAAGGCGAACATGCGCAAGATCTTCCCGGACCACTGGTCCTTCATGCTGGGCGAGATCTGCCTCTACAGCTTCATCATCATCATCCTCACGGGTGTGTACCTGACGCTGTTCTTCCACCCGAGCATGAACGAGGTCGTGTACCACGGCTCGTACGTGCCGATGCAGGGCGTCATGATGTCCGAGGCCTTCGCCTCGACCCTGGACATCAGCTTCGACGTCCGCGGCGGTCTGCTGATCCGCCAGATCCACCACTGGGCCGCGCTGATCTTCGTCGCGGCGATGGTCGTGCACATGATGCGCGTCTTCTTCACCGGCGCGTTCCGCAAGCCGCGTGAGATCAACTGGATCTTCGGCTTCCTGCTGCTGGTCCTCGGCATGTTCACCGGCTTCACCGGTTACTCGCTGCCGGACGACCTGCTCTCGGGCACCGGTGTCCGCTTCATGCAGGGCGCCATCCTCTCCGTCCCGGTCGTCGGCACCTACCTGTCGATGTTCCTCTTCGGCGGGGAGTTCCCGGGCGGCGACTTCGTCGCGCGGTTCTACTCGGTGCACATCCTGCTGCTGCCCGGCATCATGATGGGCCTGCTGGTCGCGCACCTGATCCTGGTGTTCTTCCACAAGCACACCCAGTTCGCCGGCCCCGGCAAGACGAACAACAACGTCGTCGGCATGCCGCTGCTGCCCGTCTACATGGCCAAGGCCGGAGGCTTCTTCTTCCTGGTCTTCGGCGTCATCGCGGCCGTCGCGGCGATCGCCTCGATCAACCCGATCTGGGCGCTCGGCCCGTACCGCCCGGACCACGTGTCCACCGGTGCGCAGCCCGACTGGTACATGGGTATGCCGGAAGGCCTCATCCGTGCCATGCCCGGCTGGGAGATCAACCTGTGGGGCCACACGCTCGTCCTGGGCGTGTTCATCCCGCTGCTGCTCTTCCCGCTGGTCCTCGGCGCGATCGCCGTCTGGCCGTTCATCGAGTCCTGGGTCACCGGCGACAAGCGCGAGCACCACATCCTGGACCGCCCGCGCAACGTCCCGACCCGTACGGCCTTCGGTGTCGCCTGGATCGCGGAGTACATCGTGCTCCTCATCGGCGGCGGCAACGACATGTTCGCCCAGTACTTCCACCTGTCGATCAACTCGATCACGTGGTTCGTCCGGATCGGCTTCTTCGTCGTCCCGGTCCTGGCCTTCATCGCCACCAAGCGGATCTGCCTCGGCCTCCAGCGCCGGGACCACGACAAGGTGCTGCACGGTCGCGAGACCGGCATCATCAAGCGCCTGCCGCACGGTGAGTTCGTCGAGGTCCACGAGCCGCTGTCGCAGGCCAAGCTGCACACGCTCACCGCGCACGAGCAGTACCGGCCCGTCGAGATCGGCCCCACGGTCGACGAGAACGGTGTCGAGCGCAAGGTGACGCGCGGCGAGAAGCTGCGCGCGAAGCTCAGCAAGGGCTTCTACGCGGAGAACAACCAGATTCCGAAGCCCACGGTGGAGGAGTACAAGGAGATCCAGGCCGGCCACGGCCACCACTGATCTCCGGTCCGACCGCTTGAGGGACCGGCTCCGGCCGGTCCCCGTGTCGCCACGGCAAGAGCCCCGTCCAGTGTCTGGACGGGGCTCTTTGCCGCCTCCGGGGCTGGATAGGCTGTGATCGTCCCCATGGGACGTGCGACCCCGACGAAGCAGCAGGAGCTGACCATGAACGTTGCGACCCCGGCAGGCGGCGACAGCGTGGCGGCCCGCGGCTGGCCGGGCATCCTGGAGGCCCTGCTCAACCGCCAGGACCTCGCCACCGACGACACCGCCTGGGCGATGGAGCGGATCATGCGCGGCGAGGCCACCGACGCGCAGATCGCGGGCTTCGCGGTGGCCCTCCGGGCCAAGGGCGAGACCGTGGAGGAGTACACGGGCCTGGTCCGCACGATGTACGCCCACGCCAACCTGATCGAGGTGCCCGGACGGACCCTGGACATCGTCGGCACCGGCGGTGACGGCGCCAAGACGGTCAACATCTCGACCATGTCCGCCGTCGTGGCGGCCGGCGCGGGCGCCAAGGTCGTCAAGCACGGCAACCGGGCCGCGTCCTCCGCCAGCGGCTCCTCCGACGTCCTGGAGAAGCTCGGCGTCAACCTCGGCCTGACCCCGGAGCGGGTGGCGCAGGTCGCGGAGGAGGCCGGCATCACCTTCTGCGCCGCGGTGGTCTTCCACCCGGCCCTGCGGTACGCCGCCTCCGCGCGACGGGACCTCGGGGTGCGCACCGCGTTCAACGGCCTCGGCCCGCTCACCAACCCCGCCCGGGTCACGGCCCAGGCGGTCGGGGTGGCGGACGCGCGGCTGGCCCCGATCATGGCGGGGGTGCTCGCCGAGCGGAACACCTCCGCGCTGGTCTTCCGCGGCGACGACGGCCTGGACGAGCTGACCACCACCGGGACCTCCCGGGTGTGGTGGGTGCGCGAGGGCCGGATCACGGAGCATGCCTTCGACCCGCGTGACGTGGGCATCGCGACGGTCGACATCTCGGCCCTGCGCGGCGGGGACCCGTCGTACAACGCCGACGTCGCCCGCCGCCTGCTGGCCGGCGAGACCGGCCCGGTGCGCGACGCGGTGCTGCTGAACTCCGCGGCCGCCCTGGTGGCCCTGGACCCGGGCACCGGCTCGCTGGAGGAGCAGCTGACGGCGGGCATCGCCCGCGCGGCGGACGCGATCGACTCGGGTGCGGCCCGGGCCGCGCTGGAGCGCTGGGTGGCGGCCACCAACGCCTGACCCTTCCGCACCGAGACCCCGGTCCACATCGTGGACCGGGGTCTTGCGCGCGGAGGATCATGTGGCAGGATGCTCCCCAAGGTCACGAGTGACAGCGTTTTGGCCC
Source organism: Streptomyces sp. NPDC034085 (assembly GCF_055575555.1). Taxonomy (NCBI): domain Bacteria; kingdom Bacillati; phylum Actinomycetota; class Actinomycetes; order Kitasatosporales; family Streptomycetaceae; genus Streptomyces; species Streptomyces sp. NPDC034085. The sequence goes on along the minus strand of NZ_JBVISL010000001.1, from coordinate 366,103 downwards.
CGGCTTGCTGTCCGGCAACCCTCCTTCCGTGGCGGGGTGCCCCGGGTGATGACCAGGTCGTAGGCAGAAAGGCCTACGGCAAGCGCGGATCCCTCGACACCAGGGGTCCTGGTCTCTCGAGGAGCGTTTTCCGTGAGCAAGCGAATGCGATAGGGCGACTCCGCCCCTTCTTCACCCCCCGGACCAGGGCCACTTCCGTGCACCCCCGTTCGTTCCGGGGCCCTCCCGTACCCCTCCGGTCGGCCGCCGAGCCGTACCCGCGTACGGGCACACCGAAGCCATTCAGCCCTGCCTGCCGGGAGATACCGCCATGTCCGCATCCCTGAACGCCACCGCTGCCGCCACCGCCCCCGTCACCGACCCCGCCTGTGACGCCCCTCTGCCGGTCCTCGGCCGCGACGTCACCGTGCCGCTCGTCACCGGCGGCGAGGTCACCTACGCCGCCCTCGACTACGCGGCCAGCGCCCCCGCGCTCCAGCGGGTCTGGGACGACGTCGCCGCGTACGCCCCGTACTACGGCAGCGTCCACCGCGGCGCCGGCTACCTCTCGCAGCTGTCCACCGACCTCTTCGAGCAGAGCCGGACCACCGTCGCCGACTTCCTCGACTGCCGCCCCGACGACCAGGTGGTCTTCACCCGGTCCACCACCGACTCCCTCAACCTGCTCGCCGCCGCGCTCCCCGCCGACTGCCAGGTCTTCGTCTTCGAGACCGAGCACCACGCCTCGCTGCTGCCCTGGACGAACGCGCAGGTCACCTACCTCAACGCCCCCCGCACGCCCGGCGAGGCCGTCGCCACCCTGGAGCGGGCCCTGGCCGACCGCGACCCGTACGGGCCGGCGCTGGTCTGCGTCACCGGCGCCTCCAACGTCACCGGCGAGCTGTGGCCGGTCCGGGAGCTGGCCGCCGCCGCGCACGCCCACGGCGCACGTATCGTGCTGGACGCCGCCCAGCTGGCCCCCCACCACCCCGTCTCCGTACGGGAGCTGGACGTGGACTGGGTCGCCTTCTCCGGGCACAAGCTGTACGCGCCCTTCGGCTCGGGCGTGCTCGCCGGCCGCGCCGACTGGCTCCAGGAGGCGGAGCCGTACCTCGCCGGCGGCGGCGCCTCCCGCAAGGTCGCCCGCCGCGAGGACGGCGGCGTGGACGTCGAGTGGCACACCACCGCCGCCCGCCACGAGGCCGGATCCCCGAACGTCATCGGGGCCTACTCCATCGCCTCCGCCTGCCGCGCCCTGACCGAGGCCGGCTTCGACGCCCTCGTCGCCCGCGAGCGCCACCTCATCGCCAAGGTCCGCGAGGGCCTGGCCGGGGTCCCCGCCGTGCGCGTGCTGTCCCTGTTCGGGGACGACGCCCCGCGCGTCGGCGTCATCTCCTTCGTCGTCGACGGCTGGAACAGCTCGCACTTCGCGGCCGCGCTGTCCGCCGAGTACGGGATCGGCGTGCGCGACGGACTGTTCTGCGCCCACCCGCTGGTGCGGACCCTGCTCGGCAGCGAGCCGCAGGCCCAGGGGGAGTGCGGGGCGCCGGAGGCGGCGCCGGGGGAGCGGTCGCTGAACGCGATCCGGGTCAGCTTCGGGGCCGGCACCCCGGACGAGCACGTGGAGCGCTTCGTGCGCGCGGTACGGGAACTCGTCGCGGACGGCGCCAAGTGGCAGTACCGCACGGAGGAGGGCCGCTGCGTCCCGGCGGTGTAGCGCGGGCGCGGGCGCGGCGGCCGCCCCGCACCGCCGTGCGGGGCACGGGCCGGTCCCGGAGCGGGGCTACGCGTCGAGGCCGATGGCGAAGGCGGCTTCCAGGTCGTGCTGGGAGTACGTGCGGAACGCCACGTGGGTGTCCGTCGCCTCGACGCCCGGGATCTTGCTGATGCGGCCCGGGATGATGTCCGCGAGGTTCTCGTGGCGGGCGACGCGGACCAGGGCGATCAGGTCGTACGTGCCGGTGACGGAGTAGACCTCGCTGACGCTGTCCAGCTGGGCGATGGACTCGGCGATCTCGGGGATGCGGTCCACGCTGGTCTTGATGAGCACGATCGCGGTGATCACGGTTGGCTGTCTCCCTCGCCGGCAGTCACTGGTCTCCTCACTCTAGTCGCCCGGCGATAGCGCCCCCAGGCGTAGAGGAAGCCCAGCGAGAAGCCCACCACATGGGCCAGGTAGGCCACTCCGGGACCGCTTCCCGCCCGGTGCGCCGCCAGCCACTGGAGGCCGAACCAGAACACCAGCACGATCCAGGCCGGGAAGCGCAGCGGCAGGAAGAACAGGAACGGGAACAGGCTCGTCACCCGGGCGCGCGGGAAGAGGCACAAGAAGGCCCCGAGCGCCGCCGAGATCGCCCCCGACGCCCCGACCAGGGTCTGGTCCGAGGCCGCGTTGGCCGCCGCGTAGGCCGCGAGCGCCAGGTATCCCGTACAGACGTAGAAGACGAGGAAGGGCGCCCGGCCCATGCGTTCCTCCGTCATCGTGCCGAAGACGTAGAGGAACAGCATGTTCCCGAGCAGGTGCAGCCAGCTGCCGTGCACGAAGAGCGCCGTGAGCGGCGTCAGCAGCGGGCGCACCGCGCCAGAGAACAGCTCGTCCGGGACGACGCCCCAGTGCCGGAAGTACGCCGTGCCCGTCGAGACCAGCCGCTCGCCCGTCCCGTAGTCCGGGTTCAGGCCGGAAGCCGGGCCGATGACGAACACCACGCAGCAGCCGGCGATCAGCGCGTACGTCACCACGGGGCCCCGGGCGGCCTCGCACAGGGTCCGCCACTTTACGATCATGCGACAGAGCATGACGCAGACGCACCCGCCTGAGGGTGGTGCCAGGCCGTAGGGTTACGTGCTGCGGTCCGCCGACCGCGCCGTACCGCTTTAATTGAATGAGCTACGAAGGAGAGAGCGGCCTGATGACGGTTCCCCTGCCGACCGACACCACCCGGTGGCGCTGCACCCTGTGCGGCAACCTCACGCGGTTCGATGTCACCCGATCGTCGAAGGTCGTGGAGTACGTCCACCTCGATCTCGCCGGGGAGCCCAAGGTCGAGGAGCGCGAGGTGGTCAGTGAGACCATCGAGTCGGTCCGCTGCCGCTGGTGCAACGCGGTGGACCAGATCGAGCTCGTGGACAGGCCGGGCACCGACTCCTGACGGAGCCGGGCCCACAGTAGATCACGGTAGGGGTGACGGAGAGTGGAGCCAGCAAGCGGCGCGAGGCCGGCCGACGCGGCCGGTGACGCCGCGGAGGTCCTCGACCGCCCGCTGCCTGAAGGCGTGCGGCGCCGGGTCGTCGCGATCGTCTCGGACGCCTTCGGCGGTCTGACGGTCGCGGACCTCCCGGCGCAGCTGCGCCAGTACGCCCGTTTCACCCCGACCCGGCGCGCCAAGTTCGCGGGCACCGCGATGGCCGCCGCGGTGGAGACCGACGGGGTCTTCCGCAGCCGGATCGCGGAGAAGCTGCGCGAGGCGCAGCCGGAGCTGGCCGGGGCCCTGGAGGCCGGGGCCCCTCCCGCCGCCGCCGACCCGCTGGACGTCGCCGCGGCGGCGTACGTGCTGCGCCCGGCCGGCTGGGTGAAGCTGGTGGCCGCCGCCGGCGAGGAGGCGCAGCGCGCCGACGCCGAGCGGGTCGGTGACGAGACCCGGCGGGAGCTGGAACGGCTGCGCGAGGAGCTGGCGCAGCTGAAGGAGGCCCAGCGGACCGGCGGCGACCAGGTGCGCGCCGAGCTGGAGGCCGCCCGCAAGGAAGCGGAATCGCTTCAGCGCAAGCTGCGCAGCGCCTTGAGCGACGTCAAGCGGGGTGAGGCGGCGCTGCGCAAGGTGGGCGCCGAGATCGACGGGATCCGCGGTGAGGCGGCCGCACAGGTGGCCGCCGCCGAGACCGAGACCCGGCGCCTCAAGGCCCGTCTCGCGGAGGTGGAGTCGGCGCTGGAGACCTCGCGCCGGGCCGCCCGGGAGGGGCGCAGCACCGAGGACATGCGGCTGCGGCTGCTGCTGGACACCGTGCTGGACGCGGCGGCGGGGCTGCGGCGCGAGCTGGCGCTGCCGCCGGTCTCGACCCGGCCGGCCGACACGGTGGAGGCGGTGGAGCCGGGCCGGATGACCCCGAAGGACATCGCGGCGCGCGCCCTTTCGGAGACCGATCCGGCCCTGCTGGACCAGCTGTTGGCGCTTCCCCAGGCGCACCTGGTGGTCGACGGCTACAACGTGACGAAGACCGGCTATCCGACGATGCCGCTGGAGAAGCAGCGGCTGCGGCTGCTGGGCGGGCTGTCGATGCTGGCCGCGCAGACGGGCGCCGAGATGACGTGCGTCTTCGACGGCGCGGAGCTGGCGGCGCCGGTGCTGCTGGCACCGCCGCGCGGGGTGCGGGTGCTGTTCTCCAAGGCGGGCGTGACGGCCGACGAGTTGATCCGCCAGCTGGTGCGGGCCGAGCCGCCCGGCCGGCCGGTGGTCGTGGTCTCCACCGACCGCGAGGTGGCCGACGGGGTCGCGAAGGCCGGAGCCCGGCCGGTGGCGTCCGCATTGCTGCTCAAGCGGCTTTCGCGCGTTTCGTAACTACTGGGCCCGATGCCGGGATTGACGGTGCAAGCGGAAGACGCACCGTCAGCCCCTCGGCACGCAGCGTGGGCCGACGGTAAAAGAAGCGGAACGGCTGCGGATTTTTGCTGCCGGGGATTTGAAGTGATCAGAGGCGGGTCACTAGGGTCTGCTCAAACCTTCGTGCGGTAGGTCACCCATTCGGGTACGGGCGGAGGTGCCGCCGAATGCGCCCGTTCGTCTTCGGCGGCTCTAGGAAGAAGGAGCTCGCCCCCGTGGCGTCCCACCGTCGACCCAAGCAGCCGACCCGCACGCGCGTGACCGTGCTCACCGCCACCGCCGCCGCGGCGGTCGCCCTCTCCTCGCAGTCCGCCGTGGCCGCACCGGACAAGCCGAACAAGGACGAGGTCAAGGCCAAGGTCGACGCCCTCTACGAGGAGGCCGAGCAGGCCACCGAGAAGTTCAACGGGGCCCGCGAGCACCAGGAGAAGCTCGAGAAGGAGATCGCCCAGCTCCAAGACGCGGTGGCCCGTGACCAAGGCGGGCTCAACGACCTGCGCAACACCCTCGGTTCGATGGCCACCGCCCAGTACCGCGGCGGCGGCATCGACCCGTCCGTGGCGCTGCTGCTCTCCGGGGACCCGGAGACCTACCTCGACAAGGCCTCCACCCTCCAGCAGCTGAGCGGCAGGCAGCTCCAGGCGATAGCCGAGATCCAGGCCAAGCAGCGCGCCCTCGCGCAGCAGCGCCAGGAGGCCACCGGCAAGCTCGCCGACCTCGACGCCACCCGCAAGGAACTCGGCGAGAAGAAGAAGGCCGCCCAGGACAAGCTCGCCGAGGCCCAGGCACTCCTCAACACGCTGACGGCGCAGGAGCGCAGCCAGCTCAAGGACGAGGAGGCGCAGCAGAGCAAGGCCGGCCGCACCGCCGGTGAGGGCGCCGCCCCCGCCGCGAGCGCCTCCGGCCGGGCCGGGGCGGCGCTGGCCGCCGCGAAGACCAAGCTGGGCAGCGCGTACATCATGGGCGCCACCGGCCCCAGCGCCTACGACTGTTCGGGGCTGACGCAGTGGGCCTACGGGCAGGCCGGCGTCAGCATCAGCCGTACCACCTACACCCAGGCCAACGACGGCACGCGCATCGGGCGCAGCCAGCTCCAGCCCGGTGACCTGGTCTTCTTCTACGACGACCTGCACCACGTCGGCCTGTACGCCGGCAACAACATGACCCTGCACGCGTCCAACCCGCGCGGCGGGGTCAAGTACGAGTCGATGGACAACATGCCCTTCCAGTTCGGCGTCCGCGTCGGCTGACCGCCCTCCCGGCCCGCGGCAGCCCCGTACACCGCCCATCCGGGCGAATTGCACGGACCGGCTCTGACCTCCCGCCCCGCCGATGACCTGCGTCTGAGGCGGCCCGCCGCCCCGGGTGCCCGCCGACGGCCGTTGGCCGGTGCGTGGCCGCGCCGCTACTGTCTGCCAGCGCGGACCCGGCACACGACCGCCCACGGGGGGCGGACCCGGGCCCCGCGCAGCGGAAGGGAGCGGTTCCCCATGGCGTCCCACCGACGGCCCGGGCCCAGCGGCCTCGACCGGAACACCAAGGTCACCGCCTTCACCGCCGCCGCGGCCGGCGCCGCCGTGGCCATCGCGGGAGCCCCCGCGCTCGCCTCACCGGGCCTCCCCCAGGAGCCCGCCGGCTCCCGCACCCAGGTCGACCGGCTCTTCGAAGAGGCCGAGCAGGCCACCGAGCGGTTCAACGAGGCGGGCGAGAAGGCCGACGCCCTGCGGGCCGAGATCAGCCGCGCCCAGGACGCCGTCGCCCGCGGCCAGGACCGCATCAACACCATGCGCGGGATCCTCGGCACCTTCGCCGGGGCCCAGTACCGCTCCGGCGGCCTCGACCCCACCGTCGAGCTGATGCTCTCCGACGACCCCGGCGCCTACCTCGACAAGGCCGCCGTCCTGGGCCGGCTCAGCGGCCGCCAGGCCCAGCAGCTGGGCGAACTCCGCGAGGAGCAGCGGCGGATCGGCCGGCAGCGCCAGGAGGCCTCCCGCAAGCTCGCCGAACTCGAAGCGCTGCGCACGGAGGTGGCCACCCACAAGCGCGCCGTCACGGCGAAGCTCGCCGCCGCGCGCAGGCTGCTCAACGCGATGCCCTCCGAGGAGCGGGCCGACTTCGAGCGCGCCTCCCGCTCCGGCGGCCGCGGCAGCGTCGACGGCCCGTCGGAGCTGCCCGCCGGCGGCGGCCGCGCCTCGGGCCGCGCCATGGCCGCGGTCATGGCGGCCCGGGCGGCGGTCGGGCGGCCGTACGTATGGGGCTCCACGGGCCCCACGGGCTTCGACTGCTCCGGCCTGATGGTGTGGTCGTACCGCCAGGCCGGGGTCTCCCTGCCCCGCACCTCGCAGGCCCAGCGGTACGCGGGCCGGCAGGTACCGCTCTCGCAGGCGCAGCCCGGGGACCTGGTGACGTACCGCTCCGACGCGAGCCACGTCGGCATGTACGTCGGCAACGGCCAGGTGGTGCACGCCCCGTACCCGGGCGCGCGGGTGCGCTACGACCCCGTCGGGATGATGCCGGTGTCCTCGGTGACCCGGCCCTGAGGCGGGCCCTGCGTACGATCGGCGGATGACCCCGGTCCGCCGCCGCGCCGCCCTGCGCCTGCTCGTGCTCGCGCTCTGCCCGCTCCCCGCGGCCGGCTGCGCGGACCCGGCCCCGCGCGCCCCCGCCGACGACGGGGCGGTACGGCGGGCCGTGGCCGACTGGTCCGCCGCCCCGCCCGCGCGGCTCGCCGGGATCCCCCTGGAGGGCTGGTCCTACGAGGTCACCTCCGTCCGGCAGTCCGGCGTACGGGCCTTCGCGCGCGCGGAGGTGCGCTACCGGCTCGCCGGCTACGACGGAGCCCCCGCCTCCTCGGCCCGTGAGGTGGAGCTCGTCCGGGACGGAACGGCCTGGCGGGTCACCGCCGACCGGCCCGCCCCCGGCGCGGTGGCGCAGCTGTGGGACCAGGGAGAGGTGGCCGCCGTACGGGGCGCGCACTGCCTCGTCCTCGGCGCCGGCCAGACCCCGCAGGCGCTGGCCGCCCTCGCCGCCGAGGCCGACCGGGCGGTGCCGGCGGTGACCGCCGCCTGGCCCCGGCCGTGGGCGCGGCGGGTGGTGGTCCTGGCCCCCGCCACGCTGGAGGCGATGGCCGCGCTGCTGGGGCGTCCGGCCGACACCTACCGGGGGCTGGGGGCCGTCACCACCGGCAGCACCGGGGGCGGACCGGCCCCGGCCGACCGGGTGGTGGTCAACCCGGAGGGGTATCCGGGGCTGTCGGAGGCCGGGCGGCGCACCGTGCTGACCCACGAGGTCACCCACGTCGCGACCCGCGCCGCCACCTCGGCCTCCACGCCGCTGTGGCTGTCCGAGGGCTTCGCGGACTGGGCGGCGTACCGGCAGACCCCCACCGCACCGGCCGACGGCGCGCCCGAGCTGGCGCGCGCCGTGCGGCGCGGCGAACTGCCGGGCGCGCTCCCGGCCGACGGGGCGTTCACCTTCGGCGGCGACCCGCAGGCGACGGCCCGCGCGTACGGGGGCGCCTGGCTGGCCTGCCGGCTCGTCGCCGCCCGCTGGGGCCAGCCGGCGCTGGTACGCCTCTACGAGCTGGCGGCCCGCGAACCGCTGCCGGCCGCACTGGGGGAGGCCCTGGGAGTGGACCTGCCCGGACTGACGGCGGCCTGGCGGCAGACGCTGCGGGAGGAGCTCGGATAGCCGTCGGGTACGTTGGCGGGGATGCACAAGACGCTGATCGTGACCAACGACTTCCCGCCCCGCCCCGGCGGCATCCAGGCCTTCCTGCACAACATGGCGCTGCGCCTGGACCCTGAGCGGGTCGTTGTCTACGCCTCCACCTGGAAGCACGGGGCGGAGGGCCGCGAGGCCACCGCCGCCTTCGACGCGGAACAGCCGTTCCCGGTGGTGCGCGACCGTACGACGATGCTGCTGCCGACGCCCCGGGTGACCCGCCGGGCGGTGTCCCTGCTGCGCGAGCACGGCTGCGAGTCGGTGTGGTTCGGAGCGGCCGCCCCGCTCGGGCTGATGGGCCCGGCCCTGCGCCGGGCGGGCGCGCGGCGGATCGTCGCCACCACTCACGGGCACGAGGCGGGCTGGGCGCAGCTGCCGGCAGCGCGGCAGCTGCTGCGGCGGATCGGCGAGGGTACGGACACGCTGACCTACCTCGGGGAGTACACGCGCTCGCGGATCGCCTCGGCGGTGACGGAGCGGGCGGCGGCGCGGATGGTCCGACTCCCGCCCGGGGTCGACGAGAAGACCTTCCACCCCGGGTCGGGCGGCCCGGAGGTCCGCGCCCGGCTGGGGCTGACCGACCGGCCGGTGGTCGTGTGCGTCTCCCGGCTGGTCCCGCGCAAGGGGCAGGACACCCTGATCGAGGCGATGCCGCGGATCCTGGCGGCGGTGCCGGACGCGGTGCTGCTGATCGTGGGCGGCGGACCGTACGAGGCGGACCTGCGCGCGCTGGCCGCCTCGACGGGGGTCGCGGACTCGGTCGTCTTCACGGGCGCGGTCCCGTGGGCCGAACTGCCCGCCCACTACGGCGCCGGCGACGTCTTCGCGATGCCGTGCCGGACCCGGCGGGGCGGGCTGGACGTCGAAGGGCTCGGCATCGTCTACCTGGAGGCGTCGGCGACGGGCCTGCCGGTGGTCGCGGGCGACTCGGGCGGGGCGCCGGACGCGGTGCGGGACGGGGAGACCGGCTGGGTGGTCCGGGGCGGCGCTCCGGAGGACGCGGCGGACCGCATCGTGGCGCTGCTGCTCGACCCGGAGCTGCGCGCGCGGATGGGCGCGGCGGGGCGAGCGTGGGTCGAGCGCCAGTGGCGCTGGGACCACCTGGCCGAGGGCCTCCGCGAGCTACTCTGAAGTTTTTTACCCGGCGCTCGCGCGGCTCGGCCGCGGGCGGCCTTACCGGCTTCGCCCCGCTGCGCCGGACTCCGTCCGGCGGGCCGGGGGCCGGGGTCACTTGGCGGGCTGGGTCCGGTGCTCCCCTGCGGGCGGTGGGTCGCTGCGCGGGGCCGGCCCCTCCCCGCCCTTCCACCGTTCCCAGGGGCTCTGCCCCTGACCCCGGTACGGGCGCTGCGCGCCCGTCGCCTCAAACGCCGGCGGGGCTGTTCAACAGCCCCGCCGGCGTTTGAGGCGCGGGGGTCTGGGGGCGGAGCCCCCAGGAGGGGTCCGGGCGCAGCCCTGGGAACGGTGGAAGGGCGGGGAGGGGACCAGCCCCGCGCAGCGGCCCACGCACCCACGCCCCACTGGCCCCCGCCCCGGGTCCGACGGCTGGCGCGTCAAGAAGGGGCAGAAGACGGCATTGCCGGTCCGGCAAGGACAATCCCGGGCGGAATCGTGCAGACCGGAGGCCGTCCGCCGCCACCCGGCTACGGTCCGAACATGTCTGACTGTTACTCACATGCATGGCAGTGCGCGTTATGGCCGGTTGAGCGGAACCCGCTCATGATGCGCCCATGACACACAATCTGACGCGCCGTCAACTCGGCCGCAACGCCCTCCGTACCGCCGCCGCCCTCGGGCTCACCCGGATCGGCCTCGGCAGCGCCACCGCGGCCGAGCCCCCCGCCGCGCACTACGCCCCCGCCGTCGTCGTCGGCTCCGGCTACGGATCCGCCGTCGCCGCGCTGCGCCTCGGGCAGGCGGGCGTCCGTACCGTCGTCCTCGAGATGGGGCGGCTGTGGGACACCCCCGGCCCCGACGGCAAGGTCTTCCCCTCGACCTCCGCGCCCGACCACCGCTCCATGTGGTTCCGCAACCGCACCGAGGCCCCGCTCGCGCAGTTCCTCTGGCTCGACGTGGTCAACCGCGACATCAGCCCCTACCCCGGGGTCCTCGACCGCGTGCACCACGGGGACATGTCCGTCTACGTGGGGCGGGGGGTGGGCGGCGGCTCCCTCGTCAACGGCGGCATGGCGCCGACCCCCAGACGCTCGTACTTCACCGAGGTGTTCCCGGGCGTGGACGCCGAGGAGATGTACGGCACGTACTACCCCCGCGCCCGCGCCATGCTCGGCGTCAACGACATCGACCCCGCCTGGTTCGAGTCCACGGAGTGGTACCGCTTCGCCCGCACCTCCCGCAAACACGCCCACAACACCGGCCTGAAGACCACCTTCGTGCCCAACGTCTACGACTTCGACCACATGAAGCGCGAGGCCGCCGGCACCGCCCCCCGCTCCGCGCTCGCGGGCGAGGTCATCTACGGCAACAACCACGGCAAGAAGAGCGTCGACAAGACCTACCTCGCCGCCGCCCTCGGCACCGGCAACGTCACCATCGAGACCATGCAGCACGTGGTCGGCGTACGGCAGGACCCGGCCGGCGGCTACGTGCTGACCGTACGGACCAGCGACGTCGCCGGCCGCGTCACCCAGGTCCGCGAACTCGGCTGCGGGCAGCTGTTCCTGGGGGCGGGAAGTCTGGGGACCACCGAGATCCTGCTGCGCGCCCGCGAGACCGGCACGCTGCCCGCGCTCAGCGAGAAGGTCGGGCTCGGCTGGGGCCCCAACGGCAACGTCATGACCGCCCGGGCCAACCACCTCTGGGACACGGTCGGCTGCAACCAGGCCACCATGCCCGCGCTGGGCATCGACGACTGGGACAACGCGGCCAACCCCGTCTTCGCGGAGATCGCCCCGCTCCCCATGGGCATCGAGCACTGGATCTCGATGTACCTGGCCATCACCAGGAACCCCGAGCGCGGCCGCTTCACCTACGACGCCGCGAGCGACTCGGCACGGCTCGACTGGAGGCGGGAGCAGAACGCCCCGGCGGTCGCGGCGGCCAAGAACCTCTTCGACCGCATCAACCGCCGCAACGTCACGGTCTACCGCCACGACCTCTTCGGCGACAACCGGGCCTTCGCCGACGACTTCACCTACCACCCGCTCGGCGGCTGCGTCCTCGGCGAGGCCACCGACGCCTACGGGCGGGTCAAGGGGTACCAGGGGCTGTACGTGCTCGACGGCTCACTGGTGCCCGGCTCGCTCGGCGTGAACCCGTTCGTGACGATCACGGCCCTCGCCGAGCGGAACATGGACCGGATCCTCGCCCGGCCGTAGCCCGGGCCGTAGCCCCTGGTCCCAGCCGCGGGTCTCAGCCCCGGTAGAGCGCGTCGATCTCGTCCGCGAAGTCCTTCGCCACCACGTTCCGCTTGAGCTTCAGCGACGGCGTGATGTGGCCGGACTCCTCCGTGAACTGCGAGCCGAGGATGCGGAACTTCCGCACCGATTCCGCCTTGGACACCGCCGCGTTGCCGTCGTCGACGGCCTTCTGGACGGCGGCGACCAGCTCCGCGTCCTCGCGCAGCTCCGCCGCCGTCACCCCGGCCGGCTTGCCGTTCTCCGCGGCCCACCGGCCGAGGAACTCCTCGTCGATGGTGACGAGCGCGGCCACGAACGGCCGCCCGTCGCCGACCACCATGCACTCCGCGACCAGCGCGTGCGCCCGGATCCGGTCCTCGATCACCGCGGGGGCGACGTTCTTGCCGCCCGCCGTGACGATGAGCTCCTTCTTGCGCCCGGTGATCTTGAGGTAGCCGTCCTCGTCGAGGGTGCCGACGTCACCGGTGTGGAACCAGCCGTCCGTCATCGCCTCGGCGGTGGCCGCCTCGTTCTTCCAGTACTCCTTGAAGACGTGCTCGCCGTGCACCAGCACCTCGCCGTCGTCGGCGATGCGCAGCACGGAGCCGGGCAGCGGCTGGCCCACCGTACCGATCTTCTGCTTGTCCCACGGGAGGAAGGCGGTGGCCGCGCAGGTCTCCGTCAGGCCGTAGCCCTCCAGGACCGTGAAGCCGATGCCGCGGAAGAAGTGGCCGAGCCGCTCGCCCAGCGGGGCGCCGCCGGAGATCGCGTACTCGCCGCGCCCGCCGAGGACCGTGTGCAGCTTGGAGTAGACCAGCTTGGAGAACAGCTTGTGCTTGAGCTTCAGGCCGAAGGACGGGCCCGAGGGGGTGTCCAGCGCCCGGCTGTACGCGATCGCCGTCTCGGCGGCCGCGTCGAAGATCTTGCCCTTGCCGTCCGCCTGGGCCTTGGCGCGCGCCGAGTTGTAGACCTTCTCGAAGACGCGCGGCACGCCGAGGATCAGCGTGGGCCGGAAGGACTGCAGCTCGTCGGTGAGGTTCTTGATGTCCGGTACGCAGCCCAGCCGGATCGGCGCCAGCACCGCCGCCACCTCCACCAGGCGCCCGAAGACGTGCGCGGCCGGCAGGAACAGCAGCACTGAGCACTCGCCGGTGCGGAAGAGCGGCTTCAGCCGCTCCACCACGTTGCCGCACTCGGCGAAGAAGTTGCGGTGGGTCAGCACGCAGCCCTTGGGGCGGCCGGTGGTGCCCGAGGTGTAGACGATCGTGGCCGGGTCGTCGGCGACCGCGAGGGCGCTGCGCGCGTCCACCTCGGCGTCGGTGACCTTGGCACCGGCGGCCGCCAGCACGCCCTGGGCGTCCTGGTCGACCTCCCAGACCTCGCGCAGCTCCGGCAGCCGGTCGCGCAGCGAGGCCACGGTCGCGCTGTGCGCGGGGCTCTCCACGATGACCGCGACGGCCCCGGAGTCGCCCAGGATCCACTGGACCTGCTCGGGGGAGCTGGTCTCGTACACGGGGACGGTGACGCCGCCCGCGGTCCAGATCGCGAAGTCGAACAGCACCCACTCGTAGCGGGTGCGGGAGATCAAGGCGACCCGGTCGCCGGGCTCGATGCCCGCCGCGATCAGGCCCTTGGCAGCGGCCCGCACCTCGGCGAGGAACTCCGTCGCCGTCACGTCCTGCCACCGGCCGTCGACCTTGCGGGCGATGACGGCGGTGTCGGGATGCTGCGTGGCGTTGCGGCGGACGAGATCCGTCAGGTTCCCGTCCGACGGGACCTCGTACAGGGCCGGAAGGCTGAACTCGCGCAAGACTGCTGCTCCTCTGGGCGCCATCGCCACCGTGTGGACCGACCGGACGTTACCCACCGGTAGTGGGTTCCCGATAGAGGGAACCGGCCAGATGTTCCGTGCGTCACATTCTGTACATCGCGATGCGCCGCAAGACCCGCCAATACGCTGCCGACAGTAGTCGACCGTGTTCGAGACTCGGAAGTAACCGCAGGTCCGGCCGCCTGCGACCCGCCCTCTACCCGGCCGGAGCCGGGCCGCCCTAGGGTGGCAGCCATGGGTGGCAGGAAGAGTCGTACGCGGGTCCACGTCGTCAGTGACGTCCACGGCAACACCGAGGCGCTCGCGCGGGCCGGCGACGGCGCCGACGCGCTCGTCTGCCTCGGCGACCTGGTGCTCTTCCTCGACTACGCCGACCACTCGCGCGGCATCTTCCCCGACCTCTTCGGCGTCGAGAACGCCCACCGCATCGTCGAGCTGCGCACGGCGCGGCGCTTCGCGGAAGCGCGCGAATTCGGCCGCAGCCTGTGGGACGGGCTCGACAGGGAGCGGCTGATCGAGGAAGCGGTGCGCCGGCAGTACGCGCAGATGTTCGCGGCCTTCCCCAGCCCGACGTACGCCACGTACGGCAACGTGGACGTCCCCGGGCTGTGGCAGGAGTACGCCGCCCCCGGCACCACCGTGCTCGACGGGCAGCGGGTCGAGATCGGCGGCCGCGTCTTCGGCTTCGTCGGCGGCGGCCTGCCGTCGCCGATGCGCACGCCCTACGAGGTCGACGAGGAGGAGTACGCGGCCAAGGTGGAGGCCCTGGGCGAGGTGGACGTGCTCTGCTCGCACATCCCGCCGGAGGTCCCCGAGCTCTGCTACGACACCGTCGCGCGCCGGTTCGAGCGCGGGAGCGAGGCCCTGCTGGCCGCGATCCGCCGCACCCGGCCCCGGTACGCGCTCTTCGGGCACGTCCACCAGCCGCTGGCGCGGCGGGCCAGGATCGCCGGCACCGAGTGCGTGAACGTCGGGCACTTCGCCGCCACGGGAAGGCCGTGGGCCCTGGAGTGGTGACCTCCGCACGCACGGTAGCCTGCACGCGGCGGCCGCAGGCCGCACACTTCCTCGACATTCCCCCAGCTACCGCTGGGAGGTGCCCCCAACCCGGAGGAGCCACCGCGATGGCGGAACACACCAGCTCAAGCATCACGATCGACGCCTCCCCGGCGGACGTGATGGCCGTGATCGCCGACTTCGCCCGCTACCCGGAGTGGACCGGCGAGGTGAAGGAGGCCGAGGTGCTGGCCACCGACGCCGAGGGCCGCGCCGAGAAGGTCCGCCTGCTGCTGGACGCCGGAGCGATCAAGGACGACCACACGCTGGCGTACAGCTGGAAGGGCGCGGACGAGGTCAGCTGGACGCTGGACAAGTCCCAGATGCTGCGGCAGCTGGACGGCTCCTACCGGCTGGCCCCGCTGGACGGCGGCCGCACGGAGGTCACGTACCAGCTGACGGTGGACGTCAAGATCCCGATGCTGGGCATGATCAAGCGCAAGGCGGAGAAGGTCATCATCGACCGGGCGCTGGCCGGCCTGAAGAAGCGCGTGGAAGCCCGCGCCTGAGGCCCGCCCTTTTCCGGCGCGCCGCCCGCGCCTGAGGGCCGGCCTTTTCCGCCGCGCCGCCCGCACCGCCGCGCCGGACCCCGTCCGCCGGCCGGGAGCGGGGCCCGGCCCGGCCGCCGGGACGGTCCGTCGTCCGCGGGCGGCCGCCGCTGCGCGGAGCACAACGAGCGGAGCACAACGAGAGGCACAGCCATGCACACCCTGCTCGTCACCGGCCCCGGAGGGGCAGGACGGAGCACCGTCGCCGCCGCGACCGCGCTCGCCGCCGCCCGGGCCGGGCAGCGGGTGCTGCTGCTCTCCGGCGGCGACGGCGCGCCCCTCGGGGAGACGAGCCCCGACCCCCGGCTCCGGCTCGCCCCCATCGACTCCGGCGAGGAGTTCCGCACCGAACTCGCCGCCCTCCAGGACCGCGGCGCCACCCTCCTCGGCATGCTCGGCGGCCGCCCCCTCGGCGCCGAGGAGCTGACCGAGCTGCCCGGCGCCGAACAGTTCGCCCTGCTCCGCGGCCTGCGCAGGGCCGCCGCCGCGCCCGGCACCGACCTCGTCGTCGTGGACATGCCCCCGCTGCACCAGGCCGTGGCCACCCTCGCCCTGCCGGCCCAGCTGCGCCGCTACCTCGCCCGGCTGCTGCCCGCCGAGCGCCAGGCGGCCCGCGCCCTGCGGCCCGTACTGGCCCAGCTGGCCGGGGTGCCGATGCCGGCCCAGTGGCTGTACGAGACCGCCGCCCGCTGGGACGAGGAGCTGGCCGCCGTCCAGGCCGTCGTGGAGGCCGGCACCACCCGCGTCCGCCTGATCGCCGAACCCGGCCCCGCCGCCGCCGACGCCCTGCGCACCGGGATGCTCGGCCTGGCCCTGCACGAGCTGCGCGTCGAGGCCCTGGTGGCCAACCGGCTCGTGCCGCCCGGCTCCGCCGCCGCCGACCCCTGGGCGGCGGGCATCGCCGCCCAGCAGCGGCAGTTCCTGGCCGAGTGGGGCCGCGACCTCCCCGTCGTCGAGCTGGCCCACCTCGGCCGGGACCCCCGGGGCACCGACGACCTGGAGGTCCTCGGCGCCGCCCGCGGCATCGCCCCCGCCGCCGTCGCCGCCGTCCCCGCACCGGGCCCCGGCTGGAGCGTCGAGGACCGCCTCGCCGAGGACGGGGTGCTCGTCTGGGCGATCCCGCTGCCGCGCGCCCGCAAGAGCGAGCTCGACCTGATCCGGCGCGGGGACGAGCTCCTGATCGCGGTGGGCCCGCACCGCAGGATCGTTCCGCTGCCCTCGGCCCTGCGCCGCTGCACCGTCTCCGGAGCCGCCCTCGCCGACGGCTCCCTCCGCGTCCGCTTCACCCCCGACCCGCGGCTGTGGCCCCGGGAGCGCTGAGATCCGTACCGCCGTTCGGGTAACGTCGAAGGGAGACCTACCGCAGCTGCCGCCAGGAGAGTCCGCCATGAGCGAGGCCACCGACCGCCCCACCGACGACGACGCCTGGGCGCGGGCCTGCGCCGAGGACCTCGCCGCCGAGAAGGAGCGCCGCCACCGCAGGGAACAGGGCTCCGGCACGGGTACCGGGCCCGGCACCGGAACGGCCGCCGAGGAGCTGTACAAGCTCTTCGAGGCCGTCGCCGACAAGGTCTCCTCCCTGAACAACCCGCTCCTCGGCGCCGCAGCCCAGGACGCCGTACGCCAGTTCGTCAACCAGGCCAAGACCGCCGCCAAGCCCGTGGTCGAGCGCAACCCGGAGGTTTTCGGCCACCTCGCGGCGGCCGGGTCCGAGCTGCTCGCGGCCTACCGCTCGGCCGTCGAGGGCCACGAGCGCCGCTGGACCCGCGACGAGGCGCCCGCCCCCCGCACGTCCTCCGACGAGGGCGACGAGGGCCCCGGTACGGGCCCGGCCGAGCGGATCGATCTCGACTGAACCTCCGCCGGCCTCGGGTACGGTTGGCCGTGGCGGGGCTTGACCGGAAACCGAGGGACTAATGGGACTCACCATCGGCGTCGACATCGGCGGCACGAAGATCGCGGCCGGCGTGGTCGACGAAGAGGGCACCATCCTTGAGACGTACAAGGTGCCCACCCCGCCGACCGCGGACGGCGTGACGGAGGCGATCTGCACCGCCGTCTCCGAGGTCAGCAGCAACCACACCATCGACGCCGTCGGCATCGGCGCCGCCGGATACGTCGACGACAAGCGCGCCACGGTGCTCTTCGCGCCGAACATCAACTGGCGGCACGAACCCCTCAAGGACAAGGTCGAGCAGCGCATCGGCCTGCCGGTCGTCGTCGAGAACGACGCGAACTGCGCCGCCTGGGGCGAGTACCGCTTCGGCGCCGGCCAGGGCCACGAGGACGTCATCTGCATCACCCTCGGCACCGGCCTCGGCGGCGGCATCATCATCGGCAACAAGCTGCGGCGCGGCCGCTTCGGCGTGGCCGCGGAGTTCGGCCATATCCGGGTCGTCCCCGACGGCCTGCTGTGCGGCTGCGGCAGCCAGGGCTGCTGGGAGCAGTACGCCTCCGGGCGCGCCCTCGTCCGGTACGCGAAGCAGCGCGCCAACGCCACCCCCGAGAACGCGGCCGTCCTGCTGGGCCTGGGTGACGGCACCGCCGAGGGCATCGAGGGCAAGCACATCAGCGAGGCCGCCCGGGCCGGGGACCTCGTGGCCATCGACGCCTTCCGCGAGCTGGCCCGCTGGGCCGGCGCGGGCCTGGCCGACCTGGCCTCGCTCTTCGACCCGTCGGCGTTCATCGTCGGCGGCGGCGTCTCCGACGAGGGCGACCTCGTCCTCGACCCCATCCGCAAGTCCTTCAAGCGCTGGCTGGTCGGCGGCGCGTGGCGCCCGCACGCGCAGGTGCTGGCCGCGCAGCTCGGCGGCAAGGCCGGGCTCGTGGGCGCGGCGGACCTGGCCCGCCAGGGCTGACGCCCCCGCTTTTCGGCCGTGACTGCCCGCCGTGCCCCCTGGGGGAGCGGCGGGCAGCTGCGTATGTTGCCTCACATGCTGCCTCCCATGCTGCACATGCCGCCGAAGTCCGTGACCGAGCCCGACGGTTCAGCCGTGATCCGGGCGCTCAGCTATAACATCCGCTCGCTGCGCGACGACGAGGACGCGCTCGCGCGGGTCATCCGCGCCTGCGCGCCGGACCTGGTACTCGTCCAGGAGGCGCCGCGGTTCTTCCGCTGGCGCAAGCACGCGGCCAGGCTGGCCGCGAAGACCGACCTGGTGGTGCTGGGCGGGGGTGCGACGGCGGCCGGGCCGCTGCTGCTGTGCTCGCTGCGCGCCTTCGTGGAGCGGACCGAGGACGTCCTTCTGCCGCGCACCCCCGGCCTGCACCAGCGGGGCTTCGCGACCGCGGTGGTCCGCTTCGGGGCGGCCCGGGTCGGAGTGGTCAGCGCGCACCTGTCGCTGGACGCGGGGGAGCGGCGGGCGCAGGCGGACCTGCTCCTGGAGCGCGTCGCGGGGCTGGGCGCGCCGCACGTGATCGCGGCCGCGGACGTGAACGAGGCGGCGGGCGGCCCGGCCTTCGGCCGCCTGTCGGGGGCCTTGCAGGACTGCTGGACGGTGTCCCCGTGGGGCGGGGGCGACACGTTCCCGTCGGCGGCGCCGGACCGGCGGATCGACGCGGTGTTCGCCTCGCGGGGGGTGGAGGTGCTGACCTGCGGGGTTCCCGCGGGGCTGGCGGGGGTGACGCAGCGCGACCTCCGCTCGGCCACCGACCACCTCCCGGTCCTGGCGACCCTCCGGGTGCCGGCGGTGTGAGGCGGGGCGCGGGCCCGCTCCGGCTACCGGCGGTGTGATGCCGGTGCGGGCCCGCTATCTCCCCCTCGAGGCGGTGGGGGCGGGTCGGTGGCTGCCCACCGCCCCCGGGTGCAGGTGAGTGGCCGGGGAGCGGAAGCCCGTGGGGTGGTCTCACAGCCGGTTTGGGGGTTTCCCGTCAGTCCCATCGTCGTTCCGTGTCGTGTCGGCCTGTCAAGGGCGCTCGCTGCGCTCGCGTCACTGCGTGATCGCCTTCGGCGACCCTTGACAGCCCGCCCCGCCCCGGAAAGCCGAAAGACTGCCGTGAAGCCCCCAAAAGAACGGTCATGGGGCAGGAGAAGCGGAGCGGCTCCCTCAGCGATGAGGCGAGGGACCGGGCCATGGCCTGCCGGGGGCCGGGCCCGCCCACGGCCTGGCCCACCGCCGGGGGCCCGGCTACCTGCACGAAACGCCGACCACGCCCCCTGCGGTGCCCCCAAGCGCGTCAGATCGCTACGCGCTCCTCCCGGCTTGGCGTCCGGCGGCCGTCTTGGGCTGATACCCGCACCAAACGTTGATCAGGGAGAGGTGGGAAGTGGTCAGGTGCCTCGGCTGCTCAGGAGGTGATGAGACGGCTGGTGAAGCCGTCGTGGATGAGGGATTCGTATGCGGTACGTACGTCCTCTGGTACGTCCTGGAAGATGGCGAAGCCCTGCCGGGGGTACTCGATCACTCTCTGGAGGTCGCCGACGAGCATGTCGATCACGAGCTTCTCGTCGCCGATGCTCTTGACGTAGTCGTCCAGCTCCAGCGGTTCGGATGCGCAAATGATCTCGACGTCGGGCCACAGTTTGCGGGCGGTGGCGAAGGAGCGCCTCTCCATGTAGGGCTTGGCGATCAGCATCACCGTTGTGGGGACGATGCCGGCCGAGGCCAGAAGGTCGCGGGTGAGGGTGATGTTCTGGCCCGTGTTCGCGGCGTTCGGCTCGACCAGGATCGCCTCGTCCGGAACGCCGAGTTCGAGGGCGTGCTCGCGGAAGTGGACGGCCTCGCCACGAGGGAAACGGTTCCTCGTGGTGGGGCTGTTGCCGCCGGTGAAGACCACGGTCGGGAACAGTCCTCGGTGGTAGAGGTCGGCAGTGGCCTGGGCGACGCCCAGGTCATGGCTACCGAGGCCGATTGCCACGTCGACCGGACGGAGCTGGTGGCCCATGAGGTGGTAGTCCCAGACCAGCTTGGTCCTGCGCCACTGATCCTCGGTGATGGTCTGCTGCTTGTCGCCCACGCGTGCTCGCTCCTTGGTCACCGGCTGAAAGGTCTGGACGGCCCCGTGCTCATGGCCTTGATGTTCCCGATGCTGGCCAATTGGTGCGACAGCCCGAAACGAGCGGCCATGGAGCCACCGACCAGTCCTCCGGCTCGGTCAAGTCCTCAAGTCGGCCGGCCGCACCGGTGCCCTCAACGCGTCATCGCTCTCAAGCGAGGCTGTCCGTGCGTTCGGCGAGGGCGCGCAGTTCGTCGGATGCGGTGCGGCCTGCGCTGAGCATGAGGTCCCTGACGGCCGTCCGGGCTGCGAGGTGGGTGCGGATCATCTCAGGTGCCAGTTCCTCGGCGCGCAGCAGGCAGTCCAGGGAGTCCGCGTGCTGGCGGCGCTGTGCGTGGGCCCGGCCCATGTCCATCAGCAGGCGCGCCTGCCGCTCGGTGGACAAGCCGTCCGCTTGAAGTCCCTTGGACAGGTCGAGGGCCTCGCCGGCGTCTCCGAGGTCGACTGCGGTCGAAACGGCTTGGATCTCCACGTTCGTGGGGCCGAACTCGAGGTTGAAGTCGTTGCGGTCCTCACCCAGCCGTCGGGCGACGCTTCGAGCGGCCTCGATCTGCTGCCGCGCGGAAGACCTTTCACCTGCGCGGGCGTGCACGAGCGCCAGCACCAGGTGCAGCGATCCCAGGACGGAGAGGTGCTGGGGCTCGTCGGCTCGAGTGCTTTCGAGGGCGCTGATGGCCCTGGTCGCGGCGCGCTCCGCCTGGTCGAGGTGCTTAAGGCGTACGAAGGCGTGGCACAGGCGGTAGATCCCGGCGAACACGCTCAGCGGGTCGCCTGAAAGCTCGGCCGCTCGGATCGCCCGATCCGCCGCGACCCACGCTGCATCTGCCTCGTGCTGGCGCACGAAGGCTGCAGCCAGGGCTTGATAGGTCCTGGCCAGCAGATCGTGCAGTTCGGGTGTGTGATCAGGCGACGCCGTACGGCAGGCCAGCTCCAGCTTCGGGACCAACGCACTTATGTCCGCACTCAATTCTGCGAACCGAGCGCTGTGGGTGAGTGTCCAGATCCTGTCCACCGACGAACGGAGGTCCAGGAGGTCGTCCGGCTGGAAGTCCTGGCACGGATGGAGGAGGACATCGAGCGCGGGATGTCCGGACAGCACCAGACGGGCCTGATCGAGGTCGTTCGTCTCCGGTGCAGGCGAAGGAGACACCGCGGCCAGAGGCGGCGCGTCGGGCTGGAGGACCTGGAGCGGCACGCCAAGGCCGTCAGCGAGAAGCCGCAGCACGTCCAGCCGGTTGACCGGCTGGATACCCCGCTCGACCTGCGACAGCCAGCTCGCCGTGCGACCGATGGCCGCAGCGAGTTCTCCCTGCGTCATGCCTTTCTGCTTGCGTAGATCGGCCACGCGCGCCCCGAAGACGCGCCGCTCCTCTGAACTCACTGCCGTGTCGCCACCTTTCCAGCGATCGCGTCGAGGAACGTGACCTCGACACCGGCAAGGTACTGGTCCCGCTGGGCGAGGAAGTGCTTGGTGTGTGGCTGCGCCTCGTGGACGTGGAAAGCCGCACGGTCCGCGTACAGCTCGTAGAAGACGCGCACCAGAGGCTCACCCTCCGGCACGTGCACCACATAGGTCAGCGTTCCGGGCTCCGAACTCCTGATGCCCTCCAGGGTGATCGCACACAGTTCGTCGAATGCCTCCGCGGCTTCCTGATCGCGCAGTGAGAAGCGCACAACCAGACCGAACCCCTCGCTCATACGTGCTCCTTCCGAGTCGCAGACAGTCTCGCAGGCACGCACACTTCCTGCGACTAGTAATTTTTCTTGATTCACAGAAACGCTGCGAGTAGGCTCGTAGTTGCTCTGCTACTGAGCGTCAGCAAGGAGGAGCGCGCATGTCTCAGATCCCCGTGGACAGCAGCGGTGACGGCCAACCGAAGACCATGGCCGAGACCATCGCACCGAGTACTGATCTGCTCGGCCGGGCTCAGGCCGGCTGGGAGCGTTTCCTCGGCACCTTCGAGGCGGCGTGCGATGAGTGAGTGCTACGAGTACGTGCCCCACCGCCTCCTCCGCCGGCGCGTTCGCGACATCGCTTCGGGTGTCGAGGGCGTCCTCATGGCCGTGATCAACGAGAACGTCTCCGACACCGGCATCGAGCGCTGGATGGAGCTCGCCTACATCCGAGGCGCCTCAGGCCGCGAGTTCACCACTGCCATCGCCAACGTCGTACCCGCCCACGACCAGCCCCGGACGGCCAGCAGTCGCCGAGACCGGAGAGGCGTGTAGCGATCTGCTGCGCCTGGGGGCTCCGCAGGGGGGTGTGGTCAGCGTTTCGTGCAGGCAGTCGGGCCCCCGGCGGTGGGCCAGGCCATGGGCGGGTCCGGATGCCCGGGAGGCCATGCCCCCGGCCCCTCGCCTCGTCCCTGAGAGACCCGCTCCTCGGACCTCTCCCTGGTGACCGTTCTTTTGGGGGGTTCCCGGCAGTCTTTCGGCTTTCCGGGGCGGGGCGGTCGGTCAAGGGTTGAGCGCAGCGAAATCGCGAAGCGACGCGACCGAAGGGAGCGCCCTTGAGGGACCGGCCCGAACCGGAATGACGATGGGACTGACGGGAACCCCCCAAACCAGCCCTGAGACGGTCCAGGCAGGACGCCGCTCCCAGGCCCCCGGCCCGCACACAGAGAGCGGGTGGGGTTGGCGGGCCGCGCTCCCCGGCGTCCCCCTACACCACCGCGCCCCGCCCCGGGTCGTCGTCATCGTCGTCGTCGCCGCCCGACATGCGGGCGACCAGGGTGGCGAAGCCGCCCAGGAAGCCGCCGATGCCCAGGGTGGTCAGCCACCACGTCATGTCCCACTGGAGCAGCACCGCCAGCAGCAGGAGCACCGGCCCGCCGACCACCGCCAGCCACGCGAACTTCGTCGTCGTGTCCGCGTGCGGCAGCTCCGGTTCCGGCGGGACGAAGTGCTCCTCGTCCGCCGGCTCTTCGGGGGAGTGGTCGCGCGGGCCGGGGGTCGGCAGCGGCACGCTGACGCCCACGCCCGGGGCGAACGTCACCGAGCTGCCCAGTCCCGGCTTCGGCCCCGGCTTCGCCCCCGGATCCGGCTCCGGGTCAGCCGCCGCGGGCTCCGGCTTCACGTCCTCCTCCGGCAGCATCAGGTTCTCGATCGGCCGGAACGGTCTCGCCCCCGGCGGGTCCGGCGGTTCCAGCCCGTACCCGGCGACGATCGCCGCCCACGCCGCCTCCTCGTCCAGTGGGGGCACGCCCCCGGAGGACTCCTCGTGCTCAGCCACCGCTGGCCGCCCCCTCCCTGCCGACACTCTTCGCGAGCCGCCCGATGAACGCGTGGCTGTCCGCGAAGATCCGCTCCGCGTCGTGGTCCAACGTCGCCACGTGGTAGCTCTGTTCCAGCAGGGTCTCGGTGACGTCCGTCGACGACACCCGCGCCAGGATCCGGGCGGAGTCCACCGGCGGGACCACGTGGTCCTGGGGGCTGTGCAGCAGCAGCAGCGGCTGCGTCACCTGCGGCAGCTCGGTGTCCACCAGCTGGAAGAACTTCCGCAGCGAGTGCGCGGCCCGGGTCGGGACCCGGTCGTAGCCGACCTCCACCGAACCGGGCTTCGCGATGTCGCTCGCGATGCCCGCCGTGGACCGGACGAAGTGCCGGGCCACCGGAAGGGCGAAGGCCAGCGGGTCGTGCACCTTGTTCGCGGGGTTGACGAGGACGATCCCGCTGATCGCGTCCCCGTGCCGGGCCGCCAGCCGCAGCGTCAGCGCGCCGCCCATCGAGAGCCCGAAGACGAACACCTGCGTGCACCGCTCCAGCAGCTCGCGCAGCGCGCGGTCGACCTCCGCGTACCAGTCCTGCCAGCCGGTGAGCTGCATGTCCTGCCAGCGCGTCCCGTGCCCGGGCAGCAGCGGCAGGGACACCGTGAGCCCGCGCTCGGCCAGGTACTCGGCCCAGGGGCGCAGCGACTGCGGCGAACCGGTGAAGCCGTGGCAGAGAAGCACGCCCACCTCTCCGCCCTCGTGGCGGAACGGCTCTGCTCCAGGGAGGACGGGCACCAGGGTCTCCTTCGAAGGGTGGGGGGTGCGTTGCGCTGTGTGACTTCACCGTACGCGACCGGGATGACACCGACCAGGGCCGTCGGGCGCTCCCGCGCGGAGGCAGGGGATAAGGTCTGTTCGACAGACACAGGAAGGCTTTCGAGTTGATCTACGGCGCAATGAAGTTCTCCATCGGGGGGTCCCTGAAGCTCGCCTTCAGGCCGTGGGTGGAGGGCCTCGAGAACATTCCCGCCGAGGGGCCGGCGATCCTCGCGAGCAACCACCTGTCCTTCTCCGACTCCTTCTTCCTGCCGGCCGTACTGGACCGGAAGGTGACCTTCATCGCGAAGGCCGAGTACTTCACCTCCCCCGGGGTCAAGGGCAGGCTGACGGCGGCCTTCTTCAAGGGCGTCGGGCAGCTCCCCGTGGACCGTTCCGGCGCCCGCGGCGCCGGCGAGGCCGCCGTCAGGAGCGGCATCGAGGTCATCGAGCGCGGGGAGCTGTTCGGCATCTATCCCGAGGGGACGCGTTCGCCCGACGGCCGTCTCTACCGGGGCAAGCCCGGCGGCCTGGCCCGGGTGGCGCTCGCCACCGGCGCTCCGGTGATCCCGGTGGCGATGATCGACACCGAGAAGATCCAGCCCCCCGGCAAGGTGGTCCCCAAGCTGATGCGCCCGGGCATCCGCATCGGCAAGCCGCTGGACTTCAGCCGCTACCAGGGCATGGACGGGGACCGCTTCATCCTCCGCTCGGTGACCGACGAGGTCATGTACGAGATCATGAAGCTCTCCGGCCAGGAGTACGTGGACATCTACGCGACGGCCGCCAAGCGGCAGATCGCGGACGCGGAGAAGGCCGCCAAGGAGAGCGGCAGGGCGGCCGAGAAGGCGGCCAAGGCGGAGAAGGACGCCGAGGGGGATTCGGGCCCCGCATAGGGCGGGGCGCGACGGGCGCGCCCGCGGGAACGGGGTGGGGGAAATGGCGAAGCGCGAGCGCGTCGTACGGATGTCGGTCGAGCAGCCGCTGTGGCGCGCGCTGACGGCGTACCGGCTGCTCACCATGGTCTACGCGGTCCTGCTGTTCGCGGCGGCCTACCGCACCTTCGACCACCCCGGGACCGCGGCCGGCTACCTCGCCTGCCTCGCCGTCTGGACGCTGGCCACCCACCGCCGGGTGGCGAACGCGGCCAGCTGCACCAAGGGCTTCCTCGTCGCCGATCTGGCCGTCGCGCTGGCCGGCATCCTGCTCACCCCCATCGCCGACACCCACGAGCGGATCACGGGGGGCGGCCCCACCCTCCCCAGCATCTGGACCGCCGGCTCGGTCCTCGCCTTCGCCCTCAAGGGCGGCTGGCGCTGGGCGGGCTTCGCCTCGACCTTCGTGGCCGCCGCCAACCTCGTCATCCACGGCGGAGACCCCACCCGGGACACCCTGCACAACGTCCTGCTGGTCTGGGTCGCCTCCATCGCCATCGGGTACGTCGTCGAGGTGGCCCGGGCCAGTGAGGCCACCCTCGCCCGCGCGCTGGAGATCGAGGCCGCCACCCGCGAGCGCGAGCGCCTCGCCCGCGACATCCACGACGGGGTCCTCCAGGTCCTCGCCATGGTCCAGCGGCGCGGCACCGAACTGGGCGGCGAGGCCGCCGAACTCGGCCGGATGGCGGGCGAGCAGGAGGTGGCGCTGCGCACGCTGGTCTCCAGCGGGCTGGTCCGCCCCTCCCGGGTCTCGCGCGACGGGTCGCTGGGCGCGCTGGTGGACACGTACGAGGTGGACGAGCCCGGCGCCGACGAGGGCGAGCTGGACCTGCGCTCCCTGCTCGCCCCGCACGCGGGCTCCCGGGTCAGCTTCGCCGAGCCGGGCACCCCGGTGCCGCTGCCGGCGCCCGCCGCGCGGGAGCTGGCGGCGGCGGTCGGCGCGGCCCTCGACAACGTGCGCAGGCACGCCGGGGACGGGGCCAGCGCCTGGATCCTGGTCGAGGACTGGGGCGACGAGGTGATCGTGACCGTACGGGACGACGGCCCGGGCATCCCGGCCGGCCGGCTCGACCAGGCGGAGGGCGA
This sequence comes from Streptomyces sp. NPDC034085, assembly GCF_055575555.1. Lineage (NCBI taxonomy): Bacteria > Bacillati > Actinomycetota > Actinomycetes > Kitasatosporales > Streptomycetaceae > Streptomyces > Streptomyces sp. NPDC034085. Next base: position 339,974 of record NZ_JBVISL010000001.1, on the reverse strand, counting down.
GGGGCGCATGGGCGTGGCCCTGTCCATCCGGGGACGCCTGCGCGACCTCGGCGGCAGCGCCGAGCTGGTGTCCGTCCCCGGCCAGGGCACGGAAGTGGAACTGAAAGTACCGAGGGGGAGGACCCAGTGAACGACGACCGCAGCGAACTCCAGGACATCAAGGTGATGGTCGTGGACGACCATCCGATGTGGCGGGACGCGGTGGCCCGCGACCTGGCCGCCGCCGGGTTCGACGTCGTCGCGACGGCCGGCGACGGGCCGGAGGCGGTACGCCGGGCCCGCGCGGCCGGCCCGCAGGTCCTGGTCCTCGACCTGAACCTCCCCGGCATGCCCGGGGTCCAGGTCTGCAAGGAGCTGGTCGGCGCCGATCCCGCGCTGCGCGTGCTCGTCCTGTCGGCGAGCGGCGAGCACGCCGACGTCCTGGAAGCGGTGAAGTCCGGCGCGACCGGCTACCTGCTGAAGTCGGCCGGGGCCCAGGAGCTGATCGACGCGGTCCGCCGCACGGCGGCCGGCGACCCGGTGTTCACCCCGGGGCTGGCCGGCCTCGTCCTCGGCGAGTACCGGCGCCTGGCCACCGACCCGGCGCCGGCCGCCCCGGACGTGCCCAAGGCCCCGCAGCTGACCGACCGGGAGACCGAGGTGCTGCGGCTGGTGGCCAAGGGGCTCTCGTACAAGCAGATCGCGGAGCGGCTGGTCATCTCGCACCGCACGGTGCAGAACCACGTCCAGAACACCCTGGGCAAGCTCCAGTTGCACAACCGGGTGGAGCTCGTCCGGTACGCGATAGAGCGCGGGCTCGACGACGCGTAACCCGTCCGTACGTCGTACTTACTTCCACCCCGCTTCCCCGTACGAGTGAACGGGCGTACGCAACGCCCCGTAGTTCCACCGGGATTGTCTCTTCCAGGCCCCTCGCTGTGACCTGGGTCACCACTAGCGTGGCCGTCATGGCGAAGGGAGATTCCATGAAGGTCGGAGTGCTCACCGGCGGCGGCGACTGCCCCGGGCTCAACGCGGTGATCAGGGGCGTCGTCCGCAAGGGCACGCAGGAGTACGGATACGGGTTCGTCGGCTTCAAGGACGGCTGGCGCGGGCCGGTCGAGGGGGACACCGTCCCGCTGGACATCCCCGCCGTCCGTGGCATCCTGCCGCGCGGCGGCACCATCCTCGGCTCCTCGCGCACCAACCCGTTCAAGACAGAGAACGGCGTCCGCCGCATCAAGGAGAACCTCGCGAAGTTCGAGGTCGACGCACTCGTCGCGATCGGCGGCGAGGACACCCTCGGCGTGGCCGCCCGGCTGTACGAGGAGTACGGCGTCCCTTGCGTCGGCGTGCCGAAGACCATCGACAACGACCTCTCGGCCACCGACTACACCTTCGGCTTCGACACGGCCGTCGGCATCGCCACCGAGGCCATCGACCGGCTGCACACCACGGCCGAGTCCCACATGCGGGTCCTGGTCGTCGAGGTGATGGGCCGGCACGCCGGCTGGATCGCCCTCCACTCGGGCCTGGCCGGCGGGGCCAACGTCATCCTCATCCCCGAGCAGCGCTTCGACGTGGAGCAGGTCTGCGCGTGGGTGACCTCGCGGTTCAAGGCCAGCTACGCCCCCATCGTGGTGGTCGCGGAGGGGGCCATGCCCAAGGACGGCGACCTGGTCCTCAAGGACGCCGTCTCCCGCGACTCCTTCGGGCACGTGCGGCTGTCGGGCGTGGGCGAGTGGCTCGCCAAGGAGATCGAGGCGCGGACCGGCAAGGAGGCCCGTACGACGGTCCTCGGGCACATCCAGCGCGGCGGCACTCCGAGCGCCTTCGACCGCTGGCTGGCGACCCGCTTCGGACTGCACGCGATCGACGCGGTGCGCGACGGGGATTTCGGCAAGATGGTCGCGCTGAAGGGGACGGACATCGTCCGGGTCCCGATCGCGGAGGCCACCGCGAAGCTCAAGACGGTCGACCCCGCGCTGTACGAGGAGGTCGGGGTCTTCTTCGGCTGAACGCGCCGGGGCGGGCGACGGGTCGTATCGTGACGAACGACCCGTGGTCCGACCAGCTGTGGGAGCGAGTGTGGAGATCCTGGCCTTCGGAGTGACCGCCGACGAGAAGCCGCTCCTGGAGCGCGCCTTCGAGCGCCACTTCGAGGGCCGGCACGCGGTCCGCTGCCTCGACGTGTTCCTGAGCGAGGACACCGCGCCCATCGCCGCCGGGTACGAGGTCGTCTCCTCCAGTGTCAACGCCGACCTGCACGGCCGGGTCCTGCGCACCCTCGCGGCCGGCGGCACCCGGATGATCGCGCAGCGCTCCACCGGCTTCAACAACATCGACCTGGACGCGGCCCGGGAGCTCGGCATGACCGTCGGCCGGGTCTCGTACTACTCCCCCTACTCGGTGGCGGAGTTCGCCTGGACCCTGGCCATGGCCGTGAACCGGCGCGTCGTCCGCGCCTCCAACCGCACCCGGGACTTCGACTTCCGCCTGAACGGGCTGATGGGCCGCGACATGCGGGGCCGCACGGCGGGCGTCCTGGGCACCGGAAAGATCGGCGAGGCCTTCACCCGGATCGCCCACGGCTTCGGCATGGAGCTGCTGGGCTGGGACCTGGCGCCGAACCCGGCGTGCGAGGAGCTGGGCATGAGGTACGTGGACAGGGACGAGCTGTTCGCGGCCGCCGACCTGATCAGCCTGCACGTGCCCCTGGTGGAGTCCACGCACCACATCGTCGACGCGGCCGCGCTGAAGGCGATGCGGGACGACGCGATCCTGGTGAACTCCAGCCGCGGCGGGCTGATCGACACGGACGCCCTGGTCACGGAGCTGCGGGCGGGGCGCTTCAGGGGGGTGGGGCTGGACGTGTACGAGGCGGAGGCCGGGGTCTTCTTCACGGACCGGTCCCTGGAGGCGGTCGAGGACGACACCCTGGCCCGGCTGGTCACCTTCCCGAACGTGGTCGTCACGTCCCACCAGGCGTACTACACGCTGGACGCGGTGGAGCAGATCGTGGACGCCACTGTCCGGAACGTGGGGGACTACCTGGCGGGGCGCCGCTCCGAGAACACCCTTGTTCCTCCCGGGGGCTGATCTGTGCCGGGTGCCGGGTGCCGGGTGCCGGGTGCCGGGTGCCGGGTGCGGGGCGTCGGGGCGCCTGCGGCGGGCCGTCCCCTACCCGCCCTTCCACCGTTCCCCGGGCGCTGCCCGGACCCGCGCCTCAAACGCCGGCGGGGCTGGAATTCGCGCAGCGAATTTCCAGCCCGCGCGGCGTTTGAGCGCACCGGGCGCGCAGCGCCCGTACGGGGTCCGGGGCGGAGCCCCGGGGAACGGTGGAAGGGCGGGTAGGGGACCGGCCCCGCAGGGCTACGGGCCGCACCCGCCCCCGGCGTCGCCCCCCCCCGCACTACATCGGCTCGGCGGTGGCGCTCGCCACCGAGCGGACCAGGGCCGCCAGGACCTCCGCCCCCCGCAGGGTCAGCACCGACTCCGGGTGGAACTGCACCCCCGCGAACCCCCGCGCCGCGCAGCGGAGCGCGTGCACCTCCCCCGTGACGGCGTCCCGGGACACCTCGACCCCGTGCGCCGCGAGCTCCGCCTCCGCCTCCGCGTCACAGGCCGCCGCGTACGTGTTGTAGAAGCCCACCACCTCCGGCGTGCCGAAGAGGTCGACCGGCACCTGCGCCCCCTGGGCCGGCGCGGCCTTCCGTACCAGCGGCAGCCCGAGCTCCGCCGCGATCAGCTCGTGCCCCAGGCACACCCCCAGCAGCCCCCCGCGGTGCGAGGCGAGCAGTTCCCGCGTGAGCGCGCGCAGCATCCGCATCCTGGGGTCGGCCGCGTCCGCCGGATTGCCCGGGCCCGGCCCGAGGACGACCGGGCCGTCCCAGTCCAGGGCGAGGGCCCGCAGCCGCGGATCGTCGTAGCGGCGTACGGTCACCTCCAGCCCGGCCACCCGCAGCACGTGGGCCAGCATCGCGGTGAAGGTGTCCTCCGCGTCGATCACCAGGGCGCGGCCCTCCACCGCGGAGGGCCGCTCCTGCATGCGGAGCCAGAACGGCGCCAGGTCCGCCCGCCGGGCGGCGAGCGCCGCCCGGACCCGTGGGTCACCGGCCAGCCCGGCCCCGTCGAAGGCCGGCCGGGGCGCGGCCGCCCGTACGCCCAGCGCCGCCAGCACCCCGGCGGCCTTGGCATGGGTCTCGGCGACCTCGGTCAGCGGGTCCGAGTGCCGGACCAGGGTGGCCCCGACCGGTACCCGCAGCCTCCCGTCCGGGGCGATGTCGGCGGTGCGGATCAGGATGGGGGAGTCCAGGGTCTGGGCGCCGGCCTCGTCCCGGCCGAGCAGCGCCAGCGCGCCCGCGTAGTAGCCGCGGCCGCCGCTCTCGTACCGCTCGATCACCCGGCAGGCGTTCTGCACGGGCGATCCCGTCACCGTCGCCGCGAACATGGTCTCCCGCAGCACCTCCCGCACGTCCAGCGAGGAGCGTCCGCGCAGCTCGTACTCGGTGTGCGCGAGGTGGGACATCTCCTTCAGCCGGGGTCCGACGACCACCCCGCCCATGTCGCCGACGGTGCACATCATCTTCAGTTCCTCGTCGACGACCATCGACAGCTCCTCGGTCTCCTTCCGGTCGGCGAGGAAGGCGAGGAGGGACTCGGCGGTCGGGCCGGAGGCCGGGTAGCGGTACGTGCCGCTGATCGGGTTCATCACGACCGTCCCGCCGGACATGCGGACGTGCACCTCGGGGCTGGCCCCGACCAGGGTCCGGTCCGGAGTGTGGACGACGTACGTCCAGTACGCGCCGCGCTCGCCCTCCAGCAGGCGGCGGAACAGCGCGAGCGCGTCGGCCCGGCCGAAGCCCCCGATCCGGCCCTCGTAGGTGCGCCGGATCACGAAGTTCGCGCCCTCCCCGCGGCCGATCTCCTCGCGGATCACCTGCTCGACGGTGGCCGCGTAGTCCTCGTCGGGGACGTCGAAGCCGCCGCCGGCGACCCGTACGTCATGGGCCGGCAGCCCGGCCAGTGCCGCGGCGAGCGGGATCTCGTACGCCTCCTCGGCGGTCAGCACGGCCAGCGGCGTGCCGTCGTCGCGTACGTCGAAGCCGCGCTCGCGGATCTGCCGGAACGGTACGAGCGCGAGGGTGGGCAGCTCCCGTACGGGCAGGTCGGCGAGCCGGCGGGCCTCGTGGACCGGCCCGAGGAGCACCTCGACCGTGTCGTGGTCGCGGCCCGGGGTGCGGCGGCGCAGCAGTGCGAAGGGCGGGGCCGAGTCGTCGAGGAGCCGGCCGAGGTCGAAAACGGACTGGGGCATGGGGCGGGTGTCCTTCCGGGGAGTGCCGGAGGGAGGGACGGCCCGTGTCGCCACATGGAAAAGGCCGCCCTCCGGGGGCGGCCTTCGCTGTCAGTGGGTACGCGAGAGGGGTGGGCCGCCGGGAGCGGGCCACCACCAGTTCAGGTTGGCGTGCGCGTACATGGGGGGCACCCTAGCCCACGGCGGCGCCGTACCGCAGCATCTGGCCTTTCCGGACATATGAACCTTGCATTCCGCTCATTCGCGCGGTCCCGGACCTTCGAAGGGAGCCGTCTCATCAGGTGGGCGTCCGGCCGGACACGGCGCATGACGCCGTAATGTGTACGAGGTGACCGTGAACGCTGAAAACCATGCCCTCGCCGCCAAGGCGACCTGGCGACACCTTCCCGCGGCGCAGCAGCCTTCGTACCCCGATGCCGAGGCCCTGCGCGCTGTCGTCGCGGACCTCGAGTCGTATCCTCCCCTCGTTTTCGCGGGTGAGTGCGATCAGCTGCGCGCCCGTCTGGGAGCCGTCGCCAAGGGCGAGGCGTTCCTGCTCCAGGGCGGCGACTGTGCCGAGGCCTTCGACGCCGTGTCCGCCGACCACATCCGCGCCAAGCTGAAGACGCTGCTCCAGATGAGCGCCGTCCTGACGTACGCGGCCTCCGTGCCCGTCGTGAAGGTCGGCCGCATCGCCGGGCAGTACTCCAAGCCGCGCTCCAAGGACACCGAGACCCGCGACGGCGTCACCCTGCCGACCTACCGCGGCGACTCCGTCAACGGCTTCCCCTTCACCGAAGAGGCCCGCGTCCCGGACCCGGAGCGGCTGAAGCGCATGTACCACGCGTCGGCCTCGACGCTGAACCTGGTGCGCGCCTTCACCACGGGTGGCTACGCCGACCTGCGCCAGGTGCACGCCTGGAACCAGGACTTCGTGAAGTCCTCCCCGTCGGGGCAGCGCTACGAGCAGCTCGCGCGGGAGATCGACAACGCGCTGAACTTCATGAAGGCCTGCGGCACCGACCCGGCCGAGTTCAAGGCGGTCGAGTTCTACGCCTCGCACGAGGCACTGCTGCTCGACTACGAGGGCGCGCTGACCCGCACGGACTCGCGGACCGGCAAGCTGTACGACACCTCCGGCCACATGGTCTGGATCGGTGAGCGCACCCGCCAGCTGGACCACGCGCACATCGAGTTCTGCTCGCAGATCGCCAACCCGATCGGCATCAAGCTCGGCCCGACCACCACGGTGGACGAGGCGCTGACGTACATCGACCGCCTGGACCCCGAGCGCGAGCCGGGCCGGCTGACCTTCGTCGTCCGCATGGGCGCCGACAAGGTCCGCGACAAGCTCCCCGAGCTGGTGGAGAAGGTCACCGCGTCCGGTGCGACCGTCGCCTGGGTCACCGACCCGATGCACGGCAACACCTTCGAGGCGGCCTCCGGCCACAAGACGCGCCGTTTCGACGACGTCCTGGACGAGGTCAAGGGATTCTTCGAGGTCCACAAGGCGCTCGGCACCCACCCGGGCGGCATCCACGTCGAGCTCACCGGTGACGACGTCACCGAGTGCGTGGGCGGCGGCGACGAGATCTTCGTCGACGACCTGCACCAGCGCTACGAGACGGCCTGCGACCCGCGGCTCAACCGCAGCCAGTCCCTGGACCTGGCCTTCCTGGTCGCCGAGATGTACCGCGACCAGTAAGCGATGTCGTACGACGATGGGGCGCGGATCGATGTGATCCGCGCCCCATCGGCGTATCCGGGTCTTTCAGGCGACCCTCGCTTTGGGTACGGTTAGGTAAGCCTCACCGAACAGGGGATGGCCCGAACCGTTCCGCACCAGGGAGGTGAACCGCGTGTACGTCTGCTCTTGCTTCGGGATCACCGACCAGCAGGTCAAGGAACACGCGGCCGCCGGGGCCTGCACCCCCCGCCAGATCGCCTCGGCCACCAAGGCCGGCACCGACTGCGGCTCCTGCGTGCGCACCATCCAGGGCATCCTCGGCCGTGGGGCGTGCCCCCGCCGGGAGCTGCTGGACAAGGGCGACGCCGCGGCCGTCCTGGCCGCCGCCCCGGGGCCGGCGCCCGCGCCGGAGCTGGCGGAAGCCGCCTAGGACGTCCGGCCGAAGGGGTACTAGCTCGGCTGCTCGATGAGCTGGGCGATGTACAGCGCCTCGCCGAGGGACTCGATGAGCTCCAGCTGGGTGTCGAGGTAGTCGATGTGGTGCTCCTCGTCCTCCAGGATCTCCTCGAAGAGGCGGGCGGAGGTGACGTCGCCCTTGCCGCGCATGACCTCGATGCCGCGCTTGAGGCGGTCGATCGCCTCGACCTCGACCTGCCGGTCCGCCTGGAACATCTCCGTGATCGTCTGGCCGACCCGCACGTGGAAGAGGCGCTGGTAGTTCGGCAGACCGTCGAGCATCAGGATGCGCTCGGTGATCTTGTCCGCGTGCTTCATCTCGTCGATGGACTCTTCACGCGTGTACTTGGCGAGCTTCGTCCAGCCCTTGTTGTCCTGGATGCGGTAGTGCAGCCAGTACTGGTTGATGGCCGTGAGCTCGCCGGTCAGCTGCTCGTTGAGGAATTCGAGGACCTCGGGGTCGCCCTGCATCGCAGAGGCTCCTTCCAGGCAATGTCAGCTAGGTGACTGGGCAGTGCGCGCATCCTTGCACTGCCGCCCTGGGGCGTCCAGTAAGTGCCTCCTTAGTGGGAGTTGCCGTGACTTGCCCGAATCGGGTCGTACCTGGTCGTGACCACCCCGCCACGTCTGTCACCATGGAGGCATGGGTCAGCCGGAAAGCCGGGAATCTCCGGGAGCAGAGCAGCTCGAGCTCCCTCCGGGGCAGCGGTTGCAGAGGGGTTGGCCCGTCACCCATTACGGTCCCGTGCCCAAGTTCAAGCCGGACCGCTGGGAGTTCCGCGTCTTCGGCGCGACCGCCGACGGCGAGAAGCACTGCTGGAACCACGAGGAGTTCGCGGCGCTGCCCTTCGACTCGGTCGTGGCGGACCTGCACTGCGTCACCAAGTTCAGCATGCCGGGTGCCGAATGGGGCGGTGTGCTGGCCCGTACGGTTCTGGCCCTGGCCCCGCCTGCGCCGCAGGTCACGCACGTCATGGTGTGGGCCGAGTACGGCTTCAGCTCCAACATGAGACTGGCCGATTTCGCCTCCGAGCGGACCGTCTTCGCCACCCACATGGGAGGCGAACTGCTGACGGCCGAACACGGCTTCCCGCTGCGGCTGGTGGTCCCGCACCTGTACGCGTGGAAGGGCCCCAAGTGGGTCCGCGGCGTCGAGTACATGACCGCCGACCGCCGGGGCTTCTGGGAGGAGCGCGGCTACCACAACATCGGCGACCCCTGGCGCGAGCAGCGCTACTCGTACCAGGAGGAGCCGGGCGACGGTCCGGAGCTGTAGCCGGGCTGCCAGGGCTAGTGGTGGTACTGGTGGACGACCGCGTGTCCCTTGCCGCGGCCGATCATCCACTTGTTGACCGGCGTCGTCACGACGAAGGCGATGGCGAGCGAGAGTGCCAGCACCGTCCAGAACAGCGGCTCCGACAGGTGGGCGTCCATGGCGCCCGGCCACAGGGCGATCACCCCGTTGTCGATCAGCTCCATCACGGCGATCGACAGGGTGTCCGCGGCCAGCGCCACCCGGACGGCCGAACGGAAGTCCACGCCGGCGGCGAGGATCCCGCGCAGGGTGAGCGCGTAGCCGAAGAAGAACGCGAGGGCGATCGCCAGGATCATCGTCGGGACGTTCCCCCAGCCCAGCGCGGTACCGATGATCATGCCGAGCACCTCGCCGATGGCGCAGCCGGTGAGGCAGTGCAGGGTGGCCTTGGCGGCCATGGCCCAGCTGACCTTGCCGCCGTGGCCGTGGCCGTGGCCGTGGCCGTGGTTCCCGTGGTCGGCGTGTGCGTGCTCCATGACAACCCCCTGAAGGTCCCAGGAAACGCCTGGCAGCGGTCCCGTCGATGACCAGAACCGTATACCCCCCCTGGGTATTCCTCAACGCATGGTGAGCCCGTCAGTGGAGGTCGCGCAGCTCCTTCAGCAGCGCCACGTCCGCCGCGTGCCCCTCCTTGCCGCCCGGCGTCTCGATGACCAGCGGTACGCCGTCCGTCTCCGGGTGCGAGAACAGCTCGGCGAAGGCCTCCCGGCCGATGTGGCCCTGGCCGATGTTGGCGTGCCGGTCCTTGTGGGCGCCGACGCCCTCCTTGGAGTCGTTGGCGTGGACCAGCTTCAGCCGGCCCGGGCCGACGGTGTCCACCAGCAGGTCCAGCGTCTGCTTCGTGCCGCCGGGCTCGGCGAGGTCGTGCCCGGCCGCGAAGATGTGGCAGGTGTCCAGACAGATGCCGAGCTTCTCGTGCCGGTCGAGGGCCTCGAAGTACGGGCCGAAGTCCCAGGTGCGCGAGCACAGCGAGGAGCCCTGCCCCGCCGTGGACTCCAGCAGCAGGAAGGGGTCGTCGTCGTGCGTCAGCTCGTCCAGCAGCGGCAGCATGTGCTCCCTGACCTGCGCGTACGCGGCCTCGCGGGGGCGGCCCCCGGTGGCGGAGCCGGTGTGCACGACCACGCCGAGCGCGCCGATCTCACGGGCCCGGCGCAGCGAGTGCCGCAGGGACTCCACCGACTTCTCGACGGTCGCCTCGGTGTGCGAGCCGAAGTTGATCAGGTAGGGGGCGTGCACGTACGCCGGGATCGACTCCTCGGCGCACCGGGCGCGGAACAGCTCGTCCTGCGCCGGGTTGCCGGTCGGGGTGGCCCAGCCGCGCGGGTTGGCGACGAAGACCTGTACGGCCTCGGCGCCCAGCTCCCGGGCGTAGCCGAGGCCGACCGAAGCCAGCCCGCCGGCGACGGGGACGTGCCCGCCCACGGGATTGCGTATCACTGCTCTGTCACAGTCCCTTGGTCTTGACGGTGATCGTGCTGCCCTCGGGGGCGCTCTGCCCCGCGGGCACCGACTGCGTGTCCACCGTGCTGCTGAAGGAGAGGAAGGGGCGGTCCACCTTCACCTTGAACCCGAGGGCCTCCAGGGCCTTGCGGGCGGCGTCCACGTCCTGGCCGGTGACGTCCGGAACCGGGACCTGGCGCGGGCCCTTGGACAGGGTCAGCGTGACCGTGTCGCCCGCGGCTGCCTGGGTGCCCGCGGCGGCCGACTGGTTGGCCACCGTACCGGCCGGCGAGGGGGAGCTGACCTGGTCGGCGGCCGTCGCCACCTTCAGGCCGACGGCCTCCAGCGCGGCCCGGGCCTGCTCCACGGGCTTGCCGGTGACGCTCGGGACCGGCACGGGGCGGCCCTTGCTGACGAGGAGCGCGACCGCGGTGTCGGGGGCCCGCTTCTGGCCGCCCGCCGGGTCGGTGCCGATCACCGAGCCCTGGGCGACGTCCTGGCTGAAGGCCTGGGTGACGATGCCGGGCGCCAGCCCCGCCTTCGTCAGCTCCCCCTTGGCCTCCTCCAGCGGCCGGCCCTTCAGGTCGGGCACGCTGACCATCTCGGGGCCGCGCGAGACCGTGAGGGTGACCGCGTCGTTGCCGCGGATCCGCCTGCCGCCGCCGGGGCTGGTCTCCATCACCGTCCCGCGGTCGAAGGCCTCGCTGAACTTCCGGTCGACCTTCTTGACGCCCAGGCCGGCGGCGGAGAGCTCCGAGCGGGCCTGGGCCTCCGTCTTGCCGAGGAGGTTGGGGACCTTGGTGAACTGCCCGGAGTTGATGTACCAGACTCCGCTGCCGACGCCGAGGGCCAGCAGGATCCCCGCGATGACCAGGAACAACCCGCGCCGGGGCGGCCGCCGCCGGACGGGACCCGGCTCGTGGGCCTCGGTGACGGTGTGCGGGCGCTCCAGGCGGGAGGTGTGGTGCACCGGCGTGCCCTGGCCGACCGGCCGCGGGATCACGCTGGTGCGGTCCTCGGCGGCGGACCGCTCCGCGGCGCGCGCCTGCGGCGGTACGGCGTCCAGTTCGGCCTCGCTGAGCCGCGCACGGGCCTCCAGCACCAGGCCCAGCAGGGCGGCGGCGTCGAAGGGGCGCAGCTCGGGGCTGCGGGCGGCGGCGTGCGCGACCAGCTCGTCGAGGGCGGCGGGCAGGCCGGGCACGGCGGCCGACGGGGGCGGGACGTCCTCGTTGAGGTGCTGGTAGAGCACCTGCGCGGGGGTGCCGCCGGGGTGCGGCTTGGAGCCGGTGAGCATCTCGTACAGGACGACACCGCAGGCGTAGACGTCCACGCGGGTGTCGGTGACCCCGTCCTCGATCTGCTCGGGCGCGAGGTAGGAGACGGTGCCGAGGACGGAGTCGGTGGTGTGGGTGGCCGAGTCCACGGAGCGGACCAGGCCGAAGTCGGCGACCTTGACCCTGCCGTCGTCGCCGATCAGGACGTTCTCGGGCTTCATGTCCCGGTGCACGAACCCGGCGCGGTGGGCGGTGCCGAGGGCGGCGAGGACCGGTTCGAGGATGTCGAGCGCGGCCCGGGGCTGGAGCGCGCCGCGCTCGCGCAGGACGTCGCGCAGGGTGCAGCCGGAGACGTACTCCATGGCGAGGTAGGTGAACGGTCCGTCGGTGCCCTGGTCGAAGACGGCGACGACGTTGGGGTGGGCGAGGCGGGCAACGGACTTCGCCTCGCGGATGAAGCGGTCGACGAAGGCGGCGTCGGCGGCGAGCGCCGGGTGCATGATCTTGAGCGCGAGTACCCGGTCGAGGCGGGTGTCGACGGCCCGGTAGACCGTCGCCATGCCGCCGGCCGCGATGCGGGCTTCTACGCGGTAGCGGCCGTCGAGCACGCGCCCGACGAGGGGGTCATCCAGGGTCGTATCCACCCGGCGATTCTACGAGCCGACGCGCACGACCCGTCCGGGGCGTCCACGCTTGCAGCGCAGCCGTGACATGAGGGCTCGCGGGGCGGAGGCGGGGCGGGGGTGAGGGGGCCGGGGTTTCGGTGGGGCGGTGTCAGGAAGGGTTTGGGGGTTTCCCGTCAGTCCCATCGTCATTCCGGTTCGGGCCGGTCCCTCAAGGGCGCTCCTTCGTCGCGTCGCTTCGCGATTTCGCTGCGCTCAACCCTTGACCGACCGTCCCGCCCCGGAAAGCCGAAAGACTGCCGGGAAGCCCCCAAAAGAACGGTCACCAGGGAGAGGTCCCAGGAGCGGCCCCGTCAGGGACGAGGCGAGGGGCCAGGGGCATGCCCAACGAGTGGCTGTGGCCCCCGGCCGTCATACGGCGGGATCCACATTCCACGTCTGCGGCAGATCGCCACCGCAGAAGACGCAGACAAAGTCGTCCTCGCGCACGATGTTGTGCTCCTGGCAGTCGGGGCACCGCCGGAACACCACCTCATGGGTGAAGCCGGAGGGCCGTCCAAGTTCTACGTCGTCCAGAGCACGAGCGACTGCCGACCAGGAGGTGACATCCGGGCAGTATCCGGTGGACTGGTTACTGACCTCGTTCACGGTCCACCGGTCTGCCTCGCGCATGAAGCCGATCTCGCCGGCGCTCAGAACCATGCCCCCGCCGGCGCAGGCCACGTGCTCACTCTGGCGCGGCGCCAGCCGCAGCACACCGTCCATGCCGACCACGAAGGTGAACGGTTCAGTCAGTTCTGCCGCCGATCGCCCAGCGATCCAGCCGTCGAAGTCAGCCGCCGAACCGATCCGGCACCCGCCGCTGCCAGGCCGGACCGCAGCCTTCAGCTCAACCGGTCCGACGTATCGGTAACTCTGCTCCCGCGCACTCACGTCAGCCAACCTAAAGCACCCTAGGGGCGTGTACGCCAGGGCCTTGGAACGGGTCACTGGCCGTCCGGTCGAGGCGTTGAGGTTCGCCCTGCCGGTGCCCATGGCGCGAGTTCACGCAGACGGGAAGGGAGGACATGACATGGAGGCCGGTGCCACAACTGGTGTGTCACGCCTGCCGTTGGAGGCGCGCAGACGGGTCAGGAGACGTTCTCGGGGGTGTGGCTCAGCCGCTACGAGTTCTTCTCTTCGAGCCGGGACGCCTCGTACGAGGGGCCGCTTCCCGCGCTGCTCCCCTCACCAAGTGGTGCAGAGAGCAGCCCAAGACGGCCGTCGGACGCAAAGCCGAGAAGAGCGCGTAGCGGTCTGCTGCGTCCGGGGGGCTCCGCAGGGGGGTGTGGTCAGCATTTCGTGCCGGTAGCCGGGCCCCCGGCACTGGGCTGGGCCATGGGCGGGCCCGGATGCCCGGGAGGCCATGCCCCCGGCCCCTCGCCTCGTCCCTGAGGGACCCGCTCCTCGGACGTGTCCCTGGTGACCGTTCTTTTGGGGGGTTCCCGGCAGTCTTTCGGCTTTCCGGGGCGGGTCGGTCGGTCAAGGGTTGAGCGCAGCGAAATCGCGTAGCGACGCGACGAAGGAGCGCCCTTGACGGGCCGGCACGACACGGAATGACGATGGGACTGACGGGAAACCCCCGAACCGGCTGTGATGCCGCCCGAGGGGCTCCCGCTCCCCGGCACACCCACCCGCACCCGGGGGCGGGTGGGCAGCCACCGACCGGCCCCCACCCCCTCGAGGGGGAGAGAGCGGGCCCGCGCCGCAAGCTTCGTACCCCCGCCCCTCAGAACGCCGGACGTTCCGGGTCCAGCGCAGCCCGCCCCTCCGCCGGGGACGAGGCTTCGGCGAAGCGGCGTTGGGGGATGCGGCCCGCGCGGTGGGCCAGGCGGCCCGCCGAGACGGCGTCCCGCATCGCCGCCGCCATCAGGACCGGCTGCTGCGCGCGCGTCACCGCCGAGGCCAGCATCACCCCAGCGCAGCCCAGCTCCATCGCCAGGGCCGCGTCCGACGCCGTGCCCGCGCCCGCGTCGAGGATCACCGGGACCCCGGCGCGCTCGACGATCAGCTCGAAGTTGTGCGGGTTCCGGATGCCCATGCCCGAGCCGATCGGCGACCCCAGCGGCATGATCGCCGCGCAGCCCACGTCTTCCAGCTTCCGGGCGAGGACCGGGTCGTCGTTCGTGTACGGCAGCACCGTGAAGCCCTCGTCGACCAGGACCTCGGCGGCGTCCAGCAGCTCGACGCCGTCGGGCAGCAGGGTGCGCTCGTCCGCGACGACCTCCAGCTTGATCCAGTCCGTGCCGAGCGCCTCCCGCGCCAGCCGGGCCGTGAGCACGGCCTCGCCGGCCGTGAAGCAGCCCGCCGTGTTGGGCAGGACGGCGATGCCCAGCTTGGACAGGACGGACAGGACCGAGCCCTGCACCGTCGGGTCCAGGCGGCGCATGGCGACCGTGGTCAGCTCGGTGCCGGAGGCGACCAGGGCGCGTTCCAGGACGTCCAGGCTCGGGGCCCCGCCGGTGCCCATGATCAGCCGGGAGGAGAAGGTCCGGCCGCCCAGGGTGAAGACGTCGTCAGCCATCGCGCTCAGCCTCCCTGGACCGCGGTGAGGATCTCGATCCGGTCGCCCTCGTCCACCGGCGTCGTCGGCCACTGGCCGCGCGGGACGACGGTCTCGTTGAGCGCGGCGGCGACGCCGGAGGGCGCGGTGGTGAGGGTGGCGACCACCGCGTCGAGGGTGGTGCCGGCCGCGACCTCGCGCGGCTCGCCGTTGACGGAGATGGTCATGCGAAAGACTCCTGACGCGTGGGGGAGAACCGGCGCGGGGTGAAGGGGCGGGCGATCTCCGGCACGGCGCCGGTGGCCAGCAGCTCCGCCATCACGTCGCCGGTGAGCGGGGTCAGCAGCACCCCGTTGCGGTAGTGCCCGGTGGCCAGGTGCAGGCCGGGCAGCTCGGTCGGGCCGAGCAGCGGGGCGTTGTCGGGGGAGCCGGGGCGCAGGCCCGCCCGGGTCTCGACCAGCGGGAGCTCGGTGATGCCGGGTACCAGCTCGTGGGCGTCGCGCAGCAGCTCGTACACGCCGCCGGCGGTGACCGTGGTGTCCCAGCCGAGTTCCTCGCTGGTGGCTCCGACGACGAGTTCGCCGTTCTCGCGCGGCACGAGGTAGACGTGGCTGCCGCGCACGACGGCCCGTACCGTCCGGGACAGGAACGGAGCGTACGCGGCGGGCACCGCGAGCCGCAGCACCTGCCCCTTCACCGGCCGTACGGGCGGGCGGGCCTCGTCCGGTACGCCGGCCAGCCGGCCGCTGAGCGAGCCCGCGGCCAGCACCACCTGGTCGGCGCGCAGCCGCGTGCCGTCGTCGAGCAGCGCCCCGGCCGCCCGGTCGGCGGTGACGAGGAGCCGCTCCGCGCGCGCCCGGTGGATCGCGACGCCCGCCCGCTCGCAGGCGGCCAGCAGCGCCGCCGCGAGCCGGCGCGGATCGACCTGGTGGTCCCCGTCGACGCGCAGCCCGCCGCGTACTCCGGGGGCCAGCATCGGCTCCAGGCGGCGGCACTCGCGGCCGGTGAGCCACTGCGACTCCAGGCCGCAGCGGCGCTGGAGGGCGTGCAGTTCCCGCAGGTGGAGGCGGTCGTCGGCGTCGAGGGCGACGGCGAGGGTGCCGCAGGCCCGGTAGCCGAGGTCCATGCCGCCGCTGGCTTCGGTGAGCTCGGCGGCGAACTCGGGGTAGCGGTCGGCGGAGGCGACGTTGAGGCCGAGCAGGGTCTCCTCGCCGTAGTGCAGCTCGGTGACGGCGGCCAGCATGCCGGCCGCGACGCGGGCGGCTCCGCCGCCGGGGTCCGGGTCGGCCAGGGCGGTGCGCAGCCCGCGCCGGGCCGCCCGCCAGGCCGTGACCAGGCCGATGATGCCGCCCCCGATGACGAGGACGTCGGATCCCCCGCCGGATCCGTTACGGGATGAGTGCATGGGCGTCCAGCCCCTCCCTTCGCCGGCATGACCCGGATCAGGTTCGTACGGTCGGAGGCCGGCCAGCCTCCCTCTCAGCCCGGTCCGCCCGGGCTCCCGCGATAGGTACGGTGGCCAGACTAAACCCCGGGGCCGCAGCCGGGTAAGGCTGCCTCCCCGGCGCCGGCGCCCCGCTTCGGCGCCCCCTGTTCCTGACGGGCCGTCAGTTCACTAGGGTGGGCACGTGAGTGAGCAGACGGAACAGACGAAGCCCGGCGTCGTGATCACCGGCGCCGGAATGGCCGGCGTGCAGACCGCCGTGGCCCTGCGGGAACAGGGCTACGAAGGCCCCGTGACCCTGCTGGGCGCCGAACCCCACCAGCCCTACGACCGGCCCCCGCTGTCCAAGGCGGTGCTGCTCGGCAAGGCCGAGGACTCCGCGTTCGAGGTGGACTTCGAGGGGCTGCGCATCGACCTGCGCCTCGGTACCGAGGTCACCGGGCTGCGGGCGGCGGACCGCGAGGTCGACACCGAGTCCGGCCCGGTCCCGTACGAGGCCCTCGTGCTGGCCACCGGCGCGCGGCCGCTGACCCTGCCGGGCACCGAGGGGGTCCCGGGGGTCCACCTGCTGCGCACCCTCGACGACGCCGCCCGGCTGCGCCCCGTGCTGGCGGCGGCCCCGGCGACCGTGGTCGTCGGCGCCGGCTGGATCGGCGCCGAGTTCGCCACGGCGGCCCGCGAGGCCGGCTGCGCCGTGACGGTGGTCGAGGCCGCGGACCGGGTGCTGCCGGGCGCCCTGCCCGCCGAGGTCGCCGCCCCGATGGCCCGGTGGTACGCCGAGGCCGGCGCCGCCCTGCTCACCGGGGCCAGGGTCGCCGGGATCGAGGAGGGCCGGGTCCTGCTGGCGGACGGCCGCGAGCTGCCCGCCGGGGCCGTCGTCGTCGGCATCGGCGCCCGGCCCGCCACCGACTGGCTCGCCGGCACCGGCGTCGAGCTCGGCCCCGACGGCTCCGTCACCGCGGACGCCCACCTGCGCACCTCCCTGCCGGACGTCTACGCGGTCGGCGACTGCTCCTCCTTCCCCTCGGCCCGCTACGGGACGAGGCTGCTGGTCCACCACTGGGACAACGCCCTCCAGGGGCCCCGGACCGTCGCGGCGAACATCCTCGCCGGGGAGCCCGTCCAGGCCTACGACCCGGTGCCGTACTTCTGGTCCGAGCAGTTCGGCCGCTTCGTCCAGTACGCCGGCCACCACGGCGGGTCCGACACGCTGCTGTGGCGCGGCGACCCGGCCGGTCCCGCCTGGTCGGTGTGCTGGCTGCGCGGGGGAGCGCTGACCGCCGTCCTGGCCGTGGGCCGCCCCCGGGACCTGGCCCAGGGCCGCCGGCTGATCGAGACCGCCGCGCCCCTCGATCCGGCCAAGGTCGCGGACCCGGCCGTTCCGCTGAAATCGGCCCTGGCCTGACGGCTGCCAGGGCCCGGCCCGACGGCTGCCCGGCCCCGGACGGACGCCTCCCGGACCCGGACGGACGGGGCCGGGTACCGGCTGCCCGTCCGAAGTGGCAGGCTTGTGCCCGTGACCGAGATTGACGCAAAGATCGATGCCCTAGTCCCCTCCTGGCTGTACCTCCCCGACATCGCGGAGATGCTCGACATCGAGGTGACCCGGGTCCGCCAGATGGTCAAGGAAGGGCAGCTGATCGCCGTACGCCGGGGCGAGAACCGCGCCCTGCAGGTTCCGGCGCAGTTCATCGACGGAGACAAGGTCGTCAAGGGGCTCGTCGGACTGCTGACCGTGCTGCGCGACGACCGCTTCTCCGACGAGGAGATGCTGGAGTGGCTGTTCACCGAGGATCCGACCCTGCCCGGCACCCCCGTGCAGGCGCTGCGCGAGAATCGCGGCACGGAGGTCAAGCGCCGCGCCCAGGCGCTCGCCCTCTGACCGGCTGATCCACAGGTGTGCGGGCCGACCCCGTCGGCCCGCACACCGCCACGACCACGGGGGTACTCCCATGCAGCAGCTGTCCGACGCCCGGCTCTACCTGTGCACGGACGCGCGCAAGCGGCAGGGCGACCTCCCCGAGTTCCTCGACGCCGTCCTGGCCGGCGGGGTAGACATCGTCCAGCTCCGCGACAAGGGCATGGAGGCGGGCGAGGAACTCGAACACCTCCAGGTCTTCGCCGAGGCCGCCCGCCGCCACGGCAAGCTCCTCGCCGTCAACGACCGCGCCGACGTCGCGCACGCCATCGGCTCCGACGTCCTGCACCTCGGCCAGGGGGACATACCCGTCCCCGCGGCCCGCGCCATCCTCGGCGACCGGGTCCTGGTGGGCCGCTCCTGCCACGCCGAGTCCGAGGTCGACGCCGCCGTCGCCGAGGCCGGCGTCGACTACTTCTGCACCGGCCCCTGCTGGCCCACCCCCACCAAGCCCGGCCGGCACGCCCCCGGCCTCGACCTCGTCCGGTACGCGGCCTCCCTCGCCCAGGACCGCCCGTGGTTCGCGATCGGCGGCATCGACGGCTCCAACCTGGACGAGGTCCTGGACGCCGGCGCCACCCGCGTGGTCGTCGTCCGCGCCCTCACCGAGGCCGCCGACCCCGGCGCCGCGGCCGCCGAACTCGCCAAGCGGGTCCGCGCCCGTCTCGCCTGACGGCGGAGCGCGCCCGGGAGTCCGGGCGGGCGCGTCCGCGTCTCAGGGTGTCCAAAAATCTGTCCAAGGGATGGACATCGCTTCGGCGCCCGCCGGGGCCCGTCTAACCTGCCGGTATGGCCCTTGGTACCGCTTCCACCTGGTCGGATCGTGCGCACACGGTCCGCGACCTCCTCGCGTCCGGAGCCTCGTATTCCTTCGAGTTCTGGGCTCCCAAGACCGAGAAGGGCGAGCGCAACCTCTGGAACGCGCTCCGCCGGATCGAGGCGGTCTCCCCGAGCTTCGTCTCCGTGACGTACGGAGCCGGCGGCTCCACCCGGGGCGGCACCGTCCGCGCCACCCAGCAGATCGCCGCCGACACCACCCTGACGCCCGTCGCGCACCTGACCGCGGTGGACCACTCCGTCGCCGAGCTGCGGCACGTCATCGGCCAGTTCGCCGACGCCGGCATCCGCAACATGCTCGCGCTGCGCGGCGACCCGCCGGGCGACCCCATGGGCCCCTGGGTCAGGCACCCCGAGGGCGTGGACTACGCGGCCGACCTGGTCCGGCTGCTGAAGGAGTCCGGCGACTTCTGCGTCGGCGTCGCCGCCTTCCCCGAGATGCACCCGCGCTCGGCGGACTGGGACTCGGACATCCGGCACTTCGTGGACAAGTGCCGCGCCGGCGCGGACTACGCCATCACCCAGATGTTCTTCGACCCGGAGAATTATCTGCGGCTGCGCGACAGCGTCGCGAAGGCGGGCTGCGAGACCCCGATCATCCCCGAGGTCATGCCTGTTGTGGGCATCAAGCAGCTCGACCGGCTGCCCCAGCTGAGCACCGCGGTCTTCCCCGACGCGGTCAAAGAACGCATGCTCGCCGTCAAGGACGATCCGGCCGCTGTACGCTCCATTGGCATCGAGTTCGCCACGGAGTTCTGCGCGCGGCTGCTGTCCGAGGGTGTCCCGGGGCTGCACTTCATCACGCTGAACAATTCCACGGCGACCCTCGAGATCTACGAGAACCTGGGCCTGCACCAGCGGGCCTGACCGGCCGTCTCCTCTTCCCGCGCGGCGGCCGTACCGAGAGGGGCCTTGCATGGGAATGACGGTCCTCTACATCGCGTTCGGCATCGTCGCGCTGTGGCTGCTTGCCGAGGTCCTGATGCAGTACAAGGCCCGGCTGCGCTGGCGCCTGCTCGCCTTCACCGGCTTCGTCGGCGTGGTGGCCGGGGTGGTGCTGCCGTCGGTGCTCGTGATCGCCGTCGGCGCGACCGCGTTCGCCGTCGGCCAGACCCTGGTCACGCTCTCCTTCCGCAAGGGCTTCGTGGCCGGATGGTCGCTGCGCCGCGGGCGGCCCGCACCGCCGGAGCCGCAGGGCAGACGCCGCCGCTCCGGGGGCGCGCCGCGCCCGGAGCCCGCGCTGGAGGTCACCTCGCTGGAGTACGGCTCCGAGGCCACGGGCCCCGCCGGGGACACGGGCGCCGAGGACGCGGTGTTCACCCCGCAGCCGGTGCCCGAGGAGACCGGCTCGTACGGGATACAGAGCTTCGTCCCCCAGCAGCCCCAGCAGCCTCCGGCGCCCCAGCAGCCCGGCGCCGAGACGCCCTTCGCCTCGCCGTTCACCACGGCCGAGCAGGACGCCCACCAGTACGCGGCCTACTACGACCAGCAACAGGGCCAGGGCGGCTACGACTACTCCGGCACCTACCCCGCGGGCGGCCAGCAGGTCTACGCCGCCTACTCGGACCCGTACATCGGCACCGGCGGCGAGGTCTCCCCGGCCCCGCCCTACGACGGCGCGGCCTACCCGCCGTACGGTGACCCGGCCCAGCAGCAGTACTCCATGGACACCCCGCCCGGCGGGGTCTGGGTCCCGCAGCAGCGCGCCACCGACGCCGCCCCGCAGCCCTACCCGGAGCAGGACCCCCAGCAGCCGCAGGAGTACCCGTACCCCTACCCGGGCAACGGGGAGTACGGCCAGTACCGCAACTGACGCGGCGGCCGTTCCCGGCCCGGGCCCGGCGGGCCGGGGCTCACTGCGAGCCCCGGAACCCCGCCCCCTCCACGATCAGCCCGGCCACCAGGGCCCCCGTCATCCCGGCGTGGGCGAGCCCGCCGCCGGGGTGCGCCCAGCCGCCCGCGAGGTACAGCCCGGGCAGCGCCGTGGTGTTGGCCGGGTACAGCAGCCGGCCGCCGTCCCCCGGCAGCGCGGGCGCCGGCACCGAACCGCCGAGCGCGCCCGTGTCCGCCTCCACGTCCTGCGGGGTGCGCACCTCCTGCCACAGCAGCCGCCCCCGCAGCCCCGGGACGGCCTTCGCGGCGAGGTCCAGCAGCTTCTCCGGGTCCGGGACCGGCGCACCGCCCGCGGGCCCGCACACGGCGCTCACCGTGACCGCCTCGTGGTCCGCGTCCGGGCGCGTGGCCGGGTCGTCCGGGCGCAGCACCGTCACCAGCTGGACGCCGGCGGAGCCGGGGGAGTGCACCAGCGTGCGGTGGACGGCGTCCGCCGGGCGGGCGCCGCGCAGGGCCAGCAGCAGCGTCAGCCGCCCGGGCACCTGCGACCCCCGGGCCGGTACGCCGCCGCGCGGCACCGAGGCGCCCGGCAGCTGCCTCGGGTCGATGCCGCAGACGACCTGGTCGGCCGCGGCCTCGGTGCCGTCGGCCAGCCGTACCCCGGCCGCCCGGCCGTCGCGGGTCAGGACCGCGCGGACGGCCGCCCCGAAGACGAACTCCACCTTCCGCTCCCGGCAGCGCTCGTACACGGCGGTGGCCAGCTCGCGCATGCCGCCCCGTACGTACCAGCTCCCGAAGGTCTGCTCCATGTACGGCAGCGCGGCCGCCGCGGCGGGCACGGTGTCCGGGTCCAGCCCGTACGCCAGGACCCGGCCGGCCAGCAGCTCGCCGAGCCCGCCGCCGAGCTCGCGCCGGGCCACCTCGGCCAGCGTCGGCGTACGGCGGCGCAGCAGGCCGCTCCCGCGCAGCGCCGGGTACGGGTCGCGGCCCAGCACCTGCCAGTCGGGGCGCAGCGGCTCCTCGAGCAGGGGGCGGCGGGTTGCGTCCCAGGTGTCACGGGCGCGGCCCAGCAGGGCGTTCCAGCGTTCGCCCGCGCCCGCTCCGAAGGCCTCGTCCAGGGCGGCGGCGACCCCGCCCCGGGAGGCGCCGGGCAGGGTGACGGCGGCGCCGTCCAGGACGTGCCGGACGGCGGGGTCCAGCTGCACCATCCCGACGCAGTCCTCCAGGGGCCGCTTGCCGGTCTTGACGAACAGGTCGCGGTAGACGGCGGGCAGGTGCAGCACCCCGGGCCCCGTGTCGAAGGCGAAGCCGTCGCGTTCGAACCGGCCGAGGGAGCCGCCGTACGTGGATCCGCGTTCGTACACCGTCACCTGGTGCCCCGCCACGGCCAGCCGGGCCGCTGTCGCCATCGCGCCCATGCCGGCGCCGATCACCGCAATTCTTGCCATGCCGCTGAGCCTATCGAGCGAGGTCAGCGGGTCAGCGGGGCGGTGCCCCGGCGGCGGCGGCCAGCCGCTTCTCCTCGCGGCGCTGGGCCCGTCGCCGCCGGAAGCGCCGGATCCGGCTCCACAGGAAGACCAGCAGGGCCAGGCCGATGGCCAGCAGCACGGCGGCGATGACCGCGGCGGCCTGCGGGTTGAACATGGCGAAGGTGACGATGCCGGCCACGCCCAGGTCCTCGGCGGTGCTCAGCACGATGTTGGTGAACGGCTCGGGCGAGGTGTTGACGGCCATGCGGGTGCCGGCCTTGACGAAGTGGCTGGCCAGCGCGGTGGACCCGCCGACCGCGCCGGCGGCGAGGTCGGGGAGCGAGCCGCTCTGCCCGGCGAGGAGGGCGCCGACCACCGCGCCGGCGACGGGCCGGATCACGGTGTGGGCCGTGTCCCACAGCGAGTCCACGTACGGGATCTTGTCGGCCACCGCCTCGCACAGGAACAGCACGCCCGCGACGATCAGGACGTCGGTGCGCTGGAGCGACGCCGGAACCTCGTCGGACAGGCCGGTCGCGCCGAAGATGCCGAGCAGCAGGACCACGGCGTAGGCGTTGATCCCGCTGGCCCAGCCGCTGGTGAAGACCAGGGGGAGCACACTCATCCGGCCAGCATGCCGCAGCGCCGGCGATCAGGTGGGCAGAAACGGTGAGGGGACGGCCGCGAGCGCGGCCGTCCCCTCACCGGTACGTGTGTGCGGGGCTACTGCCCCTGCTCGTCGCGGCGGCGCTGCCACCGTTCCTCGATACGGGTCATCATCGACCGACGCTGCCGGTTGCGGCCGTGGGCCGCACCGCCTGAACTTCCGGAGACGGGCTGCTCGCCGGGCTTGGGTGCCTTGCGCCAACCGGTGACCACGAGGACCGTACAGGCCAGCATGACGAGGAATCCCACCACGCTGATCCAGAGCACTTCCTGCCAGATCACACCAGTCATGAGGAGCGCGATACCCACCACAATGCCTACGACTGCCTGGTAGACCCGTCGCCGGGTGTACGTGCGCAGTCCACTGCCCTCAAGCGCTGTCGCGAACTTGGGGTCTTCGGCGTACAGCGCTCGCTCCATCTGCTCGAGCATTCGCTGCTCGTGCTCCGAGAGCGGCACGGGAGTCCTCCTCATCCGTCGGTCGCGGGGGGTAGCGACCAGGGGTCCCCTTCAGGATAGGCGGGGAATCGCCCCCGTGATACCCGCCCTCAACGCCACATTCTGCAATCCACCGGCCTGGCGACCAGCGCGCCGGAACCGGTGCCGAACGAACGGCTGCTTCGAACGTACCGTCGCCAAGGCGGCCAATGAGGCGCTTATTCCCCAATGAGCAGTCCGCCATGCCGACCGGTGCACCCGATCATACGGGTCGGCGCGCCCGATGGGAGGGGATCCGCCGGAGCCCGTCCGAGCAAGGCCGCAGATCAGGCGGGCTTCTCGCCCAGGACGTGCAGCTGCGTGGCCACCGCGTGGAAGGCGGGCAGCTCGGCGGCGGCCTCCTCCAGACGCAGCAGCGCCTCGACCGCCCCGGGCTCGGTGTCCACGAGCACCCCGGGAACCAGGTCGGCGAAGATCCGGACGCCGTGGACGGCACCGACCTCCAGGCCGGCGTCGCGGACCAGCGCGCTCAGCTGCTCGGCGGTGAAGCGGCGCGGGACCGGGTCGCCGGAGCCCCAGCGTCCGGCCGGGTCGGTGAGGGCGGTGCGGGCCTCGGTGAAGTGCCCGGCGAGCGCCCGCGCCAGCACGGCTCCGCCGACGCCGGCGCCGAGCAGGCTGAGGACGCCGCCCGGGCGCAGGGCGGCGACCGCGTTGGCCACGCCCTCGGCCGGGTCGTCCACGTACTCCAGCACGCCGTGGCAGAGCACGACGTCGTACGAGTCCCGGCCGACCACGTCCAGCAGGCCCTGGGCATCGCCCTGGACCCCGCGCACCAGGTCGGCGACGCCCGCCTCGGCGACCCGGCGCTCCAGCCCGAACAGCGCGTTCGGGCTGGGGTCGACCACGGTCACCCGGTGGCCCAGCCGGGCCACCGGCACGGCGAACTTGCCGGTGCCGCCGCCGGTGTCCAGCACCTCGAGGACCTCCCGCCCGGACGCCTTCACCCGGCGGTCGAGGGCCTCCTTGAGTACCTCCCACACCACGGCGGTGCGGAGGGAGGCACGGGGGCGGGAAGTGTCCGACACGGCTGGTGGCTCCTCGGCGCGTAAGGGTGGGGCGGTGCGGAACCCACCCTATTGCCTCGGCCGACCGGGCAGCTCATCCGGCGTGAGGACGCTCCGGGCGCGGCAGCGGCAGGGCCTGCGCCACGGGCTGGAGCGCGAGCATCCGCTCCACCAGCCGTACGAACATCCCCGCCTCCCGTACGAGGTCGTCCGCGTCCCGGCAGGTCGCCGCATCCGGTATCCCCGCCTCGGCCCGGGCCCGGCGGGCCGCGCCGGAGGCGAACAGCGCGCTCCACTCGGTCAGTTCCGGCGCTATCTCCGGCAGTACCTCCCACGCGCTGCGGATCCGCGGCCGCCGCCGGGGATTCACCGGTTCGGGCCGTCCGCGCGCGGCGAGCACAGCCGCGGCCGCGCGCAGCGCGGCCAGGTGGGCGGTGGCGTACCGCTCGTTGGGCCGGGACAGCAGGGCCGCCTCGGCCAGGCCGCTGCGGGCCTTGGCGAGCAGGTCGAGGGCGGCCGGCGGTGCGGCCGACCGGCGCGGGACGGGGTGGACAGGGGACGGGGACGGTGTGGCCATGACGAACCTCCTGTCGTTGCGGTGGTGCTCAGCTGCCTGCTGGTTGCTTCCGTTCGTGGATCCATCGTGACGGCCCCCACTGACAATCACGCTGACCTGCAGATTCACGCCAAATGCGGGCAGGAGCGGGCGACAGGGCACCGAACCTGCTAGTTTTTGAACTGACTGGTCAGTTCAAAAGGAGGGGGAGGGCCGTGGACAGCCCGCACGGCGCGGCCGTCAAGGCCGAGGGCTTCGGACTCAAGGGCCCGCGCGGCTGGGTGTTCCGGGGCGTGGGGATCGACGCGGCGCCCGGTGCGCTCATCGCGGTCGAAGGACCCTCGGGCAGTGGCCGCACCTGCCTGCTCCTGGCACTCACCGGACGGATGAAGGCCATCGAGGGCCACGCCGAGATCGGCCGCCACCGGCTGCCGAAGAAGATGGCCGCCGTCCGCCGCATCACCGCCCTCGGTCCCGTCCCGGGGGTCAACGACCTCGACCCGGCGCTGACCGTCGCCGAGCAGCTGCGCGAGGGAGCCATGCTCCAGCGCCGCTACGACGGCCCCGTCCGCGCCCTGCTGCGCCCGCGCGGCGAGCGCCGCGCCACCGCCCGCGCCCGCGTCGACGCGGCCCTCGCCGCCGTCGGACTGGACCCGGCCGCCCTGCCCAAGGGCGAGCGGACCCCCGTCCGCGCCCTGGAGCGGCTGGAGGCCGTACGGCTCTCGCTGGCCATCGCCCTGCTGGGCAACCCCCGGCTGCTGGCCCTCGACGACCTCGACCTCAAGCTCTCGGACGCCGAACGCCGGGAGGCCTGGGCGCTGCTGCGCTCGCTCGCCGACCGCGGCACCACCGTCCTCGCGGTGTGCAGCGAAGCCCCGGACGGCGTGACGGTGGTGCGCACGGGGGCCGGAACGGAAACCCAACCCGAAGCCGAGGCCGAAACGGCAACCCGACCCGAAGCCGAGGCCGAAACGGCAGCCGAAGTCGAAACGGCAACCGAGGCCCGGGCCGAGGCCGCGACCCGCACCACGACCGGCACCGACGACGACGACACGAAGGGGGCGGACGATGCGCTCGCCGAAACTGGCCGCGCTTGAGCTGAAGCGGTTCGGGCGGGGGAAGCTGCCCCGGGCCGCCCTCGTCGCACTGCTCCTGCTGCCCCTCCTCTACGGCGCCCTGTACCTCTGGTCGTTCTGGGACCCGTACAAGCGCCTCGACAAGGTGCCCGTCGCCCTCGTCAACTCCGACCAGGGCACCACCGTGGACGGCAAGCGCCTCGACGCCGGCGGCGAGATCACCCGCAAGCTGCGCCGGAGCAAGACCTTCGACTGGCGCGAGGTCAGCCCCGCCGAGGCGGCGAAGGGGGTGGAGGACGGCACGTACTACCTCTCCCTCACCATGCCCGCCGACTTCAGCGCGAAGATCGCCTCCAGCGCCGGTGACGACCCCACCACCGGAGCCCTCCAGGTCCGTACGAACGACGCGAACAACTACATCGTCGGCTCGATCTCGCGGACCGTCTTCTCCGAGGTCCGCTCGGCCGCGTCCGCCAACGCCTCCCGCGGCTTCCTCGACAAGATCTTCGTCTCGTTCGCCGACCTGCACGACAAGACCGCCGAGGCCGCCGACGGCGCCGACCAGCTCAAGGACGGCGCGGGCAAGGCCCAGCAGGGCGCGAAGGACCTCGCCGACGGCCTCGACACGGCCAAGGAGAAGACCGGCGAGCTCACCGGCGGCCTGAACAAGCTCAACGCCGCCGCCGGCAAGCTGGAGACGGGCTCCCGGCAGGTCGCGGACGGCACCCAGCAGGTCGCCGACAAGGTCAACGGCGCCGCCGCCAAGGCCCGGCCCTTCGTCAAGGACCCCAAGAACCTGGCGGACACGGCCAAGCTGGTCGCCGACAGCGCCCACGTCGTCAACAACCACCTCGGCAAGTTCGCCGAGAAGGCACCCGCCGCGGCCTCCCTCACCAAGCGGGTGGCCACCCGCACCGACTCCCTCTACACGAAGTACTGCTCCGCCGGCGCCCCGCCGGCCCCCGCCTTCTGCGCCGACGCGAAGGTGGCCAGGGACGACGCCGCCGAGGCCGCCCTGCTCGCCGGCGACGTCAACACCCTCGTCGGGAACGCCGGCGGCGACATCACCAAGCTCCGCGGCCAGCTGACCGACCTGGAGGGCAAGGCCCGCGTCCTGGTGGACAAGGCCCCGGGCCTGGCCGGCGACCTCGACGCCGCCGTCACCCAGGTCAACGCCCTCAACAGCGGGGCGCACAAGGTCGCCGACGGCATGGTCGAGCTGCACAAGGGCATCGGCACCGCGGCCGGCGGCTCCGGCAAGCTGGGCGAGGGCGTCGGCAAGCTCGGCGACGGCGCCCACAGCCTCAACGGCGGCATGTTCAAGCTGGTCGACGGCAGCGGACAGCTCGCCGGCGGCCTGCACGACGGCGTCGGCAAGATCCCGGACTACGACCAGCAGCAGCGCGACGCCCGTACGCCGGTCATGGCCGACCCGGTCCAGCTGGCCAACCAGGCCCTGCACAAGGCGCCCAACTACGGCACCGGCTTCGCCCCCTACTTCATCCCGCTGTCCCTGTGGGTCGGCGCGATGGTCGCCTACATGCTGATCGCCCCCATGAACAAGCGGGCCCTGGCCGCCGGCGCCTCGCCCTGGCGGATCGCCGTCGCCGGCTGGCTGCCCGTGGTCGGCCTCGGCGCCGCGCAGGTGGGCGCGCTGATGTCCGTACTCCACTGGGCCCCCGGCCTCGGCCTGGAGATGGCCCACCCGGCCCTCACCATCGGCTTCCTGGTCCTGGTCACCGCCTGCTTCGCGGCGATCGTCCAGTGGCTGAACGCCAAGTTCGGCGCGGCGGGCCGCATCCTGGTCCTGGCCCTCCTGATGCTCCAGCTGACCTCCGCCGGCGGTACGTACCCCGTCCAGACCAGCCCGGACTTCTTCAACGACATCCACCCGTACCTGCCGATGTCGTACATCGTCGAGAGCCTGCGCCGCCTCATCACGGGCGGCGACCTCACCCCGGTGTGGCAGGGCGGCGCGGTCCTCCTCGCCTTCACGGCCGGGGCGCTGGCCCTCACCGCACTCGCCGCCCGCGGCAAGCAGGTGTGGACGATGGACCGGCTGCACCCGGAACTGAGCCTGTAGGGGGCTGTTGACCTGTGAGAATCAGCGCCATGGAAAGCAGCATCACCACCGTCGGCGGCGCCCGGCGGCAGGCCACGCGCCAGAAGCTGTACGAGGCGGCCGTCACGCTCATCGCCGAACAGGGCTTCTCCGCGACCACGGTCGACGAGATCGCCGAGCGGGCGGGCGTCGCCAAGGGCACCGTCTACTACAACTTCGCGAGCAAGACCGAGCTCTTCGAGGAGCTGCTGCGGCACGGCGTGGGCCTGCTCACCGCCTCGCTGCGGGCGGCAGCGGACGAGACCGAGGCGCGCGGCGGCAGCCGGATCGAGGCCCTCGACGCGATGATCCGGGCCGGCCTGGTCTTCATCGACCGCTACCCGGCCTTCACCCAGCTGTACGTCGCCGAACTCTGGCGGACCAACCGCGCCTGGCAGTCCACCCTGATGGTGGTGCGGGGCGAGGCGGTCGCGGTCGTCGAGTCCGTGCTGCGCGAGGGAGTGGAGCGCGGAGAGCTCAGCGCCGAGATCGACGTGCCGCTGACGGCGGCGGCCCTGGTGGGGATGGTGCTGGTGGCCGCGCTGGACTGGCAGGCCTTCCAGAGCGAGCGGTCCCTGGACGACGTGCACTCGGCGCTGTCGCTGCTGCTGCGGGGCCGGGTGAGCGGGAGCCGCTGACCCCCGGTCGGCGGTGCCGTTCCCGCCGGGAGGCGGCGTACAACTGAGTATCCGTACTCAGACGCACAGATGAGTACGTGTACGGATGGGCTCCCACCTGCGAAGACAGCAGACTGGAGGCCACGGACAGGGCCGCTCGGCCCGCACCGCGGACACGGGGCCGCGGAGCGGACCGGGTCCTGGCCGGAACAGGAACGCCGGAGCGGCGGGCTCGGGGGGAACGAGCCCGCCGCACCGGCGTTTCCCGCGTGCGCGGAGGCGTGCGCGGAGGCGGCCAGCGGAGGCGACCGCGGTGAGGTCAGCCGCGGTTGCGGAGGGGGAGCCGGACGCGGAGGCGCGCCGTCAGGGACGACACCCGCGCCGAGGCGGCGGAGACGCGGACCGAAGCGGCGGCGGTCACCCGCGCCGCCGAGCGCGGCAGCAGCAGCGCGCGCAGCCGGGCCCGGCGCCCCAGCGCGGCCAGCAGGGCCGCACGGGCCAGGCGCACGTCGGCGGCCAGCTCCGGGTAGGAGAGGTCCGCGCCGGGCGGGGCGTACAGCGCCCGCTCCACCGCGCCCGCGACCCGGTGCACCGCCTGCGCGGGCTTCCCGTCCAGCCGGCCCAGGACCACGACGCGGCCCGCCGCCCGGCGCGGCGACAACGCCTCGTCGGGCGGGATGCCCACGTCCCAGGCGCTGTCGCCCAGCTCCCGCCAGGCCGCCAGCACGCCCGGCGAGGACGGCCCCGGGTCACCGGCCCGGCCGTCCCGGGGCCCCGCGGCCGGCCCGTCCGGGCGGGACAGCCGCCGCTCGCGGACCCGGCGGCGCCACAACAGCGGCAGCAGCGGCAGCACCAGCACCGCCAGCGCACCGGCGCTCCAGCCGAGCACCGCGCCCACCGACACGCCGCCGGAGCCCGCGCCGGCGTCCCGCGGGGCGGCCGGCCCGCCGCACTCGCCGAGCTTCTTCAGCTCCGGCGGGCACGCCTCGGCCTGCGAGGGCATCGGCGCCGGCGCCGACGCGGCCTGCGAGGGCAGCGCGGACGGGGCGGACGGCTGCGGGGCCGGGGCCTCGGTGCGGCTGTAGTCCGGCAGCGAGATGCCCGACCGGGGCGTCGGCTCGAACCGGGTCCAGCCCACGCCCTCGAAGTACAGCTCGGGCCAGGCGTGCGCGTCCCGCATCGAGACGTTCACACTGCCGTCGGACTGCTTCTCGCCCGGGGTGAAGCCGACCGCCACGCGCGCCGGGATGCCCAGGGTCCGCGACATCGCCGCCATCGAGAAGGCGAAGTGGACGCAGAAGCCCTCCTTGTCCGCCAGGAAGCGGGCGATGGCCTGCGAGCCCGTCCCCGAGGACACCTTGGTGTCGTAGCGGAAGCCGCCGTTCACCGCGAAGAAGTCCTGGAGCCGCACGGCCCGCGCGTAGTCGTCCTGCGCCCCGTGCGTGACCCGCCGCGCCGTCTCCGCCACCACCGGCGGCAGGTTGTCCGGCAGCCTCGTGTACTCCTCCCGCACCAGCGGGTTCGGGGCCGGGGCGGCCTGGAGCTGCGCCGCCGTGGGCCGCAGCAGCAGGCTGCGCACGGTGTACTGCGCGCCCTGCACGTTCTGGAAGCGGTCCTTGGCGAGCTGGTCCCCGACCAGGGTCCGGCCGGCGGGTTCGTAGCGCCACTTGCCGGCGATGTCGATCTGCGTCGCCGGGTAGGGCATCGGCAGGTAGCGCTGGGCGTAGGTGTCCGCCGCCGAGACGGAGGTGCGGACCTCGGAGGCGTTCTCGCGGACCCGGTCGCTCAGCCCCGTCGGCGTCGGCAGCCGCTCCGGCACGTCCGTCAGCGGGCGCCCCGAGGCCTCCCACTTGACCCCGTTGAACTCGTCGAGCGCCAGGATCCGCAGGTACTGCTCGCCGAGCTGCGGGCTGTCCGTGCGGTACTTCAGCACCACCCGGTTGTCCTGCGCGTTCAGGCTGCTCTGGAGCGAGACCAGCGGGTTCACCGCCGAGATGGTGCCGCCGCCCCCGCCGCCCGCGCCCGCGTCGCCGCCCGGGGGGCCCAGCAGCCCGCCGCCGAGCGACGGCAGCGCGGCCGGCACCGCCAGGGCCACACCCAGCGCGACCACGCCGATCCGGCGCCCGGTGCGCACGGGCGCCACGGCCCGCCCGCCGCCCGCGCCGCCCCCGTAACCAGAGGCCGCCGACACGCGCGAGCTCGGGGCGCCGCCGAAGACGCGGCCCCACTGGGCCAGCCGGTCGCGGCCCTCCGACAGCAGCAACAGCAGGTAGCCCGCGCCGGCCAGCAGGAAGGCGAACCACGAGCCGGCCCGGCCCGTCGACAGCCCGGCGGCCACCGAGTACAGCGCCAGCAGCGGCAGCCCCGCGGCCGCGGCCGTCCGCAGCGTCACCGCCAGCGCGTCCACCAGCAGCCCGATCAGCAGCACCCCGGCCAGCAGCAGCAGCCGGATCCCGTCCGTCAGCGGAGCCGGTATGGCGAACTCGCTCACGTCCCGCACGCCCTGCTGGAACAGGGACCCGAAGTCGGTGACGAGGAAGGCCAGCGGCCCGCTCCCGGGGGACTCGGCCTTCCCCGCGAAGAGGAAGGCGAGCAGCAGCAGCGACACCAGCAGCTGCGCCGCCACGGTCAGCGGCCGGGCCAGCGGCACCCGCCGGGCCCCAGCACCCACCGCGGCCTGCACCCCGAGCAGCGCCGCCGCCTGGAGCAGCCAGCCCGAGGACTCCACCAGCGGGGCCAGTGACCAGGAGGTCAGCAGCGTCGCCAGCATCGCGAAGAGCGTCACCCGCGTGCGCCCGCTCATCCCCGGCCTCCTGAGGTGTCCGTGCCGAGGGGGGCGTTCCCGGCCTGCCGCCACAGCTCCGCGAAGGCCGCGCCGGGCGGGACGGCCAGCGCCGTCCAGCCCGCGTCGCGCAGCCCGCGCAGCCGCTCCTGCGCCCGCGAGGGCGCTCCGGCCCAGGCCGCGGAGTCCAGGACGAAGGCCACGGCGCCCGCGCTGCGCTGCCGCATCCGGGCCGCCATCTCGGTCTGTTCGTCGTCGAGGTCGCCGAAGAAGGCGATGAGCAGGCCGTCGCCGGCGGAGGCGGCCATGCCCGTTCCGCCGCCGCGGACCGCTTCGTACGCGCGGCCCAGCCCGCTCCCGTCGGAGTGGCCGACGACCGCGAGGGTGTCCATCATCAGCCCGGCCGCCTCGGCGGACTCGTGCCCGCCGGAGGAGAAGCCCCCGCCGCCCTCACCGGGCACCGAGTCGCCGGTGTCGGTCAGCAGCCGCACCGAGAACCCCTGTTCGAGGACGTGCAGCAGGGTGGAGGCGGCGGCCGACACCGCCCACTCGAAGGCGGAGTCGGGGCCCGCGCCCTCGTACGCCGTCTCCCGCGTGTCCAGCAGGACGGTGGCCTTGCTGCGCTGCGGCTGTTCCTCGCGGCGCACCATCAGCTCGCCGTAGCGGGCGGTGGACCGCCAGTGGACGCGGCGCAGGTCGTCGCCGCGCCGGTAGGTGCGGGGGATCACGTCGTCGTCGCCGGCCAGCGCCAGGGCGCGGCGGCTGCCGTCGCCGTAGCCGCCCGCCTCGCCGGCCATCCGGACCGGGGGCAGGGGCTGGGTGCGCGGGACGACGGTGAGGGTGTCGTAGGTGCTGAAGGAGCGGGTCAGCTCGACCAGCCCGAAGGGGTCGGTCAGGCGCAGCTGGAGGGGGCCGAGCGGGTAGCGGCCGCGCAGGTCGGAGCGGACCCGGTACGACACCTCGCGGCGCCCGCCGGGCTCGACCCGGTCCAGTACGAAGCGGGGCCGCGGCCCCAGGACGTACGGCACCCGGTCCTGGAGCATCAGCAGCCCGGTGGGCACCCGGGAGACGTTCTCCAGGCGCAGCTGCACCCGGGCCTCGCCGCCGGCCGGCACCCGGGGCGGGGCCAGGCTGCGGCTGCCGGTGACCCGGTGGCGGGTGCGGTGCAGGGCGAGGACGCAGATCAGGGGCAGGGCGACGAGCAGCAGCCCGACCCGCAGGAGCTGCCCCTGCCCCAGGACGTACGCGCAGACGGCGGCGGCGGTCCCGGCGGCCAGGAACGAGCGGCCCCGGGTGGTCAGGCCGGCGAACGAGGCGCGCAGCCCCCCGGGGTCCCTCACCTGCCCGCCGGCGCCGTGCGGGGCACCGGCGCTCATCAGAAGCTCCGCAGGCCCGCGCCGGGCGGCATCTCGCCGCCGCGGGGGTGGGCGGCGGGGACGGGGGTGCGCTGGAGGATGTCGTGGACGACCTGTTCGGCGGTGCGCCGGTTCAGCTGGGCCTGCGCGGTGGGCAGCAGCCGGTGCGCGAGCACGGGGGCGGCCAGCGCCTGGACGTCGTCGGGCAGGACGTAGTCCCGGCCGGACAGCGCGGCGGAGGCCTTGACGGCGCGCAGCAGGTGCAGGGTGGCGCGGGGCGAGGCGCCCAGGCGCAGTTCCGGGTGGCTGCGGGTGGCGGAGACCAGGTCCACCACGTAGCGGCGCACGGGCGCGGCGACGTACACCTCGCGGACGGCCTCGATCAGTTTGACCACGTCGTGCGCGTGCGCGACGGCGGTGAGGTCGTCGAGCGGGGAGAGCCCGCCGTGCACGTCGAGCATTTCGAGCTCGGCCTCGGGGCTGGGGTAGCCGACGGAGACGCGGGCCATGAAGCGGTCGCGCTGGGCCTCGGGGAGGGGGTAGGTGCCCTCCATCTCGACCGGGTTCTGGGTCGCGACGACCATGAACGGGCTGGGCAGGGCGTAGGTGGTGCCGTCGACGGTGACCTGGCGCTCCTCCATCGACTCCAGCAGCGCGGACTGGGTCTTGGGGGAGGCCCGGTTGATCTCGTCGCCGATGACGATCTGCGCGAAGATCGCGCCGGGCTTGAACTCGAACTCCCGGCGCTGCTGGTCGTAGATGCTGACGCCGGTGATGTCCGAGGGCAGCAGGTCCGGTGTGAACTGGATGCGCTGGACCGAGCAGTCGATGGACTTGGCGAGCGTCTTGGCCAGCATCGTCTTGCCGACGCCGGGGACGTCCTCGATGAGGAGGTGCCCCTCGGCCAGCAGCACGGTCAGCGCGATCCGTACGACCTCGGGCTTGCCCTCGATCACGCTCTCGACCGACCGGCGGACCCGCTCGGCCGTGCTGGTCAGATCAGCGAGGCTCGCTCGGTCGTCGTACGTGGTCACCTGGTTCTCCTCGGCCCTTTCCCAGGGCCGACGCCCTTGGCGCATGACCGGCCCACCCCGAAACACGGACACCGCCCCGGAGGGGTTCCGGGTGACGTCTCCCCGCATTCTTGACGGCGTCCGGCGGCTCTGTCACTCAGCTGGCCGGATCGATCTCCCGCAGGAGCCCGGTGTGCACGTCGAAGACGAAGCCTCGCACATCGTCCTTGAAGGGCAGGAAGGGGTTGGTCCGCACGCGCTGCATGGACTGGCGCACGTCCTGGTCCACGTCGCGGAAGGACTCCACGGCCCAGGCGGGGCGCTGGCCGACCTCGTCCTCCAGCTCGTGCCGGAAGTCCTCGGTCAGGCTTTCGAGGCCGCAGCCGGTGTGGTGGATCAGTATGACCGTGCGGGTGCCCAGGGCCCGCTGGCTGATGGTGAGCGAGCGGATGGTGTCGTCGGTCACGACCCCGCCGGCGTTGCGGATGGTGTGGCAGTCGCCGAGCTCCAGGCCGAGGGCCTTGTGGAGGTCGAGGCGGGCGTCCATACAGGCCACGACGGCCACCTGGAGGACCGGACGGGCGTCCATGCCGGGATCGGTGAACTGCGCGGCGTAGCGACGGTTCGCCGCGACCAGCCGATCGGTGACGGAGTCGCCGCTGGATGCCTGGGGGGAGGAGTGCGCGGGCAGGGATGCGGAAGTCGTCATGGCTATGACGTTAGTGGTCACGGCGCGGTGGGGCATGGGGTGAGGACGGACAAAGAAGGTCAACAAACCTTGTTGTGAGCTAACCCACAAGGGTGAGGCGGGGGCCGCCGTCCGGGTGATTCACGGCTTTTGCCCTTTCGTCGGAGGCGGGGCGCACCGGGCGCGGGGCGGTTCGTTGACCGCGGCGACCGTTGCACTAAAGTGACGCGAACCGGCCGGAGCCCGGCCCTCACCGGCCGCCCGGCCCCCTGGTAACACTCCGCGTGCGCGGCGCGGCGTATGCCTGCCGCGCCGTTATCTGAGAGGGCGCTTTGACTAGCGAGTCCCGACATGTCCCGGTGATGCTCCAGCGGTGCCTGGACCTGTTGGCCCCGGCGCTGGAGAGGCCGGGGGCCGTCGTCGTCGACTGCACCCTCGGCCTCGGCGGCCACAGCGAGGCCCTGCTGACCCGGTTCCCCGAGGCACGCCTGATCGGCCTCGACCGCGACAAGGAGGCCCTGCGGCTCTCCGGCGAGCGCCTCGCGCCCTTCGGCGACCGGGCCACCCTCGTCCACGCGATCTACGCCGACCTCGCCGAGGTGCTCGACGGGCTGGGCCTGCCGTCCGTCCAGGGCATCCTCTTCGACCTCGGCGTCTCCTCCATGCAGCTCGACGAGGCCGACCGCGGGTTCGCGTACGCGCAGGACGCGCCCCTGGACATGCGCATGGACCAGACGACCGGCATCAGCGCCGCCGAGGTCCTCAACACCTACGCCCCCGGCGAGCTGGTGCGGATCCTGCGCCAGTACGGCGAGGAGAAGCAGGCCAAGCGGATCGTGTCCGCGATCGTGCGGGAGCGGGAGAAGGAGCCCTTCTCCAACAGCGCCCGCCTGGTCGAGCTGATCCGCGACGCCCTGCCGCAGGCGGCGAAGCGCACCGGCGGCAACCCCGCCAAGCGGACCTTCCAGGCCCTGCGCATCGAGGTCAACGGCGAGCTCTCCGGGCTGGAGCGGGCCATCCCGGCGGCGGTCGACCGGATCGCGGTCGGCGGCCGGATCGCCGTGCTCTCGTACCACTCGCTGGAGGACCGGCTCGTCAAGCAGGTCTTCGCCGCCGGCGCCACCTCGACGGCCCCGCCGGGGCTGCCGGTGGTCCCCGAGAAGTACCAGCCCAAGCTGAAGCTGCTGACGCGGGGCGCCGAGCTGCCGACCGAGGAGGAGATCGCCGAGAACCGGCGGGCCGCCCCGGCCCGGTTCCGGGGCGTCGAGCGCATCCGCGAGGCGCGGCTGTGACCAAGGCCCGCGGGGGCGGCCGGACGCGGCCGCAGGGCGGCGGGGCGGCACGGATGCCGTTCGTCCTGCTGGTGGTGGCGCTGCTCGCGGGCGGGCTGATCAGCCTGCTGCTGCTGAACTCGGCGCTGAACCAGGGCTCCTTCCAGCTGAGCCGGCTGAAGAAGGAGACCACCGCGCTGACGGACGAGCAGCAGGCCCTCCAGCGGGACGTCGACGGCTACTCGGCACCCGACGCCCTCCAGCGGCGGGCCCGCGAACTGGGCCTGGTGCCGGGGGGCAGCCCCGTCTTCCTCGGCCCCGACGGCAGGACCGCGGGCACCCCCGCCCCGGCGGAGGCCCCGCCCCCGCCGCCGACGGCCGCGCCGAGCCCGGCCGGGTCCACCGCGCCCCCGGCCCCCGCGCCCGGCACCTCCCCGCAGCCCACCCCTACCCCAGGCAGGTGACGTCGTGACGCGGACCGGATACGGACCCCTCCCCGCTCCGCCCCGCGGAGTACCGCGGTGAGCCCCAAGGAGCCGCCGCGGCGGGTGCCCGGACCCGGGCGGCCCCGGATCACGGTCCGCCCGGCCCCCCGGCCCGCCGCGTCCCGGGCGCCGCACACGATCCGCCTCGGCAGCCCCAGGCCCCGGCTGCGCCTGGTCGGCGTCGGGCTCACCCTCGTCATGGTCGCCTTCGTCGTGCGGCTCCTGCAGGTGCAGGCCGTCGACGCCTCCGCGTACTCCGCCAAGGCCAGCGAGAACCGCTTCGCCAGCCACACCCTGGCCGCCGAGCGCGGGGAGATCACCGACCGCAAGGGCGTGGCGCTGGCCACCAGCGTCGACGCGTACGACATCACCGCCGACCCGAAGATGTTCACCCCGCAGGAGAGCAAGGCGCCCGACGCCCCCCAGCAGGCCGCGGCCCTCCTCGCGCCCATCCTCGGAGCGGACGCCGGGGAACTCGCCAAGCGCCTCCAGACCAGGAACAGCCGCTACGTGATCCTGGCCCGCCGCCAGACCCCCCAGGTCTGGAACCAGATCAAGGACCTCAAGAAGCTCTTCGCCGACAAGGCGGCCGCCGACAAGAAGAACAACGGCCCCGGCGCCAACGTCATCGCCGGCGTCTTCAACGAGGTCAGCAGCAAGCGCGTGTACCCGGGCGGCGACCTCGCCGCCGGGATACTGGGTTACGTCAACGCCGACGGCAAGGGCGGCGGCGGACTCGAGTCCGCCCTCGACAAGAAGCTGGCCGGCAAGGACGGCGAACTCACCTACGCCCAGTCCGGCGGCCGCCGCGTCCCCACGGCCGGTTCCAGCGAGAAGCCCGCCGTGCCCGGCGACGACATCGAGCTGACCATCGACCGCGACATCCAGTGGGCCGCGCAGAGCGCCATCGCCGAGCAGGTCGAGAAGTCCGGCGCCGACCGCGGCTACGTCATCGTCCAGGACACCCGCACCGGCGAGGTGCTGGCCATGGCCAACGCCCCCGGGTTCGACCCCAACGACCTCAGCCGCGCCCGCTCCGCCGCCATGGGCAACGCAGCGCTCCAGGACGTGTACGAGCCCGGCTCCACCGCCAAGGTGATGTCGATGGCCGCCGTCCTGGAGGAGGGCAAGGCCAGGCCCGACACCCACGTCGAGGTCCCCAACCGGCTGCACCGCGGCGACCGGCTCTTCAAGGACGACGTCGACCACCCGACCTGGTACCTGACCCTCAACGGGGTCCTCGCCAAGTCCTCCAACATCGGCACCATCCTCGCCACCGGCCAGCTCGGCGCCACCCAGAAGGAAGCCAACCAGGTCCTGTACTCGTACCTGGACAAGTTCGGCATCGGGCGCCCCACCGGCCTGAACTACCCCGGCGAATCCCGCGGCATCCTCGCCCGGCCCGAGGCCTGGTCCACCTCCCAGCAGTACACGATCCCCTTCGGCCAGGGCCTGTCCCTCAACGCCATGCAGGCGGCCTCCGTGTACTCCACCATCGCCAACGGCGGCGTCCGGATCACGCCGACCCTCGTCCGCGGCACCAAGGGCCCCGACGGCCGCTTCACCCCGGCCCCGGCACCCGAGCGCACCCGGGTGATCAGCCAGGAGACCGCCAGGACCCTTTCCGAGATGCTGGAGTCCGTGGTCGACGACCAGGAGGGCACCGGCACCAGGGCGAAGATCCCCGGCTACCGGGTCGGCGGCAAGACCGGCACCTCCAACCGGGTGGATCCGGCGACCGGCCGCTACAAGGGCTACACGGCCTCCTTCGCCGGCTTCGCCCCCGCCGACAACCCCCGCATCACCGTGTACTGCGCCATCCAGAACCCCACCAAGGGCAGTTACTTCGGCGGCCAGATCTGCGGCCCCATCTACAAGACGGTCATGGAGTTCGCCCTCAAGACCCTCCAGGTCGCACCCACCGGAACCGCCCCCGCCGGCCTGCCGGTCACCTACGAGGCGGCCCCGCCGCCCGCCCCCGCCGGCAACGCCCCGACCGGTCCGCAGCCCGGACAGTGAACCGCCCGTCCAGCCACCAGAGCGCGAGGCACCACCAGTGACAACGATCACCCCGGAACCGGGGAACCAGACGGCCGGCGGCGCCCAGGCGGGGCCCTCGCTTCGCGAGCGGCCCGCCGCGCCCGGTACGCTCACCGCCGTGCCTCACGCTGATCAGCCCAGAACCGCCCAGAAAGACGCCCCGGCAGCGCCGCCGGGAGCGCCCCGGCCCGTGACCGCCCGCCCGACCCCCCTGGGCGTGCTGGCCACCCTGCTGGGTCTGCCCGAGTCCGGCGCCGCTCAGATCACCGGCATCACGCACGACTCCCGTGCGGTGCGCCCCGGAGACCTGTACGCGGCCCTGCCCGGCGCCCGGCTGCACGGTGCGGACTTCGCCGCCCAGGCGGCCGCCCTCGGCGCCGCCGCCGTGCTGACCGACCCGGACGGCGCCGAATGCGCCGCCGCGACCGGCCTGCCGGTCCTGGTCGTCGCCGACCCGCGCGGCCGGATGGGCGAGCTGGCCGCCGAGATCTACGGACGCCCCGGCGAGGCCCTGCTCCAGCTCGGCATCACCGGCACCTCCGGCAAGACCACCACCGCGTACCTCGTCGAAGGCGGACTGCGCGCGGCGGGACGCACCACCGGACTCGTCGGCACCGTCGAGATGCGCATCGGCGACGAGCGCATCAAGTCCGAGCGGACCACGCCCGAGGCCACCGACCTCCAGGCCCTGTTCGCCGTCATGCGCGAACGCGGCGTCGAGGCCGTGGCCATGGAGGTCTCCAGCCACGCCCTGGTGCTCGGCCGGGTCGACGGATGCGTCTTCGACGTCGCCGTCTTCAACAACCTGAGCCCGGAACACATGGAGTTCCACACCGGCATGGAGGACTACTTCCAGGCCAAGGCGCAGCTCTTCAGCGAGCGCCGGGCCCGCCTCGGGGTGGTCAACATCGACGACGAGTACGGCCGGCGCCTCGCCAAGGAGGCGCCGATCCCGGTCGTCACCTTCTCCGCCGCCGGGGACCCGGCCGCGGACTGGCGTGCCGAGGACGTGGTCAGCGGCCACATGGACTCCACCCTGACCCTGATCGGGCCCGAAGGGCAGCGCGTACGGGCCAAGGCCCCGCTGCCCGGCCCCTTCAACGTCGCCAACACCGTCGCCGCGATCGTGACGCTCGCCGCGGCCGGCCTCGACCCGCAGACCGCCGCCGACGGCGTCGCCGCGGTCCCCGGGGTCCCCGGCCGCCTCGAGCGGGTCGACGCGGGCCAGCCGTACCTGGCCGTCGTCGACTACGCCCACAAGACGGACGCCGTCGAGTCGGTGCTGCGCGCCCTGCGCGAGGTCACCACCGGCCGGCTGCACATCGTCCTCGGCTGCGGCGGCGACCGCGACACCACCAAGCGCGGCCCGATGGGCGCCGCGGCGGCCCGGTACGCCGACACCGCCGTCCTGACCTCCGACAACCCGCGCTCCGAGGACCCCCTGAAGATCCTCGCCGCGATGTTCGACGGCGCCGTCTCCGTGCCCGCCGAGGAGCGCGGCACCGTCCTCGTCGACGCGGACCGGGCAGCGGCCATCGCCGCCGCCGTCGCGCGCGCCGAGGCCGGGGACACCGTGCTCGTCGCCGGCAAGGGCCACGAGCAGGGCCAGGACACCGCGGGCGTCGTACGCCCCTTCGACGACCGCGCCGTGCTGCGCGCGGCCATCGAGAACCAGCAGCGCAGCGCCCGACAGGCCGAGGTGAACCAGTGATCGCCCTCTCCCTCGCCGAGATCGCCGACATCACCGGCGGGCGGCCCCACGACATACCGGATCCGTCGGTGCGGATCGTCGGACCGGTCGTCATCGACTCCCGCCAGGTGGAGCCCGGCAGCCTCTTCGCCGCCTTCGCGGGCGAGAACGTCGACGGCCACGACTACGCCGAGCGCGCCGTCGCCGCCGGAGCCGCCGCCGTCCTGGCCGCCCGGCCCGTCGGCGTACCGGCGATCGTGGTGCCCGACGTGGAGAAGGCGCTGGGTGCCCTCGCCCGCACCGTCGTCGAACGTCTCGGCACCGACGTGGTGGCCCTGACCGGCTCGGCCGGCAAGACCTCCACCAAGGACCTCATCGCCCAGGTGCTCCAGCACCACGCGCCCACCGTGTGGACGCCCGGCTCCCTGAACAACGAGATCGGCCTGCCGCTCACGGCCCTGAAGGCCACCGCGGAAACCCGCCACCTGGTCCTGGAGATGGGCGCCCGCGGCATCGGCCACATCGCCTACCTGACCGGCCTGACCCCGCCGCGCATCGGCCTCGTCCTGAACGTCGGGACCGCCCACATCGGCGAGTTCGGCGGCCGCGAGGCCATCGCCCAGGCCAAGGGGGAGCTGGTCGAGGCCCTGCCGTCGGAGGCCGAGGGCGGGGTCGCCGTACTCAACGCCGACGACCTGCTGGTGCGCGCCATGTCCGCCCGCACCAAGGCCCGTACGGTCTTCTTCGGCGAGGCCGAGGACGCCGACGTGCGCGCCACCGAGGTGCGGATGACGGCCGCGGGACAGCCCTCCTTCACACTCCACACCCCGACCGGGTGCAGCGATGTGACCTTGCGGCTGTACGGTGAGCACCACGTGTCGAACGCGCTCGCCGCGGCCGCCGTCGCCCATGTCCTGGGCATGCCGGTCGAGGAGATCGCCACAGCGCTCTCCGGGGCGGGCACGCTGTCCCGGTGGCGGATGGAGGTCACCGAGCGCGAGGACGGCGTGACGATCGTCAACGACGCCTACAACGCGAACCCCGAGTCCATGCGGGCCGCCCTGCGCGCACTTGTCGCGATGGGCGAGGCCCGCAGGGCCGAGGGGGGACGTACGTGGGCGGTGCTCGGCCCCATGGCCGAGCTCGGCGACGATTCGCTGGCCGAACACGACGCGGTGGGGCGGCTTGCCGTCCGGCTCAACGTGAGCAGGCTCGTGGCAGTCGGGGGCAGGGAAGCGTCCTGGCTGCAACTGGGCGCATATAACGAGGGTTCGTGGGGTGAGGAGTCGGTGCTCGTGTCCGACGCGCAGGCGGCGGTCGACCTGTTGCGCAGTGAACTGCGCCCGGGGGACGTCGTGCTGGTGAAGGCTTCCAGGTCGGTCGGCCTGGAGCGGGTCGCGCTGGCGTTGCTGGAGCGCGAGGGCGGGGTCGCCGACCGATGAGGCAGATCCTGTTCGCCGGTGTCATCGGCATGTTCCTCACCGTCATCGGCACCCCGCTGCTGATCAAGCTGCTGGCCCGCAAGGGCTACGGCCAGTTCATCCGTGACGACGGCCCCCGCGGCCACGCCGGGAAGAAGGGCACGCCCACCATGGGCGGCATCTCCTTCATCCTGGCCACGCTCATCGCGTACGCCCTGACGAAGGTCATCACCGGCGAGGAGCCGAGCTTCTCGGGCCTGCTCGTGCTGTTCCTGATGGCGGGCATGGGCCTGGTCGGCTACCTCGACGACTACATCAAGATCGTCAAGCGGCGCTCGCTCGGTCTGCGGGCCAAGGCCAAGATGGCCGGCCAGCTGATCGTCGGCATCGCCTTCGCGGTGCTCGCGCTCCAGTTCAAGGACTCGCGCGGACTGACCCCGGCGTCGACCAAGCTGTCGTTCGTCACGGACTTCGGCTGGTCCATCGGTCCCGTGCTGTTCGTGGTGTGGGCCCTGTTCATGATCCTGGCGATGTCCAACGGCGTGAACCTGACCGACGGTCTGGACGGCCTGGCCACCGGCGCCGCCGTGATGGTCTTCGGCGCCTACACCTTCATCGGCGTGTGGCAGTTCCAGGAGTCCTGCGCCAACGCGATGACGCTGACCAACCCCAACGCCTGCTTCGAGGTGCGCGATCCGCTGGACCTCGCGGTCGTCGCCTCCGCCCTCATGGGAGCCTGCTTCGGCTTCCTGTGGTGGAACACCTCGCCCGCCAAGATCTTCATGGGCGACACCGGCTCGCTCGCGCTCGGCGGCGCCCTCGCGGGTCTGGCCATCTGCTCCCGCACGGAGTTCCTGATGGCGCTCCTCGGCGGCCTGTTCGTGCTCATCACGATGTCGGTCGTCATCCAGGTCGGCTCCTTCAAGATGACCGGCAAGCGCGTCTTCCGCATGGCCCCGCTCCAGCACCACTTCGAGCTCAAGGGCTGGTCCGAAGTCCTCGTCGTGGTCCGCTTCTGGATCATCCAGGGCATGTGCGTGATCGTCGGCCTCGGTCTCTTCTACGCGGGATGGGCAGCAGACAAGTGACCTCCTGGCAGGACAGGAACATCACCGTCGCCGGTCTCGGCGTGAGCGGCATCAGCGCCGCCCGCGCCCTGGCCGGCCTCGGCGCGGTCGTGACGGTGGTCGACGGCGGCGACAGCGAGGGCCACCGGGCCCGGGCCGCGGCGCTGGAAGCCGGGACCGAGGGCGTCTCCGTACGCCTCGGCGACGCCGAGACCCTCCCCGAGGGCACCGACCTCGTCGTGACCTCCCCGGGCTGGAAGCCCGACAGCCCCCTGTTCGCGGCGGCCGCCGAGGCCGGCGTGGACGTGGTGGGCGACGTCGAGATCGCCTGGCT
Source organism: Streptomyces sp. NPDC034085 (assembly GCF_055575555.1). Taxonomy (NCBI): domain Bacteria; kingdom Bacillati; phylum Actinomycetota; class Actinomycetes; order Kitasatosporales; family Streptomycetaceae; genus Streptomyces; species Streptomyces sp. NPDC034085. The sequence goes on along the minus strand of NZ_JBVISL010000001.1, from coordinate 297,200 downwards.
GCTGCGCGGCGAGGACGCCGCCCCCTGGCTCGCGATCACCGGCACCAACGGCAAGACCACCACCACCCAGATGCTGGCCTCGATCCTGCGGGCGGCCGGTCTGAAGACCGCCGCCGTCGGCAACATCGGCACGCCCATCATCGACGTGGTGACCGGCGAGGAGCGGTACGACGTGCTCGCCGTCGAACTCTCCAGCTACCAGCTGCACTGGGCGCCCTCGGTGCGCGCCCACTCGGCGGCCGTGCTCAACCTGGCCCCCGACCACCTCGACTGGCACGGCTCCATGGAGGCGTACGCCGCCGACAAGGGCCGCATCTACGAGGGCAACACCGTCGCCTGCGTCTACAACGTCGCCGACCCGGCCACCGAGCGGCTGGTCGAGGAGGCCGACGTCGAGGAGGGCTGCCGGGCCATCGGCTTCACCCTCGGCGCCCCCGGCCCGTCCATGCTCGGCGTGGTCGACGGGATCCTCGTGGACCGGGCCTTCGTGGCGAACCGGCAGAAAAACGCCCAGGAGCTGGCGCACGTCGACGACGTCAACCCGCCCGCCCCGCACAACATCGCCAACGCCCTCGCGGCCGCGGCCCTGGCCCGCGCCTTCGGCGTGGAGCCGCGCGCGGTCCGTGACGGGCTGCGCGACTTCCGCCCCGACGCGCACCGCGTCGCGCACGTCGACGAGGTCGACGGGGTCCGGTACGTCGACGACTCGAAGGCCACCAACACGCACGCGGCGGAGGCCTCCCTCGCGGCCTTCGAGCCGGTCGTCTGGATCGCCGGCGGCCTCGCCAAGGGTGCGACCTTCGACGAACTCGTCCGGAAGTCCGCGAAGCGGCTGCGGGCCGTCGTGCTCATCGGCGCCGACCGGGCGCTGATCGCCGAGGCGCTGGCGCGACACGCGCCCGAGGTCCCGGTGAGCGACCTCGAACGGACCGACACTGGGGCGATGCTCGCAGCGGTCCGGGAAGCGGCCCGGCTCGCGGAGCCCGGGGACACGGTCCTGCTGGCGCCCGCGTGCGCCTCGATGGACATGTTCGCGAACTACAACGAGCGTGGGGACGCGTTCGCCGACGCGGTGCGCGAACTGGCCTCCGGGAGCGCCGCGGACCCGGCCTAGGCCGAGGGCACCGGGACAGGTTCCCTCCGGCCGGCTGCTCGCCTCGTACGAGTGGAGGGGAAGGTCACAGATGCCGGCCAAGCAGATGCTGCCGGGACGGCGGCCCGCCGCCGTCAAGGCGCAGGGCCGCAAACGTCCGGCCGCCACCGCCAAGCGGCCCGCCGGGCGCGGGCCGCTTGCGGGGCTGCGGCGTACGCAGCGGCAGTTGAACAAGGCCTGGGACCGCCCGCTCACGGCGTACTACCTGATCTTCGGCAGCTCGCTCCTCATCACCGTGCTCGGCCTGGTGATGGTCTACTCGGCCTCCATGATCAAGGCGCTCCAGCTGGGCCTGGGGGACGCCTACTTCTTCAAGAAGCAGTTCATCGCCGCCCTGATCGGCGGCGCCCTGCTCTTCGCGGCCTCCCGGATGCCGGTCAAGCTGCACCGGGCCCTGTCCTACCCGGTACTGGCCGGCACCCTGTTCCTGATGGTCCTGGTCCAGGTCCCCGGGATAGGGGTCTCCATCAACGGCAACCAGAACTGGATCTCCCTGGGCGGCCCGTTCATGCTCCAGCCCAGCGAGTTCGGCAAGCTGGCGCTGATCCTGTGGGGCTCCGACCTGCTGGCCCGCAAGGGCGACAAGGGGCTGCTGAGCCAGTGGAAGCACCTGCTGGTGCCGCTGGTCCCGGTGTCCTTCCTGCTCCTGGGGCTGATCATGCTCGGCGGGGACATGGGCACCGCGATGATCCTCGGAGCCGTCCTGTTCGGCCTGCTGTGGCTGGCCGGAGCCCCGACGAGGTTCTTCGTGGGCGTGCTCGCCTTCGCGGGTGTGATCGTCGCACTGCTGATCAAGACCAGCCCGCACCGCATGGACCGGCTCGCCTGCCTCGGCGCGACGGAACCGGGCAGGAACGACCTCTGCTGGCAGGCCGTGCACGGCATCTACGCCCTCGCGTCCGGCGGATGGTTCGGTTCCGGCCTCGGGGCGAGTGTGGAAAAATGGGGGCAACTGCCCGAAGCCCACACCGACTTCATCTTTGCCATCACCGGTGAGGAACTGGGCCTGGCGGGGACGCTGTCGGTGCTCGCCCTGTTCGCGGCCCTAGGCTATGCGGGTATCCGCGTGGCCGGACGCACGGAGGACTCCTTCGTACGGTATGCCGCGGGAGGCGTGACCACCTGGATCACGGCGCAGGCCGTGATCAACATCGGTGCGGTGCTCGGCCTGCTGCCGATCGCCGGGGTCCCCCTCCCGCTGTTCTCCTACGGAGGGTCCGCCCTGCTGCCGACCATGTTCGCGGTCGGACTGCTCATCGCCTTCGCGCGGGAGGAGCCGACGGCGAGGGCGGCGCTCGCGATGCGTCAGCCGAGAGCGGGCTGGAAGCGGAGCGGGCCGATATGGAAGTCGATGAGACGGCGCGTCAAGAGGCGTCCGTCCGGAGAGCGGTGAATTTCGGTGCATGTCGTACTCGCCGGTGGGGGGACCGCCGGCCACATCGAGCCGGCGCTCGCCCTCGCGGACGCCCTGCGCAGGCAGGACCCGACCGTGGGCATCACCGCCCTCGGCACGGAACGCGGCCTGGAGACCCGTCTGGTTCCGGAGCGCGGCTACGAGCTGGGACTGATCCCCGCCGTGCCGCTGCCCCGCAAGCCCACCCCTGAGCTGATCACCGTCCCCGGACGGCTGCGCGGCACGATCAAGGCCGCCGAGGAGATCCTCACCCGCACCAAGGCCGACGTCGTCGTCGGCTTCGGCGGCTACGTGGCCCTGCCCGGCTACCTCGCCGCCAAGCGGCTCGGGGTGCCGATCATCGTCCACGAGGCCAACGCGCGGCCCGGACTGGCCAACAAGATCGGCTCCCGGTACGCGCACGCCGTCGCGGTCTCCACCCCGGACAGCAAGCTGCGCGGCGCCCGCTACGTGGGCATCCCGCTGCGCCGCTCCATCTCCACCCTGGACCGCGCCGCCGTACGCCCCGAGGCGCGGGCCGCCTTCGGCCTGGACCCCAACCTGCCGACGCTGCTGGTCTCCGGCGGCTCCCAGGGCGCCCGCCGCCTCAACGAGACGATCCAGCAGGCCGCGCCGACCCTCCAGCGCTCCGGGATCCAGATCCTGCACGCGGTCGGCCCGAAGAACGAACTGCCGCGTGTCGACAACATGCCCGGGATGCCGCCCTATGTGCCGGTACCGTACGTGGACCGGATGGATCTCGCGTACGCCGCCGCCGACATGATGCTGTGCCGCGCGGGTGCGATGACCGTCGCCGAACTCTCCGCCGTCGGACTGCCGGCCGCCTACGTACCGCTGCCGATCGGCAACGGCGAACAGCGGCTCAACGCCCAGCCGGTGGTCAAGGCCGGCGGCGGCCTGCTCGTGGACGACGCGGAACTGACGCCCGAGTGGGTGCTCGGCCAGATCCTCCCGGTGCTGTCCGATCCGCACCGCCTGTACGAGATGTCCCGCGCCGCCGCCGAGTTCGGCCGCCGGGACGCCGACGACCTGCTCGTCGGCCTGGTCTACGAGGCGATCGCGGCCGCACGCAGGTAACCGCTGACCCAGGAGGCACAGGAGTGGCCGGAGCGACGACGGCACAGCGCGGCCCTTCCGGCCGCGCCGGCAAGGGCGGCAAGGGCGGGGGTCCGTCCGGAGCCCCCCAGCGGCCCAAGTCGCCGAAGCCGCCGAAGGGGTCCGGTCCGCGGGGGCCCGGCGGCGCGGTGGCGCGCCGGGTCCCCGTGCTGCTCGCCCTCGCCGCCGCGGCGCTCCTCGCGGGCGGCGTCACCTGGGCGCTCTACGGATCCTCCTGGCTCCGCGTCGAGAAGGTCACGGCCTCCGGCACCGACGTGCTCACCCCCGAGCAGGTCCTCGCCGCCGCGGCCGTGCCCGTCGGCGCACCCCTGGTGGGCGTCGACACCGACGAGATCGCGGCCCGGGTGCGCGGCCGGCTGCCCCGCATCGATTCGGTCGAGGTGGTGCGGTCCTGGCCGCACGGGATCGCCCTCGAGGTGACGGAGCGCAAAGCGGTCCTGCTCATCAAAAAGGGCGCGGAGTTCGTCGAAGTGGACGCTTCCGGTGTGCGATTCGACACGGTCCGGCAAGCACCCGCGCACGTTCCGGTCCTCGAACTGGCGGCGGCGGGCTCGCCCAGCGCCCGCCGCTTCGACGGCGAGCGGCTGCTGCGCGAGGCCGTCGCCATCGCCGGAAGCCTCCCGGAAGCCGTGGCCAAGGAGACGTCGCAGGTCACCGTCCGGTCGTACGATTCGGTCGTACTGCACCTGACAAAGGGCCGCACGGTGGTGTGGGGGAGCGGCGAACTGGGTGAGGCCAAAGGGAGGGCGCTGACGGCCCTGCTGAAGGCCTCGCCCAAGGCTGACCACTTCGACGTGAGCGTTCCGACGGCGCCTGCGGTGTCCGGGAGTTGACGTCAGGTCGAACACCGGAGCACCCTGGTTGGCCACCGATACGGGTGATCACATAGGGTGAAAAGAAAAACGGGAGGTTCGGCGTGTTCGTTGAACACGCGCTACTTGTCGACTTAGTGTCCTGTTCGGAAGAGTCCAGAGAACAGGTACACCCCTAACCCTAAACTTAAGGGTGAGGGTTCGGGTCGGCGCGTACGGACCGTCCCACATTTCGGCATCAGTCGTCGCTACGCAGGCCCGCGAGGCGGCGACACGTAACTCGAGGCGAGAGGCCTTCGACGTGGCAGCACCGCAGAACTACCTCGCAGTCATCAAGGTCATCGGTGTCGGCGGCGGTGGTGTCAATGCCATCAACCGAATGATCGAGGTCGGTCTCAAGGGCGTCGAGTTCATCGCCATCAACACCGACGCCCAGGCGCTGTTGATGAGCGACGCCGACGTCAAGCTCGACGTCGGCCGTGAACTCACCCGGGGCCTCGGCGCCGGAGCCAACCCGGCCGTCGGCCGCAAGGCGGCAGAGGACCACCGCGAGGAGATCGAGGAGGTCCTCAAGGGGGCCGACATGGTCTTCGTCACCGCCGGCGAGGGCGGCGGCACCGGTACCGGCGGCGCCCCCGTCGTCGCCAACATCGCGCGCTCGCTCGGCGCCCTGACGATCGGTGTGGTCACCCGCCCGTTCACCTTCGAGGGCCGGCGCCGCGCGAACCAGGCGGAGGACGGCATCGCCGAGCTCCGCGAAGAGGTCGACACCCTCATCGTCATCCCCAACGACCGGCTGCTGTCCATCTCGGACCGCCAGGTCAGCGTGCTCGACGCCTTCAAGTCGGCCGACCAGGTCCTGCTCTCCGGCGTCCAGGGCATCACCGACCTCATCACCACCCCGGGCCTGATCAACCTCGACTTCGCCGACGTCAAGTCCGTGATGTCCGAGGCCGGCTCGGCCCTCATGGGCATCGGCTCGGCCCGCGGCGACGACCGCGCCGTGGCCGCCGCCGAGATGGCCATCTCCTCCCCGCTGCTCGAGGCGTCCATCGACGGGGCCCGCGGCGTGCTGCTCTCCATCTCCGGCGGCTCGGACCTCGGCCTCTTCGAGATCAACGAAGCCGCGCAGCTGGTCAGCGAGGCCGCGCACCCCGAGGCGAACATCATCTTCGGTGCCGTCATCGACGACGCCCTCGGCGACGAGGTGCGCGTCACCGTCATCGCGGCCGGCTTCGACGGCGGACAGCCCCCGGCCCGCCGCGACAACGTCATCGGCGCCGCGTCCACCAAGCGCGAGGAGCCGGCCCCCGCGCCGGTCCGCGCCCCCGAGCCGGTCCGCCCGGCCTTCGGCGGACTCGGCACGGTCACCCCCCGCGAGGACCCGCCGGCGCCGGTGGAGATCCCGGTCGAGGCCCCGGCCCCCGCGCCGCAGGTCCCGACGGCCCGGCCGTACCAGGACAGCCCGGCCGAAGAGCTGGACGTACCGGACTTCTTGAAGTGACCCTGGGGCAGCACAGCGAGAACGGCGCCCACTTCGCCTTCACCGACCGGTGGGGCGGGGTGAGCGCCGTTCCGTACGAGGAGCTCAATCTCGGCGGCGCGGTCGGAGACGACCCGGCCGCCGTTCGCGCGAACCGGGCGATCGCGGCCAAGGACCTGGGCGTCGACCCGGACCTGGTGGTCTGGATGAACCAGGTGCACGGGCGGGACGTCGCGGTGGTGGACGGCCCCTGGGGGGCGGGGGAGCAGGTCCCCGCGGTGGACGCGGTGGTGACCGCCCGTCGGGGGCTCGCCCTCGCGGTGCTCACCGCCGACTGCACGCCCGTCCTGCTGGCCGACCCCGTCGCCGGGGTCGCCGGCGCCGCCCACGCCGGGCGGCCCGGGCTGGTCGCCGGGGTGGTGCCCGCCGCCGTCGAGGCGATGGTCGCCCTCGGCGCCGACCCCGCGCGGATGGTCGCCCGTACCGGACCGGCCGTCTGCGGCCGCTGCTACGAGGTGCCGGCCGGGATGCGGGAGGCGGTCGCCCAGGTGGTGCCGGCCGCGTGGGCCGAGACCAGCTGGGGGACACCGGCCGTGGACGTGGTCGCCGGGGTGCACGCGCAGCTGGCCGAGGCGGGGGTGGTGCACGCGCACCGCTCCCCGGTCTGCACACTGGAGTCGCGGGACCACTTCTCGTACCGCCGCGACCGGGTGACCGGGCGCCTCGCCGGATATGTCTGGTTGGACTGAGGAATGACGGATCGTAAGACGGAGCTCGCCGAGAACCTCGCGCGGGTCGAGGAGCGCATCGCGTCCGCCTGCGCGGCGGCCGGGCGCGAGCGGGAGGAGGTGACCCTCATCGTGGTCACCAAGACCTACCCGGCGAGCGACGTACGACTGCTGGCGGACCTGGGTGTCCGTCATGTTGCGGAAAATCGTGACCAGGACGCCGCCCCCAAGGCCGCCGCCTGCACGGATCTGCCGCTGAGCTGGCACTTCGTGGGCCAGTTGCAGACGAACAAAGTCCGTTCCGTTGCGGGATACGCGCACGTGGTGCAGTCGGTCGACCGGCCGAAACTCGTCACGGCGCTGTCGGCGGCCGCCGAGGGCCAGGGCCGGGAGCTCGGCTGCCTCGTGCAGATCGCGCTCGACGCCGAATCGGGGGAGCGCGGCGCCCGGGGTGGCGCCGCCCCCGAGCAGCTCGCCGAGTTGGCGGACCTCGTGGCCGGCGCGCCGGGACTGCGGATCGACGGCCTCATGACCGTCGCCCCGCTTTCGGGCCCCTACGCCGGACGCGAACGGGCGGCGTTCGAGCGGATGATGGAATTGTCATCCGGCCTGCGCGCGGCCCATCCGGCTGCCACGATGGTCTCGGCCGGAATGAGCGCCGACCTGGAACAGGCCGTGCTGGCGGGTGCGACACATGTACGCGTCGGCACTGCGGTACTCGGCGCGAGACCCCGGCTCGGGTAACGTCGCGAAGAAAGTCGGACCACAGCAGAAAATATGGTCATTCCCGCAGATGAGCGGACAGACCACGTGGATCGCGGGCAGTTGGTGACTTTGGTGACACAGCTACTTTGCTGACGGACACTCGACACCTGCGACAGGGCGATCCACCACAGAGCGGAGGACTCGGAGAATGGCCGGCGCGATGCGCAAGATGGCGGTCTACCTCGGCCTCGTGGAGGACGACCGGTACGACAACCCGGGGTACGACCCCGATGACGAGTTCGAGCCCGAACCGGAACCGGAACGGGCGCGAGACCGGGATCGTAGGCAGCAGCCGGTGCACCAAACGCCCGTAACGGACGAACCGGTACGAGTCGCACAGCCGCCTGCTCCGCGCGAACCCCTCCCAATTCCGTCAGAAAACGGACGTCCCGCGCGAATTGCCCCCGTGGCATCCATCACACCTGACCGCACCAACCTGGAGAAGAACGCCCCCGTGATCATGCCCAAGGTCGTCTCCGAGCGGGAGCCGTACCGCATCACGACGCTGCACCCCCGGACCTACAACGAGGCCCGTACCATCGGGGAACACTTCCGTGAGGGCACCCCGGTGATCATGAATCTCACGGAGATGGACGACACGGACGCGAAGCGTCTCGTGGACTTCGCCGCCGGTCTTGTCTTCGGTCTGCACGGCAGTATTGAACGCGTGACACAGAAGGTGTTCCTGCTGTCTCCTGCTAACGTCGATGTCACGGCGGAGGACAAGGCCCGCATCGCGGAGGGCGGGTTCTTCAACCAAAGCTAGACCGATCCGTCAGAAACGGGACCGGGGACAGAGCGGAAGCAGGGGAGAGGGAAGCACGGGATGGGCGTCGCACTGCAGGTGGTCTACATCGCGCTGATGTGCTTCCTCATCGTGCTGATCTTCCGACTGGTCATGGACTACGTGTTCCAGTTCGCACGTTCATGGGCACCCGGCAAGGCGATGGTGGTCGTTCTGGAGGCCACCTACACTGTCACCGATCCACCGCTCAAGCTTCTTCGGCGCTTCATCCCGCCGTTGCGTCTCGGGGGCGTGGCACTCGACCTGTCCTTCTTCGTTCTGATGATCATCGTTTACATCCTCATCAGTTTCGTGAGCACCGCTGCGAGAAGCGTGTGAACGATGAGCTCCCCCGCAGGCGCGGGGACAGTCCCGATACGGTCCTGCCGACTGCCGACGACTACGTAGAGGTGAAGAAGACATGCCGCTGACTCCCGAGGACGTGCGGAACAAGCAGTTCACGACCGTCCGCCTGCGAGAAGGCTATGACGAGGACGAGGTCGACGCCTTCCTCGACGAGGTCGAGTCCGAGCTGACCCGTCTGCTGCGCGAGAACGAGGACCTGCGCGCCAAGCTGGCCGCTGCCACGCGCGCCGCCGCGCAGAACCAGCAGCAGCAGCAGAACATGCGCAAGCCGGAGCCCCAGGACCAGCGCGGCCCGGGCGCCCCCGTGCCGGCGGCCATATCCGGCCCGCCGCAGCAGCAGCAGCCGCAGATGGGCCCGCCGCAGCTCCCGGGCGGTCAGCCGCAGCTGCCGGCCGGTCCCGGCGGACACGGACCGCAGGGTCCCGGCCCGATGGGCGGCCCCATGCAGCAGCAGTCCATGGGTGGCCAGCACCCGATGGCGCCGCAGCAGCAGATGGGCCAGCAGCAGATGCAGCAGCAGATGCAGCAGCAGTCCATGGGCGGCCAGAACCAGCTCGGCCAGCCGATGGGCCAGCAGATGCAGCCCATGGGGCAGCAGATGCAGCCGATGGGCCAGCAGATGCAGCAGATGGGCCAGCCGCAGCTCCCGCAGCAGGGCCCCGGTGGCGACAGCGCCGCCCGCGTCCTGTCGCTCGCGCAGCAGACCGCCGACCAGGCGATCGCGGAGGCCCGCTCCGAGGCCAACAAGATCGTCGGCGAGGCGCGCAGCCGCGCCGAGGGCCTGGAGCGGGACGCCCGCGCCAAGGCCGACGCGCTGGAGCGGGACGCGCAGGAGAAGCACCGCGTCGCGATGGGCTCCCTGGAGTCCGCCCGCGCCACGCTGGAGCGCAAGGTCGAGGACCTGCGGGGCTTCGAGCGCGAGTACCGTACGCGTCTGAAGTCCTACCTCGAGTCGCAGCTGCGCCAGCTGGAGACCCAGGCCGACGACTCCCTCGCGCCGCCGCGCACCCCGGCCGGCCCGGCCCTGCCGCCGTCGCCGTCCCCGTCGATGGCTCCGGCCGGTGCGATGGGGCACTCCATGGGCGGTGGCCCGTCGATGGGCGGCCCGTCCCCGATGGGCGGTCCCTCCCCGATGTCCGGCGGCCCGTCCTACGGCGGCCAGCAGCAGATGTCCCCGGCGATGACGCAGCCGATGGCTCCGGTGCGGCCGGCTGCGCCGCAGCCGATGCAGGCGCCGTCTCCCATGCGGGGCTTCCTGATCGACGAGGACGACAACTGACGTAGCCGTCGGCAGTCATAACGGGCCGGGCCCGGTTCCCCTGAGGGGGCACCGGGCCCGGCCCGTTTCTGCGCCCGACGCCGGGCGCTGCGGGTGGTGGCCGCTGCGCGGGGCCGGCCCCTCCCCGCCCTTCGCCCGTTCCGTGGGGCTCCGCCCCGGACCCCGCGCCTCAAACGCCGGCGGGGCTGGAAGATCCGGCCCCGCCGGTGTTCGAGGCGCGGGAAGGGGCCTGCAGACGGCAGTGGCCCGGCCCCCCCCCGGAGGGGAAGGGCCGGGCCACCGGTCGGGACGGGACGGTTACGCCTTGCGGAGGCGGAACGTCAGGGACAGGGACTCGTCCGTGAAGGGGTCGCCGTACGCCGCGTCGGCCTCGCCGGCCGCGAAGTCCGTCGCCAGGACCTCGTCCGCGATCAGGGCCGCGTGGTCCGTCAGGGCCGTCTCGACCTCCGGGGACGTGGAGGACCAGCGCAGGGCGATGCGGTCCGCGACGTCGAGGCCGGAGTTCTTCCGGGCCTCCTGGATCAGGCGGATCGCGTCACGCGCGAGGCCCGCCAGCCGCAGCTCCGGGGTGATCTCCAGGTCCAGGGCGACCGTCGCACCGGAGTCCGAGGCCACCGACCAGCCCTCGCGCGGGGTCTCCGTGATGATGACCTCCTCCGGGGTGAGGGCGACCGTCTCGCCGTTCACCTCCACGGCGGCCTCGCCCGAGCGCAGCGCCAGCGACAGCGCCGCCGCGTCGGCCGCGGCCACGGCCTTCGCGACGTCCTGCACGCCCTTGCCGAAGCGCTTGCCCAGCGCCCGGAAGTTGGCCTTGGCCGTGGTGTCCACCAGCGACCCGCCGACCTCGGACAGGGATGCCAGGGAGGAGACGTTCAGCTCCTCCGTGATCTGCGCCTGGAGCTCGGCGGACAGGGCGTCGAAGCCCACGGCACCGACCAGGGCCCGGGAGAGCGGCTGGCGGGTCTTCACACCCGACTCGGCACGCGTGGCGCGGCCCAGCTCCACGAGGCGGCGGACCAGCAGCATCTGCTGCGAGAGGGTCGCGTCGATCGCCGAGGTGTCGGCCACCGGCCAGGTGGAGAGGTGCACCGACTCCGGCGCGTCCGGGGTGACCGGGACGATCATGTCCTGCCAGACCCGCTCCGTGATGAAGGGGGTCAGGGGGGCCATGAGACGGGTGACCGTCTCCACCACGTCGTGCAGCGTGCGCAGGGCCGCCTTGTCGCCCTGCCAGAACCGGCGGCGCGAGCGGCGCACGTACCAGTTCGACAGGTCGTCCACGAACGCGGACAGCAGCTTGCCGGCGCGCTGGGTGTCGTACGACTCCATCGCCCCGGTGACCTCGGCCACCAGGGTGTGCAGCTCGGACAGCAGCCAGCGGTCCAGCACCGTGCGGTCCGCCGGCGCCGGGTCGGCCGCGGACGGGGCCCACTGCGACGTGCGTGCGTACAGGGCCTGGAAGGCGACCGTGTTCCAGTACGTGAGGAGCGTCTTGCGGACGACCTCCTGGATCGTGCCGTGGCCGACGCGCCGCGCCGCCCACGGGGAACCGCCCGCCGCCATGAACCAGCGGACGGCGTCGGCGCCGTGCTGGTCCATGAGCGGGATCGGCTGGAGGATGTTGCCCAGGTGCTTGGACATCTTGCGGCCGTCCTCGGCGAGGATGTGGCCGAGGCAGACCACGTTCTCGTACGAGGACTTGTCGAAGACGAGCGTGCCGACCGCCATGAGGGTGTAGAACCACCCGCGCGTCTGGTCGATGGCCTCCGAGATGAACTGCGCCGGGTAGCGCTTCTCGAAGATCTCCTTGTTCTTGTACGGGTAGCCCCACTGCGCGAACGGCATCGAGCCCGAGTCGTACCAGGCGTCGATCACCTCGGGCACGCGGACCGCTTCGAGGGAGCAGCCCTCGGCGGTGCAGGTGAAGGTCACGTCGTCGATGTACGGGCGGTGCGGGTCCAGGGCGGAGTGGTCCTGCCCGGACAGCTCGCTCAGCTCGGCGCGGGAGCCGACGCAGGTGAGGTGGTTCTCCTCGCAGCGCCAGATCGGCAGCGGGGTGCCCCAGTAGCGGTTGCGGGAGAGCGCCCAGTCGATGTTGTTGTTCAGCCAGTCGCCGAAGCGGCCCTGCTTGACCGACTCCGGGAACCAGTTGGTCTTCTCGTTCTCCCGCAGCATCGCGTCCTTGACGGCGGTGGTGCGGACGTACCAGGAGGGCTGCGCGTAGTAGAGCAGGGCGGTGTGGCAGCGCCAGCAGTGCGGGTAGCTGTGCTCGTAGGCGATGTGCTTGAAGAGCAGGCCGCGCGCGTCGAGGTCGGCGGTCAGGCGCTCGTCGGCCTTCTTGAAGAACACGCCGCCGACCAGCGGGACGTCCTCCTCGAAGGTGCCGTCGGCGCGGACCGGGTTCACGACCGGCATGCCGTACGAGCGGCAGACCGCGAGGTCGTCGGCGCCGAAGGCGGGGGCCTGGTGGACGAGGCCGGTGCCGTCCTCGGTCGTCACGTACTCGGCGTTGACGACGTAGTGGGCCGGCTCCGGGAACTCCACGAGGGCGAACGGGCGCTCGTACGTCCAGCGCTCCATGTCCTTGCCGGTGAAGGTCTGGCCGGTGGCCTCCCAGCCCTCGCCGAGCGCCTTCTCCAGCAGCGGCTGGGCGACGACCAGCTTCTCCTCGCCGTTGGTGGCGACCACGTACGTGACGTCCGGGTGCGCGGCGACCGCCGTGTTGGAGACCAGGGTCCAGGGGGTGGTGGTCCACACGACCAGCGCCGCCTCGCCGGCGAGCGGGCCGGAGGTCAGCGGGAAGCGGACGTAGACGGAGGGGTCGACGACCGTTTCGTAGCCCTGCGCCAGCTCGTGGTCCGAGAGGCCGGTGCCGCAGCGCGGGCACCAGGGGGCCACCCGGTGGTCCTGGGTGAGCAGGCCCTTGTTGAAGATCTCCTTCAGCGACCACCACACGGACTCGACGTACTCGGGGTCCATGGTCCGGTACGCGTCGTCCAGGTCGACCCAGTAGCCCATGCGGGTCGTGAGCTCGGCGAACGCGTCGGTGTGGCGGGTCACGGACTCGCGGCACTTGGCGTTGAACTCGGCGATGCCGTACGCCTCGATGTCCTGCTTGCCGCTGAAGCCGAGCTCCTTCTCGACGGCCAGCTCGACGGGCAGGCCGTGGCAGTCCCAGCCGGCCTTGCGGGCCACGTGGTAGCCGCGCATGGTGCGGAAGCGGGGGAAGACGTCCTTGAAGACGCGGGCCTCGATGTGGTGCGCGCCGGGCATGCCGTTCGCGGTGGGCGGGCCCTCGTAGAAGACCCACTCGGGGCGGCCCTCGGACTGTTCGAGCGTCTTGGCGAAGGTCTTGCTCTCGCGCCAGAAGTCGAGGACGGCGTGCTCGAGGGCGGGCAGGTCGACCTGGGCGGGTACCGGGCGGTACTGCGGCGGTGTGGTCATGAGGCTGAACTCTTCCTCCGGCGGTGTGTCACTTCCGTCCGGAGGGACGAGAGCCGTCTGCTGCTCCCGCGGTACCACCCTCCTTGGCCTCCGGACGGGTCCGGCGGCCCCCTCATTGGGGTGCGAAGCCGGTTCTACTCGCCGTACGGGGGTCCGTGCGGGCTTTCTTCCGGCGGCTCCGGGGTGATCCTTCACGTCGCGCTCGCCCCCGGGCTCTCACCGTCCCCGGGTCGCTCCTGGCTGCGTCCGACGCTACTCGTCCCCATCCATGCCTTTCGCTGCGCCCAGTGTACGGGCCGGGGGGCGGGTCGGCAGACCGGTTTTGCGGGGGTCGGGGGCGCGGCGCGGGGCGGGTGCCGGGATGACCCGGATGGGCTGACGGGCCGGTCCGGGCTCCACCGGGGCCGGTGCGGCGGATTACGGGGCCTCCCGCTGGGCACAACGGATGCAGGTTGACCTTGAGGGACGCGTGCCCCGTTGCCGTGGGGTCGGAGGCGATTTATCGTTCCGGCACGATCTGCGAACAAGATCACGGTATGTGAAAAGGGGCCGCGGGCATGGTGGCGAAGAAGACGGCGACACGGGAGGTGGCTGCTGTGCCAGGCTCCACGCCGTCGCCTCCGGCGGCCGCTCCGGCCCGTCCCGGCCGTACGAAACCGGCCCCGGCCCGAACGGCCCCGACGAAGAAGGCTCCGTCCCGCACGACCGCTGCCGATCGGGCTGCGGCCGCCAAGGCCCCGGCCAAGCGGGCGTCTCCGGCCAAGGCCGAGGCCGTGAAGGCCACGACCAGACGGGTTCCGGCCGAGGAGGTCGCGGGGAAGAAGGCTTCTGCCGCGAAAGCGGCGGGCAAGGAGCCCGCGGAGAAGAAGGCCTCCGGCACGAAGGCCGCTGCCAAGGCTCCGGCCAAGGGGGCCGGGGTGAGTGCAGCCGGCGGCAAGGAGGCTCCGGCCAAGCGGGCCTCGGCCAAGAAGCCTGCGGCCGAACGGGCTCCGGCCCGGGAAGCGGCGGCGAAGAAGGCCCCGGCCAAACGGGCTGTTGCCAAGGCTCCGGCCAAGGGGGCCGGGGTGAGTGCAGCCGGCGGCAAGGAGGCTCCGGCCAAGCGGGCCTCGGCCAAGAAGGCTGCGGCCGAACGGGCTCCGGCCCCGGAGGCGGCGGCGAAGAAGGCCCCGGCCAAGAAGGTCGTGGCCGAGAAGAAGCAAGCGCCGCCTGCCAAGGAGGCTGTGGTCAAAAAGGTCGCCGCCAAGAAGGCTTCGACCAAGACGGCTCCGGTCGACAAGGCTTCGGCCGAGTCGGCCTTGGCCGACAAGGCCGGCGCGAAGCCGGCCCGGGCCGACAAGGCCCTGACCAAGCCGGCGAAGGCCAAGCGGGCCACCGCCGTGCCGGCGAAGGCCAAACAGGCCACCGCCGAGGCGGCGCCGGACAGGCAGGTCACCGGCAAGGCGGCGCCGGCCGAGACGGCTTCGGCCGGGATCGGTGCGGCCCGTACGGCGGTAGCCGAGCGCACGAGCAAGGCCGCGGCCAAATCGGCCGGGTCCGAGGGGGCGGCCCCGGCCGCGCGGAAGACGGGAGCTCGGAAAGTGGTAGCCAAGAAGACTGCGGGTACGGCCAGGAAGACGGCCGGGACCGCCACCAGCGGGCTCCCCAAGGTGAAGGCCGCCCCGGCCGCGGCCGCTCCCGGCGAGCTCGCCGTACGGGCGGGCGAGGACCCCTGGACCCCCGAGGAGGTCGGTGAGGCGCGCGCGGAGCTGGAGACCGAGGTGCTGCGGCTGCGCGCCGAGCTGGACGCCTCCGAGGTGGCCATCTCCGGCCTGATGCGCGACTCCGGCGACGGCGCCGGCGACGACCAGGCCGACACCGGGACCAAGAACATCACCCGGGAGTCGGAGCTGGCGCTCGCCGCCAACGCCACCTCGATGCTGGAGCAGACCGAGCGGGCCCTGGAGCGGCTGGAGGCGGGCACCTACGGACTGTGCGAGAACTGCGGCCGGCCCATCGGAAAGGCGCGCATGCAGGCCTTCCCGCGGGCGACGCTGTGCGTGGACTGCAAGCAGAAGCAGGAGCGAAGGCACTAGGCAGGACCTACGCGCACTGACGTACTCTCGTGTCTCGTCGGGATCCAGTTACCCGTACCTGGTTCGAGCTAGTTCGAGGGACTCACGTGGCAGAGGCGGAGCGCACCATCGGTATGCCGGAAGTCGGGGACGACGCCGAGCCGCAGTCGGAGCCCGCCGCGCCCCGGGGGCGCCGGCGGATCGCGGCGCTGCTGGTCGTGGCGGTGCTCGCGTACCTGCTCGACCTCGGCAGCAAGATGCTGGTCGTGGCCAAACTGGAACACCAGCCGCCGATCGAGATCATCGGTGACCTGCTGAAGTTCTCCGCCATCCGCAACCCCGGCGCCGCGTTCGGCTTCGGCGAGGCGTTCACGATCATCTTCACCGGCATCGCGGCGACCGTGATCGTGGTGATCGTCCGGCTGGCCCGCAAGCTGTACAGCCTGCCGTGGGCGATCGCCCTCGGCCTGCTGCTGGGCGGTGCGCTGGGCAACCTCACCGACCGGATCTTCCGCTCGCCGGGCGTGTTCCGCGGTGCGGTCGTCGACTTCATCGCGCCGGCCCACTTCGCGGTCTTCAACCTCGCGGACTCGGCGATCGTGTGCGGCGGGATCCTGATCGTCCTGCTGTCGTTCAAGGGGCTGGACCCGGACGGCACCGTCCACAAGGACTGATCGCGGAGCTCGCGCGGGAAAGCTCCGCTGCCGAGTCCTGCATACTCGACAGGTGAGTACGATTCCCGAGATCCGCACCCTGCCCGTTCCCGATGGCCTCGAAGGCGAGCGTGTCGACGCCGCGATCGCCCGTATGTTCGGTTTTTCCCGGACGAAGGCGGCCGAGCTGGCGGCGGAGGGGAAGGTCTCGGTCGACGGCAGTGTCGTCGGCAAGTCCGAGCGCGTCCACGGCGGCGCCTGGCTCGAGGTGGAGATGCCCGCCCCGCCGCGGCCCGTCGAGCTCGTGGCCGAGCCCGTGCCCGGCATGGAGATCGTCCACGACGACGACGACATCGTGGTCGTCATGAAGCCGGTCGGCGTCGCCGCCCACCCCAGCCCCGGCTGGACCGGCACCACCGTGATCGGCGGCCTCGCCGCCGCCGGCTACCGGATCTCGACCTCCGGCGCCTCCGAGCGCCAGGGCGTCGTGCACCGCCTCGACGTCGGCACCTCCGGCCTGATGGCCGTGGCCAAGTCCGAGCGCGCGTACACCTCCCTGAAGAACCAGTTCCGCGAGCGCGTCGTGGACAAGCGCTACCACGCGCTGGTGCAGGGCCACCCGGACCCGATGAGCGGCACGATCGACGCGCCGATCGGGCGCCACCCGAACGCCGACTACAAGTGGGCGGTGACCCAGGACGGCAAGGCCTCCGTCACCCACTACGACCTCATCGAGGCCTTCCGCGCGGCCTCGCTGCTGGACATCAAGCTGGAGACGGGGCGCACGCACCAGATCCGCGTGCACATGTCCGCGCACCGCCACCCCTGCGTCGGCGACCTGACGTACGGGGCGGACCCGACCGTCGCCAAGCGGCTCGGGCTGACCCGCCAGTGGCTGCACGCGGTGCGGCTCGGCTTCGAGCACCCGGCCGACGGCCAGTGGGTGGAGTTCGAGAGCGGCTACCCGGCGGACCTCCAGCACGCCCTGGACGTGATCCGGGCCGAGAGCCAGTGACCTCGCTCCCGCCCGCTCCGGTATCGGTGAGGGTCGCGAAGTCCGAGGCCGACCGGGCGGCGTGCAACGCTGTGCGGACCGAGGTCTTCGTGGTCGAGCAGTCGGTACCGGAGTCCATCGAGTACGACGCGTACGACGCGGTCGCGGTGCACGTCCTGGCCGCCGGCCCGGACGGCGAGCCGCTGGGCACCGGCCGGCTGCTGCACGGGCCCGAGGCCCTGGGCAAGACGGGCTCCCCGGAGGTCGGCTCCCTGGGCCGGCTGGCCGTACGCAAGTCCGCGCGCGGGCTGGGCGTCGGAGTGGCGCTGGTGCGCGCGATCGAGGCGGAGGCCGGGCGGCTGGGGCTGGCCGCGGTGGACCTCGGGGCGCAGACCCACGCGCTGGGCTTCTACGAGCGGCTGGGGTACGAGGCGTACGGGCCGGAGTTCGAGGACGCCGGCATCCCGCACCGGTCGATGCGGCGCCGGCTGCCGTAGCCGGCACCTCCTCGACCGGGGACCGGTTCGCGCGGGTGCCGGTCGGTGCGCGTTGTCCCACCGCGCGGGAGATCCGGCCTCGGCGGCGCGGTTGAGGCGCGGGGGACGGTTGGGGGCGGAGTTCCGGGGAACGGGCGGGGGCAGGGCGGGGAGTGGCTCCGTCCGGCCGCCGCGCGGCGGCGACCGCGCCTGAGGGCGGAGCACCGGCGGATACGGCAGGGTGGGGGAGTGGATCAGCTCGCTCTGCTCTTCGTACTGCTGCTCGGGGCCGTCGTCACCGTACCGCTCGGGGACCGGCTCGGGCTGCCCGCGCCCGTCCTGATGACCATCGGCGGAGTCGTGCTGGCGCTGGTGCCGGCCGTCCCCAACGTCGACATCCCGCCCGAGTACATCCTCCCGCTGGTGCTGCCGCCGCTGCTGTACGCCTCCGCGCAGCGCACCTCCTGGCGGCAGTTCGCCGCGAACGTCCGGCCGATCCTGCTGCTGGCCGTGGCCCTGGTGTTCGTGACGACCGCCGCCGTGGCCGGCGTCGCCTACGCCGTCGTGCCCGGACTGCCGCTGGCCGCCGCCGTCGCGCTCGGCGCGCTGGTCGCGCCGCCGGACCCGGTCGCCGCCACCGCCGTGGCCGGGGCGCTCGGGCTGCCGCGCCGGATGGTGTCGATCCTGGAGGGCGAGGGCCTGTTCAACGACGTCACCGCCATCGTGCTCTACCACGTGGCGGTGGCCGCCGTCGTGAGCGGCACTTTCTCGTGGCCGGACGCGCTCGGGGAGTTCGTCCTGTCCGCCGTGGTGGCGGTCGCCGTCGGGCTGGCGCTGGGCTGGGCCACGAACCGGCTGATGGGCGGGCTCGGGGACGCCACCCTCAAGATCGGCCTGACGCTGCTCGTGCCGTTCGTCGCGTACGTGGTGGCGGAGGAGTTCCAGGGCTCGGGCGTGCTGGCCGTGCTGACGACGGCCCTGTTCCTCGCCGAGTACGCGGGCGACGCCGACGACGTGCTGGGCCGCCTCGCCGGGCACACGTTCTGGGAGATCGTCGACACGCTCGTCACCGGGGTGGCGTTCGGGCTGATCGGGCTGGAGCTGCACAACGTCTTCGGCGTCGCGAAGGGCCGCGAGAGGGACATGGCCGGCTGGGCGGCCGTGGTGGTCGCGGTGGTGGTCGGCGTACGGCTGCTGTGGCTGCTGCCGGCGGGCTGGCTGGCGAAGAAGCTGCACCGGCGCCGCGACTACCAGGAGGAGATCCCGCTGAGCTGGCGGGAGAGCCTGGTGATGTGGTGGGCCGGGATGCGGGGGGTGGCCTCGGTGGCGCTGGCCCTGGCCCTGCCCCTCCGTACGGATGCCGGCGACGCCTTCCCGGCGCGGGACGAGATCATCTTCATCGCGTTCGCGGTGATCATGGCCACCCTGGTGTGCCAGGGCCTGACCCTGCCGTGGTTGGTGCGGCGGCTGGGGGTGGAGCCGGACACGGACGTGGAGCGGGAGATCGAGCGGCACCTCGCGCTGCGCGCGGCGAAGGCGGCGAAGCAGCGGCTCAAGGAGATCGAGGACGTCGAGGACCTCCCGGATGACCTGGTCGAGACCCTGCACCGGCGTGCGTACGACGTCGGGGCCAGGATCAGCCCCGATCTGGTGGACGAGGAACGGCGGGAGGCCTACGCGAAGCGGGTCGAGCGGATCCGCGACATCCAGCGCATCCAGCGGGAGATGATGTCCGCCGCCCGGCACGAGGTCCTGGCGGCGCGCAGCGAACCGGGCGCCGACCCGGAGATCGTGGACCGCGTCCTGCGCCACCTGGACGTCCGGAGCCTGCGCAGTCCCTAGGGAGCGTCCCGCGGGATGACCTCGGTGGTCGTGACGCGGGGGAAGGCGTACGGGTGCCGGTCGGAGAGCCAGGTGATCAGCTGCTCGCGGACCGCGCAGCGCACGGTCCACAGGTCGTCGGCGTCCTTCGCGGTGACCACCGCGCGGACCACGATGGTGTTCGGGGTGGTGTCCGTGACGGCGAGGGTGCCGGTGCGGCCGTCCCATTCGGGGATGTCCGGGAGGATCTCCGCCAGCCGGTCGCGCATCAGGGCGACCGGCGCCGAGTGGTCCAGGTGCCAGAAGACCGTGCCGGTCATCTGGGCGCCGCCCCGCGACCAGTTCTCGTACGGCTTGCTGGTGAAGTAGGAGACCGGCATCGTGATCCGGCGCTCGTCCCAGGTGCGGACCACCAGGAACGTCAGGGTGATCTCCTCGACCTTCCCCCACTCCTCGTCCACGACCACCGTGTCCCCGATGCGCACGGTGTCCCCGAAGGCGATCTGGAGTCCGGCGAAGAGGTTGCCGAGGGAGGACTGCGCGGCGATGCCCGCGACGATCCCGAGGACCCCGGCGGAGGCCAGCACCGAGGTGCCGACCGTGCGCATCGCCGGGAAGGTCAGCAGCATCGCGGCGGCGGCGACCACCACGGCCAGGGCGGTGAGCACCCGCTGGATCAGGGTGACCTGGGTGCGCACCCGGCGCACCCGCGCCTCGTCGGGCGAGACGGCGGCGTAGCGGGCGTACGTCGCCTCGACGATCGCCGTCGCGATGCCGACGAGCAGCCAGGCGGTCGAGGCGATCTGGACCAGGGTCAGCACGTGGCCCACGGCGTCCGCGTGGGCGGGGAGGACGCCCGCCGGCCGGTACGCGGCCTGGAGCACGGCGGTGCCGAGGACGAGCCGGAAGGGCAGGCCGCAGCGGCGCAGCAGACCCCACAGCGGGGTTTCGGCGTGCCGGGCGTCGGCCTGGCGCAGCAGCAGGTCCAGCAGCCAGCCGGCGACGAGGGTGAGGACCACCGCGGCGCAGACGACGGTGAGGGGACGCAGGACGTTCTCCATCTCCATGCCGGAGACGGTATCCACGGGGCGCCCCCGGACTCCTGCTTTCCGTACGAATGGCACGATGGAGGGCATGAACATCATGCTCTTCCATTCGACGTACGGGCTGCGGCCCGCGGTGCACGCCGCGGCCGACCGGCTGCGCGCGGCCGGGCACACGGTCCAGGTGCCGGACCTCTTCGAGGGCCGTACGTTCGCGACGTTCGAGGAGGGCTCCGCCCACCAGGAGGAGGTGGGCCGCGACGAGCTGCTGAAGCGGGCGGTGCTGGCCTCGGCGCCCTTCTCCGACCAGGGCCTGGTGTACGCCGGCTTCTCCTTCGGCGGCTCCGTCGCCCAGCACCTGGCGCTGGCCGACGACAAGGCGCGCGGGCTGCTGCTCCTGCACGGCACGGCGGACCTGGAGGAGGACGCGTCGGCGGACGAGCTGCCGGTGCAGCTGCACATCGCGGACCCCGACCCCTACGAGACGCACGACTGGCTGACCGCCTGGTACCTGCGGATGCGGCGGGCCGGGGCGGACGTGGAGGTCCACAGCTACCCGGGCGCGGGGCACCTGTTCACGGACCCGGAGCTGGAGGACTACGACGCCGAGGCCGCCGAGGAGACCTGGAAGGCCGCCCTCGCGTTCCTCGACACGCTGTAGGGGGAAAAGGGCACTGCCCCCCGGCGCCGGGCGCCGGGGGGCAGTGCCTTTGGTGCGGGGAGGGCGGGTGGATCAGCCGCGGTAGGCCGTCCACATGCTCTTCATGCGCGAGACCTGACCTGCGGAGAACTGGTACATGCAGGAGTCGTACGTGTAGTCCATGAAGTTGTGGATCGGGTCGACGCCGGCCTTGCTGGCGCAGGAGTCGCGGCCGGTCGGGCACTCGAAGGCGGCGCTCTTCTCGGCCGGGGTGTCGGCGACGGAGTCGCCGCTGCCCGTGCAGCCGCCCTGGAAGGTGTGGTAGAGGCCCATCCAGTGGCCGACCTCGTGGGTGGCGGTGTCGCCCTCGTTGTAGTTGGCGGCGGAGCCGCCGGGCAGCGAGGTGTTGAGGAGGACCACGCCGTCCATCTTGGGCTGGGAGGCGTAGGAGCTCGGGAAGGTCGCCCAGCCGAGCAGGCCGCCGCCGAGGTTGGCCGTGTAGATGTTCAGCGCGTTCTTGTCGCCCTTGCGCAGGGCGTTCTTCATGTCCTTCTCGGCCTGGGTGCCGTCGGAGACGTTGTACCAGGCGGCGTTGTCCGTGTAGTCGGTTCCCGCCAGGGTGAACTGGAAGCCGGAGTCGACGTTGCCGGTGCCCTGGCCGCTGTAGGCGGCGTTGAGGACGGCGATCTGGTTGCTGATGTCCGTGGCGGTCAGCTTGCCGGCGGTGCCGGAGGTGATGACGTGGACGTACACCGGAATGTTCGTGGCGGTGGCGGCGGCGCCGACGCCGTAGACCTGCTGCGGGGACAGCCGCATCTGGCCGAGCTTCTTCTGCAGGTCGGCGTCCATGGCCTTGACCTGGGCCTCGGAGACCTCGTTGGGCTCGGCCGCGTGGTTGTCCTTGGGCTTGGCGACGCGGGCGTTGGCCGGGGCGGAGCCCTCGGCGCAGGCCTCCGCGCCGGTCTGCGGGGCGGCCGAGGCGAGGGTGGCCGGGGCGGTCAGGGGCGCGAACGCCAGGGTGGAGGCCAGGACGGCCGTACCCATGAGGCGGCGGCGGAGAAGGGGGGATATGCGGGCGACAGCGCGCACGTTGACTCCTCGGCAAGCGTGGTGGGGGGTGAGGGATTTCCTCACGCTGGCCGGAAGTTTATGTGTGCATGTCATTCAGATGGCAAGTACCCGGAGGTTAAAGATTTGTTGCCTGTGTGCCGGGCGGGGCTCCTGGTCTGCACCAGGAGCCCCTCTTCGCAGCAAATTTGACGGTGTATCAGCGAACCGGCTGGTCGGCCCGCTCCACCCGCTGGGTGCCGTTCAGCGTGCGGTACGAGCGGGCCCAGGAGGCGCCCGCGTCCTGCCGCCGCTTGTCCGAGACCACGTAGTAGTCCATCTGCGAGCGCTCGGCCGTCACGTCCAGCACCCCGTAGCCGTGGGAGTCCATGTCCAGCCACTTCACGTGCCAGTTCGCCGCCTTGACGGCCCCCTCGGCCACGACCGAGAGGGTGTGCGGCGCCACGTGCAGCATGTCGTCGATGTTGTCGGAGGTCACCGAGGTCACGACGAACTCGGTCGCCGCCGTCCCCGAGCCCGGGTACGTCGCCATGTTCACCGGGACGTCGTTCGCCCAGGCCATGTGGATGTCACCGGTCAGGAACACCGTGTTCTTGATGTTCCGCTCCGTCAAGTGGCCCAGGAGCTCCTTGCGATCGTCCGTGTAGCCGTCCCACTGGTCGACGTTGACCGCGATGCCGCCCTCCGGCAGGCCCAGCAGGTGCGCCAGCGGCTTCAGCAGGTGCGCGGGCAGCGAACCGAAGGCCACCGGCGAGATCATCACCGACGTGCCGACCAGCTTCCAGGTCGCGTTCGAGGCCGCCAGCCCCGACTTGAGCCAGTCCAGCTGGGCCCGCCCGGTGATGGTGCGCTCCGGGTCGTCCACCGAGCCGCTGCCGACCTTGGCCTGCTGCGAGCGGAAGGAGCGCAGGTCCAGCAGGTGCAGGTCGGCGAGGGTGCCGAACTGCAGCCGGCGGTAGACGGTACCCGCTATGGAGGGGCGTACGGGCATCCACTCGAAGTACGCCTGCTTGGCGGCGGCCGCGCGGGCCGCCCAGTCGCCCTCGGTGCCCGGGGTGTGGTTCCCGGCCCCGTCGGACCAGGAGTTGTCGGCGAACTCGTGGTCGTCCCAGATGGCGACGACCGGGTGGGCAGCGTGCAGGGCCTGGAGGTCGGCGTCGGTCTTGTACGTGCCGTGCCGGGTGCGGTAGTCGGAGAGCGAGACGATCTCGTTCTTCGGCTCGTGCTGGCGTACGACGTACTTCGCCTCGGGGTAACCGCCGGTCTGGTACTCGTAGATGTAGTCGCCCAGGTGCAGGACCGCGTGCAGGTCCGTGCGGGCGGCCAGGTGCCGGTACGCGGAGAAGTAGCCGGACTCCCAGTTGGCGCAGGAGACCACGCCGAAGCGGATGCCGGGCGTGGTCGTGCCGGCCGCCGGTGCGGTCAGGGTGCGCCCGGCGGGGGAGACGGTGGAGCCGGCGGTGAACCGGTACCAGTACGGGGTCTGCGGTCGCAGGCCGCGCACGTCCGCCTTGACGGTGTGGTCGGAGGCGGCGGTCGCGGTGACGGAGCCGCTCGCGACGACGCGGGAGAAGGCCCTGTCCTCGGCCACCTCCCACCCCACGGCGGTGGCCGGGCCCAGGCCGGAGCCGGGGACCGCGTCCGGGGTCGGGGTGACGCGGGTCCAGAGCAGGATCCCGTCGGGCAGCGGGTCGCCCGAGGCGACGCCGTGGAGGAAGGCGGGCGCGGCCCCCGCCGCGTGGGCCGCCGGGGCACCGAGGGTGGCGATCGGCGCGAGTGCGG
Source organism: Streptomyces sp. NPDC034085 (assembly GCF_055575555.1). Taxonomy (NCBI): domain Bacteria; kingdom Bacillati; phylum Actinomycetota; class Actinomycetes; order Kitasatosporales; family Streptomycetaceae; genus Streptomyces; species Streptomyces sp. NPDC034085. The sequence goes on along the minus strand of NZ_JBVISL010000001.1, from coordinate 273,328 downwards.
CCGTGGCCGCGGCGGCCAGGACGACCGTACGGCGGCGCGGGTGCGAAGGGGTGAGATGACTGGTCACGGCCGATCATATTACTGATCGGTATGCCGCGGGGAACAGATACGGAACGACAACGGGCGGGCGAACTCCGGGAGTTCGCCCGCCCGTTTGGCGCGGTGGTCCGCCGGTATGCCCGGATCATCCGGCCCGGGCCCGGACCTGTCGGCCCGTCAGCCGGCGAGGGCCTTGTCGATGGCCGCCGTGAACGCCTCCGGCGTCGCGGGAGTCTCGATCTTCTTGCCGTCCATCTTCAGCGTCGGGGTGCCCGTCACCCCGGAGCTGTTGAACGCCTTCGACATGTCCATCGCCCACCGATCGTACGTACCGTCCTCGACGGCCTTCTTGAACTCGGCGTTCCCCTTCAGCGCCGGGACGGTGTCCGCGACCTTCAGCAGGTAGTCGTCCTTGGCGAAGCTGTCGACGCTCTCGTCGGGGTGCAGCGCCTTCGAGTAGAGCGCGCCCTTGTAGTCGAGGAAGGCCTGCGGGCTCACGTTCAGCGCCGCGCCCAGCGCGCTCAGGGCGTTCTTCGAACCCTCGCCCTTGGCGCCGTTGTCGATGAAGGTCGCGCCGAAGTACCGGAGCTTGAACTTGCCCGCCTCCACGTCCTTCTTGACCTGCTCGCCGACCGACTGCTCGAAGGCGGCGCAGGCCGGGCAGCGCGAGTCCTCGTACAGCTCCAGGGTCTTCTTCGCCTCGGGCTTGCCGATGACCACGGTGAGGCCGTCCTCGCCCTCGGTGTTCTTCGGCTTGACGAGCGCGGCCTTGGCGGCCTTGTCCCAGTAGCCGGGCTCGTTGAACTGGACGACCGCGTAGCCGACCCCGCCGGCCAGCGCCAGGGCGGCGACGACCCCGCCGGCCACGATCAGCTGGCGGCGGGCCTTGTCCTTCTTCGCCTGCCGTTCGCGCTCGACGCGCAGCCGCTCGCGGGCGGCGGCCTTGTTCTGCTGGCTGTTGCGTGCACTCATGATGATCTCCGTGGGACGGTGAAGGGCTGGGGGACTGCCGTACGTGCTCAGGCGCTCGCGAGCACCACACGTACGGGAGGCCCCCGCCGGCCCACGGAGTGCGCGGGGAAGCGGGTACGGGCCACCGCCCCGGGGAACGCCGGCCGCGACGTCCGCCCGGCCCGCGCGGGTACGGCCCCGGCCGGGGCCGCCGCCAGCCGCAGCGGCCGGAACGCGAAGGCGGCCACCGCCCGCAGCAGCCGGACCAGGGCCCGCTCGCCGTGCCGCAGCCACGCGGCGGCCGTCAGCCCGACGGCGACGTGCGCGCCCAGCAGCAGCCAGGGCGTCCACGGCCCGGGCGCGGCCAGCAGCGCCGCCGGATCCCCGGAGGGCCCGGCCACCTCGGTCAGCCGGCCGCCCAGCGGGGCCCCGCCGCACAGCTCGTCCAGGCCCATCGCGTGCAGCGGCCCGGAGACCGGCCCGCCCGCCGGGCCGTAGCAGACGCGCTGCCCGGCGGTGAAGACGGTGTCGGCCGCCAGCTCCAGCGGCACCAGCAGCCCGGCGATCGGGCCGAAGCCGCGCTCGCGGCGGCCGGCCAGCGCGAAGGCGATCAGGAAGACCCCCGCGAAGGCCCCGGCGACCAGGGCGGGCGGCAGCGGGACCCGGGACATGAGCACGTGGGAGCCGGCCGAGAGCACCACCACGAGCGCGCTGAACAGCGCGGCCCGCAGCCCCCGGATCCTCACCCCTGATATGTCCATCGTCGCGAGTTTGCCATGACTTCCTGTGGGAGAGGGGCCCGGGTGCCGGGCCCGGCACCCGCCACCCCTCCGCCCCGGGGCCTACGCCGTGATCCGGCCGTTGCGGAAGAGGTCCACGAAGATCTGGTGGTCGGCGCGGGCCCGGGCCCCGTAGGCGTGGGCGAAGTCGACCAGCAGCTCGGGGAAGCCCGCCTCGTCCGCGGCGATCACCGCGTCGATGGCCCGCTCCGTGGAGAAGGGCACCAGGGACTGCCCGCTCTCCGCCTCGTCGGCCGAGGCGTGCATGGTGGCCGTGGCGCGGCCCAGGTCCGCGACCACCGCCGCGATCTCCTGCGGGTCGTCCAGGTCCGACCAGTCCAGGTCCACCGCGTACGGGGAGACCTCCGCGACCAGCTGCCCGGTGCCGTCCAGCTCCGTCCAGCCCAGCCACGGGTCGGCGTGCGCCTGGAGGGCGCGCTGGGAGATCACCGTCCGGTGGCCCTCGTGCTGGAAGTACTCCCGTACCGCCCGGTCGGTGATGTGCCGGGACACGGCCGGGGTCTGCGCCTGCTTGAGGTAGATCACGACGTCGTTCTCCAGGGCGTCGCTGTGCCCCTCCAGCAGGATGTTGTACGAGGGCAGGCCCGCCGAGCCGATGCCCACGCCCCGGCGGCCCACCACGTCCTTGACGCGGTAGGAGTCAGGGCGGACCAGGGACTCCTCCGGCAGGGTCTCCAGGTACCCGTCGAAGGCGGCCAGCACCTTGTACCGGGTGGCCGCGTCCAGCTCGATCGCCCCGCCGTCCGAGGTGAAGCGGCGCTCGTGGTCGCGGATCTCCGTCATCGAGTCCAGCAGGGAGAAGCGGGTGCGCGAGCGGGCCGCGCGCAGGGCGCCCAGGAGGGCGCCGTCGGCGGTGTCCAGGGTGAAGGAGGGCACCTCCTCGTCCTTGGCGCCCGCCGCGAGCTGGTGGATGCGCTCCCGGTAGGCGGCCGCGTAGGTCCGTACGAGCGTGCTGATCTGCTCGTCGCTGAGCGCCTTGGTGTAGCCGATCAGGGCGACGGAGGCGGCGAAGCGCTTGAGGTCCCAGGTGAAGGGGCCGACGTAGGCCTCGTCGAAGTCGTTCACGTTGAACACGAGCCGGCCGTTGGCGTCCATGTAGGTGCCGAAGTTCTCGGCGTGCAGGTCGCCGTGGATCCACACCCGGCCGGTGCGCTCGTCCAGGTAGGGGCCGCCGTGGCGGTCGTGCTCCAGGTCGGCGTAGAAGAGGCAGGCCGTACCCCGGTAGAAGGCGAAGGCCGAAGCCGCCATCTTCCGGAACTTGACCTGGAAGGCAGCGGGGTCGGCTGCGAGCAGCCGGCCGAATGCGGTGTCGAACACATCGAGTATCTGCTCGGCGCGCTGCTCGTCGGTGGTCTCGGTGACCGCCATGGCGGATGCCTCCTGGTGCAAGGGGTGGTACGGCTACTGACCGACTGGACGCCGGACCGGTCTTCCTGGTTCTGCAACGGTCGACCGTACCGGTCGGTGCCCGCGGAGTGTCACTCGCGGGACGTAGGATTCGTAGCTGCCGCCCCTCTCTCCTCAGGAGGCCCCCACCGTGTCCAAGACGCCGTTCACGCACCTGCACGTCCACACCCAGTACTCGCTGCTGGACGGTGCCGCGCGGCTGAAGGACATGTTCGCTGCCTGCAATGAGATGGGCATGACGCATATCGCCATGTCCGACCACGGCAACCTGCACGGGGCGTACGATTTCTTCCATTCCGCCAAGAAGGCCGGGATCACCCCGATCATCGGGATCGAGGCGTACGTCGCCCCCGAGTCCCGGCGCAACAAGCGGCGCATCCAGTGGGGCCAGCCCCACCAGAAGCGGGACGACGTCTCCGGCTCCGGCGGCTACACCCACAAGACGATCTGGGCGGCGAACGCCACCGGCCTGCACAACCTCTTCCGGCTGTCCTCCGACGCGTACGCCGAGGGCTGGCTCACGAAGTGGCCGCGCATGGACAAGGAGACCATCAGCAAGTGGTCGGAGGGCCTCATCGCCTCCACCGGCTGTCCCTCCGGCGAGCTCCAGACGCGCCTGCGCCTCGGCCAGTTCGACGAGGCCCTGAAGTCGGCCTCCGAGTACCAGGACATTTTCGGCAAGGACCGCTACTTCCTGGAGCTGATGGACCACGGCATCGAGATCGAGCGCCGGGTCCGCGACGGCCTCCTGGAGATCGGCAAGAAGCTCGGCATCCCGCCGCTGGTCACGAACGACTCGCACTACACCTACGCGCACGAGGCCGGGGCCCACGACGCCCTGCTGTGCATCCAGACCGGCAAGAACCTCTCGGACCCGGACCGCTTCCGCTTCGACGGCACCGGCTACTACCTGAAGTCGACCGAGGAGATGTACGCCATCGACTCCTCGGACGCCTGGCAGGAGGGCTGCGCCAACACGAAGCTGGTCGCGGACCAGGTCGACACCGAGGGCATGTTCAAGTTCCGCAACCTCATGCCGAAGTTCGACATCCCGGACGGCTACACCGAGGTCACGTGGTTCCGCGAGGAGACCATGCGCGGCATGCACCGCCGCTTCCCCGGGGGCATCCCCGAGGACCGGATGAAGCAGGTCGAGTACGAGATGGACACGATCATCTCGATGGGCTTCCCGGGCTACTTCCTCGTCGTCGCCGACTTCATCATGTGGGCGAAGAAGCAGGGCATCGCGGTGGGCCCCGGCCGAGGCTCCGCGGCCGGCTCGATCGTCGCCTACGCCATGGGCATCACCGACCTCGACCCGATCCCGCACGGCCTGATCTTCGAGCGGTTCCTGAACCCCGAGCGCGTCTCCATGCCCGATGTCGACATCGACTTCGACGAGCGCAGGCGCGTCGAGGTGATCCGGTACGTGACCGAGAAGTACGGCGCCGACAAGGTCGCCATGATCGGTACGTACGGCACCATCAAGGCCAAGAACGCGATCAAGGACTCCGCGCGCGTCCTCGGCTACCCCTACGCCATGGGCGACCGGCTCACCAAGGCCATGCCCGCCGACGTCCTCGGCAAGGGCATCCCGCTCTCCGGCATCCTCGACCCCTCGCACCCCCGCTACAGCGAGGCCGGCGAGATCCGCTCGATGTACGAGAACGAGCCGGACGTCAAGAAGGTCATCGACACCGCCCGCGGCGTCGAGGGCCTGGTTCGCCAGATGGGCGTGCACGCCGCCGGCGTGATCATGTCCAGCGAGACGATCACCGACCACGTACCCGTCTGGGTGCGGCACACCGACGGCGTCACCATCACCCAGTGGGACTACCCGAGCTGCGAGTCGCTCGGCCTGCTGAAGATGGACTTCCTCGGCCTGCGCAACCTCACGATCATGGACGACGCCGTCAAGATGGTGAAGGCCAACAAGGGGATCGACATCGATCTCCTCAGCCTCCCGCTCGACGACCCCAAGACCTTCGAGCTGCTCGGCCGCGGCGACACCCTCGGCGTCTTCCAGTTCGACGGCGGGCCCATGCGCTCCCTGCTGCGCCTGATGAAGCCCGACAACTTCGAAGACATCTCCGCCGTGTCGGCCCTGTACCGCCCGGGCCCGATGGGCATGAACTCCCACACGAACTACGCGCTGCGCAAGAACAAGCAGCAGGAGATCACCCCGATCCACCCGGAGCTGGAAGAGCCGCTCCGGGAGGTCCTGGACGTCACCTACGGCCTGATCGTCTACCAGGAGCAGGTGCAGAAGGCCGCGCAGATCATCGCCGGCTACTCGCTCGGCGAGGCCGACATCCTGCGCCGCGTCATGGGCAAGAAGAAGCCCGAGGAGCTGGCCAAGAACTTCACGATCTTCCAGGAGGGCGCCCGGAAGAACGGCTACTCCGACGAGGCCATCCAGAAGCTCTGGGACGTCCTGGTCCCCTTCGCCGGCTACGCCTTCAACAAGGCCCACTCGGCCGCGTACGGACTCGTCTCCTACTGGACCGCCTACCTCAAGGCGAACTACCCGGCCGAGTACATGGCCGGCCTGCTCACCTCGGTCAAGGACGACAAGGACAAGTCCGCGATCTACCTCAACGAGTGCCGGCGCATGGGCATCAAGGTGCTCCCGCCGAACGTGAACGAGTCGGAGTCCAACTTCGCCGCCCAGGGTGACGACGTGATCCTCTTCGGCCTGACCGCCGTCCGCAACGTCGGCCAGAACGTCGTCGACTCGATCATCAAGACCAGGAAGGCCAAGGGGAAGTACTCCTCCTTCCCCGACTTCCTGGACAAGGTCGAGGCCGTGGTCTGCAACAAGCGCACCATCGAGTCGCTGATCAAGGCCGGCGCCTACGACGAGATGGGCCACACCCGCAAGGGCCTGGTCGCCCACCACGAGTCGATGATCGACAACGTGGTCGCGGTCAAGCGCAAGGAGGCCGAAGGACAGTTCGACCTCTTCGGCGGAATGGGTGACGAGGACGGCGGCGACGAGCCCGGCTTCGGCCTCGACGTGGAGTTCTCCGACGTCGAGTGGGAGAAGTCCTACCTGCTCGCCCAGGAGCGCGAGATGCTCGGCCTCTACGTCTCCGACCACCCCCTCTTCGGCCTGGAGCACGTCCTGTCCGACAAGACGGACGCCGGCATCTCCCAGCTGACGGGCGGCGAGCACTCCGACGGCGCCGTCGTCACCATCGGCGGCATCATCTCCGGCCTCCAGCGCAAGATGACCAAGCAGGGCAACGCCTGGGCGATCGCCACCGTCGAGGACCTCGCCGGCTCCATCGAGTGCATGTTCTTCCCCGCGACCTACCAGCTCGTCTCCACCCAGCTGGTCGAGGACACCGTCGTCTTCGTCAAGGGCCGCCTCGACAAGCGCGAGGACGTGCCCCGGCTGGTCGCGATGGAGATGATGGTCCCCGACCTCTCCTCGGCCGGCACCAACGCCCCCGTGGTCCTCACCATCCCCACCGTCAAGGTCACCCCGCCGATGGTGACCCGTCTGGGCGAGATCCTGCGCCACCACAAGGGCAACACCGAGGTGCGGATCAAGCTCCAGGGGCCGCGCACCACCACCGTGCTGCGCCTCGACCGGCACCGGGTCCAGCCCGACCCCGCCCTCTTCGGCGACCTCAAGGTGCTGCTCGGCCCCTCCTGCCTGGCCGGCTAGCAGTACGGGGCGCGCACGCGCGTACGGGAGGGCCCGTCCGGCGACGCTGCCGGACGGGCCCTCCCGTCGCCCCGCGGGGGTCAGTTGTGGCCGAAGCGCTTCTGCTTGCTCTTGTGGGCCATGTCCAGCGGGCTCGGCGACTGCGAGGAGCGCTCTTCGGGCGAGGCCTGCGTCGAACTCCGCTCCTGGGCGGAGGAACGTTCCTGCTGCTTCGACGGCTGCTTCTGGTTCTTGTTCTTGGCCATGGGATGCCTCCGTGGGGGTAGTAGGGGCCAGGGCCGCCTTCACACTCACACACCCCCTCAAACCACGCATTTTGGATCATTACTTCGGGTGGCGGCCGCTCCTTCCACCGCCCCCCGGGAGATACGCCACGCCGATGATCGAGTTCCGGCCGTCAACACCCTTGCGGTCGGGCAGACTCGGGGAAAACCTGTCGAGGACCCCCACGGAAGAGGGTGGAACGCGTGGACCGCTGCGTCGTCCTGGTGGACGCCGGATACCTGCTGGGCGCCGCCGCGAGCCTCCTCGCCGGGGAACCCTCCCGCTCCCGCATCACCGTCGACCACTCCGCCCTGATCCAGGGCCTGCGCGAGCGCGCCGAGGCCGACACGCAGCAGCCCCTGCTGCGGATCTACTGGTTCGACGGCGCCCCCGACCGGGTGCCCCAGCCCGAGCACCGGCGGCTGCGCGTCATGTCCCGCGTGACCGTCCGGCTCGGCGCCCTGACCCGCAGCGACGGACGCTGGGCGCAGAAGGGCGTGGACGCCGCCATGCACGCCGAACTCACCGAACTCGCCCGCAACCGGGCCTGCTCCGACGTGGTCCTCGTCACCGGCGACGGCGACCTGCTGCCCGGCCTCATGTCCGCGAAGGAACACGGGGTCGCCGTCCACCTGTGGGCCGTACAGGCCGCCGACGGCGACTACAACCAGTCCGAGGACCTCGTCGCCGAGGCCGACGAACGCCGCGTGCTCGACCGCGCCTGGATCACCCGGGCCGTCCGCGCCCGCGACCTCGCCGGCCTCTGCGCCCCGCCGCCCGCCCCGCGCCCCGAGATCGCCGCGATCCTCTCCGCCCCCCTGCCCGAGGCGGCCCTCGCCGAGGCCGCCCGCAACGGCACCCCGGCCACCCCCGGGACCCGCCCGAACGGAGCACCCGTACCGGCGCCCGCCAACGAAGGGGCCAAGCCCGTCCCGACCCCGAAGGACCTCGCCGCGCTGCGCGCACCCGCCCAGGCCCCCGCCGCCGCACCGGCCGGCCAGGGCGCCGCGAGCCCGGCCGGCAGCGCCCTGCGCTGGTCCTCCGACAAGGGCTGGATCGACCGCGCCGGACCGCTCGGCGAACCGGCCGAGACCGCCTCCCTGCCCACCCTCGCCCAGCTCACCAGCGCCGAGCAGCGCTGGGCCGACCGCGAGGAGGACATCACCACCGTCGGCGGCGACCCCTTCGAGGTCGGCCAGGTCTTCGCCCGGCGCTGGATGGAACGCCTCCCCGAAGCCGCCCACCTGCAGAAACTGGCCACCATGTACCCGCGCGTCCCGCACCGGATCGACGGGGAGCTGCTGCGCTACGCCGCCCGGTTCGGGCTCCTCGCCCACAAGGACGACCAGATCGACGAGCACGACCGCTACGCCATTCGCGCCGGTTTCTGGCGGGAGATCGACGTCCGTGCCGCCGCCGAGCACGTGGGCGGGCCGCCGGCCGCCCTCCCCGGGGCGCCGGTGACCCCGGCGGCCGAGTAGGGCCGGAAGCCGCGTAGGCTGCTCCCTCGTGAGTACGGGCACAGCGCAGGCAGGACCAACCCCGGCGGCGGCCGCCGCAGCCGCTTCGGACGTGGTCTGCGCGGTGCGTGACCTGGTCAAGACCTACCCGGCCGTACGCGGCCGGCGCGGGGCCCCGGCCATGCCCGAGACCCGGGCCAACGACGGGATCTCCCTGGAGGTCCGGCGCGGCGAGGTGTTCGGCCTGCTCGGCCCCAACGGCGCCGGCAAGTCCACCCTGGTCCGCCAGCTCACCGGGCTGCTGCGGCCCGACTCCGGCTCGGTGGCCCTGCTCGGCCACGACCTCGTACGCCACCCCGAGCGGGCCTCGCGGCTGCTCGCCTACCTCGGGCAGGAGTCCACCGCCCTCGACGAACTCACCGTCGCGCTGGCGGCCGAGACCACGGGCCGGCTGCGCGGGCTCGGTGTGCGCGAGGCGCGGGCCGCCCGGGACGACGTACTGGAGGAGCTCGGGCTGACGGCCATCGCGGGGCGCCCCCTGAAGAAGCTCTCCGGCGGACAGCGCCGGCTCGCCTGCTTCGCCACGGCGCTCGTGGGGGAGCGGCCGGTGCTGGTCCTCGACGAGCCGACGACCGGCATGGACCCGGTGGCGCGCCGGGCCGTCTGGGCGGCCGTGGACCGCCGGCGGCTGCGGCACGGGGCCACGGTCGTGCTCGTCACCCACAACGTCATCGAGGCCGAGACCGTCCTCGACCGGGTCGCCGTCGTCGACCAGGGCAGGATCATCGCCTGCGACACCCCGGCCGGGCTCAAGGCCGCCGTCTCCGACGAGGTCCGCCTCGAGCTGGTCTGGCGCACCGCCGCGCCGCTGGAGGTGCCCGAGGTCGCCGCGCTCGCCCCGCTGGCCGCCGAGTCCGGCCGCCGCTGGACGCTGCGGCTGGGACAGGACCAGGCCCGCGCCGCCGTCGCCGCGGTGACCGGCGGGCCGGCCTTCGCCGCCCTCGACGATTTCACGTTGGCCACGCCGAGCCTGGAGGACGTGTACCTCGCGCTCGGCGGCCGTATGAAGGGTCTGGTCAAGTCGTGACCACCGCTGTAGGCGTCCTGGCTCCCAGGGCGCGGCTGTTCCCGGCGCTCGCCGCCGTCTACCGGGCCCAGCTGTCCCGGGCGCGCGTCGCCCGGATACCGCTGCTGTTCGTGGCCACCTTCCAGTCCGTCGGGATCATGGTCCTGATGCGCGGCGTGGTGGACGGCGGCTCCGAGGCCCGGGCCGTCGTCGCCGGCTCGTCCGTCCTGGTCGTCGCCTTCGTCGCGCTGAACCTGCTCGCGCAGTACTTCGGCCAGCTGCGGGCCGGCGGCGGCCTCGACCACTACGCCACCCTGCCGGTGCCGCCGGCCTCGGTGGTGCTGGGCGCGGCCGCCGCGTACGCCTCCTTCACGCTGCCGGGGACGCTGGTCACGGCCGTCTTCGGGTGCGTGCTGTTCGGGCTGCCGATGGGCGGCCTGTGGATCCTCGCCGCCGTCGTGCCGCTGGCCGGGGCGGCCCTCGCCGGGCTGGGCGCCGCGCTGGGGCTGCTCGCGCCGCGCCAGGAGCTGGCCACCCTGGCCGGGCAGCTGGGCATGTCGGCGGCGCTGCTGCTGGGCGTGCTGCCGGCGGAGCGGATGCCGGACGTCATCGTGTGGGCGCGGGACCTGCTGCCGTCCACGTACGGGGTCGAGGCCTTCGCGGAGACCTTCGCCCCGCACCCCGACTGGGCGGCGGTCGTCCTCGACCTGGGCGTGTGCGGGGCCGTCGGAGTGCTGTCGCTGGCCGTCGCCACCTGGGCGTACCGGCGGGCGGCGGTCCGCTGACACCGCCGCCGGTCGTACCTGGCACGATGTGGGGGTGACCGAAGCCGTGACCCCGCAGCCGCCGACCGTGTCCCCGCTCCCCGAGGCGGAGGCCGCCGTCACCCCGGCGGACGTCCGCGACGCGGCCGCCGTCGCCCTGGTGGTGGGCGTGTCCGGGGTGCTGCTCGGACTGCTGTGGGCGTGGCTCGCGCCGCGCGTCCAGTACGTCTCCAACGGTGAGGCCGTCTTCCTGCGCAACACCGAGAGCGAGGGCCGGATCGGCGCCGACGGCACGTTCTTCCTGCTGGCGCTGGGGCTCGGCGCGCTCAGCGCGGCCGGGGTGTTCCTGTGGCGCCGGCGCGGGGGCGTCCCGCTGGTGATCGGGCTGGCCCTCGGGTCGTGCTTCGCCGCGCTGGTGGGCTGGCGGCTGGGGCTGTGGCTCGGGCCGGGCACCGATGTGGTGGCCGCCGCCGCGCACGCGGGCAAGGGGGTCCCCTTCGACGCGCCGCTGCAGCTGCTCGCGCACGGGGCGCTGCTGGTGTGGCCGATGGCGGCCGTCGCGGTCCACCTGGGCCTGACGGCCCTGTGGGGGCCGCGCGACCCGGAGCCGCCGCTGCCGTGGGAGGGCGCGTACCCCCCGCCCCACGTGCACTCCTCCTGACGCCCCGCCCGCACGGCTCGGCCGTGGCCGGCCTCCCCGGTGCGGCGCCGCGTGGGCGGCCTACGGGCGGGCGATCGGCGCGACGGTGGCGTGCGTGAGCGCGGTCAGGGCGGCCGGGGCCAGTTCGACCTCCAGCCCCCGGCGGCCCGCCGAGACGCAGATCGTGGTGTGCGCCGAGGCCGACGCGTCCAGGACCGTACGCAGCCGCTTGCGCTGCCCCAGCGGGGAGATCCCGCCCCGCACGTAGCCCGTGGTCCGCTCCGCCAGCGCCGGGTCGGCCATCGCCGCCCGCTTCCCGCCCACCGCGGCCGCCAGGGCCTTGAGGTCCAGTGAGCCCGAGACCGGCACGACCGCCACCGTCAGGGCCCCGTCCACGTCCGCGACCAGCGTCTTGAACACCTGGTCCGGCGACACGCCGAGGGCCTCGGCCGCCTCCTCGCCGTACGAGGGGTGCGCGGGGTCGTGTGCGTAGGAGTGGGTGGTGAAGTCGACGCCCGAGGCGGTGAGGGCGGTGATGGCGGGAGTGCCGGCCGACTGCTGCTGCTGTTGCTTCTTCTTCGCCATGGCCTCAGTTCGGGCTGGTCGGGGCGCGGGTCAGGTCCACCGCCGGCAGGGACGGCAGGTGGCGGATCACGGCCGTCTCGGCGCGCAGCAGCTTCAGCTCCTCCGCGAGCCGGGTGGCGGTGTCCGGGGCCTGCAGCAGGCGCTGCTTGGACGGGGTGTCCAGCACCGCGGCGGCCGCCACCAGGTACGAGACCACCGACGGCTCGTCCGGCAGGTCCGGCGTCGAGGTCAGGGACCGCTCCCGGGCCCCGGCCAGCCGCTTCTGGTAGCTGCGGAAGGCCCGCAGGACCCCTTCGGACAGCGCGCCCGCGCCCTCGCCCGCGTCCTCCGCGAGCTCCTCCAGCTCGGCGACGAGGAACGGCCCCGACGCGTCGACCGAGAGCAGCCGCACCCGGGTCGTGCCGGTGGCCAGCACCTCGAAGCTGCCGTCCTCGCGCTCCCGGATCGTCGCCGCGTCCGCGATGCAGCCCACCCGGTGGAACGCCTGGATAGGGTCGGCGCCGAAGCCCGCCGCCGGGCCCCGCTCGGGCAGGGCCGTCTGGTCGGGCAGTCCGGGCGCGGTCGGCGCGACCTCCCGGCCGTCGCGGATCGCGACGACCGCGAACCGGCGCGGCTCGTCCTCCCCGGTCTTCAGCAGCTCGCGCATCATGGCGCGATACCGCTCCTCGAAGACGTTCAGCGGCAGCACGAGGCCCGGGAACAGCACCGAGTTCAGCGGGAAGAGGGGAAGGCGAACGGTGGTCACGAGGCACAGGGTAGTGGCCGGACGGCCCGGCCCGTCACCCCCGCCTCAGCAGCCGTGACGCGCCCGCCGCCACCGTCGTGGCCAGGATCCAGCCCAGCAGCACCAGCACCGTCGCCCCCCACTGCCAGCCGCCCTCGGGCTTCCACTGGCCCTGCTGACCGAGATCGATCACCGGGAGCAGGAGGTCGAGCGCGTACAGGGCGGCGTCCCAGTGCGGGTGCTCGTCCGCCTTGAGGGGCGCCGGCTCGTGCCGCAGGAACAGCAGGGTCCCCGCCGCCCACAGCACCGCCATCCACAGCGCCGCCCGGCCCGGCCGGTAGCCGTAGACCACCGTCCAGTCCTGGAGGTACCCCCAGGCCTTCGCCGCCGGTGACAGCGTGTCCCGGCGGCGGCGCTGCTTGGCCACGAGCACCTCGCGCGCGCCCACGTCCTCCCCGCCGTCGCGGAGCACGGCGGCGAGCCGCTCGTACGGCTCCGGCGAGTACTCGGGGGTGGCCGCCTCCAGCCACTCCAGGCGGCGGGAGAGCGGGAAGTGGCCGCGGGGTGCGAGCTCCTGGTAGACGAAGCCCTCCATGGACACCTGGCCGCGGCCCGGCCAGCTCGTGGACCGGTCGACGAGCTTGACGACCTTCGCGCCGGAGACCACCACCCGGCCCCGCTCCGGGGCGTCGCCGACGAAGCGCAGCTCGGGCGTCTGCACCCGCCGCAGCGACACCTCCTGGTCCGGGGCCAGGTCGAAGCGGGCGCCGTAGAAGTCGACCGAGTCGCCGAAGCGGCCGTCGTCCAGCCGCAGGCCGCCCCGGCACTCGAAGTGCTGCGCCGGCCCGCCGCCGGTCGGGGTCTGGCTCCAGTCGTACGGGCGGTCCGGGTCGCCGGCCGGGAAGGGGAGGCCGGCGGAGGTCAGGTACAGGGTCCGCTCGACGGTCAGGGTCGGGGCGTTCAGGGCGCGCCGGCCGTGGCGGTTGCCCAGCCGCGCACCGCGCAGGCTCATCGAGGCGCCCACCTTCACCCCGCGCAGGCTCACCTCGCCGTGCGTCTCCAGCAGGTCGGCCTGGAGGTCCTGCGCGACGGCCATCCCGTCGGCGGCGATGGCCCGGCCCCCGCCGTCGCGCTGCACCACGGCCTGGCTGATCAGCAGATCGGTGCCGATCTGCGCGTCGGTCAGCCGGATCCCGCGCGCCACCCGGCAGCGCGCCAGGTGCAGGTCCCCCTCGGTGTGCAGCCGGGCCCCCTCCAGCCGGGGTATCGCGCAGTTGTCCAGCCGCAGCGTGCCGAAGCGGGTCTCGGACACCTGGATCTCGTCGTCGAAGCGGCACGAGCGGATCTCCACGTACGGGGCGACCGTGCCGCCGGACAGATCCAGCCGCCCGGTGATCTGCGCGCCGCGCAGCTTCAGGCAGCCGACCCGGCCGGGGACCGGTGCGGGGCCGGCCAGCAGGAGGCGGGCCACGACCTCCGCGCGGACCCGCCGCTCCGGGCCCCAGACCGGGCCGTTGTGCGGATCGTCCAGGCCGGCGGTGCGGGCGCCCAGATCGCAGACGGTGCCCGCCCGGAAGGTCTCCCACATCTGCTGCTCGGCATCGGTGAGGCCGTCCGGCCGTCCGTCGTCGCCCGCTTCGGTCATGGCAGCCCCCCGCTGTCATCCACGTGTACGAGAACGCTAAGGGGCGGCGGTGACAGCCGGGGCGTGTATCAGCCAGTGATACGGGCGGACGGCGGTGGGAGGCGGTCTGAGAGAATTGGGGCGTGATCTCTCGTATCGACCTGCGCGGTGACGCCCTCCCCGAGGGCGGCGCCCTGCGCGACCTGCTGCCCCGTGCCGAGTTCGACGTGGAAGCCGCCCTGGAGAAGGTGCGGCCCATCTGCGAGGACGTCCATCATCGTGGCACGGCGGCGCTGATCGAGTACGCGCAGAAGTTCGACGGCGTCGAGCTCACGCAGGTCCGGGTGCCCGCGGAGGCCCTGAAGGCCGCCCTCGACCAGCTGGACCCGGCCGTCCGCGCCGCCCTGGAGGAGTCCATCCGGCGCGCCCGGATCGTGCACCGCAACCAGCGCCGCAGCGAGCACACCACCCAGGTGGTCCCCGGCGGCACCGTGACCGAGAAGTGGGTTCCGGTCGGGCGCGTGGGGCTGTACGCCCCGGGCGGCCGCTCGGTGTACCCGTCCTCCGTCGTCATGAACGTCGTCCCGGCGCAGGAGGCGGGCGTCGAGTCCATCGCGCTGGCGTCCCCGCCGCAGAAGGAGTTCGGCGGGCTGCCGCACCCGACCATCCTGGCGGCGTGCGCGCTGCTCGGCGTGGACGAGGTGTACGCGGCCGGCGGCGCCGTGGCCGTCGCGATGTTCGCGTACGGGACCTCGGGACCCGACGGGTGCCCGCCGGTCAACATGGTGACCGGCCCCGGCAACATCTGGGTCGCCGCCGCCAAGCGCTACTTCACCGGCAGGATCGGCATCGACACCGAGGCCGGCCCCACCGAGATCGCGGTCCTCGCGGACGCCACGGCCGACCCGGTGCACGTCGCCGCCGACCTGATCAGCCAGGCCGAGCACGACCCGCTGGCCGCGGCCGTCCTCGTCACGGACTCCGCGGAGCTCGCGGCCGCCGTCGAGAAGGAGCTGGAGCCGCAGGTCGCCGCGACCAAGCACGTCGAGGACCGGATCAAGCCCGCCCTCGCCGGCAAGCAGTCCGCGATCGTCCTGGTCGACAGCCTGGAGGACGGCCTCAAGGTCGTCGACGCGTACGGCGCCGAGCACCTGGAGATCCAGACCGCCGACGCCGCCGCCTGGGCCGCCCGGGTCCGCAACGCCGGCGCGATCTTCGTCGGCCCCTGGGCGCCGGTCTCCCTCGGCGACTACTGCGCCGGGTCGAACCACGTCCTGCCCACCGGCGGCTGCGCCTGCCACTCCTCGGGCCTGTCCGTGCAGTCCTTCCTGCGCGGCATCCACATCGTCGACTACACGCGCGACGCCCTCGCCGAGGTCACCCACCACGTGGTGACGCTGGCCGAGGCCGAGGACCTGCCCGCGCACGGCGCCGCCCTCAAGGCGCGCTTCGGATGGAAGGTCCCCGGACAGTGAGCGCCCTCGGGATCGACGACCTGCCCATCCGCGACGAGCTGCGCGGCAAGACCCCGTACGGCGCACCGCAGCTCGACGTGCCCGTCCAGCTGAACACCAACGAGAACCCGTACGAGCTGCCCGAGCCGCTCGTCCGGCGCATCGCCGAGCGCGTCGCCGAGGCCGCCCGCACCCTCAACCGCTACCCCGACCGGGACGCGGTCGAGCTGCGCACCCAGCTGGCCGCCTACCTCACGCGGACGGGCAAGCACCCGGTCGCCATGGAGAACGTCTGGGCCGCCAACGGCTCCAACGAGGTCCTCCAGCAGCTGCTCCAGACCTTCGGCGGCCCGGGGCGCACGGCGATCGGCTTCGAGCCCTCGTACTCGATGCACGCGCTCATCGCGCGCGGCACCGGCACCGGCTGGATCTCCGGCCCCCGCCGCGAGGACTTCACCATCGACGTGGAGGCCGCCGAGCAGGCGATCGCCGAGAACGCCCCCGACGTCGTCTTCATCACCTCGCCGAACAACCCCACGGGTACGGCGGTCGGGGCGGAGACGGTCCTCGCCCTCTACGACGCCGCGCAGGCCGCCAAGCCGTCGCTGGTCGTCGTGGACGAGGCGTACGTGGAGTTCTCCCACCGCGACTCCCTCCTCCCGCTGATCGAGGGCCGCCCCCACCTGGTGGTCTCCCGGACCATGTCCAAGGCCTTCGGCGCCGCGGGCCTGCGCCTGGGCTACCTCGCCGCGCACCCGGCCGTGGTCGACGCCGTGCAGCTCGTACGCCTGCCGTACCACCTGTCCGCCGTCACCCAGGCGACCGCGCTGGCCGCCCTGGAGCACACCGACACCCTGCTCGGCTACGTCGAGCAGCTCAAGGCCGAGCGGGACCGCCTCGTCAGCGAGCTGCGGGCCCTCGGCTACGAGGTCACCGAGTCCGACGCGAACTTCATCCAGTTCGGGAAGTTCGAGGACTCCCACACCGCCTGGCAGAAGATCCTCGACCAGGGCGTCCTGGTCCGGGACAACGGCGTACCGGGCCGGCTGCGGGTCACCGCGGGCACCCCGGCCGAGAACGACGCGTTCCTGGAAGCGGTTCGCGCACTGAAGAAGGAGCAGCAGGCATGAGCCGCATCGGACGGGTCGAGCGCACCACGAAGGAGACCTCGGTCCTGGTCGAGATAAACCTCGACGGCACCGGCAAGGTCGACGTGTCGACGGGTGTGGGCTTCTACGACCACATGCTCGACCAGCTCGGCCGCCACGGCCTCTTCGACCTCACGGTCAAGACGGACGGCGACCTGCACATCGACAGCCACCACACCATCGAGGACACCGCCCTCGCGCTCGGCGCCGCCTTCAGGCAGGCCCTCGGCGACAAGGTGGGCATCTACCGCTTCGGCAACTGCACCGTCCCGCTGGACGAGTCCCTCGCCCAGGTGACCGTCGACCTCTCCGGCCGCCCCTACCTCGTGCACACCGAGCCCGAGAACATGGCGCCGATGATCGGCGAGTACGACACGACGATGACCCGGCACATCTTCGAGTCCTTCGTCGCGCAGGCCCAGATCGCCCTGCACATCCACGTCCCGTACGGCCGCAACGCCCACCACATCGTGGAGTGCCAGTTCAAGGCCCTCGCCCGGGCCCTGCGCTACGCCGCCGAGTTCGACCCGCGCGCCGCAGGGATCCTGCCCTCCACGAAGGGCGCCCTCTAGCAGTGAACGGTCTGAACACCATCCTGATCGTCGTCGGCCTGTTCCTGGCCGGCGGCGTCTACTCCTTCCAGAAGCAGAAGATGCCCCTGTCGGTGATCGTTCTGCTCGCTCTCGCCTCCGCGATGTGTCTGGCCGCGGGAGTCCTGCGAATCCAAGGGATCTGGGCATGACCGCCAAGAAGAACGTCGTGGTCTTCGACTACGGCTTCGGCAACATCCGCTCCGCCGAGCGCGCCCTCGCGCGCGTCGGCGCGGACGTCGAGATCACCCGCGACTACGACCGGGCGATGGACGCCGACGGGCTGCTCGTGCCCGGTGTGGGCGCCTTCTCCGCCTGCATGCAGGGCCTCAAGGACGCCCGCGGCGACTGGATCATCGGCCGCCGCCTCTCCGGCGGCCGCCCCGTCATGGGCATCTGCGTCGGCATGCAGATCCTCTTCGAGCGCGGCATCGAGCACGGCGTGGAGACCGAGGGCCTCGACGAGTGGCCCGGCACCGTGGGCCCGCTGAAGGCCCCCGTCGTCCCCCACATGGGCTGGAACACCGTCGAGGCCCCGGCCGGCAGCCAGGCCTTCGCCGGGCTGGACGCCGACGCCCGGTTCTACTTCGTGCACTCCTACGCGGCCCACGACTGGTCCCTGGAGGTCACCAACCCGAGGATCAGGGGCCCCAAGGTCACCTGGGCCACGCACGGCGAGCGGTTCGTCGCGGCGGTGGAGAACGGCGCCCTGTGGGCCACCCAGTTCCACCCCGAGAAGTCCGGCGACGCCGGCGCCCAGCTCCTCACCAACTGGATCGAGACCCTGTGATGACCGCACCCACGCTCGAACTCCTTCCCGCGGTCGACGTCCGCGACGGCCAGGCCGTACGCCTCGTGCACGGCGTGTCGGGCAGTGAGACCTCCTACGGCTCCCCGCTGGAGGCGGCCCTCGCCTGGCAGGCCTCCGGCGCCGAGTGGCTGCACCTGGTCGACCTGGACGCCGCCTTCGGCACCGGCGACAACCGTGCCCTGGTCGCCGAGATCACCCGTGCGATGGACATCAAGGTCGAGCTGTCCGGCGGCATCCGCGACGACGCCACGCTCGCCGCGGCCCTCGCCACCGGCTGTACCCGCGTCAACCTCGGCACCGCCGCCCTGGAGACCCCCGAGTGGGCCGCCAAGGCCATCGCCGAACACGGCGACAGGATCGCCATCGGCCTCGACGTCCGCGGCACCACCCTCAAGGGCCGCGGCTGGACCAGCGAGGGCGGTGACCTGTACGAGACCCTCGCCCGCCTGGACTCCGAGGGCTGCGCCCGCTACGTCGTCACCGACATCGGCAAGGACGGCACGCTGACCGGCCCCAACCTGGAGCTGCTGCGGAACGTCTGCGCCGCCACCGACCGGCCGGTCGTCGCCTCCGGCGGCGTCTCCTCCCTGGACGACCTGCGGGCCCTGTCCGAGCTCGTCCCCCTCGGCGTCGAGGGCGCCATCGTCGGCAAGGCCCTGTACGCCAAGGCCTTCACCCTGGAAGAAGCCCTGAAGGCGGTCCGCGCATGAGCTCCACCCCCTCCTCTCCCTCCTCCTCGGCCTCCGGCATCCGCAGGATCTCCTCCGGCGGCCCCTACGAGGACGTCATCGGCTACTCCCGTGCCGTGCAGCTGCCCAACGGGCTCGTCCTGGTCTCCGGCTGCACCGCCGCCGACGCGGGCGGCCCCTACGACCAGACCGTCAAGGCCTTCGAGGTCGCGTTCAAGGCGCTCGCCGAGGCCGGGCTGGGACCGGAGAACGTGGTCCGCACCCGGATGTACCTGACGCACGCGCGCGACGTGGACGAGGTCGGCCGCGCCCACCAGACGCTGTTCGACACCGTCCGCCCCGCCGCCACCATGCTCATCGTCTCCGGCTTCGTCGACCCGAGCATGGTCGTCGAGGTCGAGGTGGAGGCCTACGGGGAGGTGGCGCGGTGACCCTCGCCGTACGCGTGATCCCCTGCCTGGACGTGGACAACGGCCGCGTCGTCAAGGGCGTCAACTTCCAGAACCTGCGCGACGCCGGTGACCCGGTGGAGATGGCCAAGCTGTACGACGCCGAGGGCGCCGACGAGCTGACCTTCCTCGACATCACCGCCTCCTCCGGCAACCGCGAGACCACCTACGACGTGGTCCGGCGCACCGCCGAGCAGGTCTTCATCCCGCTCACGGTCGGCGGCGGCGTCCGCACGGCCGACGACGTGGACAAGCTGCTGCGGGCGGGCGCCGACAAGGTGGGCGTCAACACGGCCGCCATCGCCCGGCCCGAGCTGATCCAGGAGATCGCCGAGCGCTTCGGCCGCCAGGTGCTCGTCCTGTCGGTCGACGCCCGCCGCACCCCTGCCGGCTCCTTCGAGGTCACCACCCACGGCGGCCGCCGGGGCACCGGGATCGACGCCGTCGAGTGGGCGCACCGCGCGGCCGAACTCGGCGCCGGGGAGATCCTGCTGAACTCCATGGACGCCGACGGCACCAAGGACGGCTACGACACCGAGATGATCGCCGCCGTACGCCGGCACGTCACCGTCCCGGTGATCGCCTCGGGCGGCGCCGGCAAGCTGGAGCACTTCCCGCCCGCGATCGACGCCGGCGCCGACGCGGTCCTCGCCGCCTCGGTGTTCCACTTCGGCGACCTGCGCATCGGCCAGGTCAAGGAAGCCCTGCGCGAGGCAGGCCACCCGGTCCGCTGACCCCCGGGCATCCAGATGATCCGGCTCCGGCCGCGGACGTCACAGCCGCGGCCGGAGCCGGGACGGACGGCGGGGGTCGACGGCCCCCGCGCCGTCAGATTCCCAGCCGGGCGACCGTCAGCCGGGACACGGCCTCCTTCTCGCCGTCCAGCTCCACCGCCGCGGAGTTCTGGCGGCCGAAGCAGAACAGCGTCAGCTCACCCGGCTCCCCGGTCACCGTCACCACCGGTACGCCCTTGTGGGCGACCGCCGTGCGGCCGTCCGGGCGGCGCAGCACCAGGCCCACCGGCGAGCGGCGGCCCGTCAGCCGGGCCAGCTTCTCCAGCCGGGACCACAGCGCGTCCGAGAACACCGGGTCCAGCGTCCGCGGGGTCCAGTCCGGCTGCGCGCGCCGTACGTCCTCCGCGTGGACGTAGAACTCCACCGCGTTGGCGGCCTCGTCGATCTGCTTCAGCGCGTACACGGACAGCTTCGGCGGCCCGGTGCGGATCAGCTGGATCAACTCCTCGTACGGCTTGGCCGTGTACTCGGCCATCGCCCGGTCGAGGCGGTCCTTCAGCACGTTCAGCAGCAGCCCGCCCGCCGCGTCCGGGCGGCGCTCGCGGACCACGACGTGCGCCGCCAGGTCCCGGCAGGTCCAGCCCTCGCACAGGGTCGGCGCCTCCGGCCCGGCCGCCTCCAACAGGTCCGCCAGCAGCAGGCGTTCACGCTTCGCATGGGTCGACATACGGGCCAGCTTAGGGGTGTCCGGCCCTGATCCGCCGGACACCCGCCAGGCCGGGACCCGCCCGGAGGCTGCTCATCAGGCGGACGGTGATCCATGACCGGTCCCGCCGCGCGGCACAATGGGGCCCATGAGTACGTCCTCCCTCGACCCCGCCGTCGCCGCCCGCCTCAAGCGCTCCGCGGACGGCCTGGTTCCGGCCATCGCCCAGCAGTACGACACCGGCGAGGTGCTCATGCTCGGCTGGATGGACGACGAGGCCCTGCACCGCACCCTCACCACGGGCCGCTGCACCTACTGGTCCCGCAGCCGGCAGGAGTACTGGGTCAAGGGGGACACCTCGGGCCACTTCCAGTACGTGAAGTCCGTCGCCCTCGACTGCGACGCCGACACCGTGCTCGTGAAGGTCGACCAGGTCGGGGCCGCCTGCCACACCGGCGCCCGCACGTGCTTCGACGCGGATGTCCTTTTCACCGACGCCAGCTAGCCAGTTAGGGTCCCGCCCATGGATCTCGAGACGTTCCGCAAGCTCGCGGCCGACCGCCGCGTCATCCCCGTGAGCCGTCGGCTGCTGGCCGACGGGGACACCCCGGTCGGGCTCTACCGGAAGCTGGCCGCCGAACGCCCCGGCACCTTCCTGCTGGAATCCGCCGAGAACGGGCGCTCCTGGTCCCGCTACTCCTTCGTCGGCGTGCGCAGCGACTCCACCCTCACCGTCAAGGACGGCCAGGCGCACTGGATCGGCACCCCGCCCGTCGGCGTCCCCACGGACGGCGACCCCCTCGAAGCCCTGCGCGCCACCGTCGAGGCCCTGCACACCCCCCGCGACCTGGCGGGCGGCATGCCGCCCTTCACCGGCGGCATGGTCGGCTACCTCGGCTACGACATCGTGCGCCGGCTGGAGCGCATCGGCGACCACGCCGAGGACGACCTCGAGCTCCCCGAGCTGACCATGCTCCTCACCTCCGACCTGGCGGTCCTCGACCACTGGGACGGCACGGTCCTGCTCATCGCCAACGCCATCAACCACAACGCCCTCGACACCGGGGCGGACGAGGCCCACGCCGACGCCGTCGCCCGCCTCGACGCGATGGAGGCCGACCTCGCCCGGCCCGCGCCCTACGCGCCCGCCGCGCTCCCGGAGTCCGCGCTGCCGCCCTTCGACGCGCTCTGGGGCGGCGAGAAGTACCAGGCCGCCGTCGAGGACGTCAAGGAGCGCATCCGGGCCGGCGAGGCCTTCCAGGTGGTGCCCTCGCAGCGGTTCGAGACCCCCTGCCACGCCTCCGCGCTGGACGTCTACCGGGTGCTGCGGGCCACCAACCCGTCCCCGTACATGTACCTCTTCCGCTTCGAGAACGGCTTCGACGTGGTCGGCTCCAGCCCCGAGGCGCTGGTCAAGGTCGAGGACGGCCGGGCGATGGTCCACCCCATCGCCGGCACCCGCCACCGCGGCGCGACCCCGCAGGAGGACAACGACCTCGCCGAGGAGCTGCTGGCCGACCCCAAGGAGCGCGCCGAGCACCTCATGCTCGTCGACCTCGGCCGCAACGACCTGGGCCGGGTCTGCGAGCCGGGCTCCGTCGAGGTCGTCGACTTCATGAGCATCGAGCGCTACTCGCACGTCATGCACATCGTCTCCACCGTCACCGGCCGCGTCGCCGAGGGCAGGACCGCCTTCGACGTGCTCACCGCCTGCTTCCCCGCCGGCACCCTCTCCGGTGCGCCCAAGCCGCGCGCCATGCAGATCATCGAGGAACTGGAGCCCTCCCGCCGCGGCCTGTACGGCGGCTGCGTCGGCTACCTCGACTTCGCGGGGGACTCCGACACCGCCATCGCCATCCGCACCGCGCTGCTGCGCGACGGCACGGCGTACGTGCAGGCCGGAGCGGGCGTCGTCGCCGACTCGGTGCCCGAGCTGGAGGACCAGGAGTGCCGCAACAAGGCCGCCGCCGTCCTGCGTGCCGTGGGAGCGGCGAACCGGCTGCACCGCGCCTGAGCCCGTAGGGGAT
Organism: Streptomyces sp. NPDC034085; assembly: GCF_055575555.1. Lineage (NCBI taxonomy): Bacteria > Bacillati > Actinomycetota > Actinomycetes > Kitasatosporales > Streptomycetaceae > Streptomyces > Streptomyces sp. NPDC034085. The sequence continues at coordinate 250,723 of NZ_JBVISL010000001.1, read as the reverse complement.
AGTGGGGTACGTGAGTGCCGTACACCCCGTCAACGAGGCCGAGGCCCCCGACAGCAGCACCGGCCGCCGCACCGTGGCCGCCGCCCTGCTGCTCGGCGCGCTCGGCGCCACCGTCGTCCTGCTCGCCTCCGGCCGCACCTGGGCCCGGGGCAGCGCCTCCGTCGGGGGCGGCACGCTGCCCCTGACCGCGGACGGGCGGGCAGTCACCGGCCTTCCGGCGGCCCTGGCCATCGTCGGCCTCGCGGCCCTGGTCGCGGTGTTCGCCGTACGGGGTCCGGGCCGGCTGCTGGTGTCCGGGCTGCTCGCCCTGAGCGGGCTGGGCGCGGCCCTGGCCGCGGTGGCCGCCGCCGGCGACCGGCGGGCCCTGGACGAACGGGCCGCCACCGCGACGGCGGACACCGCCGCCCGGGTGGTGGAGCTCAGCCACACCGCGTGGCCGTACGTCACGGCCTCCGGCGCGGCCCTGATCCTGATCGCGGGCCTGCTGGCCCTGCGCTTCGGCCGGAGCTGGCCCGCGATGGGAGGCCGCTACGAGCGCGACGGCAGCCCCCGCGGGCGCACCCCCGCCCCCGTGGACCCGGACCGGCCGGAGGACCTGTGGAAGGCCCTGGACCGCGGCGAGGACCCCACCCGCTGACGCGGCGCCCCCGGCGGGCCCCACCCGCTGGAGAAACCCGCGTTCCCGTGCGGGACAATGACAGCGAGCGTGCGACACAGGCCGCGCTCTCTACACAGCTTGAGACAGAGCAACGAGGAGCAACTCATGGCGGGCACGAGCCACGGACACACCCCGGCCGCCTGGACCGGTGTCATCATCGCCTTCATCGGTTTCTGCGTCTCCGGCGCCTTCATGGTGCTGGCGAACCCGCTCGGCTTCTGGGCGGGCCTGGTCGTCGTCGCGCTCGGCGGTGTCGTCGGCATGGCGATGCGGGCCGCGGGCATGGGCGCCCCCAAGGACGGCCACCGCGACCTCGCCGAGGTCATCGCGGCCAACCGGGTCCCCGCCAAGGTCTGAGCGCGATCCCGCGGGTCCGCCGGTCCGCTGTGCGAAAGGCGCGGCCCCGCCGGGCTGCGCCTTTTGTCATGAGCGGAGAGAATCAGCGGGTGGACGCCCCTCGCACCGCCTCCCCGGCCGCCGTGCCCCGGCCGCCGCTGCCGCACGCCCCGGCGCCCGTGCGGGCCTCCCGGGCCCGCCGGCTGGCCGCCCCGGCGCTGACCCTGGCGGGGGCGGTCGCGGCGTTCGCGTACGTGGGCGCCGTCGACCCCAACGAGCCCGGGCACTACCCGGTCTGCCCGCTCTTCCGGCTGACCGGGGTGCTGTGCCCCGGCTGCGGCGGGCTGCGCAGCGCGCACGCCTTCGCCACCGGCGACCTGCCGGCCGCCCTGGGGGCCAACGCCGTGGCGGTGGCCGGTTACCTCGTCTTCGCCGTGTTCACGGCCCTGTGGCTGCTGCGGGCCTTCCGCGGCGCCCCGGCGCCCCGGATCGCCCTGCGGCCGGTCCACTGGTGGGGGATCGGGGCCCTGGTACTGGCCTTCTCGATTGTCCGGAATCTCCCGTTCGGTTCCGCGCTGGCCCCCTGACCCCGGACGAGGCCCCGCCGGGGCCTACGGGAAGGCAATATTCCGAGTGTCCAGTCCCTGGGAAACCGAGAACTCCGTGCGGAGGCCCCGGCTGCCTGCGGATACCATTTGAGTGCTGACCTTGCAGTGATACGTGTCTGCAAGGCGGCCGACCGTCATCAACCCGGAAGGGGGCCGCTCGCGTGAGTGTGCTCGACGAGATCATCGAAGGGGTCCGCGAAGACCTTGCCGAACGGCAGGCCCGCGTCAGCCTCGACGAGCTCAAGGAGCGTGCCGCCAAGGCGCCCCAGGCCAAGGACGGTGTCGCCGCCCTGCGCGGTGACGGCGTCAAGGTGATCTGCGAGGTCAAGCGCTCCAGCCCCTCCAAGGGCGCGCTGGCCGCGATCGCGGATCCGGCCGGGCTCGCCGCCGATTACGAGGCCGGCGGGGCGGCGGTCATCTCCGTCCTCACCGAGCAGCGCCGGTTCGGCGGCTCGCTGGCCGACCTGGAGGCCGTCCGCGCCCGCGTGGACGTCCCGATCCTGCGCAAGGACTTCATCGTCACGGCGTACCAGCTGTGGGAGGCCCGCGCCTACGGCGCCGACCTCGTGCTGCTGATCGTCGCGGCCCTGGACCAGGAGGCCCTCGTCTCCCTCATCGAGCGGGCCGAGTCCATCGGCCTCACCCCGCTCGTGGAGGTGCACGACGAGGAGGAGATCGAGCGGGCCGTCAGTGCCGGCGCCAAGATCATCGGCGTCAACGCGCGCAACCTGAAGGACCTCAAGGTCGACCGCTCCACCTTCGAGCGGATCGTCGGAGAGATCCCGCCGCACATCGTGAAGGTCGCCGAGTCCGGCATCCGCGGACCGCACGACCTGATCGCCTACGCCAACGAGGGCGCCGACGCCGTCCTGGTCGGCGAGTCCCTGGTCACCGGCCGCGACCCGAAGGCGGCCGTCGCCGACCTCGTCGCCGCCGGCGCCCACCCCGCCCTGCGCCACGGGCGGAGCTGACCACTCCCATGCCTCCCGCCTCCCCCTCCGTCCGCACCCGACCGGGCCACGGCCCGGCCGGCGTGCCGACGGCGCACGCGCCGCTGGCGCGCGGCTGCCGCCCCCGCGGCTGCCGTGCCCCGGCACGCCGCGTGCACGGCAGGCGGGTGCGCTACGTGATCGGGTCCGAGCCCGGACAGGTCAACGGCATGCGATGGCGCGGGGCGACCGCGCCCTGACCACGGCCCTCCCGGCCCGGTACCCCTGAGGCACCGGCCGCGGGCGGCCGCGTACGGTCCCTGCCCCGCGCGGGCGCGGACCGTCCCGTCCGCCCACCCTCCGCGGGGTGCGCGGGCGGCGGAGCGGCGGCGCAATACGGTGCATCCAGCCGCGTCGAGCCTCGCATCCCGTACCCGTAGGAGCAGTGGCATGTCCACCACCTCGTTCTTCATCCCGGACCCGGAGGGTCACGTCCCCAACGCCGAGGGCTATTTCGGCGACTTCGGCGGCAAGTTCATCCCGGAGGCCCTCGTCGCCGCCGTGGACGAGGTCGCCGTCGAGTACGAGAAGGCCAAGAGCGACCCGGCCTTCGCCGCCGAGCTGAACGACCTCATGGTCAACTACACGGGCCGGCCCAGCGCCCTGACCGAGGTGCCCCGGTTCGCCGAGCACGCCGGCGGCGCCCGGATCTTCCTCAAGCGCGAGGACCTCAACCACACCGGCTCGCACAAGATCAACAACGTGCTGGGCCAGGCACTGCTCACCAAGCGCATGGGCAAGACCCGCGTCATCGCCGAGACCGGCGCCGGCCAGCACGGCGTGGCCACCGCCACCGCCTGTGCCCTCTTCGGCCTCGACTGCACCATCTACATGGGCGAGATCGACACCCAGCGCCAGGCCCTCAACGTGGCCCGCATGCGCATGCTCGGCGCCGAGGTCATCGCCGTGAAGTCCGGCTCCCGCACCCTCAAGGACGCCATCAACGAGGCGTTCCGCGACTGGGTCGCCAACGTGGACCAGACCCACTACCTCTTCGGCACCGTCGCCGGCCCGCACCCCTTCCCGGCCATGGTCCGCGACTTCCACCGCGTCATCGGCGTCGAGGCCCGCCGCCAGATCATCGAGCGCGCCGGCCGGCTGCCCGACGCCGTCGCCGCCTGCGTCGGCGGCGGCTCCAACGCCATCGGCCTCTTCCACGCCTTCATCCCCGACACCGAGGTGCGCCTCGTCGGCTTCGAGCCCGCCGGACACGGCGTGGAGACCGGCGAGCACGCCGCCACCCTGACCGCGGGCGAGCCCGGCATCCTGCACGGCTCCCGCAGCTACGTCCTCCAGGACGAGGAGGGCCAGATCACCGAGCCCTACTCCATCTCCGCCGGCCTGGACTACCCGGGCATCGGCCCCGAGCACTCCTACCTCAAGGACAGCGGCCGCGGCGAGTACCGCGCGGTCACCGACGACGCCGCCATGCAGGCCCTGCGCCTGCTCTCCCGCACCGAGGGCATCATCCCGGCCATCGAGTCGGCCCACGCCCTCGCCGGCGCCCTCGACCTCGGCAAGGAACTGGGCCCGGACGGCCTCATCGTGGTCAACCTGTCCGGCCGCGGGGACAAGGACATGGACACCGCCGCCCGCTACTTCGGGCTGTACGACACCGACGGCGAAGTCGCCGCCGACGAGTTCGCCGAGGGGGACGACAAGTGAGCGCCAACGGAAACATCGAGCTGCTGAGCGCGACCCTCGCCAAGGCCAGGTCCGAGGACCGCGCCGCCCTCGTCGCCTACCTCCCGGCCGGCTTCCCGACCGTCGACGGCGGCATCGAGGCCGTCAAGGCCGTCATCGCGGGCGGCGCCGACATCGTCGAGATCGGCCTGCCGCACAGCGACCCCGTCCTCGACGGCGCCGTCATCCAGACCGCCGACGACATCGCCCTGCGCGGCGGCGTGAAGATCGCCGACGTGCTGCGCACCGTGCGCGAGGCCTTCGAGGCCACCGGGGTCCCGATCCTGGTCATGACGTACTGGAACCCCATCGACCGCTACGGCGTCGAGCGGTTCACCGCCGAGCTCGCGGCCGCCGGCGGCGCCGGCTGCATCCTGCCCGACCTGCCGGTCCAGGAGTCCGCGCTGTGGCGCGAGCACGCCGCCGAGCACGGTCTGGCCACCGTCTTCGTCGTCGCCCCCAGCAGCCGCGACGAGCGCCTGGCCACCATCACCGCCGCCGGCTCCGGCTTCGTCTACGCCGCCTCCCTCATGGGGGTCACCGGCACCCGCGAGTCCGTCGGCAACGAGGCGCAGGAGCTGGTGCGCCGCACCCGCGCCACCACCGAGCTGCCGGTCTGCGTCGGCCTCGGCGTCTCCAACGCCCGGCAGGCCAAGCAGGTCGCCGGCTTCGCCGACGGTGTGATCGTCGGCTCCGCCTTCGTCAAGCTGCTCCTGGACGCCCCGGACCTGCCCGCGGGCCTGTCCGCCGTGCGGGCGCTGGCGGGCGAGCTTGCGGAAGGCGTACGCAGGTCCTGACCCCGAGCGGGCGCGGAACGAGGTTCTGTAGCCCGATCGGGTGGAATCGGCAGCGGGGAGGCACGCGAGTGCCTCCCCGCTTCGTTTGGCCGAACGTGAGCGAGAAGAACGACGGTGCGAACCGCGATGCGACGAAACGATCGGCCCGCGAACGACTCCAGCAGGAGCGCGAGCGGCAGAAGGCCCGGGACAAGCGCCGGCGCACCCTGGTGGTGGCCGGAGCGGTCGTCGGCGTGCTCGGCCTGGCCGCCGTCGTCGGCGTGATCGCGGCCAACACCGGCAAGGGCGACAAGTCCGCCAAGACCGGCCCGATGGCCGCGCCCTCCGGAGCCACCGGCAAGGACGCGCTCGCCATCCAGACCGGCAAGAACGAAGCCAAGTCCACCCTGACGGTGTGGGAGGACTTCCGCTGCCCCGCCTGCAAGTCCTTCGAGGACAACTACCGCACCACCATCCACGACCTGGAGGCCAAGGGGCTGCTCAAGGTCGAGTACCACCTGGTCACCCTCATCGACGGCAACATGCGCGGCAGCGGCTCCCTGAAGGGGGCCAACGCCGCCGCCTGCGCCCAGGACGCCGGCAAGTTCTCCGCCTACCACGACGTCCTCTTCCAGAACCAGCCGCCGGAGACCGACGACGCCTACGGCAAGAACGCGAAGCTGCTGGAGCTGGCCGGGAAGGTGGAGGGACTGGACACCCCCGCCTTCCGCTCCTGCGTGGAGGACGGCACCCACAACAGCTGGGTGGGCAAGTCGCACGAGGCCTTCATCGCCGGGAAGTTCCGGGGCACCCCCACCGTGCTCCTCGACGGCAAGAACATCTTCGCGGACGAGGCGAACCCGCTGACCCCGCAGAAGCTGAAGGAAAGGGTCGAGGGCGGCGGCAAGACGACGCCGTCGGCGTCCGCCTCCCCGTCGGCGTCCGCGTCCGCCGCGGGCTCCGGGAGCGGCGGGTCGAGGAGCGGCACCAAGAGCTCCCCCTCCTCCGCCGGCTCGGGTTCCGCTTCCGGCTCCCGGGCGGGGTCGGGAGCCGGATCGGGAGGCTGAGCGGCGGTCCTGCCGTGTGTGGTTTTGGTTTCAGCTTGCCGGGCGGGTTGCGGTGCGTACCGCCCGGCAGGGTAGCGTCAGGTCTGCCATGGACCTTGCTTACATCCCCAGCCCGTCGACCGGCGTGATCCATCTCGGACCGATCCCGCTGCGCGGCTACGCGTTCTGCATCATCATCGGCGTCTTCGTCGCCGTCTGGCTCGGCAACAAGCGGTGGGTCGCGCGCGGCGGAAAGCCGGGCACGGTCGCGGACATCGCCGTGTGGGCGGTGCCGTTCGGCCTGGTCGGCGGCCGCCTCTACCACGTGATCACCGACTACCAGCTCTACTTCGGTGAGGGCCGGGACTGGGTCGACGCCTTCAAGATCTGGGAGGGCGGCCTCGGCATCTGGGGCGCGATCGCGCTCGGCGCGGTCGGCGCCTGGATCGGCTGCCGGCTGCGCGGCATCCCGCTGCCCGCCTGGGCCGACGCGCTCGCCCCGGGCATCGCGATCGCCCAGGCCTGCGGGCGCTGGGGCAACTGGTTCAACCAGGAGCTGTACGGCCGCCCCACCGACCTGCCGTGGGCGCTGAAGATCAGTGAGGGCCCGAACCGGGTCGCCGGCACCTACCACCCGACCTTCCTCTACGAGTCCCTGTGGTGCCTGGGCGTCGCCGCACTGGTCATCTGGGCGGACCGGCGCTTCAAGCTGGGCCACGGGCGGGCGTTCGCGCTGTACGTCGCGGCGTACTGCTCCGGGCGCGTGTGGATCGAGTACATGCGCGTCGACGAGGCCCACCACATCCTGGGCCTGCGGCTGAACGTGTGGACCGCGATCGTGGTCTTCGTCCTCGCGGTGGTGTACTTCGTGCTCTCGGCGAAGCTGCGGCCGGGGCGCGAGGCGGTCGTCGAACCGGGTCCCTCCGGGGACACCGGCGCGGCCGACGCCCCTGCCGCCGACGCGGAGGCCGTTCCGGCGGGTGCGGACGCGGACGCCAAGGCCGACGCCGATGACAAGGCCGTCCCGGCCGACGCGAAGCCGACCAGTCTCACGAAGGCCGCGGAGGCCGACAAGAGCTGACCGGTCGTACCGGAGGGGGCGCCGTGCGGGTCGCGGCGCCCCCTCCGTCGTACCCGGCCGGTGCCGTGGGGCGTGCCGCTGCGCGGGGCTTGCCCCTCCCCGCCCTTCCACCGTTCCCTGGGGGCTCCGCCCCCAGACCCCCGCGCCTCAAACGCCGGCGAGGCTGGGAAATCCAGCCTCGCCGGCGTTTGAGGTGACGGGCGCGCAGCGCCCGTACGGGGTCAGGGGCAGCGCCCCTGGGAACGGTGGAAGGGCGGGTAGGGGACGGCCCCGCGCAGCGGCACACCACCCGCACACGACCCACCGGCCCCGGCCACCGGAACCCACCCCGCCCCACACCCGACGGACGGAGTCCGGCGCAGCGGCGCGAAGCCGGTGAGGCCGCCCGCGGCCGAGTCGCGCGAGCGGCGCGTGAAGAAGGTGTGCGGCGCCTCAGGAAGGAAACGTGGCGCGCTGCGACAGGGACAGGGTGCGGTGGGCGGCCGCCACCACCGCCGGGTCCACGAAGCGGCCGTCCGGGAGGGCGAGGGCCCCCGGCATGGCGCGGGCGGCGGTGACGATCTCCTCGGCGGCGGTGACCTCCTCCGGCCCGGGGAGGTAGGCCCGCTCGATCACCGGCAGCTGGCGCGGGTGGATCGCCGCCCGCCCGAGGAACCCCAGCGCCCGCCCCCGCGCGCAGGACACGGCCAGCGCCTCCAGGTCCCGGATGTCCGGGAAGACCGACTGGGCCGGCGGCACCAGCCCGGCGGCCCGGGCCGCGATGACGACCCGGGAACGCGGCCAGTCGAGCCCGCTCTCCGCGCTGACGCCGAGGTCGGCGCGCAGATCCGCCTCGCCCAGGGTCAGCCCCTGCAAGGAGGGGTGGGCGCGGGCGATCTCGTACGCCCTCTCCACGCCCAGCGCGGACTCCAGCAGCGCGTACAGCGCCACCCCTCCGGTGCGGTCCGCCACCCGGGTGATCTGCTCCGGCGCGTCGACCTTGGGCAGCCGCAGCCCGGCGAGACCGTGCAGCCCGGCCAGCGCCGTCAGGTCCGCGCCCGACCAGGGGGAGCCGAGGGCGTTGACGCGGACGTGGACGGGGACCGGGGGCCGCTCGGTGAGCAGTTCGGCGGTGGCCGCGCGGGCGTACTCCTTGCGCGAGGCCGACACCGAGTCCTCCAGGTCGACGATGACCGCGTCGGCCCCGCAGCGCAGGGCCTTGGCCACCACCTCCGGGCGGTCCCCGGGTGCGTAGAGCCAGGTCAGGATCACAGTGCTCCCTCCAGGCGGAGAGCGGCGACCTCGGCCCGGGTCAGGCCGAGCTCGGTCAGGACGGCTTCGGTGTCCGCGCCGTGCGGGCGGCCCGCCCAGCGGATCCCGCCGGGGGTCTCGGACAGCCGGAAGAGGACGTTCTGCATCCTCAGCGGGCCCAGTTCCGGGTCCTCGACCTCGGTGACCGTGTCGAGCGCCGCGAACTGCGGATCGGCCATCACGTCCCGGACGTCGTAGACCAGGGCGACGGCGGCTTCGGCCTCCTCGAAGGCCGCGACCACCTCGTCCGCCTTGTGCCGTGCGATCCAGCCGCCGACCGCCTCGTCGATGACCCCGGCATGGGCGGCCCGCCCGGAACCGGTCGGGAACCAGGGCTCGGCGACCAGCTCCGGCCGGCCGACGAGGCGCACCACCCGCTCCGCGACCGACTGCGCCGAGGCGGACACCGCCAGCCAGCGGCCGTCCGCGCTGCGGTAGGTGTTGCGGGGGGCGTTGTTGGCCGAGCGGTTGCCGGTGCGCGGCTGGACGTAGCCGAGCTGGTCGTACCAGAGCGGGTGCGGGCCGAGCACGGTGAGGATCGGCTCGATGATGGCCAGGTCCACGACCTGCCCGTGCCCGGTGCGGTCGCGCGCCGCCAGCGCCGTCATCACCGCGTACGCGGTGGTCAGCGCGGCGATGGAGTCCGCGAGCCCGAAGGGAGGGAGGGTCGGCGGGCCGTCCGGCTCGCCGGTGATCGAGGCGAACCCGCTCATCGCCTCGGCGAGGGTGCCGAAGCCCGGGCGGCGGGCGTACGGGCCCTGCTGGCCGAAGGCCGTGACGCGGGCCAGGACCAGCCGCGGGTTGGCGGCGGACAGCTCGGCCCAGCCCAGCCCCCACCGCTCCAGGGTGCCGGGGCGGAAGTTCTCGACGACCACGTCGGCGGTGGCGGCCAGCCGCAGCAGGGTGTCCCGGCCGCCGGGCGTGGACAGGTCGAGGGTCATCGTCCGCTTGTTCCGCCCGAGCAGCTTCCACCACAGCCCGACCCCGTCCTTGGCGGGGCCGTGCCCGCGGGAGGGGTCGGGCCGGTGCGGGTGCTCGACCTTGACCACCTCGGCCCCGAAGTCCCCGAGCAGGGTGGCGGCGAGGGGCCCGGCGAAGAGGGTGGCGAGGTCGAGCACGCGCAGCCCCGCGAGGGGGCCGCCGGCGGCTTCCGGGCCGGCCGCGGCGGGTGCGTGTCCGTCGGCGGGTGCGCGTCCGGCCGGGGTCACGACGCCGCTCCGGATCCGGCGCCGCTCCCGGTCCCGGGCGCCCCGGCGGCCGGCGCCCCCGGCCGCGGCCCGGCCGGCGAAGGGCCGGGGCCGGGGTTCCCGTCCGGCCCGGCCGCGGGGGAGTCCGGTGCCGGCCCGGCCGGGGCGAGGGCGTCCGTCTCCGCCCGGGTCGGCATGGAGTCCTGCGCCCCGGGCCGCTGGACCGACAGGGCCGCCGCCGCCGAGGCCCAGCGCAGCGCCTCCGGCATGGCGCGGCCCTCCCCGAGGGCCACCGCGAGCGCCCCGACGAAGGTGTCCCCGGCGGCGGTGGTGTCCACCGCCCGCACCCGGGGCGCGGCCACGGTGAGGGGCTCGCGCCCCCGGGCCGCGTACAGGCACCCGGCCGCGCCCAGGGTGACCACCACCTCCGGCACCTCGCGCAGCAGCGCCTCGGCGGCCCGCAGCGGGTCGGTGAGGCCGGTGAGGGCGGCGGCCTCGTGCTCGTTCGGGACGAGCAGGTCGGTGGCGGCGAGCAGGCCGGCCGGCAGCGGCTGCGCCGGGGCCGGGGTGAGGACCGTACGGACGCCGTGCTCGCGGGCGGCGAGGGCGCCGGCGAGGACGGCCTCCAGGGGGAGTTCCAGCTGGAGCAGCAGGCAGTCGGCGGCGCCGATCCGCGACGCGTCGCCCGCCTCCAGGCCGGTGACACGGGCGTTGGCGCCGGGAATGACGACGATGCTGTTCCCGCCCTCGTCGTCCACCGTGATGTGCGCGGTTCCGCTCGGCCCCTCGACGGTGCGCAGGGCGGCGGTCTCGACCCCGGACGCGGTGAGCCCGGCCCGCAGCCGTACGCCGAACTCGTCCGCCCCGACCGCGCCGATCATCACCACCTCCCCGCCGAGGCGGGCGGCGGCCACCGCCTGGTTGGCGCCCTTGCCGCCGGGGACCGTGCGGAACTCCCGCCCGGTGACGGTCTCCCCGAGGCGGGGGGCCTTGGGCACGTAGGCGACGAGGTCCATGTTGGTACTGCCGAGCACGGCGATGGCCGTCATGATCGGGTTGCCTCCTGGGCGGTGAGGTGGGCGAGGGTGTCGAAGCCGACGCCGTCGAAACCGGCGACGGTGGTGGCGAGGCGGTTCCCCAGCGGTGCGGTCCAGCGCTCGGGGATCCGCTCCGGGGACCCGGCCAGGAGCCCGGCGATCGACCCGGCGGTGGCGCCGTTGGAGTCGGTGTCCCAGCCGCCGGACACCGCCCGGCACACGGAGTGCGTGAAATCCCCGTCGGCGTGGGTGAGGGCGGCCGCGATCAGCGCGGTGTTGGGGACGGCGTGCACCCAGTGGTAGTGGCCGTAGCGGGCGTGCAGCCGGTCCACGACGCGCTCGAACCCGCACTCCGGACGGGTGGGACCCGACTCCTCGCGGGCGGCGCGGATCCCGAAGCGGACGGCTTCGGCGAGGCGCGAGCCGGGCGGTACCACGCCCAGGCCGGCCCGGAGCGCGCCGTGCACGTCGGCCCGGCCGCCGGCGGCCTCGGCGGTGGCGGCCGCGATGAAGAGCGCGGCGTAGACCCCGTTGGCGGTGTGGGTGAGGGTGGCGTCCCGCCAGGCCTGCTCGGCGGCCGCGGCCGGGTCCGCCGGGTTGGTCCAGCCGTGGACGTCGGCGCGGATGAGGGCGCCGATCCACTCGCGGAAGGGGTTGTGCCGGGTGGCGGTGAGCGGGGGTTCCAGCCCCTGGAGGAGGTTGCGGTAGGCGACGCGCTCGGCGGTGAAGGTGCGGCCGGCGGGGAGTTCGTCGAGCCAGAGGCGGCCCAGGTCGGCGGTGGTGAACCCCTTGCCGTGCCGCCGGAGCAGCAGCAGGCCGAGCAGGGGGTGGTCGAGGTCGTCGTCCTCGGGCGCGCCGTCGATGTTCTCGGCGAGGGAGGTGGGCGCGGAACGCCGGTTCCACGGATGGGCGGCCAGGACGTCCGCGGGGACGCCGCGTGCGGTGAACCAGTCGTCCAGCGGCCAGTTCCCGGCGGCGCGGGCGAGGGCGCGGATCCCCTCCAGGGGGAGCTTCTCCACGGGTTTGCCGAGTACGCAGCCGACGGCCCGCCCGAGCCAGGCGGCCTCCAGCCGGCGTTGCAGCCCCGGCTCCGCCTCCGCGCGGGCCGGCGGCGGCGGGGACGCGGGCCAGGTGGCGCGCAGGGCCGGCCAGGCGGTGGGCTCGGCCGCGGCCGAGGGGACGGGCAGGGCCGCGAGGCCGTCCAGCAGGCGGCCGGCGAGGGCGCGCAGCTCCGGCGCGGCCGGGACGGCGGAGGCCCCGGCCCGGGCGGGGGCCGGACGGCCGCCCGCCGCGAGCCAGGTGCGCAGGGCCGGGCCGGGGTCCCGGCCGTCCTCCGCCGCCTGGCGCAGCTCGTGCCCGATCAGGTCCTCGGGCTGCACCCAGGTGAGGCGTACGCGGTCCGGGGCGGCGGCGGGGGAGGCCGTCCCCCCGGCGGCGGCCGGGGCCGCCCCCGTACGGGAGGCCGTCACCGCGCGGACGCGATGGCGGCGAAGGCGCTCTCGTGGGCGCGCCGGCGGGACCGGTCCCGGTCGAAGACCTCCCGGGCGACCGCGGCGAGCTCCGCCGCCGGGGCGTGCAGGTCGAGGCGGCTGGCCTCCGCGACCTGCTTCGCCCAGCCGGCCGGCACCGCGGACTCCCCGCCCAGGGCCCCCGCGATCGCCCCCGCCATCGTGGCGGTGGAGTCGCAGTCGCGGCCGTAGTTGACCGCGCCGAGCACGGCGGTCTCGTACCGCCCGTCCGCGACCAGCAGCATCCCGAGCGCGATCGGCAGCTCCTCGACGGAGTGCAGGCGGGACGGGCGCCGGGCGCCCAGCGAGGGGGCGCGGTAGTCGGGGCCGACCGAGTCGTACGGGGCCACCGCCGCCCGCAGCGGGGCGAGGGCGGACTCGGCGTCCCGGTGCCGCAGCGCGACGTCGCGCACCGCCGCGATGGCCTCGCGGGTGCCGTCCTTGGCCAGGGCCAGCGCGGTGTCCACCACCGACGCGGCGCTCGCCCCCGGAATGCAGGCCGCCGCGACCGCGGCCGCGAAGACGCCCGCCGCCTCCCGCCCGTACGAGGACTGGTGCGCGCCCGCGACGTCCAGCGCCTCGGCGTACGCGGCGGCCGGGTTGCCCGCGTTGACCAGCCCGACCGGCGCCATGTACATCGCCGCGCCGCAGTTGACGATGTTGCCGTTGCCCGCCTCGCGGGGGTCCGCGTGCGCGTAGTGCAGCCGGGTCACGATCCACTTCTCGGCGAGGAACACCCGCTGGAGGGGCAGGGCCTCGGCCTCCAGCTCGGGGATCCAGCGCGGGACGCCCATCAGGTCCGGTACGAGGTGCTCGGCGACCGCGTAGGCGTCCAGGTGGTCGCGTACGGCCGCGTAGACGCGGACCAGCGCGTGCGTCATGAGGGTGTCGTCGGTGACGTGGCCGTCGCCCTTGTGGTAGGGCGCGATGGGTCTGGCGGTGCGCCAGTCCTCGTACCAGGGGCCGACGATGCCGTGGACGCGGCCGCCGTGCCGTTCGGCGATCTGTTCCGGGGACCAGCCCTCCACCGGGCCGCCGAGGGCGTCGCCGACGGCGGCTCCGACGAGGGCGCCCGTGAACCGGTCCTCCAGTGTGAGGGTCATGCCCGGATCATCCCTTCCGTGTGGTCAGTTCCGTACGCGTGAGCAGTGCGGCGAGTTCGACGAGGTCGGTTCCGGCCAGCCGGGGCAGGGCGCAGCCGGAGAGGGTGCGGCAGGCTTCGCGCCAGGCGGCGGGGAGGGAGTCGCCGCCGCCGAGGGCGCCGGTGAGGGCGCCGGCGAGGGCGGGGGCGGAGTCGGCGACGCGGGAGAGGCAGGCGGCGGCCGGGACGGCCTCGCAGACCCTGCCGCGGGCGGCGGTGGCGAGGGCGAGGGCGACGGGGACGGTTTCGGCGGCGGCGATGCCGTAGCTGTAGACGTGGTCGACGATCTGGTGCTCCAGGAGCGGGACGAGGGCGAAGGCGCCGCCGGTCTCCGCGCGGGCGAGGGTGACGGCGTGCCGGGCGTTGCGGCCGATCTCGGTGGCGGCGGGCAGCTGGGCCAGCGCGGTGTCGACGGCCGTGTCGGTGTCCGCGCCCGCGAGGGCGGTGGCGACGGCGGCGGCCATGGCGCGGGCGCCGTGGACCCCGTCGCCGTCCTGGGTGTAACGGGCGTCGAACTCGGCGAGGTCCGCGGCCGCTTCGGGGTCGCCGGGGTGCACGACGGCGAGTACGCAGGCGCGCACGCAGGCGGCGTCGTCGAAGTAGTGCGGGTTGTCGTGGCCGGTGGCGGGCGGGCGCAGGCCGGCGGCGAGGTTGCCGAGCCCGGCGCGCACCGAGATGCGGGCGCGCATCGGGAGCACGGCGGACTCCACCTCGGGGGCGCGTTCCGCGGCCGCGGCGACCTCGCTGGCCAGGGCGTTCCAGGCGAGGTCGATGGCGGCGCGCATGCGGCGGGAGCGGGAGAGGTCGCTGAGCAGTGCGCCGGCGGCGGTGAGGACGGATTCGGCGGCGAAGGCGGCCCATTCGGCGTCGTCGGAGGGGCCGAGGCGCAGCGGTTCGGGGGGCTGGTTGAGGGCGATGGGGACGGGGAGGGTGGTGGTGGCGTTCTGCTCCGCGAAGGTGTCGAGCTCGCGGGTGAGGCGGCGGGTCCACTCGGGCATCCGGCTGGCCCGGTGCCGCGCGGCTGGCCAGCCGGCGGCGTCGCCGGCGGCGAGGCCGAGGAGGAGCCCCTCGATCCGCCGGGGCGCCTGCGGCGGGCCGGGCGTACGGGGCACCGGGGCGGTGGCCTGTGCGGGGGGTTCCTGGCCGGTGGCCTCCGGCGGTGGGATGGGCGTACGGGGCTCCTGGCGCGGGGCGGCGGGCAGCGTGCCCGGGCTGCGGACCGGGGCGGAGACGTCCCCCACCCCGCCCCTTCCCGAAACCGGGGGCAGGCCCCCGGCCCCCCACGCCGTACCGGCGCGCGCCCCCGGGGCCGGTGCCTCCGGCGCCCGCAGGGCACGCGAGCCCGCGGCTGCCGTCTTCGGCGGCGTGCCGGTGCGCAATCCCGCGGCCGGTGCCTCCCGTGGCAGGCCGGCCCGGGGGCCTGCGGCCGGTGGACCGGGCGTGGGCGCGGCCGGCGCCTCTGGCGGCGGACCGGCGTGAAAACCCACGGCGCCTGCCTGCGGCGGCGTGCCGGTGTGGGGGCCGGCGGACGCCGGGGCCGGCGGCGGGCCGGTGGGGGAGTCTGCGGATGCCGGGTTCGGGGACGGGTCGGTGAGGGCGTCCGGGGTCATCGGGCGGGCTCGGTTTCCGGGGTGAGGAGGTCCGCGATGTCCAGGACGTGGTAGCCGCGCATCGACGGCAGGCAGCTGCCCCGGACCGGGCCGATGGCCGACGCCCAGGCCTCGGGGATCGCCGCCGCCCCCGACAGGGCGCCGGCAAGGGCGCCCGCCACCGCCGCGGTGGTGTCGGCGTCCCGGCCCATGTTGACCGCCGTCAGGACGGAGGCGGAGAAGTCGCCCGCGCAGGCGGCGAAGGCCCCGAAGGCCAGGCCCACCGCCTCCGGCGCGAGGTCCGTCCAGGGGTAGCCGCCGATCACGACGGCCGACCGTACCGCCCGCTCCCCGCGCGGGGCGGCGGTCACCGCGCGGCGCAGCGAGCGGGCCGTCCAGGAGTCGGACGGGATGACCGACAGCGCCGCCGAGACCGCGGAGACGGGGGAGCCGCCCGCCATGGCCGCGGCCACCCCGGCGGCGACGGCCTGGCCGCCGTAGATGCCCTCCCCGTCGTGGCTGACCGAGCCGTCGATGGCGACGAGCCGGGCCGCCTCCGCGGGGCGGCCCGCCGCGAACACCCCGAACGGGGCCGCCCGCATCGCGAGCCCGTCCGACCAGGCGTGCCGGTGCTGCGCCGAGATGGGCGCGGCCAGGCCGCGGCGGAGGTTCTCGAGGGTGCCGCGCTCCGAGAAGCCGGCACCGCGGAAGGGGCCCTCGTCCAGGTCGGCGATCCAGTGGTGCCAGGCCCGCTCGACGTGCGCGACGGTCAGGGCGGAGCCGTGGCGGGCGAGCAGCAGGCCCGAGAAGATGGCGTATTCCGTGTCGTCCGTGCCGGCCGGGTCGTCCGAGACGAAGCCTTCGATCCGGCCCCATTTCGCCCGGATCTCCGACGGCTTCATGTTCTCCGCGGGGGCGCCCAGCGCGTCACCCACCGCGAGGCCGAGAAGTGCGCCCCTGGCCCGTTCGAGGATGAGCTGCGGATTGCATGCAATCAGCTCCATGGCGCGCCTCTCCACTTGGTGGGACTCATCATGAGCCCTTGGGGGATTTGTGCCACGGCATGAGGTTTGTCTGTCGCCGCGAAACGCCCCCCGCGCACCCCCGTCACCCGGTCGCCGACCCGCGAAACCCCAGGTAAGTACGGCCTTCCTTGCTGGCGGGAGCCGTAAATCGTGCGTACTTTCGAGGTGTTCCGGGGGAGCGCCCCGCGCCGGGCACCACCGCGCGTGGCTTTCGCGTACCCGCTCGTACCCATTCGTACAAAAGGGGAGATACGCCGTGTCCATCATCGACATCGAAGCGCCGCTGCACACGGCCCACCGCGACAACCACACCCACCGCGACGTCAACGGTGGATGGCTGCGGCCGGCCGTCTTCGGTGCCATGGACGGGCTCGTCTCCAACCTCGCCCTGATGACCGGGGTGGCCGGCGGCGCCGTCGCACCGCAGACCATCGTGATCACCGGCCTGGCGGGCCTGGCCGCCGGCGCCTTCTCGATGGCGGCCGGCGAGTACACCTCCGTCGCCTCGCAGCGCGAGCTGGTCCTCGCCGAACTGGACGTGGAGCGCCAGCAGCTGCGCAAGCACCCGGTGGATGAGATGGAGGAGCTGGCCGAGCTCTACGTCTCGCGCGGGGTGGAGCCGGCGCTCGCCCGCGAGGTCGCGATGCAGCTGTCGCGCGACCCGGACCAGGCGCTGGAGATCCATGCCCGCGAGGAGCTGGGGATAGACCCCGACGACCTGCCCTCGCCGCTCGTCGCCGCCGTGTCCTCCTTCGGCTCCTTCGCGCTGGGCGCGCTGCTGCCCGTACTGCCCTACCTGCTCGGGGCCACCGCCCTGTGGCCCGCCGTGCTGCTGGCGCTGGTCGGGCTGATCGCCTGCGGAGCGGTGGTCGCGCGGGTGACGGCCCGGTCCTGGTGGTTCAGCGGTCTGCGCCAGCTCGTCCTGGGTGGCGCCGCCGCGGGTGTGACGTACATCCTGGGAACCTGGATCGGCGGCGCCATAGGCTAACGGCGGCGGGAATGAGACACTATGCAGTACGCAACATAAGTAGTCCGTTACCCGGTGGTTTCGGTTCTGTGACCGCTGGGCATCACACCAGGGCGCCGGGCAACGATGCCCGTCTCGCGCCGGGACCACGGAAGCGTCTGCGACCCCCTGAAGGTCCCTTCTTTCTGCCTCGGGCAGTGTCCGCATGCTGGAATGTGATATCCGGTTCTCGGAATTACCGTCATCATGTAGCCTGCACCAACTTTCGCAGAGGGCCAACGTCGTCCCTCGGCTATGCACATATGCCACGACGACGACGGGAGAGCCGATGCGTTCCGCATCCACGCACTCCGCGACCGGCTCCAGCACCACCGCCTGGTCGCCCATGGACGGTCGCCCCGCCCAGCAGGGCATGTACGACCCCCGCAACGAGAAGGACGCCTGCGGCGTCGGATTCGTGGCGAACCTCACCGGCGAGGCCACCCACACTCTCGTTGAGCAGGCCCTGACCGTCCTGCGGAACCTCGAGCACCGCGGCGCCACCGGCTCCGAGCCGGACTCCGGCGACGGCGCGGGCATCCTCTCCCAGGTGCCGGACGCCTTCCTGCGCGAGGTCGCGGGCTTCGAGCTTCCCGAGGCCGGCGCGTACGCCGTCGGCATCGCCTTCCTCCCCGCCGACGGCCCCGCACAGGCCGTCGCCGTGGAGCAGATCGAGGCCATCGCCGCCGAGGAGAACCTGACGGTCCTCGGCTGGCGCGAGGTCCCGGTGACGCCGGACCTGCTCGGCAACGGCGCCCGCACCACCATGCCGGCCTTCTCCCAGCTGTTCGTGAGCAACGGCAGCACCGGCATCGAGCTGGACCGCAAGGCCTTCGTCCTGCGCAAGCGCGCCGAGCGCGAGGCCGGCGTCTACTTCCCGTCGCTCTCCGCGCGCACCATCGTCTACAAGGGCATGCTGACCACCGGCCAGCTGGAGCCCTTCTTCCCGGACCTCTCCGACCGCCGCTTCGCCTCGGCGCTCGCCCTGGTCCACTCCCGGTTCTCGACGAACACCTTCCCGTCCTGGCCGCTCGCCCACCCGTACCGCTTCGTCGCGCACAACGGCGAGATCAACACGGTCAAGGGCAACCGGAACTGGATGAAGGCCCGCGAGTCCCAGCTGGCGTCCGACGTCTTCGGCGACGGCGTGCTCGACCGGATCTTCCCGATCTGCACCCCGGACGCCTCCGACTCGGCCTCCTTCGACGAGGTCCTGGAGCTGCTCCACCTCGGCGGCCGGTCGCTGCCGCACAGCGTGCTGATGATGATCCCGGAGGCGTGGGAGAACCACACCTCCATGGACCCGGCCCGCCGCGCGTTCTACCAGTACCACTCCACGCTGATGGAGCCCTGGGACGGACCCGCCTGCGTCACCTTCACCGACGGCACCCAGGTCGGCGCGGTCCTCGACCGCAACGGCCTGCGCCCCGGCCGCTACTGGGTCACCGACGACGGCCTCGTCGTCCTCGGCTCCGAGGTCGGCGTCCTCGACATCGACCCGGCCAAGGTCGTCCGCAAGGGCCGCTTGCAGCCCGGCAAGATGTTCCTCGTCGACACCGCCCAGAAGCGCATCGTCGAGGACGACGAGATCAAGGACGAGCTGGCCGGCGCCGCGCCCTACGCCGAATGGCTGGAGACCGGCGAGATCGAGCTGACGGACCTGCCCGAGCGCGAGCACATCGTGCACACCCACGCCTCGGTCACCCGCCGCCAGCAGACCTTCGGCTACACCGAGGAAGAGCTGCGCGTCATCCTCGCGCCCATGGCCCGCACCGGCGGTGAAGCCCTCGGCTCCATGGGTACGGACTCGCCCATCGCGGCCCTGTCCGAGCGCCCCCGGCTGCTCTTCGACTACTTCACCCAGCTCTTCGCGCAGGTCACCAACCCGCCGCTGGACGCCATCCGCGAGGAGCTCGTCACCTCGCTGCTGTCCTCGATCGGCCCGCAGTCCAACCTGCTCGAGCCGACCGCCGCGTCCTGCCGCAGCGTCACCCTGCCCTTCCCGGTGATCGACAACGACGAGCTCGCCAAGCTCATCCACATCAACGCCGACGGCGACATGCCGGGCATGAAGGCCGCCACCCTCTCGGGCCTCTACCGGGTCTCCGGCGGCGGCGACGCCCTCGCCGCCCGGATCGAGGAGATCCGCGCCGAGGCCGACGCCGCCATCGCGGCCGGCGCCCGCCTGATCGTCCTGTCGGACCGCCACTCGGACGCCGAGCACGCGCCGATCCCGTCGCTGCTGCTCACCTCCGCCGTGCACCACCACCTCATCGCCACCAAGCAGCGCACCCAGGTGGGCCTGCTGGTCGAGGCCGGCGACGTCCGCGAGGTCCACCACGTCGCCCTGCTCATCGGCTACGGCGCCGCGGCCGTCAACCCGTACCTGGCCATGGAGTCCGTCGAGGACCTGCTGCGCGCCGGCACCTTCCTGTCCGGCCTGGAGCCGGAGCAGGCCATCAAGAACCTGATCTACGCCCTCGGCAAGGGCGTCCTGAAGGTCATGTCGAAGATGGGCATCTCCACCGTCGCCTCCTACCGCGGCGCCCAGGTCTTCGAGGCCGTCGGCCTGAACGAGGAGTTCGTCGGCACGTACTTCAGCGGCACCGCCACCAAGATCGGCGGCGCCGGCCTGGACGTCATCGCCAAGGAGGTGGCCGCCCGCCACGCCAAGGCGTACCCGGCGACCGGCATCGCGGCCACGCACCGCGCGCTGGAGATCGGCGGCGAGTACCAGTGGCGCCGCGAGGGCGAGCCGCACCTGTTCGACCCGGAGACGGTCTTCCGCCTCCAGCACGCCACCCGCAACCGCCGGTACGACATCTTCCGCAAGTACACCGACCGCGTGAACGAGCAGTCCGAGCGCCTGATGACGCTCCGCGGCCTGTTCGGCTTCAAGACGGGTGAGTCGGGCCGTCCGTCGATCTCCATCGACGAGGTCGAGCCGGTCTCCGAGATCGTCAAGCGCTTCTCCACCGGCGCCATGTCGTACGGCTCCATCTCCAAGGAGGCGCACGAGACCCTCGCCATCGCCATGAACCAGCTGGGCGGCAAGTCCAACACCGGTGAGGGCGGCGAGGACCCGGACCGCCTGTACGACCCGGCGCGCCGCTCGTCCATCAAGCAGGTCGCCTCCGGCCGGTTCGGCGTCACCAGCGAGTACCTCGTCAACGCCGACGACATCCAGATCAAGATGGCGCAGGGCGCCAAGCCCGGCGAGGGCGGCCAGCTGCCCGGCCACAAGGTCTACCCGTGGGTCGCCAAGACCCGCCACTCCACCCCGGGCGTCGGCCTGATCTCCCCGCCGCCGCACCACGACATCTACTCCATCGAGGACCTCGCCCAGCTGATCCACGACCTCAAGAACGCCAACCCGGCCGCGCGCATCCACGTGAAGCTCGTGTCCGAGGTCGGCGTCGGCACGGTCGCGGCGGGCGTCTCCAAGGCCCACGCGGACGTCGTCCTGATCTCCGGCCACGACGGCGGTACGGGCGCGTCTCCCTTGACCTCCCTCAAGCACGCGGGCGGCCCCTGGGAGCTCGGCCTCGCCGAGACCCAGCAGACCCTGCTGCTCAACGGGCTGCGCGACCGCATCGTGGTCCAGACCGACGGCCAGCTGAAGACCGGCCGCGACGTCGTCATCGCCGCGCTGCTCGGCGCCGAGGAGTTCGGTTTCGCGACCGCACCGCTCGTCGTCTCCGGCTGCGTCATGATGCGCGTCTGCCACCTGGACACCTGCCCCGTCGGCATCGCCACCCAGAACCCGGTCCTGCGCGACCGCTTCTCCGGCAAGCCCGAGTTCGTCGTCAACTTCTTCGAGTTCATCGCGGAGGAGGTGCGCGAGCTCCTCGCCGAGCTGGGCTTCCGCACGATCGAGGAGGCCGTCGGCCACGCCGAGCTCCTCGACACCAGCAAGGCCGTCACGCACTGGAAGGCGCAGGGCCTCGACCTCGAGCCCCTCTTCTACGTGCCGGAGCTGCCCGAGGGCGCGGTCCGCCACGCCCTGATCGAGCAGGACCACGGCCTGGAGAAGGCCCTCGACAACGAGCTGATCGAGCTCGCCGCCGACGCGTTGAACGCCGACTCCGCCGAAGCCGCCCAGCCGGTCCGGGCCCAGGTCGCGATCCGCAACATCAACCGGACCGTCGGCACCATGCTCGGCCACCACGTCACCAGGAAGTTCGGTGGGGCGGGCCTGCCCGACAACACCATCGACCTGACCTTCACCGGGTCGGCCGGCCAGTCCTTCGGCGCCTTCCTGCCGAGCGGCATCACCCTGCGCCTGGAGGGCGACGCCAACGACTACGTCGGCAAGGGCCTCTCCGGCGGCCGCGTGATCGTCCGCCCGGACCGCGCCGCCGACCACCTCGCCGAGTACTCCACCATCGCCGGCAACACCATCGGCTACGGAGCCACCGGCGGCGAGATGTTCCTGCGCGGCCGCACCGGCGAACGCTTCTGCGTCCGCAACTCCGGTGCCCTGGTCGTCTCGGAGGGCGTGGGCGACCACGGCTGCGAGTACATGACCGGCGGTACGGCGGTCGTCCTCGGCGAGACGGGCCGCAACTTCGCGGCCGGCATGTCGGGCGGCGTCGCGTACGTCATCGACCTCGACCCCCGCCAGGTCAACGTCGGCAACAAGGAGGCCGTCGAGGCCCCCTCCGACGCCGACAAGCAGTGGCTGCACGATGTGGTGCGCCGCCACGAGGAGGAGACCGGCTCGACCGTGGCCGCGAAGCTCCTGGCTGACTGGGACGCCGCGGCGGCCCGCTTCAGCAAGATCATCCCGACCACGTACAAGGCAGTGCTCGCCGCCAAGGACGCCGCTGAGCTGGCCGGACTCTCCGAGTCCGAGACCACCGAGAAGATGATGGAGGCGGCGACCCATGGCTGACCCGAAGGGCTTCCTCACCACCCCGCGCGAGACCGCCTGCACCCGTCCCGTGGCCGAACGCCTCAAGGACTGGAACGAGGTCTACGTCCCGGGCTCGCTGCTCCCGATCATCAGCAAGCAGGCCGGCCGCTGCATGGACTGCGGCATCCCGTTCTGCCACAACGGCTGTCCGCTCGGGAACCTGATCCCGGAGTGGAACGACTACGCCTACCGCGAGGACTGGACGGCGGCCTCCGAGCGCCTCCACGCCACCAACAACTTCCCGGAGTTCACCGGGCGGCTGTGCCCGGCCCCGTGCGAGTCGGCGTGCGTCCTCGGCATCAACCAGCCGGCCGTCACGATCAAGAACGTCGAAGTCTCGATCATCGACCAGGCCTGGGACAACGGCGACGTCACCCCGCAGGCGCCCGAGCGCCTGTCCGGCAAGACCGTGGCCGTCATCGGCTCGGGCCCGGCCGGCCTGGCCGCCGCCCAGCAGCTGACGCGGGCCGGCCACACCGTGGTCGTGTACGAGCGCGCCGACCGCATCGGCGGCCTGCTGCGCTACGGCATCCCCGAGTTCAAGATGGAGAAGGTGCACATCAATCGCCGCATCGAGCAGATGCGCGCGGAGGGCACCAAGTTCCGTACCGGCATCGAGGTCGGCCGCGACATCACCGCCACCGACCTGCGCAAGCGGTTCGACGCGGTCGTCGTCGCGGCGGGCGCCACCGTCTCCCGCGACCTGCCGGTCCCCGGCCGCGACCTCAAGGGCATCCACTTCGCGATGGAGTACCTGCCCCTCGCGAACAAGGTCCAGGAGGGCGACTTCATGGCGCCCCCCATCACGGCCGAGGGCAAGCACGTGGTCGTCATCGGCGGCGGCGACACCGGCGCGGACTGCGTGGGCACCGCCCACCGCCAGGGCGCGCTGTCGGTGACGCAGCTGGAGATCATGCCGCGCCCGTCGGAGGACCGCCCGGCCGGCCAGCCGTGGCCGACCTTCCCGATGCTGTACAAGGTCACCTCGGCCCACGAGGAGGGCGGCGAGCGGATCTACTCCGTCTCCACCACCCACTTCGAGGGCGACGAGGACGGCAACGTCCAGGCCCTGCACCTGGTCGAGGTCTCCTTCGAGGACGGCAAGCTGGTCCAGAAGCCCGGCACCGAGCGGGTCCTCCCGGCCCAGCTGGTCACCCTGGCGATGGGCTTCACCGGCACCGACCAGTCCAACGGCCTGGTCGAGCAGTTCGGCGTCAGCCTGGACGAGCGGGGCAACATCGCCCGCGACGCCTCGTACGCCACCGACGCCGACGGCGTCTTCGTCGCCGGCGACGCGGGCCGCGGCCAGTCGCTCATCGTGTGGGCCATCGCGGAAGGCCGCTCGGCCGCCCGCGGCGTGGACCGCTACCTGACCGGCACCAGCACCCTCCCGTACCCGGTCAAGCCGACGGACCGCTCCCTGATGGTGTAGCGCCCCGCAGCGCCCCCGCCGCGCGAACGGCGGGACCCCTCATACGGTCCGTACAACGGCGTACGGAACTCCGACCCGCGCCCGCCATGTCCCCGACCAGGGATGGCGGGCGCGGTGGCGTTTGGGCGGCTACTCGGGCTGGACGACCGTGGCGGCCCAGCGGAGGGTGGGGGTCGAGGTGGTGACCACCGCGCCGAATCCGCCGTGGAGGCCCGTGCCCAGGGGGATGGTGAGGCGGGCCGGGGCGTCCGCGGGGCAGTCCAGGGTGAAGGGGGCCGGGTTGCGGTCCGGGTGTTCGTCGAGGGTGAAGGACACCACCATGCTGCCGCCGCCCTCACAGGCGAAGGTGGTGTACGTGTCCAGGTACGGGGACAGCCCGCCCGAGACGAAGCCGCTGGAGCCGGCCACTTCGGGCACCCAGATCAGGCCGTCCGGGGGATGGGGCAGGAGTTCGGTCTGGTCGGCCGCCTGGGCGGCGCCGGTGGCCAGGGCGAGGACCGCCGTAGTGGCCGCGAGCGTAAGGGCGGTGCGTCGGCGTCCCTGGAACGTGTGCTTCATGGGTCCCCCCGGAGGTGTGTTCGGCTCCCTCCACGCTAGGGGCCGGCACTGACAGCGGGGGCAAGCTCGTGTGGGGAGGGCGGCCGGGGCGGCGCGGGTGGAGAGCCCCGTCCGGCACCGCCCTGCGCCCCGGGAGCGCCGGCTTCCTCAGCCGTATTCGGCGCGGGGCCCGGCCAGTCGATCGGCCACGACGGACAGCCAACTGCTCGGCGCGTAGGGGGCCGGTGGGTCGATCTCCATGCCGAGCTCGGCGATGCCGACAGCGTAATCGACCTCCTCCAGGCCCAGGGCGAGGAGTTCGCGCCTCACCGATGACTCGCGCCACGAGGAACTGGCCGAGTTCGGGAAAGCGGGCGTGCCATTCCCTTGCGTCTCGGGCAGGCCATCGGCGGCGGGACCCGGCCCTCCTTGCTGTTCGGTGACCGAGAGGGTTCAGGGGCGGGTGTGCCAGGTGTGGCGCATGTAGGCGGTGAGGGCCCGACCGGGCCGGTCGGTGGTGTGTGTTTTGGGCGAGCCAGTGGGGGATGACCTGCTGAGTGGCCCACTGGGCGGTCTCCCGGTCGGGGTAGGTGACGGATCTGGTGGGCACGGCGGGTTCCGGTTCGGCTGAATAGGGTCAGCTGTTCTGGAAGTTCCAAAACACGGCCACTTCTTCGTCGTTCACGGCGATCAGGCCGGCGTCCCAGTCGTACTGGCTGAAGGCTGCGTGACTTCGGGGGGATTGCTTGTAGAAATCGGGATGGTCACCTTTCCAGCCCAGGTTGGTGTAGAAGCGGGTGCCCTCCGGGAAACGCGAGAGGATCACGTCACTCCGGCGTTCCTTCTCCGGCCTGTGCTCCTCCCAGCCCGGTGAAAGAGAGAGGTCCGCACGGGGTGCGGATCCGAGCAGGATGAGCAGCGACCGTACTGAGCCGCGGGGGAGTTCCGTCACCCGCTGTCGGCAGCGTTCCGCATCGGTGCGGGTGGACGGGGTTTCCAGCCAGGGGAACGTTGGGTCTTCTCGGCGTTCGTCCTCGCCCTCATAGGGGTCGATGGTCTCCCAGCCCCGTGGGTCCCGTGTTTCGAGGCGCATGATCGCGCCCACGTCGAGCCACCATTCCTGGTGCTCGCGGGGTGCCACTCCTACCCACGTGCAGAGCCACCGGTACAGCTTGAGTGCGTCGGACCAAGTCTCCGCGGTGAGGTCGGTCATCGTCGTTCGCTCCGGTTCAGAGGGACTCGAAGCTCCAGATCAGGGCCACTTCGGTGTCGTTGACGGCGATGAGGCCGGCGTCCCATGACCGGCTGCTCGTAGGAGTCGGGTCGTTCGCCCGGACCGCGGGAGCTCCCTGACCGTTGCTGTGAACCCTTCCGCGTCCGCCGGTGTGGCGGGGGGTTCGGGATTCCGAGCTGAGGTCTGTCATCGTTCGCTCCGTCATTCAGGGGCCGAGGTGATCGGGAAGGATTTCTCGGTGTGTCGAGGGTCAGTCCGCCGGGACCTCGCGGGGTGGGGTGTCGTCGTTGCCGCGGCGGACGGTGTGGAGGCCGTGGGTCGGGGTCCAGGTGGTCACCACCAGTTCGTCGGCGTCGACGCCGATGTGGACCACCTCGGTCAGGTCGGCGTGGAAGAGGTGGAAGGGGTGCGGCGGGGCGCCGGCCTCCTCCGCGTAGCGGTGGAGTTCGGGCGGGTCGACGATCTCCACCGCGCGGCCCGAGATCCGGACGTCCCCGTCCGGCATGGTGTCGTCCGCGCCGGGGTTCGTGTGCAGGGCGAAGCGGGGGTCGTGCTGGAGGTCGCGGGCCTTCATCGAGCCCGCCATCATGCCGAGCCACAGCTCCCCGCCGCGGAAGTCGACGTTGAGCCCGGCCACCCGGGGCGAGCCGTCCTTGCGCAGGGTTGCCAGGACGTGGTGCGGGTACTGCGCGAAGCGGGCCCGGACGGCCGCCGCGAATTCCGGCTCCGCCTTCTCGAACGCAGCCCAGTTGTTCGTCGTCATACGTCCATCAAAGCGCGCGCCGCCGGTGACGGCCGGTCAGGCACGCACGATGCCCGCCCGGCGCGCCGCCGCCAGCCAGGACGGGAACTCGGCGACGAGGCGGTCGTACAGTTCGGCGTCCGGTACGGCGCGCGGGTCGGCGCCGGCGTGGAAGTAGCCCGCGTTGTCGACCGCCCGCATCTGCGGTGCCGGGAGCTCGTCCAGGCGGCGAAGGAAGTCGAACTGGCTGCTGTGGGTGTTGCCGAAGCCGACGAACTGCCAGAAGAGGGGCAGGCGGGCCGCCTTGCACAGGTAGCGCTCCGCCGCGGTCTTGTCGACCGGGCCGCCGTCCGTCTGGAAGACGACCAGGGCCGGGTCGGTGGAGCCCGAGTCCAGGTAGTGGTCGATCACCGCGTCCATGGCCAGGTGGTAGGCGGTCTTTCCCATGTGGCCGAGGCCGGCGGCGATGGCGGCCACCCGTCCCTCGTGATCGGCGAGGGAGACCTCCTCGATCGCGTCGACGTCCGTGGAGAAGAAGACGACCGGTACGCGGCCGTCGGAGTCGAGGTGCGCCGACAGGCCCAGGACGCGGTCCGCGAGGGCCTGCACGCTGCCGTCCCGGTAGTAGGGGCGCATGGAGCCGGAGTAGTCCAGGACCAGGTAGACCGAGGCCCGGCCGCCCTCCAGGCCGTACTTGCGCAGGGAGGTCCCGGCGCTCTTGTACAGGTTGACGAGGGCCGGCGCGGCTTCCTCCACCTTGCGCAGGCTGATGGCGCTGCCGCCCGTCATCGGGCGGGGTCCGTGCGCGGCCGGCCGTTCAGGGCCTCGATGTCCTCCAGCATGGCCGCCGCCAGGTCGCGCTCGGAGGCGTAGTACCGCTCGGCCCACTTGAGGGTGAGGGTCGGGTACGCCCAGGCGGCGTTCTCCTGCGCGGTCGCCGCGTCCGCCTCGGCGCGGCGGCGCATGTCCTCCGCGAACTCCCGGTGTCCGTACAGCACTTCGCGCAGCTGCTCCGGCTCCAGCAGGTGGCCCAGCCACAGCCGCAGCATCGGGCCGTGCTTGAGCACCGGCGGGTCGACGGGTGCCTCGCGCGCCCACTGCCGTACGGCGGTCATGCCCGCGTCGGTGATCCGGTACACCCGCTTGTCGCGGGGGCCGGTGTCCTGGGTGACCATCCGGGAGGAGGCGTAGCCGGCCTTCTCCAGGCGCTTGAGCTCGCTGTAGATCTGGCTGAAGGAGGGGCTCCAGTAGAAGAAGCCCAGCGAGCGGTCCGACCACTTCTTCAGGTCGTAGCCGGAGAGCTCCTCGCCGAAGGAGAGCAGTCCGAGCACCGCCCAGCTGGTCGCGGGGAGCGTCCGCCGGGACGCCGTGCGGGGAGTCTCTTCTGCCGTCTCGTCTGCCACGCAGCGCAGTCTACGACCGGTTCCGGCGACGCCCTTCCCCCTGACGGGCGTGACTGCTAGAAGTGTTTCGAATAGGAAGGTCGATGGATCGCGGCTGTCCAACTCCCGCCGTTCGCATGGAGGAAGTGTGATCTCGCTGGACGGGAAGGTCGTCGTCATCACCGGAGCCGGGCGCGGTCAGGGCGCCGAGGAGGCCCGGTTGTGCGCGCGGGCCGGGGCGCGGGTCGTCGTGACGGACGTCCGGGAGGAGGAGGGCCGGGCGGTCGCCGCGGAACTGGGCGGACGGGGGCTGTTCGTACGGCACGACGTGGCCGACGCCCGCAGCTGGGCCGGGGTGGTGCGGGAGGCGGTGGCTGCCTTCGGGACGGTGTCGGCGCTGGTCAACAACGCCGCCCTGTGGCGCACCGCGCACGTCGAGGAGCAGAGCGCGCACGGCTTCGAGGAACTGCTGCGGGTCAACCTGCTGGGCCCCTTCCTCGGCATCCAGGCGCTGGCGCCGGTGCTGCGCGCCGGCGGGGGCGGCTCCGTCGTCAACATCTCCTCCACCGCCGGGCTGGTCGGCATCCCCGGCCACGCGGCGTACGGATCCACCAAGTTCGGGCTGCGCGGACTGACCCGGTCGGCGGCGCTGGACCTCGCCGGGGACGGGATCCGCGTCAACTCGGTGCACCCCGGGGCCATCGACACCCCGATGGTGGCCGGGGCCGTCGCGGGCCGGGACTGGTCGCACGTGCCGCTGGGGCGGATGGGCCGGCCCGGGGAGGTCGGGGAGCTCGTCCGCTTCCTCTGCTCGGACGCCTCCTCGTACATCACCGGCGCGGAGTTCGCCGTCGACGGCGGGATGACGGCCCGATGACCCGCGACGGGCTCTCCCCCGAGGCGCGGCGGCTGTGCGACGCCATGACGGCCGGCTTCCCCCCGCCCGGGGATCCGGCGGCCCTGCGGGCGGCCGCGTCCGCGGGGGGCCGGGCGGGGCCGGAGGTGGCCTCGGTGTACGACACCCGCGCGGAGGGGGTCCCGGTGCGGGTCTACGACCCCGCGCCCGGGGCGGTCGGGCGGCCGCTCGCGGTGTACTTCCACGGCGGGGGGTGGGTGATGTGCGGGCTGGACACGCACGACGCCCTGTGCCGGACGCTGGCCGCCGCCTCCGGGGCGGTGGTCGTCTCCGCCGACTACCGCCTCGCGCCCGAACACCCCTGGCCGGCCGCGGCCGACGACGCGCTGGCCGTACTGCTGTGGGCCCGGGCCGAGGCGGGCGCCCTGGGCTGCGACGCGGACCGGGTGGTGGTGGCGGGGGACTCCAGCGGCGGCAACCTGGCGGCGGTCACCGCGCTGCGGGCACCGGGACTCGTCGCCGGGCAGCTGCTGGCGTACCCGCCGCTGGACGCCTCGATGGGCTCCGAGTCGGTGGCGGCGTACGGGCGCGGGTACTTCCACACCGCCGCGCACATGGCCTGGTACTGGGACCAGTACGGAGGCGACCCCGGCCACCCGCACGTCTCCCCGCTGCACGCCGACGACCTCACCGGCCTCCCGCGCACCCTGCTGCTCCTGGCGGACTGCGACCTGCTGAGGGACGAGGGGCTGGCGTACGCCCGCCGGCTGGGCGAGGCGGGCGTGGACTGCGAGGTCCGGCTGCACCCGGGCGTCTTCCACGGCTTCCTGGGCCTGCCGCTGCCGGCCGCGAAGGCGGCGGTGGCAGGAGCGGCGGCCTGGCTGGCGGCGACGGGCTGAGGAGGCATGACGGCTTGAGGGGGCGGGGCGGCCGGATTCGAACCGGCGTCCTCCCCCATGTCGTGTGGGCGCACTACCTCTGTGCTACGACCCCGCCTTGCGGTGGATCCTATGCGCGGTCGGGGAGGGTGCGCACCCGCATTTCCCCGGCATGATGTGTTCATGGCTGAACTGGTCCGGCGGGTGCCGGGGGCGCTCGTGCGCAACGGGTGCCTGCTGGCGGCGGAGTTCGGGGCCGTGTTGCTGCTCCGTGGTCCCGAGGGTGCGTGGGTCCCCGTGCTGCTGGCCGTCTTCGTCGTCGGCGCGGCCGTACCGCACGGCACCGGAGCGGAGTTCGTGGCCCGGACCGCCGTCGCCCTCGTCGCGGTGGGGGTCGCGGTCGTCGGCGGGGTCGCCTTGGACCGGCACACCCTTCACGAGCGGGGCCGGGCGGAGACGGCGGTGGTCGCGTCGCGGACCATGGTGCAGGACGGCTCCACGCAGACCCCCTCGCTGCGGCTGCGCACGGAGGCGGGCCGCGAGCTGGCCGGCCCGGTGGCGCTGGACCTGCGGCCCGGCGCCCGGCTGGCGGTGACCGTCGATCCGGACGGCCCGGCCTGGGCGCTGGGCCCCCGCCCGCCCGAGCCGTTCTGGCAGGCCGCGGCGACGGCCGCCCTCCTGCTGCTCCAGACCGCCGGCGTCACCGCCCTCTCCCTGCGCCGCCCCCGCCCCTGAAACCGCGGCCGGCGCCGCCCCCGCCCCTGAAACCGCTGGCCGGCGCCGCGGCGGTCCCCGTAGGGTCGCCGGCATGTCCACCACCACCCTCTGGCGCCCCACGGGCCCCGTGGAACTCGACCTCGTGCGCGCCCTCGACTGGCGGGCCTGGCCGCCGCGCCTGCCCGAGCAGCCGATCTTCTACCCGGTGCTCAACGAGGACTACGCGGTCCGCATCGCCCGCGACTGGAACGTCAAGCACTCCGGCGCCGGCTTCGTGACCCGCTTCGAGGTGGACTCGGCCTTCCTGGAGCGGTATCCCGTCCGACAGGCCGGCGGGGAGACCATTCTGGAGCTCTGGGTCCCGGCCGAGGAACTCGCCGAGTTCAACGCGCACATCGTGGGGCGCATCGAGGTGGTGCGGGAGTTCCGGTGACCGAGCCCCGGGCCGGCCCGGGCTGAGCCGCCCAGCCGGGAAACGGCTCGTCAGGCAGCCGGAGTTCGCGAAGAATGGCGCCATGACCACCCCACGTGCCCGGTCCTTCGACGCCGCCGCCGCGCTCTACCACGCCCACCGGCCCGGATACCCCGGCGCGCTGTTCGACGCCGTCGAGGAGCTCGCCGGGCGGCCGCTGCGCGGAGCGCGGGTCGCCGACGTCGGAGCCGGGACCGGGATCGCCAGCGCGCTGCTGGACGCGCGCGGCGCCCGGGTGGTCGCCGTGGAGCCCGGGGACGGGATGGCCGCCGAGTTCCGGCGGGCGCACCCCGCGATCCCGGTCGTGCGCGGCGACGGGAACCGGCTGCCCCTTGCCTGCGGGAGCGTCGACTTCCTGACCTACGCCCAGGCCTGGCACTGGACCGACCCCGCCCGCTCCGTCCCGGAGGCCCGCCGCGTGCTGCGCCCCGGCGGGGCCCTCGCGCTGTGGTGGAACGACCTGGACACCACCGTGCCGTGGATCGCCGAACAGGACCGGCGGCTGCGGGACTTCTTCGGCGCGGTCGGGGTTCCCGCGCGCGAGTCCCTGGAGGGGCTGGAGGCCGTCACCCGCGAGGTGTCCTGGTCGCGCCGGATCCCGCTGGAGGCGCACCTCGCCAACCACGCCAGCCACTCCGCCTTCCTCGTCCTCGGCGCGTCCCGCACCCGGGAGTTCATGGACGCCGAGCGGGCCCGGCTGCTGGCCCTCTTCCCGGACGGGGTGGTCGAGGAGGCCTATGCCGTCACCCTTCACGTGGCCGCCTGCTGAGCCACCACCTCCGCCCGGCACTGCGACGGGCTGCCCCACGCGTCGCGCAGCGGGCGGGCCTTGCGCAGCCACAGCGACAGGTCCAGCTCCTGCGTGTAGCCGACCGCGCCGTGCAGCTGCAGGGCGGTGAGCGCGGCCGCGTACGCCGCCTCGCCGGCGGTCAGCTTCGCCGCCGCGACGTCCCGCCCCGACAGGGACAGCGCCGCCCCCCACAGCAGCGGCCGGGCGAACTCCAGGGCCAGCAGGGTGTCGGCCAGCCGGTGCTTGACCGCCTGGAAGCCGCCGATCGGCGTCCCGAACTGGGTGCGCTGCCCCGCGTACCGCACCGTCTGCGCCAGCAGGGCCTCGCCGACGCCCAGGCACTGGGCCGCCGTCAGCAGCCGGGCCCAGCGCAGGGCCGCCCGGGCAGCCGCCGTCACGGCCGGGCCGGCCGCCAGCAGCTCCCCGTCCCCGGCCGGCCGGAACAGCCGTCGCGCCGGGTCCGTGGACGCCAGCAGCTCCCCGTGCCCGCCGGCCAGCCGCAGCTCGCCCGCCGCCGTCACCGTGAAGCGGTGCGTGACCGCGTCCGCGTCCAGGGCGTACGGGGACCCGCCCGGCAGCGTCAGCGTCGCCAGGGCCCCGCCCGCGGCCAGGGACGGCAGGAACCGCTCGGCCGGCCCGTCGTCACCCAGCTCGGCGAAGAGCACGCAGGCGGCCGCCGTCTCCACCACCGGCCCCGGCACGCCCGCCCGCCCCAGTTCCACGAAGCCCAGGGCCAGCTCCACCGGCAGCGGGCCCACGCCGTCGTACGCCTCCGGCGCGGCCAGGGCGAACAGGCCCGTGGCGGCGAGAGCGGACCACAGGTCCCGCCCGGGGCCGTGGTCCCCGGCCGCCCAGGCCCGTACCGCCTTGGGGACGTCGGCCGCGCCGAGCAGGGAGCGCAGCGTACGGGCGTAGTCCGACTGTTCCGCAGTCGGCAGGAAGCGCATCAGCGGCGGCCCTTCGGGAGGCCGAGCAGCCGCTCGGCGATGATGTCGCGCTGGATCTCGTTCGTGCCCGCGTAGATCGGCCCGGCCAGGGAGAAGAGCCAGGGCTCGGCCCAGGGCCCCTCCGCGAGTTCCGCGTCCGGGCCCAGCAGGTCCAGGGCCGTCTCGTGCAGGGCGATGTCGTACTGCGACCAGAACACCTTGTTCAGGCTGGACTCCGCGCCGATCCGCTCGCCCGCCGCGAAGCGGGACGCGCCGGTCCAGGTGAACAGCTCGTAGGCGCGGGCCCCGACCAGGGCGTCCGCGACCCGGTCGCGCAGCGCGGTGTCGGCGGGGTCGCCCTGCGCGCGCCACAGCGCGGCGAGCCGGCCGGCGGCCGCCAGGAACCGGCCGGGGGAGCGCAGGGTCAGTCCCCGTTCGTTGCCGGTGGTGGACATGGCGATGCGCCAGCCCTGCCCCGGCTCGCCGATCACGTCCTCGTCGGGGACGAAGACCTCTTCGAGGAAGAGTTCCGCGAAGGCCGGCTTGCCGTCGAGGCGGCCGATGGGCCGCACCGTTACCCCCGGCTCCCGCAGGCCGAACATCAGGTAGGTGAGCCCCTGGTGCGGCCTGGGCGCGGCCGGGTCGGTACGGAAGATGCCGAAGGCGCGGTCGGCGAAAGCGGCCCGCGAGGACCAGGTCTTCTGCCCGGACAGCAGCCAGCCGCCGTCGGTCCGCACCGCCCGCGAGGTCAGGGAGGCCAGGTCGGAGCCCGCCTCCGGCTCCGACCAGGCCTGCGCCCAGACGACCTCCCCGCTCGCCATGGGGGGCAGCACCCGGGCGCGCTGCTCGGCCGTGGCGTGGTCGAAGAGGGTCGGCGCCAGCAGGCTGATGCCGTTCTGCGAGACCCGGCCGGGTGCGCCCGCCGCCCAGTACTCCTCCTCGAAGACCAGCCACCGCTCGA
The DNA here is from genome assembly GCF_055575555.1 of Streptomyces sp. NPDC034085. Classification (NCBI taxonomy): domain Bacteria; kingdom Bacillati; phylum Actinomycetota; class Actinomycetes; order Kitasatosporales; family Streptomycetaceae; genus Streptomyces; species Streptomyces sp. NPDC034085. Next base: position 217,921 of record NZ_JBVISL010000001.1, on the reverse strand, counting down.
TGTCCGCGCCCCGGCCCCCGTACTCCTCGGGCCAGGACACCACCGACCAGCGGTCGGCGTGCAGCTGCGCCTCCCACTCCCGGTGCGCCGCGAAGCCCTCCCCGGTCTCCAGCGAGGGCAGGGGCCGGGCGGGGACGCGGGCGCGCAGCCAGTCCCGCGCCTCGGCGCGGAAGGCCTCCACCTCGGGGTCGTGGTCGAGGTTCACGATTCCTCCGCCTCCTCGGGGCACAGGGCGATCCTTCCCTAACAAGTGTTTGGTAGGTTAACGTACGGCCATCAGCAGCGTCGAGGCCCGCGCCCTCGGCCTTCCGAGGAGGTACGGAGTTGACCGCACCCGCGTACGTGCCCGCCCACGGGCTGCTCGAAGGCCGCACCGCCGTCATCACCGCCGCCGCCGGAGCCGGCATCGGCGGCGCCACCGCCCGCCGCTTCCTCGAAGAGGGCGCCGCCGTCCTGGTCAGCGACGCCCACGCCCGCCGCCTGAAGGAGACCGAGGACGCCCTCGCCGCCGAGTTCGGCGCCGGCCGCGTCGCCTCCCTGCCCTGCGACGTCACCGACGGACAGCAGGTCGAAGCCCTCTTCGCACACGCCGAGCAGCTCCACGGCGGCCTCGACGTGGTCGTCAACAACGCCGGACTCGGCGGCACCGCCGACCTCGTCGACATGACCGACGACCAGTGGGACCGGGTCCTCGACGTCACCCTGAACGGCACCTTCCGCTGCACCCGCGCCGCCCTGCGCTCCCTGAAGGCGTCCGGACGCGGCGGCGTCGTCGTCAACAACGCCTCCGTCATCGGCTGGCGCGCCCAGACCGGCCAGGCCCACTACGCCGCCGCCAAGGCCGGGGTCATGGCCCTGACCCGGTGCGCGGCCCTGGAGGCCGCCGCCTTCGGCGTACGGATCAACGCGGTCGCCCCGAGCCTGGCCATGCACCCGCACCTGGTGAAGGTCACCAGCGAGGAGCTGCTGCGCGAGCTGACCGCCCGCGAGGCCTTCGGCCGCCCCGCCGAGCCCTGGGAGATCGCCAACGTCATCGTCTTCCTGGCTGGCGGCTACTCGTCGTACATGACGGGCGAGACCGTGTCGGTCAGCAGCCAGCACGCGTAGGCCGAGAATGGGCCCGTGCCAACGAACCAGCCGGACGCCCAGCCGGCCGCCAAGAAGAAGACGCAGGTGACCGCCTCACCCGAGCGCCGCCAGGAGCTCCTCGGCACCGCCGCCGAGGTCTTCGCCGCCCAGGGCTACAACGCCACCACCGTCCGCAAGATCGCCGACGCCGCCGGGATGCTCGCCGGCAGCCTCTACTACCACTTCGATTCCAAGGAATCGATGCTCGACGAGATCCTCTCGGCCTTCCTGAACGAGCTGTGGGCGGGGTACGACACCGTCCTCGCCGCCGGCCTCGGCCCCAGGGAGACCATCGAGGCCCTCGTCACCGAGTCCTTCCGGGAGATCGACCGGCACCGCGCCGCCGTCGCCATCTACCAGAAGGAAGCGCGCACCCTCTCCGCGCAGCCCCGCTTCCACTACCTCTCCGACTCGCAGGTCAAGTTCGAGAAGGCGTGGCTGGGAACGCTGGAGCGGGGGGTCGCCGCACGCGTCTTCCGCGCCGACCTCGACGTCCGCCTCACCTACCGCTTCGTGCGCGACACGGTGTGGGTCGCGGCGTCCTGGTACCGGCCGGGCGGCCAGCACAGCCCCGAGGAGATCGCCCGCCAGTACCTGTCGATGGTCCTGGACGGGATCGCCGTACGCCCCTGACCGTTGAGGAGCCCGTCATGCCCGAGGCCTACATAGTCGACGCCGTACGCACCCCCGTGGGCCGGCGCGGCGGCGGCCTGTCCGCCGTGCACCCCGCCGACCTGGGCGCGCACGTCCTGAAGGCGCTGGTCGAGCGGTCCGGGGTGGACCCGGCCGCGGTGGAGGACGTGGTGTTCGGCTGCCTGGACACCGTCGGCCCGCAGGCCGGCGACATCGCGCGCACCGCGTGGCTGGCTGCGGGACTGCCCGAGGAGGTCCCGGGCGTGACCGTGGACCGGCAGTGCGGCTCCTCGCAGCAGGCCGTGCACTTCGCGGCGCAGGGCGTGCTCTCCGGCACCCAGGACCTGGTGGTCGCGGGCGGCACCCAGAACATGTCGATGATCCCCATCGCCTTCGCCTCCCGGCAGGCCGCCGAGCCGCTGGGCCTCACCGAGGGGCCCTACGCGGGCTCGCGGGGCTGGCGGGCGCGGTACGGCGACGCGCCGGTCAACCAGTTCCACGGGGCGCAGCTCATCGCGCAGAAGTGGGGCATCTCGCGGCGGGACATGGAGGAGTACGCGCTGCGCTCCCACCAGCGGGCGGTCCGGGCCGTCGACGAGGGCCGCTTCGAGCGGGAGACCGTCGCCTACGGGGAGGTCCGGGTGGACGAGGGCCCGCGCCGGGACACCACCCTGGAGAAGATGGCCGGCCTCGAGCCGGTGGTCGAGGGCGGCACCATCACGGCGGCCGTCTCCTCCCAGGTCTCGGACGGCGCGGCGGCCATGCTGATCGCCTCCGAGCGGGCGGTCGCCGAGCACGGCCTCACGCCCCGGGCCCGCATCCACCACCTGTCGGTCCGCGGCGAGGACCCCGTCCGCATGCTGTCCGCCCCGATCCCGGCGACCGCCCACGCCCTGAAGAAGACCGGCCTCACCCTGGACGCCATCGACCTGGTCGAGATCAACGAGGCCTTCGCCCCGGTGGTCCTGGCCTGGCTGAAGGAGACGGGCGCCGACCCCGCACGGGTCAACGTCAACGGCGGCGCCATCGCCCTCGGACACCCGCTGGGTGCCACGGGCGTGAAGCTGATGACCACGCTGCTGCACGAGCTGGAACGCACGGGCGGCCGCTACGGCCTGCAGACGATGTGCGAGGGCGGCGGACAGGCGAACGTGACGATCATCGAGCGGCTGTAGCCGGGCCCGGACCGGGCGGTGCGAGGGGCCCGTGTGCCGTGGGTCGCAGCGCCGCCCGGCAGGGTGTGCTAGCTTAGGGGGCGTTGCAGTTGTGGTACCCATGAACTTTATGTGCGCCTGACGGGAATGCTCCGCAGGCGCTTTTATTGTTTTTCCCGGATTCTCCCGGATGGGGCCCTTGCCGCCTATTCAGGAGATTTCAAATGGCACTTGGCACCGTGAAGTGGTTCAACTCGGAAAAGGGCTTCGGCTTCATCGAGCAGGACGGCGGCGGCCCGGACGTCTTCGCCCACTACTCGAACATCGCCACCCAGGGCTTCCGTGAGCTCCAGGAGGGCCAGCGCGTGTCCTTCGACGTGACGCAGGGCCAGAAGGGCCCCCAGGCGGAGAACATCCTCCCCGCCAACTAAGTACGTCAGCTTGCCGGGGTCCGCACCGTGAGGTGCGGGCCCCGGCTTGTCTGCTGTCTCGACCTTTGTTTTACCTGCCGGTTTCAGGAGGGCTTTCTCGCATGACCAGCTCCAGCTCCGCACGACCCAGCCGCCGCCCCACCCGGGGCCGAGGTGCGGCCCAGGGACGTCCGAAGGCTGGCGCGGGACGGCAGAAGTCCGCCCCCGTGGCCCGGCCCCAGGAATTCACCATGCCCGAACCGCAGACCCCGGCCCTCCCGCCGGTGGACGCGTTCGAGGACATGGACATGCCCGAGGCGCTGCTGAAGACCCTCGCCGCCCAGGGCGTGACCGAGCCGTTCCCCATCCAGGCCGCCACCCTGCCGAACTCGCTGGCCGGCCGTGACCTGCTCGGCCGCGGCCGCACCGGCTCCGGCAAGACGCTCGCCTTCGGCCTGGCCCTGCTGGCCCGCACCGCCGGCCGCCGCGCACAGCCCACGGCGCCGCTCGCGCTGGTCCTCGTACCGACCCGCGAGCTCGCCCAGCAGGTCACCGACGCCCTGAGCCCCTACGCCACGGCCGTCAACCTGCGCATCGCGACCGTCGTCGGCGGCATGTCGATCAACCGGCAGTCCGGCGCGCTGCGCCGCGGCGCCGAAGTGCTCGTCGCCACCCCCGGCCGCCTCAAGGACCTCATCGACCGCGGTGACGCCGACCTCTCGCAGGTCGCGGTCACCGTCCTCGACGAGGCCGACCAGATGACCGACATGGGCTTCATGCCGCAGGTCACCGCCCTGCTCAAGCAGGTCCGGCCCGACGGCCAGACCATGCTCTTCTCGGCGACCCTCGACAAGAACATCGACAAGCTCGTCAAGATGTTCCTCACCGACCCGGTCGCCTTCTCCGTCGACCCGTCCGCCGGCGCGGTCAGCACGATGGAGCACCACGTCCTGTACGTCATGGACGAGACCGACAAGAAGGCCGTGGCGACGCGCATAGCGGCCCGCGAGGGCCGGGTGATCATGTTCGTGGACACCAAGCGCGGGGTCGACCGCCTGGTCAAGCGGCTCCTGGCCGACGGCGTGCGCGCCTCCGGCCTGCACGGCGGCCGCTCCCAGCCGCAGCGCAACCGGACCCTCGACTGGTTCAAGACCGGCGAGGTCACCGCGCTGATCGCCACCAACGTGGCCGCGCGCGGCATCCACATCGACGACCTCGACCTCGTCGTCAACATCGACCCGCCGACCGACCACAAGGACTACCTGCACCGCGGCGGCCGTACCGCCCGTGCCGGCGAGTCCGGCAGCGTCGTCACCCTGGTCCTGCCCGACCAGAAGCGGGAGATGTCCCGCCTGATGTCGGACGCCGGGATCACCCCGCGCACCGCGCAGATCAAGTCCTCCGACGCGGAGCTGGCCCGCCTGACCGGCGCCCGGGAGCCCTCCGGCATCCCCGTCGTGCTGGAGGTGCCGCAGCCCGCGCAGCCCAAGGCGCGCAGCGGCTCGGGCTCCGGCTCGGGCTCCTCGCGCCGCCGCTCGGGCGGCCCGCGCGGCGGCTCCGCCACCGGTTCGGCGCCCGCCTCCGGCGGCCGCGGCCGCCGCTCGGCCGGCTCCGCCTCCGGGCAGGCCCCCGCCTCCGCCTCGGGCCAGTCCCGGCGCGGCCAGGGCGGCGGCCAGGGCACCGGTTCCACCCCCGCCCAGGGCCGGCGCTCCGCGGGCTCGGGCTCCGGGGGCGGCGCGGCCGCGGCCTCCGCGCGCAGCCGCGTCGGCGCGGCGGGCCAGGGACGCCGCCGGGCGGTCTGACCCGGGACACAGCACACCGGGACGCCGGGCGGCGCGCATCGTGCGCCGCCCGGCGTCCTGCCGTTCCGGGGCGGGGCCGGGCGGGTGCGCCTAGCGCACCAGCTTGTCCTGGAGCTTCACCAGCGTCCGCAGGTCCAGGCCCAGACCCTGCGTGAGGTAGCCGTAGAAGCTGCCGTAATCGGCCTCCAGCTGCGCCGTCGCCGCGTCCAGGTAGTCCTGGCGCACCTCCTGGAGCGGGATGAGCAGGTCCGGGTTCTGCATCCGCCCCGACTGCTTGAGACCCGCGCGCACCTGGGCGTCGTACGCCGCCCGGAAGGTGTTCGACGCCAGGTAGTCGCGCTCGGCCGTCTCCTGCGGCACGGCGAGCGAGCGCAGCAGGACGTAACTCAGCCAGCCCGTCCGGTCCTTGCCGGAGGTGCAGTGGTACAGCAGTGGGCCCTGGCCGCCGTCCGCGATCTCCCGCAGGGTCGCCGCGAGCTGCGCCCGGTTCTCGGGGCTGGTCACGAACGTGCGGTAGATGTCCCGCATGTAGGCCTCGGCGCGGCCGCCGCCGAGCATCTGCTCCTGCTTCACGGGATCGCCGGTGGCTATCGCGCCGACCAGGGTGCCGTACAGGCCCAGGTCGCTGATCGGGCGGGACGTGGGGGAGAGCCCGGACGGCAGCCTGTCGGCGCCGTCGTACTGGAGCTCCATGGGGATGCGGAAGTCGACGACCTTCGTGAGGCCGAGACCCGCGACGGTGGTGATGTCCGCCGCAGTCAGCTTGCTCAGCGCGTCGGAGCGGTACACCAGGCCCTGGCGGACCTGACCGCCGGTGTAGGTGCGGTAGCCGCCGATGTCCCGGAGGTTGACGGCGCCCTGGAGGGGGATCTGACGGATCGTTTCCGCCGTGGACTGGCGGTGGTGCTGCGGCTGCCTGACGAAGGCGCCGCCCGCCGGCGCCGCGTGGGCGGAGGCGGGCAGGGTCCCGATGGCGAGGGCGGCGGCGACCGCCGCCGTCGCCAGGCGGATTCGGGCACGGCTCATCATGCGACTCCCGGAACGGAGAAGGGGGATCACCCTGGTGGTGGCAGGGTGCGGAGCGAGTGCAGTGCTTCCGTTGCCTGTCGTGCTTCGGCCATGACCCGGGAGACGAGTTCCGCACAGGACGGCAGATCCTCGATCACCCCCGCGACCTGGCCCGATGCCATGACACCGAGGTCCGTACGGCCCTCGACCATGGACGCCTTCAGGAGCATCGGCGTGTTCGCCGCCAGCAGGACCTGGCTCCACGACAGGTCCTTGCCGTGCCTCATCGCCAGGCCGTCGCGCACCATCTGCGCCCACGTCAGGCCCGACAGCTTCCGGAACCCGGCGGCGTGCCGGACCGCCCTGGCCAGCGCCCGGGCCCGGCCCGCCCGCTCCAGGGACGCGACCAGCTCGGTGCGCAGCATGCGGTGCGGCAGCCCGTCGACGGCCGTGGTGACGGTGACGTCCTGGACGCCGGCCTTCAGGTACTCGGCCTTGACGGCGTCGGGGACGGTGGAATCGGAGGTCAGCAGGAAGCGGGTGCCCATCGCGATGCCCGCCGCCCCGTACGCCAGGGCCGCGACCAGGCCGCGTCCGTCGCTGAAGCCGCCCGCCGCGACCACCGGGATGTCCACCGCGTCGACCACCTGGGGCAGCAGCACCGTGGTGGCCACGTCCCCGGTGTGCCCGCCGCCCTCCCCGCCCTGCACGATCACCGCGTCCGCGCCCCAGGCCGCGACCTTCTCGGCGTGCCGGCGCGCCCCGACCGAGGGGATCACCACCACCCCGGCGTCCTTGAGCCGGGCGATCAGCTCCCGGGTCGGGGCGAGCGCGAAGGAGGCCACCCGCACGCCCTCGTCGATGATCAGCCGCACCCGCTCGGCCGCGTCCCCGGCGTCCGCACGGAGGTTGACCCCGAACGGCGCGTCCGTCCGGGAGCGGACCTCCCGGACGGCCGCGCGCAGCTGCTCCGTGGTCATCGTCGCCGACGCCAGGATCCCCAGCGCGCCCGCCTCGGCCGCCGCCGACACCAGGCGCGCGCCGGCGACCCAGCCCATGCCCGTCTGCACGATCGGGTGGCGGACCCCGACCAGCTTGGTCAACGCCGTCTCCATCGCCGCCTCCACGGGGTCAGACCCGCACTTCCCGGTCGCGCAGGCCCCCGGGGTCGATCACCTCGCGGATCAGCCGCAGCTCCTCGGCCGTCGGCTCCCGCGTGTACGGGACCCCGTCCGGGACCGCCAGCTCGAACCCGGTCGCCGCCCGGACCTGTGCGGGGGTGACGCCCGGGTGCAGGGAGGCCGGCCGCATCGAGCGGTCCGGGCCGGTGAAGTCGAACACCCCGAGGTCGCTGACCACCCGGGGCAGCCGGTGGAAGCGGGTCACCCCCGCCGCCTCGGCACGGTCGTGGCCCACGCCGCTGACCATGTCGACCCGCTCGACGAACACCCGGGGGGAGTGCCGCGGGATCCAGTAGCTCACCGGGTTGTTCAGGGTGTTCACGGGCGCGCCGCGGACCCCGAGGAGCTGGCGGGCGGGCCGCTCCCAGTCGCCGATGCAGGAGATGTTCTGGTTGCCGTACCGGTCGATCTGGGCGGCGCCCATCATCACGTGCCGCCGCCCGCCGGTGACCATCGTGAGGTGGCGGCGGTACGGCAGCCAGCCCTCGACGGTGCCGTCCAGGCCGACCAGCATGGCCTCGCCGTCGGTGAGCAGCAGGTCGGGGGAGAAGGTCCGCTTGGCCAGCCGGGCCCCGAAGGAGGGGATCAGCCCCATCGGGCTGGCGAGCACCTCGCCGTCGCCGCGCCAGGCCTCGGCGCAGGCGATCACACAGTATTCGGCTCGGGTGGCGGTGGCGGCGGTCACTGCTGCTCCTCGTGCCAGGTCCGGACGGCGCTCTGGTAGGCGTGCTCGCTGTCGCCGGCCAGGAAGCGGGCGGCGAACTCGGGCCAGGGGGTGGACGCGTAGAGCTTCTGGAAGGGCTCGTCGCGGTCGTAGTCGGGCACGCAGGAGGTGAAGTGCGCGCCGTTCGGGGCCTCCACCACGCCGGTGACCGAGTGCCGGCTGACGAGGAGGGACTGCGGGGGCCCGGACTTGGCCAGCTCGGCGCTCTCCACGAGCTGTTCGCAGGAGACGTACGCGGTGTCGGCGGCTTCGCAGAAGAGGTCGTCGAAGTACGGGTCCGGGCCGAGGTACTGGGCGTTGCCGAGCCGGTCGGCGCGGTTGAGGTGGACCAGGGCCGCGTCCATGCGCAGGGCGGGGACGGCGACGAACTCCTCGCCGTCGGCGTAGGGGGAGGTGACGGTACGCAGTTCCGGGTTGACCCGCATCACGTCGGAGCCGAGGCCGGCCCGCACGGGCATGAAGGGGAGCCGGTTGGCGGCGGCGTGCAGCCCCCACATGAACATGGCCTCGTCGTACTCGGTGAGGGCGAGGGCCCCGCTCTCGCGGGCGGCCCGGAAGTGGGGCTCCAGCGCGATGGAGTCGAGGGTGGCGAAGGGGGCCACCAGCCTGCGGATCCGGCCGGCCGCGGCCAGCAGCCCGACGTCGGGGCCGCCGTAGGAGACGACGGTGAGATCGGTGATCCGGGAGCGGAGCAGTGCTCGCACCAGGGCCATGGGCTTGCGCCGCGAGCCCCAGCCGCCGATGCCGAGGGTCATCCCGCTGCGCAGCCGCCCCACCACGTCTTCGGGGGTCATGCTCTTGTCCGTCATGCGGATCCTCCCTGTCCCTCTTCCGAGCCCTTCCCGAAGGTGTCACGGACCCGGTCGGCGACGCCGCTGAGGTTGGCCTCGAAGGTGAAGCCCTGTTCGAAGCGGTAGCTGCGGCGGACGTCCACCGGGTCGATGCCGTTGATGGCGGCCTTGGCCAGGCGGATCAGGTAGCCGTCCTTCTTCGCGATCTCGGCGGCCAGTTCCAGGGCCGCCTCCCGCAGCCGCTCCGGTGCGACCACCCGCCAGACGGAGCCGTGGGCGTGCAGTTCGGCGGCGGTGGCGGTGCGCGAGGTGTAGTACAGCGCGCGCATCAGGTGCTGCGGGACCAGCCGGGCCAGGTGGGTGGCGGCCCCGAGGGCCCCCCGGTCGAGCTCGGGCAGGCCGAAGACGGCGTCGTCGTCCGCCACGATCGCGTCGGCGTTGCCGACGAGCCCGATGCCGCCGCCCAGGCAGAAGCCGTTCACGGCGGCGACCACCGGCACCTCGCACTCGTACACGGCGGCGAAGGCCTCGTAGCAGCCGCGGTTGGCGCCGACGAGGGCGGTGTGCCCGGTGTCGCGCTGCATCTCCTTGATGTCGACCCCCGCGTTGAAGCCGCGGCCCTCGGCCGCCAGGACCACGCAGCGGACCTCGGGGTCGCGGCCGGCGGCGCGCAGCGCGTCGGCGAGGTCGTACCAGCCCCGCACGGGGAGCGCGTTGACGGGCGGGAAGTCGGCTGTGACGAGTGTGATGCCCTTGGCAGGGCGGGAGGTGGAGACACCCATGAGCGGATCAGCTACCTTTCCACCAAACATTTGTTAGGTGCTTGCCAGGTGAGGAAGGTAGCAGCCGATGGAGCTCAAGGGGAGGGTCGTCGCCGTCACCGGCGGAACCCGGGGCGTGGGCGCCGGGATCGCGCGCTCGTTCCTCACGGCCGGGGCGCAGGTCGTCGTCTGCGCCCGCAGGCCGCCGCCGGAGCCGGTGGCGGCGGGCGGGCGGCAGGCCGCCTTCACCGCCGTGGACCTGCGCGACGCGGGCGCCGTGGGGGAGTTCTTCGCGGCGGTCGCGGACGGGTACGGGCGGCTCGACTGCCTGGTGAACAACGCGGGCGGCACCCCGTACCGGCTGCTGGGGGAGGGGGCGGCCGAGCGGCACGCGCGGGTCGTCGAGCTCAACCTGGTGGCCCCGATGACGGCCTCGCTCGCGGCGTACCCGTGGCTGCGGCAGAGCCGGGGCTCGGTCGTGATGGTCGGCAGCGTCAGCGGCACCCGGCCGTCGCCGGGGACGGCGGCCTACGGGGCGGCCAAGGCGGGCCTGGAGAACCTGGCCCGCTCCATGGCCGTGGAGTGGGCGCCCGACGTACGGGTCAACTCGCTGGTCCTCGGCATGGTGCGGACCGAGCTGGCCCACCTGCACTACGGCGACGAGGCGGGCATCGCGGCGGTCGGCGCCACCGTGCCGCTGGGCCGGCTGGCCGAGCCCGCGGACGTGGGGGAGGCGGCGGTGTTCCTGGCCTCCGCCCGGGCGGCGTACGTGAGCGGGGCGAGCCTGCTGGTGCACGGGGGCGGGGAGCGGCCCGCGTTCCTGGATGCGGCAACGGTCAACAAGGCAACGGCCGACGAGGAGAGCTGAGGCGGAGATGGGCATTGCGGACGGACGCGTGGTGATCGTGACGGGCGCGGGGCGGGGACTGGGCCGCGCCCACGCCCTGGCCTTCGCGGCGGAGGGCGCGCGGGTGGTCGTCAACGACCTCGGGGTGGGCCTCGACGGGCAGCCCGGGCCGGGCAGCCCGGCCGCACGGGTCGTGGAGGAGATCCGGGCGCTGGGCGGGGAGGCGGTGGCGCACGGCGGGGACGTCGCGACGGGGGAGGGCGCGGCCTCCCTGGTGGACTGCGCGGTCTCCGCGTTCGGGGGGCTGGACACCCTGGTCAACAATGCCGGGTTCCTGCGCGACCGGATGCTGGTCAACCTGGAGGAAGACGACTGGGACGCGGTGGTGCGGGTCCACCTCAAGGGGCACTTCCTGCCGCTGCGGTCGGCGGCCGCGTGGTGGCGGGCCGAGGCGAAGGCCGGACGGCGGCGGGCCGCGCGGGTGGTCAACACCTCCTCGGGGGCGGGGCTGCTGGGCTCCGTCGGACAGGGCAACTACAGCGCGGCCAAGGCGGGCATCCTCGGCCTGACCCTGGTGGCGGCGGCCGAGATGGGCCGGTACGGGGTCCAGGTCAACGCCGTCGCCCCGGCGGCGCGGACCCGGATGACCGAGGAGACCTTCGCCGCGTCGATGGCGGCCCCCGCCGAGGGCGCCTTCGACGCGATGGCCCCGGAGAACGTGTCACCGCTGGTGGTGTGGCTGGGCTGCGGGGCCTCGGCCGGGGTGACGGGGCGGGTCTTCGAGGCGGAGGGCGGCCGCATCACGGTGATGGAGGGCTGGCGCCCGGGCCCCACCGCGGACCGCGGCGCCCGCTGGACCCCGTCGGAGGCGGGCGAGGCCGCGGCGAAACTGGTCGCGGAGGCGCAGCCGCCGTTGGGGGTGTACGGGGCGCGGTAGCCGGCGCACCGGGCGCTACGCCGTACCCCGGGCGGGGGCGCGGTGCCGCTGCCGCCCCGCCGGTACGCCGCCACCCTGGGGCGGTGCCGCTGCGCGGGCCACTCCCCGCCCCGCCCTTCGCCCGTTCGCCGGGGCTCCGCCCCGGCCCCTGGGGGCTCCGCCCCCAGACCCCCGCGCCTCAAACGCCGGCGGGGCTGGGTTGGGCTGCGCCCGGGACCCGCGCCGCGGCGGGGCGGCTCCGGGCTGCGCCCCGGCGGGGGCGCGGTGCCGCTGCGCGGGCTGCTCCCCGCCCCGCCCTTCGCCCGTTCCCCGGGGCTCCGCCCCGGCCCCCTGGGGGCTCCGCCCCCAGACCCCCGCGCCTCAAACGCCGGCGGGGCTGGGTTGGGCTGCGGACCCCGGGCCTCCGCGCTGTACACGCCGGCGGGGCTGGGTTGGGCTGCGGACCCCGGGCCTCCGCGCTGTACACGCCGGCGGGGCCGGGTTCGGCTCCGGACCCCGGGCCTCCGCGCCTCAAACGCCGGCGGGGCCGGGTTGGGCTGCGCCCACCGGGCCCCCGCGCCGGACAGCTGGGCTCGGTTGCGGCCGGACGCGGGCGTCGCCCGTCGTCGGCGGGGCCGGGTACTTCCGGCCTGTCGGAGGGCGGAAGGGGAACGGGGGCCGGGCGGGCAGGGGATGGGGCCGGGCAGTGGTGGCAGGTGGGGAGGCCGCTTGGGGTGAACCGTGCGAGCGGCGCGGCGAGCGCACCGGCCGGCCGGGGAACCGGACAACTGCCGTCCGGTGCCGGGCGGCGCGGGCCGTCACGCCGCGGCGGGCCCGCTGATGGGCGGCGTGGGGCCGCGGCCGCGCTCGGCGGATCCGGCCAGGGGCACGGGCCGCGACGGCGTTGGCCGTATCCCGTCCTCCCCGCCCCCGCGGCAGCGTGATGGCATGTGCACGCCCAACCCCCTGCACGCCCAACCCCGTGCCCGTCCGCACGAATGGAGAACCGCAATGCCGCTCCGCAGAACGGCCGTCGGCGCCGCCGTCGCCGCAGCGACGGCCCTCGCCGTGCCCGCCCCCGCCCAGGCCGACACCCCCTCCGTCCCGCCGCCCGGCCGCATCACCGTCGACGTCGTCGGCGTCAACGGCTCCGGCTGCCCCCAGGGCACCGCGGACGTCGCCGCAGCCTCCGACAACACCGCCTTCACCGTCACCTACAGCAACTACCTCGCGCAGACGGGAGCCGGCTCCGGCGGCGCCGAGTTCCGCAAGAACTGCCAGCTGGCCCTGCGCATCCACGTCCCCCAGGGGTTCACGTACGCCATCGCCCGCGCCGACTACCGCGGCTTCGCCCACCTCCAGCGCGGCGCCTACGGCCAGGAGCGGGCGAACTACTACTTCCAGGGCGCCGCCCAGACGGCCCGTACCACCCACCAGTTCAACGGTCCCGTCACCGACAACTGGCAGGCCGCCGACCGGACCGAGTACGCCGACCTGGTCTGGGCCCCCTGCGGCGAGGAGCGCAACCTCAACGTCAACACCGAACTGCGGGTCTACGCGGGCACGTCGAGCCCGCAGGCGCTGAGCTTCATGAGCATGGACTCGACCGACGGGAGCGTCAGCACCGTCTACCACTTCGAGTGGAAGGAATGTCCCGCCGCCTGACGCCGACGCGTGCGCGCGGGAAATCGACCCCACGGTCAGGAGTGACAACGATGTCTCGTCCCCCGTTCCGCCCCCTGCTCATCGGCGCCGCGGCCGCCGCCCTCATCGGCGCCTCGACGCCTGCCGTCGCCGCCGCCCCGATCACCGTCCCACCCGACAAGATCGTGATCGAGCTCGCCACCGTCAACGGCTCCGGCTGCCGCGAAGGCACCGCCGAGGTGGCCGTCGCCCCCGACAACACCGCCTTCACCGTCACCTACAGCGACTACCTCGCCCAGGTCGGCCCCGGCGCCCCGCCGACCGCCTTCCGCAAGAACTGCCAGCTCAACCTCCGCGTCCACGTGCCGTCCGGCTTCACCTACGCCATCGTGCAGGCCGACTACCGCGGCTTCGCCTTCCTCCAGCCCGGCGCGTCCGGCCAGGAAAGGGCGAGCTACTACTTCCAGGGGATGCCGCAGACGTCCCAGCGGACCCACCAGTTCACCGGCCCGCTCAACGACAACTGGCAGACGAGCGACAAGACCGAGTACGCCGACCTGGTCTGGGCCCCCTGCGGGGAGAAGCGCAACTTCAACATCAACACCGAGCTGCGGGTGAACGCCGGCACCTCCAACCCGCAGACGTCCACGAGCTTCATGGCCATGGACTCCACCGACGCCAGCGTCAGCACCCTCTACCACCTCGCCTGGCAGGTCTGCCCCGGCGGCCCGAAGCAGGACCCGCACTCCTAGGAGGAGGGAGAGGGAGACCGAGGCGGGCCGGGGCCCCTGAGGTCCAGGCCCGCCTCCGAGAACGGCTCCGGGCCCGGCCCCCTGGCGAGGGGTCGGGCCCGGAGGCTCACTCGTGCGCTGGGATATGACTACCCGCTACATCCCCCCGCTGAACCGCAGCCGGCCCCCCATGTTCTCCCTCATGACCCCGGCACCGCCGCCGAGCCGGGAGCCACAGCCGCGGGCGGTTGACGGAGCCGTGTGTTCCACTGCCGCGCCCCGGGCACCACGCAGGGGACGACGTGACGGGGATGGAGCATGCGCCGGGAAAACTGGTCCACGATCAGTTCCGTGTTGACCTGAGGGGTGTGGGGGGTACTGGGCTGGATCCTGCTGGATCCGGACCTGCGGGGCGTCCAGGAGGGACTCGGCTGGTGGATGGCCGCCATAGCCCTGGCTCCCCTGCTGGTCACCGGCGTGCTCATAGTCCTCTGCGACGCGCCCGGGGAGGCCGGTGACGACGACGGCTCCGACGAGGTGCACTGGACTCACGGATCACAGGGCTGCGGCAGCATGCACAGAGGGTGCGGGGGCTGAGACGGCGGCCGCCGAGGGGTGCCCGGTCAGGACAGCTTGCCGCCGTAGTCGGGCAGCTTGACGGTGCGTTCGGCGTGGCCGCCGACGAGGTCGCTCTCGTTGTTCCCGATGTTCGCGATGATCGTGTAGCCGCGGGCCTCGATCTCCGCCCGCTTGGCCGTCTTGTACGCGCTGACCTGCTCGAACAGCGCCGGCAGGTCCCGTACGTACAGCCCGCTGACCGGGTAGCCGACCGACTTCAGGTTGCGCTCGGTCAGCGAGTACACGATCCCGGGGCGGGCGGTGACGAAGAAGATGGCCACCCCGCGGTCGTTCGCGTACCGGGTCAGCGCGCGGACCTTCTCGATCGCGGGCGTCGGGAACGTCCAGAACCAGTGGAAGTCCGTCTCCAGTGACGAGTTGTCGATGTCGAGGACGATCGCGGGCCTCTCGCCGGCGGGGGACGCGGCGATGCGCTGCTCGATGGCGGGACGGGCGGCGTCGATGACGGCGGCCACGTCGCGCTGCCAGGCGGTGTAGTCGATGCCGAGGATCGCCGCGTTGCCGCCGGGGGCGGAGGAGGTGGCCGGCACCGGGGCCGGTGCCGTGGCGGCCTCGGCGGCGCCGGCCGGCAGCAGGGTCACCACGGCTGCCGCGGCGGCCACTGCGGCGGCGGCGGTACGGGAGGTGCGGGTGCGGGGGGTGCGGCGCATGGGGGGCGCTCCTCGGTCACGGATTGGCATGTACGTGACCAGAGTTGGCCAGAACCGCACCCCTGTCTACTGGCCGGTAGGAAACTTTTCGCGACCGTCCGGTGAATGGCGTTTCGCCCCCTCGCCGAAAGCGCCGGAAGGTGTCCGAAAACACGTTCTTGTTGGCGCCCGTGGCGCGGATGTGTCATGGACTCGTCATTCATCCCGATGGCACGCACAGCCCAACCCCCCACGAAAGGCAGTGTGTTGACCGTGACCACCCTTGGCAGACTCATCAAGCGCACCCTCGCCGTCGGCGCCGTCACCCTCGCCGCCGTCAGCCTCCAGCCCGCCGGCGCCAACGCCGCCCCCACCCCCGTCGTCGGCGGAACCCGCGCCGCGCAGGGGGAGTTCCCCTTCATGGTCCGCCTCTCCATGGGCTGCGGCGGAGCCCTCTACACCCAGCAGATCGTGCTCACCGCCGCCCACTGCGTCAGCGGCTCCGGCAACAACACCTCCATCACCGCCACCGCCGGCGTCGTCGACCTCAACAGCTCCGCCGCCACCAAGGTCAGGTCCACCAAGGTGCTCCAGGCCCCCGGCTACAACGGCAAGGGCAAGGACTGGGCCCTGATCAAGCTCGCCAAGCCCGTCAACCTGCCCACCCTCAAGATCGCCGACACCAAGGCGTACGACAACGGCACCTTCACCGTCGCCGGCTGGGGCGCCGCCCGCGAAGGCGGCAGCCAGCAGCGCTACCTCCTCAAGGCCCAGGTCCCCTTCATCTCCGACGCCTCCTGCCAGAGCTCCTACGGCAACGAGCTCGTCCCGGCCGAGGAGATCTGCGCCGGCTACGCCCAGGGCGGGGTCGACACCTGCCAGGGCGACTCCGGCGGCCCCATGTTCCGCCGCGACAACACCAACGCCTGGATCCAGGTCGGCATCGTCAGCTGGGGCGAGGGCTGCGCCCGGGCCGGCTACCCCGGCGTGTACACCGAGGTCTCCACCTTCGCCGCCGACATCAAGGCGGCGGCGGCCACCCTGTAACCCTCCTCCTCCCCGTCCTCGCCGCCGGACCCCCACCCGCGCCGGCCGCGAGGACGGGGCACGGCGGCCCGCACCGCCCCACCGGTTGCGGGCCGCAGCCCGCGCGGGTCCCATGGGAGGGATCCAGCGGCAGCGGCGGGCGACAGTGGGGCAGGCGGCGCATGACGATCAGAGTGGTCATCGCGGACGACCAGGACATGGTCAGGGCCGGATTCCGGATGATCCTCGAAAGCCAGTCCGACATAGAGGTCGTCGCCGACGTCGCCGACGGCGAAGCGGCCCTCGCCGCGGTCGCCGAGCACCGCCCCGACGTCCTCCTCCTCGACATCCACATGCCGAAGCTCGACGGACTGGAAGTCACCCGCCGGCTCTGCGGACACGGCGGCCGGGGCCCAGACGACGGCCAGGGCGGGCCCGACGGGCACGGCGGGCCGGACGCCCCGCACATCGTCATCGTCACCACCTTCGACCTCGACGAATACGTCCACGCGGCCCTGCACGGCGGCGCGTCCGGCTTCCTCCTCAAGGACGCGAGCCCGGCCATGCTCGTCGAAGCCGTCCGGGCGGCCGCCGTCGGCGACTCCCTCGTCTCACCCGCCATCACCGTGCGGCTGCTGCGCGACATGGCCCCCCGCCTCCCCGCCGCCCACCCGGCCCGCCGCCCCGCCGAACCCCTCACCGAGCGGGAACGGGACGTCGTACGCTGCCTCGCGCGCGGGCTGACCAACGCCGAGATCGCCGGCGAGCTCTACGTGTCCCTGTCCACCGTCAAGACCCACCTGGCCAACGTCCAGGCCAAACTCGACGCCCGCAACCGCGTCGAGATCGCGGCCTGGGCCTGGGAGAGCGGCCTCGCCGCCACCCCGGCCTGAGGGGAGGACGGCGACGGGGGTCGGCCTGCGCACCCTGCCCCTCCGGGGCCCCTCTTCCGCACCACCGCGGGCCCGCGTCTCACGGACCGGCTGGCCGAGGTACCCGCGGCGCCCGCCACGTATTCTCGGGAACCATGAACAACAGCGACATCGACGAGATCGACGAGAACGTCACCGCCGAACTGTCCCGCTTGCGCGACAGCATCGACAACATCGACGCGGCCGTGGTCCACATGCTCGCCGAGCGCTTCAAGTGCACCCAGCAGGTCGGCCACCTCAAGGCCAAGCACCACCTGCCGCCGGCCGACCCGGGCCGCGAAGCCAGCCAGATCGCCCGCCTGCGCCAGCTCGCCGAGAACGCCAAGCTCGACCCGGCCTTCGCCGAGAAGCTCCTCAACTTCATCATCGCCGAAGTCATCCGCCACCACGAGACCATCGCCGCCGGCGAAGAGTAGAGCCCCGCCCGCCGTGACCCTGGGGCCCCGCGCCGCCTTCCGGCAGCATGGGCCCCATGTCCGCACTGACGCGCAACGAAGCGCAGCTCCGAGCACAGCTCCTCGACGTCCACAGCTACGTCGTCGGCCTCGACCTCACCACCGGCGACGAAACCTTCGAGTCCGCCACCGTCATCGAGTTCACCGCCCGCGCCGCCGCGGACACCTTCGTCGAACTGAAACCGGACGAGCTGCGCTCCGTCACCCTCGACGGCCACCCCCTCGACCCCGCCACCCTCACCGGCAGCCGCCTCCCCCTCACCGGCCTCACCCCCGGCCGCCACGAGCTGCGCATCGACGCCCGCATGCGCTACTCCCGCACCGGCGAGGGACTGCACCGCTTCACCGACCCCGCCGACGGGGAGACGTACGTCTACTCCCAGATGTTCATGGACGACGTCCAGCGCGTCTTCCCCGCCTTCGACCAGCCCGACCTGAAGGCCGTCTTCCGGTTCACCGTCACCGCCCCCGCGCACTGGACCGTCCTCACCAACGGCATCGCCACCCGCTCCGAAGACCGCGCCGGCGACGGTGCCGGCATCTGGCGGTCCGCCCCCACCCCCCTCATCTCCACCTACCTCGCCGCCGTCGCCGCAGGCCCCTGGCACAGCGTCACCACCGAACACGCCGGACTGCCCTTCGGCATCCACTGCCGCGCCTCCCTCGCCCCCCACCTCGACGCCGACGCCGACGAGATCCTCTCCCTCACCACCGCCTGCTTCGACCGGTACCACGAGAAGTTCACCGAGCCCTACCCCTTCGACTCCTACGACCAGGCCTTCGTCCCCGAGTTCAACGCCGGCGCCATGGAGAACCCCGGCCTGGTCACCTTCCGCGACGAATTCGTCTTCCGCTCCGCCGTCACCGACACCGAACGCCAGCGCCGCGCCATGGTCATCGCCCACGAAATGGCCCACATGTGGTTCGGCGACCTCGTCACCCTCGCCTGGTTCGACGACATCTGGCTCAACGAGTCCTTCGCCGAGTACATGGGCTACCAGACCCTCACCGAAGCCACCCGCTTCACCGGCACCTGGACCGAGTTCGGCATGGAACGCAAACCCTGGGGCTACGCCGCCGACCAGCGGCCCTCCACCCACCCCGTCGCCCCCGGCCCCGACGACGTCCCCGACACCGCCTCCGCCCTCCTCAACTTCGACGGCATCTCCTACGCCAAGGGCGCCTCCGCCCTGCGCCAGCTCGTCGCCTGGCTCGGCGAAAAGGACTTCCTCGCCGGCATCAACACCCACTTCACCCGCCACAAGTTCGCCAACGCCTCCCTCGCCGACTTCGTCGACTCCCTCGCCGCCCACACCGACCGCGACGTCCACACCTGGGCCGAGACCTGGCTGCGCACCACCGGCACCGACACCCTCATCCCCCGCCTCCACGAAAGCGCCGACGGCTGGACCCTCACCGTCGACCGCCACGGCAGCCGCCCCCACCACATCGCCGTCGGCACCTACGCGACCACCCCCGACGGCGGCCTCGAACGCACCGAACTCCTCGACCTCGACGTCCCCACCGACGAGGTCCTCTCCGCCGCCGGCCCCCGCCCCGACCTCCTCGTCCTCAACGACGGCGACCTCGGCTACGCCAAGATCCGCCTCGACGAAACCTCCCTCGAAACCGCCCTCCGCGGCCTCTCCCGCATCCCCGACCCCCTCACCCGCGCCGTCGTCTGGGGCTCCCTGCGCGACATGGTCCGCGACGGCGAACTCGACCCCTTCGACTACCTCCACACCCTCGACGCCCACATCCCCGAGGAATCCGACCTCGCCGTCGTCCAAGGCGTCCTCGGCTTCGCCCGCACCCAGATCGCCGACCGCTACGTCGCCCCCGCCGACCGCGACACCGCCCTCGGCCTCATCACCTCCGCCACCCGCGCCCTCCTGCGCCGCACCGAGGACGGCACCGACCCCGGCCTGCGGCTCGCCGCCGTACGCGCCCTCATCGACAGCGCCACCCAGCCCGACACCATCGCCGCCTGGCTCGCCGACGGCACCGTCACCGGCGGCCCCGAACTCGACCCCGAACTGCGCTGGAGCATCCTCGCCCGCCTCGCCGTACTCGGCGCCGCCGACGAAACCGCCATCGACACCGCCCTGGCCGCCGACCCCAGCGCCACCGGCCGGCAGGGCGCCGCCCGCTGCCGCGCCGCCCTGCCCACCCCGCAGGCCAAGGCCGCCGCCTGGCAGCGCCTCTTCCACGACGACACCCTCTCCAACCACCTCTTCACCGCCACCGCCCAGGGCTTCTGGCAGCCCGAGCAGAGCGACCTCGTACGGGACTACGTACCGCGCTACTACCCCGACGCCGTCGCCCTCGCCGCCCGCCGCGGCCCCGCCATCGCCGAGGCCGCCGGCCGCTGGGCCTTCCCCGCCCACGCCATCGACGAGGCCCACCTGCAGAGCGGCCACCACTGCCTGGAGGACCCCCAGATCCTCCCGATGCTGCGCCGCGCCCTCGTCGACCAGCTCGACGACCTCGCCCGCGCCCTGCGCGTCCGCGGCGCCTGACCCCGCCGTCGGGCGGCCACCGCAGCACCCCCGGCCGCCCGACGGGCCCACCCGCGTACCCTTTGTCCCGTGCCACCCTCCCGCCTGCATCGCGTCGCCGTTCTCGTGCTCGAGGGGGCCAAACCGCTCGACGTCGGCATCCCCGCCCAGGTCTTCACGACCCGCGCGAGCATGCCGTACGAAGTCCGGGTGTGCGGCGCCGCACCCGGCCTCGTCACCGGCGGCGACGGACTCTCCTACTACGTCACCCACGGCCTCGAAGCCCTCGCCTGGGCCGACATCGTCTTCGTCCCCGGCTACCGCCACCCCGACCGCGACGACCCGCCCCAGCCCGTCCTCGACGCCCTCACCGCCGCCCACCGGCGCGGCGCACGCCTCGCCGCCATCTCCACGGGCGCCTTCGCCCTCGCCGCGACCGGACTCCTCGACGGCAGACGGGCCACCACCCACTGGCACTACGCCCGCGCCCTCGCAGCCAAACACCCCCTCGTCCACGTCGACGAGAACGTCCTCTTCGTCGACGAGGGCAGCGTCCTCACCTCCGCCGGCGCCGCCTCCGGCATCGACCTGTGCCTGCACGTCCTGCGCCGCGACCTCGGCATCGCCGCCTCCAACCACGCCGCCCGCCGCCTGGTCGCGGCCCCCTACCGCAGCGGCGGCCAGGCCCAGTACGTACCGCGCAGCGTGCCCGAACCCCTCGGTGAACGCTTCGCCGCCACCCGCGAATGGGCACTGCACCGCCTGGGCGAACCCCTCACCCTCGAAACCCTCGCCCAGCACGCCGCCGTCTCGCCCCGCACGTTCTCCCGGCGCTTCGTCGAGGACACCGGATACACCCCCATGCAGTGGGTCATGCGGGCCCGGATCGACCTCGCCCGCGAACTGCTGGAACGCTCCGGACGCAGCGTCGAGCAGATCGCCGCCGACGTCGGCCTCGGCACCGGCGCCAACCTGCGCCTGCACTTCCAGCGCATTCTCGACACCACCCCCACCGAATACCGCCGCACCTTCACCCACGGCCAATGACACGGACACGGCCAACGGCACGGATGGCGAGATCCTTTTGAACAGTGGCGATCGCGCCCCTGTCACCCCCGGACGCGGCGAGCGAACCTGATGGCGCGAACAGAAGGGACACAGCACACATGACTCGCATCGCCATCAACGGATTCGGCCGCATCGGACGCAACGTGCTGCGCGCGCTCCTCGAACGCGACAGCGACCTCGAGGTCGTCGCGGTCAACGACCTCACCGAGCCCGCCACCCTCGCCCGGCTGCTCGCCTACGACACCACCTCCGGCCGGCTCGGCCGCCCGGTGACCGTCGACGGCAACACCCTCGTCGTCGACGGCCGCCGCATCGCGGTCCTCGCCGAACGCGAACCGCAGCAGCTGCCCTGGGCCGAGCTCGGCGTCGACATCGTCCTCGAAGCCACCGGCCGCTTCACCTCGGCCGAGGCCGCCCGCGGCCACATCAAGGCAGGCGCCCGCAAGGTCCTCGTCAGCGCCCCCTCCGACGGCGCCGACGTCACCCTCGCGTACGGGGTCAACAGCGACGCCTACGACCCCGACCTGCACACGATCGTCTCGAACGCCTCCTGCACCACCAACGCCCTCGCGCCGCTGGCCGCCGTACTCGACGACCTCGCCGGCATCGAACACGGCTTCATGACCACCGTGCACGCCTACACGCAGGAGCAGAACCTGCAGGACGGCCCGCACCGCGACCCCCGCCGCGCCCGCGCCGCCGCCGTCAACATCGTGCCCACCTCGACGGGCGCGGCGAAGGCCATCGGCCTCGTCCTGCCGCAGCTCGACGGGAAGCTGTCGGGCGACTCGATCCGCGTACCGGTACCGGTCGGCTCCATCGTCGAACTCAACACCACCGTCGCCCGCGACGTGACGCGCGAGGACGTCCTGGCCGCCTACCGCGCGGCGGCCGAGGGCCCGCTGGCCGGAGTGCTCGAGTACTCGGACGACCCGCTGGTGTCCTCCGACATCACCGGCAACCCCGCCTCCTCGATCTTCGACTCCGCACTCACCCGCGTCGAGGGCCGCCACATCAAGGTCGTCGCCTGGTACGACAACGAGTGGGGCTTCTCGAACCGCGTGATCGACACCCTCACCCTCCTCGCCACCCGCTGACCCCCGCCGGGACGCACCCGGCCCCCATACGAGCGCCGCAGTTGGTTCTGACCTGGCAACTGCGGCGCTCACCCATGCCCGCACGCCCCCCATCGGTGCCTCAAAGAAGGAAGGACAAACCCCGGCGGTTACCCCATTCGGGTCGGATCGTTGTACCGGACGGGTGTCACACCACCCCCGGCACCCGACGCCCGCCCCGGAGGACCCATGACCGAGTCCGCGCCCGCCCCCGCGTCCCCGCTCGCCGGCGGCCGCGACGGCGCCGACGCCCTGCGGCCCCTCCTCGCCACCGTCCTCACCGCCCTGCGCACCGGAGCCGACGAACGCCGCGGCCCGCTCCCCGCAGGCGGCCCGGTCGCCGTCACCGCCCGCGTCCACACCGCCCTCGGCGACGGCGGCGTACTCCCCGCCCGCGGAACCGGCGACCACGAAGCCCTCCGCACCCTCGTCCACACCCTCGCCGCCGGCGCCGCCGACCCCGCCCACCCCCGGTGCGCCGCCCACCTGCACTGCCCCCCGCTCGCCGTCGCGGCCGCCGCCGACCTCGCCGTCAGCGCCCTCAACCCCTCCCTCGACTCCTGGGACCAGGCCCCCGCGGCCTCCGCCATCGAGGCCCTCCTCACCCGCACCCTCGCCGCCGAGTACTACGACACCCCCCAGCCCGACGCCCTCCTCACCACCGGCGGCACCGAGGCCAACCAACTCGCCCTCCTCCTCGCCCGCGAACGCCACGGCCCCCACCTCCGCGTCCTGCACGGAGCCAACGCCCACCACTCCGTGCCCCGCGCCGCCTGGCTCCTCGGCCTGCCCCCCACCACCACCCTCCCCACCCCCACCGGCACCCTCCACCCCGACACCCTCGACGCCGCCCTCGCCCGCACCCCCGGCCCCGCGCTCGTCACCGCCACCGCCGGCACCACCGACGCCGGCCTCATCGACCCCCTCGACGCCCTCGCCGACGTCTGCGACCGCCACCGCGCCACCCTCCACGTCGACGCCGCCTACGGCGGAGCCCTCGCCTTCAGCCCCCGCCACCGCACCAAGCTGACCGGCCTCCACCGCGCCCGGTCGATCACCCTCGACCTGCACAAACTCGGCTGGCAACCCGTCGCCGCAGGCCTGCTCGCCGTCCCCGACACCACCGACCTGGCCCCCCTCGCCCACCAGGCCGACTACCTCAACGCCGCCGACGACACCGAAGCGGGCCTGCCCGACCTCCTCGGCCGCTCCCTGCGCACCACCCGCCGCCCCGACGCCTTCAAGATCGCCGCCACCCTGCGCTCACTCGGCCGCGACGGCCTCGCCCGGCTCATCGACCGCACCTGCGCCACAGCCCACCACCTCGCGGAACTCCTCGACGCCCACCCCCGCTTCGAACTCCACGCACACCCCACCCTCACCACGGTCCTCTTCCGCCCCACCCCCACGGACGACGACCGCCTCGCCGCGCTGCGCCGCACCCTCCTGCACGACGGCACCGCCGTCCTCGGCCGCGCCACCGCCGACGGCCGCCTCTGGCTCAAGGCGACCCTGCTCAACCCCCACACCACGGCGGGGGACCTGGACACCCTCGTCACCCTCCTGGAAGGCAGCACCCACCGATGACCGCCCAGCTCGATGCACCCCACGACCTCGTCGGAATCGGCATCGGACCCTTCAACCTCTCCCTCGCCGCCCTCGCCCACGGCCTCCCACGACAAGGCGCCGACCCCCTCGACACCGCCTTCTACGACCAGCGCCGCGACTTCCGCTGGCACCCCGGACTCCTCATCGACGGAGCCACCCTCCAAGTCCCCTTCCTCGCCGACCTCGTCACCCTCGCCGACCCCGCCAGCCCCTGGACCTTCCTCAGCTACCTCAAGCACAAGGAACGGCTCTACCCCTTCTACTTCGCCGAGCAGTTCCACATCCAGCGCGCCGAATACGACGCCTACTGCCGCTGGGTCGCCGGCCGCCTCCCCGGACTCCACTTCGGCCACCAGGTCGACGCCGTCCGCTGGAACCCCGAACGCGACCTCTTCGAAGTCGACTACACCCAACTCGACGCCGACGGCGAAGCCGAAGCCCTCGGCCGCACCCACACCCGCAACCTCGTCCTCGGCATCGGCACCGCCCCCCACGTGCCCGAACCCCTGCGCCCCCTCGCCGAAGCCCCCACCGTCCCCGTCATCCACTCGGCCGACTACCTCGACAACCGGCAGCGCATCGCCGGCGCCGAACACGTCACCGTCATCGGAGCCGGCCAGTCGGGAGCCGAAGTCTTCCTCGACCTGCTGCGCAGCCGCCCCGCCGGCCGCGAACGCCTCACCTGGCTGGCCCGCACCCCCTCCTTCGCCCCCATGGAGTACTCCAAGCTCGGCCTCGAACACTTCACCCCCGACTACACCCGCTACTTCCACTCCCTCCCCGAACCCGTCCGCGACCGCCTCGTCCCCGCCCAATGGCAACTCCACAAGGGCATCGACAGCGCCACCATCGCCGCCATCCACGAAGAGCTCTACCGCCGCACCCTCCACGGCGGCTGGCCCGACACCGTCCTCACACCCGGAGTCACCGTCCGCACCGCCGGCCGCGTCGCCACCACCAAGGTCGAACTCCACCTCGAACACACCCAGCAGGGCAGCCGCTCCCGCCTCACCACCGACGCCGTCGTCCTCGCCACCGGCTACCGCGAGCGGCCCCTCACCAGCCTCTTCGCCGGCCTCGACCCCTACATGCGCAAGGACTCCTCAGGCCGCCCCCGCATCGACGACCGCTACCGCATGGTCCTCGACCCCTCCGTCACCGGCAGCGTCTTCGTCCAGAACGGAGAACGCCACACCCACGGCGTCGGCACCCCCGACCTCGGCCTCGCCGCCTGGCGCAGCGCCGCCATCCTCAACACCCTCACCGGCAAAGAGCCCTACCCCCAGCCCCACCGCACCGCCTTCACCACCTTCGGCCTCGAACAACGCGAGCCCGCCCGCCCCCACGCCACCCTCAACCTGCGCCCCCTCGCCGACCTCCCCTGACGCACACGGCCGGGCCCCGCCACAGCAGGACCCGGCCGCACACACCCACAGGACGCCCGGCACGCCCCGGCCGCCTAAAACACCGGCCTAGAACACCGGCACGCCCGCCCGCGTCAGCCGCCAGTCCACCGACGCGAACACCGCCGGATCCACCGTGCCCTTCGCCTTCACCCACTGGATGATCGTGTTGCGGATCTCGTCCGAGTCCGCCCACAGCTGCTGCGCCTTCGGCACGTGCGGGAACGCGCCGCCGCCGGAAGCCCGGTAGTTGTTCACCGCGAACACGAACCGCGCCGCCGGATCCACCGGCTTCCCCCGGAACGACAACCCCGTGATCCGCGACCCCACCGGCTGCGCGATGTCGATGTCGTACGAGATCCCGTACACCGCGTCGTAGTTGTAGTCCGGGATGTTCTCCGCGTTCGTCAGCTTCGCCGGATCCACCGCACCACCCGCAGCCGTCTGCACGTAGTACCGCGCCGAATACTCCAGGTAATCCTTCAGCTGCGCACCCGTCAGCAGACGCGCCTCCAGCGTGTTCTCGAACGGGTACAACCCCGCCGCGTCCTTGATCGTCACCTGCCCCGCCGGTATCGCCGCCGTCCGCGAGAAACACGAAGCCTGCGACAGCACCGGAAGCGACGCCCACTCCGAAGACGCCAGCGCCGCCTTCACCGTCTCCGCCTGCACGTGGTTGATCAGGTCGATGATCGGCACGTCCTTCACCGGACCCTCCGCCGACGACATCGCCTGCGTCGACGTCCCGATCACCTGGTTGACGTACGCCACCACCTTGCGGTGCTCGTCCGACAGCAGCCGCGTGATCTTCGGGTCCTCCGCGACCGTGTTCGAGTTCAACACCCGCGCCGCGACCTTCGCCACCGACCAGCGGCCCCGCTCCCACACCAGCTCGAAGTCGAACAGCGTCAGCCGCTGCCCCCACTTCAACGGCTCCGACAGCACCACGTCCTTGCCGGTCGCCTTGTTCTTCACCCGGTACTCCGGGATCTCCGTGTGCGCGTGCCCCACCAGGATCGCGTCGATGCCCGGCACCTGCTCCGCCACCAGACCCGCCGCGTTCTCGACGTACGGCAGCTGGTCACCGTACGACGACGTACCGCTCGACCCCGAATGCGCCGACACGATCACCACGTCCGCGCCCATCGACCGCAGCCGCGGCACGTACTTCGCCGCCTGCTCCTCCAGCCCCGGGAACGTCATCTTCCCCTGCACGTTCGCCTTGTCCCAGATCGCGATCCCCGGGTTCGTCAGCCCCAGCACCGCCACCTTCACGTCCCGCCCGTGCGGGGTCCGCAACCGGTGCATGCTGTACGGCGCGAACGCCGGCCGCAGCGTCTTCGCATCCAGCGCGTTCGCCCCCAGCAGCGGGAAATCACACTGCTCCTCGAACTTGCGCAGCACCGGGATGCCGTAATTGAACTCGTGGTTCCCCAGCGCCGCCGCGTCGTACCCGATCGCGTTCATCGCCTGCGCCATCGGATGCACCGGACCACGGCGCGCGGTGATCGGATCCACCTTCGCGTAGTAGTACGACAGCTGCGTCCCCTGGATGGTGTCACCCGCGTCGATCAGCAGCGTGTTGCAGCGCCCCTTCTCCGCACGGACCTGCTCCACCAGCGTCGAGATCTTCGCCAGACCGACGTCGTTGTGCGCCTTGTCGTCGAACTCCTTGTCCGTGAAGTAGTCCCAGTTGAAGACGTTCCCGTGCAGATCCGTCGTACCCATCACGGTGAACGCGTACGTCCGCGACCCCGCCGACTGCGATGCCGCGGCAGCGGCCGGAGCGCCGGCAGCCCCCGTGATCGCCACAGCGGCACCCGTGGCGGCCGAAGCCCCCATGAACGTCCTACGGTCAAACGCCATGCCATTTCCCCTTCGAGGCGTGTTGTCGAGGCGTGACACAGCGCGTGCGAACAGCGCGTGTGAACAACGCGCGTAGATTCTGACCCACCAGTAACAATCAGCAACACCCCCCACAGGTTTCGATCCGATGACCACACCCGAACGGGCGACGGTGCAAGAGTGAAACCATGACCCAGGACGCCACGCCCCAGCCCTACGGAACCCCCGACGTCCCCCGCGTCGCCGTCCGCGGCGAAGCCCACCTCGAAGTCGACCCCGAAATCGCCCGCATCGGCATCACCGTCACCGCCCGCGGCACCGACCGCCGCGCCGCCCTCGAAGACCTCACCCGCCGCAACAACACCGTCCTCGACCTCGTCAAGAGCTACGGCGAACCCGTCGAAAAACTCGAAACCGGCGCCTTCTCCATCACCCCCGAACTCACCCGCCACGGCCGCGGCGAACGCGTCCGCGCCTACCACGGCCGCGTCCACATCACCGCCGAACTCAACGACTTCACCGCCCTCGGCGAACTCACCAGCCGCCTCGCCGACCTCGAACTCACCGAGATCGACGGACCTTGGTGGGCCCTGCGCCCCACCTCACCCGCCCACGGCGAAGCCCGCCGCCAAGCCGTACTCGAAGCCGTCCAGCGCGCCCGCGAATACGCCCACGCCCTCGGCGCCGACCTCGCCGCCCTCGTCGAACTCGCCGATCTCGGCGCCGAGAACGCCACCCCCGTCGCCATGGCCGCCCCCGCCGGCATGCTCCGCTCCATGGCCTACGGCGCCCAGGACGACGCGGGCGCCCCGCCCCTCGACCTCGAACCCCAGCGCCAGAGCGTCCACGCCCAGGTCAACGCCCGCTTCACCATGACCCCGCCCGTCCTCTGAACCGCCCCCGGGGGTGCTCATCAGAGCACCCCCGTGCACATTCAATAGATGTCAACAACCGTCCTCCCAAAGGAGGTTGGAGCGCCACCCGCAGCACATTTCCTACCCCCCGGTAGGGCATACCCTCGCCCCATGCGCCGAGCGAAAATCGTATGTACCCTGGGCCCCGCCACCGACTCATACGACCAGATCAAAGCCCTGGTCGAAGCCGGCATGGACATCGCCCGCCTCAACCTCAGCCACGGCACCTACGCCGAACACGAGGAGCGCTACCAACGCGTCCGCAAGGCCTCCGAAGAAACCGGCCGCAGCATCGGCATCCTCGCCGACCTTCAGGGCCCGAAGATCCGCCTCGGCCGCTTCCACGAAGGCCCCGTACTCCTTGAACGCGGCGACGAATTCACCATCACCGTCGAACACCACCCCGGCGACCGCCACGCCTGCGGCACCACCTACCCGGGCCTCGCCGACGACGTCAGCGCCGGCGAACGCATCCTCGTGGACGACGGCCGCGTCACCCTCGAAGTCACCGCCGTCGAAGGCCCCCGCGTCCACACCCGCGTCATCGAAGGCGGCATGGTCTCCGACCACAAGGGACTCAACCTCCCCGGCGTCGCCGTCTCCGTCCCCGCCCTCTCCGACAAGGACATCGAAGACCTCCGCTGGGCCCTGCGCACCGGCGCCGACGTCATCGCCCTCTCCTTCGTCCGCACCGGCCGCGACATCGAAGACGTCCACCGCATCATGGACGAAGAAGGCCGACGCCTCCCCGTCATCGCAAAGATCGAAAAGCCCCAGGCCGTGGAGAACATCGACGACATCGTCGCCGCCTTCGACGGCATCATGGTCGCCCGCGGCGACCTCGGCGTCGAAATGCCCCTCGAACACGTCCCCATCGTCCAGAAGCGCGCCATCAAACTGGCCAAGCGCAACGCCAAACCCGTCATCGTCGCCACCCAGATGCTCGACTCGATGATCGACAACTCCCGGCCCACCCGCGCCGAAGCCTCCGACGTCGCCAACGCCGTCATCGACGGAACCGACGCCGTCATGCTCTCCGGCGAAACCAGCGTCGGCAAACACCCCGTCGAAACCGTCCGCACCATGGCCCGCATCGTCGAAGCCGCCGAAGAGGACATCCTCGCCAAGGGCCTCCCCGCACTCACCGACCGCAACAAACCGCGCACCCAAGGCGGAGCCGTAGCCCGCGCAGCCGCCGAAATGGGCGACTTCCTCGGCGCCAAGTTCCTCGTCGCCTTCACCCAGAGCGGAGACACCGTCCGCCGGCTCTCCCGCTACCGCTCACCCATCCCCCTCCTCGCCTTCACCCCCGACCCCGCCACCCGCTCCCAGCTCAACCTCACCTGGGGCGTCGAAACCTTCCTCGGCCCCCACGTCGACTCCACCGACGCCATGGTCGCCCAAGTCGAAGAGGAACTCCTGCGCATCGGACGCTGCGTCCCCGGCGACATCGTCGTCATCACCGCCGGCTCACCCCCCGGCCTCAGCGGCAAGACCAACCTCGTCCGCATCCACCACATCGGCGACCCCGTCCGCTGACCCGCCCCACGAAGACGCCGCCGGAACCCCGGACGGGACTCCGGCGGCGTCCGCGCATCAAAGGGCCGTCACCAACCGAACCGACGGTCCACCTCGGCCTCGAACTCCTCCACCGACAACACCGCATCACCGTTCTTGTCCGCCGCATCGAACAACGCCGACGACGCGTCCGCGTCCCCCACGCCCCAGAACGGCAGATCCCCCCGAGCCGCCAACGTCGGCCCCTTCGCCCGCAAAGCCGAGATCACCTCGGCCCGCGTCAGCTCACCGTCATGGTTCAGATCCAGCGCATCGAACAGCTTCCGAGCCTTCTCGCTCACCGAAACGTCCCTCCACCACGAACACCGTTGACCCCCTCAACCTAGGGCACCAACCCCACCGTGCCGCCCGCCCCCCACCCCGAGGACTCCACCTGAGGACTCAAGGCCGGGTTCAGTACTTCGGCCCGACGTGGAGGTCCATGAGCGCGACGGACGCCTTCCGGGCGATGGACACGTTGTACGGCCTTCCGTGCCGCGTGCAGTTCGTCCAGGCGACGCCGAGCCGGTCGAGAGTGTCGGTGAACAGTCTCCGGATGTCATCGGACACATTCGTGAACCAGTAGCGGGGGTACTCGTAGCGCTTCCCCTTCTGCTCCGTCCAGTTCGTGATCCGGCAGCCGTCGGAATGGATCAGCCCACGGACGAAGTTCCAGGGGTGCCGATCGACGATTTCTTGCTGCCACGGGGCGAGCGCTATGAGCCGCTCGTGCTTCCTTCCCGGTCCGTGCTGGGGGAACAAGCAGGGCAGATGCTTCGAGTAGACCTTGATGTTGTGCGCGCCCTTCACCCGCACCCGGCAGGTCGCACGTTGCGGGAACACCGATCTGAGCGCTGCTTCCGCCTCGTCCTGGATTCCCGGCCAGTGGTCGTCCAGCGTGATCATGAGGGTGAGCGTCCGGTGCCCGGAGTAGTGGCTGATGTGGCCGTCGCCCAGATAGAGGCCCAGGAGATACGCGTAGGCGGCATGGTCCAGTGGCACCCCATCGCATCGGGGGCAGTCGTGCGAGCTTCGGCCCGGACACTCGCCGCGCTTGGAGCGGTCCACGTGCTTCCAGTACCCGATGGTGCCGACGGGTACGTTCAGCTGCCGGGCCACTTCGGCGTTCTTCACGCCGGAGCGGAGGAGCGAGAGTGCGGTCTGCCGCACTTCGAGGCTGTGGAAATGCATACGGCCACTCTGAGTGAGCGCGCATGTCCCGGAATGCGGAAAAGCGAACATTCACGCGAAGGTGAACGTCCGCTTTTCGGACAGTGCCGGGTGCGGGACTCGAACCCGCAAGCCCTCTCGGGCAGATGTGTTTGAGACATCCGTGTATGCCATTCCACCAACCCGGCATGGTTGCACGTCGGAGTGTACCGGGTGACCATGCGGCGCCGCTGCTAGGTAGGCTCATCCAAGCAGCACAGCCCCGCAAAGAGGAGCCTCCGTGACCGCCGAGCACGAGTCGACGCCCACGCCCGACGCCGACCAGTCGCACGTTCCGCCGCTGACGACCCGCGTCGTCATCGCCGAGGACGAGGCGCTCATCCGTCTCGACCTGAAAGAGATGCTCGAAGAGGAGGGCTACTCCGTCGTCGGCGAGGCCGGGGACGGGCAGACCGCCGTCGAGCTGGCGCGCGAGCACCGGCCCGACCTGGTGATCCTCGACGTGAAGATGCCGGTGCTCGACGGCATCTCCGCCGCCGAGAAGATCGCGGGGGAGTCCATCGCCCCCGTCCTCATGCTCACCGCCTTCTCGCAGCGCGACCTCGTCGAGCGGGCCCGGGACGCCGGGGCCATGGCGTACCTGGTGAAGCCGTTCAGCAAGAGCGACGTCGTCCCGGCGATCGAGATGGCCGTGTCCCGCTTCGCGGAGCTGAAGGCGCTGGAGAAGGAGGTCGCGGACCTGTCCGCGCGCCTGGAGACCCGCAAGCTGGTCGACCGGGCCAAGAGCATCCTGCAGACCCAGTACGGGCTGACCGAGCCGGCGGCGTTCCGCTGGATCCAGAAGACCTCCATGGACCGCCGCATGTCCATGCAGCAGGTCGCCGAGGCGGTCATCGAG
This sequence comes from Streptomyces sp. NPDC034085, assembly GCF_055575555.1. Taxonomy (NCBI): domain Bacteria; kingdom Bacillati; phylum Actinomycetota; class Actinomycetes; order Kitasatosporales; family Streptomycetaceae; genus Streptomyces; species Streptomyces sp. NPDC034085. The sequence goes on along the minus strand of NZ_JBVISL010000001.1, from coordinate 186,434 downwards.
GACGCCGAGGAGAAGAAGCAGAACGCCGGCAAGTAGGGCGCGGTACGCGTGAGGCCCGTCTCCCCCCGAGGGGAGACGGGCCTCACGGCTTCATGGGGCGGGCGGGGTCAGTCCTCGCCGAGGTAGGCCTTGCGGACGTCCTCGTTGACGAGGAGCTCGCGGCCGGGGCCGGACAGGACGACCTTGCCGATCTCCATGACGTGGCCCGTGTCGGCGAGCGACAGCGCGGCCTGGGCGTTCTGCTCGACCAGCAGGATCGTGGTGCCGGCGGCCTTGAGCTCGGCGATCGTCGCCATGATCTTCTGCATCATGAGCGGCGAGAGGCCCATGGACGGCTCGTCGAGCATGAGCAGCTTCGGCTGCGACATGAGCGCGCGGCCCATGGCGAGCATCTGCTGTTCGCCGCCGGAGAGGGTGCCGGCGGCCTGCTTGCGGCGCTCTCCCAGGATGGGGAAGAGGTCGTAGGCGCGCTGGACGTCCTTCTGGATGCCTTCCTTGTCGCTGCGGAGGAAGGCGCCGAGGAGGAGGTTGTCCTCGATCGTCATGCGCGGGAAGATGTGCCGCCCCTCGGGGGAGTGGGCGAGTCCGAGCGAGACGATGTGGTGGGCGGGGACCTTCTTGAGGGACTTGCCCTGGAACTTGATCTGGCCGCCCTTGGGCTTGATCAGTCCGGACAGGGTGCGCAGGGTGGTGGTCTTGCCGGCGCCGTTGGTCCCGATGAGGGTGACGATCTCGCCCTCGTTGACGGTGAAGGAGATGCCCTTGACGGCCTCGATCTTGCCGTAGGCGACGCGGAGGTCCTCGACCTCCAGGAGTGCGGTCACTTGGCCTCTCCGTCCGTGCTGGTGGTGCTGTGCGCCTCGGCGGCCTCGACTTCGGCGACTTCTTCGGCGCCGGGGGCGCCTTCGAAGGGCTCGCCGAGGTAGGCGGCGACGACGCGTTCGTCGCTCTGGACCTCGGTGGCGGTGCCTTCGATGAGCTTTTCGCCCTGGACGAGGCAGGCGACGCGGTCGCAGAGGTTGAAGATGAAGCGCATGTCGTGCTCGATGACGAGGACGGCGATGCCCTTGTCCCGGATGGCGAAGATGAGCTCTTCGGCGGCCCGGGTCTCCTGCGGGTTCATGCCGGCGGTGGGCTCGTCCAGGAGGATGAGGCCGGGGTCGCTGGCGAGGGCGCGGGCGATCTCGAGCTTGCGCTGTTCGCCGTAGGGGAGGTTGCGGGCGAGGTGTTCGGCCTTGTGGTCGAGGCCGATGAACTCGAGCAGCTCCATGGCGCGCTCGCGGCTGGCCTGCTCTTCCCGGCCGAAGCTGGGGAGGCGCAGGAGGGCGGACCAGAGACCTTCTTTGGTGCGGGTGTGGCGTCCGACGAGGACGTTTTCCAGGACCGTCATGTTGTTGAAGAGACGGATGTTCTGGAAGGTGCGGGCGATGCCGGCGGCCGTGACCTTGAAGGACTTGGGGGGCAGGACCGTGCCCTTGTACCGGACTTCGCCCTCGGTGGGGATGTAGAGGCCGGTGAGGCAGTTGAAGAAGGTGGTCTTGCCGGCGCCGTTGGGGCCGATGAGGCCGACGATCTCGCCGCTGCGGACGGTCAGGTCGACGTTCTTGACGGCGGTGAGGCCGCCGAAGCGCATGGTGACGCCTCGTGCGTCGAGGACGGTCTCGGCGGTTGCCGTTTCGGTCGTGGTGGTGGTCATGGATCAGGCCCCTGCCTTGCCGAGGACTGTGGGCGCTTCGAGGTCCTGGTGGAGTTCGAGCTGGTTGCGCCGGTTGGGGATGAGGCCTTCGGGGCGCAGGCGCATCAGGATGACGAGCGCGATGCCGAAGACGAGGAGCTGGTACTCGCCCAGGAACTGGAGCTTGTTGGGGATCATGAAGAGGAGGGCGCCGCCGACGAGGGGGCCGGAGATGGTGCCCATGCCGCCGAGTACGACTGCCGCGAGGAGGAAGGCGGAGTTCGGGGGGACGGCGTTGGCGAAGACGTACTGGTCCGGGGTGACGGTGTAGTTCACGTGGGCCTGTACGGCGCCGGCGAGGCCGGCGAGGGTGGCGCCGAGGGCGAAGGCGATGAGCTTGACGCGGAAGCCGTTGATGCCCATGGCTTCGGCGGCGGTTTCGTCTTCGCGGATGGCGACCCAGGCGCGGCCGATGCGGGATTCGGCGCTGCGGCGGAAGACCATGATCACGATGAGGGTGACCAGGAGCATCAGCAGGAAGTAGTTGGCGAAGCGGCCGACGGTGAATCCGGCGATGGTGTGGCTGGCGCCGAAGTCGAACCCGAAGAGGTCGACGTTGGGGATGCCGGCGACGCCGTTGGGGCCGTTGGTGAGGTCGGGGCCGCTGACGCCGTCGAGGTTGTTCATCGAGATGCGGAAGATCTCTCCGAAGCCGAGGGTGACGATGGCGAGGTAGTCGCCGCGCAGGCGCAGGGTGGGGGCTCCGATGAGGACGCCGAAGACCATGGAGGCGAGGGCGCCGACGAGGAGTGCGGCCCAGAAGGGCAGGTGCACGCCGAAGGGGGAGTTGGGGGAGCCGGAGACCAGGGCCGCGGTGTAGGCGCCGACGCCGAGGAAGGCGACGTAGCCGAGGTCGAGGAGGCCGGTGAGGCCGACGACGATGTTCAGGCCGAGGGCGACGGTGGCGAAGATGAGGATGTTGACGCCGAGGGTCGCGTACTGGTCGTCGGTCTGGGTGAGGGGGAAGGCTGCGGCCGCGACGAAGGCGCCGACGAGGGCGACGTTGCGGTGCTTGGTGGTGAGTGCGGTGAAGCGGGCCACCAGGCCGGCCTTGTTGAGGGCGGTGAAGCCGAAGCCGGCGGTGATCAGGAAGCCCAGGAAGAGTTCCTGGTAGGGGGTGGTGACGCCGTAGGTGAAGATGCCGAGGGCGACGGCGAGGACGGCGGTGATGAGGAGGATCTCGGCGTAGGCCGGGAGGGCGCGGGCCGGCTTGGCGGTGCCGCCGGCGTGGGCGGCCTTGGTGACGGCCCAGCTGTTGCCGATGTTGTGCTTGGTCTGCTCCCACCAGGTGTCTTCGGGGTCCGCGAGTTCGGTGGCGGGCCGTTCGAAGGGGAGGGAGCGGGCGCCGAGGTAGGCGGCGAGCGCGGTGGCGAGGGCGACGAAGCCGCCCGGCTCGAGGTTGACGAGGCCGCCGAGGGTGTTGCTGATCGCCCAGACCGTGTAGGCGACGGTGAGGAGGGTGCCGAGGGCGCAGAGCTTGATCGCGGCGTCGGTTCCGGCGGGGGCGATCCAGCGCAGGCCCTTGATGCCGTAGGAGCTGAGGCCGAAGAGCGTGGTGAGGGCGCCGCCGATGAGGACGAGCCACTGGAGGCCGCCGGGGTATCCGTAGACGGTGAGGTCGCCGGGGAAGGCGGAGGTCCAGGTCCAGGCGAGGAAGCAGGAGATGACCGTGAGGGCGCCGCCGGCGGTGGCGAGGGCGCGGGCGGTCTTCTCGGGGAAGGAGATTCCCGTCCGGCCGGTGGTCGCCGTCTGCGGCGTGGTGTCTGTGGTGGTGGTCGTCATGGTTCTCACGCCCTGTCCGCCACGCGCTCGCCCATCAGGCCCTGGGGCCGGAAGAGGAGCACGAGGATGAGGAGTACGAACGCCCAGGTGTTGCCCCAGGACTGGCCGCCGAGCTGCTGCATGCCCGGTACGTCGGCGATGTAGGCGGTGGTCAGGGTTTCGGCGAGGCCGAGGACGATGCCGCCGATCATGGCGCCGTAGATGTTGCCGATGCCGCCGAGGACGGCTGCGGTGAAGGCCTTGAGGCCGAGGATGAAGCCCATGCGGTAGTTGACTTCGCCGTACTTGAGGCCGTAGGCGACGGCTCCGACGGCGGCGAAGGTGGCGCCGAGGGCGAAGGCGACCGTGATGATGCGGTCGGTGTTGATGCCCATGAGCTTGGCGGTGTCGGGGTCCTGGGCGGTGGCCTGCATGCCGCGGCCGGTGCGGGTCTTCTTGACGAAGAAGCCGAGGAAGGCCATGGAGAGGGGGGCGGCGATCAGGAGGAAGACGTCACCGGTCTGGATGGTGATGCTGCCGAGGTGGAAGGGGCCGCCGGGGAGCTCGGGGAACTTTACGGAGGACTTCGCGTCGGGGAACCAGGCCCATACGACCTGCTGGAGGACGATGGAGAGGCCGATGGCGGTGATGAGCGGGGCGAGGCGGGGGGCGCTGCGCAGGGGCCGGTAGGCGAAGCGTTCGGCGCCGACGGCTATGAGCGTGGCGACGATGACGGCGCCGATGATCATGAGCGGCAGTGCGATCCACATGGTGGTGCCGCCGGGGAGCATCAGCCAGACCGTGAGGGCTCCGAACCCGCCGGTCATGAAGATCTCGCCGTGGGCGAAGTTGATGAGCTGGACGATGCCATAGACCATCGTGTAGCCGATGGCGACGAGCCCGTACATGGATCCCAGTAGCAGGCCGTTGACCAGCTGTTGCGGCAGTTCGTGCACCGCAGGTCCTCCGAGTCTTTCGACGGATGTGACACCGCGCGGGGCGCAATGGTGCGCGCCCCGCGCGGCAGGTGAGGGGTGAGGGGTGGGGGTTCAGCCGGTGGGAGGTCAGCCGGCGAGGGTGCCGGACTCGACGGTCTTGAAGTCGTCGCCGTCGACCTTGTAGACGGTGAGCTGCTTGTTGGTGGCGTCGCCGAACTCGTCGAAGGAGACCTTGCCGGTCACGCCTTCGAAGGAGACGCCCTGGACGGCCTCGAGGACCTTGGCGCGGGCGTCGGAGGGGAGCTTGCCGTTGTTGGCGTCGACGACCTTCTTGACGGCCTCGATGACGGCCCAGGCGGAGTCGTACGAGTAGCCGCCGTAGGCGGAGTAGTCGTCCTTGTAGCCGGCCTTCTTGTAGTTGTCGACGAAGTCCTTGGCGGAGGCCAGGCTCTCGACGGGGGCGCCGACGGAGGTGCAGAGGTCGCCCTGGGCGCTGTCGCCGGCGAGCTCGACGTACTTCTTGTCCTTCATGCCGTCGCCGCCGACGAGCGGGATGTTGGTGCCGGAGGCCTTGATCTGCTTGCTGAGCGGGCCGGCCGCCGGGTACTCGCCGCCGTAGTAGACGACGTCGGCGCCCGAGGACTTCACCTGGGTGACGATGGCGGAGAAGTCCTTGGACTCGGGGTCGATGTGGCCCTCGCCGGCGACCTGGCCGCCGAGCTTGGTGAACTCGCCCTTGAAGGTTCCGGCGAGGCCGGCGCCGTAGGTCTTCTTGTCGTCGATGATGAAGACCTTCTTCTTGCCCGCCTTGTTGAAGAGGTACTGCGCCGCGTACGGGCCCTGGATGGCGTCCGTGGTGGCGGTGCGGAAGTAGCTCTTGTAGGTGCGGGTCTTCTGGCCTTCGGCCCACTTGGGGCCCTGGGTCAGGGACGGGCTGGTGTTGGCCGGGGAGATCTGGGCCAGCTTGGCGTCGTCGAAGACCTTCTGCATGGCTTCGGAGACGGAGGAGTTCAGCGGGCCGACGACGCCGAGGACGTCCTTGTTGGCCGTGAGCTTGGTGGCGTTCTGCTGGCCGGAGGAGGCCTGGGCCTGGTCGTCGAGGGCTTCGATCTTGAAGGTGACGCCCTTGACGTACTTCTTGTCGTTGGCCTGCTTGGCGGCGAGGTCGGCGGAGTTCTTGATGCCGAGGCCGAGGGCGGAGAGGTCGCCCGTCAGCGGGGCGTCGACGCCGATGACGACCGTGGTGCCGCCGGCGTCGGCGGCTCCGCCCTTGTCGTCGCGGGATCCGCAGGCGGTGAGAGTGAGGGCGCCCGCGGCGAGGGCGGCGGTCACGGCGATGAGCTGACGAGAACGCACGATCAGTCCTTTCCTGGCGCCGCGTCCCCCGTGGGACGCGTCGAGTCGAACGCGGGGAACCGAACTGAGGAAATCCGGCGGTCGCGGTAACTGGCCGTGACTCTAGGCGGCTCTTCGGGGGATATGGAGGGCTGAGGCCAATGATGTGACTCTCTTGTTATAGCCACGGCGTAATACATAGCGGATGGGTGCGGGTGGAACGGGGGAATTCAGGCCGGTTCGTCTTGTCCGCATGGTGAGACCCGGCAGGACCGTGGTGGGGTTTGAGTCCTGTCATGCCAGGACTCTGGGGGTCTTTGGTCATGACGGTCCGGCGGAGGGCGCGTCTCGATCTACGGGACAGGCCCTGGTCAGGGCCACGGAAAGATCTCGCGCATATCGGTCACCGGGGATGTAACTGTGATCCTCTTTCTGGAATCCATTACTCAGGGTCACGTCCAAAAAGGGCAGCCCGGAATTCCGTGCTACATGCACGCAGTCTTTTGCCTGAATGAGGACGAGGAGCTCGCGGACTTCTCCCGCCCGGACCGTGGCGGGCAGCGGTGGCCGGATCGTGACGCCGAGCGCCCGCGACGGCTGCCCGATCCGCTCCACGGTGACGGCTGGCCCCCACCCGGTCCGCACACGGACAGTGAAGGCGAAGGCGGCTCCCGCGGGCGGCTCGACCGGGTCCCCGTACGTGAGCGACAGGGCCTGGGAGGGGGCGGGCGGGGGCTGCGCCACGGGCGGGGCGGGCCGCGTCGAATACACCCGGGCGGCGCCCGCGGCCAGCACCGCGGCCGCCGCCGCGCAGAGGACGGCCCTGCGGTGGCGGGCGTAGAAGCCGCGGATCCGGGCGGTTCGCCGGGCCCCGGGCATACGGGGCCCCGTGCGCGGGGCCTGGCTGTCCCGCGTGCCCTCCCCGGGCTCCACCGGGCCGATGCCGGCGCCGGTCACCGCGGGCGCGTTGCCGTGGGGGCGGCGGTGGTGTGCCGCGGCGCCGGTCCGGATCCCATGCGGGGAACGCTAGACCGGCGCCGGGGCCCGCACAACGCCTCGTGCGGGACGGGGTGTTAAGAGTCCGTGTCGCGCAGCAGGCAGGTGAGGCGGGCGGTGCAGACGCGGCGGTCGTGCTCGTCGGAGATGACGACGTCGTAGGTGGCGGTGGAGCGGCCGCGGTGGACGGGGGTGGCGACGCCGGTGACCTGGCCCTCGCGCACGCCCCGGTGGTGGGTGCAGTTGAGGTCGACGCCGACGGCGATCTTCTTGATGCCGCCGTGCATCATGGCGCCGACCGAGCCCAGGGTCTCGGCGAGGACGGCGGAGGCGCCGCCGTGCAGGAGTCCGTAGGGCTGGGTGTTGCCCTTGACGGGCATGGTGGCGACGACGCGTTCGGCCGAGGCCTCCAGGATGCGGATCTCCATGCGCTCGCCGAGGGCGCCCGCCGAGAACAGGGCGGGCAGGTCTATGCCCTGGGAGGCGTACTCGTCGAGGACTTCCTGGGGGAACTTCACGGCGTGCTGCTCGGCGCCCATGGGCCTGCTCCGTTCGTCAACGATCGTTAACCAGTGTGTGGGCTCGTTCTATCAGGCCGGTTCGAAGCGCACGACGACGGACTTGCTGGCGGGGGTGTTGCTGGTGTCGGCGGTGGAGCCGAGGGGGACCAGGACGTTGGTCTCGGGGTAGTAGGCGGCGGCGCAGCCGCGGGCGGTGGGGTAGTGGACGACGCGGAAGCCGGGGGCGCGCCGTTCGACGCCGTCCTTCCACTCGCCGACGAGGTCGGTGTACGAGCCGTCGGCGAGGCCGAGCGCGGCGGCGTCCTCGGGGTTCACCATGACGATGCGGCGGCCGCCGGTGATGCCGCGGTAGCGGTCGTCGAGGCCGTAGATGGTGGTGTTGTACTGGTCGTGGCTGCGCAGGGTCTGCAGGAGCAGCCGGCCGGGCGGCAGGTGCGGGTACTCGACGGGGGCGGCGGTGAAGTTGGCCTTGCCGGTCTTCGTGGGGAAGCGGCGTTCGTCGCGGGGGGCGTGGGGCAGCCGGAAGCCGCCGGGACGGGCCGCGCGGGCGTTGAAGTCCTCGAAGCCGGGCACGACGCGGGCGATGCGGTCGCGGATGGCCCCGTAGTCCTTCTCGAACTCCTCCCAGGGGGTCGCCGAGGCCGTGCCGAGGACGGCGCGGGCGAGCCGGGCGACGATGGCGGGTTCCGAGAGCAGGTGGGGGGAGGCGGGGGCGAGGTTGCCGCGGGAGGCGTGGACCATGCCCATGGAGTCCTCGACGGTGACGAACTGGCGGCCGGCCGCCTGGACGTCCTTGTCGGTGCGGCCGAGGGTGGGCAGGATCAGCGCGCGCCGGCCGGTGACCGCGTGGGAGCGGTTGAGCTTGGTGGAGACGTGGACGGTGAGGGAGGCGCGGCGGATCGCGGCTTCGGTGACGTCGGTGTCGGGGGTGGCGGCGACGAAGTTGCCGCCCATGGCGAAGAGGACCTTGGCCTTGCCGTCGCGCAGTGCCTCGATGGAGCGGACCACGTCGTAGCCGTGCTCGCGGGGCGAGGTGATGCCGAATTCCGCGTCGAGGGCGTCGAGGAAGGCGGGGGCGGGGCGTTCGAAGATCCCCATGGTGCGGTCGCCCTGGACGTTGGAGTGGCCGCGGACGGGGCAGACGCCGGCGCCGGGGCGGCCGATGTCGCCGCGCAGCAGGAGGAGGTTGACGACCTCGCGGATGGTGGCGACGGAGTGCTTGTGCTGGGTGAGGCCCATGGCCCAGCAGACGATGGTGCGCTTCGAGGCCAGGACCATGGCCAGGGCGCGTTCGATCTCGGGGCGGGTCAGGCCGGTGGCGGTGAGGGTCTCGTCCCAGTCCGTGTCCCGGGCGGCGGCCGCGAGGGCTTCGAAGCCGTGGGTGTGCTCGCGGATGAAGGCCTCGTCGAGGGCGCCCTCCGTCTCGATCACGAGCTTGTTGAGGAGGCGGAAGAGGGCCTGGTCGCCGCCGATGCGGATCTGGAGGAAGAGGTCGTTGAGGGCGGTGCCCTTGAGCATGCCGAGGGGGGTCTGGGGGTTCTTGAACCGTTCCATGCCGGCCTCGGGCAGCGGGTTCACCGAGATGATCTTCGCGCCGGCCTGCTTGGCCTTCTCCAGGGCGGAGAGCATGCGGGGGTGGTTCGTGCCCGGGTTCTGCCCGGCGACGATGATCAGGTCGGCCTGGTGGAGGTCTTCGAGGGAGACGCTGCCCTTGCCGATGCCGATGGTCTCGTTCAGCGCGGAGCCGGAGGACTCGTGGCACATGTTGGAGCAGTCCGGCAGGTTGTTGGTGCCGAACTCGCGGGCGAAGAGCTGGAAGAGGAACGCGGCCTCGTTGCTGGTGCGGCCGGAGGTGTAGAAGAGGGCCTCGTCGGGGGAGGAGAGGGCCTTCAGCTCCTCCGCGATGATCGTGAAGGCCTGGTTCCAGCTGACCGGCTCGTACCGGTCGGCGCCCTCGGGCAGGTACACGGGCTGGGTGATGCGGCCCTGCTGGCCGAGCCAGTAGCCGCTGCGGGCGGCGAGCTCGGACACCGGGTGGGCGGCGAAGAAGTCCGGGGTGACCCGGCGCAGCGTCGCCTCCTCGGCGACGGCCTTGGCGCCGTTCTCGCAGAACTCCGCGGTGTGCCGGTCGTCGCCCTCGGGCCAGGCGCAGCCGGGGCAGTCGAAGCCGTCCTTCTGGTTGACCTTGAGGAGGGTCTGCGCGGTGCGGCGCAGGCCCATCTGCTCCCGGGCGGCCTTCAGGGTGTGCGCGATGGCGGGCAGGCCCGCGGCGGCGTGCTGAGGGGGTCCGATGCGCGGCGCGTCCTGGACCGGATCACCTGCGGGCGGCTTGGTGGCCATGGAGCTCCCCTTCGAGCGGTTTCGCGTACGCATCCGATCCTGTCACGCCCGGCGGACATCGCCTCCGTCGCCCGCGTCGGGTTTGTCGGTGGGGGCGCCTAGGATCGGGGGCGTGGCAGAGACAGCATCGAAGAAGACCGACCAGCCGACCGCAGCGGACCGCCCCCGCCTGATGCTCATGGACGGGCACTCCCTGGCCTACCGGGCGTTCTTCGCGCTGCCCGCGGAGAACTTCACGACGGCGACGGGGCAGCCCACCAACGCCATCTACGGCTTCGCGTCGATGCTGGCGAACACGCTGCGCGACGAGGCGCCCACGCACTTCGCGGTGGCGTTCGACGTGTCCCGCAAGACGTGGCGCACGACGGAGTTTCCCGAGTACAAGGCGAACCGTTCGAAGACGCCCGACGAGTTCAAGGGGCAGGTCGAGCTGATCGGCGAGCTGCTCGACGCGATGAAGGTGCCGCGGTTCGCGGTCGACGGCTTCGAGGCCGACGACGTGATCGCGACGCTGGCGACGCAGGCGGAGGCCGCCGGCTTCGAGGTGCTGATCGTCACCGGTGACCGGGACTCCTTCCAGCTGGTCTCCGAGCACACCACGGTGCTGTACCCGACGAAGGGCGTGTCCGAGCTGACCCGCTTCACGCCGCAGAAGGTCGAGGAGAAGTACGGGCTCACCCCGCAGCAGTACCCGGACTTCGCGGCGCTGCGCGGCGACCCGTCGGACAACCTGCCCGGCATCCCGGGGGTCGGGGAGAAGACCGCCGCGAAGTGGATCACCCAGTTCGGGTCGTTCGCGCAGCTGGTGGAGCGGGCCGAGGAGGTCAAGGGCAAGGCCGGGCAGAACTTCCGCGACCACCTGGAGTCCGTGAAGCTCAATCGGGTCCTGACCGAGATGGTCAAGGACGTGGAGCTGCCGCTCGCGCCCTCAGACCTGGCGCGCGCCCCCTACGACCGGAGCGCCGTCACCGGGGTGCTGGACGTGCTGGAGATCCGCAACGCCTCGCTGCGCGAGCGGCTGCTGGCCGTGGACCCGGGTGCGGCCGAGGCCGTGCAGGCCCCGGCACCGGCGGCCGGTGTGGAGCTGGACGGGTCGGTGCTGGGCGCGGGCGGGCTCGTACCGTGGCTGGAGGCGCACGCGGGCGGCCCGCTCGGTGTGTCCACCGTCGACAGCTGGATGCTGGGCGCGGGCAGCGTCAGCGAGATCGCGCTGGCCTCGGCGGACGGCGCGGCCGCCTGGTTCGAGCCGGCCGAGCTGGACGAGGCCGACGAGCGGGCCTTCGCCGCCTGGGCCGCCGACGCCTCGCGCCCCAAGGTCGTGCACAACGCCAAGGGCCTGATGCGGGTCTTCCCCGAGCACGGCTGGACGCTGGCGGGCGTCACCATGGACACCGCGCTCGCCGCCTACCTCGTCAAGCCGGGCCGGCGCTCCTTCGCGCTGGACGTGCTGTCCGTGGAGTACCTGGGCCGAGAGCTCCAGCCCCCGGCCGCCGACGGCCAGCTGGCCTTCGGCGCCGACGAGAGCGCCGAGGCGGACGCGCTGATGGCGCAGGCCCGCGCCGTCCTGGACCTCGGCGACGCCTTCGCGGCGAAGCTGCCCGAGGTCGGCGCGGTGGAGCTGCTCCACGAGATGGAGCTGCCCACCTCCGAGCTGCTGGCCCGGCTGGAGCGGGCGGGCATCGCCGCCGACCGGGACCACCTGGAGGGCATGGAGCAGCAGTTCGCGGGCGCCGTGCAGCAGGCGGTGAAGGAGGCGCACGCGGCCGTCGGCCACGAGTTCAACCTCGGCTCGCCCAAGCAGCTCCAGGAGGTGTTCTTCGGCGAGCTGGACCTGCCGAAGACGAAGAAGACGAAGACCGGCTACACCACGGACGCGGACGCGCTGGCCTGGCTGGCCACGCAGACCGACCACGAACTGCCGGTGATCATGCTGCGGCACCGGGAGCAGGCCAAGCTGCGGGTGACCGTCGAGGGGCTGGTCAAGGCGATCGCCGCCGACGGCCGGGTGCACACCAGCTTCAGCCAGACCGTCGCCGCGACCGGCCGGCTGTCCTCCACCGATCCCAACCTGCAGAACGTGCCGGTGCGCACCGACGAGGGCCGCGCCATCCGCCGCGGTTTCGTCGTCGGCGAGGGCTACGAGTCCCTGATGACGGCCGACTACAGCCAGATCGAGCTGCGCGTCATGGCCCACCTCTCCGAGGACGAGGGCCTGATCGAGGCGTTCGCGTCCGGTGAGGACCTGCACACCACCGTCGCCTCCCAGGTGTTCGGCGTGGAGCGCGACCAGGTCGACGCCGAGATGCGCCGCAAGATCAAGGCGATGTCGTACGGGCTGGCGTACGGGCTGTCCGCGTTCGGCCTCTCCCAGCAGCTGAACATCGAGCCGGCGGAGGCGCGCGGGCTGATGGAGACGTACTTCGAGCGGTTCGGCGGCGTGCGCGACTACCTGCGCCGCGTCGTCGACGAGGCCCGCGCCACCGGCTACACGGCGACGGTCTTCGGCCGCCGCCGCTACCTGCCCGACCTGAACAGCGACAACCGCCAGCGCCGCGAGGCCGCCGAGCGGATGGCGCTGAACGCCCCGATCCAGGGCACCGCCGCCGACATCGTCAAGGTCGCCATGCTGCGCGTGGACAAGGCCCTCGCCGAGGCCGGGCTGTCGTCGCGGATGCTGCTCCAGCTCCACGACGAGATCGTGCTGGAGATCGCCCCCGGCGAGCGGGAGCGGGTCGAGGAGCTGGTGCGCCGGGAAATGGGCGCGGCCGTCGAGCTGCGGGCCCCGCTGGACGTCTCCGTGGGCGTCGGCGGCGACTGGGAGTCCGCCGCGCACTGACGCCGTACGCGGTGTGCCCGGGCGCCCGCGCGTGCGCGCCGCCCTAGGCGGCGGGCCCCGGTGTGCGCGCCGGGCTAGGCGGCGGGCACCCGCGGGCGCGCGTCCCGGTCCGGGCGGGGGCGGTCCCGGTCCTGGCGGTGGCGCAGCCGCACGAGGGCCCCGTACAGCAGCAGTCCGACGGTGACGCCGCCGCCCGCGCCGAAGCAGACGGTCGGGATGATGTCGAGCGGGGTGCGGATCCGGTCGTAGAAGGTGAAGAAGCGCAGCACGCGCACGGTGGCCCCGACCGCCGCGCACCCGCCGATCAGGGCCGCGGCGCCCCACCGCTCCGCGCGGCCCAGCACCGGCACCGCGGCGGGCGCGGGCGCGGCCGGCCGCCGCCGCAGGGCGCTCACCGTGAACCAAAGCAGCGCGCAGGCGGCCACCGCCGAGGAGCCGTACTGGACGTAGGAGTAGAGGGGCAGGCCGAAGGCGAGGGGATCACCGAGCCACGGCAGCGCGTTCGTCCCCCAGCGGTCCAGGTGCGTGAAGCTGTCCCACACCACGTGCGTGAGCGAGCCGGCGACCGCCGACAGGTAGAACCAGAGCGCCAGCCGCCACGGCCGCCGCGTCCGCCAGTGCTCGCCCCGGACGAAGGCGTACACCGCGCCCTGCCGGCGGCGGGGCAGCAGCGCGACCAGCGGCTCGCGCAGCAGCAGCCAGCACGCTGCGAGGAGCGCCGTCAGGGCGGCGTCCGCGGTGGCCACGCCCGGCAGGGAGTGCGTGAAGGAGCCGTAGCCCATGACGCCCTGCACGACCGCGTCGGCGAAGTAGAAGGTGTCCGGTGCGAACGAACCCAGCACGAGCGCCGAGGCGACCAGCGGCCCGCGGGCCCGCCCCGTCCGCCGTATGGCCGGAAGTACGGCGGCCGCGTGGCTGAGAGTGAACGGCACGGCGTCTCCTTGTGCTGTCGGCGTCCGGACAGTATGCGTGAGCTGCGCAGGGACGTGGGGATGTGGTGAATACCGGGCCGCAGTGCGTGCCGTGTGCAGTGAGTTGACGTAGGGTCACGCGGACGTCTAGGGGAGGGGTCCGCTCATGTCGGCACGAATATTCGGGCGCGGGCTGCGCAGGGGAGCGGCCGCGGCCCTGGTCTCGGCACTGGTGGCCGCCGCCATGACGGCCTCTCAGGCTCCGGCGGGCGCCGGTCCGCAGCGGATGGAGGCGGCCGGTGAGGGGGCCGCGCAGCCGCAGGCCGCGACCCCGGGCGGGGACTCCGCCTACTTCACCGAACTGCCGCCGCTGGTGAGCCCCGAACCGCCGGCCGCCGTCCTGCCGGAAGGGCAGCCCGCCGGAGCGGAGCCAGCGGCCGTGCCGTCGCCTTCGCCGGCCGTGGTGCCCGCGGCGGTCCCGCCCGTGGTGGAGGGCGCGCAGGGCATACCGGCGAGCGTCCTCGCGGCGTACCGGGCGGCCGAGCAGCGGCTGAGGGAGAACGACCCGGGGTGCGGGCTGCGCTGGCAGCTGCTCGCGGCGATCGGCAAGGTCGAGTCGGGCCAGGCGCGCAGCGGGCAGGTGGACGCGGCCGGGACGACCCTCCGGCCCATCCTGGGGCCCGTGCTCGACGGCAACGGCTTCGCGAACATCTCCGACACGGACGGCGGCGCCTTCGACGGCGACGCCCGCTACGACCGGGCCGTCGGGCCGATGCAGTTCATCCCGTCCACCTGGGCGGCGTGGGGCCAGGACGCGAACGGCGACGGCCGGCGCGACCCGAACAACATCCACGACGCGGCCCTGGCGGCCGGACGCTACCTGTGCGCGGGCGGCCGGGACCTGCGGGCGGGGGCGGACCTGGACCGGGCCGTGTTGTCGTACAACCAGTCCGCGGAGTACCTGCGGACGGTGCGGTCCTGGTTCGCGTACTACCTCCAGGGGGCGCACGAGGTCCCGGACGCGGGTGGCAGCGGCGCCGGTACGGGCCCGGCGGCCCCGGCGGGCCGCCCGTCGGACCCGAAGCCCACTCCGAAGCCGACGCCGACATCCACACCGTCGCCGACGCCGACGCCGACACCCACGCCGTCGCCGAAGCCGACACCCACGCCGACGCCCACCCCGAAGCCGACGCCCACACCCACGCCGACGCCGACTCCCACGCCGACGCCGACGCCGACTCCCACGCCGAAGCCGACTCCCACGCCCACGCCCACCCCGAAACCCACGCCGACCGCCACCCCCACGCCGAAGGCCACCCCGTCGTCGGCCCCGGCCCTGCCCGTGCCGAGCCCCACCCCGGCCCCCTGACGCCCGCTGCCGGCCGGGCCCAGACGGTTCTCATCTCACCGGCGCGTTGCTACGGTACGCCTCCCTGACGACCCATCAGATCCGGGAGGCGCCGCCATGCGCGCACTCGTCGCCGCCGCCATCGGGCTGGCCGCCGCGCTGGCCCTCGTCCTCACCGTGACGGCCGCCGGGGTGCCGGAGGGCAGGACCTCGCCGAGGCCGCTGCTCACCACCGCGCCCGCCGCGCCCGGACAGCAGTAAGGAGGCCGGCCGTGCGACGCAGAGCGAGCCTCGTGCTGCTTGCCCTGGCCGTGTTCTGCGCAGCCCTCGCACCGCTGCTGCGCTGGTACGCGTACCCCAGGCTCGCCAAGGTCCCGCCGGGCCAGTACCAGGAGATGGTCCTGGAGGCCCGGGACGCGACCCTCCTCGACTACGCCGGTGGCATGCAGCCCAAGAAGGTCGACAAGGTGACCATCGTCCAGACCCTCAAGGGCAACGTCGAGGCGTCGAGGGAGATCGAGGCCGACGCCGGCAAGGACGTCGTCGTCTGGGACACGCTCTCCTACATCATCGGGCCGGACGGCAAGATGGTCTCCCGGATCCCCGAGCGCTACATCTTCGACGCCCACACCCAGGACCCGGTGCACGCCACCGGCGAGATGGTCGACGGGGACCCGGTCAGGCGCGAGGGCATCGAGTTCAAGTGGCCCTTCTTCACCGAGCCGCGCGACTACCTCTACTTCGACGCGCAGACCCGCACCGCCTCGCCGATCCACTACGTCGGACCGCGCACCTACCGGGGCATGGACGTCTACTACTTCGAGCAGACCGTCCCCTGGACCAAGGTCCCCATGCCGAAGAAGATGCCGATCGAGGGCATCGACCCGGCCACCATCGAGCAGAGCACCGGCACCACCCTCTGGTACACGGTCACGGCCCGGTTCTGGGTCGACCCCGTGACCGGCGCCCCCGTCAATGCCGAGCAGGACATCCGCCAGGAGATGCGCGGCGGCATCGCGGCGGCGGCCCCGGAGGGGCGGCTCACCGCCTTCGCCGGGCACGTCACGATGCGCGAGGACTACGCGCGGCACACCCTCGCGCTGGTCTCCGCCAACCGTACGAAGGTCCTCGCACTGCACACGTACGCTCCGGCCGGCCTCGCGCTGGGCGGTACGGCGCTGCTCGCGGCCGCCCTCTGGCTGGAGGCCCGGGCGCGCCGGGCCCGCGACGGGGGCGTCAGCGCCTGAGCCGGGCGTTGGTGTGCCGGGTCGGCTCCGCGGTGGCCGGGTCCTCGGGCCACGGGTGCTTCGGGTAGCGGCCGCGCAGCTCCGCGCGGACGGCGCGGTAGCCGCCGCGCCAGAAGGAGGCGAGGTCGGCGGTGACGGCGGCGGGCCGGCCCGCCGGCGACAGCAGGTGGACCAGCACCGGCACCCCCGCCACGCGCGGGGTCTCGGCCAGCCCGAACAGCTCCTGGAGCTTCACCGCGAGCACCGGCTGCTCGGCCGTGTAGTCGACGCGGACGCGGGAACCGCTGGGGACCTCGATCCGTTCGGGGGCCAGCTCGTCGAGCCGGGCGCCCTCGCCGGTGGCCCAGGGCAGCAGCCGGTTCAGCGCCTGCCCGGCGTCGATCCGGCCCAGGTCGGCCCGGCGGCGGGCCCGCGACAGCTCGGGCTCCAGCCAGTCGTCGGCCCGCTCCAGCAGCGCCGCGTCGTCCGCCACGTCGGGCCAGGCGCCGCCGAGCGTACGGTGCAGGAAGCCCAGCCGGGCCCGGAGCGCCCGCGCGTCCGCGGACCAGCGCAGCAGGCCGAGCCCCTCGGCGCGCAGCCCGTCCAGCAGGGCGGCCCGTACGAGCGCCGGAGCGGGGTCGCGCAGGGGGCGCGCCACCAGCTCGATGGCCCCGAGCCGCTCGGCCGCGCGGGCCACCAGGTCCCCGTCCTCCCAGCGGACCTCCTCCCCGGAGGCCAGCAGGTGCGCGCCGGCGCTGCGGGCGGTGTCCCCGTCGAGGACGGCGGCCAGCCGGACCCGTGCCGACGCCGCGTGCGGGGCCCGGTCGGCGACGGCCACGGCCAGCCACTCGGCCTGCCGCAGCGAGGACCCTTCGGCCGGCTCGGCCGCCGTCCCGGAGGCCATGAGGAAGGCCCCCGAGCCCTTGGCCCGGGCCACCCGCTCGGGGAACGCGAGGGCCGCGACCAGCCCGGCGGCGGCGTCATCGGCCATGGCGGCGTCGGCCGCCGGGGTGCCGGGGGCGCGGCCGCCGGCCGTAAGGTCCCGCGCAGCGGCCCCGCCACCGGCGGAGCCCAGCGCGCGCTCCAGGCGGGACGCCTCCGCGCGCCAGCGCCCGGCGTACGGGTCGCCCCCGCGGCGCGCCCGGCGCCACGCGGCGGCCAGGTCGTCCCCGTACTCCCGCGGCGGCTCCTCGCTCAGCAGCGCCACCACCTCCGCGGCCCGCCGCGCGCCCAGCGCCCCGGCGCCGTCCAGCAGGGCCCGCGCCAGCCGCGGGTGCAGCCCCAGCCGGGCCATCCGCAGCCCGCGCGGGGTCGCCCGCCCGGCGCCGTCCACCGCGCCGACGGCCACCAGCACCTCCCGGGCGGCGGCCATCGCCCCGGCGGGCGGCGCGTCCAGCAGCGCCAGCCCGGCGGCGTCCGGGTCGCCCCAGCAGGCGGCCTGGAGCGCGAACTGCGCCAGGTCCGCGATCCGGATCTCGGGGGAGGGGAAGGCGGGCAGCCGCCCGTCCTCCGCCTCGGACCAGCAGCGGTACACCGCCCCCGGCGCCTCACGTCCCGCCCGGCCCGCCCGCTGTCGGCCGGCCGCGCGGGAGGCCCGTACGGTCGCCAGCGCGCCCAGGCCCCGGGCGTGGTCCACCCGGGGCTCGCGGGCCAGCCCGGAGTCCACGACCACGCGGACCCCCGGCACGGTCAGGCTCGACTCCGCGACGGCGGTGGACAGGATCACCCGGCGGTGCGCCGAGGCGGTCAGCGCCGCGTCCTGCACCGCCGCCGGAGCCCGGCCGTGGACCTGGAGCACCTCCGCGTCCACCCCGGCCAGCTGCCCCGCGACCCGGGCGATCTCGCCCACGCCGGGCAGGAAGCACAGCACGTCGCCGGAACGTTCCGCCAGGGCCCGGCGCACCACCGAGGCCACGTGCGCGAGCTGCGCCGGATCCACCCGCATCCCGTGCGGCGGCCGCACCGGCCGGGCCGGCGGCGCCCACACCGTCTCCACCGGGTGCGCCACCCCGGCGGCCTCCACCACCGGCGCGTCCCCCAGCAGCCGGGCCCAGCCGGCCGCGTCGGTCGTCGCCGAAGCCGCCACCAGGCGCAGCTCCGGGCGCAGGGTCTCCCGTACGTCCAGCAGGAAGGCGGCGACGGTGTCGGCGTCCAGGTGCCGCTCGTGGCACTCGTCCAGGACCACCACGTCGACGCCGGCCAGCTCCTGGTCGCGCTGGAGGCGCTGGAGCAGCACCCCGGTGGTCACCACCTCCACGACCGTGTCCCGGCCCACGGCCCGCTCGCCGCGCACGGTGAAGCCCACCGCCCCGCCGATGGCCCCGCCCAGCAGCCACGCCATCCGCCGCGCCGCCGCCCGGGCGGCGATCCGCCGCGGCTCGGCGACCACGACCCGGCGCCGCGGCCCGCCGCCCACCAGCCCGGCCAGCACCAGCGGCACCAGCGTGGTCTTGCCGGTGCCGGGCGGCGCGCAGAGCACCGCGGTGCCGTGGGCGTCCAGCGCGGAAACGAGCGGGGGCACCGCCTCCCGTACGGGAAGGGCGTCGAGGGAGGCCTGGCGGATCAAGGGATCAGTCCCTCTCGCACACGAAGATCGCGGTGCCGGGGATCAGGTTGCCGCGCAGCGGGGACCAGCCGCCCCACTCCTGGGCGTTCCAGGCGGGCCACTCCGGCTCGACCAGGTCCACCAGGCGGAACCCGCCCGCGACCACGTCCCGGACCCGGTCGCCGAGGGTGCGGTGGTGCTCCACGTACACCGCGCGGCCCTGCTCGTCCTGCTCGACGTACGGCGTCCGGTCGAAGTAGGAGGCGGAGACCGAGAGCCCCTCGGGGCCCGGCTCGTCGGGGAACGCCCAGCGGAGCGGATGGGTGACGGAGAAGACCCAGCGGCCGCCGGGCCGCAGGACGCGGTGCACCTCCCGCATCACGTTCACCGGGTCGGCGACGAAGGGGACGGCCCCGTACGCGGAGCAGGCGAGGTCGAAGGAGCCGTCGCGGAAGGGCAGCCTCCCCGCGTCGGCCTCCACGAGCGGGACGTCGCCGCCGATACGCAGGGCGTGCTGGAGCTGGCGGTGGGAGAGGTCCAGGGCGACCGGGCGGGCGCCCCGGGCGGCGAGCCAGCGCGAGCACTGCGCGGCGCCGGCGCCGATCTCCAGGACGTCCTTGCCCTTGAGGGAGGCGGCCGGGCCCAGCAGCGCGGCGTCCGCCTCGTCGAGGCCCTCGGGCCCCCAGACGAAGCGGTCGTCGCCCAGGAACGCGCCGTGCTCGCTCTGGTACTCGTCGGCGTTGCGGTCCCACCAGCCGCGGCTCGCGCGGCTGCTCTCCGCCTCGCCCGCGTCACGCCGCGTGGCCTCGGCGTCCTCCTCGGCGGCGCCGGCCGTCCCGGGCGCGTCTTCGGGGGCGTAGTCCTCTTGGTTCATGGGGCCCGTCGTCGTAGTCTGCGTATGGCTGGAAGATGCGGCTGGTGGGAAGTTTGCGGATCGCTCATCGCCGCGTCCCCGCCCACGAATTGCGCCGGTTATGCGGTGATCTGCCCGCGGTGTGCGCCTTCGCGCATTGACCCTGTCCGGCTGCCCCCGTATGCTACAAGTTGCGCTGCGAGCCTGTGCTCCTCAGACCTAGCAGGCTGCGCTTGCTTCTGTTGATGTCCCCTCGGTTTTCGAGGCCCTACCGCTCCAGCGGATTCGGGGCTTCCTTGGCTGTCCGGCTTCGGCAGATGCCGATAAGGGCTCCCGGCGTAGCAGTACCTACGACTTTCTGTCCGTAACCGGAGCCCTTTCCCACATGACGAGCAGCACCGAGACCACCGCCACCACCCCTCCGCAGGTAGCGGTCAACGACATCGGCGACGCGGACGCGTTCCTCGCGGCGATCGACGAGACGATCAAGTACTTCAACGACGGCGACATCGTCGACGGCGTCATCGTCAAGGTGGACCGGGACGAGGTTCTCCTCGACATCGGTTACAAGACGGAAGGCGTGATCCCGAGCCGCGAGCTCTCGATCAAGCACGACGTCGACCCGAACGAGGTCGTCAAGGTCGGCGACGAGATCGAGGCCCTGGTTCTCCAGAAGGAGGACAAGGAAGGCCGCCTGATCCTGTCCAAGAAGCGCGCTCAGTACGAGCGTGCCTGGGGCACGATCGAGAAGATCAAGGAAGAAGACGGCATCGTCACCGGTACCGTCATCGAGGTCGTCAAGGGTGGTCTCATCCTCGACATCGGCCTCCGCGGCTTCCTGCCGGCCTCCCTCGTCGAGATGCGCCGCGTCCGCGACCTCCAGCCCTACGTGGGCAAGGAGCTCGAGGCGAAGATCATCGAGCTGGACAAGAACCGCAACAACGTGGTCCTGTCCCGCCGCGCCTGGCTCGAGCAGACCCAGTCCGAGGTTCGCCAGACGTTCCTCACCACCCTGCAGAAGGGTCAGGTCCGCTCCGGCGTCGTCTCCTCGATCGTCAACTTCGGTGCCTTCGTGGACCTGGGCGGCGTCGACGGTCTCGTGCACGTCTCCGAGCTGTCCTGGAAGCACATCGACCACCCGTCCGAGGTCGTCGAGGTCGGTCAGGAAGTCACCGTCGAGGTCCTCGACGTGGACATGGACCGCGAGCGCGTCTCCCTGTCGCTGAAGGCGACGCAGGAGGACCCGTGGCAGCAGTTCGCCCGGACCCACCAGATCGGCCAGGTCGTCCCGGGTAAGGTCACCAAGCTGGTTCCGTTCGGTGCGTTCGTCCGCGTGGACGAGGGCATCGAGGGTCTGGTCCACATCTCCGAGCTGGCCGAGCGCCACGTGGAGATCCCGGAGCAGGTCGTCCAGGTCAACGACGAGATCTTCGTCAAGGTCATCGACATCGACCTCGAGCGTCGCCGGATCTCGCTGTCCCTGAAGCAGGCCAACGAGTCCTTCGGTGCCGACCCGGCGTCGGTCGAGTTCGACCCGACCCTGTACGGCATGGCCGCGTCCTACGACGACCAGGGCAACTACATCTACCCCGAGGGCTTCGACCCCGAGACCAACGACTGGCTCGAGGGCTACGAGACCCAGCGCGAGACGTGGGAGCGCCAGTACGCCGAGGCGCAGGTCCGCTTCGAGCAGCACCAGGCGCAGGTCATCAAGAGCCGCGAGGCCGACGAGGCCGCTGCCGCCGAGGGCGCTGCCGCCCCGGCCGCCGGTGGCAACGCCGGTGCGGGCGTCTCGGGTGGCGGTTCGTACTCCTCCGAGGGTGCGGACGAGACCTCCGGCGCCCTGGCGTCGGACGAGGCCCTGGCCGCGCTCCGCGAGAAGCTGGCCGGCGGCCAGAGCTGATCGCAGCGCATCGCACTCCGGTGTGAGCTGAGCTGAGCAGAACGACGAGGCCCGTCCCCTTCGGGGGGCGGGCCTCGCCGCGTTGCGTTTCCGTGAATGCGGCCAACCGGGGAATGGGGGCGCGACCTTGGACGTTCTGTGCAGAGAACACGGCGCGAGGGAGGAGTGGTGACGGTGCTTGATCCACAGGGTCTGTACGAATGGGATGCCAAGGGTCTGGCGGTGGCAGACCTGGCGCTCGCCCAGGACTCGGCCGGACTGGTCATGCTCTACCACTTCGAGGGGTACATCGACGCGGGCGAGACCGGCGAGCAGATCGTCGAACGGCTCCTGGACACCCTGCCCCACCAGGTGGTGGCCCGCTTCGACGCGGACCGGCTGGTGGACTACCGGGCGCGCCGCCCCCTGCTGACCTTCCAGCGCGACCACTGGACCGAGTTCGAGGAGCCCCGCCTGGAGGTGCGCCTCGTCCAGGACGCCACCGGCGCGCCCTTCCTGCTGCTCTCCGGCCCCGAGCCGGACGTGGAGTGGGAGCGCTTCGCCGTGGCCGTCCGGCAGATCGTGGAGCGGCTCGGGGTCCGGCTCTCGGTCAACTTCCACGGCATCCCGATGGGCGTGCCGCACACCCGGCCCGTCGGCATCACCCCGCACGGCAACCGCACCGACCTGATGCCCGGCCACCGCAGCCCCTTCGACGAGGCCCAGGTGCCGGGCAGCGCGGAGTCGCTGGTCGAGTTCCGCCTCGCCCAGGCCGGGCACGACGTCCTCGGCGTCGCCGCACACGTACCGCACTACGTCGCCCGCTCCCCGTACCCCGACGCGGCCCTGACCGTGCTGGAGGCGATCACGGCCGCCACCGGGCTCGTCCTGCCGGCCGTCGCGCACGCGCTGCGCACCGAGGCGCACCGGACCCAGACGGAGATCGACCGGCAGATCCGCGAGGGCGACGAGGAACTCGTCAGCCTGGTCCAGGGACTGGAGCACCAGTACGACGCCGCGGCCGGGGCCGAGACCCGGGGCAACATGATCGCCGAAGCGGCCGAGATCCCCTCCGCGGACGAGATCGGCCGGGAGTTCGAGCGGTTCCTGGCGGAGCGCGAGGGCGAGGCGTAGCACGATGCCCGACGCCGGCCGCTGTTCCCCGGCGGCGCGGCACCGCCTAGGGTGCTGACCATGCTGAAAGTGGGCCTGACGGGCGGAATCGGAGCCGGCAAGAGCGAGGTCTCGCGGCTGCTGGCGCAGTACGGGGCGGTCGTCGTGGACGCCGACCGGATCGCGCGGGAGGTCGTGGAGCCGGGCACGCCCGGGCTCGCGGCCGTGGTGGAGGCCTTCGGGGAGTCCGTGCTCACGGCCGACGGCCGCCTGGACCGCCCCGGTCTGGGTGCCGTCGTCTTCGCCGACCCGGCGAAGCTCCGGATCCTGAACGCCATCGTGCACCCGCTCGTGGGGGCCCGGTCCGCCGAGCTGGAGCGGGCGGCGGGGCCCGACGCGATCGTGGTGCACGACGTACCCCTCCTGGCGGAGAACGGGCTCGCGCCGCTGTACGACCTGGTCATGGTCGTGGACGCGGCCCCCGGCACCCAGCTGGCCCGGCTGACCGCGCTGCGCGGGATGGCCGAGGAGGAGGCGCGGGCCCGGATGGCCGCCCAGGCCACGCGGGAGCAGCGGCTGGCGGTGGCCACCCTCGTGATCGACAACGACGGGCCGCTGGAGGCGCTGGAACCGCAGGTGCGCAAGGTGTGGGAAGAGCTCACCGCGCGGGCCGCGCGGAGCGCCGCCGAGGGCGCCGGGCCCGCGGAATAGGGGGAGCGGCGGGGTGCGTTGAACGCGCCCGTAGAGGGAAGGAAAGACACCGTGTCCGATACCACGCCCCCGCCGCCGTCCACCGGACCCGGATCCGGACCCGGGGAATCGTCCGGAGCCGGATCATCCGGTTCTGTGAGTCCCGAAACGCACGTCATCGACTACCGGGCCGCCGAGCAGCTGCTGGCCGCCCGGGACCCGCGCGGCGCGGTCCGGTTGCTCGACTCCGTCATAGCCGCCCACCCCGAGAACACCGCGGCCCGCCTCCTGCGCGCCCGCGCCTTTTTCGCGGCGGCCCAGCTGCGGCCCGCACAGCTGGAGTTCGAGCTGGTGCTGGAGCGGGAGCCGGACAACGCCTTCGCCCACTTCGCGCTCGCCCGCACCCACGAGCGGTCGGGGCGCCCGGAACAGGCCCGGCGCCACTTCCGGCTCGCCGCTGCCCTCGATCCGCAGCCCGAGTACCTGGAGGCGGCCCGCTTCGAGCGCTGAGCCGGCGCCCGAAGGGGGCGCCGGCGGTTCAGCGGCTGCGCGGGGGTTCGTACGGGGGGATGTCCGGGCCCGGCTGGTAGTGGGGGCCCTGGTGCATGTGCCGGACGACGACGGCCAGGTCGACGGCCGCCACCAGCGCGAGCGCCGCGCAGGCGGCCGCCCACCCGGGACGGGCGGCCAGCGAGAACGCGGCCGCCCCGCCGGCGGCCCAGACCAGCCCCCACAGGCTCAGCCAGAACCGCAGCCGCAGCGGACTGCGGGCGGTCACCGGCTCGTTTCCGGTACGCATGGCCATCACCTCGCCCTGGGTGGAAGCCTTGCTTCCATGGTCCCACGCGGGTGGGGCGGGTCAGGGGTTGAGCTTGTTCACCGCCGTCGTGGTCGTCTTCCTGAAGGCGGGCACGGGCGCGTCGGGCAGGTTGCCCATCTGTCCCCACTTCACGACGGTCACGGTGGAGCCGTCGCGCCCGATCCCGTACAGGTGTACGCCCGGCTCCGAGTCCGGGACGGAGGCGCCGACCCCGTAGACGTGGGCGCCCTCCTCGACGGCCAGCCCGCCGTAGTCCTGCCAGGAGGCCGTCCCGCCCGGGTTCGCGCGCAGCCAGTCGGCGGCGCAGGCGGCGACCTTGCGCTCCAGAGCGGCCGCGAGCCTGG
Organism: Streptomyces sp. NPDC034085; assembly: GCF_055575555.1. Lineage (NCBI taxonomy): Bacteria > Bacillati > Actinomycetota > Actinomycetes > Kitasatosporales > Streptomycetaceae > Streptomyces > Streptomyces sp. NPDC034085. The sequence continues at coordinate 162,240 of NZ_JBVISL010000001.1, read as the reverse complement.
CCGCGGCGGCGTCCGAGGCGGCCCGTACGGAGATCTGCACGGCGCCCGTGTCCAACTCCGTACCGAAGGTCCGGTGCCAGCTGCCGCCCACCGGGAGGACCCCGTCCAGGCAGAAGGGCGCGTTCTCGGGCAGCCCCCTGGTGACCTTGCCCGGGTACCAGGGGGAGGAGGGGTGCGGCGGCAGGTCGGCGCCGGCCAGGAACCCGGGTGCGGTGGCCGCCGTGGCGGTGGCCGGGGCGGTGAGGACGAGGGCTGCGGCCGCCGCGAGGACGGCGGTGGCGAGGGCCGGGGCGCTGGAACGTCGGAACACGGAGTCTCCCCCTGCGGGATGCGGTCGGGACGGTTCGGGACGCGGCCGGGGTACGACCGCCCGGAGAGCCTTCCCCGGCACGGGCCGCCGCCTGCGGTTCGGGACGGAACCGTGACACGGGGCATCCCCCGGCCGGGCCGGCGCCCACGGAGGGGGCCCGTATGCGCAGGTCAGCGGGGGTTGTCAGTGGGCGCGCCTAGACTCGGCTGGAGTGGATCCGCCATGACCGGGCGGAGCCGAGCAGCAGGGAGGGGGACCCGTGACCGCGCAGCCGCCGCCGCAGCCGTCGTCGCCGCGCCATGCCGCGGTGTTCCTCCCCGCCGCCGTACCCCGGGAGGGGCGGGTGGCCTTCTGGTGCCCCGAGGGCGGCCCGCTGCCCGAGACGGGGACCCCGTACCCGCTCAAGGTGGTCCGGCCGCACGGCGACGGCGTCCGCACCCGTGAGGTGCCCGCGGTGGCGCTGTCCGTGGCCGCCGCCCTGCCCGTGCTGGTGCGGGCGGCCCGCAGCCCCGCCGCCCACCCCGCGGCCCGCGCCTGGGGCACCGCCGCCACGCAGGCGCTCTCCCTCGCCGCCCGGGGCCGTCTGCTGCCCGGGCTCACCGCCGACGGTGTCGACGCCTGGCGCGCCGGGCCGCTGGACGCCGAGGACGTGGGGTACCTGCGCGCCGTCGCCGCCGCCCTGCCGTACGAGGCGTACGCCACCCCGCTCGCCGGCCGCCGCCCGCTCGCGCTGCCCGAACCGGAGGCCCTGGTGCGGGCCTTCCTCGACGCCGTCGCCGACGTGCTGCCCCGGACGCCCGCCGCGCCGTACGCCGCCGGCCGGCCCTTCGCCGCGCTGGAGCCGCAGCGGGTGCCCGGCATACAGGAGTGGGCCGCTCAGGTCGCGGCCGGCGCCGATGCGGGGGTGGGGATCTCGCTGCGGCTCGACCTGTCCTCCTTCCGCCTGTTCGACGAGGCCGAGCCCGAGGAGGTCCGCCGCGCCGGAGCCGCCGTGGTCCAGGTCCACAGCCTCGCCGACCCCACCCTGGTCACCGACGCGGCGCAGCTGTGGGCCGGGGCGGCGGCCGCCGGATTCGGCCCGCGCGCCCGGATCGACGCCGTGCTCGCGCTGCGCCGGGCCGCCCGGGTCTGGCCCCCGCTGCTGCGCCTGCTCGACCAGCCGGTGCCGGACGCCCTGGCGCTGTCCGACCCGGAGCTGGAAGACCTGCTGGGCATCGCCGCGACGCGGCTGGCGGCGGCCGGGGTGGTGGTGCACTGGCCGCGCGAGCTGGCCCGTACGCTCACCGCGACCGCCGTCGTACGGCCGGCCGCGCCCGGCTCCGCCACCGACGGCACCGCCTTCTTCGACGCGGCCGCCCTCTTCTCCTTCTCCTGGGAACTGGCCCTGGGCGGAGACCGGCTCACCCCGGGCGAGATGGACGCCCTCGCGCAGGCCCACCGGCCCGTCGTGCGGCTGCGGGACCAGTGGGTGCGGGTCGACCCCGCGCTGGTGCGCAAGGCGCGCAAGCGGGAGCTGGGACTCCTGGACCCGGTGGACGCGCTCGCCACCGTACTGACCGGCACGGCCGAGGTCGCGGGAGAGACGGTACCGGCGGTCCCCGTGGGGGCGCTGGCCGCGCTGCGGGACCGCCTGACCGGGGACCTGGCCCCGGTGCCGGCGCCCGCCGGCCTGAAGGCGACCCTGCGGGACTACCAGCTGCGGGGGCTGGCCTGGCTGGACCTGATGACCTCGTTGGGGCTGGGCGGCTGCCTCGCCGACGACATGGGACTGGGCAAGACGGTCACCCTGATCGCCCTGCACCTGCACCGGGACCGGCCCGAGCCCACCCTCGTCGTCTGCCCGGCGTCCCTGCTGGGCAACTGGCAGCGCGAGATCGAGAAGTTCGCCCCCGGCACCCCCGTACGCCGCTTCCACGGCGCGGGCCGCAGCCTGGACGGCCTGACCGGCGGCTTCGTCCTCACCACGTACGGGACGATGCGGGCCGCGGCCGCCCGGCTGGCCGAGCAGGGCTGGGGCATGGTCGTCGCGGACGAGGCCCAGCACGTGAAGAACCCGCACTCGGCGACGGCGAAGGCGCTGCGCACCATCCCGGCCCCGGCCCGCGTGGCCCTCACCGGAACCCCCGTCGAGAACAACCTCTCCGAACTGTGGGCGCTGCTCGACTGGACGACCCCGGGGCTGCTGGGCCCGCTCACCGCCTTCCGGGCCCGCCACGCCCGCCCGGTGGAGCACCAGCAGGAGGAGGACGGCGGGAACGAGGCGGCGGTGGCCCGGCTGGCCGCCCTGGTCCGGCCGTTCCTGCTGCGCCGCAAGAAGTCCGACCCCGGCATCGCCCCCGAGCTGCCCCCGAAGACGGAGACCGACCATCCGGTGTCCCTGACCCGCGAGCAGGTCTCCCTCTACCAGGCCGCGGTGGACGAGGCGATGGCCGTGATCGAGGCGAGCGAGGGCATCGAGCGCCGCGGCATGATCATGAAGCTGCTGGCCTCGCTCAAGCAGATCTGCAACCACCCCGCGCAGTACCTGAAGGAACCCGTCCCGCAGGAGCACGGCCGGAGCGGGCACGGCCCGCGGGGGGCCGAGCCGCGCATCGCGCACCGCTCGGGCAAACTCGCCCTGCTGGACGAGCTGCTGGACACGATCCTCGCGGAAGACGGCTCGGTCCTGGTCTTCACCCAGTACGTGACCATGGCCCGGATCCTGGAACAGCACCTCACCGCCCGCGGCATCCCCTGCCAGCTCCTGCACGGAGGCACCCCCGTGCCCCGCCGCGAGGAACTCGTCGACCGCTTCCAGTCCGGTGAGGTGCCCGTCTTCCTGCTGTCCCTCAAGGCCGCCGGCACCGGCCTCAACCTCACCCGCGCCGGCCACGTCGTGCACTACGACCGCTGGTGGAACCCCGCCGTCGAGGAGCAGGCCACCGACCGCGCCTACCGCATCGGCCAGACCCAGCCCGTCCAGGTGCACCGCATCATCGCCGAAGGCACCGTCGAGGACCGCATCGCCGAACTGCTGGAGGCCAAGCGGGCCCTGGCCGACGCGGTCCTCGGCTCCGGCGAGTCGGCGCTGACCGAGCTGACCGACCGCGAGCTGGCCGATCTCGTCTCCCTGCGGAGGCCGGCGTGATCACCGCGCGGGACGACCGCCGCCGCACCTTCGAGACCGTGCCCCCGGGGGTGGAGGCCGCGACGTGGTGGGGCCGGGCCTGGGTGGCCGCACTGGAGGCGCGCGCGCAGGACGCGGCCCGCCTCCAGCGCGGGCACGCGTACGCCGCCGAGGGCCATGTCGAGGCGGTCACGGTCACCCCGGGCCGGATCGTGGCCTACGTCCGCGGCAGCCGGGCCCGCCCCTACCGCACGGAACTGTCCCTGGCCGCCTTCGCCGACGCCGAGTGGTCCGCACTGCTGGAGACGGTGGCCGCCGACCCCTCGGCCCTCGCAGCCCTGCTGGAGCGGGAGGTTCCGCAGTCCCTCGCGCAGACCGTGCTGCCCGGCGCGGGCGAGCTCGTCCCGCGCTGCTCCTGCCCGGACACCAGCCGCCCGCCCTGCAAGCACGCCGCGGCCCTCTGCTACCGGGCCGCCCGGCTCCTCGACGCCGACCCGTTCGTCCTGCTGCTCCTGCGCGGCCGCGGCGAGCGCGAGCTCCTCGACGACCTGGCCCGGCGCAACGCCGCCCACGCGGCGCGCGAACAGCCCGACGCCGCGCCGGACTTCCCCGGCACCCCGGCCCGGGCGGCGTTCGCCCGCACGGGCCCGCCGCCGCTGCCGGCACCGCTCACCGCACCCGCCGCCGCCGGCCTGCCCCCCGCCTACCCCGCCGATCCGGCCGCGCCAGACCCGCTGGCCCTGGACCAGCTCGCCACCGACGCGGCCGCCCGCGCCCTGGCCCTGCTCGCGACCGGCGAGGACCCCCTCGCCGGGCTCACCCTCTGGCAGGACGCCGTCCGGCTGGCCTCCGCGCACCCCACCTCGGGCCTCACCGGCTCCGCCCGCACCCTCTACCGCGACCTGGCCCGGGCCACCGGCCGCAGCACCACGGACCTGGCCCGCGCCGCCGCGGCCTGGCGCCAGGGCGGCCTGCCCGCGCTCGTCGTCCTCGACGAGCCCTGGGACCCCCCGGCCGGCCCCTTCGACCGGGCCCGCCCCGCCCTGCTCGCCGCCGGCCAGGGCTCCTTCCGCCCCGAGCACAACCGCCTCACCGCCCGAACCCGCCAGCTGCGCCTGAGCCGCGAGGGCCTCTGGTACGCCTACGAGTCCCGCCCGGACGCCGCCGACTGGTGGCCCACCGGCACACCGTCCCCCGACCCGGTCACCGCCCTGCTGCGCTGATCCCGCCCGCCCAGGCGGCCAGGGTGGCGAAGTCCCGCTCGCGCAGTCCGTGGCGGGGGTGGATGCGCAGCAGGAGGCTCGGAGCCGGGTGGTGCGCGGCGACCCAGGCCCGGTCCTGTGCGGTGATCATGTCGTCGACCCAGGCGAACGGCCGGCCGGCCGCCCAGGCGAGGATCGGGCGGGTCTTCCAGAAGAGGCCGTCCGGGTCCCGGGCGAAGAGCTCCGGCCACTCCACCACCGGGAGATCGGCGGGGAGCCCGATGTGCGGGGCGATCAGGGTGTTGGCCTCGTGCGTCCAGGCCGTGGCCCAGGCGAGGTCGTAGGGCAGGGCCCGCAGCCGGGCGCCGTGGGCGGGATGCAGGCGCACCCGGACGCCGCGCCTCGCCCGGCGGGACCGCGGGTCGCGGTACGAGAGCCAGACCTCCGGCCGCATCCGGTGGCTCGTATAGCCGCGCAGACCGGCGAGGCGGGACCGGAAGGGGTTGAGCGGGCCGTCCACGTCGAGCAGGAGGAGCGGTCGTTCCGTCATGACGTAGGCAGTACCCAGTACACGATGGAGTGAAATGCCTATCGGCTCTATAACCCGAATGGGTTTACCGCGTTGTCTCCGGTGCGGGCGCGATGCCCTTGAACCCTCCGGAAGGCAGGAAAACTGATGCGTCACAGTCGTCGGAACGGCTTGATCGCGGCGATGGTCGCCGGTGGCGGACTGGCGGTCGCGGGGGTGGGCGGCCTCGCGCACGCCGACGCCGACGCGGCCGGGCAGGCCGAGCGCTCCCCGGGGCTGCTCTCCGGGAACCTGGTGCAGCTGCCCGTGCACACCCCGGTGAACGTGTGCGGGAACACCGTGAACGTGGTCGGCCTCCTCAACCCCGCCGCCGGCAACCGCTGTACGAACGCCGCGCCTGAGGCGGGGAAGCCGGACCCGCGGCCCTCCCATCCGTCGAAACCGGGGCCCGGCCACGGGGGAGGGGCGACAGCCGGGGGAAGCGCGCAGGGCTCCCCCGGCCTGCTGTCCGGCAACGGGATCCAGCTTCCCGTCGATCTCCCGCTGAACGTCAGCGGGAACTCGGTCAACGTCGTCGGCGTCGGCAACGGCACCCACGGGAACACCTCCGTGAACGGCGAGACCCCGACCGGCGGGAAGCCGGCCCAGCCGCCCGCCGTCCAGCCGCCCGTCGCCCCGCGGCCCGCGACCCCTCCGGCCCCGCCCGCCTCCTCCCACCACGGGCAGGGCCCGGCGGCCCTGGCCCACACGGGTTCCGACGGCCTCGGCTACCTGGTGCCCGGCGGCGGTGCCCTGCTGCTCGGCGGAGCGCTCCTCTACCGCCGCTTCCGCCTCAACTGAGGGGCCCCGCGCGCCAGCCGTCCAGGATCGCGTCGATCCGCGCCGCCAGCCGGGCCCGCGCCGCGAACCGGGGCACCCCCGCCATCAGCAGCGCGTCGTACTCGGTGTCGGTGTGCCGCACCGCGGCCCGTACCGCCACCGACACCGCCTGCGCGTCGAGCGCCCGGCCGGCGGCGGTACGCCCGACCCGGCCGCTGCCGCGCACCGAGGCGTGGGCGGCGATCGCCTGGGCGCGGTCGGCCGGGCATCCGGGGAACAGCCGCCGTATCTCCGCGGCGAACGCCGCCGTGAACCGGACGTCCTCGGCCGCGCGGCGCAGCCGGTCCCGCTCCCGGCGGCGGGCCCGGGCATCGGCGTCGGCGAGGCAGGCGCGCTCGGCGCGGACCAGCGCGGCGTCCTCCACCAGCAGCCCCTGGCGCTCGTAGCGGCGGCGGCCGCGGTGCCGGCGCACCACGACGGCGTGCAGCGAACTGGCCTCGCGCGCCCGGCGCGTGAGCGCCGCGTCGCCGCGCGGCAGGTAGACGAGATGGCCGAGGTCGGCGCAGTCCAGGCAGCGGGGCACCCCGGACTCGCGGACGAGGTGCCGCAGCGGCCCCCGCCGGCACGCGGCGCAGTGGATCGGCTTCTGTACCTCGAAGACGACGAGACTCATGTGGTGGGGATACCGCCCGCCGAGCTCCTTATCACCTCGCGGGGCAAGGTCGTTGGACTTTCGTAAAATCCGACTGAATGTCATGAGGTCCGTCTACCGTGAGCCCCTGGCGAGGAGGAGCACATGGGGGGACGACAGGCGACGGCACGCCGCACGAGAGCGGCGGTGCCCTCGGGCCTCACCGGCCGGGAGGTCGTCATAGCACCTGGTGAGTGCACGGGATGGCACTACCACCACGTGCCGCTCATGGCGGTGGTCAAGTCCGGGACCCTGACCAGGTTCCTGCCCGACGGCACCGTCGAGGTGCATCCGGCGGGGGCCACCTTCGTCGAGCCGGCGGGTGTCCGGAACACGCACGCCGGCCGCAACCTCGGCTCCCGGCCCGTCGTCCTCCAGGTGACCTGCGCGCTCGCCGACGACGACCCGTGGTCGGTCCCCGCGCCGGCCCCGCCGGGCGCCGCGCCCTGCCTCTGCCCGGCGGCCGGCGCCCACGGCTGACAATGGTCCGGTGAAGCTCGAAGCGATCACCTGGCAGCGGATGGCCGAGCGGCTCGCCGGCCGCCTCGACGGCTCCCCGGCCCCCGCCGGGCAGGCGACCTGGCAGCGCGTCGGCATCGACGGGGCGCCCGCCGCCGGCACCGGCATCCTCGCGGAGGAACTCGCCGGCGCGCTGCGCCTGCGCGGCCGGTCGGTGCTCGTGGTACCGGTCGGCGGCTTCCTGCGGCCGGCCTCGCTCCGCTACGAGTTCGGGCGCGAGGACGTGGACGCGTACCTCGGCGGCTGGTACGACACCGGAGCCCTGTGGCGGGAGGTGTTCGGCCCGACGGATCCCGGCGGCAGCGGGCGGGTCCTGCCCGACCTGTGGGACCCGGTGACCGACCGGGCCACCCGCAGCCCCTACGCCGAACTCCCGCCGGGCGGTGTGCTGATCGTGCACGGGCCGCTGCTGCTGGGGCACTGGTTCCCCTTCGACCTCAGCGTGCACATCAGCCTCTCCGCCGGTGCGCTGTCCCGCCGGACGGAGGAGTCCGAGCGGTGGACGCTGCCCGCGTTCGCCCGCTACGCGCGGGAGACGGACCCGGAGTCGGCCGCCGACGTGCTGGTCCGCGCCGACGACCCGCGGCACCCGGCGTGGACGGGACTCCGGGACCCGTAGGGGGTGTCCGCACAGTCCCGCCTGCCCTGCGACGCCTGGCACCGCACCTCGCCGCGTTGTCGGGCCGACCCGAGTAGTCCAGTACGCGGGCGGCCCTCCGCCTTGCGATGCACGGCACCAGACGCCGCAGGGCCCGCCCTTCGGGCGGCCGGCGCTACTGTGCGGACACCCCCTAGGCCCGCGCTCCGCGACGCTCACCGGGCGGGGTCTACGGGCGGCCGCCCATGCGGGTCACCGCGCCGGCCGCCGCGCGGCAGCCCGCACGGGCCGACTCCGCCGGGGTGGCCCCCGACAGGCGGGCCGAGAGGAAGCCGCCGGTGAAGGCGTCCCCGGCGCCCGTGGTGTCCACCGCCTCGGCCGGCTCCGCCTCGACCTCGGCGGTGATCCGGCCGCCCTCCGCGACGAGCGCTCCGCCGGTGCCCCGGGTGACCACCACCAGCGGCACCCGCCGGCTCAGCTCCTCGGCCGCCCGGGCCGTTCCGGCCGTCCCCCGCACCCCGGCCAGCAGCCGGGCCTCGTCCTCGTTCGGCAGCAGTACGCCGGCCCCCGCCACCGCCTCCAGGAACCGCTCCGCCCCCAGCTCGGCCAGGAACCCCGCCGAGGCGGGGTCCACGCTGACGGGCACCCCCCGCGCCCGGGCGGCCCGCAGCGCGACCAGGGCCAGCTCCCGGCTGCTGTCCGAGAAGAACAGGTAGCCCGACAGGTGCAGGTGCCCGGCACCGTCCAGCAGCGCCGGCACCCAGTCGGCCGGGCACAGCCGCAGCGAGGCCCCGCTGTCGGTGAGGAACGTGCGCTGCGCGTCCTCGCCGACCAGCGCCACCACCGTCCCCGTCGGCTCCGCCGGATCCACCACCAGCCGGGGGCACACCCCCGCGTCGACCAGCGCCCGCTCGTGCCAGCGGGCCGACTCCGCACCCACCCTCGCGAGGAGGCGTACCTCCGCCGTACCCGTACGGGCCGCCCAGCAGGCCGCGTTGGCCCCGGCGCCGCCCGGGAGGGTGCGGATGCGGGCGGCGGTGTCGGTGGCCGGGGCCAGGGGCTCGCGGTGCACCGCCACCACGTCCGTCACCACGTCGCCGACCACCAGCAGCGCCCCCGGTGCGGGCACCGCCCCCGTCATGCCCGGGCCGCCCAGGCCCGGGCGATGCGGGCGCCGAGCCGCACGTTGCCCCGTACCGCCGCCAGGTTCGCCTCCAGCGAGGCACCGCCGGTCGCGCGGACCAGGAACGCCAGCAGGAACGGCGTCACCGCCTGTCCCGTGATGTCCCGCTCCCGGCACTCGGCCAGGGCCTCGGCCAGCACCGCGTCGTGCAGCGCCGGATCCAGCTGATCCGCCTCCGCCACCGGATGGGCCACCAGCAGCGCCGACTCCGGTCCGCCCACGGCGTCCTGGGCGGCCATCACCGCAGCCACCTCCTCCGGCTCCTCCACCGTCCAGTCGACCGGCTCGCCGGAGTCGGCCAGGTAGAACCCGGGAAAGCGCTGCGTGCGGTAGCCGACGACACCGACGCCCAGCGTCTCCAGCCGCTGGAGCGTGGCCGGTACGTCCAGGATCGACTTGACCCCCGCGCACACGACCGTGATCCGGGTCCGGGCGAGCAGCGACAGGTCCGCCGACTCGTCCTGCGAGCGCGTCCACTCCCGGTGCACGCCGCCCAGCCCGCCCGTGGCGAACACCCGCAGCCCCGCCCGCGCGGCCAGCGACGCCGTCGCCGACACCGTCGTCGCCCCGGTCGCGCCCGCCGCGACGGCGGGAGCGAGGTCCCGGTGGCCCAGTTTGCGCACGCCCACGCCCGCCGCGATCCGCTCCAGGGCGGCCTTGTCGAGCCCCACCCGGGCCACGCCGTCCAGCACGGCCACGGTCGCCGGGACCGCGCCCTCCGCCCGGACCAGGGCCTCCAGTTCGAGACCCACCTCCAGATTGCGCGGGCGCGGCAGGCCGTGCGCGATGATCGTCGACTCCAGGGCGACGACGGGCCGGCGCGCGGCGAGCGCCTCGCGCACCTCGTCCGACAGGACCGGTCCACCGGACGGGGATGCAGTTGCTCCGTGCTGTGACATGTCCCCATCCCTGGCACGGGATCCGCGCCCCCAAACACCCCGGTCCCGCTCCGGCGCGAACCTGTCCGAGTAGCGTTCCCGCATCGGCCACCCGGGGCTTCCACGACGAACTCGATTCCGCCGGCCCGTGCTCGGTGCGCGCCCCCCTGGGGTGCGCGCGGTCGACGGAGTGACGCGTCGGACGCGCCCGTGCTGGACGCTCTGGTCACCCCGCGGGGCCGGTGGACGGCCCTAGGGTGACGGATCATGAGCACCAGTGACCGCGGCCCCGCCGCCCCCGGCTCCTTCGCCGTGCCCGTCGCGGACCTCCCCGACTCCGAGCTGGAGGCCGAGGACCTCGACCCCGCACAGATCGTCTCCGGCGCCCCGGTCGTGACGGGCAAGGTGCTGTGGGAGTCGCCGGACGGCTCGCAGATCCGGGGGATCTGGCAGATCACCCCGGGGGTGGTCACCGACACCGAGGCCGACGAGCTGTTCGTGGTGGTCAGCGGCCGCGCCACCATCGAGGTCGAGGGCGGGGCGACGCTGGAGGTGGGCCCCGGCTCCGCCTGCGTGCTCCGGGAGGGCGACCGGACCACCTGGACGGTCCACGAGACGCTGCGCAAGGCCTACCACATCAACTGCTGACCCCGCCCGGGACGCCCGTGCTGCCGCACGGCGCCCGTCGACCGGCGGGCGGGGACCGTCATACCCGGGCCCCACCGGCCAGGAGGGGCCTCGACGCCACGGGCTAGGAGCCGGACTTCGGCGGCGCGGCGTGCCGCCGGGCCGTGAACAGGGCGAGCGCCGCCATCGGCAGGAGCAGCGCCGCGCCGATCGCGTTGAGCCAGCCGTAGCCGGCCTGGGCCATGACCAGGCCCGCTGCGGCGCCGCCCACGCCGGCCGCGGTGTTCATCGTCAGGTCGCTCAGCCCCTGTACGGCGGCCCGCGCGGCCTGCGGCACCGAGTCGGTCAGCAGCGCCGAGCCGGAGACCATCCCGGCGGACCAGCCGAGCCCGAGCAGGAAGAGGCCGGCGGCGCTCTGGGCGTGGTGGCCGTCCGCGGTGCCGGCGAGCAGCGCGGCGACCGAGAGCAGCCCGGCGGCGAGCCCGATCACGGACAGCCGGCCGAGGCGGTCGGCGAGCCAGCCCATGACCGGGGAGAAGGCGAACATCCCGGCGATGTGCCCGCTGATCACCAGGCCGACGAGTTTGAGGCCGGCGCCGTGATGGCCGAGGTCGACCGGGGTCATGACCATGATCGAGACCATGGTGGTGTGCGATACGGCGACCGTCAGCAGCGCGAGCCGTGCCCGCGGGGAGGCCTTCACGGCGGCGAAGCCGGCGCGCAGGGAGCGGGCGTGACGGGACTGTTCGCCGGTCCCGGCCAGCGCGCGGGCGGTCAGCAGCGGGTCCGGCCGCAGGAACACGGCGATCAGCGTGCCGGTGAGGACGAAGACGGCGGCGGCCCAGACGAAGGGGCCTGCCGTCTGGGGTATGGAGGTGCCGGCGAAGCTGTCGCTGGCCGGGGCGGAGAGGTTGGGGCCGAGCACCGCACCGAGGGTGGAGGACCAGACGACCAGCGAGATCGCGCGGGCCCGCCGGTCGGGCGCGGCGAGGTCGGCGGCGGCGAAGCGGGCCTGGAGGTTGGCGGAGGAGGCCGCTCCGAAGGCGGCCATGCCGAGCATCAGCAGCGGGAAGCTCTTGACCGAGGCGGCCAGGACCACCAGGGCCGCGCCGAGCGTGCCGATCGCGTACGCCACCACCAGGCCCGGCCGGCGTCCGCGCGCGGTCATCAGGGCGGCGAGCGGCAGCGAGACCAGCGCGGTGCCGATCACGGAGGCGGTGGAGGCGAGGCCGGACAGGGCCTCGGTGCCGCTGATCTCGGTGGCGAGTACGGGGGCCAGGGCGATGCTGATCGGCACACCCAGGCCGCCCAGCATCTGGCTGGCCATGAGCACGGCGGATATCCGGCGCTGCAGGCCGGGCAGCGCGGCCGCGTCGACCGGCGCGGTGCCCGTCGTACCGGCGGAGGTGCCGGGGGAGGCGGTCACGCCGCGCACCCCCGTCGCGGGAGTTCGGCGGGGGCGGACGGAGCGGGGCCTGGTGCGGCGGGAGTGGTCACGGCGGCAGTTTCCCACCGCGGGCCGCCCGGGGAAACCGGGTATGGCCGATCGCGGTCCGGCCGGCACCGGCTGCCGGCGGGGCGGGAGACGGCGCAGGTCAGAAGAGGGGCTGCGGGAGCACGCCCTCCAGCGCGAGCAGGATCCGCTTGGTCTCCACACCGCCCCCGAAGCCCCCGATCCCGCCGTCGTTCTCCACCACGCGATGGCAGGGCACGACCACCGGCAGCGGATTCGAGCCCATGGCGTTGCCCACCGCCTGGGCCGCCCCCGGCTGCCCGGCCCGGGCGGCCAGCTCCCCGTACCCGACGACCGAGCCGTAGGGCACCGAGCGGTCGAGCTCCAACAGCACCTGGCGGTTGAAGCCGGAGCTGAGCCGCCAGTCCAGCGGCAGCTCGAAGCGGCGCAGCGAACCGGCGAAGTACGCGTCCAGCTGGCGTATCGGCTCGGCCAGCAGCACCTCCTCGCCCGGGGCCGGGCGCCAGGCGTCGGCGCCGAGCCGGGAGACGAGCGAGCCGATCATCCGGCCGGCCCGGTCGGGGCCCGCGTGGAACTCGACCCGGACCAGGCCCTCGGGGGTCGCGGCCAGGAGCAGGGGGCCGATGTCGCTGGGGACGACGGTCCATTCGAGGTGCGGCCCGCGCGGCCGCTCGGTGCTGTCCACGCCCCCACGGTACGGCCCCCCACCGACAGCGCCGCCGCCCCGCCCCGGGAGGCCCGCCCCGCCTCGCCCGCGCCCCGCGCCGCCGGCCCCGGTCCGCCCCCGCCCCGCTCCTCAGAAGCCGGTCACGGCGTTCTGCACGACGTCGGGGGCGTTCGTGATGATCCCGTCCACGCCCATGTCCTGGACCCTGCGGGCCGTGGCCGCGTCGTCCACGATCCAGGTGTCCACCTCCAGGGCCCGGCCGTGGGCCCCCAGCAGCGCGTGGACCGCCCGCACCCAATCCGCCGAGATCGTCGTGTGCCACGGGTTGATCCGGTCCGTGAACTCCGCGTACCGCGGCAGGTCGGCCACGGCTGGGGTGCCCAGGAAGGCCGTCACCAGGTCCGGGCGCAGGCCGTGCACGGTCCGTACCGAGTCGGCGCTGAAGCTCTGCACCACCAGCCGGCGGGCCACGTGCTCCTCGTCGAGCCAGCCCGTCTCGTCCAGGAGCTCCAGCGTCTCCTCCTCGATCCCGGGGTAGAGCTCCGGCTTCTTGATCTCCAGCAGCAGCCGCTGCCGGTTCTGCTGGGCCCGCCGCAGGTACGCGCGCAGCGTCGGCACGCGGGCGCCCGCGAACCGCGGCGCGAACCAGCTCCCCGCGTCGAGCCGCGCAATCTCCGCCGCCGTGAAGTCCTTCACCCGCCAGGGCCGGCGGCCGGGGAAGAGCTCCTCGACGTCGGTGGTGCGGGCGAGGGTGTCGTCGTGGACCACCACCAGCTGGCCGTCGCGGGTCCGCTGGACGTCGTTCTCGACCCAGTCGAAGCCCAGCCGCCTCGCCAGGTCGACCGCCTCGAGGGTGTTCTCCGGGGCGTACGCGGAGGCCCCCCGGTGGGCGTACACGACGGGGCCCAGCAGCCCGGTCGTGCCGGCGGGGGAGCCGGGGCCGGTGGCGGCCGGGGAGGCCGTCCCGCCCAGCACCGCGAGGGTGAGGCCCAGGATCGCGGCGGCGGCCGCGGCGGCGGGTCGGACGTACATGTGCTCTCTCCTCGGGTCGTGAGCCCTGTTCCTGCGTCAGACGGCGGCGCGGAGGCAGACGTTGTGGCGGTGCACTTCACGGCGGAGCGTTCACGGCGATCATCGGCGCGAAGATCACCGGGCCGCCACCGGACTACGACAAAAGGACCGGAAAGGGGGAGATCCGCTCCGCCCGCCGGACCTGTGGCGGGGCACCGCGGCCCGGCGGGGGGACGTGAGTGTCAGTGCGGAGTCGTACGGTGGAGTCATGCGGCCCGTATCGAAGATCGAACGCACGGTGGCACCCTTTGAGGTCGTCAGCCCGTACCAGCCCAGTGGTGACCAGCCGGCGGCCATCGCCGAGCTGGAGAAGCGCATCCGCGCAGGTGAGAAGGACGTCGTACTACTCGGTGCGACCGGCACGGGCAAGTCCGCCACCACGGCCTGGATGATCGAGAAGCTCCAGCGCCCCACGCTGGTGATGGCGCCGAACAAGACGCTGGCCGCCCAGCTGGCGAACGAGTTCCGCGAGCTCCTGCCGAACAACGCCGTCGAGTACTTCGTCTCGTACTACGACTACTACCAGCCCGAGGCCTACGTTCCGCAGTCGGACACCTACATCGAGAAGGACTCCTCGATCAACGAGGAGGTGGAGCGGCTGCGCCACTCCGCGACCAACTCGCTGCTGACCCGGCGCGACGTCATCGTCGTCGCCTCCGTGTCCTGCATCTACGGCCTCGGCACCCCGCAGGAGTACGTGGACCGGATGGTCCCCCTCAAGGTGGGCGAGGAGATCGACCGGGACCAGCTGCTGCGCCGCTTCGTCGACATCCAGTACACGCGCAACGACCTCGCCTTCACCCGGGGCACCTTCCGGGTGCGCGGCGACACCATCGAGATCTTCCCGGTCTACGAGGAACTGGCCGTCCGCATCGAGATGTTCGGCGACGAGATCGAGGCACTGTCCACCCTGCACCCGCTGACCGGCGAGGTCATCAGCGCGGACCGCGAGCTGTACGTCTTCCCCGCCAGCCACTACGTCGCCGGCCCCGAGCGCATGCAGAAGGCGATCGCCGGCATCGAGGCCGAGCTCGCCGAGCGCCTCGCGGAGCTGGAGAAGCAGGGCAAGCTGCTGGAGGCCCAGCGGCTGCGCATGCGCACCACGTACGACCTGGAGATGATGCGCCAGATCGGCTCCTGCTCCGGCATCGAGAACTACTCGCTGCACATGGACGACCGCGAGCGGGGCTCGGCGCCCAACACCCTCATCGACTACTTCCCCGAGGACTTCCTCCTCGTCATCGACGAGTCCCACGTCACCGTGCCGCAGATCGGGGCGATGTACGAGGGCGACGCCTCGCGCAAGCGGACTCTGGTCGACCACGGGTTCCGGCTGCCGTCCGCCCTGGACAACCGGCCCCTGAAGTGGGAGGAGTTCCTGGAGCGGGTCGGCCAGACCGTCTACCTGTCGGCCACCCCCGGCAAGTACGAGCTCTCCCGCTCCGACGGCTTCGTCGAGCAGATCATCCGCCCCACCGGCCTCGTCGACCCCGAGGTCGTGGTCAAGCCCACCGAGGGCCAGATCGACGACCTCGTGCACGAGATCCGCAGCCGGGTGGAGAAGGACGAGCGCGTCCTGGTCACCACCCTCACGAAGAAGATGGCCGAGGACCTCACCGACTACTTCCTGGAGCTCGGCATCCAGGTCCGCTACCTGCACAGCGACGTCGACACGCTGCGCCGCATCGAGCTGCTGCGCGAGCTGCGGGCCGGCGAGTACGACGTCCTGGTCGGCATCAACCTGCTGCGCGAGGGCCTCGACCTGCCCGAGGTGTCGCTCGTGGCGATCCTCGACGCGGACAAGGAGGGCTTCCTGCGCTCGGGGACCTCCCTCATCCAGACCATCGGCCGCGCCGCCCGCAACGTCTCCGGCCAGGTCCACATGTACGCGGACAAGATGACCCCGGCGATGGAGAAGGCCATCGAGGAGACCAACCGGCGCCGCGAGAAGCAGATCGCCTACAACACGGCCAGGGGGATCGACCCCCAGCCGCTGCGCAAGAAGATCAACGACATCGTCGCCACCATCGCCCGCGAGGAGCTGGACACCGAGGAGCTGCTCGGCACCGGCTACCGGCAGGCCAAGGACGGCAAGGGGCCCAAGGCCCCCGTCCCGGCGCTCGGCGGGGCGGCGACGGCATCGGCCAAGGGCGGCAAGGCCAGGGGCGGCAAGGCGGCCAAGGGCGCGGCGGCCGCCGTGCCGACCGACCGGCCCGCCGCCGAACTCGCGGCGCTCATCGAGCAGATGACCGACCGGATGAGGGGAGCGGCGGCGGAGCTCCAGTTCGAGGTGGCCGCCCGGATCCGCGACGAGGTGGGCGAACTGAAGAAGGAGCTTCGGCAGATGAGGGAAGCGGGCCTCGCCTGACCCGGGGGCGGTCAGTAGGGTGTGGAACCAGCCGCAGGTGCACGCTGCGGGCCCTTTTAGGGGGCGGGCTATGGAGAGGGGAACGCGCGTGACGGTCAACATGACCAAGGGTCAGGCCATCAGTCTGCAGAAGACGGACGGTGGCACGCTGACCGCGGTCCGGATGGGCCTCGGCTGGCAGGCGGCCAAGCGCCGGGGTCTGTTCGGCTCGCGGACGCGGGAGATCGACCTGGACGCGTCGGCGGTGCTGTTCGCCGACAAGCAGCCGGTGGACGTGGTGTTCTTCCGCCACCTCCAGAGCGACGACGGCTCGGTCCGGCACACCGGCGACAACCTCGTCGGCGGCGTCGGCCAGGGCGGGGACGACGAGGCCATCCTCGTCGACCTCCAGCGGGTCCCGGTCCACATCGACCAGATCGTCTTCACGGTGAACTCGTTCACCGGGCAGACCTTCCAGGAAGTGCAGAACGCGTTCTGCCGCATCGTCGACGAGACCAACGGCCAGGAGCTGGCCCGCTACACCCTCGACGGCGGCGGCCAGTACACCGCCCAGATCATGGCGAAGGTGTCCCGGGCCGGCGCCGGATGGCAGATGACGGCCCTCGGCAACCCGGCCAACGGCCGGACCTTCCAGGACCTGATGCCGGCGATCCTGCCGCACCTGTAAGAGCACGACGGGAACAAGAGAAGAAGGCACGGGGGAGGGGCTGCACGATGACGGCCGAACTGGTCCGGGGGCAGAACCTCCCCGTGCCCCACGAGAGGATCGAGGTCAGGGTCTCGGCGGGCACCCCGGTGCTCGCCCTGGCCGCGCTGGCCGACGAGGAGGGCCGCCTCGCGGGCCCCGGGGCGCTGGCCCATCCGGGAGCCCCGGCCCCGTCCTGGCTCGGGCTGCCGGGAGAGGCCGCCGACCGGCACACGCTGGCCGTCGACCTCGACGCCGTCGCGGCGGAGGTCCACCGGATCGGCGTGCTCCTCGTGCTGCCGCCCGGCGGGCCGTCGCGCTTCGGCGCCGTGCCGGCCGCGCGCGCCGCGGTGGCCGCGCCGGACGGGCCCGAGTTCGCCGGCTTCACCCTCACCGGTCTTGACGCCGAGACCGCCGTGGTGGCCCTGGAGCTCTACCGGCGCCAGGGTGCCTGGAAGGTCCGGGCCGTGGGCCAGGGGTACGCCGACGGGCTGGGCGCGCTGCTCACCGACGGCGGCCTGGCCGCGCCGCAGGCCGCCGAGCTGGCCGGCGCCGCCCTGCGCGCGGCCGCCCGGACCGCCGGGGACGGCCACGCCCTCGCCTCCCTCCCCCCGCAGGCCGGGGCGGAGCCGCAGGACGGCGGCACCGGCCGTCCCCCCGCGCCGCAGGCGCCCGCGGCCGTCCCCGGGCCGCCGCCGGAGCCGGTCCCGGTCTCCGGGGCGCCCTACGCCGGCACCCCCGGGCCCGCGGCCGCCGCGGGACCGCCCACCATCGACTACGCCCACCCGCGCCGGCGCCGCACCAGCGCCGAGGCGCCCGAACCGGCGCCCCGCCCCGCGCCCGCCGCCGAGCCCGGCCGGCCCCCGGCCCCCGTCGCCGGGGACGCCGCCGGCTGGTCCATGGACGAGCGGCTCTACAACCAGGTCTGGGGCATGTTCGAGGACCTGGCCCGGACCGTCGCCGCCTACCGCAGCGCCGTCGACTTCGCCGACTCGCGCCTCGACCGCGAACTGGACGAAGCCCTGTCCGACCCGCGCCACCGCATCGGCGGCGCCGCGGACGCCGCCCGCGACACCGCCCGGGCCCGCCGCGACGACCTGGTCGCGCAGGCCCGGGCCGTCCTCGACCGGGACCTGGCCCAGCTGGTCGCCGAGTCCGAGGTGGTCGAGCCCGCGCTGCCGCCCGCGTACGCCCGCTGGGACAACCCCGTCTGGCACGGCCGGGGCGTCCCCGAGGAGGCCCCGCTGGCGCTGCGCCTGGGCAACCTGAGCCTGCCCGAGATGCCCGGCCTGCGGATCCCGATGCTGATGCGGGTGCCGCTGGAGCGCGGCCTCTGGATCGACAACGGCCGTACCGGCTCCGAGGCCGCCATGGCGATGGACACCGACCGGTTGCGCCGGGCCGCCATGGACATGGCCGTCGCGCACGCCGTGCGGCTGCTCGCGGTGCACCCGGCCGACCGGATCTCCGTCCACGTCATCGACGCCGCCGGGGCGGGCGCCGCCTCCCTGGCCCCGCTGGTGCGCGCCGGAGTGCTGGCGGCGCCGCCGGCCGCCGGCGCCGAGGGCGTCAGCCGGACCCTCGCGCAGCTCACGCGGCGCGTGGACCTCGTCCAGATGGCGCTGCGCGCCGACGCCCCCGAGGACCTGCCCGCGGACGTGGACCGGGCCGAGCAGCTGCTGCTGGTGCACGACTTCCCGCACGGCTTCGACGACCGGGCGGTGACCCAGCTGCGCTACCTGGCCGACGAGGGCCCGGCGGTCGGGGTGCACCTGCTGATGGTCGCCGACCGGGACGAGGCCTCCGCGTACGGGCCGCTGCTGGACCCGCTGTGGCGCTCGCTGATGCGGCTCTCGCCGGTGCCGGACAGCCACCTCGCCGACCCCTGGGTCCAGCACGCCTGGACCTTCGAGCCGGACCTGCCCCCGCAGGGCAGCACGGTCCTCGACCAGGCGCTGGACCGAGTGAGGGAGGCCCGCCGCGCGGCCCGCCCGTGAAGCGCCCATGACCGATCGGTGACCCCTTCTTGGGGAGCCCTTTACCTTTCACCCCTTCCGCCGGTACTGTGGGACCCGCGGAGGGGAGTATTCCTGCTATTTCCTGCGCGGCGTGCCCGTCAATACGGACCTGTGTGCTGATGTGACGCAGTCGGTCCCGGGGCGCCGGCCCGCGGCCTCCCGGCCGCCGGGTGGAAGAGACCTCCGGCAGCGATGACGCTGACCCTGTGCTGAGCCATCCGCCGGAGGCGTGAATACCGTGGACGTTTCGATGAACCTGTGGGTGCTGACCGTTGCCGGTCTGTGCATCCTCATCGGCGCCGATTTCCTCATCGGCCGCAAACCGCACGACGTTTCGATCAAGGAAGCGGGCATCTGGACGGTCGTCTGGATCGTGCTCGCCGTCCTCTTCGGCCTCGGCCTGCTGTTCTTCGGCAACGGCCAGGCCTCCCAGGAGTTCTTCGCCGGCTTCATCACCGAGAAGTCCCTGAGCGTGGACAACCTCTTCGTCTTCGTCCTGATCATGGCGAAGTTCTCCGTACCCTCCCACCTCCAGCAGCGCGTCCTGCTGGTGGGCGTTCTGATCGCCCTCGTGCTGCGCGCCGTCTTCATCGCCGCCGGCGCCGCGATCATCACCACCTTCTCGTGGGTCTTCTACCTCTTCGGCGCCTTCCTGATCTACACCGCCTGGAAGCTGATCCAGGAGGCCCGCAAGGACGAGGAGGACGAGGAGTTCGAGGAGAACCGCCTCCTGAAGACGATCGAGAAGAAGTTCGGCGTCGCCGACCGCTACCACGGCACCAAGCTCTTCATCCGCAGCAACGGCAAGCGCGTGCTGACCCCGCTGATGGTCGTCATGCTGGCCATCGGCACCACCGACGTGCTGTTCGCCCTGGACTCGATCCCCGCGATCTTCGGCCTCACCCAGGACCCGTACATCGTCTTCACCGCCAACGCCTTCGCCCTGATGGGCCTGCGCCAGCTGTACTTCCTGATCGGCGGCCTGCTCAAGAAGCTGGTCCACCTCAGCTACGGCCTGTCCGTCATCCTCGGCTTCATCGGCGTCAAGCTGGTGCTGCACGCCCTGCACGAATCCGGGGTGCACGTCCCGCAGATCTCGATCCCGCTCTCCCTGGGCGTCATCTGCGGCGTCCTCGCGATCACCACCGTCACGAGCCTGCTGGCCTCCAGGAAGCAGCAGGCCGCCGAGGAGGCGCAGGCCAAGAGCATCGACGCCTGACCGGCGGCCGCACGCCCGACGGGCCCGGGAGCACGCTCCCGGGCCCGTCCCGTCATTCCGGTCCGACATACCGTCAACTTGGCGCCGTGTCACGTCCGACGGCCCGAAGGGTCAGGCCGCCGCCGGTTCCGTTGCGGGTACCCGGGCCGGCGCCGGGTGGGTGTTCGGGAGCAGGGCGAAGCAGCCGAGGCTGGTCAGTGAGAGCAGCGTCAGGTACACCGCCACGCCCCAGGGCGGGCCTGAGCCGTCCGCCAGTGCCGTCGCCACGACCGGGGTCAGCGCGCCGCCCAGCACGCCGCCCAGGTTGTAGCCGACCGCCGCGCCCGTGCAGCGGAGGCGCGGGGCGTACAGCTCGGGCAGGTAGGCGCCGACCACGGCGAACATCACCGCCATCGCCAGCAGCGCGACGACGCAGCCCAGGGTCATCAGCAGCGGGTTCCCCGTGCTCAGCAGAGCCACGAAGGGGAACATCCACACCGCGCACGCCGCGCTGCCGGCCAGGCACAGCGGCCGCCGTCCCCAGCGGTCGCCCAGCACCGCCAGCGGCGGGGTGACCAGCCCCATGAGCAGGACCGCCGCCATCACGACGGCCAGCATCACGGTGCGGTCCACGCCCGGGCGGCCGGTGGCGTACGCGAGGGACCAGGTGGTGACCGAGTAGAAGACGGCGTACCCGACCGCCATCGCCCCGCCGGTCAGCAGGAGCAGCCGCCAGTGGCCGCGTACCACCTCGGTGAGCGGGGCGTCGGCCTGCCGGCCGGCCTCGGCGAGCGCCCGGAACTCGGGGGTCTCCTCGACCGACCGGCGCAGCCACAGCCCGGCCAGCGCCAGCAGCCCGGCCGCCCAGAACGGCACCCGCCAGCCCCAGGCGGCGAACCGGTCCTCGCTGAGGGCCCCGGACAGGGCCAGCGTCAGGCCGTTGGCGAGCAGGAAGCCCACGGCGGGGCCCATCTGCGGGAAGCTCGACCACAGTCCGCGCCGCCGCTCGGGGGCGTGCTCGCCGGTCAGCAGTACGGCTCCGCCCCATTCGCCGCCCAGGCCCAGCCCCTGGAGGAAGCGCAGCAGGAGCAGCAGCACGGGCGCGGCGAGGCCGATGGAGGCGAAGGAGGGCACGCATCCAACGGCCACCGTGGCCAGGCCGGTCAGGAGCAGGGAGCCGAGCAGCACCGGACGGCGCCCGTAGCGGTCGCCGATGTGGCCGAAGAGGGCGGAGCCGAGCGGGCGGGCGAGGAAGCCGACGCCGAACGTGCCGAAGGCGGCGAGGGTTCCGGCGAGCGGGGAGAACGAGGGGAAGAAGAGCGGGCCGAGCACCAGGGCGGCGGCCGTGCCGTAGACGAAGAAGTCGTAGAACTCGATGGCGGTGCCGACCAGGGCGGCGGTGGCCAGCCGCAGCATTGAGGGGGAGGAAGGGGAGGGGAGCGGGAAAGGGGACGGGGAGGGGTGTTGCTGCATGGTGCAGCAACTACCCCGGCCCGCCCCCCTGGGACATGCGTTCGGTCAAGGTCGACCGGAAGGAGTGCACGGCCCCGCGGCGTTGACCGCGCTCACCAGCCGCGCTCGCGCCACTCCGCGAGGTGCGGCCGCTCGGTGCCGAGCGTGGTGTCGTTCCCGTGGCCCGGGTAGACCCAGGTCTCGTCCGGCAGCTGCTCGAAGAGCTTGTGCTGGACGTCGTCGATGAGGCTGGCGAAGTTCTTCGCGTCGCCCCCGTGTTGCCGACGCCGCCCGGGAATCGGGCGGCGCCGGGGCGTTCGGTACAGTGCTGGGGTGCTGACTGTCTGGTCGGCGCCTTCCTGGGGGGGATGAGCGAGACGAGGGTTATGCCGGAGCAAGCGAGCCCGCCTGCGATAGCACCGAAGGAACCTCTGGGCGCGTCGGCCGAGGCGGCACGGATGGCGGCGGTGCGCCGTTACGACATTCTCGATACCCCTCCAGACGGCGCCTACGACCGAGTCGCAGCGCTGGCGGCGCGTCTGTTCGAGGTGCCGGTGGCGACGGTGACGATCGTGGACGAGGACCGGATCTGGTTCAAAGCCACACACGGCCTGGAAGGCGTCACCGAGATCGGCCGCGACCCGGGCCTGTGCGCCTCGGCGGTCCTGACCGATGACACCACCGTCATCCCCGACACCCTGCTGGACCCGGTCGCCTGCTCCAACCCGCTGGTCGCCGGCCCGATGGGGGTGCGGTTCTACGCCGCCGCTCCGATCATCACCGCTGACGGGTACCGGCTGGGCACGGTCAACGTCCTCGACACCCGCCCCCGCGAGATCAGCGAGGCGGATTCGGCCACGCTCGCGGACCTGGCGGCGGTGGTGCGCGATCAGCTGGAGCTGCGGCTGTCGGCGTTGCACGTGGTGCGGGCCGAGCAGGAGCGCCGCAAGGTCGAGGAGGAGAAGCGCCAGGCGGAGGAAGAGGCACGGCAGCGCGCGGAGCGGGACAAGGCGGCCATCGCCGCGTTCGCCTCCACCCTGCAGCGCACCCTGGTGCCTCCCGCCCTGCCCGCAGTACCGGGCCTGGAGCTGGCCTGCCACTACAAGACCGCCTCCCCGCAGGAAGTGGGCGGCGACTTCTACGACGTCTTCCCCGTCAAGCGAGGCCGGTGGGCGTTCTTCCTGGGCGATGTGTGCGGCAAGGGCGCCGAAGCCGCCTCGGTCACCTCACTGACCCGCTACACGCTGCGGGCCGCGGCCCTCGTGGATGCGGACCCCACGGCCGCGCTGAAGGCCCTGAACACCGCGCTGCTGCTGGACGCGGCGGTCGGTACCCGTTTCTGCACCGCCATCTTCGGTCTGCTCGATCCGGCCCGGGACGGCGGTTTCACGGTCACGCTGGCCACCGGCGGCCACCCGCCCGCCTACCACCTCAGCCCCACCGAGGAGGGCGGTGTGCGGGTCGAGGCGGTCCGCGCCAAGGGCGGCATGCTGGTCGGCGCGATCGCCGAAGCCACCTTCGCCTCACGCACCCTGCACCTGGCACCCAGCCAGGGCCTGCTGCTGTACACCGACGGACTGACCGAGGCCCGCACCGCCGATGGCCGCATGCTCGACGATGCCGGTCTGACAGGCTTCCTGGCCCAGCGCCGGGGGCCGGTAAGTGCCGGCGCCTTGATCGACGACACCGTAGCGCTGCTGGCCACACTTCCCGACACCGAACGCGACGACGTGGCGCTGCTGGCTCTGTCCGTTCCCACCGCGGATGCTGCTCCTGTGGGCATCACCGCCACCGCTCACAGCGCCGCCGCCCCGACCGCCGACGTCTCCGTCGGGCAGGAGAACCGACGCCCATGACCGACGCATTCCACATCGACGTCTCCCACACCGACGGCGCCCTGGCCGTGATCGCACTGTCCGGCGAATTCGACATCGCCGCCGCACCCGCCGTGCGGGCCCGCGCCCTGGAACTCATAGCGGCCGGGCACCCCGACCTGGTCGCCGACCTGTCCGGCGTTACCTTCTGCGACTCCTCCGGGCTGGGAGCCCTCGTAGGCATCTGGCGCTGCGCCAAGGACGCTGACGGCTCCCTCACGCTGGCGGCCATCCCTGACCGACTGGGCCGCCTGCTCAGCGTCACCGGGATGGACACCTTCCTGCCCACCCATCCCAGCGCCGAGGCCGCGCTCACTGCCCGCCAGGGCAACCGCACCACCGCCTGAAAACCCCTCACGCGCGGAACTGGTTTCAGCGGGTTCGCCTGACACGGCACAGTGACGCGCGGGGGCATGACCAAGCGCGCGCCGCGACCTACGAACTGATCGCGACGCGCGCTCGGCCGCTCTGTTCAGGGCGCCACAAGTCGCGCGGCGGCTTCGGCCAAGCCGAACGGTTACCAGCCTCGTGCTCGCCACTCCGCGAGGTGGGGCCGCTCCGTGCCTAGGGTGGTGTCGTTACCGTGGCCGGGGTAAACCCACGTCTCGTCGGGCAGGGCGCCGAACAGCTTGGTCTCCAGGTCGCCCATCAGGGAGTCGAACTCCTCCGGATGTGTTGTCCGTCCAGGACCGCCGGGGAAGAGGCAGTCGCCGGTGAACACGTGCGGGTGCCCGTGCGGGTCGTCGTAGACCAGCGCGATCGAGCCCGGGGTGTGCCCGACCAGGTGGCGCGCGGTCAGGGAGACCCGCCCGACCCGGATCGTGTCCCCGTCCCCGACCGGGACGTCCGTGGGGACCGGGATCCCCTCGGCGTCGAGGGCGCCCGCGTAGGTCCGCGCGCCGGTGGCGTCGACGACGGCCTGGAGCGCGCCCCAGTGGTCGCCGTGCTGGTGAGTGGTGACGACGGACGCGATGCCGTCGTCGCCGATCAGGTGCAGCAGCGTTTCCGCCTCGGCCGCCGCGTCGATCAGCAGCTGCTCGCCGGTGGCCCGGCAGCGCAGCAGGTACGCGTT
This sequence comes from Streptomyces sp. NPDC034085, assembly GCF_055575555.1. Classification (NCBI taxonomy): domain Bacteria; kingdom Bacillati; phylum Actinomycetota; class Actinomycetes; order Kitasatosporales; family Streptomycetaceae; genus Streptomyces; species Streptomyces sp. NPDC034085. The sequence goes on along the minus strand of NZ_JBVISL010000001.1, from coordinate 137,899 downwards.
GTTGTTCATCGGGCCGACCGCGACCTTGGAGATCATCAGGTCCGCGAGTTCGTGCACGTCGGCGGGACCGCCGACCTTGACCGCTCCGCTGTACGTCATGTCGGCATCCTAGAGCGCGGGGAGCTCGGGCAGGCCGTCGCCGGCCTCGACGGTGAGGTGGGCGCCCTTGGGGCCGCGGCCGGCCAGCCAGCCGAGCAGCTCGTCCTTGGGGCCGCTGAGGGTGACCGGGGTGCCCTCGGTGCCGCCCGTGCGCGCGACCGGCTCGCCGTCGGGCAGGGTGAGGGTGACCGGCGGGACCTCGGGGCGCCCCGACCAGCGGTCGGCGAGGAAGGCGATCTCGCGGTCGGTGAACTCCTCCGGGAGGTCGCTGAGCCCGTAGCCGATGTTCAGGTCGACGTGGTGGAGCTCGACCTCGACGAGCCGGCGGAACGGCACGTTGGCGGCGAGGTCGGTGATCCCGTTGCGCAGCTCGACGGTGCGCTGCCAGTCCTGGGCGGCCTCGGTGGTGGCGAGGAAGCGGGCCGCGGAATCACGGAGGTCCGTCAGGTGTTCTTCCAGGGGCCGGCCGGAGTCGCGTTCGATGTCCGCGTCGCGGGCGGCGCCGCTCTCGTACATGGGGCGGCCCTCGAAGACGTTGACCAGGGCGTCGGCGTTGCGTGCCAGGTGGGCCAGGATGTGGCCGCGGGTCCAGCCCGGGAGGTGTGACTCCTCGGACAGGGAGGCGTTGTCCATTTTCGCGACCGCGGTCAGCAGCCGGTCCGTGGCTTCACGTACAGAGGCCAGGTCGTGCACATGATCAGTCATGGATCCGAGCCTAGTGGCACGCGGGCGTCGGCCACACGATCGGGTGAAGCGCTCTTGCGAGTGCCGTAAATCGAATGTGCGTGCTATACGCTCGGAAGGCCAGACCCACTCCATCGCAGAGGCGCCCCCCATACCCTGGACAGCCGGGGGCCCGTGCCCCCGCTCTCTCAAGAAAGGTGCGGACCGGCGTGACCGACCGTCTCATCGTTCGTGGCGCTCGCGAGCACAACCTGAAGAACGTCTCGCTCGACCTGCCCCGCGATTCCCTCATCGTCTTCACCGGACTCTCCGGCTCGGGCAAGTCCTCCCTGGCCTTCGACACGATCTTCGCCGAGGGCCAGCGCCGCTACGTCGAGTCGCTCTCGTCGTACGCCCGCCAGTTCCTGGGGCAGATGGACAAGCCCGACGTCGACTTCATCGAGGGCCTCTCCCCGGCCGTCTCGATCGACCAGAAGTCGACCTCGCGCAACCCCCGCTCCACCGTCGGCACCATCACCGAGGTCTACGACTACCTCCGCCTGCTCTTCGCCCGCATCGGCAAGCCGCACTGCCCCGAGTGCCGCCGTCCGATCTCCCGCCAGTCGCCGCAGGCGATCGTCGACAAGGTCCTCGCGCTCCCCGAGGGCAGCCGCTTCCAGGTGCTGTCCCCGCTGGTCCGCGAGCGCAAGGGCGAATTCGTCGACCTCTTCGCCGACCTCCAGACCAAGGGCTACAGCCGGGCGCGGGTGGACGGGGAGACGATCCAGCTCGCCGAGCCGCCCGTGCTGAAGAAGCAGGAGAAGCACACCATCGAGGTGGTCGTCGACCGCCTCACCGTCAAGGACAGCGCCAAGCGCCGGCTCACCGACTCCGTCGAGACCGCGCTGGGCCTCTCCGGCGGCATGGTCATCCTGGACTTCGTCGACCTCGCCGAGGACGACCCCGAGCGTGAGCGGATGTTCTCCGAGCACCTCTACTGCCCGTACGACGACCTCTCCTTCGAGGAGCTGGAGCCGCGCTCCTTCTCCTTCAACTCGCCCTTCGGCGCCTGCCCCGAGTGCACCGGCATCGGCACGCGCATGGAGGTGGACCCGGAACTGATCGTCCCGGACGAGGACAAGTCCCTGGACGAGGGCGCCGTCTCGCCGTGGTCGCTCGGCCACACCAAGGACTACTTCCAGCGGCTGATCGGCGCGCTCGCCGGGGAGCTGGGCTTCCGCACCGACATCCCCTGGGCCGGGCTGCCGCAGCGCGCCAGGAAGGCCCTGCTGTACGGGCACAAGACCCAGATCGAGGTCCGCTACCGCAACCGGTACGGGCGCGAGCGGGCGTACACGACGGCCTTCGAGGGTGCCGTGCCGTTCGTCAAGCGCCGGCACGCCGAGTCCGAGAGCGACGCCAGCCGCGAGCGCTTCGAGGGCTACATGCGCGAGGTGCCCTGCCCGACCTGTGAGGGCACCCGGCTCAAGCCGATCGTGCTCGCGGTGACGGTGATGGAGCGCTCCATCGCCGAAGTGGCCGCCATGTCGATCAGCGAGTGCGCGGACTTCCTGGGCAGGCTGCGGCTGGACGCCCGCGACAAGAAGATCGCCGAGCGGGTCCTCAAGGAGGTCAACGAGCGGCTGCGCTTCCTGGTGGACGTGGGCCTGGACTACCTCTCGCTGAACCGCGCCGCCGGCACCCTGTCGGGCGGCGAGGCCCAGCGCATCCGGCTGGCCACGCAGATCGGCTCCGGCCTGGTCGGCGTGCTGTACGTACTGGACGAGCCGTCCATCGGCCTGCACCAGCGGGACAACCACCGGCTGATCGAGACGCTGGTGCGGCTGCGGGACATGGGCAACACGCTCATCGTGGTCGAGCACGACGAGGACACCATCAAGGTGGCCGACTGGGTCGTGGACATCGGCCCCGGCGCCGGCGAGCACGGCGGCAAGGTGGTGCACAGCGGCTCGCTGAAGGAGCTGCTGGCGAACACCGAGTCGATGACCGGCCAGTACCTGTCCGGCAAGAAGTCCATCCCCGTGCCGGACGTGCGCCGCCCCGTGAACGGCGAGCGCAGGCTGACCGTCCACGGCGCCAAGGAGAACAACCTGCGGGACATCGACGTGTCCTTCCCGCTGGGCGTCCTCACGGCCGTCACCGGTGTCTCCGGTTCCGGCAAGTCGACGCTGGTCAACGACATCCTGTACACGCACCTGGCGCGCGAGCTGAACGGCGCCCGGTCGGTGCCGGGCCGCCACACGCGGGTGGAGGGCGACGACCTCGTCGACAAGGTGGTGCACGTCGACCAGTCGCCGATCGGCCGGACCCCGCGGTCCAACCCGGCGACGTACACGGGCGTCTTCGACCACGTGCGCAGGCTCTTTGCGGAGACGATGGAGGCGAAGGTGCGCGGCTACCTGCCGGGCCGCTTCTCCTTCAACGTCAAGGGCGGCCGGTGCGAGAACTGCTCCGGTGACGGCACCATCAAGATCGAGATGAACTTCCTGCCGGACGTGTACGTCCCGTGCGAGGTGTGCCACGGCGACCGGTACAACCGGGAGACGCTGGAGGTGCACTACAAGGGCAAGTCCATCGCCGAGGTCCTGAACATGCCGATCGAGGAGGCGCTGGACTTCTTCGAGGCCGTCCCGACGATCGCGCGGCACCTGCGCACGCTGAACGAGGTGGGGCTGGGGTACGTCCGCCTCGGCCAGTCGGCGCCGACGCTGTCGGGCGGTGAGGCACAGCGCGTGAAGCTGGCGTCGGAGCTGCAGAAGCGGTCGACGGGCCGGACGGTCTACGTACTGGACGAGCCGACGACGGGCCTGCACTTCGAGGACATCTCGAAGCTGATCAAGGTCCTGTCCGGGCTGGTGGACAAGGGGAACTCGGTGATCGTCATCGAGCACAACCTCGACGTCATCAAGACGGCGGACTGGGTCGTCGACATGGGCCCCGAGGGCGGGTACGGCGGCGGCCTCGTGGTGGCCGAGGGCACGCCGGAGCAGGTCGCGTCGGTGGGTGCGAGCCACACCGGCAAGTTCCTGCGGGACATCCTGGGGGCGGAGCGGGTATCGGACGCGGGGGCGCCTCCGGCGCCGGCCCGGCGGACGAAGAAGACGGCCGCCACCGCCAAGAAGGCGACCCCGGCGAAGAAGGCGACCCCGGCCAAGAAGGCGGCGCCCCGCACCCGCAAGGCATAGCCGCCGCCTCCGGCGGGCGTGGGGCTGGAGTGCCCGGAGGGCACTTCCAGCCCCACGGGCGCTTGAGGCGCGCGCGGGGCGCCGCGTCGGAAGGGGCCGGTCAGGCCGCGATGCCGAGGGCGTGGCCCGCCGTCGCCGGGTCGGTCAGCGTCGTCAGCAGCGCGTCCGCGACATCCGCGCGGGCGATGACCTTCCCGCCCGGCACGTTGGCGTCCAGGGCGCGCCGGTACGCCCCCGTGCGGGGCCGGTCCAGCAGTCGTGGCGGCCGGACCACCGTCCACCGGGCCCGGCTCGCGCCGATCGCGGCCTCCATCACCGCCAGGTCCGCGTACACGTCCCGCAGCAGGCGCCGCAGCAACGGGTAGACCACCACCCGCATCAGCGCCCCGTCCCCCGGCGCATCCGGCCCCAGCGGTGCGGCGCTGACCGCGGAGAGCCGGCTCACCCCGGCGCGGTCCATCGCGGAGACGATCGCCCGCAGCGCCGGGCCGGCGACCGGGGTCAGCCGGGCCTGCTTGTTGCTCGAGGGGCCGAGGGCGGACACCACCGCCTCCCGGCCCGCCAGGACGGGCACCAGCGCGTCCTCGTCGGTCAGGTCGGCCACCACCGCCACCAGGAGCCGGTCGTGCGGCGGCACGTCCAGCCGGGCCGGGTCGCGTACGACGGCCGTCACCTCATGGCCCGCGTCGAGGGCCTGCCGGACCACCTCGCGACCGACCCCGCCCGTCGCTCCGAACACCGTGATCTTCATCGTGGACCCCGTCGAAGATGGGTGGGTGAGCATTTACTCACCCATCGGTCCACTAGGGTGAGTGAATGCCCACCCCCACGTCAAGCCGCCCCACCCCCGAGCGCCTCCTGGACGCCGCCGAGGCCCTCATGCGCACCGTCGGCCTCGCCAACACCACCACCAAGGCCATCGCCCGCGAAGCGGGCTGCTCGGAGGCGGCGCTCTACAAGCACTACGCCAACAAGGAAGAGCTGTTCGTACGCGTGCTGCTGGAGCGCACCCCCAACGCGGGCCCGCTCATGGCCGCCCTCACCGCCGAGCCCGGCGGGGGCGGGGTCGAGGAGGCGCTGGCCGGCATCGCCCGGCACGCCTCGCTGTTCTACGCCGAGGCCATGCCGATGGCCGCCTCCCTCTTCGCGGAGCCGGCCCTCCTCATGCGCCACCGCGAGGGCATCCAGGAGATCGGCACGGGCCCCCACGTGGTGCTGGACGCCCTGGAGGGGAGGCTGCGCCGCGAGCTCGCCGCCGGCCGGCTCCGGGAGGGCGCCGACCCGCGGGCCGCCGCCCAGCTGCTGCTCGGCGCCTGCTTCCAGCGGGCCTTCTTCCTGCACTTCTCCGGAGCCGAGTCCGTGCAGCCGGCCGAGGAGTTCGCCGCGGCGCTCGCCCGGACCCTGTGGGCCGCTATCGGCTGAGCTCCAGCTCCGCCGCGTACGGGGGCTCGGCGCCCGCCCGGGTACAGGTCAGCGCGGCCGCGCGGGCCGCATAGGCGAGGACGTCGGGCCAGTCGGCTCCGGCCGCGCCGGGGTCCGCGGCCGCCGTGAGGCGGTGCAGCAGCGCCGCGTTGACGGTGTCGCCCGCGCCGATGGTGTCCGCCACGGCGACCGGGCGGGCCGCCGCGCCGTACTCGGCGCCGTCCGCGGTCCACACCGTCAGCCCCGCCGCACCCCGGGTCAGCACCACCGCCGACGGGCCGGCCGCCAGCCAGTCGCCGGGCCTGCCGCCCAGCCAGGCCGCGTCCTCCTCCGAGAGCTTGAGCACCGACACGTACGGCAGCCACTCCAGGAACCGCCTCCGGTACGCCGCCGGGTCCGCGATCAGCGCCGGGCGGACGTTCGGGTCCAGCAGGGTCAGCAGCCCGCGCCGCGACTCCCGCCGCAGCAGCGCCTCGTACGCCGACGCGCCGGGCTCCAGCACCAGCGAGCACGTGCCGAGCGCGAGGGCCCGTACCGCCGGGGGCAGCGCGGGCGGCAGGGCGAAGAGCCGGTCGGCGGTCCCCTCGACGTAGAAGCGGTACGAGGCCGAGCCGTCCGGGGCCAGCGAGGGCACCGCCAGCGTCGTCGGCTCGGGCCCGCGCTGCACCAGCGAGAGGTCCACCCCGGCGGCCCGCAGCCCGGCGAGCAGGCTCTCGCCGAAACCGTCCTGCGACACCCGGGAGCAGAAGGCGGCCTCCGCCCCGAGCCGGCCCAGCGCCAGGGCGGTGTTGTAGGGCCCGCCACCGGGCCGGGGCAGCAGCGCGCCCGGCGGCCGCTCGACGGGCACGAGGTCGATCAGGGCTTCTCCACCGACGACGATCACGCGGGGGAAGGTATCCCATCCGGCGCCGGTATCGTCGGGTGGACCCCGCCCCCGGGGCCCGTCACTCGTGCCAGGAGAACCACATGTCCGCGTCGCAGCCCGCCGCCCGCCGTACCGTCCTGAAGGGCGCCGCCGCGCTCGCCGGGGCCGTGGGCGCGGGGACGGCGCTCACCGCGTGCTCCACCGAGGGCAACAGCGGCGCCGGCAGCCCGGCCGTCCCGAAGGAGCCGGTCGAGCTGGGCGGCGTGGCGGACGTCCCGGTCGGCGGCGCGAAGCTGTTCCGCGAGCGGAAGGTCATCGTCAGCTGCCCGGCGGAGGGGCAGTACAAGGCGTTCAGCGCCCAGTGCACGCACGCCGGCTGCGTCCTGGACAAGATCGTCGAGGGTGAGGGCAACTGCCCGTGCCACGGCAGCCGCTTCGACGTCGCCACCGGCAAGGTCCTGCGCGGCCCGGCCACCGACCCGCTGCCGGCCGTCCCGGTCAAGGCGGAGAACGGCAAGCTGATCGCCGGCTAGCGGGGGAGTGCCGCCGACGGGCTACTCCCAGTCCCAGGCGATCCCCAGGATCCCGCGCCGCACGGCCTGTTCGACCAGGTGGACCGCGCGGTGGCGGCCGCTCGGGGTGAGGTCGTGCAGGGCGGTGCGGGGGGCGTGGGGGCCCGTGCGGGCGAAGCGGCGGCAGCGCACCGGCAGGGCCGCCTCGTCGAAGCGGACCTGGAGCATGTACTGCCCGCCCGCGTAGCTGAAGCCCCGTACGTACTCGGTGCTGCGCCCGCCCGTGGCGTCCTCGATGCCGTAGCCGAAGACGTACGTGTCCCCGCACCGCAGCCGCGCGTCGAACAGCAGCTCCGCCACCACCACCCCGGCCTCGGGGTGGCAGCGCACCCGGCCCGTGCGGCAGTTCTCGTACGCCGTCACCCGCACCCGCGCCGCGTCGCAGCCCGGGTCGCCGTGGTGGACGGCCAGGTAGCGGTCGACGCCGTCGCGGTGGGCCCGCACGATCTGCTGCGACTCGCGCGTGCGCAGCTCGCCCCCCGGGCCGATGCGGACGCGCTCGTGGTGGCCGACCGAGTGCAGGCCGCCGTCCGCCGGGAGTTCCATGCCCGCCAGCAGCTGCTCCACCGCCGCGCCGACGCTCACCAGCGCCCGGTAGGAGCGGGCGGCCGGGCGGGCCGGTCCGGCGGCGGGCAGGGGGTCGGCCAGCAGGCGCAGCAGGGCGCCCGGCGGCAGGTCCAGGATCTCCTCCAGGGCGGACACCGCCCGCAGGGACTCGGAGTGGCGCGGCCGCCGGGCGCCCTGCTGCCAGTAACTCAGGCTGGTCACGCCGACCTTGATGCCGCGCGCCGCGAGCCGGTGCTGCACCCGGTGCAGGGGCAGGCCGCGGGCGGCGAGGGCGGCGCGCAGGGCGAGGTGGAAGGGGCCGCCGCGCAGGAGCTCGTGCAGCTCCGGCGTGCCTGCCGTGCCCGTCGTGCCGGGACGGTCGCCGTCGGGCCGCATGGCGACTCCTCTGTGAACGTTCACACGCGCCGGGTGGGGGGCCGGGCCGGTGGTGCCGGGGGACCTGGTGGAACGGCAGCAACCGTTCACACCACAGCCCCACCGTTCACACTGCAATGTCACCGCGTATTGAAGCGTGTTGACCTGGTCGCGACAACACCCTGATGCTCCTCCACAGCGTCCGGACGCGCTCCCCCCCACTTCCCACACCGGGTCCCCACCTCGGGAGGAACGCGATGCGCAACAGAAGCGGGCGGCTGTCCCTGGCCGCCCTGATCTCCGCCCTGCTCCTCGTCCTGCTGCCCGTCGGCACCGGCGCCGGTACCGCCACCGCCGCCACCGCCACGGGCGGCTCCGACACCCCGAACGCCGCACTGGCCTCCAAGCGGCTCGACATCACCATGCAGGCCCAGCAGAAGAACAACTGGTGCTGGGCCGCAGGCGGCAACACCATCGCCACCTGGTTCGGCCGCACCTACAGCCAGAACCAGTTCTGCAACGCCGCCTTCAACCGCCAGCAGGGCACCGAGTGCCCCAACAACCAGGCCACCCTGGGCAACGTCCAGACCGCCCTGCGCTGGGCCGGCATCAACTCCGGCAGCTACGTCAACGGCTGGCTCCAGTACTCGACCGTCCAGACCGAGATCAACGCCGGCCGGCCCGTCGAGACCCGTATCCAGTGGTCCAACGGCGGCGGCCACATGCACGTGCTCTACGGGTACGACACGGCGAGCAGCTGGGTCTACTGGGGCGACCCCTGGCCCTCCAGCAACCGCTACAACTGGGCCTCCCACGCCTGGTACGTCGACAACGGCACCTTCTCCTGGACCCACTCCCTCTACCGGATCGGGGCGTGACCGCCATGACCCTGCGCGCCTCCGCCGCCGCCGCGGTCCTCGCGGCCGCCGCCCTCCTCTCCCTGGGCGGCCAGGCCTCCGCCTCCCCCGTACCCCAGCCCCGGGCGGCCACCGCCGAGCACCGGGCGGCCGCCCACGAGGCCGCCACCGCGCCCGGCACCCTGGCGACGCTCTCCCGGTTCTTCGCCCGCGAGGGGAGGCTGTCGGCGGCCGACGCCCGGCCCCGGATCGAGGGCGAGGCGGTCCCCGTGCACTACCTGTCGCCCGACTTCGTCGCGGGCACGGCCGGTGCGCCGGTCGCCCGGCTGGAGTTCCTGGCGAGCGAGGCCGTCTCCGCCGACGGGCAGAAGGCGGCCCTGTGGACCGCGAGGACGGAAGCCGGCTGGCAGGTGGTGAACATCGCCACCGGCGACGACGAGTTCCGCTACGCGCGGCTGGGCGAGCGGAAGCTGCCCGGCGGGACGGTGTTCCGCGAGCCGCAGACCGACGCCTGGTACGTGGCCCGGGGCGACCGGGTGCTGCCGCTGGACGAGGACGCCGCGGGGGCGGTGGGCGAGCGGGGCACGACACTGGCCGGGTACCGGGCCCGGGTGACGACGCTGTACGGGGACAAGCTGCCGGGGTCCGCGTACGCCGAGCGGGGCGTGGCCGGGGGCTTCGACGGCCCCGGCGGCGGCCGGGCCGGCGGTGTGCCGGCGGTGGCGGCCGCAGGGGGCGCCGGGGCGCTGGCGCTGGGCGCGGGCGGGGCGGTCGTCCTGCTGCGGCGGCGCCGCACCGCCGCCGGGGGGTAGCCCGCGCACCCGCGGGGTCCGGCCGCCCGCCGTCGGCCGGGCCCCGCGGGTCCGTCCCCTCCCCGCCCCGCCCCGCCGGGGGGCCCTCCGGGGCCCCGTTCCGGGTGGGGCGGGGTGCGGGGGGTTGTCGGTGGGCGCCAGTAGGGTGGTTGGCATGGCCGACCCTTCCAGCTACCGTCCCGCGCCCGGGCAGGTCCCCGACTCCCCGGGGGTCTACAGGTTCCGCGACGACCACCGCCGGGTGATCTACGTCGGGAAGGCCAAGAGCCTGCGCCAGCGCCTGGCCAGCTACTTCCAGGACCTCGCCAACCTGCACCCCCGTACCGCCACCATGGTCACCACGGCCGCCTCCGTCGAGTGGACCGTCGTGTCCACCGAGGTCGAGGCGCTCCAGCTCGAGTACTCCTGGATCAAGGAGTTCGACCCCCGGTTCAACGTCAAGTACCGGGACGACAAGAGCTACCCCTCCCTCGCCGTGACGATGAACGAGCAGTACCCCCGGGTCCAGGTCATGCGCGGCCCCAAGAAGAAGGGCGTGCGCTACTTCGGCCCGTACGGGCACGCCTGGGCGATCCGCGAGACCGTCGACCTGATGCTGCGCGTCTTCCCGGTGCGCACCTGCTCCGCCGGCGTGTTCAAGCGCTCCGCGCAGATCGGCCGCCCCTGCCTGCTCGGCTACATCGGCAAGTGCTCCGCGCCCTGCGTCGGCCGGGTCACCCCCGAGGAGCACCGCGAACTGGCCGAGGACTTCTGCGACTTCATGGCGGGCCGCACCGGGACCTACCTCTCCCGGCTCGAGAAGCAGATGCACGAGGCCGCCGAGGAGATGGAGTACGAGAAGGCCGCCCGGCTGCGCGACGACATAGGCGCCCTGCGCCGCGCGATGGAGAAGAACGCCGTCGTGCTCGCCGACGCCACCGACGCCGACCTCATCGCGGTCGCCGAGGACGAGCTGGAGGCCGCCGTGCAGATCTTCCACGTCCGCGGCGGCCGGGTCCGCGGCCAGCGCGGCTGGGTCACCGACAAGGTCGAGGCCGTGGACACCGCCGGGCTCGTCGAGCACGCCCTCCAGCAGCTGTACGGGGAGGAGAAGGGCGAGGCCGTCCCCAAGGAGGTCCTCGTACCGGCGCTCCCCGAGGACACGCCCGCCCTGAGCCAGTGGCTCGCCGGCCGGCGCGGGTCCGGCGTCAGCCTGCGCATCCCGCAGCGCGGGGACAAGAAGGCCCTGATGGAGACCGTCCACCGCAACGCCCAGCAGTCCCTCGCCCTGCACAAGACCAAGCGCGCCGGCGACCTCACCACCCGCTCCCGGGCCCTGGAGGAGATCGCCGAGGCCCTGGAGCTGGACGGCGCGCCGCTGCGCATCGAGTGCTTCGACATCTCGCACCTCCAGGGCGAGGACGTCGTGGCCTCCATGGTCGTCTTCGAGGACGGGCTCCCCCGCAAGAGCGAGTACCGCAGGTTCCAGATCAAGGGCTTCGAGGGGCAGGACGACGTCCGGTCCATGCACGAGGTCGTCTCCCGGCGCTTCCGGCGCTACCTCCAGGAGAAGCTCACGACGGGGGAGTGGTCCCCGGAGGACGGCGAGCCCGAGGACGACGGCCGGCCCAAGCGCTTCGCGTACCCGCCGCAGCTCGTCGTCGTGGACGGCGGGCAGCCCCAGGTGGCGGCGGCCAAGCGGGCCCTGGAAGAGCTCGGGGTCGACGACGTGGCGGTCTGCGGGCTCGCCAAGCGGCTGGAGGAGGTCTGGCTGCCGGGCGAGGACGACCCCGTCGTGCTGCCCCGCACCAGCGAGGGCCTCTACCTGCTCCAGCGGGTACGTGACGAAGCCCACCGGTTCGCCATCCAGTACCAGCGCAACAAGCGCGGCAAGCGGCTGAGGACGAGCCCGCTGGACGACGTCGCAGGCCTCGGCGAGAGCCGCAAGCTGGCCCTGCTGAAGCACTTCGGTTCGGTGAAGAAGCTGAGACAGGCGACAATCGACCAGATCTGCGAGGTCCCCGGCATAGGCCGCAAGACGGCGGAGACGGTGGCCGCCGCCCTCGCCGGGGCGGCTCCCGCCGGTCCTGCCGTCAACACGGCGACAGGAGAGATCATTGAGGACGAACCCTCCGCACCTGCGGAGACATCGTCCGAACGGGGGACCGCGCCATGACCGAGCACGAGACCGCACAGACGACCGAGCGCACGGCCGACAGCACGGCCGGGCACACGACCGAGCACGACCGAGACGGAGCACAGGTGAGTACGGGCACGACCCTGGAGCCCGGCGACAACGCCGAGGCGGCCATCCCCGAGCTGGTGATCATCTCCGGGATGTCCGGAGCCGGCCGCAGTACGGCGGCCAAGTGTCTGGAGGACCTCGGCTGGTTCGTCGTCGACAACCTGCCGCCCGCGCTGATCCCCACCATGGTGGAGCTCGGCGCCCGCTCCCAGGGCAACGTCGCGCGGATCGCCGTCGTCGTCGACGTCCGCGGCCGGCAGTTCTTCGACGCCCTGCGCGAGTCCCTCGCCGACCTGGAGGCCCGCGGCGTCACCCGGCGCATCGTCTTCCTCGAGTCCTCCGACGACGCGCTGGTCCGCCGCTTCGAGTCGGTGCGCCGCCCGCACCCCCTCCAGGGCGACGGCCGCATCGTCGACGGCATCGCCGCCGAGCGCGACCTGCTGCGCGAGCTGCGCGGCGACGCCGACCTGGTCATCGACACCTCCAGCCTGAACGTCCACGAGCTGCGCGCCAAGATGGACGCCCAGTTCGCGGGCGACGAGGAGCCCGAGCTGCGGGCCACCGTCATGTCCTTCGGCTACAAGTACGGCCTGCCCGTCGACGCCGACCTCGTCGTCGACTGCCGTTTCATCCCCAACCCGCACTGGGTCCCCGAGCTGCGCCCCTTCACCGGGCTCAACGAGGAGGTGTCGGGCTACGTCTTCAGCCAGCCCGGCTCCAAGGAGTTCCTCGACCGGTACACCGAGCTGCTCCAGCTCATCGCCGCCGGCTACCGCCGCGAGGGCAAGCGGTACGTGACCATCGCGGTCGGCTGCACCGGCGGCAAGCACCGCAGCGTGGCCATGTCCGAGAAGCTCGCCGCCCGCCTCGCCTCCGAGGGAGTCGAGACCGTCGTCGTCCACCGGGACATGGGGCGCGAGTGACCGGACGGACCCCGCGGCTGAGCCGCCTGCGCCGCCTCACCCCGGGACGGGGAGAGGAAGGGGCGGGCCGCTCCGGCCGCCGGAGGGGCGCCACGCCCAAGGTGGTCGCGCTCGGTGGCGGCCAGGGCCTGTCGGCCTCACTCGCCGCCCTCCGCCGGATCACCGGTGACCTCACCGCCGTGGTCACCGTCGCCGACGACGGCGGCTCCAGCGGACGGCTCCGGGAGGAGCTCGGCGTGCTGCCCCCCGGCGACCTGCGCAAGGCGCTGGCCGCGCTGTGCGGCGACGACGACTGGGGCCAGACCTGGGCGCGCGTCATCCAGCACCGCTTCCAGTCCGAGGGGGACCTGCACGGGCACGCCGTCGGCAACCTGCTGATCGTCGCCCTGTGGGAGCAGCTCGGCGACCCCGTGCAGGCCCTCGACCTGGTCGGCCGGCTGCTGGGCGCGCAGGGCCGGGTGCTGCCGATGTCGGCGGTGCCGCTGGAGCTCCAGGCCCTGGTCAAGGGGCACGACCCGGCGCGCCCGGACGACGTCGACACCGTCCGGGGGCAGGCCACGGTGGCCCTCACCCCGGGCGAGGTGCTCTCCGTGCAGGTCGTGCCCGCCGACCCGCCGGCCGTGCCGGAGGCCGTCGCCGCCGTGCTCGACGCCGACTGGGTGGTGCTCGGCCCGGGGTCCTGGTTCTCCTCCGTGATCCCGCACCTGCTGGTGCCCGAGCTGCTGGACGCGCTGGTCCAGACCAAGGCCCGGCGGGTCCTGTCGCTGAACCTGGCACCGCAGCCCGGCGAAACCGAGGGCTTCTCTCCGCAGCGTCATTTGGAGGTTTTGGCCCGACACGCCCCTAAACTCGCCCTGGACGTGGTGCTGGCCGACGAGGCCGCCGTGCCCGACCGCGAGTCCCTCGCCGATGCCGCCAAACGGTTCGGTGCCGCGGTCGAGCTGGCGCCCGTGGCCAGGCAGGACGGTTCTCCGAAGCACGATCCGGAGCTGCTGGCCGCCGCGTACGACCGTATTTTTCGGATGCATGGAAGGATCGGCCCATGGCGATGACGCCCGCGGTGAAGGATGAGATCTCACGCCTCCCCGTCACCCGGACCTGCTGCAGGAAGGCGGAGGTCTCGGCGATCCTTCGGTTCGCGGGCGGCCTGCACCTGGTGAGCGGCCGTATCGTCATCGAGGCGGAGCTGGATACCGGGATCGCGGCCCGGCGGCTGCGCAAGGACATCCTGGAGATCTTCGGGCACTCCTCCGACCTGGTGGTGATGGCCCCGGGCGGACTGCGCCGGGGCAGCCGGTTCGTCGTACGCGTCGTGGCGGGCGGGGACCAGCTGGCACGCCAGACGGGCCTGGTCGACGGCCGCGGCCGCCCCATCCGGGGCCTCCCCCCGCAGGTGGTCTCCGGGGCCACCTGTGACGCGGAGGCGGCCTGGCGCGGTGCCTTCCTGGCCCACGGCTCCCTCACCGAGCCGGGCCGGTCCTCCTCCCTGGAGGTCACCTGCCCCGGCCCGGAGGCCGCCCTGGCCCTGGTGGGCGCCGCCCGCAGGCTCTCCATCGCCGCCAAGGCGCGCGAGGTGCGCGGCGTCGACCGGGTCGTGGTCCGCGACGGTGACGCGATCGGCGCGCTGCTGACCCGCCTGGGCGCCCACGAGTCGGTGCTGGCCTGGGAGGAGCGGCGGATGCGGCGCGAGGTGCGCGCCACCGCCAACCGCCTCGCCAACTTCGACGACGCCAACCTGCGCCGCTCGGCGCGGGCCGCGGTGGCCGCCGGAGCCCGGGTCCAGCGTGCGCTGGAGATCCTCGGCGAGGAGGTCCCCGAACACCTCGCCGCGGCCGGCCGGCTGCGCATGGAGCACAAGCAGGCCTCCCTGGAGGAGCTCGGCGCGCTCGCCGACCCGCCGCTGACCAAGGACGCCGTCGCGGGCCGGATCCGCCGGCTGCTGGCGATGGCCGACAAGCGGGCCCAGGACCTCGGAATCCCGGGCACCGAGTCGAACCTGGACCTCAGCGAGGAGCTGGCCGACAACATGGCCGGCTGACCTGCACCTCCCGGACGCGAGGCCGGGCCGGGCCCGCACCCCCAGCCGGTGCGGGCCCGTTCCGCTCCCCTTTGTCCCGTTGACATGGGCATCGCCGGATCGTGAGCCTGGCGTCCGAACGCTTTCGTGGCAGACGACGCCCAGGGGGGCACATGAGGCACCGCGCGAGATCGATCCTCGCCGCAAGCGCACTCGTCTTGGGAACCACACTGGCCGCACTACCCGTCGCGGCCCAGGCCCAGCCCGCGTCCGGCCCGGCATCCGGAGCCGACGAGGTACGGGCCTACGACGCCGACATCACCCGCGAGCAGGTCCCGCTCGTCCTCGCCGCCGGCCAGGACGCCCACGAACTCTCCGAGCGGGCCCCGCAGAGCGGGACCGCCCGGGTCGAACTTTTCCTCACCGGGGAGCAGGCGGAGGAACTCGCCGCCCAGGGGGTCCGCCTCGCCGAGCGCCGGATCTCCGCCCAGGGGCTGGCCCGCGCCAAGGCCGCGGGGGACGGGGTCTTCCGCCCGTACAGCGGCAAGGGCGGCCTCCAGGAGGAGATCCTGCGGACCGCGCAGGAGAACCCGGCGCTCACCAAGGTCGTCTCCATCGGCAAGACCGTCCAGGGCAAGGACATCCTCGCCCTCAAGGTCACCAAGGACGCCAAGAGGACCGAGGACGGCGACAAGCCGTCCGTGCTCTACATGTCCAACCAGCACGCCCGGGAGTGGATCACGCCCGAGATGACCCGGCGGCTGATGCACCACACCCTGGACAACTACGGCAAGGACGAGCGGATCACCAGGCTCGTCGACTCCACCGAGCTGTGGTTCCTGCTCTCCGCCAACCCGGACGGCTACGACCACACCTTCACCTCCGACGACGCCCGGCTGTGGCGCAAGAACATGCGCGACAACAACGGCGACGGCAAGATCACCGCCGTCGACGGGGTCGACCTCAACCGCAACTTCGCCTACAAGTGGGGCTACGACAACGAGGGTTCCTCGCCGAACCCGTCGAGCGAGACCTACCGCGGCCCCAAGGCGTCGTCGGAGCCCGAGACCGCCGCCCTCGACGGCTTCGAGAAGCGCATCGGCTTCGCGTACGCCATCAACTACCACTCCGCCTCGGAGCTGCTGCTCTACGGAGTGGGCTGGCAGGTCGCCACCCCGACCCCCGACGACGTCGCCTACAGGGCGCTCGCCGGCACCCCCGAGCACCCCGCCGTCCCCGGCTACTACCCGCAGCTCTCCTCCGAGCTGTACACCACCAACGGCGAGGCGGACGGCCACGCGGCGAACGCCAACGGCGTCATGATGTTCACGCCGGAGATGACCACCTGCCAGACGGCCTCCGCCGCCGATCCCCAGGACCGGTGGAAGCCGGAGGACTGCCGCTCCGGCTTCAACTTCCCGGACGACGAGAAGCTCATCCAGGCGGAGTTCGCCAAGAACGTCCCCTTCGCGCTGTCGGTCGGCGAGAGCGCCGCCCACCCCGACCAGCCGAAGTCGTCGGTCGGCACGAGCGCCGCGGACTTCACCCTCGACCCGTTCACCACCTCCTACGCCGAGCGCGGCGAGGACCAGACCGTCTCGGTCACCGCGCGCAAGGCGCTCGCCGACAAGCAGCTGAAGTTCCGCATCAACGGCGGCCGGACGCACGACGACGGGCTGAGGGCCTGGAAGGGCGGCGACGTCTACGGCGGCGAGGACAACAACTGGTACGACGAGTACCGGGCCACGGTGGACGGCGCGAAGCCCGGCGACAGGGTCGAGGCGTGGTTCACCGGCCGCGACCGCTCCGGCAGGGAGGTCTCCAGCGCGCACTTCACCTACACCGTGGCGCAGCGCCCCCGCGCCGACGTCCTGGTGATCGCGGAGGAGGGCGCGAAGGCGCGGCACGCCCAGGAGTACGTCGACGCGCTGCGGGCCGCCGGGAAGCCGGCCGCGGTGTGGGACGTGGCCACCCAGGGCGCCCCGCACCACCTCGGGGTGCTCTCGCACTTCCGCACCGCCGTGCACTACACCGGCGCCGGCGCTCCCGGCGGCCCGACCCAGCTGGCGGTCCGCGACTTCCTCAACGAGGGGGGCAGGCTGATCGAGGCCGGCGAGCTCGCGGGCGGCCGGGCCGAGGTCGGCCGCGCACTGACGGACGACTTCAGCCAGTACTACCTCGGCGCCTACGGCCGGGCCTCGGTCAAGGGTGCGACCGCGTTCACCGGCGCGGGCTCCCTGGCCGGCGCCAAGGGCTCCCTCGGTGACGCGGCCGGCAACCCGTTCGACGCCCCCGGTGCCTACACCGTCACCTCCGACGCCCTCCCGCCGGCGCAGTTCCCGCAGTTCAAGAGCGCGCGGGCGGGCCAGTACGCCGGAGTCGTGAACCCGTACGCGCCCTACGCGGGCACCGGCATGGCTGCGGCCGCCCATGACGACGACGACTGGAAGCGCCTCACGCGGACCATCGACCTCACCCGGGTGACCGCCGCCGACGCGCCGCGGTTGAAGGCCGCCCTCAACTGGAACACCGAGGAGGGCTACGACCACGCGGTCCTGGAGGCCCGTACGGCCGGCGGGGACGACTGGACCACACTTCCGGAAGCGAGCGGGCTGACGTCCGCCACAGTCCCGGCGGAGTGCGGAGCCGGCTTCTTCGTCAACGGCCACCCGTTCCTGCGCCGCTACCTCACCGTGGACGCCGGCGGCTGCACCGCGGCCGGCACCAGCGGAGCGTGGAACAGCTTCACCGGCTCCTCCGGCGGCTGGAAGCAGGTCGCCTTCGACCTGAGCGCCTACGCCGGCAAGACGGTCGAGGTGTCCCTCTCCTACATCACCGACCCCGGCTCGGGCGGCCGCGGCGTCTTCGCCGACGAGGCGCGGGTGTCCGTCGGCGGCACCGACCAGCCCGCCGAGGGCTTCGAGACCTCCCTCGGGGCGTGGACCGCGCAGGCCTCGCCCGCCGGAAGCCCGGACGTCCCCGGGGATTGGTCCAGGAGCGGCGAGCTGTTCAAGTCCTACGCGGCGGTCACTACGCGTGACACGGTCCTCCTCGGTTTCGGGCTGGAACACGTGCCGGCCGCGGCGGACCGCGCCGTAATCGTCGGCAAGGCGCTCCGTTCCCTGGACCGCTGATCCACCACCCCGTCACCGCTCACACAGGGTGACGGGGGTCCGGGCCCCCGGGGTTCCGTACAAGAGCAACTGGTACAGGGCTTCGGGGGCGTCCCCCGCGGGGTAGGGGGAGTGTCAGGCCCCGGCCGATGTCACTCGGAAGCTCACAGAGAGGTAGGGTCGTAAGCGGTCGGGGACATCCCATACAGCTCGCCGGCGGGACAGGCCGGCGCACCAACGAGGAGATCGGTTCGTGACGATCCGCGTAGGCATCAATGGTTTTGGCCGAATTGGCCGTAACTACTTCCGGGCTCTTCTCGAGCAGGGAGCGGACATCGAGATCGTCGGTGTCAACGACCTGACGGACAACGCCACCCTGGTGCACCTGCTCAAGTACGACACCATTCTGGGCCGCCTCAAGGCCGAGGTCTCCCACACCGACGACACCATCACGGTGGACGGCAAGACCTTCAAGACCTTCGCCGAACGCGACCCCGCGAACCTCCCCTGGGGCGAACTGGGCGCCGACATCGTCATCGAGTCGACCGGCATCTTCACGAAGAAGGCCGACGCCGCCAAGCACATCGCGGCCGGCGCGAAGAAGGTCCTCATCTCGGCTCCGGCCAAGGACGAGGACATCACCATCGTGATGGGCGTCAACCAGGACAAGTACGACGCCGCCAGCCACCACGTGATCTCCAACGCCTCCTGCACCACCAACTGCGTGGCGCCGATGGCCAAGGTCCTCGACGAGAACTTCGGCATCGTCAAGGGCATGATGACGACGGTCCACGCCTACACCAACGACCAGCGCATCCTGGACTTCCCGCACTCGGACCTGCGTCGTGCCCGCGCCGCCGCCGAGAACATCATCCCGACCTCCACCGGTGCCGCCAAGGCCACCGCGCTGGTCCTGCCGCAGCTCAAGGGCAAGCTCGACGGCATCGCCATGCGCGTCCCGGTCCCGACCGGCTCGGTCACCGACCTCGTCCTCGAGCTCGACCGCGAGGTCACCAAGGACGAGATCAACGCCGCCTTCCAGAAGGCCGCGGAGGGCCAGCTCAAGGGCATCCTCGACTACACCGAGGACGCGATCGTCTCCTCCGACATCGTGAACTGGCCGGCCTCCTGCACCTTCGACTCCTCCCTGACCATGGTCCAGGGCAAGCAGGTCAAGGTCGTCGGCTGGTACGACAACGAGTGGGGCTACTCCAACCGACTCGTCGACCTCACCGTCTTCGTCGGCGGTCAGCTCTAAGACCGTCAGCTCTTAAAAGCGTAGGGCAAGGCACCACGATGTGAGCACAGGGTCCGCTCGGCGCGATGAGGCGCCGTCCGGGCCCTGTTGCTTGCCTGGCCCTCCCGTCCTCGCCCTCCGGGCGAAGGTCTCCCAAGGAGTAGGAAACACATGAAGACGATCGACGAACTGCTCGCCGAGGGCGTCGCCGGCAAGCGGGTCTTCGTCCGCGCCGACCTCAACGTGCCGCTTTCGAACGGTGAGATCACCGACGACGGCCGCATCCGCGCCGTCCAGCCGACCATCGCGAAGCTGGCCGAGGCCGGCGCCCGCGTGGTCGTCGCCTCGCACCTCGGCCGCCCCAAGGGCGCCCCGGACCCGGCCTTCTCGCTGGCCCCGGCCGCCCAGCGGCTCGGCAAGCTGCTCGGCGCGGAGGTGGCCTTCGCCACCGACACCGTCGGCGCCTCCGCCAAGGAGACCGTCGCGGCCCTCGCCGACGGACAGGTCGCCGTCATCGAGAACCTGCGCTTCAACGCCGGTGAGACCTCGAAGGACGACGCCGAGCGCGCCGCCTTCGCGGACCAGCTCGCCGAGCTGGCCGACGTCTACGTCGGCGACGGCTTCGGCGCCGTCCACCGCAAGCACGCCTCGGTCTTCGACCTGCCGGCGCGCCTCCCGCACGCGGCCGGCTACCTCATCGCCACCGAGGTCGGCGTCCTGCAGAAGCTGACCGCGGACGTCCGGCGCCCCTACGTGGTCGTCCTCGGCGGCGCCAAGGTCTCCGACAAGCTCGCCGTCATCGACGAGCTGCTCGGCAAGGCCGACCGCATCCTCATCGGCGGCGGCATGGCCTACACCTTCCTCAAGGCCAAGGGCTACGAGGTCGGCATCTCCCTGCTCCAGGAAGACCAGCTGCTCAAGGTCACCGAGTACATGGAGCGCGCCGAGAAGAACGGTGTCGAGCTGGTCCTCCCCGTCGACATCCTGGCCTCCTCGGACTTCCCCGACCTCAAGGGCAAGACCCCGGCCGAGTTCATCACCGTCCCCGCGGACGGGATCCCCGCGGACAAGGAGGGCCTGGACATCGGCCCCAAGACGCGTGAGCTGTACGCTTCGAAGATCGCCGATGCCGAGACCGTCTTCTGGAACGGTCCGGTGGGCGTCTTCGAGCACCCCGACTACGCGGGCGGCACCACCGCCATCGCGCAGGCGCTCGTCGACAGCAGCGCCTTCACCGTGGTCGGCGGTGGCGACAGCGCCGCCGCGGTCCGCATCCTCGGCTTCGACGAGAACGCCTTCGGTCACATTTCCACCGGTGGTGGCGCCAGCCTCGAATACCTCGAGGGCAAGACGCTCCCCGGCCTCGCCGCCCTGGAGGGCTGAACCCCCATGACCCCTGTGAACGGCCGCACCCCGCTGATGGCGGGCAACTGGAAGATGAACCTCAACCACCTCGAGGCCATCGCCCACGTGCAGAAGCTCGCCTTCGCGCTCGCCGACAAGGACTACGACGCCGTCGACGTCGCGGTGCTCCCGCCCTTCACCGACCTCCGCTCGGTCCAGACCCTGGTGGACGGCGACAAGCTGAAGATCAAGTACGGCGCCCAGGACATCTCGGCGCACGACTCCGGCGCGTACACCGGCGAGATCTCCGGCCCGATGCTGGCGAAGCTGAACTGCGCCTTCGTCGCCGTCGGCCACAGCGAGCGCCGCCAGTACCACGGCGAGAGCGACGAGCTCTGCAACGCCAAGGTCAAGGCCGCCTACCGCAACGGGATCACCCCGATCCTGTGCGTCGGCGAGGGCCTGGACGTCCGCAAGGCCGGCAACCAGGTCGCCCACACGCTCGCCCAGGTCGACGGCGGTCTCAAGGACGTCCCGGCCGAGCAGGTCGAGTCCATCGTGATCGCGTACGAGCCCGTCTGGGCGATCGGCACCGGCGAGGTGGCCACCCCCGAGGACGCGCAGGAGGTCTGCGGGGCGATCCGCGGCCGCCTCGCGGAGCTGTACTCCCAGGAGCTGGCCGACAAGGTCCGCATCCAGTACGGCGGCTCGGTGAAGGCCGGCAACATCGCCGCGATCATGGCCCAGCCGGACGTCGACGGCGCGCTGATCGGCGGCGCGGCACTGGACCCGGACGAGTTCGTCAAGATCGTCCGCTTCCGCGACCAGTGAGTATGCGGTAGGGCCGATCCGTCGTACCCTTGCGGGGGCCGGGGGCTGCGCGAGCAGCTGCCGGCCCCCGCTTCCTCCCAGCAGCAGAAAGCCCAGAAAGTAGGAATCAGCCGTGGTTATGGGGTTCTCGGTCGCCCTGATCGTCTTCAGTGCTCTGCTGATGCTCCTCGTGCTGATGCACAAGGGCAAGGGCGGCGGCCTTTCCGACATGTTCGGCGGCGGCATGCAGTCCTCGGTCGGCGGCTCCTCCGTGGCGGAGCGCAACCTCGACCGCATCACGGTCGTCGTCGGCCTGCTGTGGTTCGCCTGCATCGTCGCGCTCGGCCTGCTCATGAAGTCCACCGCCGCCTGACGGTTCTGGCCATTCCGCCCGTACCGCCGGTTCCGTCCGGCCTATCATGAGGTCCTGCGTCCACGGCTGGAGCGAGTAACTCCGGTTGCTGGACGCGCGTTGGGCCTTACGTAGACTGGGGCGCCCGCAGCGGGCACCCCCTCACGCTCCGCGGCACCATCACGCAGGGAGTTACGACCGTGGCAAGTGGCAACGCGATTCGTGGAAGTCGGGTCGGAGCCGGGCCGATGGGCGAGGCCGAGCGCGGTGAGTCCGCGCCCCGCCTGCGCATCTCCTTCTGGTGCTCGAACGGGCACGAGACGCAGCCGAGCTTCGCCAGCGACGCGCAGGTGCCGGACACCTGGGACTGCCCGCGCTGCGGGTTCCCGGCCGGCCAGGACCGGGACAACCCGCCCGCGCCGCCGCGCACCGAGCCGTACAAGACGCACCTCGCGTACGTCCGAGAGCGCCGCACGGACGCCGACGGCGAGGCGATCCTCGCCGAGGCCCTGGCCAAGCTCCGCGGCGAGATCTGACACCCGGCCGACGACGGCGGGGCCGCACTCGAGAGCGACTGGGGGCCCGGCCCGTGGGAAAGCGAATCCCGCGGGCCGGGCCCCTTTGTGTGCGTTGTCCCCCATCCGATCCCTTAGGTTGGACGGTGGCGGGGCACAACAGGACGGAAGAAGTGGGTTGATGTCCGAGATGAACGCAGACAGCCGTACGAGGCTCAACCGGACGCCCGAGTGGCAGGCACTCGGCAAGCACCGGGAAGAGCTGGGGCAGACGCATCTGCGGGAGCTGTTCGAGTCGGACCCGGGCCGGGGCACCGGCTACACGCTGCGGGTCGGGGACCTGCACATCGACTACTCGAAGCACCTCGTGACCGACGAGACGCTCGGGCTGCTGCGCGAACTGGCCGCGGCCACCGGCGTGGCACAGCTGCGGGACGCGATGTTCCGCGGCGAGAAGATCAACGTGACGGAGGACCGCGCGGTCCTGCACACCGCGCTGCGCGCCCCCCGGGACGCGGTCGTCGAGGTGGACGGCGAGAACGTCGTCCCCGCCGTGCACGCGGTCCTCGACAAGATGGCGGCCTTCTCCGACCAGGTCAGGTCGGGCCGGTGGACCGGGTCCACCGGCAAGCGCATCAAGAACGTCGTCAACATCGGCATCGGCGGCTCCGACCTGGGCCCCGCGATGGCGTACGAGGCGCTGCGCGCCTTCACCGACCGCGGGCTGACCCTGCGGTTCGTGTCCAACGTGGACGGCGCCGACCTGCACGAGGCCGTACGGGAACTCGACCCGGCGGAAACGCTGTTCATCATCGCCTCGAAGACCTTCACCACCATCGAGACCATCACCAACGCCACTTCGGCGCGGGAATGGCTGCTCGCGGGCCTCGGCGGTGACCAGGCCGCCGTGGCACGGCACTTCGTGGCGCTGTCCACCAACGCCGAGAAGGTCACCGAGTTCGGCATCGACCCGGCCAACATGTTCGAGTTCTGGGACTGGGTCGGCGGACGCTACTCCTTCGACTCGGCCATCGGCCTCTCCCTGATGATCGCCATCGGCCCGGACGCGTTCCGCGAGCTGCTCGGCGGGTTCCACGCCATGGACGAGCACTTCCGCACCGCGCCCGCCGAGCGCAACGCCCCGCTCCTGCTGGGCCTGTTGGGCATCTGGTACAGCGCCTTCTTCGACGCGCAGTCGCACGCGGTGCTCCCGTACAGCCACTACCTCTCCCGGTTCACCGCCTACTTGCAGCAGCTGGACATGGAGTCCAACGGCAAGTCCGTCGACCGCAACGGCGACCGGGTGGACTGGCAGACCGGCCCGGTGGTGTGGGGCACGCCCGGCACCAACGGACAGCACGCCTACTACCAGCTGATCCACCAGGGCACCCGGATGATCCCGGCCGACTTCATCGGCTTCGCCCGCCCGGTGGCCGAGCTGTCCCCGGCGCTGGCGGCCCAGCACGACCTGCTGATGGCGAACTTCTTCGCGCAGACCCAGGCCCTGGCCTTCGGCAAGACCGCCGAGGAGGTCCGGGCGGAGGGCGTCGCCGAGGACCTCGTCCCGCACAAGACCTTCCAGGGCAACCACCCGACGACGACCATCCTCGCCGGGGAACTGACCCCGTCGGTACTGGGCCAGCTCATCGCCCTGTACGAGCACAAGGTGTTCGTCCAGGGCGCGGTGTGGAACATCGACTCCTTCGACCAGTGGGGCGTCGAACTCGGCAAGGTCCTCGCCAAGCGCGTGGAGCCGGCCCTGACCGAGGGCTCGCACGTGGAGAGCCTGGACCCGTCGACGCGGGCGCTGGTGGCCACGTACCGGGAGCTGCGCGGGCGCTGACGAACGCCGGAAGGGCCCCGCACCGGACACGATCCGGTGCGGGGCCCTTCGCCGTGCCCCCGTTCAGGCCGAGGCAGGGGGGTACAGCCCGGCGGGCAGCTTGGCAGCCGCCGCGCGGTCCAGCAGCCACAGGGTGCGGGAGCGGCCGTACGCCTCCGCGGCCGGGGCCTGCACCCCGCCGGCGCCGCCGAGGGCGATGGCCACCGCCCCGGCCTTGTCCTCGCCGGCCGCGAGCAGCCAGACCTCGCGGGCCGCGCGGATCGCCGGGAGGGTGAGCGAGATCCGGGTCGGCGGGGGCTTGGGGGCCCCGTGCACGCCGACGACGGTGCGCTCGGTCTCGCGGGCCGCCGGGTGCTCGGGGAACAGGGACGCCACGTGGGTGTCCGGGCCCACGCCCAGCATCAGGACGTCGAACCGGGGCACCGGGCCGTGGTCCTCGGGCCCGGCGGCCCGGGCCAGCTCGGCGGCGTAGGCGGCCGCGGCGGCGTCCGCGTCGGCACCGTACGGGCCGTCCGAGGCGGGCATGGCGTGCACGCGGGCCGGGTCGACCGGGACGGAGTCCAGGAGGGCCTCGCGGGCCTGTACGTGGTTGCGCTCGGGGTCGTCGGCGGGCACGTACCGCTCGTCGCCCCACCAGAGGTCGATGCGGGACCAGTCGACCGCGTCCCGGGCGGGGGCGGCGGCGAGGGCCGCGAGCAGCCCGTTGCCGTTGCGGCCGCCGGTGAGGACCACGGAGGCCGAACCGCGGGCCGCCTGTGCGTCCACGATCTTGGTGATGAGCCGGGCCGCCGCGGCCTGGGCCATCAGCTCCTTGTCCCGGTGGACGACGACCTGAGGAGTCGTCATGCCCATGTGCTGCCGCCTTCTTGGTGGTTGGGGTGGTGGGCGCTGCGGTGTGCCGCGCCCCTCCGGGTGCCGGGTGCCGGGTGCCGCTGCGCGGAGCTGTTCCCCACCCCGCCCCTTCCCGAAACCGGGGCTGCGCCCCGGACCCCGTTGCGCTCGAACGGCGCGCGGGCTGGAATTTCGCTGCGCGAAATCCAGCCCCGCCGGCGTTTGAGGCGCGGGGTCTGGGGCGGAGCCCCAGGTCTTGCAGCCCCGCCGGCGTTCGAGGCGCGGGGGTGCGGGGGCGGAGCCCCGGAAGGGGTCCGGGCGGAGCCCGGGGAACGGTGGAAGGGCGGGTAGGGGACCGCTCCGCGCAGCGGCCCCCGTCCCGCTTCGCTACTTGGCCGTCGCCCGCTTGGCCGGCTTGCCCGCCGGCTTCGCCGCGGAAGCCTTGGATCCGGCCCCGGAACGGGCCTCGGCCCCGGCGCTGGTGCCGGCCTCCGCCTCGGCTCCGGATCCCGAGCCGCCCTCGGCCCCGGCGCCGGGCTCGGCACCGGTACCGGCCGAGGCGCTGGCGCCGTTGGCCGGTTTGGTCCGGGTCGGGGCCGACGCGTGGAGGCGGGTGACGCCGAACTTCAGCGACGCCTCGTACGTGTTGTCCGGATCCAGCCGGCGCAGCTCCTCCGCCAGCAGCTCCGCCGTGTCCCGGCGCTTGAGCGCCACCGCGCGGTCCGGCTGCCCCGGCATGCACAGCGTCGCCAGCGCGCCGTCCGCCCGGTCCAGGACGATCACGCCGTCCTTGGTCTCCAGCCGTACGGCGGTCAGCCCGGGCCCGTCCGACAGGGTCCGCTCGACCGGGACCCCGAGGCGGTCCGCCAGCCACATGGCCAGCAGCTCGCAGCTCGGGTTCTCGTCCTCGCCCTCGACGGTCGCCGAGACCACCGACACCGACTGCTGGTCCAGCGCGGCGGCCAGCATGGAGCGCCACGGGGTGATCCGGGTCCACGACAGGTCCGTGTCACCCGGCCGGTACGCCTCCGCCCGCAGGCCGAGGGCCCCGATCGGGTCCTCGGCGGAGTACGTGTCCGTGATCCGGCGCTGCCCCAGCGCGCCCAGCGGGTCGCCCGCCAGGTTCCCGGGGGCGCCCTCCGGCCACCAGACCACCACGGGGGCGTCGGGCAGCAGCAGCGGCAGCACGACCGACTGGGCGTGGTTGACCAGTTCGCCGTGCAGGCGCAGCACCACCGTCTCCCCGGTGCCGGAGTCCGCCCCGACACGGATCTCCGCGTCGAGACGGGCGTCGCGGCGGCTGCGCGGGGAGCGGCTGACCCGCTTGACCACGACGACGATCCGCGAGGGGTGTTCGTGGGACGCGTCGTTCGCCGACTTGAGCGCGTCGTACGCGTTCTCTTCGTCGGTCACGATCACCAGCGTGAGGACCATGCCGATGGCCGGCGTGCCGATGTCCCGGCGCGCCTGCACCAACGCGGCGTTGATCTTGCTGGAGGTGGTCTCCGTGAGGTCGATCTTCATGGCCGGCGCCAGCTCCGTCCGTCTCGTGCGAGCATCTCGTCCGCCTCGACCGGCCCCCAGGTGCCCGCCGCGTACTGCGCGGGCTTGCCGTGCTTGTCCCAGTACTCCTCGATCGGGTCGAGGATGTTCCAGGAGAGCTCGACTTCCTGGTGACGCGGGAAGAGGTTCGCGTCGCCGAGGAGGACGTCGAGGATGAGCCGCTCGTAGGCCTCGGGGCTGGACTCCGTGAAGGACTCGCCGTAGGCGAAGTCCATCGTGACGTCCCGGACCTCCATGGAGGTGCCCGGTACCTTCGAGCCGAAGCGCACCGTCACGCCCTCGTCCGGCTGGACCCGGATGACCAGGGCGTTCTGCCCCAGTTCCTCGGTCGCGCCCGACTCGAACGGCAGGTACGGGGCCCGCTTGAAGACCACCGCGATCTCCGTCACCCGGCGGCCCAGGCGCTTGCCCGTGCGCAGGTAGAAGGGGACGCCCGCCCAGCGGCGGTTGTTGATCTCCAGGCGGATGGCCGCGTAGGTGTCGGTCTTCGACTTGGGGTCGATGCCGTCCTCTTCGAGGTACCCGACGACCTTCTCGCCACCCTGCCAGGCCGCCGAGTACTGGCCGCGCACGGTGTGCTTGCCCAGGTCCTCGGGGATCTCCACGGCGCTGAGCACCTTCAGCTTCTCCGCGACGAGCGCCTTGGGGTGGAAGGAGCCGGGCTCCTCCATCGCCGTGAGCGCCAGCAGCTGGAGCAGGTGGTTCTGGATGACGTCGCGGGCCGCGCCGATGCCGTCGTAGTAGCCGGCCCGGCCGCCGATGCCGATGTCCTCGGCCATGGTGATCTGGACGTGGTCGACGTACGACCGGTTCCAGATCGGCTCGAACATCGTGTTGGCGAAGCGGAGCGCCAGGATGTTCTGGACGGTCTCCTTGCCGAGGTAGTGGTCGATCCGGAAGACCTCGTCACGGGGGAAGACCTCGTGGACGACCTGGTTGAGCTCTTCCGCGCTCTTCAGGTCGTGGCCGAAGGGCTTCTCGATGACGGCGCGCCGCCAGGAGCCTTCCTTCTGCGCCAGCCCGTGGTTCTTGAGCTGCTGGACCACCTTGGGGAAGAACTTCGGCGGCACCGAGAGGTAGAAGGCGAAGTTGCCGCCCGTGCCCTGGGCCTTGTCGAGTTCCTCGATCGTCGACTTGAGCGTCTCGAAGGCCGCGTCGTCGTCGAACTCGCCCTGCACGAACCGGCAGCCCTGCACCAGCTGCTGCCAGACCTCCTCACGGAAGGGGGTGCGCGAGTGCTGCTTGACCGCCTCGTACACCTCCTGGGCGAAATCCTCGTCCTGCCATTCACGGCGGGCGAAACCGATCAGCGAGAAGCCCGGAGGCAGCAGGCCGCGGTTCGCCAGGTCGTAGACGGCGGGCATGAGCTTCTTGCGCGACAGGTCACCCGTAACGCCGAAAATGACCAGGCCGGACGGCCCCGCGATGCGCGGGAGCCGCCGGTCCTGTGCGTCACGAAGCGGGTTCGCTCCGTTTACCGACAAAATACTCAGTCCTCCGCGGGGGCGAGGCGCTTGAGCTCCGCCTCGGTCGACTTCAGCAGGTCGTTCCACGACGCCTCGAACTTCTCGACGCCTTCGTCTTCGAGCAGCTGCACCACATCGTCGTACGAGATGCCGAGCTTCGCGACCGCGTCCAGCTCGGCGCGCGCCTGCTCGTAGGTGCCGCGGATGGTGTCGCCGGACACCTCGCCGTGGTCGGCGGTGGCCTCCAGGGTCGCCTCGGGCATGGTGTTCACGGTGCCGGGCGCGACCAGGTCCACCACGTACAGGGTGTCCTTGTACGCCGGGTCCTTGACGCCGGTCGAGGCCCACAGCGGGCGCTGCTTGTTGGCGTGCGCCTTGTCCAGGGCCGCCCAGCGCTCGGAGGAGAAGACCTCCTCGTACGCCTCGTAGGCCAGACGGGCGTTGGCGAGGGCCGCCTTGCCCTTCAGGGCCTTGGCCTCGTCGGTGCCGATGCCGTCCAGGCGCTTGTCGATCTCGGTGTCCACGCGGGACACGAAGAAGGAGGCCACCGAGTGGATCTTGGACAGGTCCAGGCCCGCGGCCTTGGCCTTCTCCAGGCCCGCCAGGTAGGCGTCCATGACCTGGCGGTAACGCTCCAGCGAGAAGATCAGCGTGACGTTGACGCTGATGCCCCGGCCGATGACCTCGGTGATCGCGGGCAGGCCGCCCATGGTCGCCGGGATCTTGATGAGCGTGTTCGGGCGGTCCACCAGCCAGGCCAGCTGCTTGGCCTCGGCGACGGTGGCCTTGGTGTTGTGGGCCAGGCGCGGGTCGACCTCGATCGAGACCCGGCCGTCCTGGCCGTCGGTGGCGTCGAAGACCGGCCGCAGGATGTCGGCGGCGTCGCGGACGTCCGCCGTGGTGATCATGCGGATGGCTTCCTCGACGGTCACTTTGCGGGCGGCGAGGTCCGAGAGCTGCTGGTCGTAACCGTCGCCCTGGCTGATGGCCTTCTGGAAGATCGACGGGTTGGTGGTGACACCGACCACGTGCTGCTGGTCGATGAGCTCGGCCAGGTTGCCGGACGTGATGCGCTTGCGGGACAGGTCGTCCAGCCAGATCGCCACGCCCTCGTCGGAGAGGCGCTTGAGTGCGTCTGCCATGGGATTACATCTCCTACTGGTTCAGGTGCCGGTCGTCAGCGCGCGGCGGCGGCGATGGAGGCCTTGGCGGCTGCGGTCACGGCTTCGGCGGTGAGGCCGAACTCGCGGAACAGGACGGCGCCGTCGGCCGAGGCACCGAAGTGCTCCAGCGAGACGATCCGTCCCGCGTCCCCGACGTAACGGTGCCAGGTCAGGCCGATGCCCGCCTCGACCGCGACTCGGGCCTTGACGGAAGGCGGCAGCACGCTGTCCTTGTACTCCTGGGACTGCTCCTCAAACCACTCGACGCAAGGCATCGAGACGACCCGGGCGGGCACGCCCTCGGCCTGGAGCGCCTCGCGCGCGGCGACGGCGAGCTGGACCTCGGAGCCGGTGCCGATCAGGACGACCTCGGCGGGACCGCCCTCGGCCTCCAGCAGCACGTAGCCACCCTTGACCGTGTCCTCGTTGCGCTCGTACGTCGGCACGCCCTGGCGGGTGAGCGCCAGGCCGTGCGGGGCGCCCTTGCCGAACACCTTGGTGTGGCGCCGCAGGATCTCGCGCCAGGCGACGGCGGTCTCGTTCGCGTCCGCCGGGCGGACGACGTTCAGACCCGGGATGGCGCGCAGGGAGGCGACGTGCTCGACCGGCTGGTGGGTCGGGCCGTCCTCGCCGAGGCCGATGGAGTCGTGCGTCCACACGTACGTCACCGGCAGGTGCATCAGGGCGGAGAGGCGGACGGCGTTGCGCATGTAGTCGGAGAACACCAGGAAGGTGCCGCCGTAGATGCGGGTGTGGCCGTGCAGCGCGATGCCGTTCATGACCGCGGCCATGGCGTGCTCGCGGATGCCGTAGTGGATGGTGCGGCCGTACGGGTCGGCCTCCGGCAGCGGGTTGCCCACCGGCAGGAACGAGGAGGTCTTGTCGATGGTCGTGTTGTTGGAGCCGGCCAGGTCGGCCGAGCCGCCCCACAGCTCCGGGATGACCGCGCCGAGCGCTTCGAGGACCTTGCCGGAGGCGGCGCGGGTGGCGACGCCCTTGCCGGGCTCGAAGACGGGGATCTTGTCCTCCCAGCCCTCGGGCAGCTCGTTGGACTCGATGCGGTCGAAGGCGGCGGCGCGCTCCGGGTTGGCGGTGCGCCAGGCGGAGAAGTCCTTCTCCCAGGCGGCGCGGGCGTCGCGGCCGCGGTCCCCCAGGCCGCGGGTGTGGGCCAGGACCTCGTCGGAGACCTCGAAGGTCTGCTCCGGGTCGAAGCCGAGCACGCGCTTGGTCGCGGCGACCTCGTCACCGCCGAGGGCCGAGCCGTGCGCGGCCTCGGTGCCCTGGGCGTGCGGGGCGGGCCAGGCGATGATCGAGCGGGCCGCGATGAAGGACGGGCGGCCGGTCTCGGCCTTGGCGGCCTGGAGGGCGGCGAACAGCGCCTTCGGGTCGAGGTCGCCGTTCTCCTGCTGCTCGACGCGCTGGACGTGCCAGCCGTACGCCTCGTAGCGCTTCATGGTGTCCTCGGAGACGGCCGTCTCCGTGTCACCCTCGATGGAGATGTGGTTGTCGTCCCACAGCAGGACCAGGTTGCCGAGCTTCTGGTGGCCGGCCAGCGCGGACGCCTCGTGGGAGATGCCCTCCTGGAGGCAGCCGTCGCCCGCGATCGCGTAGACCATGTGGTCGAACGGGGAGGTGCCCGGGGCCGCCTCCGGGTCGAACAGGCCGCGCTCGTAGCGGGCGGCCATGGCCATGCCCACCGCGTTGGCGACGCCCTGGCCCAGCGGGCCGGTGGTGGTCTCCACGCCGGCCGTGTGGCCGTACTCCGGGTGGCCGGGGGTCTTGGAGCCCCAGGTGCGGAAGGACTTGAGGTCGTCCAGCTCCAGGCCGAAGCCGCCCAGGTAGAGCTGGGTGTAAAGGGTCAGGGACGAGTGCCCCGCGGAGAGCACGAAACGGTCACGGCCGACCCACTGGGGGTCCGCCGGGTCGTGCCGCATGACCTTCTGGAAAAGCGTGTACGCGGCGGGGGCCAGGCTCATCGCCGTACCGGGGTGGCCGTTCCCGACCTTCTGGACCGCGTCGGCGGCCAGGATGCGGGCGGTGTCGACGGCCCGCTGGTCCAG
This sequence comes from Streptomyces sp. NPDC034085, assembly GCF_055575555.1. Lineage (NCBI taxonomy): Bacteria > Bacillati > Actinomycetota > Actinomycetes > Kitasatosporales > Streptomycetaceae > Streptomyces > Streptomyces sp. NPDC034085. Next base: position 107,021 of record NZ_JBVISL010000001.1, on the reverse strand, counting down.
TTCGGTCCACTCGAGCTCTGGGGTGGTCGGCTTGGTGCTCACCGTTGGTCAGGGCTCCTCTCCACATGTTGTTTTGCCGGTGACGAACGGTGACACCGGCGCGATTCCGAGCCTACCCCCGCGAGGCCGTGCGGCTATTCGAGTGCCGGGGATGCGTCGCCCTCCCGGTGTCCGCCGTTCACCTGCGGTCCGCCGTCGCGGACCCGGCCCTCGGTCCGATCGGCCCAACACGAGGCGACCCCCGCGCAGGGCGGAGGAAGAGCTACGTCTACAGTGGCGTGGTACGCGCAAGCCTTTACCGGCCCTTCATTTACTGAAGGGGCCGTGACGGAGCTTGCTGGATTCTCTCTCAGGGGTGTGCGTGACGGCCGTCGAATCCCGTCCAGCGGGGGTGCTCGGGACGAGCTCCGGTCACCGGCCGTTCGGGGCCCGGGCCATGGCTTTCGTGGCTTTGACCAAGCCGCGGATCATCGAACTTCTGCTGATCACCACAGTGCCGGTGATGTTCCTCGCCGAGCAGGGTGTGCCGTCGCTGTGGCTGGTGCTCGCCACCTGCTTCGGCGGCTACCTCTCCGCGGGCGGCGCCAACGCGCTGAACATGTACATCGACCGCGACATCGACGCGCTGATGGACCGCACGTCGCAGCGCCCGCTGGTGACCGGCATGGTGAGCCCGACCGAGTGCCTGGTCTTCGGCATCTCCCTCGGGGTCGCCTCGACCCTGTTCTTCGGTCTGCTGATCAACTGGCTGTCGGCCGCCCTCGCGCTCGGCGCGCTCCTCTTCTACGTGGTCGTCTACACGATGCTGCTGAAGCGGCGCACCGCGCAGAACATCGTCTGGGGCGGGATCGCCGGCTGCATGCCGGTGCTCATCGGCTGGTCGTCGGTGAAGAACGAGGTCTCCTGGGCCGCCGTCATCCTCTTCCTCGTCATCTTCTTCTGGACGCCGCCGCACTACTGGCCGCTGTCCATGAAGGTGAAGGACGACTACGCGCGGGTCGGCGTGCCGATGCTGCCGGTGGTGGCGGGCAACAAGGCCGTCGCGCGCCAGATCGTCCTCTACAGCTGGGTGATGGTGGCGGTCTCGCTGCTGCTGACCCCGCTGGGGTACACCGGCTGGTTCTACACCTCGGTCGCCCTGCTGGCAGGCGGCTGGTGGCTGTGGGAGGCGCACGGGCTGAGCGCGCGGGCCAAGGCCGGGGTGACGGGTGCGAAGCTCAAGGAGATGCGGCTGTTCCACTGGTCGATCACCTATGTGTCGCTCCTCTTCGTCGCCGTCGCCGTGGATCCCTTCCTCCGCTGATTACTCGCCGGTAGCATGCCCTCCATGGCAGAGACCGCGGACACCGCACCCACCGCAGACAAGAAGCAGGACCGTAAGGCCGCGAAGCTGGCCAGGCAGATCGGCGCGTTCGCCAGGAAGCACGGCGGCGCCGAGGGCCAGCTCGCGCACATCGGCCAGGCCGGCACCCGGATCGTGCTCGTGGGCACCGACGGCGCCTGGGGCGACCTGGTGGCCCCGACGTACGCCGTGGCCGAGCTGGCCGCCGAGCAGGCCGGGCTGACCCTCCACGAGGAGTTCGACGGCGAGTTCGCCGCCCGGGTGAAGACCGGCCCCTACGAGTGGACCCGGATGGCCGGCATCCAGCTCGGCGGCCCCGCCAACCCGGCCGCCTGAGGACTTCGAACGCGGGTCGGTCAACAGAGCGGGCAAAACTTCACACCCCGCTCACCCGTTAGGACGTGTGGAAGCCGCTTCCTCACGTCCGCAACGGGATGCCCGGATGATCGAAACGCCGCCCCTGGTGGACCAGTACTGCCAGGGAGTGCTCCGTACGGAGCTGGGACTCGCCACCTTCGAGGCCCAGCTGACCGGCTCGGCCGGCCCGCCCGCCCCGGGCACCACCTTCTTCGACACCCAGACCGGCTTCGCCGTACGCCGCTGGTGCCCGCCGCTGCTCGGCCTGGAGCCGCACTGCGCGCCCGCCCGCTACCTGGCCCGGCGGCGCGAGCTGGGTGCGTCCGAGACCGCCAGGCGGCTGCTGCGGGGCTCGGGGACCGGGGCGTACCTCGTCGACACGGGCGCCCCGGGGGACCTCACCGACCCCAAGGAGCTGGCCCTCGCCGGGGACGCCGAGGCCTTCGAGGTGGTCCGGCTGGAGTTGCTGGCCGGGCAGGCCGCCGACACCTCCGGGACCGTCGCCGCCTTCCTCGCCAACCTCGCCGCGGCCGTCCACCACGCCGCCGCGGCGGCCGTCGCCTTCGCGTGCGGGACCCGCACCGGCTTCGCGGCCGCCCTGGCCGCCGACCCGGGGCCGCCCGGGCCCGGCGAGGTACGGGGGGCGGCCGAGAGGTGGCTGGCCGCGCGGACCAGGGGGGCGGAGCCGCGGGACCCCGTACTCCTGCGGCACCTGCTGTGGAGCGCGGTGACCTGCGGGCTGCCGCTCCAGCTGCACACCGGCGGGGCCGACCCCGGGCCGCTGGCCGGGTTCGTACGGGCCACCGAGGGCCTGGGCGCGCGGCTCGTGCTGCGCGGCGGGTACCCGTACCACCGGCACACCGCCCGCCTGGCGGCGGCGTACCCGCACGTCCACGCCGACCTCGGCCCGGTCCTCGTACGGACGGGGCCGCGGGCCGGAGCCGTCCTGGCCGAGCTGCTGGAGCTCGCGCCCTTCGGCAAGCTGATGTTCTCCAGCGGCGGGCGGAACCTGCCCGAGCTGCACGCCGTCGGCGCGCTGGTGTTCCGCGAGGCGCTGGGCCGGGTCCTGGGCGGCTGGGTCGCCGAGGGGGCCTGGTCCTGGCAGGACGCGCAGCGCGTCGCGGGGATGCTCGCGGCGGACAACGCCCGGCGCGTCTACCGGCTCGGAGAGCGGGGCTGACGGCGCCGGGCCGCGGGGCCGCGGATCAGACCGCCGAGAGCTGTTCCTCGTCCCGCGCCGGGCTCTCCTGCGGCTGCTCGGCGGAGCGCTCGCGCAGGGCGAGGGCCACGCGGAGCACCGAGATCCACACCAGGCAGGAGCCCAGCATGTGCACGGCGACGAGCACCTCGGGCAGCTGCGTGAAGAACTGCACGTAGCCGACGGCGCCCTGGGCGAGCAGGACGACCAGCAGGTCGCGGGCGCGCGCCCGGGTGTCCGCCGGGGCGTCCACCACCCGCAGCACCAGCCACACGGCGACGGCGAGCGCACAGACCAGCCACGCGGCGATCGCGTGCACGTGGGCGGTGGCCGCCCAGTCGAACGGCATCCGCTTGATCTCGCTCTTGTCACCGGCGTGCGGACCGGAGCCGGTCACGACCGTGCCCGCCGCGATCAGCACGAGGGTGGTGGCGATCAGCGCCCAGGACAGCTTGCGCACCGGTGCGGGCACGCGCGGCCGGGGGGCGCCGTCGCCCTCGCGGGTGCGCTGCCAGGAGACGGTGGTCACCGCGATCAGGGCGGTGGCGAGCAGGAAGTGCCCCGCGACGCTGTACGGGTTGAGCCCGGTCCGGACGGTGATGCCGCCGAGGACCGCGTTGCACATCACCACGGCGAACTGGATCCAGCCGAGCCTGGTCAGCGAGTGCCGCCACGGCTTGGCCGCACGGGCCGCGAGGATGAACCAGCCGACGGCCGCGGACAGCACGTACGTGAGCATCCGGTTGCCGAACTCGATGGCCCCGTGGAAGCCCTGGGCCTGCGTGACGACCAGGCTGTCGTCGGTGCACTTGGGCCAGGTGTCGCAGCCGAGACCGGAGCCGGTCAGCCGCACCGCGCCGCCGGTGACGATGATGGCCACGCTCATCAGCAGCGCGGCGGACGCGGCCCTCCGGACGACCCGGGGTGACGGCGTCCAGCGGTCGGCGATGTATGCGAATGGGTTCAACACGGCGCCTATCGTATGCGGCGCCTTGTGCAAAGTTTCACGAGGGGGTGCCGGCCGGTGAGCCGGGCCCGGTGACCAGGCGGAACGCGGCCCCGGCCGGGTCGCCCTCCTCGTGCCACCACACGAGGACCCGCCACGGGACGCCCTCACCGGGACGCAGCGGCGACTTCGCGAACCCCCGCACCAGCCCGCCCCCCACCTCCGCGGCGGTCCGCCCCCGCACCTGCGCCGACCCCTGCCACGGCGCCGGCTGCACGCTCCACAGCCCGTCGGGGCCGCGCACCTCGACCCGCCACACCGCGAGCCACGGGGTGACCTCCAGCATCGTGGCCACCTGCTCGGCGTCCAGCCCCAGCCGCGCCCCGATCCCGGCCTCGGGCAGGCCCCGGATGCGGGCGGCCACCACCGCCTGCGGCAGCAGCCGGTCGGGCAGCAGCCCCCGGCCCCGCAGCCCCGCCAGCGCGTCGGGGTCCAGGAAGCGCAGCCGCAGCTCCAGCTGGCGGCCGACGTGGTCCAGGGCCTCCTCGGCCTCCCGCGCCTCCTCGGGCGAGGGCGCGGCGAGCAGCAGCCGGCGGAACCCGGCCTCGGCGTCCACCGCCCAGGCGACCGCCTCGGCGGCCGAGCCCAGCTCCGCGAGCCGGTCCGCGAGGAACACCTTGGCCTGCGCGAGCCCCCGGCGGTTGACGGGATCCTCCTGGTCGAGGCCCGCCCAGACCTCGACGGCGGTCCGCGTCAGGTCGCGGGCGCGCTCGCCGGCCGCCCGTTCCATCACGCCCGGGCCGTTCCCGGCGCCCCCGCCCAGCGGGTGCCGGGGCAGCCGGGCCCCGTCGCTCAGCGGCCAGGCCAGCCAGACCCCCTGGTTGATCAGACCCCGGGCGTACCAGCGGGCGTACTCCGGCGCGTGCGGCGCGGCCCGCCGCGCGTGGCCGAGCCCCTCCTCGACGGCGGCCAGCGCCCCGGCCCGGTCCCCGCCCCCGAACCGGCGTGCCGCGAGGTCGCCCAGGCGCAGCCCGAGCCGGGCGGCGCACTCGGGGTCGGTGCGGGCGGGCTCGCGCAGCGCGCCGATCAGCTCCCGCAGCAGCCGCTCGCTCTCGGCGGGCCCGGCGTGCGCCTCCCCCGACCTGATCCGCGCCCACTGTTCGTCCAGCCGCAGAGCGGCCTCCCGCTGCGCCATGCCACGCCCCCCGGCGTCCCGGTCTGTGGAGGCTGGTCAACCTCCCGGAGGCTGGTCATCCTCCCGACGGGCCAACGACCAGGAGGGTGGATTCACTCCCAGCGGAACAGCTTCGCCGCGGCGCCGAGGCCCAGGACCGCCCAGCCGGCGAGTACGGCCGCGTCCCCCCACGGCAGCGCGGCCCCGTGCTGGAGCACCTCGCGCAGCCCGTCGGACAGCGCCGAGATCGGCAGCAGGCCGAGGACGGCCTGCACCGCGCCGGGGAACTTCTCCAGCGGCACGATCACCCCGCCGCCGACCAGCAGCAGCAGGAACACCAGGTTCGCCGCGGCCAGGGTCACCTCGGCCTTGAGGGTGCCGGCCATCAGCAGCCCGAGCCCGGAGAAGGCGGCCGTGCCGAGCAGCAGCAGCACCGCGACCGACAGCGGGTTCCCGTGCGGGGACCAGCCCAGCGCGAGCGCGATCACCGTCAGCAGGGCGACCTGGAGCACCTCCGTCACCAGCACCGACAGGGTCTTGGCGGCCATCAGCGCCCAGCGCGGCAGCGGGGAGGCGCCGAGCCGCTTGAGCACCCCGTAGCGGCGGTCGAAGCCGGTGGCGATGGCCTGGCCGGTGAAGGCGGTGGACATCACGGCGAGCGCGAGGACGCCCGGGGCCAGGAAGTCGACGGCCGCGCCCGTTCCCGTGTCGACGATGTCCACGGCGGAGAAGAGGGTCAGCAGCAGCGCCGGGATGATCACGGTGAGCAGCAGCTGCTCCCCGTTGCGCAGGAGCATCCGGGTCTCCAGCGCGGTCTGCGCCCGGATCATCCGGGCGACCGGCGCGGCACCGGGCCGGGGGGTGAACGTACCGGCGCTCATGCGCGCAGCTCCTTACCGGTCAGCTCGAGGAAGACGTCTTCGAGGGTGTGCCGCTCCACCGAGAGGCTGTCGGGCAGTACGCCGTGCTGGGCGCACCACGAGGCGACGGTGGCCAGCAGCTGCGGGTCCACGTCGCCGGTGACCCGGTACGCGCCCGGGGTGAGCTCGGCGGCGTGCGTGCCGTCGGGCAGGGCCTTCAGCAGCGAGGCGAGGTCGAGGGAGGGGCGGCCGGTGAAGCGCAGGGTGTTCTCGGCGCCGCCGCGGCACAGCTGCTCGGGGCTGCCGTGGGCGATGACCTTGCCGGCGTCCACGATGGCGACCTCGTCGCAGAGCTGCTCGGCCTCGTCCATGTGGTGGGTGGTGAGGACGACGGTGACGCCGTCGGCGCGCAGTTCCCGTACGAGGTCCCAGGTGGCGCGGCGGGCCTGCGGGTCGAGTCCGGCGGTGGGCTCGTCCAGGAAGACCAGTTCCGGGCGGCCGACGACGGCCATGGCCAGGGCGAGCCGCTGCTGCTGGCCGCCGGAGAGCCGGCGGTACGGGGTGCGGCCGCAGCCGTCGAGGCCGAGGCGCTCCACGAGGGCGCCGACGTCGAGGGGGTCGGCGTACAGCCCGGCCATGTGGCGCAGCATCTCGACGGCGCGGGCGCCGGAGTAGACCCCGCCGGACTGGAGCATCACGCCGACGCGCGGGCGCAGCCGCTCGGCCTCGGCGACCGGGTCGAGGCCGAGGACGCGGACGGTGCCGGCGTCGGGGCGGTGGTATCCCTCGCAGGTCTCCACGGTGGTGGTCTTGCCCGCGCCGTTGGGGCCGAGTACCGCGGTGACGGAGCCGCGCGCGACGGTGAGGTCCAGGCCGTCCACGGCGGTTTTGGGGCCGTACCGCTTCACCAGTCCGCGGATCTCCACGGCGGGGTCGTTGCTCATGGTGAGTGAGTCTACGGAGCCCCGGATGGCGGCCGGACACCGCTCTTTTCAGCCGTGTGGTCCTGGGCGGCCCCACGGCTTTCGGTGACTTTTTCCGGAACCTGACGCTCAGCCTCCCGGGAGCCGCCGTGGGTGCAGGTCCGCTGGTGGGGGCCGTTTCCCGGCGTACGGGCGGCGCCGCGCGGGAAAGCGTAATGACATATACCGTTTAACTCTCCGTAGATAAATAAGGTAACCCTTAGTGATGGACGCCACCGGACGTGGCCTCCGTCACGGCTTGTCGGGGCTCACGTAATTACGCAACAATGGCGTTGTGAAAAACGGCGAACGGATCAGTGAGGCCCCCCAGGGGGAGCTCGCGACCGGGGAGCGGTCAACCCGCAACCGGGTCGCGCGGTCCATCCTGGACCACGGCCCCTCCACCGTCGCCGACCTCGCACAGCGCCTAGGCCTCACCCAGGCCGCCGTCCGCCGCCACCTCGACACGCTCGTCGCCGACGACGTGGTCGCACCCCGTGAGCAGCGCGTGTACGGCACGCGCACCCGGGGTAGGCCCGCCAAGGTGTTCGCGCTCACCGACTGCGGCCGCGACGCCTTCGACCAGTCCTACGACACCCTCGCCGCGGACGCCCTGCGCTGGATCGCGCAGTCCGTCGGCGGAGGCGAGAAGGGCGAGGCGGCCATCGCCGCCTTCGCGAGGGCGCGGATGGAGACGCAGGCGCGGGGCTACCGGGAAGCCGTGGAGGCGGCCGCGCCCGCGGCCCGCACCGAGGCCCTGGCCAGGGCGTTGACCGCGGACGGGTACGCTGCTACGGCGAAGAGCGCTCCCGGTCCGCACAGCGGTGAACAGCTCTGTCAGCACCACTGCCCGGTCGCACACGTCGCCGAGCAGTTCCCGCAGCTCTGCGAGGCGGAGACCGAGGTCTTCTCCCGCCTGCTCGGGACGCACGTGCAGCGACTCGCGACCATCGCCCACGGCGACGGGGTGTGCACCACGTTCATCCCGCGCGGCGCGAGCGCCACACAGACCGACACATCAGTATCTGCAAGTACGGCCGGGAGGAACCCCGCATGACCACGGAGACTGCTCACCCTGAGCTCGATGGCCTGGGCACCTACGAATACGGCTGGGCCGACTCCGACGCGGCCGGTGCCGCCGCCAAGCGGGGTCTGTCCGAGGACGTCGTCCGCGACATCTCGGCGAAGAAGTCCGAGCCGGAGTGGATGCTGAACCTCCGCCTCAAGGGCCTCAAGCTGTTCGACAAGAAGCCCATGCCGATGTGGGGCTCCGACCTCTCCGGCATCGACTTCAACAACATCAAGTACTTCGTGCGCTCCACCGAGAAGCAGGCCGCTTCCTGGGAGGACCTGCCCGAGGACATCAAGAACACGTACGACAAGCTCGGCATCCCCGAGGCGGAGAAGCAGCGCCTCGTCGCCGGTGTCGCGGCCCAGTACGAGTCCGAGGTCGTCTACCACCAGATCCGCGAGGACCTGGAGGAGCAGGGCGTCATCTTCCTCGACACGGACACCGCGCTCAAGGAGCACCCGGAGCTCTTCCAGGAGTACTTCGGCACGGTCATCCCGGTCGGCGACAACAAGTTCGCCTCGCTGAACACGGCCGTGTGGTCGGGCGGATCCTTCATCTACGTCCCCAAGGGTGTCCACGTGGACATCCCGCTCCAGGCCTACTTCCGCATCAACACGGAGAACATGGGCCAGTTCGAGCGGACGCTGATCATCGTCGACGAGGACGCCTACGTCCACTACGTCGAGGGCTGCACCGCCCCGATCTACTCCTCGGACTCGCTGCACAGCGCCGTGGTCGAGATCATCGTGAAGAAGGGCGGCCGCTGCCGCTACACGACCATCCAGAACTGGTCGAACAACGTCTACAACCTGGTCACCAAGCGCGCCGTGGCGTACGAGGGCGCGACCATGGAGTGGATCGACGGCAACATCGGTTCCAAGGTCACCATGAAGTACCCGGCCGTCTACCTCATGGGCGAGCACGCCAAGGGCGAGACCCTGTCCATCGCCTTCGCGGGCGAGGGCCAGCACCAGGACGCCGGCTCCAAGATGGTGCACATGGCGCCGAACACCTCCTCCAACATCGTCTCCAAGTCGGTGGCGCGAGGCGGCGGCCGCACCTCGTACCGCGGTCTGGTCGAGATCGGCGAGGGCGCCGCGGGCTCCAAGTCCAACGTGCTGTGCGACGCGCTGCTGGTCGACACCATCTCCCGCTCGGACACGTACCCCTACGTGGACGTCCGCGAGGACGACGTGACGATGGGCCACGAGGCCACCGTCTCCAAGGTCTCCGACGACCAGCTCTTCTACCTGATGCAGCGCGGCCTCACCGAGTTCGAGGCCATGGCCATGATCGTGCGCGGCTTCGTCGAGCCGATCGCGAAGGAGCTGCCCATGGAGTACGCGCTGGAGCTCAACCGGCTGATCGAGCTGCAGATGGAGGGGTCGGTCGGCTAGTCCCCGGCCGTCCCGCACGCAGCACATTCTTTGACGTAGGAAGAGAGCAAGACGACAGCCATGGCTGAGCCTCAGAACATCCCGGCGGGCTCCACCACCGCCGGCGCGATCGCGGTGGCCGCCGAGTCCACCGTCGCCACCCGGATGAGCGCGCCCCCGTCCTTCGACGTGGCCGACTTCCCCGTTCCGCACGGCCGCGAGGAGGAGTGGCGGTTCACCCCGCTCGCCCGCCTCAAGGGCCTGCACGACGGCACCGCGGTCGCCAACGGCACCATGAAGGCCCAGATCGACGCCCCCGAGGGCGTGACGGTCGAGTCCGTCGAGCGCGGCGACGAGCGGATCGGCAAGGCCGGCGTCCCCGTCGACCGGGTCGCCGCCCAGGCCTTCTCCTCGTTCGCCAAGGCCACGGTCGTCACCGTGCCCAAGGAGACCGTGCTCGCCGAGCCCATCCGGGTCTCGCTCCACGGTGAGGGCGGCACGACCTTCGGGCACACCGTCTTCGACATCAAGCCCTTCGCCGAGGCGATCATCGTGATCGACCACACCGGTGACGGCGTGCGCGCCGCCAACGTCGACATCCTCGTCGGCGACGGCGCCAAGGTGACCTTCGTGTCCGTCCAGGACTGGGACGACACCGCGGTGCACACCTCGCAGCACAACGCCCTCATCGGCCGCGACGCGAGCTTCAAGTCCGTGGTCGTGACCTTCGGCGGCGACGTCGTACGCCTGCACCCGCGCGTGCGCTACGCCGGCCCCGGCGGCGAGTCCGAGATGCTCGGCCTGTACTTCACGGACGCCGGCCAGCACCAGGAGCACCGTCTCCTGGTCACGCACGACGCCCCGCACTGCAAGTCCAACGTGGTCTACAAGGGCGCGCTCCAGGGCCAGGACGCCCACGCGGTCTGGATCGGTGACGTCCTCATCGAGAAGACCGCCGAGGGCACCGACACCTACGAGATGAACCGCAACCTGGTCCTCACGGACGGCGCGCGGGTCGACTCGGTGCCGAACCTCGAGATCGAGACGGGCGAGATCGTCGGCGCCGGCCACGCCTCCGCGACCGGCCGCTTCGACGACGAGCAGCTCTTCTACCTCCAGGCCCGCGGCATCCCGGCCGACGACGCCCGCCGCCTGGTGGTGCGCGGCTTCTTCGCCGAGCTCGTCCAGCAGATCGGTGTCGCGGACATCGAGGAGCGCCTCATCACGAAGATCGAGGCCGAGCTGGCGGCGGCCGTCTGATGGGCTACGTCAAGGCCTGTGCGCTGAGCGAGCTGGAGGAGAACACCCCCAAGCGGGTGGAACTCGACGGCACGCCGGTGTCCATCGTCTCCACCGAGGGGGAGGTGTTCGCGATCAACGACATCTGCTCGCACGCGAACGTCTCGCTCTCGGAGGGTGAGGTCGAGGACTGCATGATCGAGTGCTGGCTGCACGGGTCGGCCTTCGACCTGCGCACCGGCAAGCCCTCCGGTCTGCCCGCGACGCGCCCCGTCCCCGTTTACCCCGTAAAGATCGAAGGGGACGACGTGCTCGTCTCCCTCACCCAGGAGTCCTGAGGTACCCATGGCAACGCTTGAAATCCACGACCTGCACGTCTCCGTCGAAGCCGAGAACGGCGCCCGCGAGATCCTCAAGGGCGTCGACCTCACGGTCAAGCAGGGTGAGACGCACGCCATCATGGGCCCCAACGGCTCCGGCAAGTCCACCCTGGCGTACTCGCTCGCCGGTCACCCGAAGTACACCATCACCGGTGGCACCGTGACCCTCGACGGCGAGGACGTCCTGGAGATGTCCGTCGACGAGCGCGCCCGCGCCGGCGTCTTCCTCGCCATGCAGTACCCGGTCGAGGTCCCCGGCGTCTCGGTCTCCAACTTCCTGCGCACCTCCGCCACCGCCATCCGCGGCGAGGCCCCCAAGCTGCGCACCTGGGTGAAGGAGGTCAAGTCCGCGATGGAGCAGCTCCAGATGGACCCGGCCTTCGCCGAGCGCAACGTCAACGAGGGCTTCTCCGGCGGTGAGAAGAAGCGCCACGAGATCCTCCAGCTGGAGCTCCTCAAGCCGAAGATCGCGATCCTCGACGAGACGGACTCCGGTCTGGACGTCGACGCGCTGCGCCAGGTCTCCGAGGGCGTCAACCGCGTCCGCTCGACCGGCGAGGTCGGCACGCTGCTGATCACGCACTACACGCGGATCCTCCGCTACATCAAGCCCGACTTCGTCCACGTCTTCTCGGAAGGCCGCATCGTCGAGTCCGGTGGCGCCGAGCTCGCCGACAAGCTGGAGGCGGAAGGCTACGAGTCGTACAGCACGAAGGGTGGCGCGACCGCGTGACACAGCTGCCTGGCCTCCTCGACATCGAGGCGATCCGCAAGGACTTCCCCCTGCTGGATCGTGTGGTCCACGACGGGAAGAAGATCGTTTACCTGGACAACGCGGCGACCTCGCAGAAGCCGCGCCAGGTGCTCGACGCGCTGAACGAGTACTACGAGCAGCACAACGCCAACGTCCACCGCGGCGTGCACGTGCTCGCCGAGGAGGCCACGGCGCTGTACGAGGGTGCCCGCGACAAGGTCGCCGCCTTCATCAACGCGCCGAGCCGCGACGAGGTGATCTTCACCAAGAACGCCTCGGAGTCGCTCAACCTGGTCGCGAACATGCTCGGCTGGGCGGACGAGCCCTACCGGGTCGACCGCGAGACCGAGATCGCCATCACGGAGATGGAGCACCACTCCAACATCGTCCCGTGGCAGCTGCTCTCGCAGCGCACCGGCGCGAAGCTGAAGTGGTTCGGCCTCACCGACGACGGCCGGCTCGACCTGTCCAACATCGAAGAGGTCATCACGGAGAAGACGAAGATCGTCTCCTTCACGCTGGTCTCCAACATCATGGGCACGGTCAACCCGGTCGAGGCGATCGTCCGGCGCGCCCAGGACGTCGGCGCCCTGGTGCTGATCGACGCCTCGCAGGCCGCCCCGCACATGCCGCTGGACGTCCAGGCGCTGGGTGCCGACTTCGTGGCCTTCACCGGCCACAAGATGTGCGGCCCGACCGGCATCGGCGTCCTCTGGGGCCGTCAGGAGCTGCTCGAGGACCTGCCCCCGTTCCTCGGCGGCGGCGAGATGATCGAGACCGTGTCGATGCACGCCTCGACCTATGCCCCCGCGCCCCACAAGTTCGAGGCCGGCACGCCCCCGATCGCCCAGGCCGTCGGCCTCGGCGCGGCCGTGGACTACCTGTCCTCGATCGGCATGGAGAACATCGCCGCGCACGAGCACGCGATCACCGAGTACGCGGTCCAGCGCCTCCTCGAGGTGCCCGACCTGCGGATCATCGGCCCGATGACGGCCGAGGACCGCGGCGCCGCGATCTCCTTCACGCTCGGGGACATCCACCCGCACGACGTCGGCCAGGTGCTGGACGAGCAGGGCATCGCCGTCCGCGTCGGCCACCACTGCGCGCGCCCCGTCTGCCTGCGGTACGGAATTCCGGCGACCACGCGAGCGTCTTTCTATCTGTACTCCTCTCCCGCCGAGGTCGACGCGCTGATCGACGGGCTGGAGCACGTACGGAACTTCTTCGGATGACGACGAGTCGGACGACACGAGGCTGACGAGGACGCTGTGAAGCTGGATTCGATGTACCAGGAACTGATCCTGGACCACTACAAGCACCCGCACGGGCGCGGCCTGCGCGACGGCGACGCCGAGGTGCACCACGTCAACCCGACGTGCGGCGACGAGATCACGCTGCGCGTGAAGTACGACGGCGAGACGCTCACCGACGTCTCCTACGAGGGCCAGGGCTGCTCCATCAGCCAGGCCAGCGCGTCCGTGCTCAACGAGCTGCTCGTGGGCAAGGAACTCGCCGAGGCGCAGAAGATCCAGGGCGTGTTCCTGGAGCTGATGCAGTCCAAGGGCAAGATGGAGCCCGACGAGGAGATGGAGGAGGTGCTGGAGGACGCGGTCGCGTTCGCCGGCGTCTCCAAGTATCCGGCGCGCGTGAAGTGTGCTCTGCTGAGCTGGATGGCGTGGAAGGACGCGACCGCCCAGGTGCTGGGCGACGCGGAGAGGAAGACGGCATGACCGAGAACGCGACGCCCGAGGCGTCGATCAAGCCGGCCACCGAGGAGGAGGTCCGTGAGGCCCTCTACGACGTGGTCGACCCCGAGCTGGGCATCGACGTCGTCAACCTGGGGCTGATCTACGGCATCCACGTCGACGACGCGAACATCGCCACCCTCGACATGACCCTGACCTCGGCGGCCTGCCCGCTGACGGACGTCATCGAGGACCAGGCGAAGTCCGCGACGGAGGGCATCGTCAACGAGCTGCGCATCAACTGGGTCTGGATGCCCCCGTGGGGCCCGGACAAGATCACGGACGACGGCCGTGAGCAGCTGCGCGCGCTCGGCTTCAACGTCTGACCCACGCGTACGCGTGAGGGCCCCCGGCACGGTCGTGCGGGGGCCTTCGGCGTTCCCGGGGGTTCTCCGGCGTTCTCCGGGCCGGCGGTTCGCACCGGGAGTCGGCCGCGGTGTCCGGATCCCCGGAGCGGGGGAAGGGCCGGGCGGCCTGGGTCACGCCGGGCTGACCGGCTTCCGGTCAGGGTCCGGGTCCGGGTGCGCGCTCGCCGCCAGTGACGCGGCCAGGTGTTCGCGGCGGATCCGCCGGTCCACGTACAGCAGCCCGGTGGGCAGCTGTGGGAAGGCCGGCAGCAGCACGAGGGCCGACAACGCTCCGGCGAGGCCGAACCAGGCCTGGAGCGCGTACCCGGCCGCCCCGGTGAACGCCACCGCCGGGACGGTGACGCCGAGGGTGCGCCACCACGCGCCCCGCACCAGGCGGGCCGAGCGCCGCAGCGCCGCCACCGGCCCGAGCCCCTCGAACCCGGCGGCGGTCGGCGCCAGGGCGAACAGCACACCGAGCCACAGGGCGACGGGGACCAGCGGCAGCAGCGCGGGGGCCGGCAGCCCGGCCGCCGCGCCGGCCGCCAGGGGGGCCGCCGCGGTGAGCAGGGCCAGCAGCTGCGCGCCGAGCACGCCCGGCGTCCGGGGCAGCGCCGCCCGCAGCAGCCCCGGCGCGGTGACCGGGCGGCCGAGCACCGCCGGGCGCAGCAGCACCGCGGTCAAGGCGGTGGCCAGCGCGCAGGTGAACAGCAGGAACAGGGCCGCCGCCGGGAACAGGGTCCACACGAAGACCCGGCTGCCGGAGCTGCGGCTGAGGGAGGCGAGGGTCGCCGCCCCGGCCGCCGCGGCGACCAGCAGCCCGGCCGTCAGCTGGCCGAGGAGGAGCGCGCCGCCCAGCGCGCCGCCGTACCGGCGCAATGTGGTGACCGCGGCCCCGAGGATGTCCCCGGGCCCCAGGGGCCGCAGCGGCACCACGCCGGGCCGGGGTCGCGGCGGGGGCAGCCAGCCGCCGCCCGTGTGGGTCCCGTACTGCGCCATGCGCGGCCCCCCGTCCCCTGAGGGGGACACCGTAGCTCCGCGCCGCGCGCGTGTCTGCGGGCGTGCGTGTGTACATGTGTACGCATCGATGTGTACTGTCGTACACATGCCCTACGTCCTGCTCGCCGCGGCCATAGCCGCGGAAGTCGCCGGCACCACCGCCATGAAGTACAGCGACGGCTTCACCCGGCTGTGGCCCTCGCTGGGCACGCTGCTGGGCTACGTCATCGCCTTCACCCTGCTCGCGCGGACGCTGAAGACGATGTCGGTCGGCACCGCGTACGCGATCTGGGCCGGTGTGGGCACCGCCGCCATCGCCGCGATCGGCATGGTGTTCCTGGGGGAGGCGGCCACCGCCGCGAGGATCGCCGGGATCGCCCTGGTCATCGGCGGCGTGGTGCTGCTGAACCTGGGCGGGACGGCGCACTGATGGCCGCCGGAGTGCGGCGGTACGACCCCGGGCGCCGTCAGCGGATCATCGACGCCGCGATCCGGGTGGTGGCGGCCAAGGGCATCGGGGGGCTCAGCCACCGCAGCGTGGCGGCGGAGGCGGACGTACCGCTGGGTTCGACCACCTACCACTTCGCGACCCTGGACGACCTGCTGACCGCCGCCCTGCGGCAGGCGGCCGAGGCCTTCGCCCCCGTCCTGGCCGTGCGCCCGGGCGAGGACCTCGCCGGGGCGCTGGCGCGGCTGCTGGGCGAGACCCTGTCGGCGGACCGGGGCCGGGCGGAGCTGGAGTACGAGCTCTACCTGGCCGCGCTGCGCCGGCCCGCGCTGCGGCCGGTCGCCGCCGAATGGTGCGGGGCCCTGGCGGGCGCGATGGAGGAGCACACCGACCCGGTCACGGCGCGGGCGCTGGTGGCGGTGATGGACGGCATCAGCCTCCAGGTGCTGCTGACGGGCGCCCCGTACGACGAGCCGTACGCCCGCGAGGTCCTGGCCCGGGTGCTGGGGCCGGGAGCCTGAGGCGGGGCGGCCCGGGCCCCGCGGTCGGTCCGGGGAGCCGCCGGACCGGGGCGGTCGGTCCGGGGAGCCGCCGGGCCGGGCGGTCAGCCCGCGGAGCCGCCGGCGCGCACCGCCGTCAGGGCCGCCGTCACGCTCGCCTCGATGTCGCCGATCGGGTACAGCACCTCGCGCACCGTGCGGTCCCGGTCCACGACCAGCGTCAGCCGCTTGATCCGGCTCACCCCCGCCGCACGGAACGTCGGCAGCCGCAGGGCCGTCACCAGGTCCAGTCCGGCGTCCGACAGCAGCGGGAAGCGCAGCTGCTCCTGCTCCGCGAACTCCCGTTGCTCGTCGGGCCGCTGCGTGGAGACCCCGTGCACGGTGGCTCCGGCGGCGGTGAACTCCGCGAGCTGGTCGCGGAAGCTGCACGACTCCAGCGTGCAGCCCTTCGCCCCCGGGATCCCGGCCCAGCCGGGCGGGTAGGACTCGGCCCGGGCGTAGGCGCCGGGGAAGCAGTACAGGACGGTGAACGGGGTGTCCGCCACCGGGTCGCGGAGCTCGCCGAAACGGTCCGGCAGCAGCAACTCCGGCAGCCGGGTGCCGCGCAGCGCGTGGACCCGTACGGCCTCCTTCGAGGACTCCTCGGCCGTCGCCGTCATCTCTCCCTCTCCCAGGACCCAGGTGTCACCCCAGTCCTGGAGGGCCACCAGGACCGGCAGCAGCCCCCGCCCGCGCGGGGTCAGCCGGTACTCGTGCCGCACCGGGCGCTCCCGGTACGGCTCGCGCGTCAGCACCCCGGCCTCGACCAGCAGCTTCAGCCGCTCGGCGAGCACCTTGCGGGACATCCCGAGCTCGCGCTGGAGCTCGTCGAAGCGGTACAGGCCGCGCGCGGTGTCGCGCACGATCAGCAGCGTCCACCAGTCGCCCACGACGTCGAGGGCCTGGGCGATGGAGCAGTCCGCGTCACCGAGGTGCGTGCGCTGGGCCATGGGACCTCCTTAGTCCGTTGACCCAAGGCTGTCATGCTGACATAGTCCGTTCCCAAAAGGAACTTACTCGGTCGGGGCGCGGGGGTGGCGGTGTGCTGCAAGGGTTCAAGGACGTACCGAGGGTCGTGTGGCTGCTGGCCGCGGGGGTCTTCGTCAATGCCGTCGTCAGCGTCACCTTCGTCTTCGTCTTCCTGTACCTGAGCGGCCCGCGCGGCCTCGGGGCAGCCCAGGCGGGCCTGGTCACCGGCATCGGCGGCGTCGGGCTCGTCGCGGGCAACTTCACCGGCGGCTGGTACGGCGACCGCTTCGGCCACCGCCGGGTGCTGCTCGCCGCCTCCGCCCTCGGCGGCGCCGCCCTGACGGTCTTCCCGCTGCTGCCCACCCCGCTGCTGTACGCCGCCCTGCCGCTGGCGCAGTACGCGGCCGGCGTCGTCCGGGCCGCGAACGCCGCCCTGGTCGCCGTCACCGTCCCCGAAGGGTCCCGCCGGCAGGCCTTCGCGGTCGTCCGCTGCGTGTCCAACGGCGGCTTCACCCTGGGCCCGCCGCTGGGGGCCCTGGTCGCGTCCGGGATCTCGTACGACTGGCTGTTCGTCGGTGACGGCCTCGGCACCCTCTTCTTCGCCGTCTGGACCGCCCGCGTCGTCCCCGCCCGCGGCGCCGCCCGCACACCCGCCGCGGCCCCGGACGGGGGTCGGGGCCGCGACGGGGTGTGGGCGGCGCTGCGGGCGCGCCCCAGCGTGCTGGTACTGCTCGGTGCGGTCCTGGTCGTGGAC
The DNA here is from genome assembly GCF_055575555.1 of Streptomyces sp. NPDC034085. Classification (NCBI taxonomy): domain Bacteria; kingdom Bacillati; phylum Actinomycetota; class Actinomycetes; order Kitasatosporales; family Streptomycetaceae; genus Streptomyces; species Streptomyces sp. NPDC034085. The sequence goes on along the minus strand of NZ_JBVISL010000001.1, from coordinate 89,560 downwards.
GTGGTCTACCGGCAGCAGTACTCCGTCTTCCCCGTCTTCCTCGCCGACCACGGCCTCGACGTCCGCGCCTTCGGCCTGGTCATGGCCCTCAACGGAGCCGTCATCCTGCTGCTGGAACTGCCCGCCGCCGTCGCCCTGCGCGCCCGGCCGCCCCTGGCGGTCATCGGCACCGGGCTGGTGCTGGTCGGCGCCGGCTACGCGGCACTGCTCCTCGGTGCGGGCCTCGCGACCGCCGTCGCCATGATGGTGCTGCTCAGCCTCGGCGAGATCCTCTACAAGACCACCGCCACCGCGTACGTCGCCGACCAGGCCCCCGAGCACGCCGTCGGGCGCTTCCAGAGCCTGTACGCCGGGGTCTCCGTCAGCGGGACCGTCCTCGCCCCGCCCGCCGGCGGAGCCCTGTACGCGGCGGCCCCCGGCCTGCTGTGGCCGCTGTGCGCGGCCCTGGCGGCGGGCGCCGGGGCGGTCGTACTGGCCCGGCACCGGAGCGAGGCGCGGGCGGCCGGCCGGCCGGGGGAGCGACACGCCGCCCGACCGGCACATGAGACCGGTTCGCGACCGCGGGCCGTCGCCGGTTAGGTTTCGGGCATGACTGCTACGCGTACCACCGGCGCCGTCGCCGCCGGACTTGCCACCCTCGCCGCCGACGGCACCGTCCTCGACACCTGGTTCCCCGCCCCCGAGCTGACCGCAGAGCCCGGCCCGGCCGGCACCGAGCGCCTCACGGCCGAGCGGGCCGTGGAGCTGCTCGGCGCGGCCGCCGCCAAGGCCGTCCGCTCGGACGCGGTGCGCGGCGTCGAGGTCGTAGCCGTCCGCACCGTCATCGCCTCCCTGGAGGACAAGCCGCTGGACGCGCACGACGCGTACCTGCGCCTGCACCTGCTGAGCCACCGCCTGGTCAAGCCGCACGGCCAGAACCTGGACGGCGTCTTCGGCCTGCTGGCCAACGTCGCCTGGACCTCCCTGGGCCCCGTCGCCGTAGACCAGGTCGAGACCGTGCGGCTCAACGCCCGCGCCGAGGGCCTGCACCTCCAGGTCACCTCGATCGACAAGTTCCCCCGCATGACCGACTACGTCGCCCCCAAGGGCGTGCGCATCGCCGACGCGGACCGCGTCCGCCTCGGCGCGCACCTCGCCGAGGGCACCACCGTCATGCACGAGGGCTTCGTCAACTTCAACGCCGGCACCCTGGGCACCTCCATGGTCGAGGGCCGCATCTCCGCGGGCGTCGTGGTCGGGGACGGCTCCGACATCGGCGGCGGCGCGTCCACCATGGGCACCCTCTCCGGCGGCGGCAAGCAGATCATCTCGATCGGCGAGCGCACCCTGATCGGCGCCGAGGCGGGCATCGGCATCGCGCTGGGCAGCGAGTGCGTGGTCGAGGCCGGCCTCTACGTCACCGCCGGCACCCGGGTGACCCTGCCGGACGGCCAGATCGTCAAGGCCCTGGAGCTGTCCGGCGCCGACAACATCCTCTTCCGCCGCAACTCGGTCACCGGCGCCGTCGAGGCCCGCCCGTACAAGGCGAACTGGGGCGGCCTGAACGAGGTCCTGCACAGCCACAACTGATGCCCCGCCGGCAGTCGTCGGCCCGTCAGCAGCGAGTGCCCTCCCGGTCGGACCGGGAGGGCACTCGTCGTGGGCGGGGGCCGGCGGCCGGTCCGGGCTGCGGTCAGTGCAGCGGGAGCGTGCGGATCAGGCCCGCGAAGGCCTGCTCCTCCGCCTCCGTCAGCTGGACCGACTCCATCGGGTGCGCGTCGGCGCCGCGCTGGCCCGGGATGGCGGCGAGGCCCTCGGGGGAGCCCGGCTCCGGGTGGTGGAAGCGGCTGTCCCACAGCATGTGGCCGAGGCCGAAGACCCAGACGAGGGCCGCCACGAGGAGGACGGCGACGCCGATTTCCTGGGCGAGGGAGATGGAGGGGAACACGCGGTCCTCCCGGGGTGCGGACGGTACAAGGAGGGCAAGTTCGGGCGTGGGGACACTCAACACCACAACCGGAAGATTTTGGCACCGGTGTGTCCAGCGTCACGCCAGGGCCGGAGCCCCGGCGCGGTGCGGCCGCCCTACGGCTCCAGCCGCAGCTTGAAGCCCTCGTGGCTGCGTGCGAAGCCCAGGCGCTCGTAGAAGCGGTGCGCGGCGGACCTCCGCTTGCCGCTGGTCAGCTGGACCAGCCCGCAGCCCCGCGCGCGGGCCCGCTCGACCGCGAGGCGCATCAGCTCCGCGCCCAGGCCGCCGCCCCGGCGGTCCGCGCGGATCCGTACCGCCTCCACCAGCGCCCGGTCGCGGCCGCCCTGTCCCAGACCCGGGACGTACGTCAGCTGGAGGCAGCCCAGCACCTCTGCCCCCGGTCCGCCGGCCTCCTCCGCGGTGAGGACCAGCATCTCGTTGCGCGGATCCGCCCCGATGGCGGCGAAGGCCCGTTCGTGCGCCTCGCCGACGGTGACCGAGGCCGGATCGAGGACCCGCTCCTCGTCGGCCAGCAGGGCGAGTACGGCGGGCAGGTCCTGACGGGTCGCGGTACGGAGGATCATGGCCGGATTGTGACAGGGGCCCGGCCCGGGACGGTGGCCGGGCCCCTGCGGCCGGGTTACGGACGGAAGCGCAGCACCTGCGGGTCGTGGTCGCTGTTCTGCGCCGAGAACTCGGCGTTGATGTGCACGCTGTCGTAGCTGAAGTTCTTGATCGACGGGCTGGTCAGGATCTGGTCCAGCACCTGCGCGTTGCCCTGGTAGACGTAGGAGTAACGTTCCGCCTTCGGCAGCGACTTGATCGCCGAGTACAGCGCCCCGCCGTCCTCCAGCGCCTTCGCCGTCCCGGAGAACTCGAAGTCGTTGATGTCGCCGACCGCGAGGACGGCCGCGTTCTTGTCCACCGCCAGCAGCTCCTTGACGAAGCCGTTCACCGCCTGCGCCTGCAGGAGCCGCTTCTCCTCCGACTTGCGCACCGGCGGCTGGTGGTGCGAGACCAGGCCCTCGTCGCCGCCCTTGGAGCCGAAGTGGTTGGCGATCACGAAGACGGTGCGGCCGCGGAAGACGAACTCGCCGGCCAGCGGCTTGCGGCTGTCGGCCCACGCCGGGTTCGCCGGGTCGATCCGGCCGGGGGAGTGGGTCAGGGCGGCCTTGCCCTTCTCCTGCGCCACACCGGTCGCCGTCACCGCGTCGCCCGCGGCACGGTCGGTGAAGGACACCCGGGCCGGGTTGAACAGGAACACCTGGCGGATGTTGCCGCCGGGCTCGCCGCCGTCCTTGTTGTTCTCCGGGGCGATCGAGCGCCACTGGTACGCGGGGCCGCCCGCGGCCTTGATCGCCTCGGTGAACTTCGTCAGCGTCTGCTCGGCCGAGACCGTGCCGTCGTTCTTGGCGCCGTTGTCGTCCTGGATCTCCTCCAGGGCCACGATGTCGGGCGAGGCCAGGTTGTCGACGACCGCCTTGGCGAGGTTGTCGAACTTCTCCTGCGGGTCGCTCGGGTCGAGGTTCTCCACGTTGTACGTGGCCACCGCCAGCTCGCCGGGCGACTGGGCCTTGGTCTTCTCGGGGGCGAGCGTGCCCGCCTTGACCGTGCCGAGATTGCGCGCCACGAGGGTGTAGCCGCCGAACTGGTTGAAGTCGAGCGGGCCCTCGGTGGTGCCGGTGAGCTTGTCGCCGACGTTGGCCACCGGGAAGGGCTGCTGCGCCAGCGGCGCGAGCTGCTGGATCTGGAGACGGCCGGTGTTCTGGGACTCGTACGAGCCGTAGACGGTGCCGCCGCGCTTGGCGGGGTTCTCCCAGCCCTTCACCGTCACCCACAGCTCCGCGTACGGGTCGGTGGCGCCGACGACGCGCGAGGTGCCGATGCGGACGTTCATCCCCTCGAGGGACTCGTAGAAGTCCAGGGCGTAGCGCGAGGGCTCCAGGGTGAGGCCGTTGATGCTGCCGCCGGCCGCCGGGTCGCCCGCCGGGGCGTACTCCGCGGGGACCGTGTACTCGCTGATCGCGGCGGCCGCGGGCAGCGCGTTGCCCGAGGAGACCACCGTCACCGCGGGCTTGGCGATCTGGGTGACGGACTGGTTGCCGGAGCCCGCACCGCCGGGGACGTACTCGCCGACCGTGCCGGAGACCTTGACGGCGTCGCCGACGGCGACGGTCGGGGCGGAGCTGGTGAAGACGAAGACGCCCTCGCTGGTGGCGGAGTTGTCGTCGGCGTCCGGGTCCTGGATCCAGAAGCCGCGGGAGCCGTAGGTGCGCACGCCCGTGACGATGCCCTCGACCCCGGCGACCTGCTTGCCGTTGAGGGGGGAGATCCGGGTCGTGCCCTGGATGTCGTGGATGCGTATCGGATCGGCGGACCCGGCGCCTTCGGCCGCGTCGGCGGTGCCCGCGAGCAGGCCGGTGGCCAGCGCGGTGGCGACGAGGGCCGCGACGGCGGCGGAACGGGGATGCGAGGAGCGCATGGGCGGGAACTCCGGTGTGTGGAGGAGAAGGTGCGGGCGCTTGACGGCCCGTGTACATCTACGCGCGTCAATTTCCTGGGTGACCAGGGACGTTGTCAAGGGCTCCAGGGGATACGACGGTCGACTGTGCGATGAACCAAAGGTGATGGCCGCCTGGCCTGCGCCGAATGCGTCTACGCTTGGTCGCCGCACCGGGCCTGACGGTCCGTCCGTATGTGTTTTCGGCCACATGGCCGGACGGCATCCGTCGCCCGGCGCCGTGGCACTGCCCGAACCACCCGACCGCCTGACTGCCCCACCGCTCAGCCGCCCCACCGCCCCGCGCGGCCCGTCCGAGGAGAACCACCCCATGTCCGCAGAGCCGCACCCCACGCTGCCGCCGGTACGGCTGCCCTCCGACGCGGAGCTGGCCCGCGACGCCCTCGTCGCCCCGCTGTTCGCCCGCGCCGTACGCCTCGCCCGCTGGGCCGGACCCGCCACCCGCGTCGACGTCGGCGGCGAACTCGCGTCCGACCAGCTGCCCGAGGCCGCCGAGGCCCTCGGCCTCGACGCCGCGGACGAGGACGCCCCCGTGTACGCGAGCCAGGCCTGGCGGGTGGCCGTCGACACCGGCCTGGTCGACGTGACCGAGCCGGAGGAGGACAGCGGCGACGGCGCCGACGGCGGCGAGCCCGAGTACGGCACCGCCACCCCCGGCGAGGACCTCGCGCTGGTGGCCGGCGGCGCGCCCGGGGACGTGCTCGACCTGTGGCTGGCGGCCCTGGACACCGTCCTCGCGGACGCGGCCGTACCCGAACTGGACGACCTCGTCGACGCCCTGGACGCCGGCGGCGAGATCGACTTCGACCGCCTCGACTGGAACCCGCAGCGCGAGGCGGACTTCCTCGACGGGGTCCTCGCCAACCTCTACCTGCTCACCGTCGCCGAAGGCGGCGCGGGCGAGGGCCCGGTGCCGCTGCCGGTGCTCGCCGCGTCGATGATCGTGCCCGACGAGATGGGCGATCCGACCGACGCCGTGCTGGAGCAGGTGTCGGACGCGATGATGCGGCTGGACGACCAGTTCCGCCAGCTGGAGCCCATCGGGCTGGTCGAGTACCGGCCCGTGGACGAGGCCCTGCTGGCCGAGGAGGACGACCTCGCGGACGCCGGTGCCGCCGACTCCTCCGGCGGGCCCGGTCCCGAGGACGACGAGGACGTGTCCCGCTACGGGATGGTACGGCTGACCCCGCTCGGCCTCTACGGTGTCCGCGCCCGGATGCTGGAGGCCGGGGTCGAGGCCCCCGCGGTCGGGGAACTGGCCGACAAGGGCGCCGAAGCGCTGCTCGACGCCGTCTCCCGCTACCCGGGGGGCGCCGCCCAGGCCGAGATCGAGCAGTGGCTGGCCGGGCGCTCCCTGCCGGACGCCGTGGCCGAGCTGCTCGCCGCCGCCCGCGGCGACGACGAGGGGGCCCCGCTGCGCCGACTGCGGTGCCAGCAGGCGCTCGCCCCGGCCGGGCCGGAGGCCGAGCCGGCGATGCGGGCGGTCCTGGACGACCCGGAACTGGGCGGGCTCGCCCGCGTCTGGCTCGCCGAGCACGGGGTGACCGGCGTACCGGCGCCCGACGGAGCGATGGTGTTCTGGCTGACGGTGGACACCATCGCGGCACAGCTCGCGGCGGACGGGGAGACCGAGGAGCTGCCGCAGCTCATGAGCAGCCTGACGGAGCACCACGCCGGCTTCTTCGAGCAGGTCTGGCGGGTGGACCACCCCTCCACGGCGTACGTCCTGGAGGCGATGGGCCGGCTGCACCCGGACAAGAAGGCCTCCAAGGAGGCGCGGAAGGCGGCGTTCAAGGCCCGCTCCCGGCAGGCCTGACCGCGCGGGGGCGCCTCGCCGCCCGTCACCCGGCGCGGCCTGTGGCGGGCGCCGGGGCGGGGGGTGTACAACAGGCCGTTTCGGGTGCCGGAGTTCGCCATTCCGGCTTCAGGGAAGGGCTCGGTCCGCATTCTCGGGTAGTTCAGCCGCCGTTCACGTACGGGCGGGAGCGTGTGCGCCGACGACCGTACGTCAGGCGCACCACCTCCCCACCCCTGGAGCCCCGATGCCCCTCAGCCGCAGAGACTTCACCGCCCGCACCGTCATCGCCGGTGCGGGCGTCGCACTGACCGGGACGGTCGGCGCCCTCGCCACCGCCCCCGGGGCGCTGGCCGCCGACGACCCGACGCCCGACGCCCTCGACGCACAGGGACGTCCGCACGCCCCCGGATACGGTCCGCTCGTCCCGGACCCGGCCGGACTGCTGGCCCTCCCCGCCGGGTTCCGCTACCGGGTGATCACCCGTTCCGGCGTCACCACCCTCGACTCCGGTGAGAGCACCCCGTCCCACCACGACGGCACCGCCGCCTTCGAGGGGCACCGCGGTGTCACCCTCCTCGTCAACAACCACGAGCTCAAGGGGCCGCGCACCGGTTGGGCCCACCCCGTACCGCTCGCCGAGGGCCTCGTCTACGACCCGGCGGCGGCCGGCGGCTGCACCGTCGTGGAGGTCCGGCGCGGCGGCGAGGTCGCCGAATGGGTGGGCATCGCCGGTACGTCGACCAACTGCGCGGGCGGCGCCACCCCCTGGGGCACCTGGCTGACCTGCGAGGAGACCGAGGACCTGGCCGGCAAGAACGGCATGACCAAGGACCACGGCTACGTCTTCGAGGTCGACCCGCACGACCGCAGGGCCAACCGCGACCCGCAGCCGGTCAAGGCGTTCGGGCGGTACGCGCACGAAGCCGTCGTCATCGACCCGCGCCAGGGCCACGCCTACCTGACCGAGGACGCCTCCGGCCCCAACGGGCTGCTCTACCGCTGGACCCCGCCGCACGGCTTCCGGCACGGGCGCGGCAAGCTGCGTACCCTCGCCGCCGACGCCGGGGTGCTCGCGGCCGCCAAGTGCTTCGACAGCCAGGGCCGTTTCGTCGACGACCTCTCGCGCGCGACGAAGACCGGCACCGTGTACGGGGTCGACTGGGCGGAGGTGACCGACCGCGACGCGCGCGGCCTGCCGGTGCGCAAGCAGTTCGCGGCCGGCGCCGTGACCCGGGGGCGCAAGCTGGAGGGCATGTGGTGGGCCGACGGGGGCGCCTACTTCGTCTCCTCCTACGCGCGCGAGGAGAGCCCGGGCACCGCGCACGACGGCCAGGTGTGGTTCTACGACCCCAAGCGGCGCACGGTCCGGCTCGTCGTCCTGATCGGGGTCAACCGGGAGCCGGGCGCCGAGGGCGGGTACGACGGCCCCGACAACATCACCGTGTCGCCGCACGGGGGCCTGGTCATCGCCGAGGACGGCGAGGGCGTGCAACACCTGCTCGGGGCCACCGAATCGGGCCGCGTCTACCCGCTGGCGCGCAACGAGCTCAACATCGGGACGGCCGAGGAGCCCGAGTACTCGGAATTCACCGGGGTCTGCTTCTCCCCGGACGGGCGCACCCTGTACGCCAACATCCAGGACCCGGGCATCATGCTGGCCATCACCGGCCCCTGGCGGCGCTCGCCCCGCTGACGCGGGAGCCCGGCGGAGGTGCTCCCGCCGAAGTGGCGCTCCCCCCAAGGGGGGACGGCGGTCCCGGGGCATCCTGTGCCCCGGGACCGCTCACTGAACGGTGGCCATCTCCTCGGCGCGGGAGGCCGCTGCCCACTCCTCGAGCAGGAACTCGTACGCCTCAGAAGGCCACTCGCCGTCCACCCGGGTCTCGACAAGACGCCGTATCGCCTCGTTCGCCTCGGCGGCGGACGGGCGCGCGGGACCCGCGGGCTGGAGTGTCTTCTGCATGCTTCCAAGGCTACGGGCGGGCACTGACAGCCACCTCCGGATTACGCGTGGCATCCATCACCCGGATCGCCGCCCGTCGGGCAGCGGGTCTCGGCATATGCCCGCCCACCTGGTCAGAGAGCCTGCGAGGCGGGCTTGACCATGCCGCGCACTGTGCGGGACTTCACAAACTCGCCCATGGCCGTCATCTCCCATTCGCCGGAGAACTGCTTGATCAGCTTGGCCATCATGACGCCGGTCTGGGGCTCGGCGCCGGTCAGGTCGAAGCGGACCAGCTCCTCCCCGCTCGCCGCGTCGATCAGTCGGCAGTAGGCCTTGGCGACCTCGGTGAACTTCTGGCCGGAGAAGGAGTTCACCGTGAAGACCAGTCCGGTGGCGTCGGCGGGCAGCCGGCCGAGGTCCACGACGATCACCTCGTCGTCCCCGGCGCCTGCACCCGTGAGGTTGTCCCCGGAGTGCTTGACGGCGCCGTTCAGGATCGACAGCTTGCCGAAGTAGCAGCTGTCGATGTGGTTGCGCTGCGGGCCGTAGGCGATGACGGACGCGTCCAGGTCGATGTCGCGGCCGCCGAAGGCCGGCTCCCAGCCCAGCCCCATCTTGACCTGCGAGAGCAGCGGGCGGCCGCCCTTGACCAGGGACACGGTCTGGTTCTTCTGGAGGTTCACCCGCCCCTTGTCGAGGTTGATCTTCCCGCCCCCGGGCGGCGCGGCCGGCGGTGCCGCGGGGGCCGGCGGGGAGGGGGCAGCCGGGGCGGGGGCGGCCGGACCGCCGAGCCAGGGGGACGCGGGCGGCGCGGCCGGCGGGGCGGGGGGTGCCGCGGGCGCCGGCGGGGCGACCGGAGCGGCCGCCGCGGGCGGGGCCGGCTCCTCGTCCACGGAGACCCCGAAGTCGGTGGCGATGCCCGCGAGGCCGTTCGCGTATCCCTGGCCGACGGCGCGTACCTTCCAGACGCCGCCGCGCTGGTAGATCTCGACGACCACGAGGGCCGTCTCGGGGCCGAGCCGCGGCGGGGTGAAGGTGGCGATCACTGTGCCGCCCGCCGCGTCCCGCACGGTGGCGGTGGGCTCGATGCCCTGGAAGCTCTGGCCGGCCGCGTCGGGGCTGGCCGTGACCACGATGCGTTCAATGCCGGGCGGCAGCGCGCCGGTGTCCACGGTGATCGAGTCCGGCGCCGAACCGCCGCCGGACCGGTGGCTGACACCGGGCCCGGAGGGCTGGTTGTAGAAGATGAAGTCGGCGTCGGAGCGCACCTTGCCGTCCGCCGCGAGCAGGAGCCCCGACACGTCGAGCCGCACCGGGGCAGCCACGTCCACCGTCACGCGGTCGGTGTTGAGCGGCAGGTTGGAACCAGGGGTCATAGCGGTCATGCCCGGAGAACGAGCGGAGCGGCTTTGCCGTTCCCTTACTCTCCGCCCGGATTTCAGCGCCGGTTGCGGGGGTGGTTCCTGGCGGTGCGCTCGTTGCCGATCTTGTAGGCGCCGGTCCAGCGGGCCATCACCAGCTGCGCGTCACCGGACTCGACCTCGGCCAGGAACGCGTCGGCCCGGGCACCCCGCAGGGTGCCCGCGGCGCGGCCCCGGTGCGTGATGCGGACGGTGCGGTCGCTGTGCACTGCGTACGTGAACCCCTGTGGCTTCGGCATGCGGCGCAGCCTGCCCCGCCTCGGGCGGGGCGGCAACGCATTTACGCGGTGGCGGTCACCCGCCGCGGCAGCCCCAGCGGGTTGGCCTCGCGCAGCTCGGGCGGGAGCAGGGCGTCCGGCACCGACTGGTAGGCCACCGGGCGCAGCCACCGCTCGATGGCGGTGCCGCCGACGGAGGTGGAGTGCGAGGTGGCCGCCGGGTAGGGGCCGCCGTGGTGCTGGGCCGGCGCCACCGCGACCCCGGTCGGCCAGCCGTTCACCACGATCCGCCCCGCCAGCCCCGTGACCTGCGCGATCAGCTCGGCGGCCGGCCCGGGCGCACCCCCGGTCTCGGCGGCCGACAGCTGGAGGGTGGCGCTGAGGTTCCCGCCGAGCCGGCCCAGTACCTCGGCGGCCTCGCGCTGGGCGGCGTACCGCACGACGACGGTCACCGGCCCGAAGCACTCCTCCAGGAGCAGCTCGTGCCCGGCGCCCTCCAGCAGGGTGGCCGCCGGGACGCTCAGGAAGCCGGCCGCGACGGTGTGCCCGCCGCCCGGCCCCGGCAGGACGGGCGCGGTCACCCCGGGCAGGGCGGCGCGCTCACGGACGCCGGAGACGAAGGCGTCCCGCATCCGGTGGTCGAGCAGGACCCCCGGCCCGGTCTCCTGGAGGGACTTGGCGAGGGCGTCGGCGAGCCGGTCGCCGTCGGGGCCCCCGGGGACCAGCACCAGGCCGGGCTTGACGCAGAACTGGCCGACGCCCAGGGTGACCGAGCCGGCGAGCCCGGCGCCGATCTCCTCGGCGCGCTCGGCGGCGGCCGCCGGGGTGACCACGACGGGGTTCAGGGAGCCGAGTTCACCGTGGAAGGGGATCGGCACCGGCCGGGCCGCGGCCGCGTCGAACAGCGCCCGCCCGCCCCGGATGGAACCGGTGAACCCGGCCGCGGCCACCAGCGGGTGGCGGACCAGCTCCAGCCCGGCGTCGAAGCCGTGGACCACGGCGACCACGTCCGCCGGCAGCCCGCACGCCGCCGCCGCGCGGCGCAGCAGCGAGGCGCACAGCTCGGAGGTGGCCGGATGGTCGGGGTGGGCCTTGACCACCACCGGGCAGCCCGCGGCCAGCGCGCTCGCGGTGTCCCCGCCGGGCACGGAGAAGGCCAGCGGGAAGTTGGAGGCGGCGTAGACGGCGACCACCCCCAGCGGCACCTTGTAGCGGCGCAGCTCGGGGCGCGGCGGGCTGAGGGACGGGTCGGCGCGGTCGATCCGCACGTCGAGGTAGGAGCCCTCCTCGACCACGTCGGCGAAGGCGCGCAGCTGTCCGGTGGTGCGGGCCAGCTCGCCGGTGAGGCGCGGGGCCCCCAGCGCGGTCTCGGCGTCGGCGGTCTCCACCACGCGCGGTGCGGCCGCGTCCAGCAGGTCGGCGGCGGTCCGCAGGAAACCGGCCCGGACGGTGGCGTCCGCCAGGGCGGGGCGGGCGGCGTGGGCCGCGCGCACGGCCCGGTCCACCTCTCCGGGTGTGGCTTCCGCCGCAACCCGTTCCCGCTGCTTCCCGGTGCGGGGGTCCACACTCCAGACTGGTGTCGCTGTCATGGCCCGCTACCTCCTGGACCGTTCAGTATTCTGAACGCCGTTCCGGTGGATGAATGATCACGTCTGTTGCGGACTCTATTTCCGCGTCCACCGGGTGACAAGAGGCGATCAGAGCCGACCAGAGGGGAAGTAGGCGTATGACGACAGCCGAGACGGCCGGCCCGGCCGAGCCCGGGGTCCCCGCGACGGCGGCGCCGGTGAAATCGGCCGTGCGCACGGTCCTGCTGCTCGAGCACTTCGCGGCGCGGCCCGGCCTGCACAGCCTTGCCGACATCCAGAACGACCTGTCCCTGCCGAAGTCCAGCCTCTACATGCTGCTGCGCACGCTGGTGAACCTCGGCTGGGTGGAGACCGACGCCACCGGCACGCGCTACGGCATCGGCGTACGGGCCCTGCTGGTCGGGAGCTCGTACATCGACGGGGACGAGGTGGTCGCGGCGGCCAGGCCCACCCTGGACCGGCTCTCCGACGACACCACCGAGACCATCCACCTGGCGCGGCTGGACGGCACCAGCGTCGTCTACCTCGCCACCCGGCAGTCCCAGCACTACCTGCGGCCCTTCACCCGGGTGGGGCGCAGGCTGCCCGTCCACTCGACCGCCCTCGGCAAGGCGCTGCTCGCCACGCACACCGACGAGGAGGTGCGGGCGCTGCTGCCGAGGCGGCTGGAGGCGGTCACCGAGCACACCGTCACCGACCGGGAGCAACTGGTCGAGGAGCTGGCGCTGGTGCGGGAGCAGGGGTACGCGGTGGACCGGGAGGAGAACACCCTCGGGCTGCGCTGCTTCGGCGTGGCGGTGCCGTACCGGACGCCGGCCCGCGACGCGGTGAGCTGCTCGGTGCCGGTGGCACGGCTGACGGAGGAGCACGAACGGGCCATCAAGGCGGCGCTGTTCGAAGCGCGGGACCGGCTGTCGGTGGTGACGCGGCGGATGTGACGGGCCGGGTCCGGTGAACCGCCTCCCCCGCATGGGGGAGGCGGTTCACCTTCACGGGGGAGGTGGAGGGGGGCCGGCGCGGGCGACCGTGGGGACATGACGACACGAGCAATCCACACGACCGGACCGACCGAACCCACCGAACCGACCGGCCCGACCGGCCTGACGAATCCGACGACTCCGACCGACCCGACCGACCTGACGAAACCGGCGACTCCGGCCGGCCTCGACGGCGGCGACAAGGCCACCCGCGGCCGGCGCCTCGGGGCCGGGCGGCGGATCCTGAGCGCCGTGGCGCTGGCCGCCACGCTGCCGTACCTCACGCTCAAGACGGCCTGGCTGGCCGGGAGCCGCATCGGGATACCGGACGGCAGCCTGCTGCTGGACGGCGGGCTGCCGATCACCGTGGCCAACGCGGTCACGCTGGCCATGGACGCCACCGTCATCGTGCTCGTACTGGCGCTCACCAGACCCTGGGGCAGACGGGTGCCGGGATGGCTCCTCGTCGTTCCGGCGTACGTCGCCACCGGGCTGCTCACCCCGATCGTCCTCGGGTTCCCCGCCCAAGCGCTCGTCAAGGCCCTGGGCATGGGCGCCGGCGAGGCCGTCCGGGCGGCCCGGGAACCCTTCCTCGACTCCTGGGTGTTCATCGTCGTCTACAGCGGTTTCATCCTTCAGGCGATCGCCCTGGCCGGGCTGTTCGTCGCCTACGTGCGGGAGCGCTGGGGCGGCGGCCGGCGGGGCGTGCCGGAGCGGCGGCTCCCGTCTCCCACGGGGGTGGTGGCAGGAGCCGCCGCGCTGGCGGGCACCGCGGTGGCCGCGGCGCACCTGTACTGGGCCTTCGGCGGCAGCGCGGGGCTGCCCGCCGATCGGGTGGCGGCGTACTCGGCCGAGTCGGGCGTGGTGTCGGCGGCGTACGCGGTGTGCGCGCTCGCCGCGGCGGCGGGGACCGTGCTGCTGAGCCGGGGCGGCGGGCACCCGGCGCGATGGCCGCTGGCCCTCGCCTGGACCGGCTCGGCGACGATGCTGAGCTGGGGGGCGTTCACCATGGCCGCGACCCTCGGGGTGAACTTCGGGACGAACGAAGAGGCCACCACGGCCATGTACCTGACCTACGCTGGCCAGATGATCACCGGGCTGCTCGCCGCAGCGGTCCTCGTCCGCCACCTCCCCTCCCGCCGGGCGCGCTGAGGCGGAGCGGGCGGCCGGGGGAGCGGGGAGGCCGGCGAGCGGGGACAGCGGGGGCCGCGCCGACCGACGGGGAACGGGCGGCGTGGGAACAAGGGGCGGGAAGAAGGGGGGCGGGGTATGAACGGGGTGGGGGTGCTGCGTCGGTGGCCCGGGGCGGTGCTGGGGAGACGGGCCCGGCTGCGCTGGGTGCACCTGGTCCTCGGCGGGGCCCTGCTGATGCCGTACTTCCTCCTCACCCAGGTCTTCGTCGGCGTCGCGGCCGACGGGGCGAACGTCCTGTCCTCGCTGCCCCTGACCCTCGCCGCCTACGCCTCCGCGCTGCCGCTCGCCGCCGTCACCGGGCTGTTCGGGCTGGTCCGGCCGATGTCGGTGACCGCGGTAAGGGCCATGAGCGGGGTGCCCGGGGACCTGTTGGCCGACGGGCCGGCCCGGTCCTGGGGAGCCCGGTGGCGGGCCTCCGCCTGGTGGACGCTCCACCTCGGGGTCGGGGCCGTGATCAGCGGGATGACCCTCGCGGCGACGCCCATGGCGGTGGTGCTGATCCTGCTGCCGTTCTCCGCCGCGCTGCGGGCGCAGCCCGTCGCGACGGGCTGGTTCGGCAACGCGGCGGCCCCCTGGGTCGCCCCCCTGCTCGGGGCGGGGCTGGTGGTCCTGGTCGTCCTCTGCTCGGCCGCGGCGGGGGCGCTGCTGGCCCGGCTGGCCCCCGGACTCCTCGGGCCGACCACGGCGGACCGGCTGGCCGCCGCCGAGGAGCGGGCCGCCGACCTCGCCGTGCGCAACCGGCTGGCCCGGGAGCTGCACGACGCGGTGGGCCACGCCCTGAGCGCCGTCACCCTCCAGGCGGGGGCGGCCCGGCGGGTGCTCGACCGCGATCCGGAATTCGTACGGGAGGCGCTGGCCGCGATCGAGGACACCACCCGGCGCACCGTGGGCGAGCTGGACGCGGTGCTCGGCCTGCTGCGGGACGGGGACCCGGCCCGGGCCGACGCCGCGCCCGCCCCGACCCTGGCCGCCGACCTCGACGGGCTGCTGTCCCGCACCCGGGCCGGCGGCACGGCCATCACCTGCCGGCAGGACCCGGGCCCGGTGGGGCACTGGGGCCAGCTCCCGGCGATCGCCTCCCGCGAGGCCTACCGGATCGTGCAGGAGGGCCTGAGCAACGCCCTGCGCCACGGCCTGGGCCCCGTCGACCTGCTGATCCGCGTCCACACACCCGACGGCCACCGTGAACTGGAGATCACCATGACCAACCCGCCGGCCCAGCCCCCGCCCGGCCGTGAGGGCGGGCAGCCGCGGCGCACCGGAGGCCGCGGCCTGCGCGGCGCCGCCGAGCGGGCCGCCCTGCTCGGGGGACGGATAGACGCCGGCCCGCACGGGAGCCGCTGGCGCCTGCGCGCGGTCCTGCCGCTCGGCGCCGCCCCCGGCCCGTTCCCCGCCGCCGCGTTCCCCGGCGCCGGGCGATGAGCCGGCCCCCGCTGCGGATCGTCATCGCCGACGACGAGCGGATGGTCCGCACCGCCCTGCGCGTCATCCTCGACGCGGAGCCCGACATGGAGGTCGTCGGCGAGGCGGCGACCGGCGCCGAAGCCGTCCCGCTGGTCCGCTCCCTGGCCCCCGACGTGGTGCTGATGGACGTCCGCATGCCGGAGATCGACGGCATCCGCGCGACCGGGCAGATCCTGCGGACCATGCCCGACCCGCCCCGGATCGTGGTCGTCACCACCTTCGAGAACGACGCCTACGTCTACGACGCGCTGCGCGCCGGCGCCAGCGGGTTCCTCCTCAAGCGGGCGGACCCCGACGAGCTCATCGGCGCGGTCCGCCTCGTCGCCCGCGGGGACTCGCTGCTCTTCCCGGCCGCCGTCCGCTCCCTGGCCGCCGCCCACACCGCGGCCGCCCCGCCCGCCCCCGCCTGGGCGGCGCGTCTGACGGACCGGGAGGCCGACGTCCTGCGCCTGATGGCCACCGGACTGTCCAACCACGAGATGAGCGAGCACCTCGGCGTCGGCCCGCAGACGGTCAAGACGCACGTGGCCGCGGTCCTCGCCAAGACCGGCTCCCGCGACCGCACCCAGGCCGTCATCGCCGCCTACGAGGGGGGCTTCATCATGAAGAAAGCCTGAGAAGGCGGTCACAATCCGGGCAGAGCGGAACGCGCACGGCTGCTGGTACGTCCTTCCGGGGGATGAACAAGACGATCAGGCGTGCGTCGGTCTTCTGTCTGCTTCTGGTGCTGGCCCTTTTGGTGCGGGTCACCTGGGTGCAGGCGTACCAAGGCCAGGCCCTCGCAGACGACAAGAACAACCGCCGCAACCTCATCGGGCAGTACGAGAACCCGCTGGGGAACATCATCGTGGGCGGTGAGGCCATCACCGGCTCGGCGAAGACGGGCGGCAAGGACTTCGGGTACAAGCGGACGTACGTGGACGGCCCGCTGTACGCGCCGATCACCGGCTACAGCTCCCAGGCCTACGGCACGACGATGCTGGAGGGCGTCTACAAGAACGTCCTGAACGGCTCGGACACCCGGCTGAAGACGGTGATGGACATGCTCACCAACAAGCGGGCCGACCCGGGCAACGTCCTGACCACCCTCGACAAGAACGTCCAGAAGGCGGCCTACGACGCCCTCGACGGCAAACAGGGTGCGGCCGTCGCCATCGACCCGGCGAACGGGCAGATCCTCGCGGTGGTCAACAACCCCTCCTACGACCCCGGCCGGATCACGGGCGCCAACGACTCGGCGGCCTGGGAGCAGTTGTCCGCCGACAAGGGCAAGGCCATGGAGAACGTGGCGCTGCGCAAGCCGCAGGCGCCCGGCTCCACCTTCAAGCTGGTCACCCTCGCCGCGGCGATCGAGAGCGGCCTGGTGACGGGCATCGACACGCCGACCGGCGTTCCGGGTGCCTACACGATCCCCGGCACCCGCACGAAGCTGCCCAGCGAGGCCGGCGACGAGGCCTGCAACAACGTGTCGGCCCGCACCGCCCTCAGGTTGTCCTGCAACAACGTCTTCGCGGAGCTGGCCTCCAAGCTCGGCCAGGAGAAGATGCGGGCGATGGCGGAGAAGCTGGGCTTCAACACGCAGATCGACACCCCGGTGCGCACCAACCCGCCGAGCAAGTACCCGACGAAGAAGCTGTCCGTCGACCAGGTCGCGCAGACGGGCATCGGCCAGTTCGACGTGCAGGCCACTCCGCTCCAGATGGCCATGGTGACCGCAGCGATCGAGAACGGCGGCAAGCTCGTCGTCCCGCACATGGTCTCGGAGGTGACCGACGGCGACGGCAACGTCCTGGAGGACTTCAAGGACCCGAAGACCGAGCAGGTGATGAGCCCGAAGACCGCCTCGATGCTCCAGGACGCCATGCGCACGGTGGCCACCGAGGGCGGCGGCAAGCCCGCGCAGGTGGCGGGCGCCGAGGTGGGCGGCAAGACGGGCACCGCCCAGCGCGGCGTCAACAACAACATCCCGCCGCTGGCCTGGTTCACCTCGTACGGCAAGGCGGGCGGCAAGCAGATCGCGGTGGCGGTGATGATCGAGAACTCGGACACCGACCGCTCCGAGATCGGCGGCGGCAAGCTGGCCGCGCCGATCGCCCAGAAGATGATGGCGGCGTGGCTGAAGAAGTAGCCGCCGCACGCACGGGGCCGACGCGCCGGGAACCGACACGGTTCCCGGCGCGTTCCCCTTCCCGTGATCCGGACCGCGCACGCCGCCGACCTCGACGCCATCGCCGCCCTGCACACCCGGGCCCGGGCCACCTACTACCGGGGCCGCGTCCCCGAGGAGGCCTACGCGGGTGAGACCGAGCAGGCGCGTACCCGCGAGGGCTGGGCCCGGGCGGTGGCCCGCCCGGCGTGGCAGGGGCAGGTGTTGTGCGCGGAGCGGGACGGCGAGGTCACCGGGGTCGCGGCCTTCCTCACCGCCGACGGGGTGACCACCCTCACCCAGCTCCACGTCGACCCCGGCCACTGGCGCCGGGGCACCGGAGCCGCCCTGCACGCCGCCTGCCTCGCCGCCTGGCGGCGCGCCGGGATCGAGCGGGTCCGCCTGGAGGTCTACGCACACAACTTGCGGGCCCAGGCCTTCTACGCCTCCCACGGCTGGCGCCCGGATTCCGCCGGCCCCGCCGGCTCCCACCGCACGCTCTGGCTGGAGGTCGGTGCGGCGTCCGGGGAATGAGACGGGACACCAGGTGGTTGAACAGCAAACCGTTTAGTCGTCCCTCAGCCGTCCCCGGAGAGAAGAAGGAACATGCGCGTCGAGATCTGGAGCGACATCGCCTGCCCCTGGTGCTACATCGGCAAGGCCCGGTTCGCGAAGGGGCTGGCCGGGTTCGCCCACCGCGACGAGGTGGAGGTCGTCTTCCGGTCCTTCGAGCTCGATCCGAACGGCGCCAAGGGGGTCACCGCCCCGGTCCTGGAGATGCTCGCCCGCAAGTACGGCCGCACCCTCGAGGAGGCGCGCGGCATGGAGGAGCACGTCGCCGCCAGCGCCCGCGCCGAGGGGCTGGCGTACCTGACCGAGGGCCGCGACCACGGCAACACCTTCGACATCCACCGCCTGCTGCACCTGGCCGCCGCCCGCGGACGGCAGGAGGAGCTCCTCGACCTCGCCTTCCGCGCCCACTTCGCCGAGGAGCGGTCCGTCTTCGACCCCGAGGTGCTGGTCGCCCTGGCCGTCGAGGCCGGGCTGGACGAGACGGAGGCCCGCGCGGTCCTCGCCGACGACTCCGCCTACGCGGACCGGGTGCGGGCGGACGAGCGCGAGGCGGCCGAACTGGGTGCGAACGCCGTGCCGTTCTTCGTCCTCGACCGGCGCTACGGCATCTCCGGCGGCCAGCCCGCCGAGGTGTTCACCCGTGCGCTGGAGCAGGCCTGGGCCGGGCGCGAGACGGTGGAGACGCCCACCGCCGAAGCCTGCGAGCCCGACGGGGCGTGCACGGTCCCCCAGGTATAAGAACCCCTTTGAGTTCGTACGCAAAACTCGGCAATGGACTTTGAGGTGGCGGCGGCGCAGAGTGGACGGCATGGATCTTCCGCTCTCCGCCGTGTCCCGCCTGTCCGCCGCCGAGTTCGCGCACTCCACCACCTACCTCGACACCGCTGCCGCCGGCGTGCTCCCGCGGTCCGCCGTCGCCGCGGTACGGGACCTGGCCGAAGCGGCCGGAGCCGGACTGCCCGGCGGCTCCGGTGACTTCGACGTCGTCGAGCGGGTGCGGGCCGCCTTCGCCCGGCTCGTGGCGGTAGACCCGCAGCGCGTGGCCGTCGGCTCGTCCGTCGCCACCCACGTGGGCCTGATCGCGGCCTCCCTGCCCGCCGGAGCCGAAGTCCTCGTTCCCGAGCGGGACTTCGCCTCCGTCATGAACCCCTTCGTGCTGCGCGGCGACCTCAAGGTCCGCTTCGCCCCGCTGGAGTCCCTCGCCGACGCCGTCCGCCCCGGCACCCGCCTGGTCTCGCTGAGCGCCGTACAGTCCGCCGACGGCCGCACGGCCGACCTCGCCGCCGTCCGCGCGGCGGCGGACGCCCACGGGGCGCGGATGCTCGTGGACGCCACCCAGGCCGCCGGGTGGCTGCCGTTCGACGCCTCGCCGTACGAGTACACCGTCACCGGCGGCTACAAGTGGCTGCTCGGCGGCCGCGGCACCTCGTACCTGACCGTCTCCGAGGAGGCCCAGCCCGGCCTGACGCCGCTGCACGCCGGCTGGGTGGCGGCCGAGTCCAAGTGGGAGGCCTGCTACGGCCCGATGCGGCAACTCGCGGCCGACGCGCGCCGCTTCGACGAGTCCGCGGCGTTCCTCCCGTACTACGCCGCGCAGCCCTCGCTGGCCCTGCTGGAGCGCATCGGCGTCGAGGCCGTACACGCCCACGACACCGCCCTCGCCCGCCGCTACCGGGCCGGACTCGCGGGCCTCGGCCACGAGCCCGTCCCCGGCGACGCCGCCATCGTCTCGGTGGCGGGCCTGGAGCACCGGCAGGCCGCCCTGCAGGCCGCCGGGATCCACACCTCCGCCCGTGGGGGAACCCTGCGGGCCTCCTTCCACCTCTACAACACCGAGGCGGACGTCGACCGGCTGCTGGACGTGCTGTCCGGCTGACCGCAGCCGGCTCCGGAGGTTACGCCCAGGCCGCCGAAGCCGCCGCCAGCGCCGGCGCCGGATCGGCGTCCAGGGCGCGGGCCAGCGCCCCCAGGGCCGCTCCGACCGCCTCCCGCGATGCCGCCGGGCCGTAGTGGTTGACGCGGACCATCTCCCGGGCCAGCGTCCCGCCACCCGCCGCGAGCGGCGCCGACGGGTCCGCCGCCAGGGCCTTCGCCACCACCAGCGAGGCGTCCGCGACCCGCAGCGTGGTCGCCACCGGGGCGGCCTCTGCCGGGTTCCCGACCCACGGTGCGACCCCGAGCACCTCCGCACCCGCCCGGACGGCCCGGGCGGCCGCGGCGTGCCGCTCCAGCACGCCCGCCAACCCCTCGGCCGCGATCCGGTCCAGGCAGGCCTCCAGGGCCAGCATCTCCAGCTGCGCGGGCGCGTGGAGCAGCGCCTTGCGGCCGCCGTCGATCCAGCGCTCCTTCCAGTCGAGCAGCGAGAGGTACGAACGGCGCGGCGCCGCCGGGTTGGCCGCGAACCGCTCCCAGGCCCGCTCGCTCACCGACACCGCCGAGACGCCCGCCGGGCCTCCCATCGCCTTCTGGGCGCCGATCACGCACAGGTCCACGCCCCACGCGTCCGGCAGCAGCGGCTCGGCGCCCACCGAGGCCACCGCGTCCAGCATGAACAGCGCCCCGTGGGCCCGTACGGCCGCACCGATCTCCGCGACCGGGTTGGTGTTGCCGGTCGCCGCCTCGGCGTGCACCAGGGAGACGAAGTCGATCTCCGGGTGCGCGGCCAGGGCCTCGGCGACCTGCTCGCCGGTGACGGCGGTGTCGAAGGGCACGGCCAGGTCCACCACGCGTGCCCCGGCGTCGCGCAGCCAGTTGCCGAAGGTGGTCCCGTACGGCCCCGTGACGACGTTCAGCGCCGTCGACCCCGGCCGCGCCCCCGAGCGGATGCACCCCTCCAGCGGGAGCAGCGCCTCGCCCTGGGTGATCACCACGTCGTGCCGGGTGTCCAGCAGCCGCGCGACCCCCTCCTCGATGGAGGCGAACCGCTCGGCGGTCAGCGGCGGGAGGTCCAGCAGGGGGTGGGTCACGGCGGTGCTCTCTTCGTCGGGGGTATCCGGTCGAGCGTACCCAGCACGCACGTACAGTGCCGCCATGAGTGATCACAAGGGTGTGCTCCATGTGAAGGGACGCGTGCTCGTCGGGCCCCACGAGGTCCGCGACGAGCTGTGGGTCGTCGGCGGGCGGATCTCCTACGAGCGGCCGACCGCCGCCCGCGAGGTCACCACCGTCACCGGCTGGGTGCTGCCCGGGCTGGTCGACGCGCACTGCCACGTGGGCCTCGACGCCCACGGCCCGGTCGACGCCCCGACCGCCGAACGGCAGGCCCTCACCGACCGGGACGCCGGCACCCTCCTCATCCGGGACGCCGGGTCGCCCTCCGACACCCGTTGGATCGACGGCCGCGAGGACCTGCCCAAGATCATTCGGGCGGGCCGGCACATCGCCCGCACCCGCCGCTACATCCGCAACTACGCCCACGAGATCGAGCCGGACCGGCTGGTGGAGTACGTGGGCCGGGAGGCCCGGCGCGGCGACGGCTGGGTGAAGCTGGTGGGGGACTGGATCGACCGCGACGCCGGCGACCTGACGGCCTGCTGGCCGCGCGCCGAGGTCGCGGCCGCCATCGCCGAGGCGCACCGGCTGGGGGCCCGGGTCACCGCGCACTGCTTCGCGGAGGACTCGCTACGGGACCTGGTCGAGGCGGGCATCGACTGCATCGAGCACGCCACGGGGCTCACCGAGGACACCATCCCGCTGTTCGCGGAGCGCGGGGTGGCGATCGTGCCGACCCTGGTGAACATCGGGACGTTCCCGAAGCTCGCCGCGGGCGGCGAGGCCAAGTTCCCCCGCTGGTCCGCGCACATGCGGCGGCTGCACGAGCGCCGGTACGACACCGTCCGGGCCGCCTGGGACGCGGGCATCGAGGTGTACGTCGGCACGGACGCGGGGGGTTCCCTGCCGCACGGCCTGGTCGCCGCGGAGGTCGCGGAACTGGTGAAGGCCGGGATCCCGCCGCTGGACGCCCTCTCGGCGACCGCCTGGGCGGCCCGGGAATGGCTCGGCAGGCCGGGTCTGACCGAGGGCGCCCCGGCCGACCTCGTGGTCTACGCCGCCGACCCGCGGGCCGACGTACGGGCCCTGGCCCAGCCGGAGCGGGTGATCGTGAACGGCGTGGTCCGGGCCTGACGCGTGTGCCGGACGGTGCCGTTGGGGCGCGGAAAATCGAATACATGCGTGGAAACCACCCTTTGGGGTGAACTCACGTCAGGCTGCTGACCGTTCACTCTCCGTGCGTAAGGATTTCGAACGTCGAAGCCGTCGGCGTGCGCGATGTCCCCCATTGGCGCCGCGACGGCACCCATCTCCCCGGGGGTTCCACCATCTTGAACAGCAACACCTTCCGCATGCCCGCGGCCGTCCTGCTCGCCACGGGGGCGGTGGCCCTGCTCGCCGCGCCGCCCGCCCTCGCCGCGGACGGCGGGGCC
Source organism: Streptomyces sp. NPDC034085 (assembly GCF_055575555.1). Classification (NCBI taxonomy): domain Bacteria; kingdom Bacillati; phylum Actinomycetota; class Actinomycetes; order Kitasatosporales; family Streptomycetaceae; genus Streptomyces; species Streptomyces sp. NPDC034085. The sequence continues at coordinate 67,342 of NZ_JBVISL010000001.1, read as the reverse complement.
GGCAAGGAGGGAACGTCCGGCGCCGTCGTCCTGCGGGCCGGGCTGGACGTGGGCCTGCTCAACAAGGCCGTGCACGTGCCGCTGAAGGCCAGCCTCAACGAGGTCACCGCCCCCGCCACCGCCGAGAAGACGGCCCTCACCGTCACCCTCGACGGCGCCGAACAGGGCCGGCCGGTCAGCGTCCTGCGGGCGGACGTCGCCACCGCCAAGGCCACCGCCGACAAGGACCGCGCCCAGGCCGAGTCGAACCTCGCCCACGCCCGCGTGCACGTCCCCGGGCTGCCCGCGCTCTCCCTCGTCGAGGTGGAGAAGGTCACCTCCAAGGCCGTCTGCGAGGCGGGCAAGAAGCCGGTCGCCTCCGCGAACGTCCTCGGGACGGTCACCGCCCTCGGCAAGAAGGTCACCCTGACCGCCGGCGGCCCCACCCGGGTCGAGGTCCCCGGCGTCGGCCAGGTCTCCCTGGAGCTCTCCGGTACGCAGACCACCTCCACCACCGCCGCGGCGGCCGCCCTGCGCCTGAAGGTGACGGTCAACCCGCTCAACCTGAACGTCGCCCAGGTCGACGGCGAGGTCGTGCTCGCCGAAGCGCACTGCGAGGCACCCGGTCGGGCCGCGCCCGGCCCCCGGCCGGCGACCACGCCCGACGTCAAGCCGCAGACCGCGACGCGGAGCACGACACAGGCCAACCTCGCCGAGACCGGAGCCGGTTCGGTGACCCCCTACGTCGCCGGCGGCGCCCTGCTCCTGCTCGGCATCGGCGCCGGCGCACTCGTCGTGACCCGGCGCGGCAGGACCCGCTGACGCTCAGCGGGAGGCGTGCTCCAGCCCCTGGCCGACGGCACCGCGCGAGGTGACGGCCGCGGTGACCTCCTTGTCGACCCGGGCGTACTCGGGGCGGTCCGCCGCGCAGGAGGCGCAGACGACCCGGAACGGCGGGCCCATGTCCGAGTACTGCGTCAGGTACTCGGCCTTGACCACCTCCCAGCGGCCGCTGTGCGCGGCCGCCGGGGCGAAGGTGAAGCGGGGGATCGAGGACATGTTGCCCCGGGCCTTCTCGGGCTCGTAGAAGCTGGCGACCTGGTCGCCCATGCCGAACACCACCCAGGTGCCGTTGATCTTCTCGTAGGGCTGCGGCACGTGGTTGTGCGTACCGAGGACCAGATCGATGTCGGGCAGGCCGTCGGCCCCGCGAGAGGCCGTCAGCGCCTGTGCCAGATCGCGCTGCTGCTGGTCGGGCGCCGTCTGCCACTCGGTACCCCAGTGGATGCTGAGGACGACGACGTTCGCGCCGGCCGCCCGCGCCGCGCGGGCGTCGGCGATGATCCGGCCCTGGTCGATCAGGTTCACGGCCCAGGGCTTGCCGGCCGGGAGCGGTATGCCGTTCGTCCCGTACGTGTAGTCCAGCTGGGCGACCTTCGCGCCGCCGGCCGAGAGCAGCGCCGGCGCCTTGGCCTCCTCGGCGCTGCGCGCCGAGCCGACGTGCCGCAGGCCGACGCGGTCGAGGTGGTCGAGGGTGCGGGTGAGGCCGTCGTAGCCGTCGTCGAGGGTGTGGTTCGAGGCGGTGGAACAGCTGTCGTACCCGGCGTCCTTGAGGGCGTCGGCCAGCTGGTGCGGCGCCTTGAAGGCGGGGTAGCCGGTGTAGGGGCCGCCGGGCCTTCCGTACGGTATCTCGTGGTGGCATATCGCCAGGTCGGCGGCGGACACGAGGGGCTTGACGCCCGCCAGTATCTTCCGGAAGTCGTACTCGCCGGGCTTGCCGGCGTCGTCCTGCGAACGCTGGATGATCGAGGGGTACGGGATGATGTCGCCCGTCGCCACCAGCGTGAACGGCGTCCCGGCCGGAGCCGCTTTGGTGGTGCCGGGCCGGGCCCCGAGCCGCTGCTCGGCGGTGTCGGCGCCGTGCTCCAGGAACCGGGGCGCGGCGTACACGGCTCCGCCGACCACCGCCAGTCCCGCCAGGCCGAGGCCTATTCGCGTCGCCGCCTTCATGTGCCGCCCCCTCGTCGCAGTTCCCGCCATCGTAGGCGCCCCCGCCCCCGGCCGACGCGCAGCCACCCCGCCCCCGGCCCCGCCCCGCCGGGACGCCGGCAGCCGCCTCGCCGGGCAGCGGCGGGACCCCTACCGCGCGGCCAGCGCAAGGGCGTGGTCCAGTGCCTGGAGCAGGCTTCCCGTCGTCGCCCGGTCGCGGACCGCCAGGCGGAGCCAGGTCGCGTCCAGCCCCGGGAAGGTGTCGCCCCGCCGGACCGCGAAGCCCAGCGCGCGCAGCCGGGTGCGGACCTCCGCCGCGCCGGGGATCCGGATCAGGACGAACGGGCCCTCGGCCACCCCCGACACCGTCACCTCCTCGAACTCCGCCAGCCCCGCCAGCAGGTGCTCCCGGTCCACCGCGATCTGCCGCGCCGCGGCCTCCGCCTCGGCCAGCGCCCGCGGCGACACGCACGCCTGCGCCGCGACCAGCGCCGGCGTCGACACCGGCCACAGCGGCTGCGCGGCGGCCAGCTTCGCGATGACCTCCGGCTCCGCCAGGACGTACCCGATCCGCAGCCCCGCCAGCCCCCAGGTCTTCGTCAGGCTCCGCAGCACCACCAGCCCCGGCACGTCCATCCGCCCGGCCAGCGCTTCCCGTTCGCCCGGGACCGCGTCCATGAACGCCTCGTCCACCACCAGGATCCGCCCCGGCCGGGCCAGCGCGGCCAGCGCCCGCGCCGGGTGCAGGACGGACGTCGGGTTGGTCGGGTTGCCGACGACCACCAGGTCGGCTTCCTCCGGCACCGCCGCCGGGTCCAGCCGGAAGCCGTCCTCGGGCCGCAGGACCACCCGCTCCACCCGGTGCCCCGCGTCCCGCAGCGCTGCCTCCGGCTCCGTGAACTGCGGGTGCACCACGACCGGCCGTACGGCGCCCAGGGCCCGGGCGATCAGGACGAACGCCTCGGCCGCCCCCGCCGTCAACAGCACCCGTTCGGCAGGTACCCCGTGCCGCGCCGCCACCGCCGCCCGCGCCGCCCGCCCGTCCGGGTACGCCGCGAGGTCCCCGAGGCAGGACGCGATCCGCTCCTTGAGCCACTGGGGCGGCGTGTCCGAGCGGACGTTCACCGCGAGGTCCACCAGCGCGCCGCCCGCGTCCGCCACCTCCGCGTCCCCGTGGTGGCGCAGGTCGTGCTCCTCGGCGGTGGCCACCGCGCACGTCGCCGCCACCGACCGGCGCTTCGGCACGAGGAGCTCTCCGCCGCCCGCCAGCGCCGCGGCCTCCGCCACCGAGGCCGTCCCGGAGGCGTCCCACACCGCGGAGGAGGGGTGCGGGACCGCGATCCGCGCGAGCTCCTCGGCGGGATAGCCGACCAGCGGCACGCCGAAACGTTCCGCCGCCCCCGCGATCCCCGGCTCCCGCACCTTCGCCTCCACCGTGGCCAGCGCCGTCACCGCCCCCGTGGCCAGCCCGGCCCCCCGCAGCGTCTCCTCGACCAGCGCGCAGACCTCCGCGACGGAGACCCCCGCCCGCCCGCCGACCCCGACCACCAGCCGCGTCACGTACTCACCCACCGGGATCAGTCCCCCTTCTTTCCTCGGTCCGTCGTCAACACCGTGTCGTCCGCCGCCCGCGCGCGGAAGTGCGCACCGGGCCGCCAGTCGGTATCCAGGGGCACATGGCGGTGATCGTGGCTCTGGGCGCGTTCCTGATGACGCTGGCGGGCGGCTGGACGGCGCAACGCGTCACCGACCGCCGCCACCTGGTGCTCGGCCTGGCCGGCGGGCTGATGCTCGGCGTGGTCGGTCTCGACCTGCTGCCGGAGGCGATGCACGCGGCCGGCGGCGAGGTGTTCGGCGTCCCGCTGGCCCTGCTGCTCTTCGTGGGCGGCTTCCTGGTCGCCCACGTGGTGGAACGCCTGCTCGCCGTGCGCCAGGCCGCGCACGGCGCGGCGAACAACGGCGCGGCGACCACCCCGGACGGCCACGGCCACGGCCCCGGCGGCGGCCGCGTCCCCCAGGTCGGGCTCACGGCGGCCGCCGCGATGGTCGGCCACAGCGTGGCCGACGGGGTGGCGCTCGGCGCGGCCTTCCAGGTCGGCGGCGGCATGGGCGCGGCCGTCGCCCTGGCGGTCGTCACCCACGACTTCGCCGACGGGTTCAACACGTACACGCTCACCCGCCTGTACGGGAACGCCCGCCGCAGGGCCCTGATGATGCTCTTCGCGGACGCCGTGGCGCCGGTCGTGGGCGCCGCGTCCACCTTGCTGTTCACCCTTCCGGAGGAACCGCTCGGGGCGTACCTCGGATTCTTCGGCGGCGCCCTGCTCTACCTGGCGGCCGCCGAGATCCTTCCCGAGGCGCACCACAGGCACCCCGCCCTGTCCACGCTGCTGTGCACGGTGGGCGGGGTGGCCGGGATCTGGCTGGTGGTCGGCCTCGCGGACTGACCCCGGGCCGGGGGAGCGGGTCACCGGTACGCTGCCGCCGCCCGCGTGAAGCGCCGGGCGACCGACGGCTCCGCCGCCCAGTGGGTGTGCAGGTAGCTGGCGTGCACGCCCTGCCGTACGAAGCCCTCGACGCGGCGTTCGGGATGGACGAACCCCCACGCCGGCGCGTCCCCGGCGCCGGGCTCGGTCACCGTCCGGTGGAACTCGTGCCCCCGCATCCGCGTCCCGGCGACGGCCAGGGCGCTGTCGGAGACCGCCACCGCCTCCCGGTAGCCGAGCGTGAGCCGCTCCGACATCCGCGCGTCGGCGTCGAGCACCCCACACATGGGCTTCCCGTCGAGGGACCGGGCCAGGTACAGCAGCCCGGCGCACTCGGCGGCGACCGGCCCGCCGGCGGCGGCGAAGTCCGCGACGGCCGCCCGCAGCGGCTCGTTCGCCGACAGCTCGGGCGCGTACACCTCGGGGAACCCGCCGCCTATCACCAGTCCGGCGGTCCCCTCGGGGAGGGCCTCGTCCCGGAGCGGGTCGAAGGTGACCACCTCGGCTCCGGCGGCCGTCAGCAGCTCCGCGTGCTCGGCGTACGAGAACGTGAACGCGGCCCCGCCGGCGACGGCGACCACCGGACGCCGACCTCCCGGGACGGCCGGCTCCGCGGGCGCCGGCGACCACGGCGCGCAGTCCAGCGCCGGAGCCGTCCGCGCCAGGGCCATCAGCGCGTCCAGGTCGCAGCCCGCCCGCACCTGCCCGGCCAGCGCCGCCACCGCCGCGAGGGCGTCGGCCCGCCGCTCGGCCACCGGGACCAGCCCCAGGTGCCGGGACGGCGTCGCCACCTGCGGGGCCCGCCGCATCACACCGAGGACCGGCATCCCGGCCTCCTCCAGAGCCTCCCGCAGCATCACCTCGTGCCGGTCGGAGCCCACCTTGTTGAGGATCACCCCGCCGAGCCGCACCTGCGGGTCGAACGAGGCGAAGCCGTGCACCAGCGCCGCCACCGACCGCGACTGCGAGGAGGCGTCCACCACCAGCACCACCGGCGCCCGCAGCAGCTTCGCCACCTGCGCCGTCGACGCCAGCTCCCCGCGCCCGGCGGCCCCGTCGTAGAGCCCCATCACGCCCTCGACCACCGCGAGGTCGCACCCGGCGGAGCCGTGCGCGAACAGCGGGCCGACCAGCTCCGGCCCGCACATGAAGGCGTCCAGGTTGCGGCCCGGCCGGCCCGTGGCCAGCGCGTGGTACCCGGGGTCGATGTAGTCGGGCCCGGCCTTGTGCGGGGACACGGCGAGGCCGCGCTCCGCGAAGGCCGCCATCAGGCCCGTCGCCACGGTGGTCTTGCCGCTGCCGGAGGACGGCGCGGCGATGACCAGCCGGGGCACGTTCACGGACGTCACCACTCGATGCCCTTCTGGCCCTTCTGGCCGGCGTCCATGGGGTGCTTGACCTTGGTCATCTCGGTGACGAGGTCCGCGAACTCCACGAGCTTCTGCGGGGCGTTGCGGCCGGTGATGACCACGTGCTGGGTGCCGGGGCGGTCCCGCAGCACCTCGATCACCTCGTCCACGTCGATCCAGCCCCAGTGCAGCGGGTACGCGAACTCGTCGAGCACGTACAGCCGGTGCGTCTCGGCCGCCAGATCGCGCTTGACCTGCTCCCAGCCCTCCTTGGCCGCCTGCTCGTTGTCGAGCTGCGCGTCCCGCTGGACCCAGGACCAGCCCTCGCCCATCTTGTGCCAGACGACCGGGCCGCCCTCGCCGGAGGCGCCCAGCACCTTGAGCGCGTTCTCCTCGCCGACCTTCCACTTGGCCGACTTCACGAACTGGAACACCCCGATCGGCCAGCCCTGGTTCCAGGCGCGCAGCGCCAGCCCGAAGGCGGCCGTCGACTTGCCCTTGCCCGGGCCGGTGTGGACGAAGACGAGCGGACGGTTGCGGCGCTGACGCGTCGTGAGTCCGTCGTCCGGTACGACGGTCGGCTGTCCCTGCGGCATTACGCGGCCCTCCTGGTGGCGCTGTTGGACAGCGCAGTGTCGGTCACTGCGCTGCGTACGTTCTTCACGAGCCCGGCCAGTGAGTCGGCCCGCAGCCCGTCGAGGGTCACGGCGGGCCCGCCCAGATCGGCGGCCAGCGCCCCCGCCAGCCCCAGCCGGACCGGCCCGGACTCGCAGTCCACGACCACCGAGGCGGTCCCCGCGGCGGCCAGCAGCCGGGCGCTGCGCCCCGCCAGTTCGCGCGGGTCGCCGCCGACGGCCCCCGCCGAGGTGGCCCGCCCGTCGGTGACGACCACCAGCAGCGGCCGGCGCGAGGGGTCCCGCAACCGCTCGATGCGCAGGACCTCGTGGGCCTTGAGCAGCCCCGACGCCAGCGGGGTGCGGCCGCCGGTGGGCAGCCGCTCCAGCCGGGCGGCGGCCGCGTCCACCGACGAGGTGGGCGGCAGCGCGAGTTCGGCGCCGGAGCCGCGGAAGGTGATCAGGCCGACCTTGTCCCGGCGCTGGTAGGCGTCCAGCAGCAGCGAGAGCACCGCGCCCTTGACCGCGCCCATGCGCTGCCGGGCGGCCATCGAGCCGGAGGCGTCCACGACGAAGAGCACGAGGTTGCCCTCGCGGCCCTCCCGGGTGGCCTGGCGCAGGTCGTCCTTGCGCACGACGAGGCCGCGTCCGGCGCGTCCGCGCGCCTTCTGGTGCGGGGCGGCGGCGTGCACGGTGGCCGCCAGGTGCAGCTTCGTCAGCTGGCCGCGGGGACGCTGGGCGCCGGTGGTGCGGCCGTGCGCGGTGCGGGCGCGCGAGCGCCGCCCGGCCGCGCCCTCGCCGAGGCCGGGCACGCTGAGCATCTTGGTGCGGAACGGCTCGGCGGCCCGTACGGCGGCCTGCTCGGCGCCGCCGCCGGAGCCGGCCTGCGGGGCGGAGGGCTGCGGCTCGGGGGCCTCGGCTTCCGTGGCGGCCGTCTCCTCGGGCGCGTCGGGGGCGTGGCCGGTCTCGGGCCCGCCCTGCGGGGGCACCCCGCCGCCGTCCCCGTCCGGGCCGCCGTCGGGGCCGCCGTCCGGGCCGCCGCCGTCGTCCGGGCCTTCGGGCTCCGGGTCCGGCTCGGGCTCCGGCTCCTCGTCGGGGAACCGGTCCAGGATCTCGTCCAGCTTGTCCTCGTCCAGCCCGGGCGCGTCGAACGGGTTGCGCCGGCGCCGGTGGGGGAGGGCCAGCAGGGCGGCCTGCCGGACGTCCTCCTTGCGCACGGAGGTCCGCCCGGCCCAGGCCGCCAGCGCCGTCGCGGTACGGGCCATCACGATGTCGGCGCGCATGCCGTCGACCTCGAACCCGGCGCAGGTGGCGGCGATCTGGAGCAGCGCGGTGTCCCCGAGCCGGACCTGCGGGAGCAGCGCCCGGGCGGCCACGACCCGGGCGCGCACCTCGTGCTCGTCCCCGGCCCAGCGGGCGGCGAATCCGGCGGGATCGTCCTCGTACGCGAGTCGGCGGCGCACCACCTCGACCCGCTGCTCGGGCTCCCGGGAGGCCGCGACCTCGACGGTCAGCCCGAACCGGTCCAGGAGCTGCGGGCGCAGCTCGCCCTCCTCCGGGTTCATCGTGCCGACGAGCAGGAAGCGGGCGGCGTGCCGTACGGAGACGCCCTCGCGCTCCACGTAGGAGGCGCCCATGGCGGCGGCGTCCAGGAGCAGGTCGATGAGGTGGTCGTGGAGCAGGTTGACCTCGTCGACGTACAGGATGCCGCGGTGCGCGTCGGCGAGCAGCCCCGGCTCGAAGGCCTTCACGCCCTCCGCGAGGGCCCGCTCGATGTCGAGGGCACCGACGAGCCGGTCCTCGGAGGCGCCGACGGGCAGCTCGACCATGCGGGCGGGGCGGGCGGCGGTGGCCCCGGGCTCGTGGGGACCGTCGGGGCACGCCGGATCGGGCGCGGCCGGCGCGCACGAGAAACGGCAGCCGGGGACGACGTCCACCTGCGGCAGCAGCGCGGACAGCGCGCGCACGGCGGTGGACTTGGCGGTCCCCTTCTCCCCGCGCACGAGCACGCCGCCGACCGCCGGGCTCACGGCGTTGAGCAGCAGCGCGAGGCGCAGGTCGGTCTGGCCGACCACGGCCGTGAACGGGTAGGGCGTGCTCATACGGTTGCCCCTCCTTCGTGGGTACGGATACGCGGGCACGGGCTGTGACGAGTGGGGTGCGCCCGTTCCCCGGGGGGCTCCGCCCCCGGACCCCCGCGCCTCGAACGCCGGCGGGGCCGAACGTCCAGCCCGTCCGGCGTTCGAGGACCGGGGTCAGGGGCGGAGCCCCTGGGAACGGGGGAAGGGCGGGTAGGGGAACAGCCCCGCAGGGCCGCCGCGCTCACGGCGCGCCCGGGGGGAGGAACGGGAGGCCCGCCGGGGCGCCGGACTCGATCAGCCGGAGCAGCGCTTCCGTGTCGGCGTGTTCGGCGATCAGGTCGCCCAGCACGTCCAGCTGTTCCTCCCGCAGCGCGGCGAAGGACGTGTCCGGGGCCGGGACGAAGCGGCGCCCGGCAGCCGCGGCGACCTCCCGCAGGAACGCCCGGCGGAAGCCGTCCGACTCCAGGGAGCCGTGCCAGTGGGTGCCCCACACGGACCCGACCCGGCACCCGTCGAGGAACGGCTCCCCGCCCAGCACCTCGGCGACCCCGTGGTGGATCTCGTACCCCTCCACCGGCTCGCCGAGGGCGGTACCCGTCGGCCGGGCCAGTGTCTTGTCCGCCGCGAAGCGCACCCGCACCGGCAGCAGTCCGAGCCCCGCCACGGAGCCCGCCTTGGACTCGACCTCGTCCTCGATGTGTTCGCCCAGCGCCTGGAAGCCGCCGCAGATGCCCAGCACCGGACGCCCCTCGGCGGCCCGCCGCGCCAGCGAGGCCGCGAGCCCGCGCTCGCGCAGCCACTCCAGGGCCTTCACCGTGCCGCGCGTGCCCGGTACGACGACCAGGTCGGCGTCGGCCAGCTCCTCGGCCCGGTCCACGAACCGCACGACCACGCCCGGCTCCGCCGCCAGCGCGTCCACGTCGGTGAAGTTCGACATCAGCGGCACCGCGCACACCGCGACCCGCAGCACGTCCTCGCCGACCGGCGGGGCGACCACGGACTCCCGTACCGCACCCCGCAGGGAGACCCGCAGGCCGTCCTCCTCGTCGATGCCCAGCCCGTGCCGGAAGGGCAGCACCCCGTACGTCGCCCGCCCGGTCAGGCCGCGCAGCATCTCCATGCCGGGCTCCAGCAGCGACACGTCGCCGCGGAACTTGTTGACCATGTACCCGGCTATCAGCGACTGGTCCTCGGGGGAGAGCAGCGCAGTCGTCCCGAAGAAGGAGGCGAAGACGCCGCCCCGGTCGATGTCGCCGACCACGACCACGGGGAACCGCGCGGCCCGCGCGATGCCCATGTTCACGATGTCGGTCCGGCGCAGGTTGATCTCGGCCGGACTGCCCGCCCCCTCGCAGATCACGGCGTCATACGTGCCCCGCAGCTGTTCCAGGCAGTCCGTGACGATCCCGAGGAGCTGCTCCTGGCGTCCGCCGTGGTAGCCGCGGGCGCTCATCTCGCCCACCGGCCTGCCCAGCAGCACCACCTGGCTGCTGCGGTCGCCGCCCGGCTTGAGCAGTACGGGGTTCATCAGCGCGGTCGGCTCCACCCGGGCCGCCTGGGCCTGCATGGCCTGGGCGCGACCGATCTCGGCGCCCTCCCGCGTCACGAACGAGTTCAGCGACATGTTCTGGGCCTTGAACGGGGCCACCTTCACGCCCTGGCGGGCCAGCCAGCGGCAGATGCCCGCCGTGACCACGCTCTTGCCCGCGTCCGACGTCGTACCCGCGACCAGCAGTCCGCCGCCGCGCTTCGCGCCGCTCATGCCCCCGCCCTCCTCACGCGGCGTCCCCCGCGTCCTCGTGCCGCCACTGTCCGTGCGGCCAGCGTCCGGGCCGCGACGCACGCCCCCAGCGCCAGCCAGGTCACCCGCCGCGACAGCCGTACGGCCCGCTCGATGTCGGCCACCTCCACCGGCCGTCCGGTGGCTCCGTTCAGTACCGCCCGGTGCTCGACCCGGCCGCCGTAGGCGAGGGTCCCGCCCAGGCGGACGCCGAGCGCACCCGCGAAGGAGGCCTCCACCGGGCCGGCGTTGGGGCTGGGATGGGCGGCGGCGTCCGCGCGCCAGGCCCGTACGGCTCCCCGCCGGTCGGGACCGGCCGCCACGGCGGCGAGGGCCGTCAGCCGGGCTCCGGGCCAGCCCGCCACGTCGTCCAGCCGGGCGGAGGCCCAGCCGTAGCGCAGGTAGCGGGGCGACTTGTGGCCCACCATGGCGTCCAGGGTGTTCACGGCGCGGAAGGCCAGCAGCCCGGGCACCCCGGCGACGGCGCCCCACACCAGGGCCCCGACCACCGCGTCGGAGGTGTTCTCCGCGACGGACTCCACGACCGCTCGGGCCATCTGCTGTTCGTCCAGCGCCTGGGGGTCCCGCCCGCACAGGTGCGGAAGCCGCTCCCGGGCCACCTCCGCGTCCCCGGCGGCGAGCGCTCCGCCGATGGCGCGGGCCTCCCGGCCGAGCGAGGTGCCGCCGACCACGGCCCAGGTGGCCGCGGCGGTCAGGGCGACACGGGCGGCCGCGGGCCGGGAGCGCACGGCGCGCGCGCCCAGCGCACCGACGGCGGCGGCGCCGCCCGCGCAGACGAGGGTGTGCAGGAGGCCCCGGGCGCGGTCGTCGCGCCACAGGGCGCCCTCGACGGCGGCGGCGGCTCGTCCGAAGGCGGCCACGGGGTGCCCCCGGCGCGGATCCCCGAGGATCCGGTCGCCGATCAGGCCCGCCGTGACGCCGTACGCGAAGACGCGGTCGGCACGCATGGTGGCAGGTATGTCCTCACTCAGGGTCCGCGCCCTGGTTCGACGTGTCCGGCGGCGAGAGTTCCTGGCTCCCGGGACGCACGCGCCGCGTGCGCTCCCCGGTGACAGTGGCGGGACCGCGCCGGATTCGCACCGGACTTCCTCTCCATGCCGCCGTGTTGGCTCGGGCAGTCCACCACGCCCCGCGAACGCCCGTCAACTTGCCGTTGACCTGGCGGGACGGAGGGCCGGGAAAGGGCGCGGGCACGCGAAAGCTCCCTCCGGTGGACCCGGAGGGAGCTTTCGTACGCGGTGCGCCGGTGTCAGCTGACGATCAGGTAGATCCCGTAGGCGACGGCCGCGGCGCAGAGCGCGAAGCAGGCGTAGGCGCCGCTGCGGGCCATGGTCGCGGCCCCGCCCCGCTCGGTGGCGGCCTCGTGCTTGGACAGGCCCACCAGGCCCAGGGAGAAGAGGGCCACGAGGGCGACGGTGGCGGAGAGGCTGACCCCGAAGACGGAGCCGAGTGCTGCCCAGTCGATCTTCATACTGCCGTTTCCTCTGTCGTTCTCGGGGTCAGACCGCTGCGGCCGGGGCCGCGGGGGTCGCCGGGGTGGCCGTCACGGCCGGGATGGTGGCCCTGAGGTCCTCGTCGGTCACCGCGGCGGTGGTGCCCGCGACCGGCGGGACGGCGACGGCGGCCATGGCGGTGGTGACCACGCCGGGCTGCTCGCCCGCGGAGGAGGCCGCGGCCGCTTCGTTGACGTTGGTGTGGTCGACGACCTGGCGGCGGGAGATCACCCAGATGGCGGCGCAGGAGGCGACCAGGAAGGCCGCGACGGCGGCGACGCCGACGTCACCGGTGCGCATGACCAGCTCGGCGCCGGAGGCGACGAGGGCGGCGGCCGGCAGGGTCAGGCCCCACGCGACGAACATGCGGGTGGCGGTGGACCAGCGGACCACGCCGCCCTTGCGGCCCAGGCCCGCGCCCATGACGGCGCCGGAGCAGGCGTGCGTGGTGGAGAGGGAGAAGCCGAGGTTCGAGGAGGCCAGGATGACGCTGGCGGCCGAGGTCTGGGCGGCGAAGCCCTGCTGCGGCTGGAGGTCGGTGAGGCCGCTGCCCATGGTGCGGATGATGCGCCAGCCGCCCAGGTAGGTGCCCATGGCGATGGCCAGGCCGGCGGAGACGATGACCCAGACCGGCGGGTTGGAGCCGGGCGCGAGCGCGCCGCCGGCGACCAGGGCCAGGGTGATGATGCCCATCGTCTTCTGCGCGTCGTTGGTGCCGTGGGCGAGGGAGACCAGGCCGGCGGAGGCGATCTGGCCGGCCTTGTAGCCCTTGGCGGAGGTCTTCTCGCCGACCTTGCCGTTCAGCTTGTACGTGACCTTCGCGGCCAGCATCGCGGCCGCACCGGCCACGATCGGGGCGGCGACGGCGGGGATCAGCACCTTGGTGACGACGACGCTGCCGTTGACCGCGCCGAGGCCGGCGGAGGCGACGGCCGCACCGATCAGGCCGCCCATCAGAGCGTGGGAGGAGCTGGAGGGGAGGCCGACCAGCCAGGTGACGAGGTTCCAGAGGATCGCGCCGACCAGGGCGGCGAAGATCACCTCGGGCTGGATGCCCTCCTCGTTGACCAGGCCCTTGGAGATCGTCTTGGCGACCTCCACGGACATGAACGCGCCGACGAGGTTGAGCACGGCGGACATGGCCACCGCCGTCTTGGGCTTGAGGGCGCCGGTCGAGATGGTGGTCGCCATCGCGTTGGCTGTGTCGTGGAAACCGTTCGTGAAGTCGAACACGAGAGCGGTGATGATCACGATCCCGAGGAGAAGCGTTATGTGCTCCATTTACCCAGGCTTCTGTTTGGCGTCAGTGGCACGGCGACCGTAGGCAACCTGGGTGAACGGAAGATGAACTGACTCGGGCGACACGGTGTCCTCACGCGCCACACGATCGGGTCATTCGCCCGGTTCTTTTGTAGTTATCCCGGTTCATGCACGTCAAAGCGGGGTGAACGGACCCTTCCGGCAGGCTCCGCGGTCCTGCGGGATCCCCCTCCGGACGCCCGGAGGAGAGCTAGATCACTCCACTTGAGGCCGCCCCGCATTCCGCTCGCGGAGCTCGCGGGCGGCACCCCCGCGACCGGCGCGGCCCGCGCCCGCCGACGCGGGCCTCCTGACCGGAATGATCTCCTCCGGTGGCCCGCCGGCCGCCCCGCCCCGAGACTGGAACGGTGCGTACCGCCACAGCGACGGCAGCGGCCGTCACCACGACCCTGATCGGTGCCGGAGCAGCCGCGGTCGCGGCCGGCCGGTACGCCGCCGACGCCGCCCTGCGGCCCGAACCCGGCCGCCCCCTGCCCGGCGGCCCCCCGCTGAGCGTCCACTCCACCGCTCCCGGCCGGATCGCCCTCACCCGCTCGCTGGCCTCCCTGCGCCCCGGCGTCCACGGACTGGAGGCGCCCGGGGTGCACGCCGTGGTCGGCTCCGTCCTCACCGGCGTCCCGCACGCCCCCGACACCGTCGTACGCCGCCTGCTCGCCGTCACCCACGGCAGCCTGACCCCCGGCATGCGGGTCGCCCTCACCCCCCAGGTGCACCGGGGCAACCCCCGTACCGCCCTCGGGCTGGACCACGCCGACGTGGACGTCCCCGGGGAGCTCGGCCCGCTCCCCGCCTGGTTCCTGCCCGGCGCCCGGGGCACCTGGGTGATCACCGTCCACGGGCTCGGCACCACCCGGGAGCACCCGATGGCGGTCATGCCCTTCCTGCACGGCCACCGCCTCCCCGTGCTCGACCTCGCCTACCGCGGCGACCTCGGCGCCCCCGCCTCCCCCGACGGCCTCGGCCACCTCGGCGAGTCCGAGTGGCGCGACCTGGACGCCGCCATCCGCTACGCCCTGCGCTACGGGGCCCGCCGCGTGGTGCTGTACGGCTGGTCCACCGGAGCCACCATGGCCCTGCGCGCCGTCGAGCGCTCCGCCCTGGCCGGGCGGATCTCCGGGGTCGTCCTCGACTCGCCCGTCCTGGACTGGCACACCACCCTGCGCGCGCTCGCCGCCGCCCGCCGCACCCCCGCCCCGCTGCTCCCGCTCGCGGTCCGCGCCGCCGAGGGCCGCGCCGGGCTGCGCGCCGACCACCGGGCCCCCGCCGCGGACCCCGGCGCGCTGAGCGTCCCCGTCCTGCTCTTCCACGGGCCCGCCGACACCATCGCCCCCTGGGAGCCCTCCCGCCGGCTCGCCGCCGCCCGGCCCGACCTGGTCACCCTGCACACCGTCATGGACGCGGGGCACGGGGCGATGTGGAACGCCGACCCGCTCCGGTACGAGGAGGCGCTGCGCCGCTTCCTCGTCCCCCTCATGTGAGGTGCGATGCGGCGCGGAGGGTGAAGGGCCTGGGGCGGACGGGACGGCATGGGGGATTCCTCCCGGTTCATCCGGCCCGTGACCTGTGGAAACGACCGGTTCCGTTTGGGCTTTCGGCCAGTGACGGGCGAGACTGCTTCCGTGACGTCCCGAAAGCCTGATGAGCAGTTGGCTCGCGACTCCAGACTCCGACTCGTCTCCCAGCGCTCCGTCGCCACGGCGCGCAAGGCGGTGACCGACCGGCGAACCCGGCCGGCCACCCGGCCCCCGGCGGGCACCCCCGCCAGGGCGGACCTGGCGAACCGCGCCCGCACCTCCCTCGCCGACGCGGTACGGCTCGCCCGCTGGGCCGAGCTGCACCTCGGCGCGGGCGACGGCGGCCGCCCCGCCCCCGCGGGCGCCCTGCCCGCGGCCGACGTCGAACGCGCCGCCGACGACCTGGGCCTGACGCACGGGCAGATCCAGGTCGGCTGGGACCGCGCCCGCCTCTCCGGCCTCGTCGAGGTGCACGGCGGACACGCCCGCCCCGGCTGGCGGCTGCGCGCGTGGGACCGGGACGACACCGCCGTACTGCGCGGCTGGGTCGCCCTCTTCGACGCCTGGTCCCTCGTCCACCCGGCCCCCGCCGACATCGCCCCCTCGGCCGTCGCCGAGGTGGTCGAGGCGATGCCGCAACTGCTGTCGCTGCTCCAGCTGTCCGCCGGCCCGGTGAGCGTCCCGGACCTCCTGGACCTCCTCGGCCAGCGCGTCACCGAACTGCGCGACGAGCGCTGCGAGGTCCCCTACGGCGCGGAGACCGCCACCGGCTGCGGCGCCCCCGCCGAACCCCGACCGCTCCCGCTCGCCCGGCTGCTGCGCTGGGCCCTGGGCGGCCTCGCCGCCGTCGACGCCGTCACCCTCGGCCCCGCCCGGGCCACCCTCACCCCCCTCGGCAGCTGGGCCGTGTGGGTGAAGCTGGAGCAGATCTGCGTGGCCGCCCAGAGCCCGGCCGGCAACATCGAGCAGTCGGCCGCCGCCATGCTGCACGGCTGCGCCCGGCTCACCCCCGGACCGGCCCGTGCCGAGTACCAGGCCTGGCTCGCCGCCCGCCCCGTCGGCCACGCCGTCAGCGAGCTGCTGCACGCCGCCCGCGGCGAGGACGCCCTGCTGCGCGGGCTGGCCTTCGAGGCCCTGCGGGTGGTCGGCGCCCCCGCCGAGCCCGAGGTGCGCGCGGCCCTGCGGGAAGCCGTGCTGCGGCCGTACGCCCTGCTCTGGCTCGCCGAGCACGACGGGGTGGACCCCGACGAGGCCCAGGACGTGCTCACCCCCGAGGAGTCGACCTGGCTCTGGGTGGACACGGCGGCGGCCATCGCCGACCACGGCGAGGCCGACCTGCTCGCCCGGCACCTCGACTCCGCCGTCCGCACCACCGTCCCCCGGCTGCTGGACGAGGTCCGCGCGGTCGGCCACCCCCGCACGGTGCAGGTGCTGGTCGCCCTCGCCGCCGCGCACCCCGACCCGGCCCTGGCCAAGGCGGTCCGCCGGGCCGCCTTCCAGGTCCACACCGGCGGCGGCTGACCCGCCCCCCGACCCGGCGCCTCGCCGTACGCGGGCGCGCGGGGAGGCGTACGCCCGCCCGCGCCGCGGCGTCACAGCTGCGGCGCGTACGTCCCGAAGCTCCAGACGTTGCCCTCGGCGTCCCGCGCCATGTAGTCCCGCGAGCCGTAGTCCTGGTCGGTCGGCTCCATCAGGATCTCCACGCCGTGTTCGGCCGCCCGGCGGTGATGGGCGTCGACGTCGCCGACCACGACGTAGACCCCCGCCGGTCCGGCGGCCTCCATGGCCCGGTCGAAGACGCCGCCGCGCCCCTTGCTGCCCAGCATCACCGCGCCGTTGCCGTACGCCAGCTCCGCGTGCATCACCGAGCCGTCATCGCCCTCGTAGACCGCGACCTGCGTGAACCCGAAAGCCTCCGTGAGCTGGCGGATCGCTGCCTTCGCGTCGCGGTAGAGCAGCGTGGGGCAGATGGACGGAACGCCTGCCATGGCGGTCACTCCCTCTCGTGACGGTGATCCGCGTCACAGCATGGCAGGCGCCGCCGACCGTCAGCGGAACGTGTCGCACTGGGCCATGTCGCCCGTGCGGTAGCCCTGGTAGAACCACTGCTGGCGCTGCTCCGCCGAGCCGTGCGTCCAGGACTCGGGGGTGACCCGGCCCTGGAACTTCTCCTGGATCCGGTCGTCGCCCACCGCCGCCGCCGCGTCCAGCCCGTCCCTGATGTCCTGGTCGGTGAGGCTGGTGATCAGCGGCCGTCCCGTGGACTCGTCCGGGGTCCTCGTGGCGTTGTGCGCCCACACGCCCGCGTAGCAGTCGGCCTGGAGCTCGACCTTCACCGCGTTGCTGTTCGCGCCCTGCCGGCCGTCCTGGGCCCGCTGGAGGGTTCCGGTCAGGTTCTGGACGTGGTGTCCGTACTCGTGGGCGACGACGTACGCCTGGGCGAAGGGGCCGCCGCTCGCCCCGAACGTCGTGCGCAGCTCGTCGAAGAAGCCCAGGTCCAGGTAGACCTGCCGGTCACCGGGGCAGTAGAAGGGGCCGACCGCCTTGGTGGCCGCCCCGCAGGCCGTGTTCACCCGGCCGGCGAAGAAGACCGTCGACGCCGGGCGGTAGGCGCCCCCGCGCTTCTGGAACTCCTGCCTCCAGTAGTCCTGGGTGCTGTTCACCACCGCGACGAGCCGGCAGTCCTCGCGGGTGTTGGCGTCCTGCCCGGTCCTGCAGGTCTGCTGCACCTGGGCGGCCGAGGAGGCGGTGGCCGCGGGCTCCGGGCTCCCGTCGGACAGGCCCAGCTGCTCCGGGCCCACTCCGAAGATCAACCCCAGGACCAGTGCGATCAGACCGACCAGGCCGCCGCCCACCGTGGCCCTCCCGCCCGGGACGCGGCTGCCGCGGACGTCCTTGACCTCGGAGGTGTCCAGATTGGCGTCGTCGTCGAACTGCATCCCGCACCGCCTCTATCGGTGAGATCCACGGGGCCGCCTGGGCGCCCCTGCGGCGAGTATCAACCCGTTCATCCTCGTACGCGCCGTGGCGGCTCCGCGTGGTCCGTGCGCCGAACGGGGGACGGGAGGCCCCGAAAAGTGGTTGCGCACCCCCGGTAGAATGAATCCCATGGCAAATCTCCTCGCGGATTAGCGGCGTCGAAGCAACGCGCGTCCTGCCCCCCTTCCGCCGTCCCAACCGCCCTGGAGTATTTCCGTGATCACCGCCACCGGCATCGAGCTGCGCGCCGGCGCCCGCATCCTCATCGAGAACGCGTCCTTCCGTGTGGCCAAGGGGGACCGCATCGGGCTCGTCGGCCGCAACGGAGCGGGCAAGACCACCCTCACCAAGTGCCTCGCCGGCGAGGGCCAGCCCGCCGGCGGCACCATCACCCGCTCCGGCGAGGTCGGCTACCTCCCGCAGGACCCGCGCACCGGCGACCTCAACGTCCTCGCCCGCGACCGGATCCTCTCCGCCCGCGGGCTCGACGTGCTCCTCCAGAAGATGCGCGCCAACGAGGAGCGCATCGCCACCGGCTCCGGCGCCACCCGTGAGAAGGCCCTGAAGCAGTACGAGCGCCAGGAGACCGAGTTCCTGACCAAGGGCGGTTACGCCGCCGAGTCCGAGGCCGCGACCATCTCGGCCGCCCTCAGCCTCCCCGACCGGGTCCTCGGCCAGCCCCTGCACACCCTCTCCGGCGGCCAGCGCCGCCGCGTCGAGCTGGCCCGCATCCTCTTCTCGGACGCCGACACCCTGCTCCTGGACGAGCCCACCAACCACCTCGACGCCGACTCGATCGTCTGGCTGCGCGACTACCTGAAGAACTACCGCGGCGGCTTCATCGTGATCTCCCACGATGTCGACCTGGTCGAGACCGTGGTCAACAAGGTCTTCTACCTCGACGCCAACCGCTCCCAGATCGACGTCTACAACATGGGCTGGAAGCTCTACCAGCAGCAGCGCGAGGCCGACGAGAAGCGCCGCAAGCGCGAGCGCCAGAACGCCGAGAAGAAGGCCGCGGCCCTGAACTCGCAGGCCGACAAGATGCGCGCCAAGGCCACCAAGACCGTCGCCGCGCAGAACATGGCCAAGCGCGCCGAGCGGCTGCTGTCCGGCCTGGAGGCCGTCCGCGCCTCCGACAAGGTCGCCAAGCTCCGCTTCCCGGACCCGGCGCCCTGCGGCAAGACCCCGCTGACCGCCGAGGGCCTGTCGAAGTCCTACGGGTCGCTGGAGATCTTCACCGACGTCGACCTGGCCATCGACAAGGGCTCCCGCGTGGTCATCCTCGGCCTCAACGGCGCCGGCAAGACCACCCTGCTGCGCCTGCTGTCGGGCACCGAGAAGCCCGACACCGGCACGGTCGTGCCCGGCCACGGCCTCAAGCTGGGCTACTACGCCCAGGAGCACGAGACCCTGGACCCCGAGCGCACGGTCCTGGAGAACATGCGCTCCTCCGCGCCCGACCTGGACCTGGTCGACGTACGCAAGACGCTCGGCTCCTTCCTGTTCTCCGGCGACGACGTGGACAAGCCGGCGGGTGTGCTCTCCGGCGGCGAGAAGACCCGTCTGGCCCTGGCCACCCTGGTCGTCTCCTCGGCCAACGTGC
Source organism: Streptomyces sp. NPDC034085 (assembly GCF_055575555.1). Taxonomy (NCBI): domain Bacteria; kingdom Bacillati; phylum Actinomycetota; class Actinomycetes; order Kitasatosporales; family Streptomycetaceae; genus Streptomyces; species Streptomyces sp. NPDC034085. The sequence goes on along the minus strand of NZ_JBVISL010000001.1, from coordinate 48,131 downwards.
TGCTGCTCGACGAGCCCACCAACAACCTCGACCCGGCCAGCCGCGAGGAGATCCTCGGCGCGCTGCGCACCTACAAGGGCGCGGTCATCCTCGTCACGCACGACGAGGGGGCCGTGGAGGCCCTGGAGCCCGAGCGGATCATCCTGCTCCCGGACGGGGTCGAGGATCTGTGGGGCCCGGACTACCGGGACCTCGTCGCCCTCGCCTGACCGTCCGCGGCGGCGTTGATCCAGTTCCTTATGGATCATTCGGCTCAGACGTGATCCATCATCTGAGTGAGACGGTCTCGTACCCTCGCGCCCTGTTCATCGGCCCCGGCCGCGTCCGCAAGGACGCGCGTCCGGGGCCGGCCGTCTTCCGCGTCCGGCCCCCTGACCTGGTGATTCCTTTCGGCAACGGAGAAATGTGACGGAGGTCATGCGCCGGAAGAGGAGATTCCGTTCTGCTCGGGTGTCCACCGGCTGGGAAATGCCGTCGTACCGACCTTGCTGAATGGGTGGCCAGGAAGCCGGGGAGGGGTGATCATGAGAAGTCCAGAGCGCACTTCCCATGAGGAGGCACGGGTGGCCGAGACTCTGAAGAAGGGCAGCCGGGTGACCGGCGCCGCGCGCGACAAGCTCGCGGCAGACCTGAAGAAGAAGTACGACTCCGGTGCGAGTATCCGGGCGCTGGCCGAAGAGACCGGCCGGTCCTACGGATTCGTCCACCGGATGCTCAGCGAGTCCGGAGTCACGCTGCGTGGTCGCGGTGGCGCGACGCGCGGCAAGAAGGCGGCTGCGGCCTGACCCTGGCCGTCAGGCCGAGGCCGGTGCCGAAGTCCGCCCGACAGCTCCGTGCTCTTTCACGCTGTCTGATCCATGCTGTCTGTTTCCGTCCTGCTCCACGCACGGTTCCTTCGGTGACCCCCGGTCGGCCCTCCGGTCGGCCGGGTGGTTACTGTGCAGTCACTTAGGCCGGGTACGCGGCCACGACTGCACACCGGAGGCATCAGATGGCTCTGCTCGACAAGGATGGCGTACGGCTCACCATCGACGACACGGTCGCCACGGTGACACTGACCAATCCGGCCAAGCGAAACGCCCAATCCCCCGCGCTCTGGCGGGCGTTGGCGGAGGCCGGACGGTCGCTGCCCGGCACCGTCCGGGTCGTCGTGCTGCGCGGGGAGGGCAAGTCCTTCTCCGCCGGGCTCGACCGGCAGGCTTTCACCCCCGAGGGTTTCGAGGGCGAGCCGTCATTCCTCGATCTGGCACGCGGTTCGGACGAACTGCTCGACTCCACCATCGCCGAGTACCAGGAGGCCTTCACCTGGTGGCGCCGCAATGACGTCGTCTCCATCGCCGCCGTGCAGGGGCACGCGATCGGCGCCGGCTTCCAGCTGGCGCTCGCCTGCGACCTGCGCGTGGTCGCGGACGACGTGCAGTTCGCCATGCGCGAGACCAGCCTGGGCCTGGTCCCGGACCTGGCCGGCACCCAGCCGCTGACCGCCCTGGTCGGCTACGCCCGCGCGCTGGAGATCTGCGCGACGGGCCGCTTCGTGCACGCCGAGGAGGCCGAGCGGGTGGGCCTCGCCAACCTCGTGGTCCCGGCCGACGAGCTGGACGCCGCCGTCCAGGACCTCACCACCGCCCTGCTGGCCCCGCCGCGCGACGCCGTCATCGAGACCAAGGCGCTGCTGCGCGGCGCCCCCTCCCGTACGTACGACGACCAGCGCGCCGCCGAGCGAGCCGCCCAGGCCCGCCGCCTGCGCGACCTGGCGGGCCTCTCCGACTGAGGCCGGCGGGCGGGCGCGACGGCGGGGCCGGTCCTTCCGGCACCCGCCGGCGTGTGGCGCGAGGGGTGCGGAGCGGGCCGCTCGCGGCCGGGCCGCGCCGTCGGCGCCCCGGGCGTCAGAAGCCGTGGCGGGCGCCGCCGTCCACCGGGAGCATCAGGCCCGTCAGGTACGACGCCGCCGGGGAGAGCAGGAACGCCGCCGTGCGGCCGAACTCCGCCGGGGTGCCGTAGCGGCGCAGCGGGATGCGGGACTCGTTGCCCGCCCGCGCCGCGTCCGCGTCGCCGGACAGCGCGTCCAGCTCCCGCACCCGGTCGGTGTCGATCCGGGCCGGCAGCAGGCCGATCACGCGGATCCCGCGCGGGCCCAGCTCCACCGACAGGGACTTGGCGAAGCCCGCCAGCCCCGGCCGCAGGCCGTTCGAGATGGTCAGGCCGGGGATGGGCTCGTGGACCGAGCCCGACAGCACGAAGCCGATGACCCCGCCCTCGCCCAGCTCGGCCGCGGCCGTCCGGGCCAGGCGGACCGCGCCCAGGAAGACCGTCTCGAACGCCGCCGCCCACTGCTCGTCGGTGTTGTCCGCCGCGAAGCCGGGCGCGGGGCCGCCGACGCTGATCAGGATGCCGTCGAAGCGCCCGAACCGCTCGCGCGCCGTGGCCACCAGCCGCTCCGCCGCCCGCGGGTCGGAGTTGTCCACCGCCACGCCCAGCGCGTGGGGGCCGAGTTCCGCGGCCGCGTCCGCCACGCGCTTCTCGTCCCTGCCGGTGAGCACGACCTTCGCCCCGTCGGCGGTGAGTTCCCGCGCGGAGGCGAAGCCGAGGCCCCGCGTGGCTCCGGTGACGACGTAGACACGGTCCTTCAGTCCAAGATCCATGCCCGACAACCTACGCCGAAGCGGGCTCCGGCGACACGGCCTTCGCCGCCGCCTCCTCGCGGTCACGCCTCTCGCGCCGCACCAGGACCACCCACCCCACCGGCACCGCCGCCGCGAACAGCCACCACTGGACCGCGTACGCCATGTGCGGGCCGATCGAGTCGTGGTCGGGCTCGGCGACCGGCTCGGGGGTGCCGCCGGCCGGTCCGGGCGCGACCAGTTCGAGGTACCCGCCGAGCACAGTCCTGCCCAGCGCGGCCGCCTGCTGCCCACTGTTGATCAGCATCACCTGGCGGTCGGGCAGGCCCTTGCGGTCCTTGATGCCGCTGCCGCCGCTGGTCTCGTCGGCCTTGAGCCGCCCGGACACCGTGACCTCGCCCGAGGGCGCGGCCGGCACCGGCGGGTAGGCGCGCGGGTCGTCGCCGCCGGCCACCCAGCCCCGGTTGACCAGCACGACGCGGCCGTCGCCCAGCACCAGCGGCGTCACCACGTGGAAGCCGACCTTGTCGTCGTTCGAGGTGCGCATCCGTACGACGGTCTCGTGCGCGGAGTCGTACGTACCGGTGGCGGTGACGGCGCGCCAGTAGTCGGCCCTCGGGACGGTGTGCCCGGGGGAGGTGACCTCGGTCACCGGCACCGGCTTCGCGTACAGGTTCTTCGCGATCAGCTCGTTCTGCGCGACCCGGTGCTCGTGGCGGTGGAACTGCCAGAACCCCAGCTTGATCATCACGGGGATGAGGACGAGGGTGACGAGGGTGAGGGACACCCACTGCCGGGTCAGCACAAAGCGGTACACGCCCACGACGGTACCCCCAGCGGCGAGGACCCCGGAGGGCGGGTGGCCCTCCGGGGCCGCAGCGGCGGCGGGCGGGTGATCAGACGTGGTCGACGATGCCCACCTTCCCCTCCGCGCGGGCGCAGTGCGCACCGCAGAACCACTGGTCCTCGACCTCGACGCCCTGCCCGATGATCTGGACCCGGCAGTGCTCGCAGATCGGCGCCATGCGGTGGATGGCGCACGAGAAGCAGTCGAAGACGTGCACCGCGCCCTGCGCGTGCACCTCGAAGGACATGCCGTAGTCGTTTCCGCAGACCTCACAACGTGCCATGCGCCGCATGCTGTGCGGGGCGGGCGGCCGGAACAAGATCCACCGGGGTGAGTCGCCCGGCCTGCACCCGGCCGGAGCAACACGCGCTGCTCCCGCGCTACGCCTCGCCGGCCGCCGCGACGTCCCGCAGCAGCTGGGTGAAGGCCGCCTCGTCCACGACCGGCGTCCCGAAGGACCTGGCCTTGACCGTCTTGGAGGTCGCGGAGTCGGGGTCGTTCGTCACCAGCAGGCTGGTGAGCCGGGACACGCTCGTCGCGACGTGCAGGCCCGCCTCCACGGCCCGGTCCTCCAGCAGCTCCCGGTCCACGGAGGTGTCACCCGAGAAGGCGACCCGCATGCCCTGCCGCAGCGGCTTGCCGTCCTCGAAGCGGCCCGGGTTCGGGTACGGGCACGGGGGCCGCTTGCGCGAGGCCCGCCAGGAGCCGCCGTTGCCGTACGAGGACTGGTAGCCGATGCGGGGCGCGGCGGGGGAGTCCGACCACTCCGTCAGCGGACGGCACTCCAGCAGGGGCAGCCGTACGCCGTCCCGCGCGGCCGCGTGCAGGGACGGACGGAAGGCCTCCGCCAGCACCCGGGCGTCGTCGAGCGCGTGGTGGGCGCGCTGCTGGACCACCCCGTAGTGCGCGGCGAGGGACGCCAGCTTGTGGTTGGGCAGCGGGAGGTTCAGCTCCTTCGACAGGGCGATGGTGCACAGCCGCTGGCGTACCGGGGCGGTCGCGGAGGCGCGCGCGTACTCCCGCGCGATCATCTGCCAGTCGAAGATGGCGTTGTGCGCGACGAGCACCCGGTCGGCGAGCCGGCCCGCGAACTCCTCGGCGATGTCCTCGAAGAGCGGGGCGTCCTGGAGCATCGCACTGGTCAGGCCGTGGATCCAGGTGGGCCCCGGATCGCGGCGCGGGTTGACCAGGCTGTACCAGTGGTCCTCCACGTTGCCCTGAGCGTCGAGCCGGTAGACGGCCGCGGAGATTATCCGGTCGTCGCGAGCGAGCCCGGTCGTCTCCACGTCGACGACCGCGTACCCCTGTGGGTACGCGGTCGGCCATTCCGCCTCTGCGGTCGTACGGTCGTGCAGCATGGTCACAGAGGATATCGGCACGCACTGACACCCGTGGCCCGATGCCTTTTCAGCCCGCCTGCGCCCCCTGCCCGGTGAGCGGGCCGTCCCCCCGGCTCCGCCACCGGGCCGGGCCCTATCCGCCGGGCTCCGCGAGCAGCGCATCGGTCAAGGCCCGTACCGACAGCAGGAACAGCCGTTCCGGGTCCGCCGGGCGGGCCAGGGCGCGGGCGAGCGCGGGGTCGCCGGCGGCCTGCGGATCCCAGAGCTCCCCCTCGCCCGGCGACTGGGCGGGGGAGCGCTCGCGGTTGCGCTCGACGAGCAGGAAGCCGACGATCTGGAACTGGACGGCGCGCACCGCGTCGGCGGCCCGCGCCCCCCGCAGTCCCGCGGCGTGCACCTCGTCGACGAGCGCCCGCTGGGCGGGCAGGAACATGCGCTCGGTGAGCCCGCGCTCGTGGACCATCGCGATCAGGTGCGGGCGTGCGCGCAGTTCGCGCCGCAGGGTCCGGGCCACCGAGACGATCCGCCCGGCCGGTGTGTCCCCGGCCGGGCGGACCGCGCCCATCTCCTGGACGGTCCGCTCCACGAGGGCGTCGAGCAGCTGCTCGCGGTTGCCGACGTGCCAGTAGATGGAGGTCACCGCCGTGCCCAGCTCGGCGGCGAGCCCCCGCATGGTCAGGGCCGCCGGACCGTTCCGCCGGACCAGGGACGCGGCCGCCTCCAGCACCTCCTCACGGGTCAGTGCGCTTCTCGCCATGGGGACGGTTCGCCAATCTGTCGCTACGTCAGTTCCTGTGCGTGCAGGGGTCTTTACCCTTCATCGGCAGCGGTGTAACTGTGTTACAGAACCGCCCCCGGTCCCGCCGGGGGGACCCAGAAGGGTGGTGCGAGACATGGCACGCATACGGTACGGAGCGCGCACCGAGGCCGAGACCACGGCGTCGCGCGAGAAGAGCGCCAAACTCCCCGACATCTGGTCCACCGGCGTCGTGGCCGTCTGGGAGACCGACCCCGACGCCGTGGCGGCGGTCCTGCCGCCGCCGCTGGGGCCCGCCGAGCGGCCCCTCGTCCGGGCCAACATCAGCAAGGTCGACCTGCCCGGCTACCCGCTCGGCGCCGGCTCGGTGGCGGTGGCCGCCCGGCACGGCGGGGTCGAGGGCTGGTACCCGCTCGTCATGCCGATGACCCACGAGCGGGCCCTGACCGGGGGCCGGGAGGTGTTCGGCGAGCCCAAGAAGCTGGGCGAGGTCACCGTCGAGCGCGAGGGCCTCGTCGTACGGGCCGCCCTCGCCCGGCACGGGATCGCCTTCGTGGAGGTGCGCGGCGCCGTCGACGGCGCGCTCCCGCTGCCCGAGCCGACGGTGAAGACCGACTTCTACTTCAAGTTCCTCCCCGCGGTGGACGGCTCGGGCCTGGACGGCGACCCGGTCCTCGTGCACTGCACGCGCAACGAGAAGGTCCGCAGGCTCGAACACCTCACCGGTGACGTGGTGCTGCGCGAGTCGATGTTCGACCCCGTGGCCGACCTTCCCGTACGCCGCCTCGTGGAGCTCACCATCGGCGAGAAGACCACCGACCAGAAGGGCCGGGTCGTCGAGCGGGTCAGCGCCCAGGCGCTGCTCCCCTACATCCACCAGCGCTACGACGACCCGCTGCAGATCCTCGACGGGCCGCCCGAGGGGAGCGTGTGACATGCGGCTCGAACCCGGACAGGTGGCCGTCGTCACCGGCGCCGCGAGCGGCATCGGCCTCGCCATGGCCCGCCGCTTCGCCGCCGAGGGCCTCAAGGTGGTCCTCGCCGACGTGGAGGAGGCCGCCCTGCGCAAGGCGGCCGACGACCTCACCGCCGACGGCGCCGAGGTGCTCGCCCGCACCGTCGACGTCAGCGAGCGCCACTCCGTCCTCGCCCTCGCCGACGCCGCCTACGACGCCTTCGGCGCCGTCCACGTCCTGTGCAACAACGCCGGCGTCGGGTCCGGCGCCGAGGGCCGGATGTGGGAGCACGAGCCGAACGACTGGAAGTGGGCCTTCGCCGTCAACGTCTGGGGCGTCTTCCACGGCGTCCAGGCCTTCGTCCCGCGCATGATCGCCTCCGGCGCCCCCGGCCACGTCGTCAACACCTCCTCCGGCGACGGCGGCATCGCCCCGCTGCCCACCGCCTCGGTGTACGCCGTCACCAAGGCGGCGGTGGTCACCCTGACCGAGTCCCTCTACGCCCACCTGAAGGCGGAGGGCGCGGCCGTCGGCGCCTCCGTCCTCTTCCCCGGACCGCACATGCTGCGCACCGGCCTGTGGGAGTCGCACCGCAACCGGCCCGAGCGCTTCGCCAAGGAGCGCCCGCGCAGGTCGCCGTACCGCAGCCTCAGCCAGTACGAGGCGGCGATGAGGCGGGCCGGGCACGAGGTGCGCTTCACCCCGGTCGAGGAGGTCGCGGAGCACGTCGTCGACGGCATCCGCGCCGACCGCTTCTGGATGCTGCCGGCGAGCGAGCACAGCGACCGCCAGATCCGCGCCCGGTCGCAGTCGATGCTCGACCGCGCCAACCCCGCCTACCTGGAGAGCTTCATCCTCGACTGAGGAGCGTCTGCCGTGAGTGACACCGCCAACGCCGCGTACGAAGACCCCTACCTGATCATCTCCTCGGACTGCCACGCCGGCCTGCCGACCGAGCGGTACCGCCCCTACCTCGACTCCCGCTTCCACCCGCAGTTCGACGAGTTCCTCGGCCAGCGCGACGCCCGCCGCGAGGAGGCCACCCGGCTCGGCGTGCGCAACGAGGCCTTCGCCGAGAAGTGGTTCCACGACCACGCGGAAGGCCTCAAGGGCGGCTGGGACAGCACCCAGCGGCTCAAGGAACTCGACGGTGACGGCGTCGCCGCCGAGGTCGTCTTCCCCGACGCGGACGCCGTCGACAGCCAGACCGCCGCCCCCTTCGGGGTGGGCCTCGGCCTCTCCGGCGACCAGGACCCCGAGCTGGGCATGGCGGGCGCGCAGGCGCACAACCGCTGGCTGGCGGAGTTCGTCGGCCAGAACCCCGCGCGCCACTGCGGGGTCGCCCTGCTGCCCGTCACGGCGGAGCCCGCCAAGGTCGTCGCGGAGGTCCACCGGGCCAAGGAGTCGGGCCTGGGCGCCCTGATGATCCCCTCGATGTGGGTGGACCAGGCCCCCTACCACGACCGCCGCTACGACCCGGTGTGGGCGGCCGCCGCCGAGACGGGGATGCCGGTCGTCACCCACTCGGGGGCCGCGCCCCGCCACGAGTACGGGGACCACCTGGGCATCTACGTCTCCGAGGTCACCTGGTGGCCGGCCCGCCCGCTGTGGTTCCTGCTCTGGTCCGGGGTGTTCGAGCGGCACCCCGGCCTGAGGTTCGGGGTGGCCGAGTCGGGCTGCTGGTGGCTGCCGAACCTGCTCTGGTTCATGGACCGCCTCTACCTGGGCGCCCACGGCGGCAAGAAGCTCTCCCCCTTCTCGGAGCTGAAGCGCCCGCCGAGCGAGTACCTGGACCGGCAGGTGTTCGTCTGCGCCACGAACACCAAGCGCCGCGAGCTCGCCCAGCGCTACGAGATCGGCGTGGACAACATCCTGTGGGGCTCGGACTTCCCGCACCCCGAGGGAACCTGGCCCGACACCCGCAACTGGCTGCGGAACACCTTCCACGACATCCCGGTCGCCGAGACCCGCCGGATGCTGGGCCTGGCCGCCGCCGAGGTCTTCGGCTTCGACACCGCCGAGCTCGCCCCGATCGCCCGCCGGATCGGCCCCACCCCGGCCGACCTGGGCCAGAGCCCCGACCAGGCGGCGGTGGAGGCCTCCTGGGCCCGCTCGCGCGAGACCGGCCGGCACTGGCTCACCGGCGCCGACTTCCCGTCGCTGGGGGTGTCGTAGCCGTGGAGGAGCGCTACACCGTCATCTCGGCGGACTGCCACGCCGGCGCCGACCTGCTCGACTACCGGCCGTACCTGGCCAAGCGCCACCACGAGGCCTTCGACGCCTGGGCCGCCACCTACGTCAACCCGTACGAGGACCTCCTCGCCGACACGGCCGACCTCAACTGGAACTCCCAGCGCCGGCTGGCCGAGCTCGAGGCCGACGGCATCGTCGCCGAGGTCGTCTTCCCGAACACCATCCCGCCCTTCTTCCCCAAGGCCTCCCTGATGGCGCAGCCGCCCACGGCCGCGGAGTACGAGCTGCGCTGGGCCGGCCTCCAGGCGCACAACCGGTGGCTGGCGGACTTCTGCGCGGACGCGCCGGGACGGCGGGCGGGCGTCGCCCAGATCCTCCTCAACGACGTGGACGCCGCGGTGGCGGAGATCCGCCGCACCCGCCGGGCGGGCCTGACCGGCGGCGTCCTGCTCCCCGGCGTCCCGCCGGGCTCGCCGGTGCCCGAGCTGTACTCGGCCGCGTACGACCCGATCTGGGCGGTCTGCGCGGAGCTGGACGTCCCGGTCAACCACCACGGCGGCTCGGCCTCGCCGCCGCTCGGCGACGAACCGGCCGCGCGGGCCGTCTTCATGGTGGAGACCACGTGGTTCTCGCACCGCGCCCTGTGGCACCTCGTCTTCGGCGGCGCCTTCCACCGCCACCCGGGCCTCAAGCTGGTCCTGACGGAGCAGGGGTCCGGCTGGATCCCGGGCGTGCTGGAGATGCTGGACTACTACCACGGCCGCCTGGTGGCAGCCGCCTCCACCGCCGAGGCCAAGTTCGGCGCGGGCCTGGCCGAGGCCATGGGCCGGGGCCCGAGCCAGGTGTGGCGGGACAACTGCTTCGTGGGGGCCAGCTTCATGCGCCCCCACGAGGTCCCGCTGCGGGACCGGATCGGCCTCGGCAAGATCATGTGGGGCAGCGACTTCCCCCACGACGAGGGCACCGCCCCCTTCTCCCGCGAGGGCCTGCGCATCGCCTACGCGGGCCTGCCGAAGGAGGAGGTCGCGGCCATGGTCGGCGGCAACGCGGCCCGCGTGTACGGCTTCGACCTGTCCCTGCTGGACGCCCTGGCCGCCAAGCACGGCCCCCTGGTCTCGGAGATCGCCGAACCGCTGACGGAGATCCCCCCGGGCGCCACCAGCCCGGCGTTCGCCCGGGGCGCCTCGGTCCGGGTCTGGTGACACCGCCTCCCGCCGGACGGCTCGCCACGAGAGGTGGGGCGCTCCGGCGGGACGCGGTCCGGGCCACCGCGCGGCGGTGGCCCCGGCCCGCGGGGGAGCCGTTTCGGGGGCCGGTGGGGGCCGCCCCCTTGTACCCGGGGTAACCCCGTCGGATACTGATCGGTAACAACCCCTAGCGGCACCCCGGAACCCGCCCTAAGGTGCGCCCATGCCAAATCTGCCCGATGTCGTGCTGTGGTCCATACCCGCCTTCGTACTGCTCACCGTGCTGGAGGTCGTCAGCTACCGGCTCCATCCCGACGAGGACGCCGCCGGCTACGACTCCAAGGACGCGGCCACCAGCATCACCATGGGGCTCGGCAGCATCGGCTTCGACCTGCTCTGGAAGCTCCCGGTCGTCGCGGTCTTCACCGCCGTGTACGAACTGACGCCGCTGCGCGTGCCGTTCCTGTGGTGGACCGCCCTGCTGATGCTGCTCGTACAGGACTTCCTCTACTACTGGCAGCACCGGCTCCACCACGTCATCCGCATCCTGTGGGCCTGCCACGTCGTCCACCACAGCAGCAAGCGGTTCAACCTCACCACCGCGCTGCGCCAGCCCTGGACCAGCGCCACCACCTGGTGGTTCTACCTGCCGATGGTCGCCGTCGGGGTGCATCCGGCCGCGATCCCCTTCTGCTACGGCATCAACCTGCTCTACCAGTTCTGGGTGCACACCGAGCGCATCGGGAAGCTGCCGCGCCCCTACGAGTACGTCTTCAACACCCCCTCCCACCACCGCGTCCACCACGCCTCCCAAGGCGGCTACCTGGACCGCAACTTCGGCGGCATCCTGATCGTCTGGGACCGGATGTTCGGGTCCTGGGTGGGCGAGACCGAGCGGCCCGTCTACGGCCTCACCAAGAACATCGACACCCACAACCCGCTGCGCGTCGCCACCCACGAGTACGCCGCCATCGCCCGCGACGTCCGCGCCGCCCGCAGCTGGCGCGAGCGCGCCGGCCGGGTCTTCCGCGGCCCCGGCTGGCAGCCGGCGGCCCGGACCGGCGGGGCCGCCGAGCCCGCCGGGACCAGCGCGGCCGCCGAGCCCGCGAAGGCGCCGGAGCCCGCCGCGTGAGCGCCACCGGAGCCCGTACGCCGTCCTGGGCGGCGGTACGGCCCGTCGCCGGCCGGCGCGCCGAACGCGTGCTGCTCGCCGCCTTCGGCGCGGCCGCGGCCGCCGATCTCGGCGCGCTGCTCGCCGGCTGGCACCTCGGGCACGTCCTCGCCAAACCGCTGCTGATGCCGCTGCTGGTGGCGTACGCGCTGACGCGCGGCGCACCCCGCCTGCTGGTCGCCGCCCTGCTGTTCGGCTGGGGCGGGGACCTCGCCCTGCTCTTCGACGCCGAGCCCGCCTTCCTCGTGGGCATGGGCTCCTTCGCCGCCGGGCACGTCTGCTACCTCGTGCTCTTCGGCCAGCGCAGCCCCTCCGGCCGGGGCGGGCCGAGCCGCGCGGCCGGGGCCGCGTACGCCCTCGCGCTCGTCGGGACCGTCGCGCTGCTCTGGCCCGACCTGCCCGCCGACCTGCGGATCCCCGTCGCCGGCTACAGCCTGCTGCTCACCGCCATGGCCTACCGCGCCGGCGTCCTCGGCCGCGCGGCGGCCGCGGGCGGGGCGCTGTTCCTGCTCTCCGACACCCTCATCGCGACCGGGGTCGCCGGGTGGCCGCAGCTGCCGCGCCCCGACTTCTGGATCATGGCCACCTACCTCGCGGCCCAGTGCCTGCTGGCCCTGGGCGCGGTCGCCCGCGGGCAGGCGTACGGTAGGGAAGTCATACAAGACTGAACCACTTCCGGAGGGCTGCACCACCATGCGCGCCACCGTCATCCACGCCCCGCACGACATCCGCGTGGAGGAGGTGCCCGACGCTGCGATCCAGCGCCCCGAGGACGCCGTCGTCCGCGTCCTGCGTGCCTGCATCTGCGGCAGCGACCTGTGGGCCTACCGCGGCCACGCCGCGCGGCAGCCCGGCCAGCGCATCGGGCACGAGTTCCTCGGCGTCGTGGAGGAGACCGGCTCCGCCGTCTCCGGCCTGCGCGCCGGAGACCTCGTCGTCGCCCCGTTCATGTGGTCCGACGGCACCTGCGACTACTGCTCCGAGGGCCTGTACACGTCCTGCGTGCACGGCGGCTTCTGGGGCTCCGTCGGCTTCGACGGCGGCCAGGGCGAGGCCGTCCGGGTCCCGCACGCCGACGGCACCCTGGTCAAGCTGCCCGCCGCGGCCGCCTCCGACGACCACCTGCTGACCGGGCTGCTCGCGCTGTCCGACGTCCTGGGCACCGGGCACCACGCCGCCCTGGGCGCGGGCGTCCGCGCCGGCTCCACCGTCGCCGTCGTCGGCGACGGCGCGGTCGGGCTGTGCGGCGTCCTCGCGGCCAAGCGGCTCGGCGCCGAGCGGATCATCGCGCTGGGCCGCCACAGCGCCCGTACGGACATCGCCAAGGTGTTCGGGGCCACCGACGTGGTCGCCGAGCGCGGCGAGGCCGCCGAGGCCGCCGTGCGCGAGCTGACCCGGGGCCAGGGCGCGCACGCCGTCATCGAGGCGGTCGGCACCGAGGAGTCCATGCGCACCGCCGTGAACATCACCCGCGACGGCGGGGCCGTCGGCTACGTCGGCGTCCCGCACGGCAGCGGCACCGGCCTCGACCTCGGTGTCATGTTCGACCGCAACATCACCCTGCGCGGCGGTGTGGCGCCGGTCCGGGCCTACATCCCGGAGCTGCTGGAGGACGTGCTGAGCGGCGCGATCGACCCGGCTCCCGTCTTCGACCGGGCCGTGTCCCTGGACGAGGTCCCGGACGGCTACCGCGCCATGGACGACCGCAGCGCGCTGAAGGTCCTGATCAGGCCCTGACCGACCGGGGCGGACGCGAACGGGCCGGGCGGGGAGCACCCCGCCCGGCCCGTCCGTGCGCAGACGTCGTCCGGCGCTACTTGACGGCCTTGAGCGCGTCGACCACGCCCGAGCCGTAGTAGGCGGTCTGGCCCCATTTGCTGGTGCAGGTGGTGGCGTCGACCAGGGCGCCGGTGGCGTCGTAGACCTTCTCCGGGCAGGCCGCCTTCGTGGCCTGGGCCTTCAGCATGGCCTGGAGCTGCGACGGCGTGGCCGTCGGGTGGGCGCTCTTGAGCAGCGCCGCGACGCCCGCGACGTGCGGACCGGCCATCGAGGTGCCCTGCTTGTAGCCGTAGCCGCCGCCGGGGAGGGTCGACAGCACGCGGCCGTTGGCGTCCGGGGTGGCCGGGACCTGCCACTTGTCGCCGCCGGGGGCGGCGACGTCGACGACGCCCAGGCCGTAGCTGGAGTAGTACGACTTCAGGCCCTTGTCGCCGGTCGCGCTGACCGTGACGACACCCGGCAGCTGCGTGGGCAGGTCCAGGCAGACCTTCGGGTCGATGGTGCGCGGCAGCGGGGTGGAGTCGTTCGGGCTGGTCGTGTCCTCGATCGAGTCGGCGGCCAGGTCGTGGTTGGAGTTGCCGGCCGAGGCCACGCTGAGCACGCCCTTGCGCTCGGCGTACTTGGTGGCCCGGGAGAGGGCCTCCACCAGCGCCTTCTGGTCGTCGTCGTTCTTGCAGGTGTAGTTCCACGGGTCGACGTAGTAGCTGTTGTTGGTCACCTCGATCCCCTTCTCGGCGGCGAACATGAAGCCGCAGACGACCGCCTCGGTGTAGAAGAGGCTGGTCCCCGGCTCGCTCACCTTGATCGCGGCGACCTTCGCGCCCGGCGCGACACCGCTGATGCCGACCCCGTTGCGGGCCGCGGCTATGGTGCCGGCCACGTGGGTGCCGTGGTCGCTGCCGTCCGCGTACGGGCGCCAGGCGCCCTCGGCGGTGTCGGCGACGCCGCCGACGCAGTTGGCCGACTGCCCCTTGGAGAAGTTGGCGGCCAAGTCGGGGTGAGTGTCGTCGACGCCCGTGTCGATGACGCCGACGGTGACGTCGGGGCTGCCATCGTTGATCTGGTGAGCCGCGTCGGCCTTGATCGCCCGCAGGTCCCACTGGTTGGACTCCAGGGGCTCCTGGCCCGGCTCGGCCTGCGCCGCCGCCTTGGCGGCGTCCGCGGCGCTGAGCGTCTGGGTCGTGCCCTCCTCGGTGGTCTGCACCGGCTGGAGGGGGGCCGTACGGGTGGCGCCGACCGAGGCGAACAGGCCGCGCTGCGCCCGCAGCTGCTTGGCGAAGTCCGGGTTCTGGGAGTGCGCGACGATGACCCCGATCTGCTCGTGGGCTATCACCACCGTTCCCCCGGCCCGCTCGATGGCCTTCTTGGCCGCCGTCGCCGTGGCGTACACGTTCAGGTTCGCCACGTAGGACAGTTTCGGGCCGGTGGCCGCGGGCTTCGCGGCCGCCACCGGGTCCGCCGTCGTACCCAGCGGTGCGGCCGAGGCCGCGACCGAGGGCAGGAAGGCGAGCGAGGCGGTGAGCGCCAGGCCGACCGGAACGGCGAGAGCTCGCCGGCGGCCGTGTCCCAGATGAGCCATGGGTTCTCCACATCATCCGTGAAAAAGCCGTCCGCACGCGGTCGCGTCGGACGGGTTCATGACAGGCGAACCTAGCGCTGACGTTCCTGTCAGCGCCATGCGTTCGAGAAAGAAGTTCTGGAAGAAACAGCGGGTGTTGAACCGTCCCGACACGCCGGCCGTGCCGTTGACAGGGGGGATCAGCACCACCGTCCCCCCGCACGGAGGTTGTTTTGTCCGTCCCCACCGCACCCGCGTCACAAGGAGAACCCCCCGTGACCACCGAAGCAGCGCCGCCGCCGGGCGGCGCGGTACCGGCCCCGGCGAACCTGCCGGCCGAAGAGTTCACGCGCGTCCAGCAGAGCCCCGAGTTCACCGAACTCCGCAGCTCCTACCGGTCCTTCGCCTTCCCGCTCACCGTGGCCTTCATCGCCTGGTACCTGCTCTACGTCCTGCTGTCCAGCTACGCGGGCGGTTTCATGGGGACCAAGCTCTTCGGCAACATCAACGTCGCGCTGGTCCTCGGCGTCGCCCAGTTCCTGACGACCTTCCTGATCGCCTGGCTGTACTCGCGGCACGCCGCCGCCAAGCTCGACCCCAAGGCCGAGGCCATCAAGAAGCGCATGGAGGCCGGAGCATGACCCTGAGCACGAGCCCGGTCCCCCAGCTGACGGCCGCCGCCGGAGCGAGCGAGCACCGCCCGCTGATCATCACCCTCTTCGGGCTGTTCGTCGTCGCCACCCTGATCATCACCGTCTGGGCCGGCCGCCAGACCAAGGACGCCGCCGACTTCTACGCCGGCGGCCGCCAGTTCACCGGCTTCCAGAACGGCCTGGCGATCTCCGGTGACTACATGTCCGCCGCCTCCTTCCTCGGCATCGCCGGGGCCATCGCCCTCTTCGGCTACGACGGCTTCCTCTACTCCATCGGCTTCCTCGTGGCCTGGCTCGTCGCCCTGCTGCTCGTCGCCGAGCCGCTGCGCAACTCCGGCCGCTACACCATGGGCGACGTCCTCGCCTACCGGATGCGCCAGCGGCCCGTCCGCACCGCCGCCGGCACCTCCACCATCGTGGTCTCGATCTTCTACCTGCTCGCCCAGATGGCCGGCGCCGGCGTGCTCGTCTCGCTGCTGCTCGGCATCACCAGCGACGGCGGCAAGGTCGCCGTCGTCGCGCTGGTCGGCCTGCTGATGATCGTCTACGTGACGATCGGCGGGATGAAGGGCACCACCTGGGTCCAGATGGTCAAGGCGGTGCTGCTCATCGCCGGCGCCCTGCTGATCACCTTCCTGGTGCTGCTGAAGTTCGACTTCAACATCTCCGCCCTGCTGGGCCAGGCCGCCGAGAACAGCGGCCAGGGCACCAAGTTCCTGGAGCCCGGTCTCAAGTACGGCAAGGACGGCCTGACGAAGCTCGACTTCATCTCCCTCGGCCTCGCCCTGGTCCTCGGCACCGCCGGCCTGCCGCACATCCTGATCCGCTTCTACACCGTTCCCACCGCCAAGGCCGCCCGCAAGTCCGTGAACTGGGCCATCGGCATCATCGGCGCCTTCTACCTGATGACCATCGCCCTCGGCTTCGGCGCCGCGGCCCTCCTCAAGCGGGCCGACATCCTGGCCTCCAACAAGGCCGGCAACACCGCCGCGCCGCTCCTCGCCCAGGAGATCGGCGGCGGCCCCGGGTCGACCGGCGGTGCGGTGCTTCTCGCGGTGATCTCCGCCGTCGCCTTCGCCACCATCCTCGCGGTGGTCGCCGGGCTGACCCTGGCGTCCTCGTCGTCCTTCGCGCACGACATCTACGTGAACGTCATCCGCAGGGGCCAGGCCACCGAGAAGGAGGAGGTGCGCGCCGCCCGCTGGTCCACCGTGGTCATCGGCGCCGTCGCCATCTTCCTCGGGGCCCTGGCCCGCGACATGAACGTCGCCGGCCTGGTCGCCCTCGCCTTCGCCGTCGCCGCCTCCGCCAACCTCCCCACGATCCTCTACAGCCTCTTCTGGAAGCGCTTCACCACCCAGGGCGCGCTGTGGTCGATCTACGGAGGGCTGGTCTCGGCGGTCGGGCTCGTGCTCTTCTCGCCGGTCGTCTCCGGCAAGCCCACCTCGATGTTCAAGGACGCCGACTTCTACTGGTTCCCGCTGGAGAACCCGGGGATCATCTCCATCCCCCTCGGCTTCCTCCTCGGGTGGCTGGGAACCGTCCTGTCCAAGGAGGAGGCCGACCCGCAGAAGTTCGCCGAGCTGGAAGTGCGCTCGCTCACCGGCACCGGGGCCCACTGACTGCGGCTTTCCGGAATCGTCCCAGCACCGTGCGTGGCCGCGTCGTACTTCCCTACGACGCGGCCACGTTACGTATCGTTCATTCGGGCACCCCTCGGCGACACACAGGTCGCGTACGCTCGATGCATAGAACCTCTAGATCCGGACAGGGGAGGGGGCCCACAGTGCTTCTCGACACGTACGGCCGCGTGGCCACTGACCTGCGCGTCTCACTCACCGACCGGTGCAACCTGCGGTGTACCTACTGCATGCCCGAGGAGGGCCTGCAGTGGCTGGGCAAGTCCGACCTGCTGAGCGACGAGGAGATCGTCCGGCTGATCCGCATCGCCGTGACCAGCCTCGGCATCACCGAGGTCCGCTTCACCGGCGGCGAGCCGCTGCTGCGGCCCGGCCTGGTCGGCATCGTGGAACAGTGCGCGGCCCTGGAGCCCCGCCCCAGGATGTCCCTGACCACCAACGGCATCGGCCTCAAGCGCACCGCCCAGGCCCTCAAGGCCGCCGGCCTGGACCGGGTGAACGTCTCCCTCGACACCCTGCGCCCCGACGTCTTCAAGACCCTCACCCGCCGCGACCGCCACCACGACGTCATCGACGGCATGGCCGCCGCCCGCGAGGCCGGCCTCACCCCCGTCAAGGTCAACGCCGTCCTGATGCCGGGGCTGAACGACGACGAGGCCCCCGACCTGCTCGCCTGGGCCGTGGAGAACGAGTACGAGCTCCGCTTCATCGAGCAGATGCCCCTCGACGCCCAGCACGGCTGGAAGCGCGACGGCATGATCACCGCCGGGGACATCCTGGAATCCCTGCGCACCCGCTTCACCCTCACCGAGGAGGGTGCCGAGGAGCGCGGCTCGGCCCCGGCCGAGCGCTGGCTGGTCGACGGCGGCCCGGCCACCGTCGGGGTCATCGCCTCCGTCACCCGGCCCTTCTGCGGCGCGTGCGACCGTACGAGGCTCACGGCCGACGGCCAGGTGCGTACGTGCCTGTTCGCCACCGAGGAGTCGGACCTGCGCTCCGCACTGCGCTCGGGCGCCCCGGACGAGGAGATCGCCCGCCTGTGGAAGGTGGCGATGTGGGGCAAGAAGGCCGGCTCCGGCCTCGACGACCCGTCCTTCCTGCAGCCCGACCGCCCGATGTCGGCGATCGGCGGCTGAGGCCGCTCAGCGCTCCCGCTCGGAGCCCTCGGGCTGGACCCACTCGTCGAGCTTCACGACGTCCTTGAGGAAACCGCGGACCCCCAGGAACTGGGACAGGTGTTCGCGGTGCTCCTCGCACGCCAGCCAGGTCTTGCGCCGCTCCGGCGCGTGCAGCTTCGGGTTGTTCCACGCCAGGACCCATACGGCCGCGTCGCGGCAGCCCTTGGCGGAGCAGGTGGGGGTTTCGGGAGAAGTCACGGCCCCAACCCTACAAACGGAAGGGCGACGCCGGGCAGCCACGGGGGGAGCTGCCCGGCGTCGGTCCGTCGCTCCGACGGGGGATGCGGAGCGCGTAGGCAGTATGTCACGCACGACCCCGTGCGGTGCACCGGAACTTCATGATTGATCTGAGCTTTTATTGAGGTTTCCCGCATCCAGTGCGGGGCGCACAGGGGCGGGCACGAAGTGCGAGGGCAGCGAGGGCGCCGATTCGCGCCCCGCGTTGGCGATCACCACGGCGATGTACGGCAGGAGCAGCCCGGCCGCCAGCGTCACCACGGCCACATGGCGCTCCACGTTCCACAGGATCACCGTCGCGATCACCGACAGGGTCCGGATCCCCATCGAGATGACGTACCGGCGCTGGCGCCCCCGTACGTCCTCGGCGAGCCCCATGCGGGCCCCGGTGATCCGGAAGACCTCGGGCCCGTTCCGCTTCGTCCGCTGCATGCTCCACCACCGATCCACCCGCCGGACGCACCCCGGTCCGGACCACTCCACGGTACGCCGCCCGCGCGGGAGCGAGGAGAGGGGGTGCCCCCGAACGGCAGTGTCCGACATGCGCGGTACGCCGGACGGGCCGAGACTGGGCCCACATGCGCACAACGCGCCACGAGGAGGCTCGACATGCAATGGTTGTGGGCGATCATCGTCGGTTTCGTGCTGGGTCTCATCGCCCGGGCCGTCCTGCCGGGCAGGCAGCACCAGCCCATCTGGCTGTCCACCCTCTTCGGCATCGCCGGCGCCATCCTCGGCAACGCCGTCTCGCGCTGGATCGGCGTCGAGGACACCAAGGGCATCGACTGGATCCGGCACCTGCTGCAACTGGTGGGCGCCGTCGTCATCGTCGGCCTCGGCGACATGGTCTACATGGCCCTGCGGGGCAACAGGCGCCGCACCGCCTAGCGGGACGCCGGGCCGCCTCCGGCGGCGCACGGCGAAGGGGCCGGTGCGGACAAGCGTCCGCACCGGCCCCTTCGCCGCGTCCCGTGCCCGTCAGGCGCCGGTGACCTCCACCGCGGCCAGGTTCTTCTTGCCGCGGCGCAGCACCAGCCAGCGCCCGTGCAGCAGGTCCTCCTGCGCGGGGACCGCGTCCTCGGCGGTGACCTTCGCGTTGTTCACGTAGGCGCCGCCCTCCTTCACGGTCCGGCGGCCGGCGGACTTGCTGGCGACCAGGCCGGTCTCCGCGAACAGGTCCACCACCGGGCCCAGCTCGGCGACCCGGGCGTGCGGCAGCTCGGAGAGGGCCGCGGCCAGCGTGGCCTCGTCCAGCTCCGCCAGCTCGCCCTGGCCGAACAGCGCCTTCGACGCGGCGATCACGGCGGCGCACTGGTCCGCGCCGTGCACCAGCGTGGTCAGCTCCTCCGCCAGCGCCCGCTGCGCGGCGCGCGCCTGCGGACGCTCGGCGGTCTGCGCCTCCAGTGCCTCCAGCTCCTCGCGGGACTTGAAGGACAGGATCCGCATGTAGGTGGAGATGTCCCGGTCGTCCACGTTCAGCCAGAACTGGTAGAACGCGTACGGGGTGGTCATCTCCGGGTCGAGCCAGACGGCCCCGCTCTCGGACTTGCCGAACTTGGTGCCGTCCGCCTTGACCATCAGCGGGGTCGCCATCGCGTGCACGTGCGCGCCCGGCTCGACCCGGTGGATCAGGTCGAGGCCCGCCGTCAGGTTGCCCCACTGGTCGGAGCCGCCCTGCTGGAGGGTGCAGCCGTAGCGGCGGTACAGCTCCAGGAAGTCCATGCCCTGGAGCAGCTGGTAGCTGAACTCCGTATAGCTGATGCCCTGTTCGGAGTCCAGCCGCTTGGCGACCGAGTCCTTCGTCAGCATCTTGTTGACGCGGAAGTGCTTGCCGATGTCCCGCAGGAACTCGATGGCGGACAGGCCCGCCGTCCAGTCCAGGTTGTTGACCATGACCGCCGCGTTCTCGCCCTCGAAGGACAGGAACGGCTCGATCTGCGTACGCAGCCGGTTCACCCAGTTCGCGACCGTCTCGGGGTCGTTCAGGGTGCGCTCCGCCGTCGGGCGCGGGTCACCGATCTGGCCGGTGGCCCCGCCCACCAGCGCCAGCGGCCGGTGGCCGGCCTGCTGGAGCCGGCGGACGGTGAGCACCTGCACCAGGTGCCCGACGTGCAGCGAGGCCGCCGTCGGGTCGAAGCCGCAATAGAACGTGACCGGACCGTCCGCGAAGGCCTTGCGCAGCGCTTCTTCATCGGTGGACTGGGCGAACAGCCCGCGCCACTTCAGTTCGTCGACGATGTCCGTCACGGTCTCTCGACTCCTCATGATCTCCGGGAAATACCGAGCTCAGTCTAGGTCGGTCAGACGCCCTTGCTGACCGAACTCATGTTGAAGTCCGGGATGCGGACAGCGGGCATCGCGGCCCGGGTGAACCAGTCGCCCCACTCGCGCGGGAGGGTCTTCTCGGTCCGCCCGGCCTCCGAGGCCCGCGACAGCAGGTCCACCGGCGACTCGTTGAACCGGAAGTTGTTCACCTCGCCCGTGACCTGCCCGTTCTCCACCAGGTACACCCCGTCCCGGGTCAGCCCCGTGAGCAGCAGGGTGGCCGGGTCGACCTCCCGGATGTACCAGAGGCAGGTCAGCAGCAGACCCCGCTCGGTGCCCGCCACCATCTCCTCCAGGGACTTCTCGCCGCCCCCGTCCAGGATCAGGTTCCCGAAGGCCGGGGACAGCGGCAGCCCGGTCAGAGCGGCGCTGTGCCGGGTCGTGGTCAGCCGGGCCAGCTCGCCGCCGCTGATCCACTCCGTCGCCGGGACCGGCAGACCGTTGTCGAAGACCGACGCGTCGTCGCCCGAGCTGTGCGCGATCACGAACGGCGCGGACTCCAGGCCCGGTGCGTTCGGGTCGCTGCGCAGCGTCAGCGGCAGCTGCGACAGCCGCTCCCCGATCCGGGTGCCGCCGCCGGGCTTGGAGAAGACCGTCCGGCCCTCCGCCGCGTCCCGGGCGGCCGCCGACCACATCTGGTAGATCAGCAGGTCGGCCACCGCGGTCGGCGGCAGCAGGGTCTCGTACCGGCCGGCCGGCAGTTCGATCTTCCGCTCGGCCCAGCCGAGGCGTACGGCGAGCTCCGCGTCCAGGGCGGTCGGGTCCACGTCCTTGAAGTCGCGGGTGGCCCGGCCGGCCCAGGCGGACCGGGAGCGGTCGGGGGACTTCGCGTTGAGCTCCAGGGTGCCGTTCGGCTGGTCGTGGCGCAGCCGCAGGCCGGTCGAGGTGCCGACGTAGGTGGAGGTCAGCTCGTGGTGGGCGAAGCCGTACAGCTCCCGCCCACCCGCCCGGGCGCGGGCGAAGGCCTCGCCGAGGGCCGGGGCGAAGTCCGCGAACACCGCCGAGGAGGTCTCGTCCGGGGCGTCGGTGAAGTCCGGGGAGGCCGGGGTGCCCGTCACCAGCGGCTGGGCGTCCTCGGCGGGGCCGGCACCGCGCGCGGCAGCCTCGGCGGCCCGGACCAGCGGCTCCAGGTCGGCGGCGGTGACGGCGGAGCGCGTCACGACCCCCGAGGCCGTGCCCTCCCTGCCGTCGACGGTGGCGATGACCGTCAGGGTGCGGCCGCGGGTGACCCCGTTGGTGGTGAGCGCGTTGCCGGCCCAGCGCAGGTTGGCGCTGGACTCCTCGTCCGCGATGACGACGCAGCCGTCGGCGGTGGACAGCTCCAGGGCCCGCTCGACGATCTCGTGCGGCTTGGTGCGGTTCATCGACATCAGCGTCCGGCCTCCTGGGTGGTGTTCAAGATGTTCACGTCGCGGAAGAGGGCGGACGGGCAGCCGTGCGAGACCGCCGCGACCTGGCCCGGCTGCGCCTTGCCGCAGTTGAAGGCCCCGCCCAGGACGTAGGTCTGCGGTCCGCCGACCTTCTCCATCGAGCCCCAGAAGTCCGTGGTGGTGGCCTGGTACGCGACGTCGCGCAGCTGTCCGGCCAGCCTGCCGTTCTCGATCCGGAAGAAGCGCTGCCCGGTGAACTGGAAGTTGTAGCGCTGCATGTCGATCGACCAGGAGCGGTCGCCGACCACGTAGATCCCGCGCTCCACCCCGCCGATCAGGTCCTCGGTGGACAGGCCGCCCGGATCGGGCTGGAGCGAGACGTTCGCCATCCGCTGGACGGGCACGTGCCCGGGGGAGTCGGCGTACGCGCAGCCGTTGGAGCGGCCGAGGCCGGTCAGCCGCGCGATCCGCCGGTCGGTCTGGTAACCGGTCAGGGTGCCGTCCTTGACCAGGTCCCAGCTCTGCGCCTCGACGCCCTCGTCGTCGTAGCCGATGGTGGCCAGGCCGTGCTCGGCCGTGCGGTCACCGGTCACGTTCATGATCGAGGAGCCGTACTTGAGCTTGCCCAGCTGGTCGAAGGTGGCGAAGGAGGTCCCCGCGTACGCCGCCTCGTAGCCCAGCGCCCGGTCGAGCTCGGTGGCGTGGCCGATGGACTCGTGGATGGTGAGCCACAGGTTCGACGGGTCCACGACCAGGTCGTAGCGCCCGGCCTCGACGCCGGGGGCCCGCATCTTCTCGGCGAGCAGGGCGGGGATCTGCTCCAGCTCGGCGTCCCAGTCCCAGCCGGTGCCGGTCAGGTACTCCCAGCCGCGCCCGGCGGGCGGGGCGATGGTGCGCATGGAGTCGAACTCGCCGGTGGTGCCGTTGACGGCTACGGCGGTGAGCTGTGGGTGGACGCGTACCCGCTGCTGGGTGGTCGAGGTGCCCGCGGTGTCCGCGTAGAACTTGTTCTCGTGGACGGCGAGGAGCGAGGCGTCCACGTGCGCGACGCCCTCGGCCGCCAGCAGGCGCGCGCTCCAGTCGGCGAGCAGGGCCGACTTCTCGGCGTCCGGCACCTCGAAGGGGTTCACGTCGTAGGCGGAGATCCAGGTCTTGTCGGCGTGCACCGGCTCCTCGGCCAGCTCCACCCGTTCGTCCGAGCCGGCCGCCTTGATCACCTGTGCGGACAGCTTCGCCATGGCCACGGCCTGCGAGGCCACCTTGGCGGCGGCGTCCATGGTCAGGTCCACGCCGGAGGCGAAGCCCCAGCTGCCGCCGTGCACCACCCGGACCGCGTACCCGAGGTCGGTGCTGTCGGAGCCGCCGGAGGGCTTGGCGTCGCGCAGCCGCCAGGAGGCGCTGCGGATCCGCTCCAGCCGGAAGTCGGCATGGTCGGCGCCCAGCGCGCGCGCCCGGGCGAGTGCCGCGTCGGCGAGCGCCCGCAGGGGCAGCGCGGTGAAAGCCGCGTCGATGGAATGGGCCACGGAAATCCTCCCGGGGTCGGGGCCGGTCGCCCCGATCATGTCGCGCCCGGGGCCGCCGTGCCTACCTCTTTCTGTAGGGACTCGACAGAGCGGGTGGTGAGGCCCTGTCGGAGCCCGATTCTCCGTATGCCCTGCCCGGGCTATAGGTTTTTGCCATTGAGACCGCTAGGGAAAGGGTGATCCGTTGAGCCGCTCGGTTCTCGTCACCGGAGGAAACCGGGGCATCGGCCTCGCCATCGCCCGAGCCTTCGCAGAGGCCGGCGACAAGGTCGCCATCACGTACCGTTCGGGCGAGCCCCCGCAGGAGCTCGCCTCGCTCGGCGTGCTGGCGGTGCGCTGCGACATCACCGACTCCGAGCAGGTGGAGCAGGCCTACAAGGAGATCGAGGAGAAGCACGGCAACGTCGAGGTGCTGGTGGCCAACGCCGGCATCACCAAGGACACGCTGCTGATGCGCATGACGGAGGAGGACTTCGCGTCCGTCGTCGACACCAACCTCACCGGCACCTTCCGGGTCGTCAAGCGCGCCAACCGCGGCATGCTCCGCGCCAAGAAGGGCCGCGTCGTCCTGATCTCCTCGGTCGTGGGCCTGCTGGGCTCGGCCGGCCAGGCGAACTACGCCGCCTCCAAGGCCGCGCTGGTGGGCTTCGCCCGCTCCCTCGCCCGAGAGCTGGGCTCCCGCAACATCACCTTCAACGTGGTCGCCCCCGGCTTCGTGGACACCGACATGACGAAGGTGCTCACCGACGAGCAGCGCGCGGGCATCGTGGCCCAGGTGCCGCTGGCCCGCTACGCGCGGCCCGAGGAGATCGCGGCAGCCGTCAGCTTCCTGGCGTCCGACGACGCCGCGTACATCACCGGAGCCGTCATTCCCGTTGACGGCGGATTGGGCATGGGTCACTGATCACCATGAGTGGAATTCTCGAGGGCAAGCGCATCCTCATCACCGGGGTGCTGATGGAGTCGTCCATCGCTTTCCACACCGCCAAGCTGGCCCAGCAGCAGGGCGCCGAGGTCATCCTCACGGCGTGGCCGCGGCCGACGCTGACCGAGCGCATCGCCAAGAAGCTGCCCAAGCCGGTCAAGGTGATCGAGCTCGACGTCACCAACGACGAGCACCTGGCCCGTCTGGAGCAGCTGGTCCGTGACGAGCTCGGCGGCCTCGACGGCGTCGTCCACTCCATCGGCTTCGCCCCGCAGGACGCCCTCGGCGGCAACTTCCTGAACACGCCGTTCGAGTCGGTGGCCACCGCCATGCACGTCTCGGCGTTCTCGCTGAAGTCGCTGACCATGGCCTGCAAGCCGCTGTTCCCGGCGGAGGGCGCGGCCGTCGTCGGCCTCACCTTCGACGCGCAGTTCGCCTGGCCGCAGTACGACTGGATGGGCCCGGCCAAGGCCGCCCTGGAGGCCACCAGCCGCTACCTCGCCCGTGACCTGGGCAAGGAGAACATCCGCTGCAACCTGGTCTCGGCCGGTCCGCTCGGTTCGATGGCCGCGAAGTCCATCCCGGGCTTCTCCGACCTGGCGGACACCTGGAACCACCGCTCCATGCTGGAGTGGGACATGAGCGACCCGGAGCCGGCGGGCCGGGGCGTCGTGGCCCTGCTGTCGGACTGGTTCCCCAAGACCACCGGCGAGATCGTCCACGTGGACGGCGGCCTGCACGCGATGGGTGCCTGATCCCCGGATCGTCCCCGTAGTACGGCGGTGGCCGCGCCTTCCCCCTCGGGAAGGCGCGGCCACCGCCGTTTGCGTGTGCCGCGGCGCCCTCCGGAGCGCCTTCACGGGGCCCCGTTCGATCGGATGTCCGGCGTCCGACCGGATCTTCCCGAGTCGAAAACCGGGACCGATGCCTGCAAAATGACCAAGTCGGGATCTTCCCGGCGTTTCGGGGAGGAGGTACGGGCATGCGCGCGAGGCCGAGCCGAGCGGTATCGCTGCTGGTCACCTCAGTGGTGCTGACCGGCCTCCTGGGCCCGGGGGCCGTCGCCCACCCCGGCGCGGGGGAGCCCGCGCCCGGTCCCGAAACCGCGGCCCCCGCCACCGTGGACTACGCCGACATCCCCGGCGAGCCACCCGTACGGCCCGCCCCGCTCCCCGAGGAACTCTTCGGCTCCGACTGCGACACCGCGATCACCGGCTCGACGGTGGTGGCGTCCTGCCACAACGGCTACCCCGCGACCGACCTGCTCCGGCTCCACGTCGAGTGCGAGCGCTGGTGGGACGTGGACGGCGACGGCGACCTCGTCCCCCTGGACCCGGCCGGCCGCACCAAGCTCACCGGCCGCTGCTGGAAGGAGGTCCGCACGGCCTGGGTGAGCCACCAGCGCACTCCCTGACGGCGGGAGCCCCTACGCCGATCCCCTGCCCAGGCACACGAAGGGGTAGCCCGCCGCCTCCGCCGCCGCCGCGTCCGCGTCCCCGCGCCGGATCGCCGCGATCAGCCGGGCGTGGTCCAGGTGGTCCGCCGGATCCAGCTCGGTGCCGACGTCCGCCCGCAGCCAGTCGGCCACCAGGTCGCCGAGGTCCGCGTACAGCTCGATCAGCACCTCGTTGTGCGAGGCCGTCACCACCGCCATGTGCAGGCTGACGTCCGCCGCCACGAACCGCTCCGCATCCCCGCTCTCCCACGCCTCCTCGCGCCGCGCCAGCAGCGCGTCCAGCTGGACGAGGTCCCGCTCGGTGCGCCGCTCCGCCGCCAGCCGGGCCCCCGAGGACTCCAGCGTCGAGCGCAGCTCCGCGATGTGCCGGGGGTCGGCCCCCGCGAAGCGCCGGTGCATCACCCCGGCCAGCTCGCTGGTGGCGAGCACGTACGTACCCGAACCCTGGCGGATGTCCAGGAGGCCGTTGTGCGCCAGGGCGCGGACCGCCTCCCGCACGGTGTTGCGGGCGACGCCCAGCAGCTCCACCAGCTCGGGCTCGGTGGGGATGCGGCTGCCGACCGGCCACTCGCCGGAGGTGATCTGGTTCCGCAGCTGGGCGATCACCTGATCGACGAGGGCGGAGCGCCGGGGCGAGGTCAGCGGCATGGCGGGTGGGATCCCCTCGGGGTCGACCGGACGAGACCGGGCAAGACTGGACAACCAATCATCCCATGATTCTATGATGGCGGGATGCAGGACGAAGACATCCAGACCATGAACCGCCCGGCGGTCGAGCGCGGCTCCGCCGTCCGGCCCGCCCCCGCCGACGCCGCCCCCACGTGGCTGGGTCCGGTGCTCGTCGTCGGGATCGTGCTGGCCGCCCTCAACCTGCGACCCGCCATCACCAGCCTCGGCGCCCTCTTCGAGGAGGCCCGCACCGGCCTCCACATGAGCGGCACCGTCGCCGGGCTCATCACCTCCGTCCCCGCCCTCTGCTTCGCGGTGTTCGGCGTCACCGCGCCCCGGCTCTCCCGCCGTTTCGGCCCGGCCGCCGTCGTCTGCGCCGGCATGGCGGCCGTCGCCGCGGGCCTGCTGATCCGCCCCTTCGCGGACGCCGCCGCCGGCTTCCTCGCCGCCAGCGCCCTGTCCCTGGCCGGCATCGCCCTGACCAACGTGCTGCTCCCGGTGATCGTCAAGCGCTACTTCCCGGACCGGGTCGGCACCATGACCGGCCTCTACTCCATGGCCCTGGCCGCCGGCACCTCCCTCGCCGCCGCCACGACCGTCCCGCTGACCGAGGCCCTCGGCGGCAGCTGGCGCACCGGCCTGCTGGTCTGGGCGGCCCTCGCCGCGGCCGCCGTACTGCCGTGGCTGCCCGTCGCCGCCGCGAGCCGCCGCGAAAAGGCCGCCGCGCCCGCGGCCCGGGCCGCGGACGCCGGGCCCTCCGTCGTCCGCAGCCGCACCGCCTGGGCCCTGGCCTGCTACTTCGGCCTCCAGGCCACCGGCGCCTACGTCACCATGGGCTGGCTCCCGCAGATCTTCCGCGACGCCGGCGTCTCCGCCTCCACCGCCGGCGTCCTGCTCGCCGTCACCATGGTCATGGGCGTCCCCCTGGCCTTCGTCATCCCCGGCCTCGCCGGCCGGATGCGCCACCAGGGCCCCATCGCCGCCGTCCTCGGCGTCTTCGGCCTCGCCGGGTACCTCGGGCTCTACCTCGCCCCCGCCGGCGGAGCCTGGGCCTGGGCCCTGCTGCTCGGCATCTCCAACTGCGCCTTCCCCCTGGTCATCACCATGATCGGGCTGCGCGCCAAGTCCCCGGCCGGGGTCGTGCGGCTCTCCGCCTTCGCGCAGAGCACCGGCTACCTCATCTCCATCCCCGGACCGCTGGTCATCGGCACCCTCTACCAGCACAGCGGCGGCTGGGACCTGCCGCTGGCCCTGATGGCCGGCCTGCTCGTCCCCCAGATCGCCCTCGGCGTCCTGGCGGGCCGGGACCGCACGATCGAGGACGAATGCGGCATGCGAGACTGAACGGCATGTCGCCCGTACTCGAACCCAACCCCCAGAACGGCCACAAGAAGCTGGGCCTCGTGCTCGGCGCGATGCTCATCGTGACCGTGGTCATCTCCGTCGTCGCGACCATCGCCTCCCCCTGACACCGGGGCCCACGGGGGTGGTGGGGATAACCCCACCACCCCCTAGGGGGCCCGTTTCAGGGTCGGCTGGGGTGTGCCCCCGATGGGAACCGCGCCCTCGGATCCATAGATTCGAGGCAGCGAGCCCGTCCCACCCGCACACCCCAGGAGGCGGCCATGCCGGCCCCCACACCCGCTCCCCGCGCCTTCGGCCGCGACGCCCGCCTGCACTGGTGGACGCTGGCCCTGCCCGCGCTCGCCTTCGCCCTCCTCCTGCTCCTCCTCGCCGGCTCCGCGCAGGCGCACGCCGCCCCCGGCGAGCCCTCCGCACTGGTCCAGGTCAGCCGGCAGCTGCTGCGCGCCGTCGGCTGACCCGCATGCGCCGGACACGCCCCACGGCAGGGGGACGGCCCCCCAACACCCTGCGCCCCGTGGCTCGTTTCGTGCGAAGCTGGGAGCCATGAGCGCCGACACACCCCGCAGGATCGCCCTCCTCCGGCACGCCAAGGCCGACTGGCCCGACGTGTCCGACCACGACCGCCCGCTGGCGGAACGCGGCCGCCAGGACGCGCCCGCCGTGGGACTGAAGCTCGCCGAGACCGGCATCACCTTCGACCTGGCCCTCTGCTCCACCGCCGTCCGCACCCGGGAGACGTGGAAGCTCGCCGTCCAGGAACTGCCGGCCCGGCCGAAGACCGTGTACGAGGACAGGCTGTACGAGGCCTCGCCGGGCGAGCTCATCGCGCTGCTGAACGAGACCCCCGACGAGGTGGCCGACGTCGTGCTCATCGGCCACAACCCCGCCATGCACGCCCTCGCCGACACCCTCTCCGGGCGCGCCGAGGGCGACACCCTGACACGGATGACCCGTACGGGCTTCCCGACCGCCGCGCTGGCCGTCGTCTCCTTCACCGGATCGTGGAAGTCCCTCGAACCCGGGGTGGGCACCCTGCTGGACTACTGGACGCCCAAGGAGCACTGAGCCACCGGTCCGCGCACGCCGCAGGAGCCCGGGGCCCGGCCCCCCGGGCTCCCGTCCGTCCTCAGCCCAGCGGGCAGCGGGCCGCCGGCGCGGAGAAGCCCGCGTCGCGGGCCTCCCACAGCTCCGGGTAGAACCGCCGGTACACCGAAGCCCGCAGGTGGGCCGTTCCGCTGCTGCCGCCCGTCCCCGGCCGGCCGCCGATCTGCCGCTCCACCAGCAGCGCGTGGCAGGCCCGCCACTCGGTCCACACCTCGTCGTGGTCGACCAGCGCCTCGGCCAGCTCCGCCAGCTCCGCCCACAGCGCCGGGTCACCGTCCCGCGGGCGCCCCGCGAGCCGCGCGTACGCCTCCCACCGCTCCTCCCGCGTCGCCACCGCGAAACCGGCCTTGGACAGCAGCCCCACGAACGCCTCCCACAGGGTCGGCTCCGCCAGCCGCCCGCGCAGCCGCTCCCGCTCGTCGCGGGTCAGCCCCGCGACCACCCGGGACCCGTACTCTCCGTGCACCCAGTCCGCACCGCACAGCGCCGCGATCTCCAGGTACTGCGCGGACTGGGCGCCGCTGCTGGTGCCCAGCGCCCCGCGGAAGGCGTGGAACTCCCGCGGCGGCATGGCCCGCAGCGGGAGGATCGCCGCGACCGACGCCCGGGTGAGGGCGACCGAGCGGACCAGCCGTGCCCGGGCGCCCCGCGGGTCACCCTCCAGCATCCGGTCGCGGGCGTCGGCCAGGTCGCGCAGCAGCTGGCCGAACCACAGCTCCTGCACCTGGTGGACCGTGATGAACAGCAGCTCGTCGTCCACCCCGTCGGCCAGCGGCACCTGGAGCGCCAGCAGCTCCGGCAGCCGCAGGTAGCCGGAGTACGTCACGGGCCCGGGGCGGGTGGCGGTCTCAGACATCGGTGTCCTCCGGGGCGCGCAGTCCGTGGGCGGCGAACGCGTCCGCGACACCGGGCAGGTCGAAGGCGCCGGCCTGGGCGCACAGCCGCAGGGTGGAACGGGAGATCGTCTGGATCCGGTCCACGCCCGCGCTGCCGCCGTAGCTGTCCGCGAGGACGGCCTCGACGCGGTCCTCGTCCAGTCCTGCCAGCCGCAGAGACACCCGGACCGGCTCCAGGTCCCAGTCGAGCGCCGCGCGGATCATGGCGGGCAGCGCACGGGCCGCGAGGACCCGGCGCCGCCCGTCGAGCCGCGCCCACAGCTCCAGGAAGAACGCGGAGAAGAAGCGGTGGTGGCGCCCCTCGTCCTTGGCGTGGTCGCGCATCAGCTCGCGTACGGTGCTCACCACTGTCGGGTCCTGCGGCACCTCGTTGAGGACGGCGGTGATCAGCGTCTCGAAGACCACCGCCTGCAACTGCCCGGCCAGCACCGGATCCTCGGGCAGCAGCCGCCGGCCGGTGTCCTGGAGCGCCGTGACGAAGCCGCCGTAGTCGACGTCCGGGACGGCGATGCCGGTGACGGCGGCCACCTGGTCGGCCAGGTCCAGGCTGTAGAGGGCGTGGTAGCCCTCGTCGCAGTACACCTTGAAGGCGTCCATCCGCAGCGCGGTGGGGAAGTGCAGTCCCGCGTTGCCGTTGGCGACCGGCTCGGCGGCCCCGTTGACCACCCGGGTCTCCAGGTGGGTGGTCGAGTGCAGGAACTGGTACAGGTGCCGTACGGAGACCTCCCGGACCCGCTCCGGGGCCAGCGCCTTCACCTCGGGGTGGGACAGGTGCGGTACCAGGGCGTCCGGGAAGAAGACCCGGCCCTGTTCGGCCTCGGCGTGGAAGATCCGCCGTACTCCGCCGCGTACGCCGGCGGTTTCGTACCAGCGGTCCAGGGGGCCGGGGGCGGTGCTCATGGGCGCGATCCGTTCGACGAGGAGGGGACGGGGGAGGGGGAGGGGGACGCGGTGTCCAGGTGGGCGGCGATCCGGCGGACCGCCTCGGCGACCAGCGGCGCCTCGACGGTGTGGCACAGCCGGAACCAGCCGGGTTCGGGCGAGCGGAACGCCCCGCCGGGCAGGATGCTGACCCTGGCGTTCTCGAACAGCTCCCGCCACAGCAGCCGCTCGGCCTCGAACCCCCTGCCGGGCAGCCACCGGCCGAGGTCCAGCCAGACGGAGAACCCCGCTGCGGCCGGGGCGTACGGGATCCCGTGCGCGTCGAGCAGGGTGACGAGGTGCTCGTACGAGGCCCCCAGCCGCCGGCGGCCCGCAGCCAGGAAGGACGCCACCCACTCCGGATCGGCGAGCAGCCCGGCGAGGGTCTGCTGGGTGGCGGTGGAGACGGGCGCGAAGTACGCCATCGCCCGCGCGGCCTCCCGTACCCGCGGATCGCGGGTGTGCAGGACACCGGTCTTCAGGCCGGGCAGCCCGAAGTCCTTCGCGAAACCCCAGACCACGTGGGTGCGTTCGGCCCAGTCGGGGTTGACGGCCGGGTCGGCGGCACTGGTGAAGGCCTGCTCGCCGAAGACCGCGTGGGCGTAGATCTCGTCCGAGACCAGGTCGACGTCGTGCTCGCGGACCACGCGCAGCAGGGCGGCGAGCACCTCGGGCGGGTGGACCTCGCCGATCGGGTTGGAGGGGGAGGAGAGCGCGACCGCCCGTACGGTGATCCCCCGCGACCGGGCCTCCACCAGCGCCCGGTCGACCGCTGCGGCCGTCAGCCGGAAGCCGTCGGCCGCGCTGAGCGGGGCGGGCAGGATCCGGGCGCCCGAGCGGCCGCCGAGGTCGGTGTCGAAGGCGCCGTAGTACGGGGCCGGCACCACGATGGCCTCGCCCGGGTCGCACAGGACGGAGGCGATCGCGTCCAGTGCCCCGGTCGCCCCGCTGATCACCACCAGGTCCTGCGGGTCCAGCGGGGTGCGGCAGGTGGCGGAGAGCAGGCCGGCCACGCGCTCGCGCAGCACGTCCGTGCCGTGCAGCGGCGCGTACCGGGCGGTGGCCTCGTTCAGGGGCTCCAGTGCGGCCAGCCGGTCCTCGAGCAGGTCCCACAGGAGCCGGTTCTCGGCGGTGCCCAGGTTGAGGTAGCCGTCGGGGCGGGTGCGGGCGTCGTACGGCTCGGCCTCGGCGCGGAAGTGGGCCTCGGCGATCGCCGGGGTGTCGGCGAGGAGCCGGGCGGCCTGGCGGGAGACGCGGGGGCGGGGGGCGGTCATCGGGCCCTCCCGCTGTCGACGCCGGCGCCGGTGAGCAGGCCCGGGTGGACGCCGAGGCCCATGGAGGCGTCGATGACGGCGCCGTGCAGGGGCGCGGAATGCTCACCCGCCAGCCACCACACCTGCTCCGCCATCTCCCGGGAGGTGATCATCCGGCCCTGGGGGAGCCGCGCGGAGAGGGCGGCACGCTCCTCGGGCGAGAGCTTCTCCAGGGTGCTGGCCCGGAACATGGTGGTGTCGACGGCGCCGGGGCACAGGGCGAACACCTGCACCGGGGTGTGCACCAGCTCGGCGGCGAGGTGACGGGTCAAATAGGTCAGAGCGGCCTTGCTCATCCCGTCGGCCGGGTGGAAGCCGGGGAACTGGAAGATGCCGCCGCCCACGCTGGACATGTTGATGATCTTGCCGAAGCCGCGCTCCAGCATCCCGGGCAGCACCTGCTCGCTGAGCCAGAGCGGGCCCACCGCGTTGATCCGGAAGAACGCGGCGGCCTTGTCCTGCGGCGCGCCGTCGGTGTAGTGCTCGATGGTCTTCGACCCCACGGCGGCGTTGTTGACCAGGACGTCGACCGGGCCCGGCAGCCGGTCGAACAGCTGCTCGTGCTCGTCCCAGTCCCCCTGGCTGAAGGGGAAGGCCTCGACCTTGGCCCGGCCGGTGAGGGCCAGCTCGTGCACCAGCCGTTCGGCCCGCTCCCGGCCGTTGCGGTAGGTGAACCAGACCGTCCAGTCCTCCTCCGAGGCGAACCTCTCCACGCAGGCCCGGCCGATCCCGCCCGAGCCTCCGGTGATGAGCACACTACGAGTCAACGTCGTCCCCTTGGCGATCAAGGCTGACCGGTCGCCGTTGTCGGGATCCGACAACGCGGTCAGTGATGTGAGGCCAAGTGGACTTCAGCGGAAGCCAGTTCGGATCGGAGGCGCCTGGACTCCGCCTCGCGCGGGGTCACCGGACGACGGACGCCCGGCCGGAGGGATCCGGCCGGGCGTACGGGGAGCCGGCGTCGGCGCCGGCTCGGGCGCCGTGGGCGCCTCAGGCCAGATCGGCCGCTTCCACTTCCTCGCGGGTGACGCCGAGCAGGTACAGCACCGCGTCCAGGAAGGGCACGTTCACGGCGGTGTGGGCGGCCTCGCGGACCACCGGCTTGGCGTTGAAGGCCACACCCAGCCCGGCGGCGTTCAGCATGTCCAGGTCGTTGGCGCCGTCACCGATCGCCACCGTCTGCGACAGCGGCACCCCGGCCTCCCCGGCGAAGCGGCGCAGCAGCCGCGCCTTGCCCGCCCGGTCCACGATCTCGCCGGTGACCCTCCCGGTCAGCTTCCCGTCGACGATCTCGAGGGTGTTGGCCGAGGCGAAGTCCAACCCCAGCCGCTCCCGCAGGTCGTCCGTCACCTGCGTGAACCCGCCCGAGACCACACCCACCTGGTAGCCCAGCGTCTTCAGCGTCCGGATCAGGGTCCGGGCACCGGGCGTCAGCCGCACCTCGGAGCGGACCTTGTCCACCACCGACGCGTCCAGCCCCGCCAGCAGCGCGACCCGGGCGTGCAGGGACTGCTCGAAGTCCAGCTCACCGCGCATGGCCCGCTCGGTCACCTCGGCGACCTCGGCCTCACAGCCGGCGTGCGCGGCGAAGAGCTCGATGACCTCGTCCTGGATCAGGGTCGAGTCCACGTCCATGACCACCAGGCGCTGCGCCCGGCGGTGCAGCCCCGCCGACACCACGGCCACGTCCACGCCGATCTGCGCGGCGGTGGTCGCGAGAGCGGTGCGCAACGGCTCGGTCGCGACGCCGGAGACGGCGAACTCGACCGCCGTCACCGGAAACTTGGCGAGACGGAAGATGCGGTCGATGTTGCCGCCGGTCGCGGTGATCCGGGCCGCGATGGTGGCCGTGGACTCCGCCGTGAGGGGGTGCCCGAGGACGGTGACGTGGGACCGGCCGCTACCACGGGGCCGGTTGTCACCGGTGCCGGAGATGATCTCGGCCTGGAGCTTGAGCGACTCGGCCCAGCTGTGCACGGTGGAGCGCAGCTCGCCCTCGGAGCCGGCGGCGGGCTTGGTGACGAGGGCGCACAGGACGATGCGGCCGCGGGTGACGACCTGCTCGATGTCGACGACATCGACGGAGTAGGCGGCGAGGGTGTCGAACAGCCCGGCGGTGATCCCGGGACGGTCCTTGCCGAAGATCTTGACGAGGAGGGTGGGGACGTCGGAGGTCTGCGAAGCGCTCATGGTGCCCACACCGTATCTTCCCACCCCGCCCCCCTGGACCCCCGTCCCACCTTTCGGGCGCGGCCGGCGCCGGCCCCGTCGGCGTTCGAGGCGCGGGGTCCGGGGCGGAGCCCCGGGGAACGGGCGAAGGGCGGGGACCCGCGCCCCGAGCCACCCGCTCCACCACGCGCCGCGCGGCCACCGCGGGACCGGGCGCCGGAGGGTGAGACGTCCCGTATCTCACTCTCCGGGCGCCTTTCGCCCCCGCCCGCGAAGGCCCCGATTCCACATGTGGCCCCAGGCCTGAAATAGTTCCCCCGGATGTTCGCCATCCCTAGACTCCCTGACGTCGGACTCCCTGACGCCAGGGGGATTCTCGGGGGACTTAAGTGGGGCTGGAGTGCCGGAACTCGTACTGGAATTGAACGGAAGGACTTGGACGCTCGATCCGTCCAGGTCGTACTCGCTGGGGCGCGACCCCCAGGGAGACGTGGTGATCGATGACGCCCGGGTGTCGTGGCGGCACGCCACCATCAGCTGGAACGGCCGGGGTTGGGCCATCGAGGACCACGGCAGCACCAACGGCACCTACGTGCACGGTGCGCGGGTCCAGCAGACGGAGCTCGTGGCCGGTACGCCGGTCCACCTGGGCAACGCGACCGACGGCCCGCGGCTGAATCTGAGCGCGGCCGCCGCGGCGGCGCCCGCCCCGCAGCCGGCCTACCAGGCGCAACAGCACGCACAGGCACCTGCCTACCAGGCCCCGGCGCACCAGCACCAGCAGCCGCAGCCCGCCTGGGACCAGCCGCAGCACCAGCAGCCGTACGTGCCGCCGCAGCAGGCCGGCGGCGCCCCCGCGCAGTCCGCGGCCCCCGGCTACAGCGACCACCGCAGCCCGACGACGTTCCACCAGATCGCCGTGGGCCGCGTCATGCGCATCGGCCGTGCCCTGGAGAACGAGCTCGTCGTCTCCGACCTCCAGGTCTCGCGCCACCACGCGGAGTTCCGCTCCACCGGCGGCCGCTTCGAGATCCACGACCTCGGCAGCCACAACGGCACCTACGTCAACGGTCAGGCGCTGCCCAAGTCCGGCACCGCGCTGCTCGGCCCGAACGACATCGTCGGCGTCGGCCACTCGACGTTCCGGATCGTCGGCGACCGGCTCGAGGAGTTCGTCGACACCGGTGACGTCTCCTTCTCGGCGCGCCACCTCACGGTCACGGTCGACGGCGGCAAGCAGATCCTCAAGGACGTCACCTTCGGCGTCCCCGAGAAGTCGCTCATCGGCGTCATCGGCCCCTCCGGCTCGGGCAAGTCGACGCTGCTGAAGGCCCTCACCGGCTACCGGCCCGCCGACCAGGGTGACGTCCTCTACGACAACCGCAACCTGTACAAGCAGTTCGCGGAGCTCCGCCAGCGCATCGGCCTGGTCCCGCAGGACGACATCCTGCACAAGGAGCTGAAGGTCAGCACCGCCCTGAAGTACGCGGCCAAGCTCCGCTTCCCCGGCGACACCGCCGAGTCCGAGCGCGCCGCCCGCATCAACGAGGTGCTGCGCGAGCTCAAGCTCGACATCCACAAGGACAAGAAGATCACCTCGCTCTCGGGCGGCCAGCGCAAGCGCGTGTCCGTGGCCCTGGAGCTGCTGACCAAGCCGTCGCTGATCTTCCTGGACGAGCCGACCTCCGGCCTCGACCCGGGCATGGACCGCGACGTCATGCAGCTGCTGCGCGGCCTCGCCGACGACGGCCGCACCGTCCTGGTCGTCACCCACTCCGTGGCCGAGCTGGCCCTGTGCGACAAGCTGCTGGTGATGGCCCCGGGCGGGTCCGTGGCCTACTTCGGCCCGCCGGACGAGGCGCTGAACTTCTTCGGCTACACCACCTGGGCCGACGTGTTCTCCGCCTTCGAGAACTACCGCGAGTACGACTGGGCCGGCCGCTGGAAGGGCTCCCAGCACTACCAGCTGTACGCCGCCGACCTCGACGCGGTCGCCCCGCAGCCGGTCGCGATGCCCACCCCGCAGCAGCTGAACCCGCCGAAGCCGCAGGGCTGGGGTTCGCAGCTGTGGACGCTGATCCGCCGCTACGTCTCGGTGATCGCCTCCGACAAGGGCTTCCTGGCCCTGATGGTGCTGCTGCCCGCCGTCCTCGGCATCGTCTCGACGGTGATCCCCGCGAAGTTCGGCCTCGCCCCGCCGGTGAAGCCGTCCCGCTTCAACGGCGACGCGGGCACGATCATGCTGATCCTCGCGGTCGGCATGTGCTTCTCGGGCGCGGCCAACTCGGTCCGTGAGCTGATCAAGGAACGCGTCATCTACGAACGCGAGCGCGCGACCGGCCTGTCCCGGTCGGCGTACCTCATGTCGAAGGTGATCGTCCTCGGCGTGATCACGGCCGTCCAGGGCGTGATCATCTGCGCCATCGGCTTCACCCCGCGCAAGCTGCCCGCCGAGGGCCTGTTCATGTCGCCGGCCGCCGAGCTCTGCATCTCGGTGACGGCGCTCGGCTTCACCGCGATGATGTTCGGCCTGGTGATCTCCTCGCTGGTGAAGACCGCCGAGAAGACCATGCCGCTGCTGGTCATGTTCGCGATCATCCAGGTCGTCTTCACCGGCATCCTCTTCCAGCTGTACGACAAGATCGGGCTGGAGCAGTTCGCCTACCTGATGCCGTCGCGCTGGTCGGTCGCCGCGGCCGGCACCACGCTGGACCTCGGCAAGCTCATGGCGCCGTGGGACCCCGAGAACCCCACGAACACCGACCCGCTGTGGGACCCCACCGCCGGCCAGTGGTTCCTCGACATCTCCGTGCTGGTGCTGCTCGGCGTCATCTGCGGCTTCGCGGTGGCCCGCCTGCTGCGCCGCCACGAGCCCGAGGTCATGCGCAAGTAGCCGGTGCGCCGACGCACCGAACGCCTCAGGGCGGCACCCGGGACTCCGGGGGCCGCCCTGAGGCGCATGGGGGGCGTGGGGTGCGCTCAGTAGGCGCTGTTCACGTTGTCCATCGAGCCGTAGCGGTCGGCGGCGTAGTTGCACGCGGCGACGATGTTCGCGACCGGGTCGTACTGGTCGAACTTGGTGCCCTTGACGTGGTACGTCTTGAAGGTCGGGGCGATCACCTGGAGCAGACCCTTGGACGGGATGCCGTTCTGGGCGTTGATGTCCCAGTTGTTGATCGCGCGCGGGTTGCCGCTCGACTCGCGCATGATGTTGCGGTGGATGCCGGCGTAGGTGCCGGGGATGCCCTCGCGCTTCATGATGAAGAGGGCTTCCTTGATCCAGCCGTCGAGGTTGTTCGCGAAGACCGGGGTGCGGGCCGCGGAACGGCTCGCCGCCGCCTTGGCCTCGCGGTCCTTCTTCGCCTGGGCCTCCGCCTTGGCCTTGGCCTTGGCCTTCGCCGCGGCGTCCTTGGCCTTCTGGTCGGCGACGGCCTGCTGGGCGCCGACGTTCTGCTGCACGGACTGGGTCCAGGCCACCGGGGCGACCGCGATCGTCTGAGCCTGAGCGGTCCCGGTACCGGTCTCGGCGGGGACGAGGGAGAAGGCGAGGGCAGCGGCACCGAGGGTGGCGACACCGGCGATCGACAGCTTGTACGCCTTCGTCAGACGACTGTGACCGGGAGTGCTGGAAGCAGACATGCGGGGCAACCTCTTCGAATAGCGGGGGCCGCAGGAAAGCGCCGCTCGGATCCGGGATCCGCGGCGCTGTGCGACGGCAGCCATTCTTAGCGGCGGCAAAATCGCATGGCAAAGGTGTGACGTACGATCCCGCTTAGTGGATCAGGGCCCCCCGGCGGAGCGGCATTTACGCCCCCGCCGCTAGGCGCAGCAGCACTGACCGCGCCCTTATTCGTCCACTACGCGGCTTCGTAAGTGATGTGCGTCCTATGCCCGGGCTCACATCGGGCACGTAACGGTTTCACCCAGAGTTGCTCCCGCAATTCAATGGGTGACCGAACTCCGACTTCCGGACGACCTGCCCGCCCGCAGGCCTCATCCCCAGGGCAGAGAACCGCCCCCCGCAACCCCTCCCCAAGCCGTATGCCCTCCGCCCCCGGACCTACACCCGCAGCCCGATACCCCAGGTCAGGGCCGCCGGTACGGTGACCTCATGCACAACGGACCCGCTACGGGAGGACTGGCGGCCGTCAGCTCCGCGCTGCTGGCCATGAGCCGCCGACTGGAGGTCCAGGACGTCCTGCGCACGATCGTCGCCTCCGCCCGCGAACTGCTGGGCGCCGAATACGCGGCCCTGGGCGTCCCGGACGACCACGGGGGCTTCGCCCAGTTCGTCGTCGACGGCATCAGCGAGGAGCAGTGGCGCCGCATCGGCCCGCTGCCCCGCCAGCACGGCATCCTCGCCGCGATGCTCCACGAGGAGACCCCCGAGCGGCTGGCCGACGTCCGCAAGGACCCGCGCTTCGGGGGCTGGCCCGCCGCCCACCCCGAGATGTCCGACTTCCTCGGCCTGCCCATCCGCGACGGGGAGGAGAACCTCGGCGCCCTCTTCCTCGCCAACAAGCGCGGTGCCCCGGGCGCCGGCCGCGGCTTCACCGACGAGGACGAGGAGCTCCTCTCCCTCCTCGCCCAGCACGCGGCCATCGCCCTGACCAACGCCCGCCTCTACGAGCGCAGCCGCGAGCTGACCATCGCCGAGGAGCGCTCCCGGCTCGCCCACGAGCTGCACGACGCCGTCAGCCAGAAGCTGTTCTCCCTGCGCCTGACCGCCCAGGCGGCCGCCGCGCTCGTGGACCGCGACCCGGGCCGCGCCAAGGGCGAGCTCCAGCAGGTCGCCGCGCTCGCCGCGGAGGCCGCCGACGAGCTGCGCGCCGCCGTGACCGAGCTGCGCCCGGCCGCACTGGACGAGGACGGCCTCGTCGCCACCCTGCGCGACCACGTCCGCGTACTGGACCGCGCCCACACCGCACGCGTCACCTTCACCTGTGACGGCGTACGGGCCCTGCCCGCGGCCCAGGAGGAGGCGCTGCTGCGCGTCGCCCAGGAGGCCCTCCACAACGCCCTGCGCCACTCCGGCGCCGACCGCGTCGAGGTCACCCTGGCCCGCACCGTCGAGGGCGGCGCCGTCCTGCGCGTGCGCGACTGGGGCCGGGGCTTCTCCCCGCCGACCGTGCGCAAGGCCGGCCGCCACCTGGGGCTGGTCTCCATGCGGGACCGCGCGAGCGGTGCCGGGGGCCGGCTGGAGGTCCGCTCGGAGCCCGGCGAGGGCACCACGATCGAAATGGAGGTCCCCGGTGGCTGACGTCCCCGGCCGCGGCCGGATCCGCGTCCTGCTGGTCGACGACCACCAGGTGGTCCGGCGCGGCCTGCGCAC
This sequence comes from Streptomyces sp. NPDC034085, assembly GCF_055575555.1. Taxonomy (NCBI): domain Bacteria; kingdom Bacillati; phylum Actinomycetota; class Actinomycetes; order Kitasatosporales; family Streptomycetaceae; genus Streptomyces; species Streptomyces sp. NPDC034085. The sequence continues at coordinate 8,646 of NZ_JBVISL010000001.1, read as the reverse complement.
CTTCCTGGAGGTACAGGAGGACATCGAGGTGGTCGGAGAGGCCGCCGACGGGGCGGAGGGCACCGCCCGCGCCGAGGAACTGCGCCCCGACGTGATCCTCATGGACGTGAAGATGCCCGGCACCGACGGCATCGAGGCCCTGCGCCGGCTGCGGGACCTCGGGAACCCGGCGCGCGTCCTGATCGTCACCAGCTTCACGGAACAGCGGACCGTGGTGCCCGCGCTGCGGGCCGGCGCCGCCGGATACCTCTACAAGGACATCGACCCCGACGCCCTGGCCGGAGCCATCCGCTCCGTGCACGCCGGCCACGTCCTGCTCCAGCCGGAGGTGGCGGAGGCGCTGCTCGCGGCCCAGGACGACCAGAGCGGGCCGGGGGGACGCCCCGGGGCGCTGACCGACCGCGAACGGGAGGTGCTCGGTCTGATCGCGGACGGGCGCTCGAACCGGGAGATCGCCCGGGCCCTCGTCCTGTCGGAGAAGACGGTCAAGACCCACGTCTCGAACATCCTCATGAAGCTCGACCTCTCCGACCGGACGCAGGCCGCGCTGTGGGCGGTCAGGCACGGCATCACGGAGTAGCGGGCGAAGCCGCGTGAAGTCGTGGGCTGAGCTGAGATTCATACGGTCGGGTGTATGTAGCCCACATGGCGTATCCGGGCCGCGGGGCGGCCGTTCTCCATGGCGTGCCGCGGCGGCTGGTCGCGGCAGACGTACTGGAGGACGAGAACGTGAAGAACTTCAAGAAGGCCGCAGCCGTCACCATGGTCGCGGGCGGCCTCCTCGCCGCCGGCGCCGGTGTCTCCTCGGCGCACGGCGGTGCGTCCGCGGAGGGCGAGGCCCTGAACTCGCCCGGCGTGGCCTCCGGGAACCTGCTCCAGGTCCCCGTGCAGGTCCCCGTGAACGTGGTCGGCAACTCCGTCAACGTGATCGGCCTGCTCAACGGCGCCTTCGGCAACACCGGCGTCAACGCCTGACCCGCGCCCCCGCCGGCCCCGCTTCCCCCTCTCCCCTGGAAGCGGGGCCGTGCCATTTCCCTCGCGCCGGCGTTCCGGGGGGGGCGAGGGGCCGGAAGCCCCGGACCGGCCGCGGGCACGCCCCCACCACGGCGCTCGCACCCGCCGCAGGCCGCCGGCCGCCTGCGCACCGGCGACGGTCCGGAGCATCCGGGACCACCGACAGCGGTTCCGGCCCGCGTATCACGGCCCAATGGACCCGCCGCAAGCACCGGAACCGCCGGATGCCACCGGCAGCGGCCCCGGACCCGCCGGAACCGCCGGAGGCTACCGCTCCTCCACCGCCGCGTTGTACGCCGCCACCAGCGCCCGCCGGGCCACCCGCTCCACCGGCCGCAGCGCCTCCGCCCGCGCCGCCATCTCGGACGCGGCCACCGCGCCCCCGTGCCCGCGCTCGTACGCCAGCGACACCATCAGGTCGACCCGCTGCGCCAGCGCCAGCACCCGTACCGCCCGGGCCGGATACCCGGGCGCCAGTACGTCACGCCCCGCCTCCGCCCGCGCCCGGTACGCGGACAGGGCCGCGTCCGCCACCGGCCCCGACGCCGCCACGTCCAGCCGGGTCAGCACCACCGTCGCCTCCCGCAGCGCCTCCGCCAGCTCCCGCTCCGCCTCGCCCAGCGACGGCACGTCCGCCGGCGGGGCCTCCCGTACCGGCAGGCAGTGCCACACCACCGAGACGTGGACGTCACCGGCCGGGCCCGCCTCCGAGACCTCCGGCACCAGTCCCAGCGCGGCCCCGGCGCACACCACCGCCTCCTCGGCCTCCAGCGCCCGCGCGTTGAACTCCGGCGGCCCGCTCAGCCCCAGCGGATGCCCCGCCACCGGCAGCGCCACCCGCAGCCCGGTCGCCCCCAGCGCCCGCAGCCGCCCGAGCGCCAGCGTGAGCCCCACCGGCTCCGCTTCCCCCGGCAGCCCGGCCACCCGGTGCACGGCGTCCTCGCCCACGATCGACAGCGCCGCCTCGTCGGGCGAGACCAGGCCGGCCAGCAGAGCGTTCCCCCAGGCGGCCAGCCGCCCTGAACGTGGTTCGAAAAGCATCCCCCCACTCTACGGATCGGCGCCCCGACCCGGCCTGGCGCCCGGAGCCCTCCGCCAGTGGCGTAGGTTTTCCCCTGGGGCTGCGCCTGCCGGCGCACAGAGAACCGTGACTGCAAGGGGTGACAACACGCTCATGAGCGATGTTCTGGAGCTGGTGGACGTATCCGTGGTCCGCGAGGGCCGGGCTCTGGTGGACCAGGTCTCCTGGTCGGTGAAGGAGGGGGAGCGCTGGGTGATCCTCGGCCCCAACGGCGCCGGCAAGACCACGCTGCTGAACCTCGCCTCCAGCTACCTCTTCCCCACCACGGGCGCCGCCACCATCCTCGGCAGCACCCTCGGCAAGCCCGGCAGCGACGTCTTCGAGCTGCGCCCGCGCATCGGCGTCGCCGGCATCGCGCTGGCCGACAAGCTCCCGAAGCGGCAGACCGTCCTGCAGACCGTGCTCACCGCCGCCTACGGCATGACCGCGACCTGGCAGGAGGAGTACGAGGACATCGACGAGCAGCGCGCCCGCGCGTTCCTCGACCGCCTCGGCATGACGGAGTACCTCGACCGCAAGTTCGGCACCCTCTCCGAGGGCGAGCGCAAGCGCACCCTGATCGCCCGCGCCCTGATGACCGACCCCGAGCTGCTCCTCCTCGACGAGCCCGCCGCCGGCCTGGACCTCGGCGGCCGCGAGGACCTCGTACGCCGCCTCGGCCGCCTGGCCCGCGACCCCCTCGCCCCCTCCATGGTGATGGTCACCCACCACGTCGAGGAGATCGCCCCCGGCTTCACGCACGTCCTGATGATCCGCCAGGGCAAGGTCGTCACCGCTGGTCCCATCGAGCTGGAGCTGACCTCCCGCAACCTCTCCCTCTGCTTCGGCCTCCCGCTCGTCGTCGAACGCAACGAGCACGACCGCTGGAGCGCCCAGGGCCTGCCGCTGCGCTAGACGGCCGGGGCCCGGCGCCAAGGCCGCCGTTCGCGCCCTGTCCGGCCGCGCCCGCCCGACCTACCATGACCATGTGGACATCGACGCATGGGTGTGGTGGCTCATCGGCGCGGTCGGACTGGGCATCCCCCTCGTCCTGACCGCCATGCCGGAGTTCGGCATGTTCGCGGTCGGCGCGGTCGCGGCCGCCGTCACCGCTGCCGTCGGCGGGGGAGCGGTGGCCCAGGTCCTGGTCTTCGTGATCGTCTCGGTCGCCCTGGTCGCCGTCGTCCGGCCCCTCGCCAACCGCCACCGTGACCAGCCCCAACACCGCAGCGGCATCGAGGCGTTGAAGGGCAGGACCGCCCTCGTGCTCGAACGGGTCGACGGCAGCGGCGGCCGCATCAAGCTGGCCGGGGAGATCTGGTCCGCCCGTACCCTCGACTCGGACACCAGTTTCGAACCCGGCCAGTCCGTCGACGTCATCGACATCGACGGAGCGACCGCGGTCGTCATGTAGCAAGCAGCCCACCCGCGGCCCCGGGGTCTGCGAGACTCCGCTCAACGGGGCAGCACAGACAGCCGGAAGGGCACGGGGAACAGCATGCAACCGATCATCATCGTCCTGATCATCCTGGTGGTACTGGTCTTCATCGCCCTGGTCAAGACGATCCAGGTGATCCCGCAGGCCAGCGCGGCCATCGTCGAGCGGTTCGGCCGCTACACCCGCACCCTCAACGCGGGCCTCAACATCGTCGTCCCGTTCATCGACTCGATCCGCAACCGGATCGACCTGCGCGAGCAGGTCGTCCCTTTCCCGCCGCAGCCGGTCATCACCCAGGACAACCTGGTCGTCAACATCGACACCGTCATCTACTACCAGGTGACCGACGCCCGCGCCGCGACGTACGAGGTGGCCAGCTACATCCAGGCCATCGAGCAGCTCACCGTCACCACCCTGCGCAACATCATCGGCGGCATGGACCTGGAGCGGACCCTCACCTCCCGCGAGGAGATCAACGCCGCCCTGCGCGGGGTCCTCGACGAGGCCACCGGCAAGTGGGGCATCCGCGTCAACCGCGTCGAGCTGAAGGCCATCGAGCCGCCGACCTCCATCCAGGACTCGATGGAGAAGCAGATGCGCGCCGACCGCGACAAGCGCGCCGCGATCCTCCAGGCCGAGGGTGTCCGGCAGTCGGAGATCCTGCGCGCCGAGGGCGAGAAGCAGTCCTCGATCCTGCGCGCGGAAGGCGAGGCCAAGGCCGCGGCCCTCAGGGCCGAGGGCGAGGCGCAGGCCATCCGTACGGTCTTCGAGTCCATCCACGCCGGCGACGCCGACCAGAAGCTCCTCGCCTACCAGTACCTCCAGATGCTCCCGAAGATCGCCGAAGGCGACGCCAACAAGCTCTGGATCGTGCCCAGCGAGATCGGAGACGCGCTCAAGGGCCTCTCGGGCGCCATGGGCAACTTCGGCCCCCTCGGCGGCGGTTCGGCCGGCTTCAACCCGCAGAACCCCGGCAAGGGCGTACCCGCCCAGGACCGTCCCGCCGAGCGCCGGGAACAGCCCCCCATCGACTGACGCGGCCCTCCCCTTCGGGCATGATCGGTGAGGCCCCTCGACCTTCACGGCGGGGAGGCGACTCACTCACGCAAAGGGGATGGCTCCGTCCATGTCCATGTCCATGTCCCTCTGGGAATCGCTCGCGGTCTTCGCCGCCGGAATCGGCGCCGGCACCATCAACACCATCGTCGGCTCCGGCACCCTGATCACCTTCCCGGTGCTGCTCGCCACCGGCCTGCCCCCGGTCACCGCCAACGTCTCCAACACCCTCGGCCTGGTGCCCGGTTCCCTCAGCGGAGCCATCGGCTACCGCAAGGAACTCCAGGGCCAGCGCGCCCGCATCGTCCGGCTCGGCGCCGTCTCCCTCGTCGGCGGACTCGCGGGCGCCGTCCTGCTCCTGGTCCTGCCCCCGGACTCCTTCGACACGATCGTGCCCGTCCTCATCGGCCTGGCCCTCGTGCTCGTCGTCCTCCAGCCCCGCCTCGCCGCCGCCCTGCGCCGCCGCCAGGAAGCCGCCGGCGGCGGTCCCGGCCACGCGGACGGCGGACCGGCGCTGCTGGCCGGCATGCTGTTCTCCAGCGCGTACGGGGGCTACTTCGGCGCCGCGCAGGGCGTGCTCTACGTCGGCCTGATGGGCCTGCTGCTCCACGACGACCTGCAACGGATCAACGCCGTCAAGAACGTGGTCGCCGCCCTCGTCAACGGCATCGCCGCCGTCTTCTTCCTCTTCGTCGCCGACTTCGACTGGACGGCCGTGCTCGTCATCGCCGTCGGCTCCACCATCGGCGGCCAGATCGGCGCCAAGGTCGGCCGCCGGCTCCCCCCGACCGCCCTGCGCGGAGTCATCGTCACGGTCGGGATCCTGGCCATCGTCCAGCTGCTGCTCCGCTGAGCGACGTAGAGGAGATACGTCGCCCAGCGCGCGGCACACCACGACGGACGGGGAAGACGCGAACTCAGGCGGAACGCGCCAGCCAGTCGGGCAGCGCGTCCTGCCCCCGCACCCCCAGGGCGAGCAGCATCGCGTCCGCCGGAGACGGCACGAAGGGCTTGCGCAGCAGCGGCATCCCCGCCTCCTCCGGCGTCCGCGCCGCCTTGCGGTGGTTGTCCTCCGCACAGGAGGCCACCGTGTTCAGCCAGGTGTCACCGCCCCCCTGGGCCCGGGGCAGCACGTGGTCCACGGTCGTCGCGCGCTTGCCGCAGTACGCGCACCGGTGCTGGTCCCGTACCAGCACCCCCCTCCGCGACCAGGGAGCATGTCTTCGGAAGGGCACCCGCACGTACCGGCACAACCGGATCACCCGCGGCATCGGCAGCTCCATGGTCGCCGCCCGCACACGCAGCTCCGGATGAGACTGTTCGACCACGGCCTTGTCCTGGAGCACCAGCACCACGGCCCGGTTCAGCGTCACCGTCGACAGCGGCTCGAAGCTCGCGTTCAGTACCAGCGTGTCCCGCATCTCGCCCACCTCCGTGTGCAGGCCCGCGACCACCCTGGCGGCAAGGCCCGCAACCACTCTGGCCGCGCGCGCCACGCGGGACAACGCAATAAAAATGCCCGGTCCTGGCCTCCTTTAGACCAGGACCGGGCAAACAGATCAAGAACGATCAGCCGGCCGGCGACTCGTACTCGCCGATCAGCTGCGCACGGCCGATGGCGTGGAACCGGAGGTGGAAACCGACCGACGCCGGCGAGGAGTCCTCGTCCGTCCCGAGCTGCTCCCGGTCCACCGCGTACACGGTGAACACGTACCGGTGCCGCTCCCCGCGCGGCGGGGCCGCACCGCCGAAGTCCCGGGTGCCGTAGTCGTTCCGCGCGTGCACGGCCCCCTCCGGCAGCCCCTCGAAGTCCCCGCTGCCCGCGCCGGCCGGCAGCGAGGTCACCGAGGCCGGGATGTCGAAGAGCACCCAGTGCCAGAACCCGCTGCCCGTCGGCGCGTCCGGGTCGAAGCAGGTCACCGCGAAACTCTTCGTGCCCTCGGGAAAGCCCTCCCACCGCAGCTCCGGGGAGACGTTGCCCCCCGTCAGCACCTGCGCCTCCGCCAGATCCGCACCCGGCGCGACGTCCGCACTGGTCACGGTGAAGGCCTCCACCTCGGGGTGGAAGGCGTGCGGAAGGGGCGCCCTGTTCTGCTCGGCCACTGCTGTCCTCCTGGATCGGATGAGGGGTACGGGCCCGAGCCTAGAACCAGTTGCGCTGTGAACCGACCGAGGCGATCCACTGGTTCAGGTACGCCGCCCAGTCGGTCCCCTCGTACGACTGCAGGCCGACCTGGAAGCAGCGGTAGGTGTCGCTGCCCTCGCTGAACAGCCCCGGCTTCTTGTCCATCTCCAGGACGACGTCCATTTCGCGCCCGTCCGAGACGAAGGTCAGCTCGACCTGGTTCAGCCCCCGGTACTGCGACGGCGGCAGGAACTCGATCTCCTGGTAGAACGGCAGCGTCTGGCGCGTCCCGCGGATGTGCCCGCGCTCCATGTCCGCGCTGCGGAAGGTGAAGCCCAGCTGCCGGAACGCGTCCAGGATCGCCTGCTGCGCCGGCACCGGGTGCACGTTGATCGGGTCCAGGTCGCCCGCGTCCACCGCGCGCGCGATCTCCAGCTCGGTGCTGACCCCGATGTTCATCCCGTGCAGGTGCTGGCCCCCGAAGTGGGTGATCGGCGTCTCCGCGGGGATCTCCAGCCCGAACGGCACCACGTGCAGCGCACCGGCCTGCACCTTGAAGGCACCGCCGAGGCGCTGCTTGGTGAAGACGATGTCCTGCTTGTACTCGCTGTCGCCGCCCTCCACCTCCACCCGCGCCTGGAGCCCGACGGACAGGCCCTCGATCTGCTGCTCCACGGACCCGCCCTGGATCCGCACCTCGCCCTGGACGATCCCGCCCGGCACGACGTTCGGCTCCGTGATGATCGTGTCCACCGACGCCCCGCCGGCACCCAGGCTCGCGAACAGCTTCCTGAACCCCATGCTCAATCTCCCCTATACGGATCTAAGGACCTGGCGACCAGGCCAGCCCTGCTGACTGCGTCGCGTCTACCCCTTACCAACGCGGAACCTTAGGCCCCGGTTGCAGGGACGCGCCTTCCAGTACGCTCGACCGGATGAGCGCGCGACCCGACCGTACGCCCCTGCCCCGGTCCTTCTTCGACCGCCCGGTCCTCACGGTGGCCCCCGATCTGCTGGGCCGGATCCTGGTACGCCGGACCCCGGACGGCCCCATGGAACTGCGCATCACGGAGGTGGAGGCGTACGAGGGCGAAGCCGACCCGGGCTCCCACGCCTTCCGGGGCCGCACCGCCCGCAACGCCTCGATGTTCGGCCCGCCCGGCCACGCGTACGTCTACTTCATCTACGGCATGTGGTTCAGCCTCAACCTGGTGTGCGGACCACCGGGCCACGCGAGCGGGGTGCTGCTGCGGGCGGGGGAGGTGACGGTGGGCGCTGACCTGGCCGCGAAACGTCGGCTTTCAGCCAGAAACCCGCATGAACTCGCCAAGGGGCCGGCCCGTCTGGCCACGGCCCTGGACGTGGACCGCTCCCTCGACGGCGCGGACCTCTGCGACGGCCCCGACGCGCCGCTGTCCCTCCTGACCGGCACCTCCACGCCGCCCGACCTGGTCGGCAACGGCCCCCGCACAGGAGTGAGCGGAGCCGGAGCCGCCCACCCCTACCGCTACTGGATCAACGGAGACCCGACGGTGAGCCCGTACCGCGCCCACGCGCCGCGCCGCCGCTCGACTTGACTCGGCCCTGGCCGACGCCTAACGTAGCCCGAGCCGCTTGAACGGGGCGCTGCCTTCCGCAGACCCCCAGAGCGGCCAAACCACTACCTACGACTTACCCCTGGCGGGGTCCTATTCGGCATGCCCGGATTTCCCGCCGACGGGCTCGATTATGAGCCGCAAGGGAAAAGCGTTAACGTAGTGACAACGCCGAAAGGCAAGGCCCCTCCGAAGGCCGTCGGAATTCCAAACCGAGTCGGAAACGACACGGCGAAAGAGTCTGATAGAGTCGGAAACGCAAGAACACAGAACGAAAGCCCGGAGGAAAGCCCGAGAGGGTGAGTACAAAGGAAGCGTCCGTTCCTTGAGAACTCAACAGCGTGCCAAAAATCAACGC